>NZ_QJTK01000055.1 GCF_003217355.1 Rhodobacter viridis | reverse complement strand
CAGTGGTTGCATCGCGGGTTGTCCGAAGCTGGACAGCCTGTCGTTCTCATGGAAACCCGGCAGGTGAAAGGCGCGCTGAAGGCGATGCCGATCAAAACGGACCGTCGGGATGCCGAAGGTATCGCGCGGCTGTTGCACCTCGGCTGGTTCCGACCGGTTTATTGCAAATCAGTGTCTGCACAAGAAGTTCGTGCCGTGCTAGGCGCCAGAAAAGCCGTGCAACAAGGGTTCATTACCCTGGAAATGTCCCTGCGTGGGCTCTTACGGAACTTCGGCCTCAAGGTCGGCGCCATATCGCGAGGCCGTTTCGAACAGCGCATCCGCGAGCTGGCGGCAGGCAATCCGATGTTGGAAGCGGCCACCGAACCCATGCTTCGCGCGCGCTCGGCGCTGCGGCGAGAGCTGGCGGGCCTTGAGCGTCATGTCCGTCAACTATCCCAAGAGGATCCGGTCTGCCGTCGACTGATGTCGATGCCCGGGATCGGCGCTGTCGTGGCGCTGACCTATCGATCCGCTATCGATGACCCCGCCCGTTTCGCGTCCTCGAAGAAGGTCGGGCCTTGGGTCGGCCTGACGCCTTCGCGCAACCAGTCGGGCGAGCGCGACGTCTCGGGCGGGATCACCAAGGCGGGCGACGTCAACCTTCGACGCGCGCTCTGTCAGGCTGCCACCGTCATGATGCATCGCGGGCGTGCGAGCTGGTTGCGAACCTGGGCCGCGAAACTTGCGCGCCGTCGTGGACCCAAGCGGGCGATGGTTGCGCTGGCGCGGCGCATTGCCGTGATCCTGCACCGGATGTGGAAGGATGACGCCGACTTCCGCCTCGATATTCCGGTGCTTCATGCCGACTAAAGCTACAGGTTCCAGACTGCTGCCCGCCTGATCGCGGGCCTTCGAGGTCCCCACGGGACGCGGTTCCGGTGATGCCGTGCTCAGGACTGATGCCGATTGCATCGAGCACGCCAATGAGATGGGCACACCGGAATTGCATTGAACCAGCATCATGTTGGCGGCCATCGCGCTGACCACGGACCGAAGCATGCACCCGGGTCGATCTCAGGCGGAGGCCGCCGAACAGAGAAGCAGAGCACTTGCTCAAAGAACAAGACCGCGCCGCGGCGGCCCAGATCGCATGCGCAAAACCGCTTGACTGGGACGACCCCGTTACCGAAGTCCTGA
>NZ_QJTK01000054.1 GCF_003217355.1 Rhodobacter viridis | reverse complement strand
CACCCAGCTCAGGGTCATCCCGGAGCATTACGTGTGGGAAAAGCACATCTACTTCCGCTGCGCCTGCAACCGCAGCGCCGCCTGCAAGGAGCACAAGCCCGTGTCCGCACATGCCGAGGGCTTCATCGGCCGGAGGCGCACGATCACGCCGAGGACCGTGGTGGAGGCGGTCTGCCAGAAATTTTACGAACACTCGACGCATTACCGCCAGCGGCGTCGACTGGACAACGCCGGGTTCAACGTGGCGCGCCAGACGCTTGGCCGCAACGCG
Source organism: Rhodobacter viridis (assembly GCF_003217355.1). Classification (GTDB taxonomy): domain Bacteria; phylum Pseudomonadota; class Alphaproteobacteria; order Rhodobacterales; family Rhodobacteraceae; genus Rhodobacter; species Rhodobacter viridis. Next base: position 936 of record NZ_QJTK01000054.1, on the reverse strand, counting down.
ACCCACATCGCGGGCTTTCTGGAGCCGGTGTGCGATGAAATCTGGCGGCACGTGACCAGCGGGCATGCGGCGCACATGGACGAGACGCCGTTGCGCACCCAGGCCAAAGGGGGCTGCGAGACGACCTGGCTCTGGGGGCTGTGCCGCGATGAACGTGGCTGGAACAAAGAGGCCGAACCGGCGGTTTATTTCGAGCACGACGCCTCGCGTGGCGGGCATGTCGCGGAGCGCATGCCAGACGGGGCGTTGATCGGGGCGCGCTGATCGACACCCTCCAGATCGACGGCTGGAAGGCCTACAACCGGATCCGCCGGGTGCCGGGGCAGAACGACGGGGTGGAGATCGCGCGCTGCAGGACGCATGCGCGCCGCAAGTTCACCGACAGCCAAAAGGCCGCGCCGAGCACCCTTGCGAAGCGCGTGATCAAGGGGCTCAAGGCCGTCTATGAGGTCGAGGAACGGGTCTATGGCTGCCCGCCCGAGGAGCGCCAGGCGCTGCGCCTCGCTGAGGCGCTGCCGGTCCTCGAAAAGATCCGTGCGGACCTGCTGCGGGTCGAACCCGATCTGGCCAAGGGCCGCCTGAAGACTGCCGTCAAATACTTCCTGAGCGGCTGGGAGGATCTGACCCGGTACGTTTATGACGGCCGGCTCGCGATCGACAACAACCCCGTCGAACGCTGCATGCGCGGGATTGCCCTTTCGAAAAAGAACTCGCTCTTTGCCGGCAACCTCATGGCTGCGAAGAACTGGGCCATCTTCTATTCCTTGATCGAGACCGCGCGGCTGAACGGCGTCGACCCCTTCCGCTATCTGAGCTGGGTCATCGATCAGATCGAAAAGGGGCGTGAGCTGACCGATTACAGCCAGCTGATGCCCTGGCATTACAAGGCCGCCAACGAGGCCCCGTCGCAAGGCAAGGCGGCCTGACCTCGCGCCC
>NZ_QJTK01000053.1 GCF_003217355.1 Rhodobacter viridis | reverse complement strand
TGGCCTGCTGCCGGTTTCGTGGACACGAAGATAAGATCGTGACCAAGGAAACGGAGATCGGACATGGTGAGACGGAAGTTCACGAAGGAGTTCAAGTTTGAGGCTGTGAAGCTGGTGACAGAGCGGGGCGTTGCGGTGGCGCAGGCGGCTCGTGATCTGGATCTGGCCGAGAGCGTGCTGCGACGTTGGATGCGGGAGGCCGCAGAAGCCCCTGTCGCTGCATTCTCCGGCAATGGCCAGCAGCGTGCCGAGCTGGCAGAGATCTCAGCCCTGAAGAAGGAGGTCGCCAAGCTCAAGGCGGAGCGTGACATCCTAAAAAAAGCCGCGGCATTCTTCGCGAGGGAAGCGACATGAGGTTCGCCTTCATCGCGAAGCACCGCCATATCTGGCCGGTCAGCTGGATGTGCGAGGTTCTGGAGGTTTCGCGCTCGGGCTTCCATGCATGGCTGAACCGCCCTCTCAGCGACCGGGCGACCCTTGATGCGAAGCTCGTCGTGGCAATCGACAATAGCTTCAAGGCCAGTGATCGAACCTATGGCGCCCGCCGTGTCTGGCATGACCTCCTTGAAGAGGGGCTGACCTGCGGCCTCCATCGGATCGAGCGGTTGATGCGCCAGAACGCGTTGAAAGCACGCCCAAAACGGCGTGGGAAGCCCCAAGACGATGGCGAGCGGTCGGTCATCGCCGACAACATCCTCGACCGGGATTTCGAAGCGGATCGTCCAAACCAGAAATGGCTGGCCGACTTCACCTACATCTGGACCGCCCAAGGCTGGCTGTATGTGGCGGTTGTGCTGGATCTGTTTTCCCGCAGAATTGTGGGCTGGTCGATGAAGGCCGATAGGGATGCCACGCTGGTCATGGACGCCCTGATGATGGCCGTCTGGCGGCGGGGCAAGGCGGACGCCCTGCTGCATCACTCGGACCAGGGATCGCAATACACCAGTGAGCAGTTTCAGCGCCTGCTGGCCGACAATGGCATCACCTGCTCCATGAGCCGGGCTGGCAACGTCTGGGACAACTCGGCGATGGAAAGCTTCTTTTCGTCGCTGAAAACCGAACGGACCAACCGCAAGGTCTATCGCACCCGCGACGAAGCCCGCGCAGACGTGTTCGACTACATCGAGCGCTTCTACAATCCGCGCAGACGGCATTCGAAACTGGGCTATCTCAGCCCCATGGAGTTCGAGGCCCGCGCTATGCTAGCTTAACCAGCTGTCCACGAAACCGGCAGCAGGCCA
>NZ_QJTK01000052.1 GCF_003217355.1 Rhodobacter viridis | reverse complement strand
TGCGCCCCCACCTCGGGGTCGATCATGTTGATGGTGATCGTCACGTGATCGACATTCATCTCGACCAGTTCATCCAGATGATCGGGCAGCGCGAGCCCGTTCGAGCTCAGGCACAGCTTGATGTCGGGGATCTGCTCGGTGACCAGCCGGAAGGTCTCTTTCGTCTTCAGCCAATCATAGGCGCTGTCGCCCGGCCCCGCGATGCCCAGCACGGAAAGCTGCGGCACTTCATTCGCCACCGCAATCACCTTGCGCGCGGCCTCGACCGGCGTCAGCCGTTCCGACACGACGCCGGGACGGCTTTCGTTCGAGCAGTCGTATTTGCGGTTGCAGTAATTGCACTGGATGTTGCAGGCGGGCGCGACCGACACATGCATGCGCGCGAAATAGTGATGCGCTTCCTCGGAATAGCAGGGGTGATCCTTGACCTTTGCCCAGGTCGCCGGATCCATGTCTTCGGGTTTTTCCTTGGAGCCACAACCGGTTGCCGATGTGCTCGAGGAACAGCCGCCCGAGGCCAGCGCGGCCGAGAGGCTCTCCTTCGAGCCGATCGAAAGGGTGCCAAGGGCCACGACATTGTCCGACATGCTGCTCTCCATGCTCTGCCCGTTCAGGGGTCATGGGGGATGCAGCAAGAACCGTGCCAGCCCGGCGGCGGGGCGATTGGCACAAAACCTGCGCTTTTGTCGGAAATGCGACACGGGTCGACGGGGGGGGCCAAAACAAAGACCCCGGCCGAGGCCGGGGCCAGTCTCCGCGTCCAACCGCCGTCAGATCTTGCGCACCTCGATCTCGAATTTCTGCAACGCATAGGCGATCTGGCGCGGGGTCATGCCCAGAAGCCGCGCCGCTTTCGCCTGCACCCAGCCCGCGCTTTCCATCACCCGCACCAGTTCCTCGCGGCTCAGCTGCGCGGTCTTGGTGCGCAGCTGCACCTCGTCCTTGGCGAGCGGCTCGGGCTCTGGCAGCGGCTCGGGCGCCACCGCCGCGGGCGGCTCGACCGGAGGGGCGGGGACGCGCACGGTGGGGGTGATCATCCGCCCGATGGCCAGGCCGCCGATCGGCGAAGACCCGTCCTGCAGCCGGAAGAGTTCCGCCGAAAGGCACGCGCCCTGCCGACAGGCCAGCTCCTCGCCCAGCACCACCTCGCCATCCGAGAGCGCGGCGGCCCGGTTCACGCAATTCTCCAGCTCGCGGACATTGCCCGGAAACTGGCAGCGGCAGATCTGCTCAAACGCATCGGCGGCGAATTTGACATTGGTGCCGTTTTGCTTGTTGAAGCGATCGAGGAAAAGCTGCGCGAGCGGCTTGATGTCGCTTTTGCGGTTGCGCAGGGGCGGCAGGACGATCGGCACGACGCAGATGCGGAAGTACAGATCGGCGCGGAACTGCCCCCGCGCGACGGCATCTTCCAGATCGCGGTTTGTCGCGGCGACGATGCGGGTATCGACCTTGATCGTCTTCGAGCCGCCGACGCGTTCGAACTCGCCCTCCTGCAGCACGCGCAGCAGTTTCGACTG
>NZ_QJTK01000051.1 GCF_003217355.1 Rhodobacter viridis | reverse complement strand
GGCGTCATACGGGGCCTCCTTGCTTTTGCAAATGTGCGAAAAACTGCGCCAGTTCAGTGATGCCGGGGCCGATGAGCGTAGCCGCGGACCACCGCGACCCAGGCCAGCAAGTTGCGCACGCTCAGGCCCTGGGCACCGAGGACAGCCAGATGGGCACGACCGTCAGCAACGGTATCCACATCGTCGATGTCGGCAGTCATGCGGTCGTAAAGCCGCAACAGATCCGGCAGTCCCGGCTCCGGCACATGGATCACACGACACCGATCTTGCAGCGGCGCAGGGACGCCGCGAAGGTCATTCGCGGTCAAGATCCAGCTGATGTTGGAGACATCGATCCGCACCCGGTGGACCGGGCACTCATAATGCGCCGCAGTCCCGGGATCGAGCACTTCGAGCAGGCTCGTTGCGATGGACGTACTCATGCCGCGATCGCTGTAGACAACGCCCGACTTGTCGATTTCATCCACGAGCATCAGCGGGTTGGCCACACGCGTCGCTAACAGGGTCTCGACGGGTACGCTGGGCGTGGCGCTGCCCCAGCCCCGTTCCACGCCGCCGACACGGAAGCCCGAAGACCCCGACCCGACGTCGATCCGCCTGAGCGGTACGCCCGCAAACTCTGCGAGCCGACGGGCATAATGACTCTTGCCGCAGCCCGGGCTGCCAACGAGCAGCATCGGGGGCAGGCGCAGCCCTTTGCGGCCATTGGAGAGAGCGGCCAACAACTGCTGCTGGATCGCAGCAGAAACTGCCGCTATCCAGGGCGCTTCGGCATGCAACGCCGCAACCAGCTCATCGACTTCATGCGCGGTCTGCGGGCCCAGAATGCGCGCGCCTTCGCGCGCAAGCCGACGGAGCGGCTCGCGTTGTTCGGGCCTCAGCGCAAGAAAGCCGGGCACGCCGGAGAGCTTGCGTTTGACGCAGGCTTCGATGCGAGTCTGGACACGGTTTCCCGCAAAATACGCCATGTTGCCGTGACGCGCGCGCCAGCGTTTGCGCAGCGCATCTATCACTTCGGCGGCGTCTGCGACGCCAAGCAAAGGCGAGACGATATCGATCCTTTCGGTCATCGGGCTCCCTCCGACACCTCGGCGCAATGGCGCGAAGGACGGCGAATGCCCCGGCTGCCAGGGGGGCACGACGAGGGCGGCGGATATGCGCGGTCAAGCCCGCGAGCGGGGGACTTCAGGCAGGACATGATATGCTCCAGTCATGCGACCACGACCGACGAAGATCGGTCGGAGCGCTGGTTGAGGCGGTGCGAAAACTGCCAGCGCAGCTTCGCGGGGTCAGAGATATGCGTGCGGGCGACCAGACCACGACCAACCGTTCAAGGTCAGTGCGGCAAGGCCTCATGGATGGATTCGGAGAGCTTTGATGAGGTTATGGTGGCCCAAGAGACGGCTCGAGTCAATACTAAGGTATTGACTTAAAAAGGAAATGCGAAAAACTGAACTGCGTGGCGTTTATCTCGCTGTGGGGTGGCAGCGTCCAATGCCGGGCACCGCCTTCCCCGCTCCGATCCCGGCAATGCGAA
>NZ_QJTK01000050.1 GCF_003217355.1 Rhodobacter viridis | reverse complement strand
GATGTCATCGGCCAGAAGCGCCACATCGGCCGCCTGCAGCGCGACCTCCGAGCCCGCCGCGCCCATCGCGATCCCCACATCCGCCCGCGCCAGCGCCGCCGCGTCGTTCACCCCGTCGCCCACGAAAGCCACCCGGCCCTTCGCGGTCAGATCGGCCACCAGACGCACCTTGTCCTCCGGGCGCAGATCGGCGTGGATCTCGTCGCCCGCAATGCCCAGCTCCGTCCCGATCCGCTCCGCCACCGGGCGGCGATCGCCGGTCAGCATCGCGATATGGCCGACACCCCCCGCCCGCAGCGCCGCAAGCCCCGCAGGCGTCGTCGCGCGCGGGCGATCCTCGCAGGTCACGCCGCCCAGGATCTTCGCGCCGCGACCCAGCAGAACCAGCGTCCGCGGCGCGTTTTCCAACACCGGCGGCAGCGCCAGATCCGCGCCCGCCCGCGCCCCCATCCGCGCCGCCAGCCGCGCATTGCCCGCCCAGATCACCCCCTCGTCATCGACGGCGACCATGCCCTCGCCCGGCACCGCCTTCGCCTCGCGCACCGGGGCGGGGGTCAGCCCGCGGGTTTCGGCCAGACGCCGGATCGCCTCGGCGATCGGATGTTCGGAATGCGCCTCGATGCCCGCCAGCCGGGCGAGGAAGGCGTCCTCGGACCCCTCGCAATGAATGTCGACGATCTCCTGCCGCCCGGTCGTCAGCGTGCCGGTCTTGTCGAAGGCGAAGGTCTCGACCTGCGCGAGCGTTTCCAAGGCCGCGCCGCCCTTGAACAGCACCCCGCCGCGGGCCGCGACCGAGAGCGCCGAGAGGATCGCCGCCGGGACGGAAATCACGATGGCGCAAGGGCTTGCGGCCACCAGCAGCGTCGCCGCCTTGTAAAGCGCCGCCTGCCAGCCAAGGCCCGTCGCGGCAAAGACGACAAAGGCGAGGATCGCGCCCGCGAGCACGGCGATGGTGTAGCGCTGCCCGAACCATTCCGAGAAGCGCTCCGACGGCGCGCGGGCGGCCTGCGCCTCGGTCACAAGCGCGATCATCCGCGCGACGGTGGATTCGCCGAGTTCGCGCCGCACTTCGATGGCGAGGACGCCGTGAAGATTGACCGTCGCTTCAAAGACTTGCGCGCCGGGCGCCTTGTGCACGGGGACGGATTCGCCGGTGATCGTGCTTTCGTCGATCGCGCCCTCGCCCTCGATGATGACGCCATCGACCGGCACGCGCGCGCCCGGGCGCAAGATCACGATGTCGCCCGGATGCAGCTCTTCGACGGCGACTTCGGTGACGGTCTCGCCCACGCGCCTCAGCGCGCGGTCGGGGCGCAGGTCCATCAGCGCCTCGATGGCGCGCCGCGTGCGGCCCATGGCGCGGTGTTCGAGCGTGGTCGACAGGCTGAAAAGGGTCAGCAGCACCGCCCCTTCGAGCGCGGCACCGACGGCGGCGGCGGCCAAGGCGGCGACGACCATCAGCAGGTCGATGTCGAGCTGGCGCTCCTCGATCAGCGCGCCGCCCGCCCGGATCGCCGCCGGAACGCCGCCCGTCAGGAAGACCGAGAGCATCGCAAGACCCTCGACCCAGCCCGCGCCAAGACCGGGAAAGATCCAGTG
>NZ_QJTK01000049.1 GCF_003217355.1 Rhodobacter viridis | reverse complement strand
TTGAACTCCTTCGTGAACTTCCGTCTCACCATGTCCGATCTCCGTTTCCTTGGTCACGATCTTATCTTCGTGTCCACGAAACCGGCAGCAGGCCACCACGCGCCCCCAGAGGCCCGTGTCTTCCAGGCGCAGTTCCTTGATCCAACCTGCGGCCGGGACCGGCCCGCGCATCCGGGCCTCGGTCGTCTCGCTCTGGTGTTCGTAATCGACCGGCAGATCAACGCCGCGCTGTTCGAAGCCGCGCATCACCGCCGCGGGGTTGGAGAGCACATAGCGTCGGCCGTCTCGCCCCTCGATCTTGCCGGGCGGGAACAGATGCACCCAAGCGGGGGCGCCGGTGCGACCGACCGCTCCGGGGTTGATCGTCATGCCGCACAGGCTGGAAAGAGGCCCTGTCATCGCCGCATCACGCAACGTAAGGGGGGATGATCAGTTCGGCGGTGTTGCGCCAGACGTTCGTTCCGCCGCCGCTCGTGATTTCGGCGTTCAAGATGTTGCGCGCGTCAAATTCCAGCGCAGGCGAAACCACGAGGACAGTCGGCGAGACGCCAAGCTTGCGCCCGCCGTCGCTGCAAAAGTTCATCATCGCGGCGCGTGCGGCCGCATAGTTCTCGGCGGTGAGAGCGGCTTTCGACCCGAAGGCGAGCTGCCACAGGCCGAAGCCCGCGTTGACCCGCGCCCGGACGCCATAGACGTATTCGTTGTTCAGGAACACGTTCGGGTTCTCGGGGTCGGTCATCCCCTGGAACTCGCAGGACTCGCGTTCCTGCCAGATCACCGGGCGAACGCCGCGCGAGGTGTCGAACAGGAACCACGCGGGGCCAGTCCCGGCCTGCATGTTGCTGACCAGCTCCACCTGTTCATCCTTGATGATCGGGTGATCGGTGTCGAAGAAGTTCTGACCGTCGAAGCACAGCGAGTTGAAACCGTTCTTGATCAGGCCAAACATGAGTTCTTCGGGGGGACGGCGGGCAAGCTGCCCCATTTCCGAGAACATCGGCTTGAAGACGCCCATGCGATCATCGGCGATGTCGTTGCGCGAGACCGAAACGGTGCTTTCGAACATCCGTTTCGTGATCGTGAAACCGTAGGACTTCAGGTTGTGAACGACGCGGGCGCCGATCCATTCGCGCAGTTGCGGAAACTGGCCGAGCCACCCATAGCTTTCATCACGGGATTGGCTGGGCACCTTCATGAAGATCTTCTCGGCGAAAGAAGGGACCTGAAGATAAGCGTCGGTATAGACTGTCTTGAAACCTTTGAAGGCGAGGTCAAGCGTCTGGGCGTTGATGATCATGGTTGGGCCTCGTTTCGATGTCGCGGTGTTCCGCGATGTTCCGAAACAAGACATGCCGGAAAGATGCGCCCCGGATCAGACACAACGGTGTGCGGAGCAACTCGGGCCGGGCGCCGATCCGGTCCCCCAACTTTGAGGTGGTCCCCAGCCAACGGACAGTTTGCTAAGCTTGCCGCCAAGGAAGACGAGGACGAACAGCGTGGCTGGCAAACGGCAGAACTACAGCGCGGACTTCAAGGCGAAGGTGGCGCTTGAAGCCATTCGTGGCGAGGCGACGATCGCCGAGCTGGTGGTGAAGCACGGCGTGCAT
>NZ_QJTK01000048.1 GCF_003217355.1 Rhodobacter viridis | reverse complement strand
GCAGGCATCGGCAAATGGATCGACTTCTACAACACGCAGCGCCCCCATTCGGCGCTTGGCGGAAGGACACCGGTTGAGGCCCATCAGGGCCAAGACCTGAAGGCGGCGGCTTGATCAACGGGCAAGCTTAGCAACGCCGCAAATCTGTCCGGAAAACGGGGACCACCTCATTACATAGAATCGTGAGGTCTCTAGATGACCTCGCCAAACTCTACATTTACAGGGACAAACTGGCCGAACTTGTCATCCACAACGAGAGCTTCTCGCCCGTTTTCCTCCGGGTAGAGCAAGAAATCGCTTCGCTGGAGGAAGAAAAGGCCGCGCATGACGCCCAGAACGTGGTTGCCCGCGCTCGCGCCATCGCATCGCGTCAGAAGGCAATGGTCTGAAGTAGGCGGTGCATGTGATCGAGCGTGGCGCCGTCCCCGTATTCCTCGCGGTTCAAGCGATGGCCGAACAGGTCGCGCCTGATCCGCTCATCAAAACCGCCCGCCAGCATCCTATCCTCGAAGGCGTGACGCAGCGAATACATCGTATGCTCGGGCGTCTGAATCAGGTTGTTCTCGCGCAGATACTTGTTCACCGTAGCTGACAGGCTGGCGCTGCTGGTCCTGTATAGGGGAAACCCATCAGTAAACGGTCGGATCGCTTCCAACGAGCAGCCGGTCAGCGGTATCTTGCGTCTGGACCGCTGCGATTTCAGTTGCCGCCCCTCTGGTTCAATCGAGATATGGGGGACAGTCGCCTCAAGATGGATGGTGTTTGCGGACAGCGCGGCAATCTCGGATGGTCTCGCTCCGGTGTTGACCATGACGAGCGTAATCGCTCGCGCCTGATCGTTCATTCCGTCGAGTGCGCCCGGCGGGAGCAGAACTTCCTTGATCCAGTCAGAACTGAAGGCTGGCCGCTTTTTCTTCTCGCCCTCTTTGAAGGAAAGATCAGACAGCGGCAGGATCAGCCCAAGCCGTTTCTTGCGGTTTACCTCCTTCAAGACCTCGCCCAGATGGACAAGATCCTTGTTGGCGCTGTTAGGCGTCAGGCTTTCCTCTTCCAGCCGATCCATCCACCATTCACGAAACGCCAGCATATCGTCGCCAGTGATGTCACGTAGGGGCTTGTCCCCGATGACCTCGATCAGGTTTCGGATCGCCTTCTTGCGCGGGTTCTCCCAGCGGCGCAACTGATCCTGCGATTTGGATAGGGTCTTATCCTTCGCCATGGACCAGATAGAGTTCCAACGCTCGGGAAATCGTTATGGGTGGTTCAGCCGCGCCACCCAAGAGGGCTTCGGCTTCCAGAATATCCACTTTGCCCGGTTTGTCACCCAATGCCTTGTGGAGGCGCTTCATCAGGTCATCATATGGCAGGGTTGCGATGACCGGGGCAGGCAGGTAGCGAAAGCCCCGACGCTGAGCCAGTTCCTGCGCGGCAGCAAACCGGGCTTCCGCATCACCACTGTTTCCTGCCAGCTTTGCTTCCCACGCTGCAAGAAGTTGGTTCCAGACTTCCATTGCCTTCGCGGTCGCATCCGCAAAGGAGTCGGTATGAAGACTCTGATCGACGTGCAGCCGGGCATCGACCTTTCTGTAGCGGGCAGGAACGCGCCGATACAGATAATAGGTTGAACCCGGAGGACAGGTGGATGTGGAAGTTTTGCCATAACGCAAGATTAGGGTCGGAATCGCGACTGCTGTGACCCCCGATGTTCATCCGGCTGAAACCAGAGTCCTTTGCTGAATTTGGCGCGGTTGCGCCGACGGAGCAATGGGCGATCTGCGCAGCCGTTCAGTTGCGCGAAGCTGATCGCCCATT
>NZ_QJTK01000047.1 GCF_003217355.1 Rhodobacter viridis | reverse complement strand
GAGGATGCGCATGCGAACGGTGCGAAATACCTCGAGATGTATCGGGAATCGATCGAGAACCCGGATGCGTTCTGGGGCCGGGAAGGCAAGCGGCTCGATTGGATCACGCCCTATACCAAGGTCAAGAACACCGATTTCACCTTCGGCAAGGTCTCGATCAAATGGTTCGAGGATGGCGTTCTGAACGCCTCGGTGAACTGCATCGACCGCCATCTGCGCGACCGCGCGCTGCAGACCGCGATCATCTTCGAACCCGATGATCCGGCCACCCCCGCCAAGCACATCACCTACAAGGAGCTGTCCGAAAAGGTGAACCGGATGGCGAACGTCCTGCTGTCGCAGGGCATCATGCGCGGCGACCGCGTCGTGATCTATCTGCCGATGATCCCGGAAGCGGCTTACGCGATGCTCGCCTGCGCCCGGATCGGCGCCATCCATTCGATCGTTTTCGCGGGCTTCTCGCCCGACGCGCTGGCGAACCGGATCAACGATTGCGGCGCCAAGCTCGTCATCACCGCCGACACCGCCCCGCGCGGGGGCCGTCGCACGCCGCTGAAGGCCAACACCGATGCCGCGCTCTTGCACTGCTCGGACAAGGTGCGCTGCCTCGTCGTCAAGCACACCGGCGATCAGATCAGCTGGGTGCATGGCCGCGATGTCGACCTGCTCTATCTGATGGAACACGTCTCGCCCGAATGCCCGCCGCGGCCGATGAATGCGGAAGATCCGCTCTTCATCCTTTACACCTCGGGTTCGACCGGCAAACCGAAGGGCGTCGTGCATACGACGGGCGGCTACCTCGTCTATGCCGCGATGACGCACCAATACACGTTTGATTACAAGGACGGTGACGTGTTCTGGTGCACCGCCGACGTGGGTTGGGTGACCGGGCACAGCTACATCATCTACGGGCCCTTGGCGAATGGCGCGACGACGCTGATGTTCGAGGGCGTGCCGACCTGGCCGGATGCGGGCCGGTTCTGGGCCGTGTGCGAAAAGCACAAGGTGAACCAGTTCTACACCGCGCCGACGGCGATCCGCGCGCTGATGGGCCAGGGCACGGAATGGGTTGAGAAATATGACCTTTCCAGCCTTCGGGTGCTGGGGTCTGTGGGCGAGCCGATCAACCCCGAGGCCTGGGTCTGGTACGACAAGCATGTTGGAAAAGGGAAATGTCCGATCGTGGACACGTTCTGGCAGACCGAGACTGGCGGGCACATGATCACGCCCTTGCCGGGCGCGACGGCCACGAAACCCGGTTCGGCCACGAACCCGTTCTTTGGCGTCAAGCCGGTGGTTCTGGATCCCCAGACCGCGGTGCGGATCGGCGAAGTGGAATGCGAAGGGGTGCTTTGCATCTCGGATAGCTGGCCGGGGCAGATGCGCACGGTCTGGGGCGATCACGACCGCTTCCAGGAGACCTATTTCGGCCAGTATCGCGGCTATTACTTCACCGGCGACGGCTGCCGTCGCGACAAGGACGGCTATTACTGGATCACCGGCCGGGTCGATGACGTGATCAACGTCTCGGGGCACCGGATGGGCACGGCCGAGGTCGAAAGCGCGCTCGTGGCGCATCCGCAAGTGGCCGAGGCCGCGGTGGTGGGCTATCCGCATGACATCAAGGGTCAGGGCATCTACGCCTATGTGACGCTGATGAACGGGATCGAGCCGTCGGAGGATCTGCGCAAGGATCTGGTCAAGTGGGTGCGCACCGAGATCGGCCCGATCGCCTCGCCCGATCTGATCCAATGGGCGCCGGGTCTGCCGAAGACGCGCTCGGGCAAGATCATGCGCCGCATCCTGCGCAAGATCGCCGAGAACGACTATGGCGCGCTGGGCGACATCTCCACCCTCGCCGATCCCGGCGTCGTCCAGGAACTCATCGACAACAGAATGAACCGGGCGTGA
>NZ_QJTK01000046.1 GCF_003217355.1 Rhodobacter viridis | reverse complement strand
AGGATCCGATCCGGGAATGGCGCCAGCTTGCCCTCGATTTTGCAACGGTAACGGGCGGGTCGTGACGCAGGCCCCGTTACGGCATCTCGTTCTTGATCACGGCCAGAACAAGACGGTCGCTGCGAGCATGATTGGGGAGAAGAAGGTTTGCGGGCACCGGTTATATCGAGTGGCGACGCGCCGCCAATCCTTCATGCGACCGAACATGATCTCGATGCGGTTGCGCCGCTTGTAGCGCAGCTTGTCGTATTTTACCGCCTTCTTGCGGGACTTCCGGCCCGGGATGCAGACCTTTATCCCCTTGTCTTTCAACGCGTCTCTGAACCAATCGGCGTCATAGCCCCGATCTGCCAGCAACCAACCCGCCTTCGAAGGTCGCCCAGCAACGCCGCCGCGCCGGTGGAATCGCTGACCTGCCCGGCCGACATGAGTTTGAGGGAAAAGAAATCGATCCAGCGGATCGATTTCCCCGAAAACGCCGATCGGCCGCCCCTCCGCATCCGCAACGGCGTGCAGCTTGGTATTCATGCCGCCCTTGGTTCGCCCAATCTGGCGTCCGCGCCCCCCTTTTTCACCCCAAGGCTCGAAGCCGTGCGGTGCGCCTTCAGATACGTCGCGTCGATCATGATCGTCTTGTGCTCGGCGCTCTCGGCGGCCAGACCGACCATGATCCGGGCGAAGACCCCGTTGTCGCTCCAACGCTTCCAACGGTTGTAAAGGGTCTTCGCCGGGCCGTAGTCCTTCGGCGCGTCGCACCAGCGCAAGCCATTGCGATTGATGAAAATTATGCCGCTGAGGACGCGCCGATCATCGACGCGGGGTTTGCCATGGCTCTTGGGAAAGAACGGCTTGAGGCGCTCCATCTGGGCGTCCGTCAACCAGTAAAGATTGCTCATTGATCAGGTCTCCTTGCGGAGCCTGAATCACGCCAAATGACTGAAATCAATGGGTCTGGAGCCTAATCGCCTGAACACGTGTTTGCAGTTCAGGCAGGGCTATGGGCGTCGCGGAATTCCTTGGAATGATAGACGATGCCGACGGCAGGCTTTCAAGAGCAACGCGCACAGCCTGAATGCCGGAAACGACTTCGGGCTCCAACTCTTCAAGGTTGCGAAGAGAATTGGCATCAAGCAGAGCCAGATGCTCCTCAAGGCGCCGATGAAAGCGATCATCCCGAAGAAGGCCCCCGAAGGTTTGCTCTGCCTCCACTTCAACATGGTCTTCAGGCTGGTAACGCTCTTCAAGACGAATAGCGGTTCTCTTATATGCGAGTCGAAACCAATCTGATCGGAGTTCCAACTCCCCAAGCCAGTAAGATCGAAGTCCGGCTGCCTCTGGGCGCGTCAGCAGATCCTCGATAGTTGACATATCCCACAACTCGAAATCGACGCGCATGCCTCGTTCCGCAGCGAAGGGTATCCATTTCGCCTGGTGCTCACGCCAATGAGCGCGACCAGACTTCCCCAGTCTGCCGGGAACGACGTCGGTCAGATCGCACGCGATCGCGATTATGTAACGCGCGAGCCTCGGATGGGACTGCAGGGCGGCAGTTACTGAGGTGTCAATCTTACCCCAGTCGATTTCTGCGGAACTCAGGTGAAACTTGGCTTGGTAGCCAATTTCCTCATCGGACGGAGTGACCCAGTACGCCTCAAGGCCACCATCGCCGCCAGCTCCATCAATCTGGTGAAAGTTGCTGCCGTCTTGCGGAGGAAAACGTCTTCCAAGTCCACAAACTAAGCCCTCGAAGGGGCCCCTCTGGGCGCCGTTTGAGGTGGTCCCCAGCCAGCGGACAGTTTGCTAAGCTTGCCGCCAAGGAAGACGAGGACGAACAGCGTGGCTGGCAAACGGCAGAACTACAGCGCGGACTTCAAGGCGAAGGTGGCGCTTGAAGCCATTCGTGGCGAGGCGACGATCGCCGAGCTGGTGGTGAAGCACGGCGTGCAT
>NZ_QJTK01000045.1 GCF_003217355.1 Rhodobacter viridis | reverse complement strand
GACGGCATTCGAAACTGGGCTATCTCAGCCCCATGGAGTTCGAGGCCCGCGCTATGCTAGCTTAACCAGCTGTCCACGAAACCGGCAGCAGGCCACTATGAAGATCCAGCCGCAGATCAGTCGGTGGAGGCAATCGAAGCATTCCTCCGGTCTCGGGTGGTGGGTGACGAGGTCGCGATCCACAATCCTCAAGGCGGTCTAAGGCTGCTAAGTATCGAACTGGCTAAGGTCACAGAAGTTCGACCGCGCGGGCGGCTTTGGACGGACAAGTCTGCTCATTACGGCAACAATCGCTGGTTCGTGAAATCCGGAAAGAACTGTGGAGCGCCAACTGGACAGTCGCGGCTGGTTATGCCGACGGACGATGTCCGACGGTATGCAACGGAGCGCCGGTTCGCACTCGATTCACGCCCGTTTGCGGAAGAACGCGCCTAAGAGATTCTTGCGAAGTGTGAGGGACGCACACGAGGGTCAAAATGATCGGGCAGTGGCCGACACTATGATCGGGCTGTCGGCCGAAAAGTTTCAATGCCCGCGACGCCAACGATCCGACGACCAAATTGCTGCGGCGCCCGTCGAATGACCGTTGTCGGGAGTGCAGTAGCGCAGCATCACTCAGAGTCGAACGGCGGCTGAGGGCCGTTCAATATCGGAGCCCAGCGATACTATTGACCTCCGTGCAGACGCACCTTCAAACCAGCCCAATGCTGACAGAACTCTCTAATTCTTGTCTCGATCTCTTCGCTGGGGTTCAGCACAAAGAATGTCCTCGGACTGAAGGCGGTCGCCCGCACTGCCAAGCCCGGCATCCCGACCTCGCCCAGCCAATGATCGACCTCGGCGTCATGGCCACCTCGCCGCCGGGTATTGTGATGGTAGATCACGGCGCATCGACCTTTCGCCAACTCCTGTGCCTCTGCCAGGGGCATCTGCTTGCCGAACTCTTTCCGCCCCCTTCGCCAATCGGCGTCATCGATGATGCCATTATCGGGGTCTGCGAAAACCAGGTCGCAATGGGATAGACTCTCCATCACATGCCTGAACCAGGCGGTGCGCCAGTTACGGCGTTCACGAGCCGATATCATACCGCTGTCCACGCTCTCGTCAGATGAGATCGCCCCCTCCAGCACCGGCAACAACGAGTTGATCGAGCGCGCGTCTTTCGTGATGTTTCGAAGATGTCTGAACAGGGCCGGGTCCAGATGTTCGTACCGGTGCGGTTGGTCGAGATAGGTGATGTGACGCCCATCTCCGTTGTGGCTCTCGTCCGGGTACCGGTACCACGCGACACCCAATTGGCGTCCCGGTGAGAGAGCTCTCAGCAGGCCGAGCTTTACAAAATCTCCAACATCTCCTGCGTAACGGTCTTGCACTTCGGGTGACCTATTCCCTTTCTCATCCTTGCTTTGCCACCAAGGTAATAGCGGGCAGCGGGCGTGCTGGCTAGGAATCTGAACCAGGCACCAACATGCTCGGCGAAGACATCCAACTCTGGTGCGAAGATGGTGAAATGGTGCTCCGTCCCGCTGCCCAGACCTCGACCGCCAACAAAATCGAGCAAATGCAGAGAACGGCGGCTTCGACGTGCCGCAGGGCAGCGGCGGTAAAGACGGACGCGCGGCCGCTCGGGGCCGACCGGGTCTACGAGTCCAAGACCAAAGTGAGGGCGGATTTCAGAAGTTCGCTGCGGTCGCGAGGGGCTATCCGATCAAATCGGAATGCGGACATTCGGCGCGAAGCTCAAGACAGCAGGATTAGAATAACAAGCGGATTCCTGAGCTCCGGCGCATCGAAAACTTGCGTCGCGGACGGGACGCGGTTCAAAAGACCGTGGTTCCTTTGAGGTGGTCCCCGTTTTCCGGACAGATTTGCGGCGTTGCTAAGCTTGCCCGTTGATCAAGCCGCCGCCTTCAGGTCTTGGCCCTGATGGGCCTCAACCGGTGTCCTTCCGCCAAGCGCCGAATGGGGGCGCTGCGTGTTGTAGAAGTCGATCCATTTGCCGATGCCTGC
>NZ_QJTK01000044.1 GCF_003217355.1 Rhodobacter viridis | reverse complement strand
TTGAACTCCTTCGTGAACTTCCGTCTCACCATGTCCGATCTCCGTTTCCTTGGTCACGATCTTATCTTCGTGTCCACGAAACCGGCAGCAGGCCATCAATTCCGTTTCGTCTGGAGAACATATCGCGCAACAATGTTAACATCATCTGACTGATGTATGGCTGACAACGGGCTTTAATGGCGCAGGCGCCCTCATGGGGTTGATTTCAGGCACGCCGTGGGGGTGCGCCTAGGCGCCGAATTCACTTTTGGAAAAACGGCTTATCGTACTGCCGATGTCTTCCGACAGCTGCAAGATGGCAGATACAAGCCGCATGAAGGCGGGGTCGGTTGAGCGCCAATCCGCCCCGAGTTGCGCCGCAGAGGCGGGTGAGAACGCACCTCGGCTGCAAACGATGCCGACGCAGCTGCGCATCCAGACATCGCAGTGGCCGCAGGCGACAGCCCTCGATCAAACACTTTTCGCTGAAATCGAGCCCCGGATCGATCTCAGCGAAAAGCTGTCATAGCGCAAGAGGGACTGCGACCTTCAGCCCTGAAGGTCCCCCGCCACGAAGCGGTTCATCACGCCGCCGATCTGTTCGGAGAGCCGCAAGATCGTCTCCAGCCGGGTCTTTATTTCCGCATGAAAGAGATCGAGTTGATCGATGGTGGCGACCAGCCCGGTACCGTTCTCGCGCAGCCGGCCGCATTCGACGCGCCCCATCACCCGGATCGTGTCAAGGCCCAGCATGAGTCGCCGGATCTCTGCACTGGATCGGGCGAGTTCCTCTGCGTGGCCGACGGCGCTCGCAAGCGCCGTGCGGCTTTCCTGCAGGGTCAGGTCGCGCGCCCGCCCGAGCTTTTCCGCCTCCATTGGCCAATCGACCCCGGCGACGGGGTCCGCCTGCCGGAAGCTTGCGATCATTTCTGCTAACACCCGATTGGCGCCGAGCAGAAACAGCGCCCGGGCAACCTGGCGCGAGACACGGTCGCACAGATTTTCCCGGCCACTGACGAAGCTGCGCAACCTGTCGGAGATGACGAGGCTGGAGGCCCGGTAATTTTCCGAGATCGCGGAGACGGGTCCGCCCGAGGGTTCGAGGCGGGAGGCGACGAGGCGCATGTTGTTCGGAATCGACTGGAGCGCCTCGAAGCTGCGCAACAGTTTCTTCTGTTCCTGCGTCACCCGCTCAAGGGCGTCGTTCATCTCGATCAGGCGTCGGGTGCGCGGGTCTGCGGGGCGCCCCAGCCGAGTATCGCGGGCGGCAAGCTCCTGTCCCAGAGCGCTGGCCATGAAGGTGGTATAGCTGGTGAAGCCCGCCTCTGTGACAGTCGTCCACAGCATCCGCGCGCTGTCGCCGGGGTCGAGCCGCTCGGTCCGCTCGCGGGCGGCGAGATCGGCATAGACCGCGCCGATTTGCGTGAAGAGCGGCGTCGAGGGCTTCAGACGGATCGACAAAAACCCTTCGTCCGTCGGCAGGATCACTGCAAAAACCCAGTAGTAGTCGCCGTTGCGGGCGCGATTCTTGACATATCCGCCCATTGGATGGCCGCCGCCAAGCGCATCCCAAAGGATGCGAAAGACGGCCCGAGGGGTGTCGGGGTGACGGATGATCTTGTGGGGAGCCCCGAGGAGTTCCGCCCAGGCAAAGCCGGAAACCCTTTGGAACACGTCATTTCCGGCCAGAATGACCCCTCGACGATCAGTTCGGGAGAAGAAAAGATCCTCGAAGCCGAAGTTTACCTCGCCCTCCGGCTGGCCTGAGAGATCGTGCTGATGGGTCATGAAGCTTTCTCGCTGAAATTTTTGGAAAGCCTATCGTTCACGGTCTTAACGCCCGATTTACGGCGACTGAAAAATCGCTCCAGCATGATCATGACGCGCTTTGCATGCGAGGAGCGGCGGAACGGCTCCCAGTCCTGGATCCCCCGGAGCGGTTCAGTGCTAACCGGACATCTTGAGGTGGTCCCCAGCCAGCGGACAGTTTGCTAAGCTTGCCGCCAAGGAAGACGAGGACGAACAGCGTGGCTGGCAAACGGCAGAACTACAGCGCGGACTTCAAGGCGAAGGTGGCGCTTGAAGCGTAAGCGGTGCATCGGCCCGATAAACCCCGATTTTCGGCCCCTGAGGGGAAAGATTCTTGGCGCAATTCCGCGCCCGGGGTCGAATCGAGCGATG
>NZ_QJTK01000043.1 GCF_003217355.1 Rhodobacter viridis | reverse complement strand
GTAAGCCTGCGGCGAGGGCCGTCTTTGAGTGAGGCGGGTGCGGGGTTAGTGGACCGTCCATATGGGCTCCTTATGGACGGTGCATGGAATGCTGGAAGTTATGGATGTGGTTGATACGGGCCGTCGGCGCCGGTTTAGCCGCGAAGAGAAGATCCGGATAGTCGAGGAAAGCTTTTCAGGCCCGAACATGGCGCGGGCGACGGCGCGGCGTTATGGCATTGCACTTTCTGGTCTCTACCTTTGGCGACGGCAGTATCAGCGCGGCGAGTTGGGCGGGGAGGTTCCCGCGTTTCGGGCCGTCGAGTTGTTTCCGGATGGGATTGCCCCAGCGATTTCCACCGCAGTCACGTCGGGTCTGATCGAGATCGCGCTTTCGAATGGGCGGCGGGTGATCGTGCCGCCGGATGTCGACACCGGGGTGCTGACGCGGTTCGTGCAGATTTTGGAGCGGGCATGATCGCCTTTCCGGCGGGAACGCGGGTCTGGATTGCTGGTGGTGTCACCGACATGCGGTGCGGCATGAACAGCCTCGCGCTGAAAATCCAGCAGGGGCTTGGCCGGGATCCGCACAGTGGCGAGATCTTCTGCTTTCGCGGGCGCAAGGCGGATGTGGTGAAGCTGCTGTGGTTCGATGGCATCGGCGTATCGCTTTACGCCAAGCGCCTTGAGGCGGGGAAATTCGTTTGGCCGTCGAGCGCCACGGGCGAGGCGGTTGCGATCTCCGCGGCGCAGCTCGGCTATCTTCTCGACGGAATTGACTGGCGCAATCCGCGCTGGACCCAGAAGCCGAAGAAGATGGGCTGAGGCAGCGGAAACGCCTGTATTTGTTGGCTTCTGTGGCCGTTCATGGTAGAAGCGGCCATGTCCGATCCCGTCTCAGAACTCGAAAAACTCCGCGCCGAGCTGGCGGCCACCAAAGCCGAACTGGCGCAGGCGCGCGCGGTGGTTTCGACCTCCGAGGCGATGATCGCAGGGCTCAAGCTCGAGATCGCGCTGCTCAAACGCGAGCATTACGGCCACAGCGCCGAACGCACGGCCCGGCTGATCGATCAGTTGGAATTGCAGCTCGAGGAGCTGGTGACCGACGCCGCCGAGGATGCGGCCCGAGCCGAAAAGACCACGAAGGTCGCAGCGTTCGACCGCAAGAAGCCGGTGCGCAAACCCTTTCCCGAGCATCTGCCGCGCGAGCGGGTGGTGATCGAAGCGCCGACCAGTTGCAGCTGCTGCGGCTCGGACCGCATCGTGAAGATGGGCGAAGACATCACCGAAACGCTCGAGGTGGTTCCGCGACAGTGGAAGGTGATCCAGACCGTGCGCGAGAAGTTCAGCTGCCGCGACTGCGAGAAGATCAGCCAGGCGCCGGCGCCGTTCCATCCGACGTCGCGCGGTTGGGCCGGGCCGAGCCTGCTGGCGATGATCGTGTTCGAAAAGTTCGGCCAGCATCAACCGCTGAACCGGCAGGCCGAGCGGTATGCCCGTGAGGGCGTCGACCTCAGCCTCTCCACCCTCGCCGATCAGGTCGGGGCCGTGGCCGAGCTGCTCAAGCCGCTCCATGATCTGATCGCGGCGCATGTCACGGCGGCCGAACGCCTGCATGGTGACGATACGACGGTTCCGCTCTTGGCCCGCGGCGGCACGAAGACGGCGCGGCTCTGGACCTATCTGCGCGACGACCGCCCCTTCGGCGGCACCGCGCCGCCAGCGGTGATCTTCCGCTTCTCGCGCGATCGGGGCGGCGCGCATCCGACCGAGCATCTGGAAGGCTGGCAGGGCATCCTGCAAGCCGATGCCTATGCCGGTTACAACGACCTCTACCGCGGCGATCGCAAGCCCGGGCCGGTTCTTCCCGCTCTGTGTTGGAGCCATGCGCGGCGCAAGTTCTTCGAACTGGCTGATGTCGAGGGGAACATCCGCAAGGGCAAGGATGCCCGGGAAATCTCGCCGATCGCCTTCGAGGCGGTGAAACGCATCGATGCCCTCTTCGACATTGAGCGCGAGATCTCCGGCCTCGACCCCGCCGCCCGTCTGGAAGCCCGCAAGGCGCGCTCCGCCCCGCTGGTCGCGGCCTTGGAGCTCTGGCTTCGGGAGCAACGGGCACAGCTCTCGAAGCATGCCAAGGTCGCCAAGGCGATCGATTATTCTCTCTCGCCCGAACACTGGCCGGGCTTCACCCGGTTCCTCGACGATGGCCGGGTCTGCCTCACCAACAACGCGGCGGAACGATCTCTGCGCGGGGTCGCCCTGGGCAGAAAATCCTGGCTCTTCGCCGGTTCCGAGCGCGGCGGGCAGCGCGCGGCCTTAATGTATTCCCTGATCGGCACCGCCAAGCTGAACGGGATCGACCCGCAGGCTTGGCTCGCCGACGTCATCGCCAGGATCTCAGATCTGCCGCTCTCGCGCCTGCCCGAATTGCTGCCGTGGCATTGGAAGCCGCTGGCAAACCGATCTGCCGAGGCCGCCTGATGGGGCGCGTCACGCATGTCGTCACCATCGACGAAGCCGCCAGACGGATCGGCGAGAACCTGGAGCTTGTCGAACTCGTCAGCGCCAACTCCGACAACATCGACTACGGCGAGAAGATCTGGGTCGATGACGGCACCGAGGAAGGCACCACCACCTTCACCGACCGCGGCATTGAATGCCTGCAAGAACTCCTCGCCGACATTCGAACCTGGAAAGGCGGGATCCTCGGGTTCCTGCGCGCCGAAAAGTGCGACCCCGACGTCATCGAGCGCATCATGGCCGACGAGAAAAACCGGTAAGTCCAGACGGCCCTCGGCGGAGGTTTAC
>NZ_QJTK01000042.1 GCF_003217355.1 Rhodobacter viridis | reverse complement strand
TCAGCCCTCGGGAACCAGCGCGGGGTGGAGCAGCCCGGTAGCTCGTCAGGCTCATAACCTGAAGGCCGCAGGTTCAAATCCTGCCCCCGCAACCATCTTTAATGAATAAGATCAATGATCTTGCGCCCCGCCAGATGGTGGGGTTGTCTGTTGTCCGAGCGCCCGGTGCTACGGCGGTGCTACGGTAGAAGGCAACAAAGGGGCAGGGGGCGCTCGCAAAGCGTCATCGCTAGGATCCGCGTGCACTCTGCTCCCCAATGCGTAAGCCGATAGGGCTGCATGCAAGCGTGCAGCGCAAACATAAATGAACTGGCCTATCTAACCCTCAACGGCGAAGGGCAATGATGGGGTGGGGCTCGGCGGGGCGTGATCGCCAGGACCACGCGCAAGCCGATTGGGCGCCCTAAACGGCGCGGGGCCACTGCCAATGATCTGACATCCCTAAGCACCCGAGCCGAGGGTGCGCCGTTATTGCCGCGCAGCTTTGCAGCACGCCCTGTCGAGAGCATCGCAGCAGGATGAACGACAGCCATTGGCAGTACCGCTCGGCGCGCATGCTTTTCTGCTGCGTCAGGCTTATTCGGCCTTAGTTGGATAAAACTGACTGTGAGCACCGGCATGCATTGTGTTTCAACATAATTGATTCGAGAATTGTGCCTTTTCACGCATTGAGGGTATCGCTAAGCTTTCCGTCACTTAGTATGTAAGCAAAAGGGAAGACGATGACTAACACTCGAAGCGATAAAACTCGCGAAATTGGACACAGTGCTCTAGTGTTTTTTCATGGTATCGGAAATCCTAAAAAACTTGGAACGCTAACTACTTTCCTCGACGAATTCGACAAGTACGGAAGTGCTCGAAATGCTCGAAATGCTCAGACGCTTGGAGTTCCGAGGAACTTTAAGCATAAGATTGAAGAGGGAAAGGATGGATGTTCGAGGTCAGTGATTCAATTTCGTCGTATCAAGAAGTTTAAAGACAGAGATGTTCAGGTTAAAATTGTTCGTTCTTATGAGGGCTACTGGGGTGATGACTTGGTTAAACCTATTTCTGTGATCACGTTCCTGTTTTGGCTTATTAAAATTATTATTAATTCATGCGGGATTGCCATTGCGCCCTGGCGGCGTTACCCGCTTTACAGAATTCGCTCTTTATACTTGGTTGATGATTTATTTTCTGGCTCTAGGAGTAGAGAGAAGCTTGAGGCGCTTTATCGAAAATTCGGTGAGGCGCCTCAGGTTTCACGGTGGCCCCGTGGAAGAATAAAAGATTTTATTTCATTTCTCGAAACGAAAGACGTGCAGAAGCACTACGGAAGCTACACTTCAGTTGCCCGTGAATGGTTTGCGAGAGAACGACGTGCCTTGACGGATTTCGCATGCAGGATGGGTGGGGCGCTCATTATAATGAGCTCGTTGGTAATTGCGGTTTGGCTGACACTGTGGCGCACGTTGGATTATTTCTTTGACGTCGCAAAGTTTTCTTCCGCGTTGTCATTAGGGAGTGCAACTGCAGTTTTTTTTGGCATGTTTTGGTTGCTTTGGCAGCCTATCAAGCAGAGGATATCGGATGTATACTTTTGGACCTCCTACGACGAACGTTCCAATGGCTTCTCGATTAGAGAGAGGAGGATAGCGCAGGCTGAGAGTCTAATTCTGGATGTGCTCGAAAATCCACGCTGCAATGATTGCATTGTTATTGGGCACAGCTTGGGATCCGCGATATCTATGGAGGCAGTATTTAGAATTGCGGATAAAATTAATGCCCTTGATCTTGCGGATGACGAGCGGCAAGCGAGGCTGGAAAGATTCCGGAAGATAAAATGTGTATTTCTCGTTGGGAGTCCTATCGATAATATATTTTCGTTGTTTCAAGAGGATAGCGGTGTTTCTAGGAGGTATAGTCGAATTCAAGAGCAAAAAGCCCCCAGTATTGATAGGATGGCGGGTCAATGTGGCTTTCGGGGTGGCGAATTCGCGATAGTAAATATTTGGTCTCGTTTTGACCCTATTAGTGCAAGAATTTTTTCACTGCGTACTCCAGCAAACAGCACTGAGAAAATCCTCTACAACAGTGAGGGAATTCCGTCTGGCATCCCAAATCCGCTTTCTGCGCATGCTGGATACTTTCAAGATGAACGTGTCATGGGTGAAATATATCGGACGGTGATGACAAGTCGCTTCGATCCGTCAAAAATTCGTGCCGAAATCATAGAGGTTAAGGTAAAAAGACGGATGTATATAACCTTGATTGCGATTTCCCTATCTCTTATTGCGATTATTGTCGCGAACTTCATGGAATTTCAGTTTCTTGCCCTTGGTGGATTGGCTGCGCTTGGACTCATTATGCGCACCGCACTCAAATGGTACGCGAGGGATCTGAAAGAATGCGACGGTTAAACGAATCTTGACGCGCTAACACGCTTCTGCTAAGGTAAAAGGTAGAGCCCGGGTGTACTCTCTTAAACACCCGCTATAGGAGCCGTCTTTCCTACAGGAGAGACGGCTCCGCCATTTCGGGGCTATATTTTTCCGCTTGCCGAAATCGCAGCAGTTCAACCGTGATTGACTTAAACGCTTCAGGGTACGGTGTACAAGTGCAGCGATTATGGACCAAAAATCAATGGCTTAATATTTACTCATTGGGAGCTGTTTAGCAGGCGTGGGTTGCTGTGACCCCCGATGTTCATCCGGCTGAAACCAGAGTCCTTTGCTGAATTTGGCGCGGTTGCGCCGACGGAGCAATGGGCGATCTGCGCAGCCGTTCAGTTGCGCGAAGCTGATCGCCCATT
>NZ_QJTK01000041.1 GCF_003217355.1 Rhodobacter viridis | reverse complement strand
AGCGCCTGACGCTTCCAAGAGTGGATCACCGTCTGATGCACGCCGTGCTTCACCACCAGCTCGGCGATCGTCGCCTCGCCACGAATGGCTTCAAGGTAAGCGGTGCATATACCCCATGTTCCAATGAAATAAGGGTTTTGCGATGATCTCCCTCTCTCTGTTCGAAGGAGGTCGAGATGTTGGACGAGAAGGAGGGCGGCGATGTGGTGGTCTGGGGTTGCCCGGTGATCACCGCCGACAACGGGCGTCGGATCTGGCCCGATGAGCTCAAGGCGATGGCGGTGAAGAAGATCGAGGCCGGCACCAAGATCGTCACCGTCGCCAGGGAGATCGGGGCCAATGAGTCCCTGGTCGCGAAATGGGCGCGCGCCGAATTGCCCGAGCTGCCGCGCCGGGGGAGGCCGCAGGGAAAGGCTCCGCAGTTCGTCGAGGTGATGGCCCCCTTCGGAACCGGCAGGCCCAGCGAGGCAGAAAGGCGCCCCGGACGCGGCCGCCTTTCAGATCCGGATCGGCGACGCCGAGATATCGGTCGGTGGTGATTTTCCGACCGAGCAGCTGGCCGAGATCCTGCGTGCGGTGAGGGCCTCGCAATGAGTTACCACACCCCGAGCTACCGCATCTACCTCGCGACCGAGCCGATCGATTTTCGCAAGGGCATGGACGGGCTGGTGGCGCATGTCGCGAGCCAGTTCCAGCTTGACCCGTTCGACGGCGCGATCTGGGTGTTCCGTTCGCGGCGCGCCGACAAGCTGAAGATGATCGTCTGGGATGGCACCGGATTGGTTCTGACGATGAAGCGGCTCGATGGCAAGCGCTTCGTCTGGCCCAAGGCCCAGTCCGGGCCGATGATGCTGAACCAGGTGCAGTTCGACGCCCTCTTTGCCGGGGTCGATTGGCGCGGCATCGCGGTCAACGCCCCGCGCAAGCCGGTCATCGCCTGAGCCCTCCAAAATGCCCTTCAAGGCGGGTCGGGATTTCCCCGGCCCCCGGTAAGGCTTTGCCTGAAAAGGAAATCCCATGCCCCGTCACCAGATACTGCTGGTCAAATATCCGTCGGACGAGACCCAGAAATCGATCGAACTGCGCCTGTCCGAACACCTCAAGACCCTTCGGCGGGCGATGATCCACATCGAGCTGAACGCACTCCTGGCCGAGGATCCGCCCCGCCCTGCGGACCCCAAGGTCGCCGCGGACAATCCCCGCCAAGTGGCCCCGATCATCACATTGGCGGACGCGGATTGCCGCAAGATTGCGCGGCGGGCCAAGCGGTTGATCGAGCGCCGCGAGGCCGCCTCGGGGGTGGCACACCTGCGTAAAGAGGACAGGGATCGGCTTGCGGCCCTGCGTGACGGTGTCAATCTTATCCGCCTCCCGTCGGAGCACCGTGCGGATGAGATCGCAGCGGAATTGCATGCGGAGTATCCGTGGATGGCACCCGCAACGGAAATCATCTGGCACGCGCTGCGGAAATCCGTTTGCGAAGGCTGGCCAGGGGTTCGCCTGCCGCCGCTGCTGCTCGACGGACCGCCTGGTATCGCGAAATCGACTTGGGCACGTCATCTGGCTACCGCGCTGCGCATGCCATCGATGTCAGTCGAAGCGACGGTCGAGAACGCCAGTTTCGGGGTTCTGGGCTGCCAGCGCGGCTGGGCCACCGCAGGACCCGGGCGGCTGCTCCAGCTGATCCTTCAGGAGAGGGTTGGCAACCCGATCGTCGTGATCGATGAACTCGAAAAGGCCGGTCGTGTGACAGGGACGAATGGCGGGTCCTATGATCTGTGCGGCGGACTGTTGCCACTGTTGGAGCCCGCAACCGCAAGTCATTGGACTTGCCCGTATTTCCAGGTACCCTTCGATCTGGGACAGGTGTCATGGGTCATGACCGTCAACGCGACGCGTCCCCTGCCGGAGCCGCTGCTGAGCCGCTGTCCACCGATCCGACTGCCGCACCTGACAACGCGGGACCTGACCGGTTTTGCGCGCCGCCAAGGCGCGCGGCGTGCTCTGAGCGATGAGAGCATCGAGGTGATCGTGGAAGCGATCCAAGCGAGCGCAGGTCCCATCTCGCTGCGCACCGTGATGAGGATGATCGCGCGTGCCGAGACGCTTGAGGCGGGGCCGCAGTGGCACTGACGGGCGCCTCAACACGTTGGAAAGATTATGATAAACCAAGTGGAGGACGGGATGGCATTTTCATTTGAGGACCGCGCACGGCAAAAAGCCGCGGCTCGGGCGCGAGATGAAGACCGTCTTGCCAGAGGCGAGATATCAGCCGCGGATCTGCAGAAAGAGAATGCGCATTTCGCACGGGCGCTCAGCGGACAGAATGGGCCGTTCCGGGTCGGGTTTCCTGTCAAGGGCAAGCCTGGCAAGCGGCGGTATATGGAGTTTCCTCCGAACAAGGCCCCGAAGGATGACAGCTGATTGATCACGATCACCATCTATTCCCGCATGGACCCCGGGGGTCGACAGCGACTGAGGTGCTGACCAAGTCCGTCGGCCTTGCTCGCGGTGCCCCCGCATGAACGCTTCGTGCCAAAGCGCCCAGACTGGGTCGGGTCGCGCCCTCGTTGCGACTGCATTGGCCGGCTCCCAGCCCTCTGCGAAGGCGTCAGGCTGCGCGCCGCGCCATGCACGAGGGGCAGCAAAGGGCTGGGCTTGCGCCGTCGCTGCGCCATGCCTGAACGGACGCGTCGAAAAAAGGCATGTCGAGGCGCGACCGACGGCAAGGCCGAGCACGTTGCTCAGGTCGTCACCTTCGGAAGGTGCGGGTTGCCGACGTTGAGGCTGCGGCATCGCACCCGCACAAACCTATGATTTCCGCCGTTCGCGGGTTCCATGGGGCTCGACGCGTTGCGCAGGAAGCGCGCTTTGCAATGTTTGGTAAACAAGGTGCAAATTCAGACACATTGAAAACTCGTTATGGAATAATATCATCACTTGCGTTACAAAGCCCCGAGGGCTCAAAAATTGGTGGTAAAATGGACTTAAAAGATTACATTTTGGACCCACGCCAGAGATTTGTTCTTTCCGTCATCGGGCAACGTGTTCGCAAGGACATTTCTTGCATGTATTTACTTGCCGTTGATTTAATTTCAGCCCAAGATTGGCACTGGCTGAAGTATCATTTTTCTCAATATCCTCCGCATCCCGTTGGTTTGGCGCTGGCTAGGGTCAAGACCCATTGATCTTGTTGACGCGGCCTGATTCAAGCTCCGCAAGGAGACTGGATCATGAGCAACCTTTTCTGGCTGACCGACGCGCAGATGACCCGTTTGCAGCCCTTCTTTCCCAAGAGCCACGGTAAGCCGCGCGTCGATGACAGGCGTGTGCTGAGCGGCATAATCTTCATCAATCGCAATGGGTTGCGGTGGTGCGATGCGCCGAAAGAATACGGCCCGCCGAAGACCCTCTACAATCGATGGAAGCGGTGGAGCGACAAAGGTGTCTTCGCCCGGATGATGGATGGTCTGGCTGCCGAAGCCGCCGTTCCGAAGACGGTGATGATCGACGCGACTTATCTCAAGGCGCACCGCACGGCGACCAGTCTGCGGTCGAAAAAGGGGGGCCAGGCGACCAAAGGGGCCGTCTGATTGGTCGAACCAAGGGCGGCATGAACACGAAGCTACATGCCGTCACCGACGCCGAAGGTCGTCCGATCCGGTTTTTCATGACGGCAGGCCAGGTCAGTGACTACACGGGTGCGGCTGCCCTGCTGGGCAGCCTGCCAAAGGCGGAGTGGTTGCTGGCCGACCGGGGCTATGACGCCGACTGGTTCAGGGAAGCGTTGAAAGACAAAGGGATAAAGCCCTGCATCCCAGGAAGGAAGTCGCGCGGCAAACCCATAAAGCACGACAAGCGTCGCTACAAACGCCGCAACCGGATCGAGATCATGTTCGGTCGTTTGAAAGACTGGCGCAGGGTAGCCACCCGCTACGACAGGTGCCCAAAGGTCTTCCTTTCGGCCGTCGCCCTCGCCGCAACCGTCATGTTCTGGCTATGACGCAAGAACGAGATGCCGTAACGGGGCCTGCGTCACGACCCGCCCGTTACCGTTGCAAAATCGAGGGCAAGCTGGCGCCATTCCCGGATCGGATCCT
>NZ_QJTK01000040.1 GCF_003217355.1 Rhodobacter viridis | reverse complement strand
GCTTCGGTGAGGGGTCTTCTACGGATACTCCCAAACCTCCGCAACCCCCTTTCGCAAAAAATCTCAAACTTTCTCCCAACAACACAAAAATTCCCTTGCCCCATTGGCCCAAACGCAATCCGCCCCCCCACCACCGACCCACGCCAAATCCGCGTCGCGCAACTTTGCTGCGCAAATCACCCCGCCACGGGACATAAACCAATACGGCGGGCGCGGCATGACCACGCCACAGCAGGAATCGGCACGCTCGTAACGATTTCTTCGTCCCGATCAGCGACGATCAGCGCGCGTCCAGCTACGACGCAGGCGGCAGGAACGACGACGAGGGCCAGGGTGTGATGGATCAACCGCGAGAATCGGCGCTCGACCTGACGCGCTGCGAGCAGGAACCGATTCACACCCCCGGGGCGATTCAGTCGGCCTCGGTGCTGCTGCTGTTCGATCCGGCCACTGCGCGTCTCGTTGCGGCCAGCGACAACCTGCTCCCGCTTTTCGGCGCATCGGCCGAAGCGCTGCGCAACGCGCCGGTCGAGCGGTTCTTCTCCGACCGCGATGCCGAAAGCCTGCGCGCGGTTCTGCTGAGCACGCGCCCCGCCCACGCGCGCTATTGCGAATTGCGTGGTGGTACCGATCACTGGGTCACGCTGTTTCGCGGCGGCGGCCTGCTGGGGGTCGAGATCAACACCTACGAAGGCGCCGATCACGACCCGGTTGCCTTCGGACTTGATGTGGGAGAGGCGCTGACCGAGATTTCGAGCCTTGCCGATCATCTCGTCACCGTCGGAGAGGAAGATATCCGGCAACTGGCCGATACCGTCACCCGCCGGTTCCGTGATCTTTCCGGCTATGACCGGGTGATGATCTACCGCTTCGACACCGACTGGAATGGCGAGGTAGTGGGCGAATCGCGCGCCGATCATGTCGCGCACTCCTATCTCGGCCTCACCTTCCCCTCGTCCGACATTCCGCGGCAGGCCCGGCACCTGTTTCGCCGCAATCGGGTGCGGCCGGTGGTCGATGTGGGCTCGGCCTCGGTGCCGCTGGTGCCCTCCACGCATCCCGAAACCGGCGAGCCCTTCGATCTGAGCGATTGTTCGATCCGGGCGGTGTCGCCGGTGCATCTCGAATATCTGGCGAACATGCGGGTAGGCGCCTCCCTGACGCTCGCACTGATCGTGCGCGGCGAGCTTTGGGGCCTGCTGGCTTGCCATCATTCCAGCGCCCCCTATCGCCTGACCCCGGGCCGGTCCTCGGCCTGTCGGCTGTTCGCGGAATCGGTCTCGACCACCCTGGCCCGGCTCGTCGAACACAGCGAAACCGAAACCGTGGCCCTCGTGCGCGAGCGGCTGCGGGCGTTCCGCAGCGGGCTTTTGCAGGCCCCGCGGGCGCAGGGATTCGGCGTGTTCCTCGCCGAACGGGCACAGGAATTGCTGACGCTGATGCGTTGCGACGGCATCCTCTATCGGCTGAACGGGCGGGAATATGCTTTTGGACGCACGCCCCCTCCGGCCGTGATGGAGGAGCTGCGCACCCGGCTCGAGACCCATCGGCGCAGCATCGGGCGTGACACGTTCAGCACCCATTTTTCCGCCGGGCTTTGGCCCGATCTGGGCCCCGCGCTGCTTGCCGAAGCGGCAGGGGCGCTGCTGTTTCAGCCGGGCACCGGGCCCTTCGATCTGGTCTTGTTGCGCGGGGCGCGGCAGGTCGAGATGACCTGGGGCGGGGATCCCTGCATGCGCGTCACCCCCGACAGCGCCGATCAGCGCCTGCATCCGCGCAAGTCCTTCGAGCTCTGGTCAGAGACCGTGCGCGACCGTGCCCTGCCGTGGGAACATGTCGCCGCGATTGCCGCGCGGGAACTGGCGATGGGCCTGAACGAGATCGATTGGCTTTTCGAATGGCACGAATCCGAGGCGGAACTGGCCGCCGCCCGGGCCGAGACCGAATACAACGCGCTGCATGACGCGCTGACCGACCTGCCGAACCGCCGCTTCCTGCAGCACCGTCTGGCGGAGGCGGAGATGAACCGAACCGGCCGGTCTTCGGCGCTGCTGCATATTGATCTGGACGGGTTCAAGCAGGTCAATGACACGCTCGGCCACTCGGCTGGCGATCAGTTGCTGGTCGAAGTGGCCCGGCGGATCAAGTGCGCGATCCGGGGTGGCGATTTTCCCGCCCGGATCGGTGGCGACGAATTCCTGATCCTTGCCGCGCCCAATACCCATCCCTGGGAACTCGACGCAATGGGCGAGCGGCTGATCCATGCGATTTCGCGGCCGATCCAGCTTGAGTCGGGCGAGGCGGAGGTTTCGGCCAGCGTCGGCATCGCCTTGAACGACGGGCGGATCGACGCCGACGAACTGTTTCATCAGGCCGATCTTGCGCTTTACGAATCGAAACGCACCGGGCGCGGGCGAGTGACGTTGTTCAGTCAGGAACTGAAGCGGCGGCAGGATGACACGCTGCGTCTGGGCGAGGATATCCGCGATGGCATCCGCTCTGGCCGGTTCGAGATCTGGTACCAGCCGCAATTCGACGCCACGAGTTTCGATCTTTGCGGGGTCGAGGCGCTGCTGCGCTGGAACCATCCGCAGCAGGGCATCATGCTGCCCGCCGATTTCCTGCAAATGGCCGAGGACATGGATCTGGTCGCGACGCTCGATGGCATCGGGATGCGCGCCGCCCTTGACGATCTCGAGGACCTGGAGCGTGCGGGCTGCCGGATCCCGAAACTGTCGCTCAACGTCTCGGCCCGACGGCTTTCCGATCCCGAATTCCTCGACGCCGTCCGCGACCTCGGCCCGCGGCGCGAGGCGATTTCGTTCGAACTGCTCGAATCGATCTATCTCGACGAGGTCGACCCCGGGATGGAAGCGAACCTGCAAGGGCTACGCGACATGGGCATCCGGATCGAGGTCGACGATTTCGGCACTGGGCGAACCTCGATCATCAGTCTGGTCTCGCTCCGCCCGGATCGGCTGAAAATCGATCGCCAACTGGTGGAACCCATCGTCCGATCCGAGGCAGCGCGGCGGCTGTTGGCCTCGATCGTCGAAATCGGTCAGTCGCTGGGCATTGGCATCACCGCGGAGGGGGTCGAGACGCGCGATCACGCCGAGATTCTGCGCGCCCTCGGCTGCACGGTGCTGCAGGGTTTCTTCTTTGCCCGTCCGATGCCGGCGCAGGATCTGCGTACCTTCCTGCTGACGCGGGCGGAGGCGCGCCGTGCCTGAGCCTCTCACCGCGGCCTTCGTCGCCGCCCGCTTGTCTGCGTTGAAACAGGCGACTTTGGCCGCCCACCGCGCCATCGAACTGCGCAGCCCTTTGGCGCGACTGATCCAGCCCGAGGTGACGCTGCAGGATTACGGGCTGGCGTTGCAGCGGTTGCATCTGCATTTCAGCCGCCACGAAGAGGCGGTGATGCGGGCGCTGCAAGATCACGTGCCCCCGCCGCAGCTTGCGCAGCGCCGGACGCTTGCGGCGCTGAAGGCCGATCTGACGGACCTCGGTCTGACCGCGCCCGAAGCGACTTGCGCCACTCCGCCTCCCAGCCCCGCAAGCGCGGCGGGCTGGCTTTATGTCCACGAGGGCACGTCGCTCGGCGGAATGGTGCTGCTGCGGCATCTCCGGCAGGCGCTTGGCGCCGGCTTGGGCACGGCCACACGGCATTACGCTCGCCATGGCCGTGGCACAGCCGCGCGCTGGCAGGAAACGCGGCGGATGATTGCCGGGCTCCTGCCCGATGATGCGGCCCTCGCCCAAGCACTTGCCGGGGCAATGGCGGCCTTTGCCGCGATGGATGCGGTGATGACCGACCCCAAGGAGGAGCCGCGCCCCGCCGCCACCCCGTCGCCCGGGCCGAAGTCTGCGGGGCGCTGTCCCTTTGCGGGCGGTCAGACCGGGATGGCAGCGCGCAGCTGAGCCGTCGCCCCGACCTGCCCGGGCCTCATATCATCCGCGCATAGGGCGCGATCGCATCTTCGACCTCCTCCCGCGAGAACGGGCCGGTGAATTTGCCCGGACGACCGTCGCCGGTCAGGACAACCCCGAATTCGGCCCCCCGCCAGAGCAGGAAGGTGACGTTTCCATATTTCGACACCAAGGGCGGCTGCATGGTGATTTGCGAAAGCTGCATGACGATTCCCCAATCGATGGCTCTCGCAGCTTGGCGCATCGAGGTTAATCGAAGGTCAATCGCGGCTCGAAATCATCGGAAGGCGTTCCTCCCGGTCGTCGCCCGCCGTTTGAGGTGGTCCCCAGCCAGCGGACAGTTTGCTAAGCTTGCCGCCAAGGAAGACGAGGACGAACAGCGTGGCTGGCAAACGGAAGAACTACAGCGC
>NZ_QJTK01000039.1 GCF_003217355.1 Rhodobacter viridis | reverse complement strand
CACGGCCATCCTCGCCGCGGCCGGGTGATGCCTGCCAAGGTTAAGCCCGCCCTCCTGACGGTTATCAGGGCGTAAATAAGCGGCTGCTTATTGACCGGTGCCGGTTCGGTGGGGAGGGTTTCGGCGACCGTCGAAAGGATGACCCGATGCCGAACCCGAATGCCAAGATCCGCCTTGCCGCGACCCTCTCTGCGGGGGGCGGTTTTCAGCTCCTGTCACCGGCGCCGGGGGATCTTCTGGCGACGCCGCTCGGCCTGTCGGGGGCGCAGTCGGCGGGGTCGGTCACGGATCTGAATGGCGATGGTCGCGCCGACATCATCCTTGGCACGCCCGGAAGCGACGACAAGGCGCCCGATGCCGGGCGGATCTTCGTGACGCTGGGGGCGGCGGCGCCGGGCTCGGTTCAGGATGTCTCGCATGGCACGCCCGATGTGATGATCATCGACGGCGCGCGCGCGGGCGACATGGCGGGTTTCGCCGTGGGCGGCATCTCCGATCTGAATGGCGACGGGCTTGGCGAGGTGCTGGTGGGCGCGCCCGGCATGGCGGTCGGCGCCGGCTCCGATGCCGGGGCGGGCTTCGTGGTCTGGGGGGCGGCGAGCGGCACCGGCAATGGCGTCGATCTGCTCGATCCGTTTTCGGGCGCGGGCGGGGGATATGTCCTCAAGGGGCAGGCCGCGGGCGACATGGCGGGCTATGCGATGGCGATGAGCGCCGACATGAATGGCGACGGCCGCGCCGAGGTGCTGATCGGGGCGCCCGGGCAGGATGCGGGCGGGAGCGATGCGGGCGCGGCCTATGTCGTCTGGGGCAAGGCCTCCGAGACGCAGGTGCTGCTCTC
This sequence comes from Rhodobacter viridis, assembly GCF_003217355.1. GTDB lineage: Bacteria > Pseudomonadota > Alphaproteobacteria > Rhodobacterales > Rhodobacteraceae > Rhodobacter > Rhodobacter viridis. The sequence continues at coordinate 3,552 of NZ_QJTK01000039.1, read as the reverse complement.
GACTGTCGCGGCGGGGACGGGCGGCTTTCGGATTCTGGGCGCGGCCGCGGGTGATCGGATCGGCGCAGTGATCGCGACGCTCGCCGATCAGGGCGGCGATGCCCGCCCCGAGATCTTGCTGGGCAGCGCTTCGGCATTGGGCGGCGCGGGGGCGGTCTGGGTCGTCGATGGTCAGGCGAGCGGCGCCACCGTGCGTCTGGCCTCGCTCACCGCCGGGTATCGCATCACCGGAAGCGCGGGGGATGGCGCGGGCGCCGCTGTCGCCGATGCCGGGGACATCAATGGCGACGGGCGTCACGACATAATTGTGGGCTCGGCCTCGGGAACCCGCGCCTGGCTCGTCCATGGCCAGTCGGGCCACGGTGATGTCTTGCTCTCCGATGTTGCGGCGGGGCACGGCGGGGTGCAGATCACCGGCTCCAATCTGGCGGGCCTGACCGTGCTCGGCAGTGTCGATCTGAACGGCGACGGGGTTGCGGACCTTGTGCTGGGCACGCCGCATGACAGCGAGGGCGGCACGGAGGCTGGCGCGGTTTTCGTGATCTGGGGCGATCAGATGTATCGGCCGATCGATCTTGACGAGGTCGGACAGGGCATCGGCGGCGTCAAGATCGTGGGCGCCGCGGGCAGCCTGACCGGAGCCTCGGTGGCGCTGGCGGGCGATCAGGACGGCGACGGGCGCACCGATCTGGCGATCCTCGCCCCGGGACAGGGCGCGGCGCTTGACGTGCTTTATACCCCCGACTGGGTCGTCGATCCGACGGTTTACGGCTCGGCCGCCAATGACGTGATCGGCGCGGGGTCTGGCGGGATCCATCACGCGATCGGAGCGGGTGCCGACAGCGTGATGGGGCTTGCGGGCGATGACACGCTGTCGACGGGGGCGGGGAACGACACGCTCGACGGCGGTCTTGGCGCGGATCTGCTGACAGGCGGCGCGGGCGACGACACTTATCTCGTCGAGGCCACCGGGGACGTGGTGCGCGAAGCGGCGGGCGGTGGCACCGACACGGTGATCGCCGCGCGCAATTTCACCCTGACCGCCCAGATCGAGAACCTGACCCTGACCGGCGCGGCGCGCAGCGGCACCGGCAATGCGCTGGCGAATCTGATCACCGGGACCGATTTCGGCGACACGCTGTCGGGCGCCGCGGGCGATGACACGCTGGTCGGCGGGCGGGGCAACGACACCTATGTTGTCGCGCAAGCGGGCGATGTCGTCACCGAGGCGGCGGGCGGCGGCACGGATGTCGTGCGGGCCGCGATCGACTGGACGCTGGGCGCGAACCTCGAAAACCTTGTGCTTGGCAGCCTCGCGCTTCTGGGCACGGGCAATGAGCTTAGCAACACGATCACCGGCACGGCCCGGGGCAACACGCTGGACGGCGGCGCCGGGGCCGATACCCTGATCGGGCTTGGCGGGAACGACCTTTATGTTTTCGACAGCAGCCTTGACCGGGTGGTCGAGGTCGATGGCGGTGGTCGTGATACGGTCCGGGCTTCGGCCGATGTCGTGCTGGCGGATTGGGTCGAGGCGCTCGAGCTGACAACGCCCGGCCACCGCGGCACCGGCAATGCGCTGGCCAATGTGCTCACCGGATCCTCCGGGGCGGATACGCTCGATGGCGGGGCGGGGATCGACACGCTCGCGGGCGGGACGGGCGATGACACCTATCTGGTGACCGATGCCGGTGACCGGACGGTCGAGCTGACGGCGGCTGGGCATGATGCGGTGCTTGCGGCGATCGACTGGGTTCTGGCCAGCAATATCGAGGATCTGACCCTGACCGGCGCGGCCCATGTCGGCACCGGCAATGCCCTGGCCAACACGATCACGGGCACGAGCGGCGCCGATACGCTGGATGGGCGCGGCGGCGCCGACACCCTGATCGGCGGGGCGGGCGACGATCTTTATCGCATCGACAGCCGCGGCGATGTGGTGACGGAACTGGCAGGCGGCGGGTCCGACACGATCGAGGCGAGCGTCAGCGCGACGCTTGCCGAGGGCGTCGAGACCCTGGTTCTGACGCGTGCCGGGCTGACCGGAACCGGGACCGCCTCGGGCGATCATCTGATCGGCGCGACCGGCGCCGAGCGCCTGATCGGGCTGGCGGGCGATGACACGCTCGAGGGCGGCGCGGGGGCTGACACGATGACGGGGGGCGCGGGCGACGACACCTATCTGATCGACGATCTGGGCGACACGATCGTCGAGGGGGCGGGCGAGGGCACCGACGTGGCGGTTCTGATGCGCGATGGCCTGACCGTGACCGGCGATGTCGAGATCATCCGGCTGGGCGGCACGGCGCACAGCCTGACCGGCAGCAGCGGTGCCAACACGCTCGAGGGCGGCAGCGGCGACGACAGCCTTGATGGCGGGGCGGGCGATGACCGCATTCTTGCGGGCGACGGCGACGACGTGATCACCGCCACCGCCGGGCATGACACCGTATCCGGCGGCTCGGGCGACGACCGCTACATCGTTCACGGCAGCGCCCTGGATATCGAGGATTTCCTCGGCCATGACACGCTTGACGCCTCGCAAAGCAGCACGAACGACCACATCGACCTGTCCGGCGCGACCGATACCGAAATCGAGGGCGAGATCGTCCATGTCGCGCCCGGTGGCAGCACGATCAGCCCGCTCGACGTGCAATTGCTGCAGGATCTGACCGGCAGTTTCGGCGACGACATTGCCACCGTGCGCGGGCTCGTGCCGCAGATGGTGGCGGCAATTCAGGCGGTGCAGGCGGATTCGGTCTTTGGCGTCTCCTCCTTCATCGACCGTCCGGTGTCGCCGTTCGGCGCTCCCGGCGAGTGGGTGTATCGGCTGGACCAGGCGATGTCGGCCGAGGGCGCGGCGCTGGCGGCGACCTATGCCGGGATGGTCAACCTGAGCGGGGCCGATGCGCCCGAAGCGCAGCTCGATGCGCTGATGCAGCTGGCGCTGCATGCGACCGAGGCGGGCTATCGGACCAGCTCGGCGCGCTTTGTCGTGCTCTTCACCGACGCGCCCTTCCACATCGCGGGCGATGGCGCGGCGGCGGGCATCACCACGCCGAACAATGGCGATGGCGTCCTGATCGACGGCGGTCTGGGCGAGGATTATCCGCTGATCGCGCAGGTGCGCGATGCGCTGGCCGCCGCCAATATCATCCCGATCTTCGCGATCGCCGGGGGCTACGAGACCACCTATCAGGATCTGGCGACCCAGCTCGGGCGCGGGACGGTGGTGACCCTGAGCGCGAACAGCTCGAACATCGTCGATGCGATCACCGCCGGGATGGCCGCGGCAACGACCAGCCATATCGAGGATGCCTTTGGCGGCACCGGGGACGACACGATCCTGGGCGGGGCGGAGGCGAACGACCTTGTCGGCAATGGGGGCGCGGATCATCTGACCGGCAATGCCGGCGCCGACATCCTGACGGGCGGCGCGGGCGATGACGTGTTCGTCTTTCTGACAGCCTCCGACAGCACCGCGCTGCAGGCGGATGTGATCACCGATTTCACCTCGGGCAGCGACCACATCGATCTGGCGGCGATCGATGC
>NZ_QJTK01000038.1 GCF_003217355.1 Rhodobacter viridis | reverse complement strand
CGTCCCGCTGCAACTACCGTCGCTTCGGTGAGGGGTGTTCTACGGATACCAACCAACCTCCGCAACCCCCTTTTTCGCAAATCCGTCACTTTTCTTCGTTACACTCGGATTTTCCGAGGAAAACTTGGGCGAAATGCGAACGCGGCGAGGGCCGTCTCGCATGCTCTCTGGCCGTTTTCCGGCGCGAGTCTAGAATCGCCCGCGCTGAAAATGGGGAATCGCGGGCCGACTCGGCCCTCTTGCACCACGAAGAGCGACTCGCACCGACTCGCGACAGGGATGCACCGAAGCTGAGCCCCCTGCCCCGCCCCGGAATCGAAAAGGCCGGGGAAGATCCCCGGCCTTTCGCAACTTTGGATACAGCTCAGCGCAGGATGCGCCCACGCACGCGCCAGATCTCGGGCAGCAGCACGCCCACATAAAGCAGATCGACGACGATCAGGAACAGCCACAGCTTCGTCACGATCAGGCCCATCACCATCACCGTGCCCAGAAGCATGCCCACGACGCCGATCCCGCGCAGCTTCAGCGACTTCGGCGAGAAGGTATGCAGCCGCGAGATCATCAGCATGCCGACAACCCCGAGCCAAAGCGCCGAAACGATCGGCATCAGCGGCCCCGAGAGCCAGCCCTCGAAGGCCATGAAGACCGGAAGCAGCGCCAGGATCGCCCCCGCCGGGGCCGGAACGCCGGTGAAATGGGTCTTGCCCGCACCGTCCTCGCCGCGGGTCACGTTGAACCGCGCCAGACGCAGACAGGCCGAGGCGGCATAGATCAGCACGAAAACCCAGCCGAGCGCATTCCCCTCGCCCATGGCAAACCGATAGACGAGCACCCCGGGCGCGACCCCGAAGCAGAGGAAATCCGACAGGCTGTCGAGCTCGGCACCGAATTCCGACGTCGCCTTCAGCCGCCGCGCGATCAGACCGTCAAGCCCGTCGATCGCCGCCGAGATCAGAAGCAGCGTCGCCGCCATTTCGAACTTGCCCACCATCGCAAAGCGGATCGAGGTCAGGCCAAGGCACATCCCCGCCAGCGTCACGAGGTTGGGCAGAAGGAACAGAAACGGCAGCTTTTCGCGGTCCTGCGGCTCGAGGCTCATCTCAGCGCACCTCGCCGGTGCGGGCGGATTCGGTCCCGGTCATGTCGGCGATCACCGTTTCCCCGGCAATCATCGTCTGACCGATGCAGACCAAGGGCTGCACGCCTTCGGGCAGGTAGATGTCGAGCCGCGATCCAAAACGGATCAGCCCGAAGCGGTCCCCCGTGGCAAGCGTGTCGCCCTCCTTGACGAAGCACAGGATGCGGCGGGCAACGAGACCCGCGATCTGCACCACGCCATAGCGCTGACCCGAGGCGGTCTCGACCGCAAGCCCGTTGCGTTCGTTGTCCAGCGAGGCCTTGTCGAGAGAGGCGTTCAGGAACAGCCCCTTGTGATAGGCGACCTTGGTGATGCGGCCCGCCAGCGGCAGACGGTTCACATGGCAGTTGAAGACCGACATGAAGACCGAAACGCGGGTCATCGGCGCATCGCCCAGACCGAGTTCCGCCGGGGGCACCGCGGGTTGCAGAAGCGACACGACGCCATCGGCGGGCGAGATCATCAGCCCTTCGCGCGCAGGCGTCACCCGCGGCGGATCACGGAAGAAGTAATACACCCAGATCGTCAGCCCGGTGCCGATCCAGCCGAGCGGCTCCCACAGCAGAAACAGCAGCACCGTGATCGCCGCCGCGATGGCGACGAACTTGCGCCCCTCGGGGTGCATCGGCTTGACGAAGGTGGAAAGCATGGAAACGGACATTGCGAGCCTTTCTCGTTGGTCTTTCCGTTGCCGCTTCCTAGCGCAAGTTTCGCCAGAAGGAAACGCCCCCGCCGCCGCAGCGCAGCAGGAGCGGTCCAGCCGGTCAGGCGGCTGCGGCCTCGGGTTCGGCCAGAATGTCCGCCAGCCGCACCCCGGTCACGCCTTGCAGCACCACCGCATCGGTAAAGATCCCGCCCGGCAGACCGACCGAAACGATGGTGTTGCCGTCCTCTTCGCGCAGGTGCAGATCGTAGGTCGTCGTCGTGACGTCGGGCACGGTTTGCGTCTCGTGGTCGATGGTGCTTTCCACCTGGTCCAGATCGATCTGCAGCAGATCCTCGCCCGGGGTGAAATCGGTGATCGTGACAAGACTGGTCAGAACCGCAGGCGTCACCGTCTCGCGCTCGATCGACGAGCCGCCAAAGTCTTCGGAGTGATGCGAGCCCATCTCGATCAGATCGGCCCCCGCGCCCGTCGTCACCGTATCAGCGCCCGAGACGAAGATCGTGTCATTGCCGGTGCCCGCGTCGATCAGGGCCGCACTGTCCCCCGTGCTCGCGGCGCCAAACCCGGTCCAGGACCAGCCCGGGATATCGGCGATCACGTCATCACCCTCTCCGCCGATCAGCGTGTCGATGGCACTCTCGCCACCGGAGCCGCCATAGATCGTGTCATCGCCCGCGCCGCCATCCAGATAATCGGGCAGGTCGTCGTCGCGCCTGTCTTCGGTTTCAAGCCCATATTCGGGCACGTCGAACGGCAGATCCCCGGCCATGTCGTCGAAATAGCCCGCCTGCAGCCGGTCGTTGCCCGCGCCACCCAGCAGCGTGTCGGCGCCATAATTGCCCGAGATCGCATCTGCCCCCGCGCCCCCGAGCGCAAGATCGGCCCCCCCGCCCAGCTCGATCGAGTCATTGCCCGCGCCGCCATCGACGAAGACCGCCTCCCAGTGATTGGCAAGCATCAGATCGTCGGCGCCCTCGGTCCCGCTCACCGTGTCGGGGCCAGCGTAATCGGGCACCAGATCGGCCAGCGTCGTGCCCGTCACGCCGAGCAGCGTCACCGCATCCTGCGACAGGCCGGTGAGCGGGTCGAGCAGCGTCACGATGGTGTTGCCGTCTTCCTCGCGCAGGCCCAGAACGCCCGCGCCATGTGTCCCCCCGTCGACGGTTCCGCTCATGTCGATTTCCAGATGGTCCTCGCCCGGGGTGAAATCCGTCACCGTCAGATGGCTGACGGACACCAGCGGCTCCGTGTCCTCGGCGCCCGGCTGACTGCCCAGCGAGATCAGATCCGCCCCGGCCCCGGTGGCAATCGTGTCATCGCCCGCCGCGAGGATCGTGTCGTCGCCCGCGCCGCCATCGAGATGATCCGCCCCGAGCGTGCTGTCGGCGCCATCCAGCACATCGTCCCCGGCGCCGCCCGCAAGGCTGTTCTGCCCCGCCCCGCCCGAGACATGATCATCGCCCGCCCCGGCCTCGATCGTGTCATCCCCGGCGCCGGTGCTGATCGTGTCGTCCCCGCCAAGCGCATCGACGGTCAGATCTTCGCCAGAGTCGTCGCGGATCGCATCGGCCGCTTCGGTGCCCTCGATCTGCCGGGTATCGTCGTCCGCCTCTTCGGAACCGCTCCCGCCTCCCGCGCCAAGCAAGACCAGCGGCAGGGCAAACATCAAAAGGGCGAGTTCCATGAGTCTCTCCAGAAAGCTTGGTGATAAAGTTTTGGGAGTTTGCGCAGAAATCTGCCTTTCGACAAAGGGAGTCTGCGGCTTGCGGCAAGAAGTCCGGGCAGCCGCAACACAATCACCCGCCACAGCAAGGCATTGGATAATTTCAGGAAACAAAAAGACCCGCCCCTCGCGGGACGGGTCAATTCCGGAAACCGGGCGCGATCAGATCAGATCGGCAGCGGCGGTCCCAAAGCTGTAATCCTCGACCAGCTGATCAAGGGTCGCGCCGGTCACATCGAGCAGCGTGACGGCATCATGGCTCGTGCCTTCGGCATCGGTGACGACGATGATCGTGTTGCCATCCTCAAGCCGCAGCGACAGCGTCAGCGCATCCGCCACGCCGCCGTTCGACAGGTCGAACTGCAGCACATCGCGCCCGGCCATGAAATCGGTGACCGTCACATCGGCGCTCAGCGCCAGAGCCGTCTCGCCTGCCGCGCCGATCACGATCACATCAAGACCCGCGCCCGTCGTGATCGTATCCGCGCCCGAGGCGAAGATGGTATCGTGGCCGACGCCCGCATCGATCAGCGCCGCATCATCGGCGACCAGATTGCCCGAGGCATCCTTGACCCAGACATCGCGGATCACGTCATTGCCGTAGCCACCGACCAGCGTATCGGCGCCATTGCCCCCGGTCAGCGTATCGGCCCCCGCGTCGCCGTACATCCGGTCGTTGCCCGCGCTCGACCCGTCATCGGTGAGCACGTCGTTGCCATCGCCGCCGCGCGCGAAATCATTGCCGCTGCCGACGGTCAGGCTGTCGGCCCCGGCGCCGCCGAACATCCGGTCGTCCCCGCCACCACCGATCAGCGTGTCCTTGCCGGTGTCGCCGGTCAGCTGGTCATTCTGCTCGCCGCCGTCCAGCAAATCGTTGCCCGCATCGCCAAACAGCCGGTCGAACCCGTAGCCGCCATGCAGCTCGTCGCCATAGATGCCGCCGCTCAGCTGGTCCGCGCCCAGATCGCCCCAGAGCGTATCGACGCCCACGCCGCCGCTCAGAATGTCTCCGCCGTCGCCGCCGCGCAGCAGGTCGTTGCCGGCCCCGCCGTCGATCGTGTCGGCGCCTGCGCGACCAAAGAAGTGATCCGCCTTGTCGGTTCCCGTCAGGGCGTCGCCCAGTTCCGTGCCCCATTGCGTGGAGATCGCCGAGGCCAGTGCGGCCGTCGCCGCAGCCGAGATGGCCTCGGCGCGTGCAGCCATTGCGTCCGAATCCGACGCCGCAAGAGACAAGACAAATTGATTACGCATGGCCACCCCAGTTGCCGTTAAGAAATGTTAACGATCTAACATGATCACCGGGGGAGCGAAAATGAAAAGGCGGCCCCAGACAGGGACCGCCCGGAAACGGATTGTTTCGAAACTCAGCGCTTCGAGAACTGGAAGGAGCGACGGGCCTTGGCCTTGCCGTATTTCTTCCGTTCGACGACGCGGCTATCGCGGGTCAGGAAGCCCGCG
>NZ_QJTK01000037.1:2500-5640 GCF_003217355.1 Rhodobacter viridis | reverse complement strand
TGGTTGCGGGGGCAGGATTTGAACCTGCGGCCTTCAGGTTATGAGCCTGACGAGCTACCGGGCTGCTCCACCCCGCGCTGGTTCCCGAGGGCTGATTTTGCGATCGGGGTATTTTTTCATCGTATTTGAGAGAACTTGGCTTCTTTCTAGGTTTGGCGGTGACCTACTCTCCCACGTCTTGAGACGCAGTACCATCGGCGTGTTGGCCCTTAACGGCCGAGTTCGGGATGGGATCGGGTGTTTAGCCAACGCTATGACCACCAAACCGAGGAAGAAGCCATTTTCCAAGTCTGAGTACATTGAAGCTCGCGTGCCGCGGATGCGGCCTCCGGCATTTCGCCGGCGCGGAGCGTTCTTTTGACTAACCTCGTGTATACTTGCTTTTGATCTATGAGCCTTGCTGCTACTGGATCAAATCAAGCCAATCGGGCAATTAGTACCGGTCAACTGAATGCATTGCTGCACTTACATCTCCGGCCTATCGACGTGGTGGTCTTCCACGGCCCTCAAGGGATACCTGGTTTTGAGGGGGGCTTCACGCTTAGATGCCTTCAGCGTTTATCCTGTCCGTTCATAGCTACCCAGCACTACCGTTGGCACGATAACTGGTCCACCAGTGGAACGTTCACCCCGGTCCTCTCGTACTAGGGGCAACTCCTCTCAAGTATCCTACACCCACGGCAGATAGGGACCGAACTGTCTCACGACGTTCTAAACCCAGCTCACGTACCTCTTTAAATGGCGAACAGCCATACCCTTGGGACCTGCTCCAGCCCCAGGATGAGATGAGCCGACATCGAGGTGCCAAACGATGCCGTCGATATGGACTCTTGGGCATCATCAGCCTGTTATCCCCAGAGTACCTTTTATCCGTTGAGCGATGGCCCTCCCACTTGGGACCACCGGATCACTATGACCGACTTTCGTCTCTGCTCGACTTGTCAGTCTTGCAGTCAGGCAGGCTTTTGCCATTGCACTCAACGACCGATTTCCGACCGGTCTGAGCCTACCTTCGCGCGCCTCCGTTACGATTTGGGAGGCGACCGCCCCAGTCAAACTCCCCACCATGCAGGGTCCCGGATCCGGATGACGGACCGCGGTTAGACATCAAGAGTGCGAAGGGTGGTATCTCAAGGGAGCCTCCACCGAAACTGGCGTCTCGGTTTCAAAGGCTACCACCTATCCTGCACATCACAATCCTGATGCCAGTGCAAAGCTGGAGTAAAGGTTCATGGGGTCTTTCCGTCTAACCGCGGGTAGTGTGCATCTTGACACACAGTTCAATTTCGCTGAGTCCACGTTTGAGACAGCGGGGAGATCGTTACGCCATTCGTGCAGGTCGGAACTTACCCGACAAGGAATTTCGCTACCTTAGGACCGTTATAGTTACGGCCGCCGTTTACTGGGGCTTCAATTCGGAGCTTGCACCCCTCCTTTTAACCTTCCAGCACCGGGCAGGCGTCAGACCCTATACGTCGCCTTACGGCTTCGCAGAGCCCTGTGTTTTAAGTAAACAGTCGCCACCCCCTAGTTTGTGCCCCCCACCCGCACTTGCGTGCGAATGGGGCCTCCTTCTCGCGAACTTACGGAGGCATTTTGCCGAGTTCCTTAAACGTGGTTCTCTCAAGCGCCTTGGTATACTCTACCTGTCCACCTGTGTCGGTTTAGGGTACGGTCATATGGAGGGCTATTTCCAGGGACATCTAAGCAGCCCAGACAATCCGATAAGTCTGAACTACCCTCGACATCCGTCACATCCTCCTGGCCCAGGAATATTAACCTGGTTCCCATCGACTACGCCTTTCGGCCTCGCCTTAGGGGCCGGCTTACCCTGCTCAGATTAGCTTTAAGCAGGAACCCTTGGACTTTCGGCGAGAGGGTCTCTCACCCTCTTTGTCGCTACTCATGTCAACATTCTCGCTTCTGATCACTCCACCGGATCCCTCACAGGCCGGCTTCACAGTCAGCACCGCTCCGACCAAGACTTTCCCGAAGGAAAGCTGAAGTCGGAAGGTGCTATATCACAGAACGCTCCGCTACCACGCACATTGCTGTGCATCCAAAGCTTCGGCTCGTGGCTTGAGCCCCGTTACATCTTCGCCGCAGGATCTCTTGACTAGACCAGTGAGCTGTTACGCTATCTTTAAAGGATGGCTGCTTCTAAGCCAACCTCCTGGTTGTTTTGGAAATCCCACATGCTTTCCCACTTAGCCACGAATTGGGGGCCTTAGCTGTTGGTCAGGGTTGTTTCCCTCTTCACGACGGACGTTAGCACCCGCCGTGTGTCTCCCGGATAGTACTCTGCGGTATTCGGAGTTTACTTAGACTCAGTAAGGCTGTGGGCCCCCATCATCCATGTAGTGCTCTACCCCCGCAGGTATTCGTCCGAGGCGCTACCTAAATAGCTTTCGCGGAGAACCAGCTATCTCCAGATTTGATTGGCCTTTCACCCCTAGCCACACCTCATCCGGACCCTTTTCAACGGGTGTCGGTTCGGACCTCCAGTTGGTGTTACCCAACCTTCATCCTGGACATGGCTAGATCATCTGGTTTCGGGTCTGATCCCACGAACTCGTCGCCCTTTTAAGACTCGCTTTCGCTGCGCCTACACCTATCGGCTTAAGCTTGCTCGTAAGACCAAGTCGTTGACCCATTATACAAAAGGTACGCCGTCACTTCTCAAGGAAGCTCCGACTGCTTGTAGGCGTCCGGTTTCAGAAACTGTTTCACTCCCCTCGTCGGGGTGCTTTTCACCTTTCCCTCACGGTACTGGTTCGCTATCGGTCAGCAAGGAGTACTTAGCCTTCGAGGGTGGTCCCCCGATCTTCAGACAGGATTACACGTGTCCCGCCCTACTTAATGCGTCCGATCAAACTTCGTGTACGGGGCTGTCACCCATATCGCTGGCCTTTCCAGACCATTCCACTCGTTCTTACGGCTCGGCTGGTCCGCGTTCGCTCGCCACTACTAACGGAGTATCGTTGATTTCCTTTCCTCCGGGTACTTAGATGTTTCAGTTCCCCGGGTTCGCTCTAAACCCCCTATGTATTCAGGAGTAAAGTACCTGGTGATGCCGATTAAGAAGTGCCGTAAGGCAATCATAACCAACATTCAGGTGGGTTTCCCCATTCGGAAATTCA
>NZ_QJTK01000036.1 GCF_003217355.1 Rhodobacter viridis | reverse complement strand
GACGGCATTCGAAACTGGGCTATCTCAGCCCCATGGAGTTCGAGGCCCGCGCTATGCTAGCTTAACCAGCTGTCCACGAAACCGGCAGCAGGCCAAGAAACCGCCCTCGGACACAACGATCCAGAACGTAATGCGCAGAATTCTGGAGCACTACTTCAAGTTCTACGGCGGCATAGCACCCGAGGACATCATTGAGAAGTTCGAAGGCAAAGACAAAATGATCTGCAACACCTTGCTTTCATGGGTGAATGACGGATCACATTTCGCCATAGACGACCTCCATATGACGTGTGACGCCGGCCAGGTTGACCGTTACTTGAAGGTGTTCCAAAGAATTTTTGAAGAGTCCGAACATGGAGGTCACTTTAGGATGATGATGGGTGACGACTATGTTGCGCAGCCCGTCGATGAAATCCCCGAGACCTATGTCGCTTCTACGTTGCCGACAGGCTCCGAAACCGCGTGACGCACCGCAACATCATGACTTGAATTGAACGTTCGGCAGGAGCCTCTTTGCCATGTCGACCGGGAGTGGAGGGTTTAGACGCCCCCAACCGGCTGCATCCCCATCATCACTAAGCTGTTTTCCTAGGACTTAGGTTGCACGAGATGCAGTTACCTCGCGCAGGGCGCCGTCAGGGCCGCGGAGCGCGTCACTGACGCGCCCCATGTGCATTCGGCGCCACCCCTAGCTGGCAACTCTGCGGCCGCAGCCAGCGACTCGCTGCGCGAGCCTGGACGCATGCGCCACCTGCAGGCGCATCGCGATGAACAGGTTCGGGCGACAAGCACCGACGATGCGCAATATGCACTCCCCTCACCTTGTGCGCGGCAGCTTTTTCCCTTCGGCTTTCAAAGCAGCGATCTGCGCGTCGGCTTCCTCCTTGCGCTGAAGACGGCGCTGCGCGTCAAAGAGCTCATATTCGGCGCAGGCCTTGTTGCGCGCAGCCTCTGCCGAGATCCGGCCGCCATCGCGAAGAACCGACCGCCCGAGATTTTTGAGTTGATCGTCGAGCAGACGGCGGGCATCCGCCATTGTGACGAGACGCCCGAGATCGAGCTGATCTTCGAAGATCCCAAGCAGGATCTCGGTCAGTCGGTTCAATTCGCGAATTTCGCCTTCGGCGAGATAGTTCTTCGATGTCGTCACGTCCTGTTTGCGGATCTTGTCCTTGGGCCAGTCCTGCAACCCCATGTTTTCAAGACGATGGTCCGCGCGATCATGGATCAGCTCGGAGGGGGTCATCGACACGACCGCATGGACCAGCTTGGCCTGCGTGTGTTGGAAGAACTGCCGCGACGCTTCGTCGGAGCCGTCGTAGTCCTGACACATCGAACAGATCCGCCGCAACTCGGCGTAAAGGTTGGCTTCGCTCGTGCGGATATCGCGTATGATCTCGCGAAGCTCGCGCACACGGTCGAGGTTCCCAGGCTCCTTCAGTCGAGGCGCGTCGATCACGAAGCCCTTTCGGGCGTATTGCACCAAGATACCGGTCGCCCAGCGGCGGAACAGCGTCGCCTGCGCCGACGAGACGCGGTAACCAACCGAGATGACCATATCGAGGTTGTAGATGGTCGCGGGTCGCCCGTGAGTTGTTTGCACTTTTTGCAAAGAACTCGTCTCATCCAACTCACCCTCGTCGAGAATGTTGCGGATGTGGCGCGAGATGGCAGAGACATCACGACCGAACAGCGCGGCGATCTGCGCCTGCGTCATCCAGAGTGTGTCGCCCTCAAAGCGCAGGTCGATCTGCAAGCCCTTGTCGGTGCTGTAAACAAGGAACCGATCCCCGGTGCTTTCCTCTTCGATCAGATGGATGGGCTCGTCCTGCTCTGTGCTCACGGTTCACCTCGATTCGACGTGCATGAACAATAGCGGAACACACCTCGCCATGCACGGCGTCGTGTCGAGCGGATGATCGGCTTGCGGAATTGCGCTTGGACCAAAGCAGGATAGAGCGCCAACGAAGATCGAGCGTCAACACGCCCGGTTTTGCAGGGAACTAGGAGGGTGTGGTGGTCAGCCCTGCTAGAACACATGCTGACCCGCATCGCGGAGACGAAAGGTAGAAAGCCTCCCATGCCGTCTGGCGGTTATGGGGCACTCACCAGTTGCCCGGACGCTTTCGAGGGAACCCCTCAAGGTGCGCCCCACCTTTTGCCTTTTGCACGGCGACTGCCGCGCTCAAACGCGCCAAGTGCTATTTCTTCGCGGGAGCGGCTGCAGGCTCCACGGGAGCGCGACGAAATTCGATGTGACAGTTCTTGCGAATACTGACCTTTTCGAGCGCTTCGAGTTCCCCTTTCAGCCGGGAAAGTTCGCTCGCGTTTTCGCCATTCCCTTTGACGAAGAACGCGGCCGGCCAGAACAGAACCAGTGCAACACCAGTCGCCACCGCGTCGTTCTCGGCCTTCTTGTCCTGCACCCCGGTCAATCGCGCGACCTGATCGTTCACGCGCTGCGCCTCTTCACCGATCTGGCGGCACGAATAGGACTGATATTGCAAAGGCGAGATGTATTGCGTCCCGACCTCGTCGGACTTCTTCGCGCAGGCAGAAACCGTAAGCCCTGCGATCAAACCAGTCAGCACCACAACTCTTTTCATAGATGGCTCCTTCAAATGAGTCCCTGGAACAGGGGAGACTAATTTTTTAATTGTTTTTCAAGATCGTAGCGTCAAAATCCCAGCGCACACGATGTCGCAGCGGCGTCCACAACTCAGAGAGCGCAAACGAGCTCTTCCGCCAGCGCACGCACCCAAGAGCCCCGGACCGGGTCACGGATGCGCTGGTGCGCATTTGGCACCACCCCAGACGAAGATATCACCGAAGTAGTCTTCGGCATCGCGCAGCAACTCGCCATTCAGACAGCGCAGGACATGAAGGATGTCGTTGTGATGACGACGCATGAAAAGCTCCGCTCCCTGCGGCACAGCCATCAAGCGACCATCAGATGCCCGTTTCCATAGTCGGCAACGAGGCGATCCAGAAGTTCCTGTTCGCGCAGGGTGAACGTATCCTGATCGACAAACCGCCAGTTTCGCTCATAAAGCGCTAGCGCGGCCGGACCATCGACGACGGCGCCGTCGGGGCGGTTCCAGCACAGCTGGCGCAACTGCGGATAGTCGTTCACATTGATGGTCATGTCATCCCCAGATGGCTCAGGATCATCCGTGTCCGTCGAATTTAGACAAGCCCGCCAGCGTTTCAAAGTCATTTTCCGGCACGCACTTTGGCACTGCGTGAATTCGGCCTTCCCGAACCCGGCTCGCTTCGTTTCACCGGGAGTGGAGGGTTCAGACGCCCCCAACCGGCTGGCACCGGCTGCATCCCCATCACCACCAAGCGTTTTTTCTAGGACTTCGGTCGTTCATTCAGATCCCGGTCTTTCATGTGCAACTCCCACCCGACGCGTTCGGTGCGGTTCGTTACGGTCGTCTCATCAGCAACAACAGCGAGACGAATACAACCATGACGACCCCTTTCAAAACCAGCGAAGTCGCCCGGCTCATCTCCGATCGCGTCGATGCGCTCGCCCATCGCAAGACGCAAAACGAAATCGCGGCCGAGGCTGGCTTCGCGAATGCGAACTTCATCTCGATCCTGAAGTCCGGCAAAAGCAAGTTACCACTCGACCGAGTGCCGTCGCTGGCGAAGGCGCTTGAGGTCGATCCGGCGTATCTGATGCGCATCGCGCTTGAACAGGCGGTGGGGGTGACGGCGGCGAAGGCGATCACCGAGATCTTCGGCACGCCCGTGACAGCGAACGAGAAGGCATGGCTGGACGAGCTGCGTGACGCATCTGGCAACAGCGACCCTCGGATCACGGCGCGGGGGCGGAGCACATTGCGCGGGATATTCGGCAAATGAGCGATCTCTTCATGGTGCCGACGGGACCACTGGGACCGTGGGACCAGTTGAGCGAGAACGAGAAGGCATGGATCGAGTTCATCCGCGTGATCAGTGGTGGTCGCGATCCGAAGGTGACGCCCGCGCGCGTGCGAGCGTTACGCGAGCTCCTCGACGCGGGATGAGACGTCGGAACGGTGAAGGTCAGCCGTTCCCCAGGGAGGGGCGCAAGCCCCTCTTTCGACCCCACGCATGTGTTGCTGTCGGAATGAAACAGCACTCGACCATCGCTGTTTTTTGTGCGACCGAAAGAGCATTCGCAGCCCGGTTGACGCAACGTCATCAGGTGCCAGAATTGGGGTCAAGTCAGGTGCCAGACAGGTCAACATTTCCTTTATTTTCAAAGGAATGAGCAGAGTTCAATCCTCTCTTGCAGCACCATTTTTTCTTCTTAAATCCCAAGAAGTTGGCTGCTATCAAGGGCTTAGATTGACTTCGGTTCTACACCGAGGTTCTACACCATGGTCTTGCAGATGACCCGTCCGCAGAAGAATCCGAAATCCGGCATCTATTATTTTCGTCAGAAAACGCCCGCCGATCTGGTGGCGGTCTTCGGCCGCAAGGAGGTCAGCTGGTCGCTCGGCACAAAAGACCCGACCGAGGCCAAGGCCCGCAACATCGACGCAGTGCGCAAACAGGCCCTGATCTGGGACCGGCTGCGCAAGCGCCCGGAGCCGCTGCCGCATCAGCAGATCGTCGCGCTCTCGGGGGTGCTTTATCGCGACCACATGGCGGCGCTGGAACTGGAGCCGGGCGAGCCGGGCGTCTGGGTCGAAACGCTCAAGCTTCTGGACCGTGCCGCCGCCTCACCCGAGGCGATGGAACGCTGGTATGGCTCGACCGTTGACACACTCCTTCTGGAGCGCGGCATTGTCACCGACGACGCCAGCCGCCAGCGGCTCATACAGGAGACCGAACGCGCGATCCGTCAGCTGGCCGAGCAGCAGTTGAAGCGCGCCGAGGGGGATTACAGCCCGGACCCGCGCGCCAATCGCTTCCCGCCCTTGGCGTCATCCACGGTTCCCACTGCCGCCCCGTCAGAGAAACTGAGCATCACCGCGCTCTTCAAGCTTTGGGAGCGGGACCATCTGGCGAATGGCAAGTCCGCCCGGACCGTCGGCGATTTCCGGCAAAAGATCGACTCGCTGATCGCCTTCCTCGGCCACGACGAGGCAAAAAAGGTCACGCCCGAGAACATCGCCGACTGGTGCGACCACCTGCGCCACGAAAAGGGTCTGGCCGCGCGCACGGTGAGCCAGAAATATCTGACCGTGGTCAAGGTCGTCTTCGGCGTCGCTGTCGAGAAACGCAAGCTCAAGGAAAACCCGGCCAAGGAGAACCGCGTTCGGTTCACCAAGCCGCAGCGGGTGCGCCAGAAGGGGTTCACCGACGACGAGGCGAAGGCGATCCTGAAAGCGGCTCTGGTCGATCCTGCCGATCTGGGGCGGCGCACGACAGAGAACAAGCGGGCGATCCGCTGGGGGCCGTGGATTTGCGCGTTCAGCGGCGCACGGATCACCGAGGTCATGCAGATGCGCACCGACGATCTGGTTGAGGACCACGGCATCCTGTGCTTGCGGATCACGCCCGAGGCCGGATCGGTGAAGACCGGGGCTTATCGTCTGGTGCCGATTCATCCGCAGCTTCTCGATATGGGGCTGGCGCGAATGATCCGGTCCCTGCCGCCGGGGCCGGTGTTCTACTCATCTGCGCCCGTTCGGGGCAAACCGGCCGATCCGGTCGAGCGCGCCCAGAGCGCCGGTGCGAAGGTCGGCCAGTGGGTTCGCGAGGTCGTCGGCATCACCGATCCGAACGTGCAGCCCATGCTGTGACCCCCGATGTTCATCCGGCTGAAACCAGAGTCCTTTGCTGAATTTGGCGCGGTTGCGCCGACGGAGCAATGGGCGATCTGCGCAGCCGTTCAGTTGCGCGAAGCTGATCGCCCATT
>NZ_QJTK01000035.1 GCF_003217355.1 Rhodobacter viridis | reverse complement strand
TCGGATGCCGGTCATCCTGAATGCCGGCGAGCGCGACGCGTGGCTGGGAGGCTCGGACGATGTGGCGACGCTCGGGACCGGGGTGATGCTGGCGTGCCACCCTGTCGCCCCGTTCGGACTGCGAGACGAGGGCCCGGAGTTGATCGAAGCCATCAACGTATAGGGCGCGGGGAGCCGACTGTGAGGTTGCAGCATTGCAAGCGCAGAAACCTACGATTGCCGCAATTCACTGCCCCATGGAGGCCGATGAAAAGCGCAGGACGCGGTCAGGAAGTTGGGCCGTGCGCGAGCGATGTACCCAGCCGTTGGCGGACGGTCAAATCGCCCAATGGCAGCATAGCCTCGTCCATATTTGCGGCCCGATCCCTGCTGATGCGTGGTCGCGGCCCTCAAGAGCCTGGGCTCGGGCGCGGAGCACTGGCGTTGCGCAATTGCGACGAGATCCGACCGCGCGCCTTGCTGGTGGTTGGGATCAGGCGACCCGTTGCGCCGCCTTGCGCTTTGCATAACGCAGGTCCCGGGCGGTCTTGCGGGCCGCTTCATCGGAAAGCACAAGCGCAATGCGTCGAGCTTGAGCCGATTTGCTCGCCTCAAGGGTTGCCGCTTCGGCGGCTTTTCGATGTGCCTCTGCCTCGGCAACCGCGGCAGCTTCGGCGGCGGCACTCTGTTGCGCCCTCAGTTTCTCCGCTTCGCGCGCCGCGTGCCGTGCGTCGCGCAGTCGTGCCACCTCGGCGCGTGCTGCCAGCTTTTCTGCCAGGTCAGGCGCAGCAGTCGCGCTTTTGAATTTCTCCAGCAGAGCCGATTTGGCATTGATCGCGTCGCTTCTGCGATCAGAGTAGTCTTTGGTTCTCAACATTCGATTTCCTTTGGCGGGGGATGAAGCCGATCCGGATCAGTCCGGCGGGATTCATGCGGTGTTTTTTGTGCGCAGAACGGCAATTGCCTTTCCTGCCTGCTCTCTTTCAAGACGTTCCGTTCTCAGCCGCAGGGTTTTGGCGGCGCGTTCGGATATCTCTGAATCCTGCTCCTGAAACGCGCGCGTGCGTTCCAGAAATTGCGATTGCGCCTTGTTGAAGGCGATTTCCGCAAGCTGCCGCGCTTTGCTCATTTGACCAGTCATGATGAACTCCGATTTCGAGAAAGGCCCAAATCGGCCCGGAAGAGAGATTTCCCACACCGGCACCACTTGATTTGGGAATGGAAAACGAAATTGTGCCGCACGGGCCTGTGGCGCAGGTGATTGGGGCCAGTTCGTAAGCGGCCCCGTCATTCACCGCTCGGCGCGAAGTTTCATTTGCGGCACGAAACTCTGCGCGGAACCGCGCAGAGTTTACTCTCAACCGACGAGTTGTTCGGCAGCGCGCCGGGCCGTGTAGCCGACAAGGTCTTCTGGTACGAAGCCGGCCGATCGCGCCGCAGCGGTAAAGGCACGCCGCGCCACGCCCACAGGAACGATACAGTCCATGGCGGCTTCGACCTGCTTCAGGGCCGTCAAACGCGCCTCATCGGCAATCGGCCATCTTTTCAGCAACCAGTACTTTACTTGTTCGATCGTGCTGAATTTTTGCACGTCCCCATCCGGAGACATGACAAAGGAGAGGGGTTTCCCCCAACTGATTTCAATCAATCATATATCTTTCTTGAGCGGCAAACGGGATATGCGGATCGCATCTCCAACGTTTCCAGAAAAGCGGGTCCAGCGTCTGGCCGATCCCGCTTTCTTTTTGCCTGAACCTCAGGCGAGGACGAGATTTGTCGCCGACTCGCGACCATTCCGGTCACGCTCGAGATCAAACGAGACAGCCTGACCATCATTGAGGCCGCGGATGCCAGCACGTTCCAGAGCGGTCACATGAACAAAAACGTCCTTCGTGCCGCTCGCCGGTGCGATAAAGCCGAAACCTTTGGTTGCGTTGAACCATTTCACGGTGCCATTGGCCATCGTGTTAACTCCTTCAGGGAATGCTGCCCGCAGAATGCGACAGTCCGGCTTGGTCAGACGAGAGAGCAGACTGAAGCCGATGAGGGAGACAGGGTGCGGTCGAGAAAAACTTCGCTGGAACCTGTGTAAAGGGATTTGCAGATTTTGCAACGAGTCTTTCGGGGTTTTCAAAACACTCCTGTTGCGAGGGGGGGGGAATGGAATGCAGCCGCAAGCTGCACCTCGACAGGGGCGCAGGGTCTTGGCGCGGCACCCCCAGCAGCGCCGCCGTCACCGCCGAAAGCGCGGCGGCAAGGGCGCGGCCCGCCGCGCAGCTTGCTTCCAATGGCGTCCGACTTGCGCCCGAGCAAGAACCTGTCCAGTCTCGCTGCACATGAACCGGATCGGGAGCCGCGCGCGTGAAGACCTTGCTCTATTATGCTGCGGCAGCTTTCACCGAGATTTTCGGTTGCTATGCCGTGTGGCTTTGGTGGCGGCTCGACCGTCCCGTCGCCTGGCTTTTGCCTGCAATGGGTTCCCTTGCCGCCTTTGCCTGGCTGCTGGCGCAAAGCCCAGCCGACCAGGCCGGACGCGCCTATGCGATTTATGGCGGCATCTACATCGTCGGCTCCCTTGTCTGGCTTTGGGCCGTGGAAGGGGCGCGCCCCGATGCCTGGGACATGTTCGGCGCGCTGATCTGCCTCGGCGGCGCGGCGATCATCCTGTTCGCACCGCGCGCCGGTTAGCTCTCTCCAAGCCCCCAAGGACCGGATCCCCGATCCAATGATCTGCGGCGCGCCCCATATCGGACGCCCTGATGCGGGCTGACCCCATCCGATTGCGGATCTCGCCCGCGAGGGAAACGTCATGGCCCCATGCACGCACGCGCAATCAGGCGGCACGCGCCGCCGAAACCTGCGAGCCGCCCGTCTTCAGCTGGAACTGACCCAGCAATTGCTCCAGCGTCAGCGCCTGGTCATTCAGCGTCATGCAGGCCGCCGCGGTTTCCTCGAACCCGGCGGCGTTGTGCTGTTGCGTGCGGTCAAGCTGGTGGATGGCGGTGTTGATTTCGGCAATCCCCGAGGCCTGTTCCTCAGCCGAGGAGGCAATTTCCGTGATATGGCCCGAAATCGTCGAGATCGCCGCGATGATGGCTTGCAACGCCTCGCCCGCCCGCGCCACCAGATCGGCGCCGACATCGACCTGCCTGCCGGAATCGGCGATGAATCCGTTGATTTCGCGTGCAGCTTCCGAAGCCCGTTGCGCCAGCGCCCGCACCTCGGAGGCGACAACGGCGAAACCGCGTCCCGCCTCGCCCGCCCGGGCGGCCTCGACGCCTGCGTTCAGCGCCAGAAGATTGGTCTGGAAGGCGATGTCGTCGATCACATTGGTGATCTTGGAAATCTGGCTCGACGACTCCTGAATTGCCTGCATCGCCGCAATCGTCTGCGCCACGACTTCGTTGGTCGCCTGCGCCCGGCCCGTTGCGGTGCGCATGACGTCATTGACCTGCCGCGCGCCCTGTGCGGCCGTTTGCACCGAAGCGGTGATCTCATTCAGCGCCGCGGCGGTTTCCTCAAGCGTCGCCGCGGTCGTTTCGGTCTGACGCGACAGATCCGTGGTGGCCCCGGTGATTTCGCGCACCCCGCTGACGATCCCCTGTGTTGTCGCGTCAATCGAGGCGATCAGATCGGCGAGCCGTGCGACCGTCTCGTTGAAGTCAAGGCGCAGCTGATCGTAATCGCCCGCAAAACGCGCGCCGATTTCAACATCGAGTTGTCCGGAGGCGAGCCCGCGCAGCCCGGCGGCCAGATGATCGACCACCTCCGCCTGCTCGGCGGCACGCGCCGCCCGTTCAGCTTCCTCACGTCGGCGGGCCTCTTCCTCGGCGAGCGCTGCCAGCCGCTCGCGTTCAAGATCCGCAAGCTGCCGTTCCTCGCGTTCCTCGCGCAAGCGGGCTTCATCGGCTTCGCGCCACAGCCGTTCCTGCTCGGCCTCTGCGCGCAGACGCGCCTGTTCAGCTTCCAGACGCCGTTTGTCGATCAGACCAAGGCGCAGGGTTTCGACCGACCGCGCCATCGCGCCCATCTCGTCGCGCCGCTCCGCCCCGGAGACCGCGGTGTCGTAATGGCCCGCCGCGAGACCATCGACCCCGTCGAGCATGCACGCCAGCGGGCGGCGCACGACCAGTGTCGAGACGGCAAAGATCGCCGCCAGAGCCAGGGCCAGGATCAACCCGCCTTTCACGATCGAGATCAGCGTTTCATGCCGCACCGGTGCAACGAAGACCGCTTCCGGCAGATCCAGAACCGTGGCCCAGTTCTGCTCCATTCCGGCGGTCTTGAAGGGATAGACCAGCCGCCGCGCGCCGTCCGCAAGGCCGGTGATGAGCCGGGGCTTGCCGTCTTTCAAAGCGGCCTGCAGATCCGCGGCGCCGATCTCGTCATAGGTCTGGGTCAGACGTTTCGGGTCCGGGTTCACGATCCATTTGCCCCCGCCGTCGACCAGCATCATGTGGCTTCCCTCGAAAGTCTCCATCCCCGACAGCGTCGCCGTCATTTCCGCCAGCGTAATATCGACCCCGGCGATGCCGACGATCTTGTCGTCCAGCCGGATCGGCACCGCAACCGAGGTCACCAGATAGCCTTCCGTCGTCAGATAGGGTTCGGTGGTGACCGGCTTGCCCTGGGTGACGGGGACGGAATACCAGGTCTGATCGGGCATGATCGGGAAGGTCTGAAACAGCAGCCCGCCGCCCTCCTGCTTGGTCCAGTAAGGGGTGAAGACGCCCGCCTCGTTGCGCCCGTCTGTGCCGGTGATCAGGGCGTCGGTCGAGCCATCGGGCAGCCCCGCCATCCAGGAGGAAAACAGCGACTTGTACTGATTGGGAACCGCCTCGAGCATGGTGACGATGTCCGCGGTTTTGGCCGAGCCGGTCTTGAGATAGCCCGAGAGCATGCCGCTGAGGCCAGAGGCGGCGGCGCGGGCCTCGACGATCTGCTCCGAGACCTCCGAGGCGGCGGCGCGGGCCTTGTCCGTCGCCGTGCCCATGACGTCGTCATTGACCTTTTGCGCCGTGCGCCAGCCGTCATAGGCGGTCGCGCAGAGCAGGATGAGGGAAATCATCAGCCCCGCGGCCAGCCCCATTTTGCCGGAAACGGTTGTGAGCGGATTTTTCATCATGGTGGTTCCTTTTCGGCAGGACGTCGGATCGGCGGGAACCAACCTTCCCGATACTCGCACGCACCAGAGCGGGCCCCTGCCCGATGGCGCTTACCTTGCGACGGAGCGCCCTTGTTCTTCGCGCAGGAAGCGATTCATCGCGGTGGCGATGTCTTCCGACAGCCGCATGATCGACTCGAGCCTCGACTTGATGTCGGTGTGAAACACGTCGAGCTGATCGATGGTTGACGAGAGCCCGCCGCTTGCGTCGCGCATCCGTCCACATTCCACCCGCCCCAGCACCCGGATCGTGTCGAGCCCCAGCATCAGGCGCCGAATCTCGGCGCTGGCTCGGGACAATTCCTCAGCGTTGGCGACAGCCCGCCCCATCGCTTTGCTCGCATCGACATGGGTGCTGTCTTCCAGACGACGCAGCAACAGCCGCTCTTCGCCCCAATCGATCCCGGGAACCGGGTCGGCTTCGGCGAAGACGGCGTTCATTTCGGACAGAACCCGGTTCGACCCGATCAGGAACAGCGCCCGCGCGGCCTGCCGCGAGACCCGGTCACACAGATTGTCACGCCCTGCAACAAAGCTGCGCAGCCGTTCGGAAATCACCAGCGAGGAGGCGCGGTAATTCTCTGAAATCGCCGAAACCGGCCCGCCCGAGGGCTCCATGCGCGAGGCGACGATCCGCATGTTGTTTGGGATCGACTGCAGCGCCTCGAAACTGCGCAGCAGTTTCATCTGTTCCTCGGTGACACGCTCCAGCGCCCGGTTCATGTCGATGAGCCGCTCGGTGCGCGGGTCGGCCGGGCGTCCCAGCTTGGCGTCGCGCGCGGCGAGTTCCAGACCAAGCGCATAGGCCATGAAGCTCGTGTAGCTGGAAAATCCTTCCGATTGTGCCATGGTCCGCATGCGCGCGGCACTTTCCTCCGGATCGACCCGCTGCGCCTTTTCCTCTGCCGCGATCGCACCGCAGCTGCCACGCATCTTTTCGAAAAGCGGGCTCGAGGGCTTGATGCGCACCGACAGGAAACCGCCCGGAACGGGCAGCATCACCGCGAAGACCCAGTAAAATCCGCCGTCGCGTGCGCGGTTCTTGACATAGGCGCCCATCGGATGGCCGTTGCCCAAGGCATCCCAGATGATCCGGAACAGACCGCGCGGGGTGTCGGGGTGGCGCACGATCTTGTGCGGCGCGCCCAGAAGCTCGGACCAGGAAAAGCCCGAAACTCGGCGGAACACCTCGTTGCCGGCAAGGATCACCCCACGCGTGTCGGTTCGCGAATAAAAAAGCTCGTCGAAACCGAAAGGAACCTCTCCCTCCAGCACGTGCGAAAAGTCGGGCAGTTGAGTCATCAGGGCCTCTTGATCAGACGGTCCACGATTATGCCCCAAGACTTACGGATAAATTCATAACGGAAGCTGACTTAATGCGCCAAGTCTGGCTGGCACCAGGTTTCGCGAGGCTTATGTTGGTGTCAGGTGATTGATTTATATGATTTAATCAGCATCGCACAGTCTCAAGCAGAGCTGATGCCGGTTCGGACGCGAATGGTCGGCACAGGCTCTTTGCGCATTCGGTTATAGGCGCGCGTCAGAGTATGTCCGGTCACAATGCCGTCTCCCGTTTCAGTGTCGAACAGCAGCTTTTGCCTGTCGCCCTGCATCCTTCCAACGAAACGCCACGGTCCCGGCCTCAACGCTGACAAGGCGGACGTTCGATATGGCGACGCGGTGGGTATGACGGTTGAGGTGGTCCCCAGCCAGCGGACAGTTTGCTAAGCTTGCCGCCAAGGAAGACGAGGACGAACAGCGTGGCTGGCAAACGGCAGAACTACAGCGCGGACTTCAAGGCGAAGGTGGCGCTTTGGCCTGCTGCCGGTTTCGTGGACAGCTGGTTAAGCTAGCATAGCGCGGGCCTCGAACTCCATGGGGCTGAGATAGCCCAGTTTCGAATGCCGTC
>NZ_QJTK01000034.1 GCF_003217355.1 Rhodobacter viridis | reverse complement strand
GCAGGCATCGGCAAATGGATCGACTTCTACAACACGCAGCGCCCCCATTCGGCGCTTGGCGGAAGGACACCGGTTGAGGCCCATCAGGGCCAAGACCTGAAGGCGGCGGCTTGATCAACGGGCAAGCTTAGCAACGCCGCAAATCTGTCCGGAAAACGGGGACCACCTCATCTGACGCATTTGCGCGTTCCGACCAACCTCTCCGGACATCCCCAAAGCCAGATGCAAAAGGCCCGCAAGCGCGCCTTGCAGGTCCACCACAAGCCCGGGCCCGTCCGGCTCAGGCGTGAGGATGATCGCCTCGATCAGCCCGCGCAGCGCTTCCTTCGCCAGGTCCATCTGCGTCGCATCGCCAAGCCCTCGGATCAGCGCGCCAACCCGGTCCCGATAGGTCCCGGCCATTGATGGGTGAAACCGCACCGGATCCGGACCCGCCATCGCGGCCAGCTCCGTCTCGACCTCGCGCCGCCGGGCGTCGAGCTCGGCCAGCTTCTCCTTCACCTGATCCGCAGGAACCCCCGCGATGATCGCCTCGACCAGTTTGTCCTGCGCCGTCTTGATTGTGCGCAGCTCTTTCTTGAGGTCGCCGCGACCGGCGTTTGCCGCCGCCGCCAGCCGGTTGCGCTCCGCCGTGTATTCCTTGGGTAATCCCCCCATTTCTAACGGGATGCGTTCGTAGAATTCACGCGGCCATTTTCAGCTTCTGTGCGGGTGTGATGCCGCCGATGCCCATGTTCGGGCGGTCGTTGTTGTAAGTCCATAGCCATTGCGTGGCGAAGTCTTGGGCCTCCTCGATGGTTTCGATGATGTATTGATCCAGCCATTCATGCCGAACGGTGCGGTTGTAACGTTCGATGTAGGCGTGTCTCACTGGGGCTGGCCTGGCTGGATGTGCTGAATGGTAACCCCTTGTTTCTCAGCCCATTCCATCAGTTTGCCACTGATGTATTCCGGGCCGTTATCGACCCTTATGGTGCCAGGCTTCCCGCGCCACTCGATGATCCTGTCCAGGCTCCGGATCACACGTTCGGCGGGCAAGGAAAAGTCGACCTCGATGCCCAAGCCTTCGCGGTTGAAGTCGTCAAGCACGTTCAGCAGCCGAAACTGGCGGCCATCTCCGAGGCGGTCGGCCATAAAGTCCATCGACCAAGTCATATTGGGCGCATCCGGCACCGCCAAAGCATCGGGCTTCTCGCGCTTCAGCCGCTTGCGGGGCTTGATCCGCAGGTTCAGCTCCAGCGCGCAATAGATGCGATAGACGCGCTTGTGGTTCCAAGGATGGCCTTTGACGTTGCGCAAATGCAGGAAACAGAGGCCAAACCCCCAGGTCTTGCGGGCATCTGCCAGGCCCATCAGAAGATCGGCGATCTCTTCGTTCTCGGCCTTTAACTTCGGGCCATACCGATAGCAGGTCTCGGCTCGACCCGAAGGCCCGGCAGGCCAGCGCAATGCTGACCTGGTGGCGCGCCACCGCTTTCTCGGCCATCTCGCGGCGTCAAGATGGCCGCGTCATTTTTTTCCCAAGGCCTCCTTTAGCAGATCGGCCTGCATGCTCAGGTCTGCATACATCCGCTTCAGCCGACGGTTGTTCGGCCACTCTCTCGAACCA
Organism: Rhodobacter viridis; assembly: GCF_003217355.1. Classification (GTDB taxonomy): domain Bacteria; phylum Pseudomonadota; class Alphaproteobacteria; order Rhodobacterales; family Rhodobacteraceae; genus Rhodobacter; species Rhodobacter viridis. The sequence goes on along the minus strand of NZ_QJTK01000034.1, from coordinate 6,321 downwards.
GTGGCGTTCGTGGCCTCACTCTTCCATCGCCTTCATCTGGCTGATGAGGGATGCATCCATGCCGCCATACTTCGCCCGCCATTTGTAAAACGACGCGCTGCTCATGCCATGCGCCCGGCACAGCTCCGCCACCGGCATCCCGCCTTCGGCCTGCCGCAGGATCGCAAGGATCTGAGCCTCAGTGTATCTACTTGTCTTCAGTCAGAATCTCCTCGGTCATCTTGGCGAGAAAATTCTACTTAGGCAGCCCTTACTTTCGGGGGGGATTACCCCCGCGGGTCGCGGATACCGCGCCCAGCTCTCATGCGGGGCGATGGCAATGATGCTCCTGCGGACCCGACGGCATGCCGGACCGCCTGCGGCGCTCAGGATGTGATGGAGTTGGGGAGCGCGAACCGGCTACGGTCGGTTCGAGACCAGTGCCGCGGGCTGTCACCGCGCGGATGCCGCCCCACAGCCCTCATACGGGACGACGGCGGTGCTGTGCCTGCGGACCGGACGACGTATCGGCCTGCCTGCGGTGCTCAAAATGGAATGGAAATGAGCGCGACTGGCGTGCTCCTCGCACGCGAGGCACTGAGATGCGCGCGGCGGCGGTCAAATGTGTGGGGGAGCGTGAGAAAGGCACTGGAACCGGGATGCATGGGCAACGCGGCGCATCGGAAGGCAGAAGGCAAGCGCGCCCGGCTTTTGGCTGGCACCCCGATCCCGGAGCCCGGCTCAAAATACGATATCCGCTTGTCGCGTGGGGTGGGATCGCCGCCCCGGAGGCGGCGATCAGGGGCGCGAGGTCAGGCCGCCTTGCCTTGCGACGGGGCCTCGCTGGCGGCTTTGTAATGTCAGAGCATCAGCTGGCTGTAATCGGTCAGCTCACGCCCCTTGAAACGGCCCGAATTCTCCATCGTTGATGGCGCTATGGGGCGAGGAGTTGGCCATCCAGCGCTGCACGGTCCACAAGCATAGCAAGCTGCTGGCACATGCCCCCAAGCACCTCCACGACGAGTTGACCAAGGATTGTCGTGACATGGTCTAAGCTGGCAGCGCCGCCGAGATCGAAACGTGCCGCAAGACGTTCGTGCGAAAATGGCGGCTCAAATGCCGGGCGGTGTACGAGCGCCTCGAAGAACCGGGCGAATGCCTCTTCACCTTCGCCCGGTTCGACCCGTCGCAATGGAAATAGGCAGGCACAACCAATGCGATTGAGCGGCTGAACGAGGAATTCCGCCGCGGCATCCAGACCCAGACCGTGCTGCCCTGTGCGCAAACCGTGCCGATGCTGCTTTGGGCCATGCTCGCGGCGGGACAGATCCAGATGCGCAAGGTTGACGGTTGGGAGACCCTGTCACAGCCCCTCGAGTCGATGCCCTTGACCGCGCCGCTTGAGGAAGCGAACTGGAAAAGGCTTGGAGGCCTCATCGGCGGAGTCGGCAGTCGCTCAACCCAGCATGATGATGTGCGGTCGAGCGAACACTCGGGGCCAGACACGATGGCCGCCGCGGTTCCAGTGGTCGGTGCTGTGCTCCCAGCCTCCCGGCAGGCGGGCTCCGGTGGCGCCGATGCGACAACGGTCATTGGGTCGGGATCGCGGACACCCGACTTGTTTCGGTCAAGGTGTCGGCGGGATGCAGGACGACCTGCTCGCCTTCGCCCAGCCCCTCAAGAACCTGCGCGAACTCCGCATTGCGCCGCCCGAGCCCGATCCGGCGAACCACCGCGCGCCCGTCTTTCACCACGAAAACCGCCCAGTCTGGCCCGTCACGAAACAGCGCGGCCACCGGCACCGTCAGCACGTCGGGCGCTTGCCAGAGCGTGATCCGAACGATCACGCGAAAGCCGTGGCCGAGCGCGCGGTAGGCGGTCGCGGGGCTGACAAGCGTGAGGATAACCTCGACCCGCTGTTCCTCGATGCCGAGCGCCGACACCCGGGTTTCGGCGGCGGGATCGATCCGCATGACACGCGCGGCCAGCACCGGGCCGCCCCAGCCGGCAATCTCGGCCTGCGCGCCGGGAACAATGTCCACCGCATCGCGCGACAGCAGCCGGGCGGTGATTTCCAGATCCGCTGGATCGCCGATTTCGAGCAAGGGCGTGCCCGCGGCCACCACCTGTTCGCTTTCGCTCAGCACCCGCAGCACCCGCCCCGAGACCGGCGTGACGACGGCGCGGCAGCAGCCGGGCGGGCCGCCGTCGGCATCCATCGCCAGAACCGCGGCCGCGCTGTCGCGTTCGCGTTCGCGCACCGCAAGGCTGGCGGCGGCCGAGCGCACCGCGGCTTCGGCGCTGTTGCGGGCCAGTTCAGCCGTGTCGAGCGCCTGTTGCGAAGCGGCCCCGCGCGTGGTCAGCTTTTGCGTCCGTGCGGCTTCCGTCACCGCGAAATCGCGCTCGGCCTCGGCCTGCATGTGCTGCGCCCGGGCCAGGTCGACGGCTGCTTCGGCCGCGGCCAGCGCCGCCTCGGCCACGGCGCGGGCGCGGGCATCCAGCAGCGCCGGGGCCGCCGGGCCGATCCGCGCCACCAATGTCTCGTCCGCGCGGACCGTGTCGCCCGGATGCAGCGCGATCCGTTCAAGCTTGCCGGTGATCGGCGCCGAGACGGTGAAAACCTCGCGGATGCGGGCTTCGCCCTCTTCCTCCAGCGTCACCGCCAGCGCCTGCCGGGCCACTTTGGCCACCTCGACCTCTTGCGGGCGCGGCGCAAAGGCCCAGACCAACGCCGCGACAAGGGCGAGCGTGATCAGTCCCGGAAAGAAAAAGCGTCGCATCGTTCACTCCCGCGTTTTCAGTACGCCGATCAGGTCGAGCCGGTTGAGCCGCCCCCGGATCGCCAGGGCCGACAGGAACGCCGCGCCGCAGACGATCAGGCTGGCGGTCGCGTAAACCTCGCGCCCCATGACGAAGGGCACGCGGTACAGATCCGACGAAAAGGCCGCCGCCATCGCCCGTCCGATGCCATGCCCGATCAGCCAGCCCAAGGGTTGTGCGCAGGCCACGACGACGGCCAGTTCGGCAAACAGCACCCCGGCCACCTCGGCACGGGTGAAGCCCAGAACCCGCAGGCTGGCCAGTTCGCGCCCCTGTTCGGAAAGCGCGATCCGGGCGAAATTATAGACGACACCCACGGCGATGATCCCGGCGAGCGTCGCGAACACCGAGGTCATCACCGTGATGTTTTGCGCCAGCGTGGCGCGAAACCGCGTCAGCGTGCGGGCCTTGAGACTGAGCGCCCCCAGTTCCGGCGTGGCCTTCACCGCGGTGAAAAAGGCGGGCATCTGTGCCGGATCCAGCGCCAGATCGACCCCGCTCAGCCTTGGCCCGTCGCCCATGGCGCGGTCGAGCGCGCCAATCTCCATCGCGGCGCCGAGCCCGACATAGCCCAGCGAGATCCCCGAAACCCGGATCTGTCGGGTCAGGCGCCGACCGTCGAGGAAGTCCACCGTCGCCAGATCGCCCGGCCGCAGCGCCAGCGCTTCGGCCAGCGCCTCGCTCAGGATCAAACCGTCCTCGGGCATCGGCATCGGGCGCAGATCGGGGGCCAGCACGCGCGAGAGTTGCGCCGTGGCCGGACGCCCGGTGATCGCCAGACGCTTCGCGCGCGGGCCGTTGCTGATCCGCACCGGGGCTGCGCGGAAGGGCTCGGCCACCAGCACCCCGGGCAGCGCGCGGGCGGCGTGCAGTGCGGCGGGGGCGGCGTCGGCGACAAAGCTCAGCTGCGCATCCTGACGCTCGGCGCGCTGGAAGGTGGCCGAAATCATCGCCGCGATCGAGCCTTCGGACCAGAAGGCCGCGACAAGGATCGCCACCGCCATCACCACGCCCAGACAGCTTCCCGCCGTGCGCCCGGGCCAATGCGCCAGATGCCGCCAGACCATGCGGCTGCTTTGCCGAAGCGGGGGCCCCGCGCCCCAGCCGCTCAGCCGACGATAGACCGGCGGGGCAGGGGGCGCCATCGCCACCGCGGGCGGCAGCGCAATCACCGAGCGCACCGCCTTCACCGCCCCGCCCAGCGCCGCCGCCAGCGTGATCAGCCCGGCCAGCGCATAAACCTGCGGATCGCGGCTGAAGACGAGGAAGGGGAAGGAAAAGAACTGCGCGTAAAGCCGTGCCAGCCCCGCCCCCAGCCAGGCCCCCGCGGCAAAGCCGAGCGCAATGCCGATCAGCGCGATCACTGCGACGAAGCCAAGGTAATGGGCCGCAATCTCGCGCCGACCATAGCCCAGCGCCTTGAGCAGGCCGATCTGCTCGCGTTCGAGCGCGATCAGCCGCGACAGCACCGTGTGCACCAGCATCGCCGCCACCAGAAGGAAGATCGGTGGCAGCACCTGCACCATCGCGCGCAACTGCTGCAGCTCGGCATCCAGAAAGGCATGCGAGGTCTGATCTTCCCGCCCCGTCGCCCCAGTGCCGCCATATGGTGCCAGGATCCGGTCCAGCGCCGCGATCACACGCGTCTGCGCCGCCCCGGGCGCCAGCCGCACCGCCACGCTGGAAAACGCGCCCTTCATGTCGAAGGCCGCTTCCAGCGGCGCCCGCGGCATCCAGAGGATGCCGAAACGGGCCGGATCGGGCATCATCTCGCCCGGGGCGAGCGCATAGATGAATTCGGGCGAGAGCGCGATGCCGGTGACCGTGACCGCATGCCGCCGCCCGTTCAGCACAACATCAAAGCTGGTGCCCGGGCGCAGCCGATGCGCGGCGGCGAAGTCGGCCGAGATAGCAACCTCGTGCTCCGCCAGCGGATCGGGCAGCCGCCCTTGCCGCAGATGCAAGAGGTTCAGCCCGCCACCGGGCCGCCCCTCGCCGGGCAGCGAGACGACCAGAAGCGCCCCCGGCTCCGCCATCTCGGGCAGATCTGGGCGGCCAAGGCGCACGATCCGCGCCTCGGCCGCGAGCACGCCCTCGATCGCCTCGATCTCGCCCAAAATCGCGCGCGGCGCCCGCGTCACCTCGGCAAAGACATCTGCAAAGCGGTTTTGCGCGTAATACTGCGCCCGCGTGTCCGACAGCGAGGCCACCGCGCCCTGGCCCAGAACCAGCGTCGCCACCCCGGACGCCAGCACCAGCGCAATCGCCAGCGCCTGCGCCCAAAGCCTGCGCAGATCGCGCCCCAGCTTGCGATGCAGCGCCGAAATCACCATGAGACCTCCGAGGGGCGCTTGCGCTGGGCGTTCGCCTGTTCTTCGACGATGCGGCCATCGGCGAAACGCACGAAGCGGTCGGCGATCTCGCGGATCGCCGCATTGTGGGTGATGACGAGCGTTGTGGCGCCGGTGGCGCGGTTGACCGCACTCAGCGCCTCGAGCACCAGAACGCCGGTCGTGCTGTCGAGCGCGCCGGTGGGTTCGTCGCACAAAAGCAGGTCGGGCCGTTTCGCAATCGCGCGCGCAATCGCCACGCGTTGCTGCTCGCCGCCCGACAGCTGTGCCGGAAAATGATCGCGCCGCGGCCCGAGCCCGACCAGCTCCAGCGCCTCGGCGGGGGGCATCGGCGCGCGGGCGATTTCCGTCACCAAGGCGACGTTTTCGAGCGCGGTCAGGCTGGGCATCAGGTTGTAGAACTGAAACACGAAGCCCACATGGTCGCGTCGGTAGCGGGTCAGCCCGGCTTCATCGAGTGCGGTCAGGTCATGGTCGCGAAACCGGATCTGCCCGGAACTGGGGCTGTCGAGCCCGCCCAGAATGTTCAGAAAGGTCGATTTCCCCGACCCGGAGGGGCCGAGGATGACGATGAACTCGCCCGATCGCGCGGAGAAATCGACGCCGCGCAATGCTTGCACCTCAACCGGGCCGCTCCGATAGATCTTGCTCAGCCCGGCGGTGCGGATCACCTCTTCGGTCTGCATCGCTCCCCCGTCGGCCGCTTTCGTGCCGGTGATCAGCCTGAGCCCAAGCCGCCTTGCGGGCGTTGACCTGCATCAAGGCTGGCCGGATCAGCAGGGACAGCGGCGCCGAGGCGCCTCTTTGGGCCGCGTCAGCGCCGCGCGGGAAGGCCCGACGGCTCACGAAGCTTCCCTGCGGCGATGCCGAAAGCCAAGCCCCTGTTGAAACGCTTTCCCGCAGGCCCTTGCCAGGAGAATATGATTGCTTTGAAAAATAGTTGCGTGTCACAATTTGGATCATTGCCTGCGGAATCGCATCGATTCAGGGGACTGACCATGACCTCATACGTCACGATTCTCGACTATCTGGGGGTTGCGCCTTTCACCGCGACCGGGGCGCTGACGGCCTCGCGCCGGCAGCTCGACATTCTGGGCTTCACCTTTCTCGGCACCTTGACGGGAATCGGCGGCGGCACGGTGCGGGACCTGATCCTCGATGTTCCGGTGTT
>NZ_QJTK01000033.1 GCF_003217355.1 Rhodobacter viridis | reverse complement strand
GCGCTGTAGTTCTTCCGTTTGCCAGCCACGCTGTTCGTCCTCGTCTTCCTTGGCGGCAAGCTTAGCAAACTGTCCGCTGGCTGGGGACCACCTCAAACGGCGGACGGCACGACGACCGATTGTCCCTTGCGTGATCCGCTCAATCAAGAGACGGCAGGATTTTCGCTCATCGGGCCTTCCGGAACCGGAAAGACGGCCATCTTGAAGCGCGCCTTGAAGTCGCAAACGGCGTTCCGGAGTGCCTCGCCCGAGGCGGGCGGAAATGCGCTGTTGGTCACGGTGCCGCCGGAAGCGACCTCGAAATCTCTCGCGGAAGAGGTCGCGCGCCAGACCGGCTATGGCGCGATCGCGGCACGTGCGAATGGGTATCAAGCTTGGGGGATCGTGCGACATCGGCTGCGCCTTCTGGGCATCCGACTTCTCATTATTGATGAAGCGCACCATCTGCTGCGCCCGGGACCCGGTCGGGATATCCTTGGCGCGCTTCAGTCTCTCAAGCATCTGCTGCAGGGAGAGGATTCGACCGCCGTCATCCTGGCGGGCGTCGACAAGCTCAAGCAGGGGCTTTTGCAGGATCCCGAGACGGCACGGCGCTTCAAACCTTTTGAACTCATGCGCATTACCGAGGGCTCGCAAGATGCACGGCGTTTTGCGAGAAGCATGCAGATCTGCGCGCATGAGCTCGGACTTATTCTTCCCGAGGCCAATTTTGCCGAACGGGTGCTGTTTGCCGAGAACGGGGATGCGGGTCTGTCGTTCCGTTTCGCCAAACAAGTGTTGAAGCGCACGGTCGAGGCGGGACGCGACCGCATCACGCTCGAGGATGCCCGCTGGGTTTTCAACGATCAGCGTCCCGAGGCGACGATGACGCCGTTTGCCGAAGGAGATTGGGATATGGTGCAGGCCGGGCTCATCAAAGCGGGGTGGTCCAATTGACTCTGCTGCGCCCCCATCTTCCCTTCGACACGCACGAGACCCTCCTGTCGTATGCCGGGCGTCTTGCGGCTGTGCATGCGGGTCAGGGGATTTCGCGCTTCTTGGCGGATATGGGTGTGCCGGTCGAACCTTTCGTCTTGGGCACAAGGCGACGGTTGCTGAGTTCGCGAAACTGACCGAAATGTCGGCCTCCGCGGCTCGGGCCACTACGGTGACCGCGTTCAAGACCCTCGTCGAGTTCCGCGGTGAATGGTTGGCCAAGACTTTTCTCGCAAGGCAGGCAGACAAGTTTTGCCCATTGTGTCTGCTTGAAGATGGCAGCCGCGACGCTTGGCGCCAGCAGCTGATCTGGTGTTTCGAACCGGTGCATCGGTGTCTCAAGCACGGCGTCTGGCTTGAGCATCTCGAACACCCGGTACTCGACCTGCGCGAGGGTTTGGCGAGGCTGGAGCCGCATTCGGCGCGTCTGGCCGACGAGGCAAGTCCCTCATACCTGCATTGGCTTGACCATCGTCTGAGCGATGCGATGCGCGGAGGCACCGATTGGTTGGAGAGGCAGGACCTGCAACAGGTCCTTGATGCCTCGCTGATGATTGGCGCTGTTATGAACAATGGGCACAAGGTGCGCCCGCAAACTCTCGCCCCACAGGCCCGCGAGGCCGCGGTCGAGACGGGGTTTCGGATCTACAGCCTCGGCCCCGCCGCAATCACGGCGGCTCTCGACGACATTCGCAACGCATCTCCGGCAAGGGCGGTTCAGGCGGGGCCGCTCTCGCGCTACGGGGCCCTCCACGATTGGCTTGACCGGCGTTGCAACGCGCGTGACCCGGGGCCGATCCGAGACATCTTGCGCGATCATATCGTGCAGCACGATGCCGTCGATGCGGGCGAGGTCGTGCTGGGCATCGAGATCGCGCAGCGCAGGTTCCATACGATCCAGAGTCTGGCGGAGGCCTCGGGCATCGAGCGGCGCCGGCTGTCACGGCTTCTGCAAAAGCTTGGCATGGTTCCGACGGGTGCGTCGGACGCAGAAAGCGGATTGTTGCGGTTCGAGGTGGCGGCGGTCTCGGTCGTGTTGACGGATTTCAAAACGGCGATCACTTTCAACGAGGTACCCGACTATATCGGCGCTTCGTTGCGGCAGACGCAGGCGCTGTATTCGGCCGGGTTCTTGGCGCCCCTGTTTCCCGTCGATGCCCCCGGGGCGGTCCGCAATCAGGTTTTCGCGCGACGTTCTCTCGATGCATTTCTTGCCCGTCTGGCCGTCTTACCGGAGATCGATGCGCCCGCCGTCGTGGGTTTGCAGACAATTGCCTACGCTTGTCAGCGCGGCGCGGGAACTACCGTCGACGTCATTGACCTTATCTTCAAGGGCGAGTTGCGTGCGTTTCGGCGGTCCGGCCCGCCTGCTTTCGACAAAGTCCTCGTATCTCCTGCGGAAGCATTGGCTTTGCGCGCCGCCTAAAATCCATCTTTCGCATCACTGTCAGGGTCCGCATCGCGGGCCCTTTTTCTTTGCGCCACGACCGCCAGAAACCATGGAATCCGGTGAGAACTTGGGGTCGTCTTGGTGAGAACTCAATCCGAGAAATCCAATGGATGCTTTGCAGGTATCTGATAAATAAACATAAATTTTGGCCCCGGTGAGAACTCGATAAAGTTCTACAGGCGGTTCGAGGCGTGATTTCCCCTTTCCCCTTCTATTTCAGATCACGCGGACGATCTCGGCGGTGCCGAGGGCATTGAAGCGGTTGATTGGGGCAACTCGGATCTGGATTTCGGCGGTCTGGCGGTCCGGGTCTCTTGCCGCGATGCGGTCACCGAAGGCCTTGATGCACCGCATTTTGGCCTCGATCCGGCTTCGGACGTGGTATCCCGTCCAGCGCTTGCGAGACATGCCCTGCCGTAGTACCGGGTGGCGCGCAGGGTTTCGTTTCTGGTGATCGCGGCGGGGCAATCATCCTTCCGAGGTCGGCCATTCTTGCGGATCGGGATGATCGCCGTGCCACCGCGTGCGATGATAGCATTGTGGCAACGGCGGGTGTCGTAGGCACCATCCGCGGTCACGGTGCCGATGTCTTCATCGTCCGGGATCTGGTCCAGCAGGTCTGGCAGGACGGGGCTGTCGCCTTCCGGGCTGGGGGTGAACTCCACCGCGCGGATGTCGGATGTGGCGGTGTCCATGACCAGATGGACCTTGCGCCATTGGCGTCGCCCCTGAACGCCGTGCTTGCGGGCTTGCCATTCATTCGATGGGCTTACGCGGCGGCACTGCAGCCACGGTCCCATCTCATTCGCCGAGGAACTTGATGCCGGTGCTATCCACCAGCAGGTTCAGCGGCCCGCCAGCACGGCGATAGGGGATCTGCACCGTCAGGGTCTTCTGCCTGCGGCACAGGGTCGAGTAGTCCGGAACGGGCCAGTCCAGCCCAGCGACCCGCAGCAGACCGGCGACCATCCCGTTCGCCAGTGGGCTCGGACCAATGGCGCCTCACTGGCTCACACTGTCTGAGCGGCAGCTTGAACAAAACCTTGATCGACAGGCAGAATTGGATCGCCGTATTCGAGAACACCGGCGGGCGCCCAGGGCGGCCTTCATATGGCGCGTCCCAGGCCATCTCCTTGTCTAGCCAGATCAGCAACGACCCGCGGTTGCGGAGCGCAGCGTTGTAGGAGGACCAGTTCGTCGTGCGGTAACGGGCGGGCTTGGGCTTGCTCATGCAAACCGTCTAACCGAATGGATTCGCGATGGGAATCCTCCGCAGTGAGAGTTCTGCAACAATGACGATCACACCATCAAACCGTGGGATCAAACACCTGATTGCCGCCACGTTGCGCGATCTGCCAGCTGATCCCGCTTGGGGCAGACCCAGCAGATCTGCCGCGCGGGTGAAGCTGCCGTAACGCGCGACGGTCTGAAAGGCGACGAGCGCGCAGCGGCGGAAGGCGGTCAAGCTCCATCAGCGCGCGCCCTTTCGCCGCAAAAAGCACGGAGCGCGTGGTGTGGCGGTGTCAGGACGCATCGGAAACCCGGATCAAAGACGCATGGCCGAACCCTGCAAGGGCCCGGGGACAGGCGCAAGGGATCTGCGCCATCGCGCCGGGGGCAGCAAGGTTCAAGCGGGAGCGCGGTTTCGGGACGCCTCAGAGAATGCCCGCGTGGCGAATATCCTCCACGGCGAAATCGATCAGCGCGCGCAGCTTGCGCGGCAGGACCCGGCCTTCGAGATAGACCGCGCTGACCGGGCTCGGCGCGCTGTCGAACGCGGTCAAAAGCGGTACCAGCGCCCCCGTTGCCAAGGCGTCGAACAGGGCAAAGCGCGGCGCATGGGCGATACCGAACCCCGCCGCGGCCAGTTCCGCCGCCGCCCGCGCCGAGTTGACGTGAAAGCGCCCCTGAACCGAAACCACATGCGCGCCAGCGGCCGATTGAAACGCCCAGCGGCGCGGGTTTTGCCGGTTCGTGTCGACGATGCAGGCATGCTCGGCCAGATCCTCGGGGCGCGCGGGGGTGCCATGCGCCGCCAGATAGTCGGGGCTCGCAACGACGACCGCATGGCTCTCGCCCAGGCGCCGCGCCTTCAGCGACAGCATGTCCGAGCGGCCGATGCGAAAGGCGACATCGATCCCCTCGCGCGCGAGATCGGCGAAACTGTCGCTCAGCCGCAGATCGAAGCTCAGCCCCGGATGGGCCCTGGCAAACCGCGCCAGCATCCCGCCGACATAAATCTCGCCCAGAGTCACCGGGGCCGAGATCCGGATCACCCCGGAAAACCCGCGCGAGCCTTCCGAGACCTCGGCCAGAAGATCCTGCAGATCATCAAGAAGGGCAGGGGCGCGGGCCAGAAGATCCTCGCCCGCCGGGGTCAGGCCGACGCGCCGGGTGGTGCGCTGCAAGAGCCGCACGCCGAGCCGCGCCTCAAGCTCGGCCACATATTTCGAGGTCAGCCGGTTCGACACCCCCAGCTGGTCGGCCGCGGCGGTGAAAGACCCGGTCTGCGCCGTGGCCACAAAAGCGCGCAGCTCGTCGGTGATGTCCATCGGACCCCCATTCAGAACAAATCAGCGAAAGTCATTCCAGATGTTCGCCATTTCATGGAGGGTCCGCAAGACGTATTTCAGCTGCAGATGAAGGCCGCGTCGGGCGGCCCTGCACTGGAGATCAAGATGACCAAGACCCCCGCCGTTTCCGATTATGCCGCCACGCTGCTGCGCGTCACTTCGGGTGTGACCTTCCTTGCCCACGGCCTGCTGAAGGTGAACGTGTTCACCATCGCTGGCACGGTGGGCTATTTCGAAAGCCTCGGCCTGCCGGGCGCCTTTGCCTATCTGACCATTCTCGCCGAACTGGCGGGCGGTCTTGCGCTGATCCTTGGCGTCGCGACGCGGATTGTCGCGCTGGCGCAGATCCCGGTGCTTCTGGGCGCGACCTGGGTGCATTCGGGCAATGGCTGGCTTTTCTCGGGCGAGGGTGGCGGCTGGGAATTCCCGCTGTTCTGGGCCATCATCCAGGTGGTGATCTCGCTTCTGGGCGCCGGGGCCTTTGCCCTGCGCGTGCCGGTTCTGCAACGCAAGCTCGGCCAATTCGCCTGACCGCATCGCCGCCCGCGTCCGGCGCGAGCGGCCCCCAGACAAGGAGACTGCCATGCCCCCCGTTTCGTCCCTGTCGGCGCTGCGCGACCGGCTTTCCCCCTCCGACCGGATGCCGCTGGTCTTTCTGGGTCACGGCAGCCCGATGAATGCGATCGAGGACACGGCATTCAGCCGCGCCTGGACCGAGCTTGGGCGCAGCCTGCCGCGTCCGAAAGCGATCCTTGTCGTCTCGGCGCATTGGATGACCCGCGGCACGACGCTGGTCGATGTCTCGGCGATGCCGCGCACGATCCATGATTTCTACGGCTTTCCGCAGGCGCTTTTCGATCAGCAATACCCGGCGAAGGGTGATCCGGCGCTTGCGCGCGAGGTGGTCTCGCTGCTGGCCAGCCACCATGCCGAGGGCGACGACACCTGGGGGCTCGATCACGGCGCCTGGACGCTGTTGAAGTACCTGTACCCGGATGCGGATGTGCCGGTGTTTCAGGTCTCGATCGACATGGGCCGCGATCTGGCGCATCAGCTCGAGATCGGGCGGACGCTGTCCGAGTTGCGCGACCGTGGTGTGCTGATCATCGGCTCGGGCAACGTGGTGCATAACCTGCGCGCGGTGAACTGGGGCAAGAACGCGAAACCGCACGACTTCGCGCTGGAGTTCGACCGGCTCTTCACCGACCGGCTGGAGGCCCGCGATTTCGCCGCGCTCTCCGACCGCGCCGGGCTCGGACCGCTCTTGCCGATCGCCCATCCGAGCGTCGATCACTATCTGCCGACGCTCACCATCGCGGGCGCCTCCGATGCGCGCGATGATCTGACCTTCATGACCGACACGATCGATCTGGGGTCGATTTCCATGCGCTCCTTTGTCTTCCATCCGCGCTGAGGCCAGGTTTTCAAGGGCTTGAACGGGCGTAAGCAGCCGCTTACGCCCGCCGAAATCAGCTTCGGGCAGATCGACCGGAGCCATGTCATCGGACAATTTCGGTTCAGCCACAACGGCTTGCCCAATCCGGGCTGATCCACCGATGGAGTGACCGATGAAAAAGATCCTGCTTGCCAGCGCCCTCGCGTTTTCGCCTTTCGCCGCCTTCGCCATGCCCGTCGTGGGCGATGTCGTCGGCACCAACCCCGATGACGCCAAGGCCGCCATCGCCGCCAAAGGCTGCACGGTGTCCGATTTCGAGGCCGAAGACGGCAAGGTCGAGGCGATCTGCAAGGACGAAGCCGGCAAGACCTTCGAAGTGGTGATCGATCCGCAATCGGGCGCCGTCACCGAAATCAAGGCGGGCGACTGATGGGACGCGCTCCGTCCCTCAAGACGGATCCCGCGGGGGGCGTGAAGCCCCCCGTCTGGGACCCGCTGGTGCGGCTCTCGCACTGGCTCGTCGCGCTGGCCGTGCTGGTGAACGGGCTGATCGACAAACCGGGGGCCGCGCTGCATGTGGGGCTTGGCTGGGCGGTGCTGGCGATCGTGCTGGTGCGGCTCGGCTGGGGCTTTGTCGGCCCGGCCACGGCGCGGTTCGCCAGCTTTCCGCCTGCGCCCTTCAAGGCCCTGTCGCATCTGGGCGGGCTGGCGCGTCGGCAACGGCCGCGCGAATATCCGTCGCATAATCCGGCCGGCGCGATGATGGTCTACACGCTCTGGGCGCTGCTTTTGACCGTGACGCTGACCGGGCTTGTGATGACCGGCGGCCGCAGCCCGATGACGATTGCCGCCGATCAGGCCGCGGTCAATTCGGGTGACTGGTCGGCCCTTGTGAAACAGGCGCCCGCAGAGGATGATGAGGGCGACAGCGACGGAGGAAAGATCGTGGGAGCGATCCACGAGACGGCAGCCAATCTGCTTTTGATCCTTGCCGCCCTGCATGTGGGCGGCGTGGTGGTGGAAAGCCGCGCACTTGGCCGCAATCTGGTGCGGCCGATGCTGGGCCGGGGCAAGGCATGAAGCTGCCCCGTTTTGCGAAGGATGCGGGGCGGCGGCAGTCTGCCGCCCTTGCGGCCGTGGTGCTGGTGCAGGCGGTGGCGGCGCTTTTCTTCATGGGCGATGCGGCGGCCGATATCGACCTTGACGGGCTCGGCCCGGAATCCGCGGTCGAGGCGCTGGTCTCGCTCGCGCTTGTTCTGGGCATCGTGACGAGTGGCTGGCAGCTGCGCCGCACGCTCGAGACGGTGCAGAGCCAGGCGCAGGCGCTGGAGGTCGCGCGCGGCGCGCTGGCCGAGGTGATCGAGGCGCAATTCACCCGCTGGGCCCTGACCCCGGCCGAGCGGGACGTGGCGCTTTTCGCGCTCAAGGGGCTCGACGTGGCCGAGATCGCGACGCTGCGCGGCGCGGCTACGGGCACGGTGCGGGCGCAGATGACGCGGGTCTATGCCAAGGCGGGCGTGTCGGGCCGCGCGCAATTCGCGGCCCTTTTCGTCGAGGATCTGCTGGGCTGAACCCTCAGACCGAGACGCCGAAGATATGGCCGACGCCCGCGGTGATCGCCATCGCCGCCGCTCCCCAGAACAACACCCGTGCGGTCGCCCGTCCTTTCGGGGCGCCGCCCGCATGGGCCCCGATCGCGCCAAGCGCTGCCAGCGCCGCGAGCGTCGCGGCGACGACGACCGGGATCACCCAGCCTTCGGGGGCGATGATCGCTGCGCCAAGCGGCACTGCCGCGGCAATCGAAAAGGTCATGCCCGACGCCGCGGCCGCCTGCAAGGGATTTGCGGCATGGACCTCGCTCAACCCCAGTTCTTCGCGCACATGGGCGGCGAGCGCGTCCTTTTCCGAAAGCTCCCGCGCCACCTGCGCGGCGGTATCCCGGCTCAGGCCGCGGGCCTCGAAGATCGCGGCCAGCTCGCGTTCCTCGGCCTCGGGGGTGGTGGCAAGGGCTTCGGTTTCGCGGGCAATGTCGGCGCGTTCGATGTCGGATTGCGAGGAGACCGAGACATATTCCCCCGCCGCCATCGACATGGCCCCCGCGGCAAGCCCGGCGCCGCCCGCCAGAAGCACCGCCGCGGGCGAAGGATCGGCCGCCGCCACCCCGACGATCAGCGACGAGATCGAGACGATCCCGTCATTCGCCCCAAGGACAGCCGCGCGCAGCCAGCCCGAGCGGGTGATAAAATGCGGCTCTTCGTGAGCCGGTTCGTAGGACAGCGCCATCTTCGCCTCGTCTTTTGCGACATCATGGACCGGAAAGCCGATCCTGTCGCGGGTCTAACGCGGACAAACTGACGCTGCCCTGACGCGCTCACGCATCCCGACCCTTTCGGATCGGGTCGGTGAGCAGGCGCAGGCCGTTCAATACCACCAGCACCGTGCCGCCCTCGTGGCCGATCACCGCGATCGGCAGCGGCAGGTGGAAGAACAGACCCGTCACCACCAGAACCGTCATCGCCCCCATCGCGAAGATCAGGTTCTGCCGGATGATCCGTACCGTGCGCCGCGCCAGCCGATGCGCCTCGGCCAGACGCGTGATGTCATCGGCCAGAAGCGCCACATCGGCCGCCTGCAGCGCGACCTCCGAGCCCGCCGCGCCCATCGCGATCCCCACATCCGCCCGCGCCAGCG
>NZ_QJTK01000032.1 GCF_003217355.1 Rhodobacter viridis | reverse complement strand
TACTCCCAGCGGAGCCTTAAAGACTTGGCCATGTCGCCGATCTTGACTGACGATCTGCGCAAGCCGCTCTCGGATATCATCACCTGTGCGCGCTGCACTGGCTTGCCGTCCTGCCGCCGCCCGCAACGCAGCCAAGCCTGCAGTTACACGACTCTGCCCATCGTCCCGAGCATCTTCATAGGCATCTCGCACTTGCTCCAGTCGCTGACGCAGCTCCTCGAACACGGCGCGCGTTTGGCGAGCGGCGTGAACCTTGGCTCCTCGCTC
Organism: Rhodobacter viridis; assembly: GCF_003217355.1. Taxonomy (GTDB): domain Bacteria; phylum Pseudomonadota; class Alphaproteobacteria; order Rhodobacterales; family Rhodobacteraceae; genus Rhodobacter; species Rhodobacter viridis. The sequence continues at coordinate 10,344 of NZ_QJTK01000032.1, read as the reverse complement.
AGTGAGCGGCACATATTCTCTGCTCTCGACATCGGCCGCGCGGCGCTCGCGGCGCTCCATGGCATTGGTGGCAGGGCCGAGCTTGACCTCGGGGGCACGATCAAGCGCCTCGGCCGCCAGCTCGTCACCCTCAGCCAAGGCAGCGGCACGCTGGGCCTCAAGGGAACGATGATCTACCCGCTCTGCTTCGCCCGCCCGCTCCAGGGCGCGGTTTTGCAGATCAGCCCAAAGCGCACGCATGACCTCGATCTCAGGGCCGCCGGTCGCCGTAGCATCGAGGATACGTGTTTTTGCACCCAACCCCTCGGCCGAAAGCGCGCGTGTGGTCGTCAGGATGTGGGCGTGATGGTTGCGCTGGTCGCCTTCACGGTGCGGGGCATGGATAGCGACATCTGCACCCACACCATAGCGATCGACAAGCGCTTGGGCGAATGCTCCCGCGATTTCGATCCGCGCAGCATCCGATATCTCGGACGGCAAGGCCAGCTCCCATTCGCGGGCAGTGACCGAATTGGATCTGGTCTCCCGCGCTTCGGCGGCGTTCCACAGGGCGGCTCGATCCTGCGCCCAGGAAGGCGCATCGGCGGGAGCCAGAATGAAAGTCACCTCGACGCCGCGCTTGGCGGTGTAGTCGTGCAAGCGGCCTTCTCGATCACAAATGATGCGAGAGGCCGACCGATAGGCCGCCGCCGCCGTCGCTGATCGACCCGCGCTGCGTTTGATCGTTTTGACAGAGAGGTGATAGCTCGCCACCGCTGCGCCTCACCGATCCGCAGTCGATCGACCGGAAGACAGGCGCAATCCAAGCCACGTGAGGCTTGGCCGGGAAGGGTTCGGGAAGGCGGAACGTTCTTCCTGATCCGGCGCAATAAGCGCCGGAAGGGGGCCGCTGTCGGCGGGGGGCCATGCCCCCGAGAAGACCGCACGCAAATCTCGAAGACGCAGTCGAAGAGTTTGCATAAGTGCGCCCTTGTCCTTTACAGGCCTACGGGTACCCGCTAGAGGTTGCGCCGTCAATCTCGACACATTCCATTGCGAGTAATTCAGGTGCAGGTGGTAAAATGGCAGAAACGGAACTCGAACGTGCCGAAAAGCGCTACCAACAAGCCAAGGCACGCTTGCTGGCCCTGAAGAACCGAGAAGCAACGAAAGCGCGCAAGATCGACACCCGCCGCAAAATCATCCTCGGCGGTGCGCTGGTCGATCTGGCCGCACGGGATTCAAGCGCGGCCGCCATGGTTGAGCGCCTGGTGCGCAACCTGCCCCGTGAACAGGACAGGAAAGCCTTTGATGGCTGGCCCCCGGAACCGCAGCAGCAACAAGCCACCGACGATAACAACGCCACGGCATGACCATGCTCGGGACGGTCCTTTCGGCCCTGGCAAATGTCGGCATGTTCCTGATCGGCGCTCCGTTGATCCTAGCTCGCCTGATTGCCTTGCTCGTCATTGCCACCCTCGGCGCCACAATCGCCAACATGCTGGTGCAGCTTGGCTTGCAGCGTCTACTCGGGGATGGCGCCCTGTCCGATCTCGTTCGGCTCTGCACCTTTGGACTGCTCTACTGCATCGCTTGGGCCGCGGTGGTGGTCCTGTGGGCGGAAATGCATAACCTCGGGGATCTGTTCCGCAAGAAGCGCGACGACAGCCACGGCTCTGCGCGCTTTGCCTCCCAACAAGAACGCGCCGCCTTCCTATCCAGCGATGGTCTCCTGATCGGCCGGGATATCGAGAAGAACCGGCTTCTGCGCTATGATGGTCCCGCGCACCTTCTGACCATCGCCCCCACCCGAGCGGGCAAAGGCGTGGGCACCATCATTCCTAACCTGCTGACAGCCCCGCGCTCGGTGCTGGTGATCGACCCGAAGGGAGAAAACGCCCGTATCACAATCGAAGCGCGCCGCAGGCTAGGTGCTGTCCACGTCCTCGACCCCTTCGGCGTCACGGGCCTCCCAGTTGCGTCGTACAACCCACTCGGGCGGCTCTCCGCGCTGAGCCTCGATCTGGGTGAAGATGCCGCCTCTCTCGCAGAGGCGCTGGTCATGGACCCGCCCGGCCAAGTCTCCGAGGCGCATTGGAACGAAGAGGCCAAAGCCCTGCTTGGTGGCCTAATCATGTTCGTGGTTGCCCATGAAGAACCGGACCGTAAAACCCTTGCCACAGTGAGGGAATATCTGAGCCTGCCGCCTGAGCGTTTCCGTGATCTGCTGGGGCTTATGCAAGAAACCGATGCAGCCGCAGGGCTGATCGCCCGGGCGGCTAACCGGTTTCTCGGCAAATCCGATCGGGAAGCCGCTTCGGTGATGTCATCAGCGCAACGCCACACGCATTTTCTGGACAGTCCACGGATCGCCGCCGCAACTTCACGTTCGGATTTTCAGTTTTCCGCGATGAGGCACGAATTAACCTCGGTCTTTCTCGTACTGCCGCCCAACAGGCTCGACGCTTACAGCCGCTGGCTGCGGCTTCTCGTGGCGCAGGGATTGCAAGACATTGCGAGGGATGCAGAGGCCGCCCAAGCGGGCGGGAAACGGCTGAAAGAGCCCACGCTGTTCCTCCTCGATGAGTTCGCCGCCCTCGGCCGCCTCGAAGCGGTGGAGCGCGCCATGGGCTTGATGGCAGGCTATGGCGTCCAGCTCTGGCCGATCCTGCAGGACATGAGCCAGATGAAAGACCTCTACGGTGTCCGGGCCAATACCTTCGTGGCCAATGCAGGCGTTTTTCAGTGTTTCGGCGTGAATGATTTTGAAACGGCGAAATGGCTGAGCCAGATGATCGGTAGGGAAACAACGCCCTATCAGAGCGAAAGCCTTCGTGCAGGGGATCTGCCTTCGGTCTCTCACAACGTCACGGCGCGCGACCTGATGACCCCCGACGAAATCATGCAGATCGCCCCCAACCTCCAGCTGGTCCGTGTTCAGGCCAAACCCGTTATGCTGCTCAAGAAGCTCCGCTACTTCGCTGATCGAGAGTTTGCGGGCCTTTTCCTTTCACCGAAAGCGTAACTCGCAAAACCTGTCACTGAACACTGATCACGCGGCTCTTTTCTCATAGTTCATAACCCGGATATCCTCATGCCTTCCCCCGGCACCCTATCCCCTGCACTTTCAGATGCCGTTTTGCGCGAAACCCTCGATCTGCTGGGCGAGGTCGTTGCCAACATGTCAGCCCGCCTCGACGCACATGGCCAGATCCTCGAGGAGGTCCGGCAAGCCTCAAAGGCAAGCTGCGCCGCAGCCCTCGAAGCAAAGACCCACACAGATCCCCATCGCTACGCCCAGCACATCGGGCAGGAGGTCTATGATGCATTGGGCGATACGATTGGCCAGTTCCGTGCGCTTCAAGCCGGTTTTGCAACCGATCGGGAAGCCGCAAGTATCAACCTCGACGAACTGGTGACGCAGGAAGAGCATGTTTTGCAGCGTTTACGAGATGATTTGAGAACTGTGCGTCGCTTGAAACGCGCACTGATCCTCGTTGCATTCTTTGGGTTGGTCTTGGTGCTCGGTTTAGCTGTTGTACTCGCGTATTTTGCGACCTCAGGAGCTTCCCCCTGTACCTCTCCACTGCCGTTTTGAGGTCCGGTGCTGGTGGAGCTATTGCCAGCAGAATCTGGCTTTGATGCCCGTTAGAAGCCTGCGGATGAAAGTTATCCACAGGCCAAGGTGTTAAATATGTGTTAGAATCTGTGTTAAGCAAAAAAAATAACCTGTAAGCCCATGAAAGAAAAGGACGATTCAAGACGGGGCGTGTGTAAAAGTACGAAAGAGTGTGTGTGAAAGTACGAAAGACCGTGTGCAAAAGTACGAAAGAAGACTAAACGTGTGTGAAAGTACGAAAGAACATAGCGCCTGACGAGCCAAGGCCTTACTGTGTGTGAAAGTACGAAAGGTTTTTCTGTGACTGACGATAACGCCGCAAATCGCTCCCCGCTCCTGCCTGACCGCTATCCCCAGAGCGATTTCTTCGTGTGCGATATCTTCGATGCCGTGCCCAAGGCAGACATGGCCTCGATGGAACATCCCATCTTCTCACTCTCAACCAAGCCGGACACCCGGGTTCGGGAATACGAACACAATGGCATCAAGATCGCCGTTAAACCCTCGGTCGATGGTCTGGCGACGGTCCATGACAGGGATGTGCTGATCTACTGTATCAGCCAACTGATGACCGCCCTGAACGAGGGGAAAGAGGTTACTCAAGTTGTTCGCTTTCGGGCTTTCGACATGCTTGTTGCCACCAACCGGAACACCGCAGGCTCAGGGTATGCCCAGTTGAAAGCTGCCCTCGAACGACTCGCGGGCACCCGGATCAGCACCAACATTGTGACGGGTGGACAAGAGATTTTCAGAACGTTCGGCCTGATCGAAAGCGCCGAAGTCGTCAGAGAAACCCGTGACGGCCGAATGCAGGAAGTCGAGATCAAGCTTTCTGACTGGGTATTCAATGCTATCCGCTCGAAAGAAGTCTTGACGCTGCATCGCGACTATTTCCGGCTTCGCAAACCTCTCGAACGCCGCATCTATGAACTCGCTCGCAAGCATTGCGGCGCACAGAAGGAATGGCGGGTCAGCTTGAGCCTGCTGCAGAAGAAATGCGGCTCCAGCTCCACCCAGAGGGAGTTTCGGCGACTGGTCCTGAACATCGTGCGAGAGGACCAAGAGCACGACCACATGCCCGATTACGCGCTCAGCTATGATGAAAAGGAGGACATGGTCACCTTCACGAACCGACAAAGTGTGAAGCTGGTCTTGCCTCAAGCCATTGCCCCACAGCTTGATCCAGACGTTTACGAAACAGCCAGAATGCTTGCACCAGGTGTGGATGTGCATTTTCTGGAACAAGAATGGCGAAGCTGGCTCCCAGAAACGCCGCGCAATCCCGAGGCGGCGTTTCTGGGCTTTTGCAGGAAGTGGGTCCAGAAAAGAAAAAATACCGGATAATTTCAAATACCGGATTTTTCTTTATAGAGCGCCCAGGCTTCCTCAATGATGACGCCCTGCTGAACGCCTCTGCGCTTTGCTTCGTTGGCGATTTCGTCTGAAATCTCCGGCATCACCTTGGCGTGCACCTGCCCTGTGCGCGGGCTGGGCCGCCTGCCCCGCCGCTTCTGAGCTTCGCGGGCGACAAACCCAAGATCTTCACCCGCCCGCTCGGCCTTCTCGATGGCCTGCGGGCTGCGGTCTTTTTCCCGGCTTTTCAGCCGCCCGAGATCGATGTTGAAAGCTTTTCCATCCGACATTTCAGCCCCCCTCTGTCAGGCGCTTGTAAACGGCCTGCGCGAACGTGGCCGCGTTCTCGATCGCGGCATCCATGTTGCCTTGGGCAGGCATAGTTCGAAGATTGCCGCCAAATTCGAAGATGGCAGAAAACGCCGCACGCTCCATCAACGGCGGTTCGATCAGATCGACACCCTGTCCTGCGAGGGATTCCGCAATACCGCTGTGCTGTTTGGAGCGAATGGCCTTGGTCATGGTGAAAACGACAGCATGAGGAATCTTGCGGTCGAGAGCTTCCTCCTCCTCAGCGATGAGCTGGAGCGCTCTGACCCCGATCGTCGCATCCAGTGTCGTCGCCCTCATGGGGGTAATCACGAGGTCAGCTTGCGAGATCGCCCGAGAAACAAGGCGGGACGCCACGCCTTCAAGGTCCACGATCACGATTTGCCCGTCAGTGTCGTACTGTTTGATGGTTTTCACGATGTCGGACTCGGTGACGTTCGAAAGAACCTCGATCCGGTCGGGGAAAGGCCCTCGGTCCGCCCACAAGGTCAGAGAGTGGTTAGGGTCGCAATCGAGCATGACGACGCTAGCACCGGCATGAGCCAGCTCCGTTCCAAGCAAGATTGCGGTTGTGGACTTCCCTGCTCCCCCCTTGGGGGACGCGACGACAACGGTTGGCATGTGCACACTCCAAAAACCGGATAATTTATCTTATCCGGATATCTTAAAATATCCAATATCTTTTTTTTCAAGTTTACGATTGACGTATGTCGTACATTTTGGTATGTGCAAGCAATGATCCTGAGCTATCGCGACAAGAAAACCGAAGGGTTTGCCAAAGGCGAGTTTGTGAAGGCGTTCCAGGGCTTTGAGGATCAAGCCGCAAAGCGGCTGTCGATCCTGAACGCCGCACCGACGCTGGATGCTCTGCGAGCCCTGCCAAGTAACCGCCTTGAATCACTGCACGGTGACAGGGCTGGGCAGTTCTCTATTCGCATCAACCAGCAATGGCGCATCTGCTTTGAGTGGCATGACAACCAGCCTGGCCCCGCGAATGTCGAGATAGTTGACTACCATTGACCAAAGGAGGTCCGGTCATGTTCATGAGAGCCATTCATCCTGGCCAGATCCTGAAAGACGAGCTGGATGAGCTGGGCATCACCCCCACCGAGTTCTCTCGGCAGATCGAGGTGCCGCCCAACCGCGTGAGCCAGATCATCGCGGGCAAACGCTCGATCACTGGCGACACCGCATTGCGCTTCGGCCACTGGTTCGGGACCGATCCCCAGTTCTGGCTGAACCTGCAGGCTCAGTTCGATCTGGTCCAGGCGAACAAGGAGACCGGTGACACAATACGTCACCTGCCAACTCGCACAGGATTACCGGCATTTTCCGCTAATCCTCTCCTGTAACGAAGCGCGAAGCCCACTGATCTGCATCACACGACCCTTGCTGCGCCACGCGATTGCAGTGGAACGTTAATGATTCTACGGTTTTGGTCCATGAAGACTTACACATGGACCAAAACGGAAGCGTGCAAAAACTCATTTTTTTACGCCAACATATTGATATTGAACAATTTTTTTTGAAATTTCTGGGAAATTACAATAAGTTCATTCTAGAATAAGACCACTATTCGTCGTTTTTTCGCATCATCGAACCTTTTTCGAAGGAAAAAAGATGACCGAACTTACGGAACTTGCTGAGCTGTTGCTGTCGGCCTCGCCTACAGTTCTGGCCCTTTTGCTTGGTTTGCTGGCCGTCAGCATCTGCGGATTCGCACTCTTCTTGGTGTACCGAGTGATACAGGGGAGGGGCGAATGAGGGCGATGCGGAGCTGGGTGAAGCTACCTTCTGGCTGGCTAGAGCGCAGAGAGTTGAGAGCGTTCGCTTGGGGCAAGCAAGGAGGATCGGCTCAAACTGCCGCGCTAATGGTTTTACTCGCGATTGCTCATCGTGCAGCCGATGACACTGGCATCGCTCGGTTGCCTTACGATGAACTCCAGTGGGCAACGCATCTAAGCCGCACAAAAATCGCGGATGGACTTGATGTTCTAGCCGCACGCCAGCTCATCTTGCGAGAACCGCACGGCCGCAGCACGTTTCAGCTCAGCAATTACGATCCGACGCAGGGATGGGCCATGCTACCCGCACAGCGTCTCTACTCGTCAGATGGCATCAGTGCGTTTTCGGATTTTTACCTGCGCCGGAAGGTCGAGTTGGACGCCCTAAAAGCCTATTTCGCGTTTGCCGCGCGGCGAGACCGGGACCAAAATCGGGCATACATGACCTATCCGCAACTAAACGAATACACCGGAATACCGGAAGCACGTATAAAGGCAGCCATCAGCTTTCTTGTGGTGAACAACTTGATAGTTGTCGAACAAATTGAACGGAGCGGTTTCGGAGTATCACATGCCTACAGGTTAACGCATCTGCAGCCGCGGCGGCATTTGGGAACAACCGAACATGTGGCCCTCCCCTTAGCAGATGACCCATTTTAAGCTCTCCGAACAGTTTTAGTACTGATCCTGAAGAGTGTCGCAATCTCGCCAACCGATCGCCCTTCGATATCTCGCATGCGCCTGACCTCTTCGCGCTGCGCGGCTGAGAGAGCAGGGGGACGGCCGCCGACACGGCCGCGCTTCCGGGCGGCTTCAAGCCCCTCCTTGGTCCTCTCCGAAATCCGCTCCCGCTCGAACTGAGCGATAGAGGCGAAGACGTGAAAGACCAGCCGGCCAGCCGGCGTCGTAGTGTCGATGTCCTCGGCGAGCGATCGGAAGCCAGCGCCGTGAGCCTTGATCGCCTCGACAATGTCGAGCAGGTGACGCAGCGATCTGGCCAAGCGGTCATACTTGGCGACGACAACCACGTCTCCGTCGCGCAGCTGATCGAGCATTCGGTCGAGCTCTGGTCGCTCGCGCAGTGATCCGCCAATCTTGTCCGCAAAGATACGCTGCACCCCCGCGCGCTCCAACGCGTCAAGCTGGGCGTCGAGGCTCTGGTCTTCGGTCGAGACGCGGGCATATCCAATGATCATGCCGCATAGTGCCAAAAACGCCTCAAAACCACAAAGGTTTTGTCATGGGGATTTGTCCCTCCTAACCCATTGACGAGAAAAGACCTGCCGAAACTGGGACAAAAACGATCGATTTCTTCACTCGGATTTCGGCCCGCGATAGGAATGGCGCAACTGAACGCAGATCATATTTAGGTCGAACGCGAGCTGCGCCAATTCCTCAATAATCTGATCACACCTCTGGGGCGAAAGATATTCTTGATCAAAGACAGGTACATCGTTTTCGTGTCGCAAATGCAGACGAAGCACCGGCACATTAACCGGCAAGAAGTCGAACAAGAACTGTGCGTGCATTATTCCGTTTCGACGCCGTCGCTCATTTTGCAAGCGCCCCACCACGGATTGCAGTCGCTCCCCCCAACCATCGACACACACCGGATCAAAAGGCACACCCGAGGTAATTAATTTTACAAATTCTTTTATTTTATTATCGTTAGTCTGCCTTGTGAGCCAAGATAGAGTTTCCGGACGGCGCTTATGCCCTCTGGCCATGAGAAAGATCTCGTCGATCCGGCCCTCCAGCCATTGAAAACATACGACATACTCACCGATGAATTTATAGATTCTTTCCGCCTCCAGCATGGCATCCGGGCGATGCTGATATAGGCTCCTGGTCATCACTAAAAACTCCCCTAGATTCCGAAATCCATCAAGCACACCCAGCATGAAATCAAAATATTTTCGGCGAAAATCCCTTTCCAAGAAATTTCATTTTATCTCGCTCGGAAAAATAAGAAATTCTTGGATCAGACGAAATAGAACATTGCGCCACCCATCTAGTAAAACCACGCATATCGGGGCGAGCGCCTTGATAGACGCTCCAAAGACAGCTCTCCGTAGCCATGACAACAGCGGACGAACTGCTGAGCCAAGAAACTTGGACCCAAGGCCCACGAGCAGAATCCGGCCCCAAAACACAGCGCATGTAGACCGCCGACCCAATTAAATTAAAGTAAGGCCTGCGAGGATCAGTCTCAGGGTTCGGATATGCCACCAAGTCAAAGTATGAAAGTGGCTCATGGAAAAGTCTAACAAAATATCGAGGTGGCGGAGGCTCGCCCCCCAAAACGTCATGACTGTAGCATTCCGTATTGCCACCATATATCAAAGGGCCGCACTTTCCAACAAAAGGCCTATCCCCCTTCAAGGCATATTTTTTCTGCAAACTCTGCTCATGCAAATCAGCTTCATCATAACTGCTGTGCTTAAAAATTTTTATCACTTCAATTTCAGTGTCACTTGGCTCGGAAGAGAATCTTTTTTTTACAGAACCAGCACAGATTCCGATTTTGTAGAAGACGCCATCCTTTGTTGAAATCTTTACATAGTACAGCTTAAATGTTTCCGAATCATCATCGGCATTCGAATTGTTTATATAGACCGGAGACATGTTACCCCCCTCACTCACCACCGCTAAAATCAATCAAAGAGAAGAGATGCTTTCTATACACATCGGCCAGCATATGAACATCCAAAATGGATTCTTCCTCGGAATTGAACCCCAAGCCAGTAAATACTGCAGCCTCAGACGATCCTGAAAAAATAACTCCGCAATAGAACACGCCGCCTTTCTTCCAAATAGATGGGTGAATTTCCAAGAATCCAGGCCCCCTCATGGGGCGAGAAAAAACCTTTACAGGATTGCAAAGCCATGCAATGCTTTCTTGGACTTCGCCAGAATATTTCTTTACAGCCAGATCTTTGAAGGAAAAAATTTCTTCCATCTCCACCTCCAATCCATCGACAGCACAACAATTCGAGCACCCTCATTATAATAAATTAAAATCAGGAAAACTTCTACAATTTTCGGTAGCTTCAGAATTCAGATCTTGGAATCATCGTTCCCAATCATCGCCTCTGCGCTTACTTTTGGAAGCAGCATGGCTTGGCTTAACGTCTTCACTCTCTGGGAATCCCAAGGGGTCTGAAAGCTTTTGACCGATAGCAGATACTCCCAGCGGAGCCTTAAAGACTTGGCCATGTCGCCGATCTTGACTGACGATCTGCGCAAGCCGCTCTCGGATATCATCACCTGTGCGCGCTG
>NZ_QJTK01000031.1 GCF_003217355.1 Rhodobacter viridis | reverse complement strand
GCAGGCATCGGCAAATGGATCGACTTCTACAACACGCAGCGCCCCCATTCGGCGCTTGGCGGAAGGACACCGGTTGAGGCCCATCAGGGCCAAGATCTGAAGGCGGCGGCTTGATCAACGGGCAAGCTTAGCAACGCCGCAAATCTGTCCGGAAAACGGGGACCACCTCACATCGCTCCCCGCGGCTTCGTCCTTCCGAGGTTTGTCAACGTGGACCGCCACCATCCGGCGGCAACCGCAGCGCTGCGGTCCACGTCGAAAAACCTTCAGCTGAGCCGACGATGAGGCTGCCGCATCGCAGACGCAGAAACCGGCGACAGCCGCCGCTCACTGGCCCCATTCGGATCGACACATCGCGCAGGAAGCGGACATTTCGCTCAAGAGGGCGCGCCTCGCGCCTTAAACCCGCCTCGATGTCTTAACGTCATGATCGCACACGATCTTGACGTCGCGCCAATGGTTGGTCGGTGTCGCGTGCTCCTTGTCGATTATCGGAGCGTCGCATCGGCCCCGCGTCGTTAACCGGTTAACTTTGTTCACAAATCCTGTGGACGCGAGAAGCCATCCTTAACGGAATGAAGACTAGCTTTACCTGTTTTGCGGCCCCGTGCAGGATTTGGCATCTTGTCCACGACCTTCAATGTCATCTCGCTGGGAACCTGGGCGGACCTTGATCCGACCGAGGGCAATTCGGCTGCCGAAAACACTGCGGCGCTTCAGGGGCACACCTTCGGCAGCACCGACGATCCTTTGTGCAACTATGTTCATGTCCTGTCGGCGGGCAGCTATTCCGGCGGGACCGATACCGCCACCTCGGCGACCTCCTACGACACCAACAACTTTACCACCACCGACACCTTTCACATCGACGGCGGGGCGCTGCACACCTTTGACAGCATCCTGCCCTATACGGCCACGCTGACCTATGTCGACGGCACGACCGCCAGCTTGACGCAGATCTCGGTGTTTCAGGATACGGCGGGCAACCTCTATCTGGCGCCGCGCTCGACCTACAACGCTGATCAGATCGCGCTCGAGGCACATGCGATCCGCTCGATCACGCTGAACACCTATGTTGCCCCTACGGGCAACGGCTGGAACATGACCGCCGACCGCGATCCCTGGGACGGGATCATCACCCATACCGGCGTGGTCGAGGGCACGGGCGGCGCAGATTCGATGGGGGTCGGCTATGCCGATGGTGGCGGCGATCTGATCGATGGCGCTGATGGCGACGCCGATACGATCCATGCCGGGCTTGGAAACGACACCGTCGCCGCGGGGGCGGGCAACGATGTCGTGCAGGGCGGCGACGGCGATGATTCCGTCGATCTTGGCGCGGGCAATGACACCTTCGGGAACAACGCCGACTGGAACACCGAGGCGGGCAACGACTCGGTCCGCGGCGGGATTGGCGACGACCTGATCCTTGGCGGCGGCGGCAATGACACGTTGCATGGCGACGCGGGGAACGACACGATCTCGGGGGCTTGGGGCGCCGATCTGCTTTATGGCGACGCGGGCAACGACAGTTTCATCGTCACCGATGGGCACGAGACCGACACCATCGATGGCGGCACCGAGACCGACACCATCGCCTTTTCCAACTATGTGCTGACGAGCGGGGTCAGCGTCACCTACACCGGCTCGGGTGCCGGAACCTGGAGCTACAACGTCAACGACCACGGGGTCTTTTCCGCGATCGAGGTGATCTCGGGCACCGGATACGCCGACACGATCAATGCGAGCGCCGACACCACCGGCACGACGATCTATGGCAACGACGGGGCCGACAGCCTGACCGGCGGCAGCGGGGCCGACACGCTGGATGGTGGGGCGTCGAATGACACGATCAGCGGCGGCGCGGGGGGCGATCAGATCTGGGGCGGGGCCGGGTCCGACAGCCTGACAGGGGGCGCCGATGCCGACACGTTCTGGACTGACCAGACCTCGGGCACGGGTGACACGATCATCGGCGGCGAGACGGGCACCGACACCGACGTGCTGTCGCTGGCGGACAGTTCGGGGCTTGGCGTCACCGTCACCTTTTCGGGGTCAGAGGCGGGCAGCTACAGCTATGTCTCTGGCGCGGCCTCGGGCACGTTCAGCCAGATCGAGGCGTTTTATCTTTCAGCGGGCGCCGACAGCCTGAACGCGAGTGCAGCCAGCCTTTCGGTCACTGTCGCGGCGGGCGACGGCAATGACACGCTGATCGGCGGATCGGGCGCCGATGTGCTGGCAGGCGAAAACGGGGCCGACAGCCTGACCGGCGGTGCGGGCAACGACACCTTGCAGGGCGGCGCGGGCGCCGACACGCTGGCCGGGGGCACCGGCGCCGACAGCATCGTCGCGGGCGACGGCGACGACCGGATCGTGCTTGGCAGCAGTTTCGGCAATGACACGGTGGACGGTGGCGAGACGGGCGAAACCGCGGGCGACACGCTCGACGGCTCGGGCCTTGCCAGCGGCGTCGCGGTGACCTTTTCCGGGACCGAGGCAGGCACGGTGGTCTCGGGCACCGACACGCTCAGCTTCACGGCGATCGAGCATGTGATCCTTGGCGCGGGCAATGACACGGTCACCGGCAACACCGGCGCGGAAAGCATCGCCTCCGGGGCGGGCAATGACCTGCTGGACGGTGGGGCGGGCAATGACACGCTGACGGGGGATGCCGGCAATGACACGATCACCGGCGGCACCGGCAATGACTGCCTGAGCGGCGGGACGGAGTCCGACTATTTCATCATTGCCAACCTCGACGGCACCGACACGATCGCGGGCGGCGAGGACACTTACGATTTCGACATGATCGGCTTTTCCACCTCGGGTGTGGGGGTGCATGTCACCTTTACCGGATCCGAGGCGGGGACATGGAGCTTCGGGGTCGGTGGCTCGGGCAGTTTCACCCAGATCGAGGGGATCTGGGGCAGCGACGCCGCCGACACGCTTGACGCCGGGGCGGCGACCTCGGCGGTCACGCTGACCGGCGGCGCGGGCGATGACATCGTGATCGGCGGCAGCGGCGACGATCATTTCAACGGCGGCGACGGCAACGACACCGAGACCGGGGGCGCCGGTAACGACACGCTGAATGGCGACGCGGGCAACGACTGTCTCTCGGGCGGGTCGGGAGACGACTGGCTTCTGGGCGGCTCGGGCAACAACACGCTGATCGGTGGCGACGGCAACGATTATTTCAACGCCTTCAGCGGTTCGAACAGCGTCGACGGCGGTGCGGGCAATGACACGATCCAGTTGGGCGACGGCGCTGACACGATCGACGGCGGCACCGGCGCGGACAGCATCTCCTCGGGATCGGGGTCCGATCATATCATGCTGTCGGCCGGGTTCGGCGCCGACACGATCGACGGTGGAAGCGTCGATGATGCGGCGGGCGACACGTTGGATGCAAGCGCGCTGGCCACCGGTGTCACGCTGACGATGACCGGCGCCGAAGCGGGGACGCTGTCGGACGGCACCTCCACCGCCACCTTTACCGAGATCGAGCGGGTTCAGTTGGGCGCGGGCGCTGATCAGGTCGATGCCACGGCTTCGGCGGCGGGGGTCAATGTCGATGCGGGCGCGGGCAACGACACGATGACCGGCGGCGCGGGCGGTGACACGCTATCGGGCGGGCTGGGCAATGACCTGATCAGCGGCGGCAGCGGCGCGGACCTGCTTGATGGCGGGGCGGGCAATGACACAGTTGACGGGGGCAGCGGCAATGACACGCTGGCCTCGGGCGCGGGCGCCAATCGGCTGATCGGTGGCACCGGCAACGACAGTTTCGAGTTGACCGACCTGACCGGGGTCGACACGATCGTGCTGGGCGGGGGATCGGGCGCCGACAGCGTCACCCATTTCGACATGACCCGCGCCATTGTCGGCGGGCCGACCACCGATCAGATCGATGTCGGCGATCTGACAGATCTTGACGGCAACCCGGTGAATGCCAAGGATGTCACGATCAGCGGTGACAGCTTTGGCAATGCAGTGCTGACCTTCCCGCATGGCGAAAGCGTGACGCTGATCGGCATTTCGCCCGCCACTTTGAACGCCGACCGCTTTGCCACGCTGCATGCGATGGGCATTCCCTGTTTCGTCGCGGGCAGCCGGATCGACACGCCGCAAGGCCCTGTCGCCATCGAGGATTTGCGGGTGTGCGATCTGGTCCGGGTGCGCGACGGGCCGCCGCAACCGGTGCTTTGGACGGCCTCGCGGCGGGTCCGCGCGGCCGAAATGCAGGCGGATCGTCGGCTCTTGCCGATCGAGATCCGAGCCGGGGCGCTTGGAAATTCAGGCCCGGTTCGGGTCTCTGGGCAGCATTGCCTGATGGTGCCCGAAGGGACGGGGCGGTTGATCCGGGCGCGGCATCTGGTCGAGACCGGCTGGCCCGGCGCGCGGATCATGTCGGGCAAGCGCGGCTGCGCATACCACCACATCTTGTTGCCACGCCATGCACTTGTCAATATAGAGGGGGTCTGGGCCGAGAGTTTCTGGCCCGGCCCTACGGGCTATGCGGCCTTGGATGCGATGGCGCGTCAGGCGCTGATCTGCGCTTTTCCGGCGCTGGCATCGGCGTTATATGGCCAGATCCCGGTCGATCTGGCCTATTCCGCGCGGGCCTTGCCGGTGCTCAAGCGCCGCGAGATCAGCCCCGAGAGCTTCGCCCTCTGGCGCAAGCGCCTGTCAGCGCAGCAGGCAGTGCAAAGGGTTCAAGACGTTCATCCTTGAGCGTGCCCATCACGCCTTTGCGGCCTTTTTTTGCAGAAATTCGACTTGAGGTTTGAGCGCCCCCTCCCCACGTGCATCATGCAACGCGGACGCTCTCGGCAGAGCCGAGAGCGCTGAAGCGGTTGATGACCGAGCGGAAAGCGCCATTGGTTCAAATGCAACCGCGAAGAACTTGGATCTGGATTTCGGCGGTTTGGCGGTCCGAGCCGCCTCTCATGCCCGCGCCACACATTGCGCCACGCCCCACCTGAATGGCCGCTTGGGGCTGGCTTGCCCCGTCGCGGCGCCGTGCCCGAACGGCCGCTTCCAGAAAGGCGCGTCGAGCCGCGACCGGCCGCTTAGGGCCGACGTTACTCTGTCAGATCGTCCAGACTCACGCCGAGCGCATCGGCCAAGGCGCGCAATGTTGCGATTGAGCCTTGCTTTCGGCCGGTCTCGATCTCGGCCACGGTGACCCGCTTCACGCCCGATTTCTCGGCCAGTGCAGCCTGGGTCAAGCCGCGCAAATCACGGTAGACGCGCAAGGGGCTTTCCCCATTCAGCAGGCGGTTCGCATACTCCGTCGGGATCAATTCGTCCTCTCCCGCCGCGAGCCGAGCCTTGGCGCGGTCATAGCTTTGCAGGTCGGCCAGGTCCTCCGCAGCGGCCCGCAGGCGGTCATATTCTTCGCGCGGGATCGTCACCATCTCGTTCATGTCAAACCCTTTCAGTCGTAGACGCCGCCCCTCGGCCCGATATCGAGAACGGCCAGAACATTGCCCTGACCCTCCATGATCACCCGCGGGTCCCCTACCCTCAGCCGAATACCCTCCCGGCCTTTCAAGGGTTTCACGTTATTGGCCTGCGAGTTCGGGTCCTGCGCATAGGCTTCAATCTTGGCGCGGATCAGCGCAGCGGTATTCGAGGGCATCCTCCGCAATGCCTTGACCGCGGCTTTGGTGGTGCTGATCTGCTTCATGATGTAGCTTTGGGCGACATTTCAGCCAAAGTCAAGCATAATGTCGCCCTGCGCGACATGCCTGGCCGGCAGGGGCGGCCAGGCAAAGATCATAGATCAATCCCCTCCGACAGCGTCAGCGCATCCTCCAGATCGACACCCAGATACCTGACGGTGCTGTCCATCTTGGTGTGGCCCAGGAGCAGCTGCACGGCGCGAAGATTTCCGGTCTTCTTGTAGATCTGCGCAACCTTCGTGCGCCGCATCGAATGCGTACCGTAGGCACTGGGCTCGAGCCCGATCGAAAGAACCCAGTCGCGCAGGGTCCGGGCATATTGACGTGTCGACAGGTGCGGGCTGGCGTGAACGCGGCTGGGCCAAAGATATTCGCTGCCGATCATCTCGGGATCCTTGATCCACCGTTCCAGCGCGAGGCGCGTGGTCTCGGTGATCTCGAAGCGGACAGGTTTCCGGGTCTTGCTCTGGGTCCCCGAGGCACGTTCCTTGACGTGACCGGCTGCAGTGACGTCGTTCACCCTGAGGCCGACCAGATCGCAGCCCCTGAGTTTGCTGTCGACGGCCATGTTGAACAGGGCAAGGTCACGCCGATTGTCGGTCCTTTCCAATCGCACGCGGAGGAACCAGACATGCTTCGGCTGCAACGGAAGCTTTTGGCCGGCGATGCGGCCCTTGTTCCACGGCGCGCGGGGCGGGCGAAGAGCGGGCAAGGTTTCAAGGATCATGAGGGTACTCCCCTCCGCCATGCCCACCACGTCCTCGGCTCCGCCGACCCGGAAGTGTAGCACCGATCCATCCGCCGTTTCGATCGATCGAGGGAGGCATCGAGACTTGCAATCAGTTCTCTTGAGCAGACGACCACGCTCCCCCCCGCAGGCTCTTCGGTTTACCTCTTCCGCTGAACAGACGCGCCGCTTGTGTCCGTGGCGACACCCTGCGAACCTGACCGCATCATGACAGACATTGCAGAACGCGACTCCCAGACGACGTCAGGCCTGACCGAAGCAGAGGCTGCGGCCCGGCTTGCGACAGACGGCCCAAACGAGCTTCCCTCCGGCGACCACCGAACAGGCTTTCGTATCCTGCTCGACGTTCTCCGCGAGCCGATGCTCGCCCTCCTCCTCGCCGGGGGTGCGATCTACGCCCTCCTCGGCGAGACGCGCGATGCGGCGGTCCTGATGGTCTTCGCCTGCCTCTCTGTCCTCATCACGCTGGTGCAGGAATGGAGGAGCGAGAAGGTGCTGGAAGCGCTGCGCGACCTCAGTAGCCCGCGCGCCCTCGTCATCCGCGACGGCAGGCGGCAGCGCATCCCCGGTCGCGACGTGGTGCGCGGCGACGTCATCCTGCTCTCCGAAGGCGACCGTGTCCCCGCCGATGCGCGGCTCCTTTCGGCCCATGACCTAAAAGCCGACGAGTCCCTCTTGACCGGAGAGGCCGTTCCCGTCCGCAAACGCGCGGCCCTTGGACAGGATGCACGGCAGACCCTGCCCGGCGGGGACGATCTGCCGGTCGTGTTCTCGGGAACGCTCGTCGTGCGGGGCAAGGGCACAGCCGAAGTCACCGCCACGGGCCCCGGTACCGAGATCGGCAAGATCGGCAGATCCCTCGCCTCGGTCCGGCCGGAAACTCCGCGTCTCTACCTCCAGACGCGTCAGATCGTGTTCCTGCTGGCCATCGCCGGAATGCTGGTCAGCCTGCTGGTCGGGGGCCTTCATGCCTATCTCAGCGGCGACTGGCTGGATGCGGTGCTCGCGGGCATCGCCATCGGCATGTCGATGCTGCCTGAAGAATTCCCCGTGGTCCTCGCCATCTTCATGGCCATGGGCGCATGGAGGCTTTCCCGGGCGCGCGTCCTGACACGCCGCGCGGCAGCGATAGAAACTCTGGGGGCCGCGACCATTCTCTGCACCGACAAGACCGGCACCCTGACCCAGAACCGGATGGCGATCCGTCAGGTGCGCCTGCCGGACGGGCGGATCTTCGATATCGACGGGCCGCAGGTCGCCGAGGCGGCGTGTGCCACGGTCCTGCACACCGGCCGCCTTGCTTGCGATCCCCAGCCCTTCGATCCGATGGAGCAGGCATTCCACGCAATGAGTGCGCTGGACGGGCCGCCCGACGACCTGACGCTCCTGCGGTCCTACGGCCTTCGCCCCGATCTTCTGGCCATGTCGCAGGTCTGGCGCGGCGATACATCGGCCCAGCTCACCATCGCCACCAAAGGCGCACCGGAGGCCATCGCCACCCTCTGCCGACTGCCCCCTGCGGCACGCGACGCCATGGCCCGCGACATGGACGCGATGGCAGCGTCCGGCCTGCGCGTGCTGGCCATCGCACAAGGCGGCACGACGGACACATTGCCCGAGCACCAGCAGGACCTGCGTCTGACATGGCTCGGCCTCGTGGGCCTTGCCGACCCGCTGCGCGAGAGCGTCCCGCAAGCCGTGGCCGAATGCCGCCGCGCGGGGATCGAGGTGAAGATGATTACCGGCGACTACCCCGTCACCGCCACCGCCATCGCACGCGAGGCGGGGCTCGACGGGCTTTCCCCGCTGACAGGACAGGAGCTGAACTGCCTAGACGACGCAGCCCTCGGCGAAAGGCTGCAAAAGGGCGATGTCTTCGCCCGCATCATGCCGGAACAGAAACTGCGCATCGTCAACGCCCTCAAGGCCCGCAACGAGGTTGTGGCGATGACGGGTGACGGCGTCAACGACGCGCCCTCCCTCAAAAGCGCACATATCGGAATCGCGATGGGCGGGCGGGGCACGGATGTGGCGCGCGAAGCCTCGGCCATCGTTCTGCTGGACGACGATTTCGGTTCCATCGTCCGCGCCATCCGTCTGGGCCGGCGCATCTACGACAACCTGCGCAAGGCCGCGGGCTTCATCTTCGCCGTCCACCTGCCCATCGCGGGACTCGCCATCGCGCCCCTCCTTCTCGGCTTCCCGGTCGTGCTCGGCCCGATCCACATCGCCTTTCTGGAAATGGTCATCGACCCCGTATCAACGCTGGTCTTCGAGGCCGAGGACGAAGAGAGCGACATCATGGACCGCCCCCCGCGAGACCCCGCCGAACGCCTCTTCTCTGCTGGGCTGATCGGCTGGAGCCTCACCCAGGGCACCGTCGCCTTCGCCGCCGTCGCCGCGATCCTCTTCTGGGGCGCGGAGCGTCAGATGCCTGCGGACGAGTTGCGCGCCCTGAGCTTCTTCACGCTGGTCATCGTGATCATCGCGCTGATCTTCGTGAACCGATCTTTCCGGGCCTCGCCCGCGGCCGCCCTCGGCAGGCCCAAGCCCGCGCTGCTGCTGGTCCTCGCGGCAGTGTCGGGGATCCTTGCCACCGTGAACATCTGGCCCGCCGCGCAGGACATCTTCGGCTTCGACCCCCTACATCGTGACGACCTGTTCCTGACGGCGGGCGCGGGATTTGCTGTCCTCCTGATCCTCGAAGCCTTGAAACCGCTCTGGCATCGCCGCAGCAGGACCGCATCAGGAAGCCCGGCTTGACGCACCCGGCCTCCGCTTCTCTCCCTGCGGCCCTCGGATGACCCTGTCATCCCCCCCCTACAGCGCCGCAAGCTCATCCGCTTCGGCGCGGCTATCGCCATCGGCAACCTCGTCTGGGAAACAGCGCATGTCCCGCTCTACACGCTCTGGCAGACTGGAGCCCAGAGCGAGATCACATATGCCGTGATCCATTGCACGCTGGGCGACATCCTGATCGCAACCGCCTGCCTCGGCGGCGGGGTCTCCCTCCTTGTGCGCCGCCAGCATGAACCTCGCCAGATCGTTGGTGATCTTCTGGCCGCCGAGATCAACGAGAAGAAAGCGCGGTCGGTCAAATACCAGATCGCCACCGCCAAGCTGGGCGCGATTTGGGGAGCCCGTGAGATGGCTCTGTTGCACAAATCGGCTGCGGACCGGACTGCCCCTTCCCCCGGACAGACTTATCCTACGGCCTCCGTGACGGGTATTCCGAGACCTGTGAAGCCGTTGAGGAATGAGCCATGTCGCGCCATTGGTCCGAGCGACAATGGCGAATGACGCGGACCTGGAACTCGGCCACCTGACGGTCGAAGTCTCGGGCGAACAAGCGCTGACCCAATAGCTTCACGCAGTGCATTTTGGTCTCTGCACGGCTTCGGCGGTGATAGCCGCTCCATCGTCGCCAAATGGTCCTGCCGACGCGCTTCGACGTCCGCAGGATCTTGTTGCGGGCAATCGCCCCGGCGGTGTCCGGCTTCCAGGGTTTGGCGTTTTTGCGAGCAGGGATGATCGCGGCAGCACCGCGGGCGGCGATGGCGTCATGGCACGTGCGGGTGTCGAAGGCGCCGTCGGCGGTAACGGTGGCGATCTCCTGGTCGGGCGGGATCTGGTCGAGCAACTCGGGCAGCATGGGGGCGTCGCCGACGTCGCTGGTGGTGAACTCCACCGCCCGGATTTCCAACGATTTCTCGTCGATGCCTACGTGGATCTTGCGCCAGACCCTGCGTTTGGCGCCGCCATGCTTGCGGGCGTTCCATTCACCTTCGCCCTCGACCTTGATCCCCTTCGCCATGGGCCTCGGACCAGTGGCGGCACCATGGCTCAGTGTCGAGCAGCAGGTGAAGCGGGCCTGCTGATCCTCGATACGGGATGTTGACCTTCAGCGTTCGATGGGCTTACGCGGCGCCACTGGCGCCACGGTCCCATCTCACTCTGGCGCCGCGACAGCGTACTGAAGTTCGGCACCGCCCAGTCAAGGCCGATCAGACGCAGAAGGCTCTCAACGAACCCTGTCGTTTGCCGCAGTGCCATGCCGAACAGCACCTTCATCTTCAGGCAGGTCTGGATGGCGGTATCGCTGTAGTCCGGCTGCCGTCCACGCTTCCCTGTCGGTACAGCCTCCCAGGTCTTGGTGGGGTCGAACCAGATCGTCAGCGAGCCGCGGCGCTTCAGCGCCTTGTTATATGCGGGCCAGTTCCTGGTCTTGTAGGGGGGGCGTGGGTCTGCTCATGCCGCCCAGCTACCATGAGGGATTCACGAGATGAATCCCTCATGGGATTTGCGCGACAGAGCCCCGGTGATAGAGCGGCCGGGATTCCGGAAAGATGTGCCGCAGTAGATTTCCCTACGCGACATACTTCGCTCCAGCCTGCATGGCTGACCGTGTTCTCGGCGTCGCCGCGTCCGGCGCGGGCGCGATAGGCGGGCAGCGTCCAGCCGAAGACGATCGCCCCGGCCCGCGCCGCAAAGGCTACCAGCCCGCCCGCAAGCGCGT
>NZ_QJTK01000030.1:7806-11319 GCF_003217355.1 Rhodobacter viridis | reverse complement strand
GCAGGCATCGGCAAATGGATCGACTTCTACAACACGCAGCGCCCCCATTCGGCGCTTGGCGGAAGGACACCGGTTGAGGCCCATCAGGGCCAAGACCTGAAGGCGGCGGCTTGATCAACGGGCAAGCTTAGCAACGCCGCAAATCTGTCCGGAAAACGGGGACCACCTCAATGTTGTCTCTGACTTTGGCTCGCGCATCCTCGGCTTTTCGCCGCGCTTCTGCGAGCGAAACGGCTGGATACGCACCCAGCCCCATTTCTCGCCGCCGTCCGTGGATCGTTACACGAAGCACCCACTGCGCTCCGCCGTCCTCGCGTTTGAATAGCCAGAGATTTCCCCCGTCAGCGTGTTTCCCGGGAGGCGCTGAAGCTACACCTTTGGCGGTCAAACGGTTTGTCGCACGCATATTCAATCCACCTTTCTATCCCCCTTTTGTTGTACGACTTTGCGAGACGGAATGATACCTGGAAATACGGCGCGAGACGCATAAGGCCGTGCTTTTGTTGAGCCGAAAGAGGACTGGAGACATCATGAAATAGCATGAAACTTCAAATGGTTGCTGGCTCTGGGCACCACTTCAACCCATGAAAACAAAGATAAACTTTGCAGGCACCACTGCTCAATCATCTTGTTTGCGGAGTGCTGGGCTACATCTGGGCTACATTCCGCGCTCGCTAGGTGTTCTCACGTTATGCGTGGATGCCCTCGGTGGTCCGATCATAACGTGGTCTGCCTTCGTTCTCTGCGCGCACATTGACGTCTTTCCGTTCTCGGGTGAATCAAGCCGCCCGCCAAATGCACTACCCGAGAGAAGATTTGGAACCAGCAGCACGAGCCGATGAAGAATATCTGACGGTCGGAGAAGTCGCGGAGCGCTACAAGGTAGCCCCCAGCACGATTAACCGATGGAGACGAGAGGGGCGCATTCTTAAGGCGCGAAAGGTCGGTCCGGGTGCCGTGCGATGGCGTCTGTCGGACTTGCTGGAGCATGAAGGGCAATTCAAGGCGTGCTTTGCGATGCACGGTCCGCTACGTCCTGCGCATACGCCCGGCGAATGGTTTCAAGGTGAGTTTCTTTCGGCGCAGGTCAGGCGCTCAGGCCGCGACGGGGCGGGGGTCGAGCGTGATCTGCCGCGAACACAGCGCCCGGCGCAGGGCGGCATCGTGACTGATCACGATCAGCGCCATGCCGCGGTGCCGTGCGAGCGGTGTCAGGGCCTGCCAGAGCGCCTGCGCCGCCAGCGCATCCAGCTGCGCGGTGATCTCGTCGCAGATCAGCACCCGCGTGGTTGGCAGAAAGAACCGCGCCAGCGACACACGGGCCAACTCGCCCCCCGACAGCTCGGCCGGGTGACGCTCGGCCCAAGCAGGACGGATCGCCAGCGCGGCCAGAACCTCGGGGTCGGGCGGCGCGGCATTGGCAAGGATCCGCCCGACGGTCCAGCGCGGATCGACGGCGAGTTCCGGCGATTGCGGCACATGGGCGACCGGGCCGGGGTGGTGGCGCGGCAGGGCCGAACCCTGCCAGAGCACCCGCCCGGCATCGGGGGCCAGCGTGCCCGACAGCACCCGCGCCAGCGTCGATTTCCCGGCACCCGAGGGGCCGGAGAGACCCAGCACTTCGCCCGGGGTCACCGTCAGCGAGACCTCGCGCAGCACGGAGCGGCCCGCGAAGGAGAGCGAGACAGCCTCGGCGCTCAGCATGGCGCGGCCTCCTCCGACCAGGTTTGCGCCGCCCAAGTTTGCGCCTCCCAGAGCGCGCGGGAAAACGGATGGGTGAGGCGATGCGCAGTAAAGGCCTCTGCCGGGGCGGTTTCGACCATGCGGCCCTCTTGCAAGATCGTGACGCGCTCGGCGATGGCCACCAGCCGCGGCAGGTCATGGCTGATCACGCAGACCCCGTGCCCTTCGGCGGCAAGCCCCGCAAGCAACTCCATGATCCGGTCCGCGGTCTCAGGGTCGAGGCCCAGCGTCGGCTCGTCGGCGATGAGAAACGGCGCGCCGGTCGCCAGTGCGGTGGCGATCAGCGCGCGTTTCGCCATCCCGCCCGAGAGCTGGTGCGGAAAGGCCCGCGCGGCTTCCTCGGGCAGGCCAAGGCGCGCAAGCGCGGCGCAGACATCGGGCGGCGGCTGTCCCGCGAGCCGGGCAAAACGGCTGATCTGCGCGCCGAGCCGGGTCAGCGGATCCAGCGCGTCGATCCCTTGCGGCGCCAAAGCCAGTTGCCCCGGAGCGAGCGGCAGGCCCGCCAGTGTGATCTGCCCCGACACCTCGGCATTGCGGGGCAAAAGGCCCATCAGCGCCTCGGCCACAAGGCTTTTGCCCGCGCCGGAGCCCCCGACCAGCCCGACCACCTCGCCCCGAGAAAGCGTCAGATCAAGCCCGGTCAGGGGCTGGCTGTAACCGCCATCATGGTGGCGAAACCGCACCGACAGTGCCGTGACCCTCAGCATCATGCCACCCCCTCGCGCGGGTCGGCGGCGCGGCGCAGGGTCTCGCCGAACAGCTCGAAGCTGAGCGCGACGATCATCAGCCCCAGCCCCGGAAACAGCGCCACCCACCAATGCCCCGCCATGATCGCGCGCAGGCTTTCCGACAGGATCACCCCGATCGAGGGCAGATGCGGCGGGATGCCAAGGCCGATGAAAGAGAGCCCCGCCTCGTGCAGGATCGCATGCGGAAAGATCAGCACGAAGCCCGCGACCACCTGCGGCAGCAGATGCGGCGCAAGGTGATGGCGCGCAATCCAGAGCGGCGGACGGCCCAAAGCGCGCGAGACGGCGACGAAATCGGCCGCAGCGACGGTCTGCGCCTCGTGGCGCAGCACCCGGGACAGCCGTGGCCAATGCGTCAGCCCGACGCCAAAGACGACGCCCCACATGCCGCCCCCCGCCGCATAGGCCACCAGCATGACCAGCACGAAATGCGGCAGGCCAAGCGCCATCTCGGTCAGGATGCCGACCAGCCAGTCGAGGCGGCGGTCGAGAGCCGCGCCAAGCCCCAGCACGACCGCCAGCGCCGTGGACAAGATCGCAGCGAAAAGCCCGACCTTGACCGAAACGGCCAGCGCCGCAAAGCTGCGCGCCGCCATGTCGCGGCCAAGCGCGTCGGTGCCGAAGGGATGGGCCGCCGAGGGCGGCAGGTTGCGGGTCAGCGCGTTCACCGCCGGGCCGGTTTCGGGCAGGGTCAGCGCGATCAGGATCGGCGCGGCGAAGACCGCCGCCACCAGCGCGCCGCGCCGCAAAAGTGCCCGGCGCAGCGGCGAGTGCCGCGCCATCGGGCGCAGGGTCAGGCTGGCATCGGTCATGGCATCTCCCTCAATCGCGGATCGGCCAGCCGCGCGGCAATATCGGCCAGAAGGTTGCCGCAAAAGACAATGAGCAGCGTGGCCAGCGCAATGCCGAGCAACAGCGGCGCATCGGCCCCGGTGGCGGCGCGCACGGTGGCTTGCCCAAGCCCCGGCCAGGCAAAGATCGTCTCGGCCAGAACCGAGCCGCCGACAAGTTCCCCCGCCCC
>NZ_QJTK01000030.1:0-7712 GCF_003217355.1 Rhodobacter viridis | reverse complement strand
GCATCGGCCCCGGTGGCGGCGCGCACGGTGGCTTGCCCAAGCCCCGGCCAGGCAAAGATCGTCTCGGCCAGAACCGAGCCGCCGACAAGTTCCCCCGCCCCCGCCAGATGCACCGTCAGCGCCGGGCCAAGCGCGTGGCGGGCACCGTAGCGAAAGGCGAGCCGCAGGTTCGAGGCGCCATGCGCCGCCAGATGCCGCGCCGCCGGGCTTTCCAGAAATGCCGTGGCGCGGGCGCGGGTGTGCAGGATCAGCGCCGAAATGCCGACGACCGAGACCGTAATGGCGGGCAGGATCAGATGGGTCAGCCGCGCCCAAAGCCCCACCTCGGCGGCAATCTGCCCGGGCGGCGCGGCGCAGCAGGCGGGCGGCCAGCCCAGCCCCACCGCAAAGACCGACACCAGCAGGATCGCCAGCCAAAAGCCGGGGCTGGCCGAGAGCATCACCGCAAATCCCCGGATCAGCGGCCCCGGTGGCGGCGCGCACGGTGGCTTGCCCAAGCCCCGGCCAGGCAAAGATCGTCTCGGCCAGAACCGAGCCGCCGACAAGTTCCCCCGCCCCCGCCAGATGCACCGTCAGCGCCGGGCCAAGCGCGTGGCGGGCGCCGTAGCGAAAGGCGAGCCGCAGGTTCGAGGCGCCATGCGCCGCCAGATGCCGCGCCGCCGGGCTTTCCAGAAATGCCGTGGCGCGGGCGCGGGTGTGCAGGATCAGCGCCGAAATGCCGACGACCGAGACCGTAATGGCGGGCAGGATCAGATGGGTCAGCCGCGCCCAAAGCCCCACCTCGGCGGCAATCTGCCCGGGCGGCGCGGCGCAGCAGGCGGGCAGCCAGCCCAGCCCCACCGCAAAGACCGACACCAGCAGGATCGCCAGCCAAAAGCCGGGGCTGGCCGAGAGCATCACCGCAAATCCCCGGATCAGCCGGTCGGGCCAGCGCCCGCGCATCGCCGCCGCCAGCAGGCCAAGCGTGAAGCCCACCCCCAGCGCCAGACAAAAGGCCGTGCCGATCAGCGCGAGCGACGCCCCGGCCCGGTCGGCGATCAGGTCCAGCACCGGCGCGTTATAGGTGATCGAGGTGCCGAAATCGCCCGAGGCGAGATGGGAAAGCCAGAGCCAGAACCGCTCGGGCGCGGGGGCATCAAGCCCCCAGGCTTCGGCGATGGCGGCGCGCTGCTCGGGTCCGACCTGCGCCACCCGCGCGCCGACATAGGCTTGCACCGGATCGACGGGCGCAAGCGAAACCAGCGTGAAGAGCCCCGCCATCGCCAGGGGCAACAGCCAGATCAGCCGGATCAGCCGGTCCAGAAGCAGCTGCGCCAGCCAGTTTCGGGCCATCAGTTGCAGGTCCATTTCCAGTTTTGCAGACCCTGCGTGATCGGGTAGCCGTGTCCATGCGGCTCGATCTGCAGCGGGCCAAGGTCAAGGCAATCGCTGACCCAGTAATTGTGGTCGATGTTCACCAGCCACGCCCAGGGCGCATCGCCGCGCGCGCCAAAGCCGGTGCTGCCATCCCATTGCGCCGCCTTCCATTCGGGCAGCGAAGCGGCGAAATCCGGCGCGGCCTGCGCGGCATCCAGATGCGCATCGACGGCGGGGTTCTTGTAATAGCCGGTGTTGTAATATTCGACCCCGGCGAAGCTGCCGTGATACAGCGCATAGATTTCCGAGGGATCATGCGCCCCCCAGCCAAACAGCACCGCATCCCGGTGCATCACGTTGTCGATGTCGTCCCAGCTTTTGCCCGAGGGCTCGATGGCGATGCCCACCGCCTTCGCCTGTTCGGCAACGCCCAGCGAAAGCGCCTGCCGCAGCGAATCCGAGGCCGGATAGACAAGGGTGAACCGCGCCTCCTGCCCGTTCTTTTCGCGCAGACCGTCGCCGTTGCATCGACCCAGCCCGCCGCCTCCAGCGTGACGGCGGCGGCGATCGGGTCGGCATCGGGCAGCGCGCTTTCGGGCTGATCCCAGGACAGGCCATCGACCGGGCCATGCGCCGGGCTGCCGTGGCCATTCAGCGCCAGATCGACCAGCGCCTTGCGGTCGAGAAGCTGGTTGATCGCGCGGCGGATCGCGGGATCGGCGGTCACGTCATTGCCGATCGGCTTGCCATCCGCGGTCTTTTGCCCGGCGGCGACCATGGGGAACATCACGCCCCGGTTGTCGACGGTTTTCGCATGCAGCACATGCATCCCCTGCGGCGGGCCGTCCGCGTCGGCCGGAGGCACGGCCGCCACCTGCACCGCCCCGGTCTGCGCCAGCGCAATCGCGGCCGCCTCTTCGCCAAAGACGAAGCTCACCCGCGGGAAGGGCACTTTGCCACCATACCAATAGGGATTGGGCTCGACCACCAGTTGCTCGCCCTCGCGCCATTCGACCATCCGGAACGGCCCCGCGCCGACCGGATGACGGGCGTAGTCCTTACCGTAAAGCGCCTTCGGCACGATGCCGAGCCCGACCAGATGGCTGGTGAAGGTGATCTGGGGCTTCGTCAGTTCCAGTTCCACGGTGTCGGGGGCGATGGCGCGGGCTTCGCGCAGGATCTTCATGTCGACGAGCCCGCCCGCATCGCGCGCGGTGTTGAAGGTGAAGGCCACATCCTCGGCCGTCAGCGCCGTGCCGTCGGAGAATTTCGCATCCGTGCGCAGCTTGATCGTCCAGGTCAGCCGATCCGCCGAGAGGCTCCAGCCCGTCGCCAGATCTCCCACCATGGTCAGATCGGCATCAAGCTTGAGCAGCGTCGCCTGAAACAGCGGGTTGCCGTAGCGCCCCCAGCCCATCACCGGATCGAAGCCGCCCTCGGGCTCGCCGCCCACGGCCAGAACCAGAGGCGGCACCGGACCGGCTTGCAGCGGGCTTGCCAAGGACAGCGCGCTCAGCACGGCCAGCGGGATCAGTTTCAAGGTGGTCTTTCGCATGTCGCCTCCCGGCGTATGATTTTATCGTGTGATTTTTATACTAATTAATCATACGAA
Organism: Rhodobacter viridis; assembly: GCF_003217355.1. GTDB lineage: Bacteria > Pseudomonadota > Alphaproteobacteria > Rhodobacterales > Rhodobacteraceae > Rhodobacter > Rhodobacter viridis. The sequence goes on along the minus strand of NZ_QJTK01000030.1, from coordinate 4,744 downwards.
TCGCGTTGCTGTCAGACGGATTTCCCGCCTGCGGGGGCGTTTGCCTGCGTCTTCTGCGCAAGTCTTTCGGCGTTGCAGGACTTTCTTGACAGCGCAAAGTTATGACGAAATGATGCATAAATCATACCGAGAGGGCTTCTGCCCGGCCGGTGGCTCACATCAGGATGCCTGACATGCATATTCCCGACGGATACCTCAGCCCCGCCACCTGCGCCGTGACTTTCGCGGTGACGCTGCCGTTCTGGATCCGCGCGATGCGCAAGATCGAACGGGTCGAGGATGCCCGCACGATTCCGTTGATCGCCCTCGTCTCGGCCTTCAGCTTCGTCATCATGATGTTCAACCTGCCGATTCCGGGCGGCACCACGGCACATGCGGTGGGGCTTGGCATTGCGGCGATCCTGCTTGGGCCATGGGCGGCGGTGCTGGCGATTTCGGTCGCGCTGCTCATTCAGGCGGTGTTCTTCGGCGATGGCGGCATCACCGCCTTTGGCGCGAATTGCCTCAACATGGCGGTGGTCGGGCCGATGGTGGCCTGGGCAGTCTGGCGGATCGGCACGGCCGGGGCCTCGGTCGGCGCGCGGCGGCAGGTGATCGTGGCCGGGCTTGCGGGCTATGCGGGCATCAATGCCTCGGCCCTCATCGCGGCGCTTGAATTCGGCGTCCAGCCGATGTTCTTCACCGATGCCGGGGGGGCACCGCTTTATGCGCCTTACCTCCTTTCTGTCGCGGTGCCCGCGATGGCGATCACCCATCTGACCATTGCGGGGGCGGCGGAATTCATCGCCACCGCCGGGATCGTCGCCTGGCTGCAGCGGTCGAACCCGGATCTGCTGATGCGCTCGGAATCGGTCTCCGAGGGGCGCGGCTGGTCGGCGCTGGGTTGGCTTTGGGCGGGGCTTGCGGCGCTTGTCGTGCTTAGCCCGCTGGGGCTGATCGCCTCGGGCACGGCCTGGGGCGAATGGGGCGCGGATGATTTCACCTCGGCCGAGGGGCGCGCCGCCATGGCCACCGCTTCGGGGGGCATGAGCCCGCCCGACACCCTGCCCGGCGGCTTTGCCGGACTGGCCGATGTCTGGCGCGCGCCGATGCCCGATTACGCGCCCGTCTTCCTGCAAAACGAAACGCTGGGCTATGTGCTTTCGGCGCTCGTCGGTGTGGCCCTTGTCACGGCGCTGGTGCTGCTCGGGGCGCGCCTGCGGGCCGCCCGGCCGCGTCAGGCCTGATCGGCAAACATGGGCGAGCAATCCTTCGTTCACAGCCATCCGGGGCATGGCGAAACCGACCTCGTCGCCCGGATTTCCGGCGGCATCAAAGGGCTGATGCACCATGCCGACGACGCGGTTGCGCTGGCGCAAGGGCCGGGACTGCTGCAAGGCCTCGATCCCCGCGCCAAGGTGGCGGGGATCTTTGCGCTGATCCTGGCCGCCGTCTGGACGCAGTCGCTGGTGGCGCTGGCGCTTGTCCTTGCCCTTGCGGTGGTGTTGGGGACGGCCTCCGGTATCGGTCCGCGAAGGTTGGCGCGGCAGGTCTGGGGCGTGGTGGCGGCCTTCACCGGCGTCATCGCGCTGCCCGCACTGGTGCTGGTTCCGGGTGAGGCGCTCCTGCCCCTGCCCTTCGGGCTGGCGATCACCGAACAAGGCCTGCGCTCGGCCGCGTTTCTGACGCTGCGCGCCGAAACCACCGCAACTCTGGCGCTGCTGCTCGTGCTCTCCACCCCCTGGCCGCAGGTGCTCAAGGCGCTGCGCAGCCTTGGCGTGCCGCGGGCGGGGGTGATGATCCTCGGCATGACGCATCGCTACATCTTCGTTCTGGCCGAAACCACGCTTGATCTGTTCGAGGCGCGGCGCAGCCGGATGGTCGGGCGGCTTGATGCGCGTGCGGCCCGCGCGCTCGCCATGGGCATCGCGGGCACACTGTTTGAACGCTCGTTGTATCTGGCGACCGAGGTGCATCTCTCGATGATCGCGCGCGGCTATCGCGGCGAGGTGCATCTGCTCGACGATTTCCGCTTCCGGGCGCGCGACGCGGCCTTCCTGCTGGCGCTTGTCCCGGTTTGCCTTGCGCTGGTCTTGCGATGAATGACTGTGTCTTTCGCCTGTCGGAGGTGAGCTTTTCCTACAAGGGCGTGGCTGCACTTTCCGGCGTCACGCTTGATCTGCCGCGCGGTCGACGCATCGCGCTTCTCGGCGCGAATGGCTCGGGCAAGTCGACGCTCTTGCGCCTCCTTGACGGGCTGCACTTTCCCGAGGCGGGCCGGATCGAGGCGCTTGGCGCGCCGCTCAGCGCCGCCGCCTTGGCCGACGAGGCCACCGCCATCGCCTTTCGCCGCCGCGTCGGCTTCGTGTTCCAGAACCCTGATGTGCAGCTTTTCTGCCCCTCGGTCTTTGACGAACTCGCCTTCGGCCCGTTGCAGCTGCACTGGCCGCGCGAGCGGATCCGCGGAGCCGTCACGCGGATGCTTGACGCGTTCGGGCTCACCGCGCTGGCCAACCGGCCGCCGCACCGGCTTTCGGGAGGCGAGAAGAAGCGGGTGGCGCTGGCCTCGGTGCTGATCCTTGACCCCGAGGTGCTGCTGCTCGACGAGCCCACCGCGGCGCTCGATCCGCAGGCGACGGACGACATCGTGACCCGGCTCGAGACCGGCTTTGGCGCGCAAGCGGCCGACAGGACGCTGATCTTTTCGACCCATGATCTCGATGTCGTGGCGCGGATCGCCGATCATGTGGTGGTGCTGGAAGCCGGGCGGGTGGTGGCCGAGGGGCCGACGGCTTCGGTTCTGGCTGACACGGCGCTTTTGCGCCGCACCCGGCTCTTGCCCGCGCAGGCGATCCCCGCGGTCGGGTGACCACCCGTTTCACCGGCTTGTGCGACATCTGCCGCCATGCGAGGAAGGCGCAGGAGGGTCCCATGCAGCGTGTCACCATCACCATCGAAGACAATCTTCTGGCGGCGCTTGACGCCTTCATGGCGCGTTCGGGCGCTTCGAACCGGTCCGAGGCGCTGCGCGATCTGGTGCGGCGCGGTCTGGCCGAGGATGCGCCCGAAGAGGCCGAATGCGTCGGCGTGATTTCCTATGCGCTCGATCCCTCGCAGCGCGATCTGGGCCGTGCCGTTCCCGAAAGCCGCCAGCGCCACCACGACACGGCGATCGCCGCGCTGTCGGTGCCGCTCGATCATACGGCGGCCGTCGAGGTCACGGTGATGCGCGGCACGGTGGCCTCGGTCACGGCCTATGCCAATTCGCTGTTCCTGCAGCGGGGCGTGCTGCATGGGCAAACCGCGCTGGTGCCGGTGCGCACCGAGGTCGAATTCCACCTGCACGGCAGCCGCGCCCATACCCACGAACATCTGCGCGTGCAGGAGCGTTGGGCGGATCGCGGCGCCAGCTGACGTCGCGACGACCCTACAGCTGCAGCCCAGCCGCATGGCGGAACGAGACGATCTCGCGCCCCTGAATCTGGTCGCCTCGTCGGTTTCCGACAGGCATTGCAGTCTGCGAGGATCGCGCCGCGAGAGCCGATCAGGGTAGCGAACCCCCAGCCCACTCTTGCACCAATGCAAGCGCGAAGCAGCCACCAGAAATACGGCCGGAGCAATCTCAATCGCATCGTCTCTCGGCACAATGATTGAATGGCCGCTTCGCAGAAACCGGCTCTGCTCATCGATCTTCCGATTGGCGGAGTGCATCGGCCGCGCAAGGCGTGCCCCCCTGAACGCGAAGGCCACCGTCTGTGCAAATGCGCAGTCCTGCATGGAACCGGCGAACGGCAGCTATTTCACGTTTCTGCAGGTGCAATGCCGCGACCTCACAATCGGCAAACCGCCAGTCGCGACGATGCCGAGCTTTGCGCTGATGTCACGGCGCCGCGGAGTGGCGTCCAATACATCTCAGACTCACGGAGCGAGTCGCCGGGCTGCATCCGCGGTGTTGCCTGCTAGGTGTTTGATCCCACGGTTTGATGGTGCGATCCTTTCGCAAGAATGGAAGGAAGCACTTTGGGACAAGTTCGTCATGGCAGCGCCACGATCGAGCCAGCGCGGCGCCACCGGTTCAAGCGCGCTGGCGAGGGCACGCCGTAAGAGCAGCAATAATGAGGGCCTGCCCGCCATCGGTTCAAGGGCTGGCCCGAATGATCGCAAGCTTCGCTCGCGCAGCTGAGCCGGGAGCTCGGCATCAATCCGAAGACGGTGGCGAAGTGGCGCAAGCGCGCGACGGTCGAGGACATGAAGACCGGGCCGACGGAACCGCGGTCCACCGTGCTGACCGAGGCCGAAGAGGCGATGGTTGTCACATTCCGGCGGCACACATTGCTGCCACCGGACGACTCGCGCCTGCCGGATGTCGAAGGCGACAAGCCCAGGCGGCAGAAGTTCAAGCGCTACCCCATCGGCCCTCGCCAGCGGATCTCGAACCGATGGCGACCACGCAGGCTCGATCCACATCGACATTGCTGCAGTTCAGACCGCCGAGGGCAAGCTCTACCTTTTCGTCGGCATCGACCGCACATCCAAGTTCGCCGTCGCGCAACTCGTTGCAACGGCTGACCGAAAGACAGCTTGGGAGTGAGGTGATCCCCAGCCAGCGGACAGTTTGCTAAGCTTGCCGCCAAGGAAGACGAGGACGAACAGCGTGGCTGGCAAACGGCAGAACTACAGCGCGGACTTCAAGGCGAAGGTGGCGCTTGAAGCCATTCGTGGCGAGGCGACGATCGCCGAGCTGGTGGTGAAGCACGGCGTGCAT
>NZ_QJTK01000029.1 GCF_003217355.1 Rhodobacter viridis | reverse complement strand
ATCTGCTCTTCGGTGAACTTCGATCTCTTCATGTCCGGTCCTCTCATTGGGACGGACTCTAGCATCAGATGGACGAGTTATCGGGGGTCACAGCAGGATTTCAGAAGTTCGCTGCGGTCGCGAGGGGCTATCCGATCTAGTCGGAATGCGGACATTCGACCCGAAGCTCAGGCCAGCAGGATTAGCATAACAAGCGGATTCCTGAGCTCCGGCGCATCGAAAACTTGCGTCGCGGACGGGACGCGATTCAAAAGACCCTGGTTCCTTCCTCTGAGAAACCAAGAAGACATAACGTAGAAAACAATCGAAATTGTTCGATATTTACGCTATCGCGTAGATTAACTGCAGGATTGATTTGAAGACCACCGACGCGATGAGCCCTTCCCCCGAGGAAAGCACAAGTTCCGAACAGAAAGGCTCCAGTCCGGTCGGGCGCGGGGGCGCCGGAACGTATATTGAGGGCCAGCTTGGCGCCTATTATGTGCTGCAGATGCTCGCTGGCAGCGAAGCGCGCGGCCTCCCCAATGCCAGGATCGAGCGGGTGCAGCTTCAGGGCGAGAATGAAGGCTATGCCCTCGATGACCTGATCGTGCATGGTGTTTCGGAACAAGGCACCGCGATTCTCGAGGTCCAGTCCAAGCGCACAATCCGTTTTTCGCCCAAAGACTCTATCTTTCAAGCCGTCTGCGAGCAGATCGTGCGCAGTACTCCCGCTCAGAAGCCGACGGACCGCCATTTACTGGCGGTTGCGACGCAGCGAACCAGCTATGCTATCTCTGGCCCCTATCAGGACGTGCTCGAATGGGCGCACAGAGCGGAAAGCGGCGTTCAATTCTTCGCGCGGTTAGCCCTCCCGGGTGTTGCCAGCGAAGAGATGCGTAGTTTCGCCAAATCGTTCCGCAGCAACCTTGTGGTTCAAGGAGTCGCAGATGAGGACGAAGCCGTCTGGTCCATTATCCGCAGGTTCATGATCCTCGAGTTCGATTTCGAGTCTGGAGCACCGGAGGCAAAGGCCCATGCTCTGACACTTGCCCGTCAGGTCCTCGCGCCGGAAGATGCGACACGTGCCGAGGCGCTTTGGAGCAATCTTATCGAAATCGTCATCGAGACGGGTAAGGCCGGTGGCTCGGTCACGCGCCAATCGCTCAATGAGAGGCTGACGACGCGTGGCTTCCACCTAGTCGGCGATCAGAATTTCTCGCTCGCCCGCGCCAAGCTGGCGGAGATGTCGCGCCACGCACTCATGGAGATCGGGACCACTGTCGGCGGCGTCAATATCCCCCGCCTCGGCGCGCTTGCCGATCTCGAGAAAGCGCGCGACGGGCATCGCTTCATCGAGATCACTGGTAAACCGGGCGTGGGCAAGTCCTGGGTCTTGAGACATCTTGCTGAGCGGATAGGCCGTGAGGGCCATGTCATCGTCCTTGATCCCGTAGGCACGCCCGACGGCGGATGGTCGGCGCTCGCGCAACGTCTGGAAATGCCCGGGACCGCTAAGAACTTCTTGTGGGACCTGGCGGCTGGTGGCGGCGCGGTCTTGTTCATTGACGGCCTAGAGATGTTCACCTCCGTCGAGCGCCGCCGCACAGTGAATGACTTGCTGCGCGAAATTGCAGAGGTCCCAGGCTTTTCCGTAGTCGTGTCCAAACGGCCCGATGTCGGCGTCGAAGACACTCGCTGGGTCGCCGAGGACGCGCTCGCGAAGTTGGGTACGTCCTGCCAAGTGCTCGTGGGCGAACTGAACGACGACGAGGTTGCAGCCCTGGGCACTGCCGCCCCGGAATTGCACGCTCTGCTGTCGCGGGATCATCCGGCCGCGAGCATTGCGCGCAATCTCTATCGGTTGGCCCAATTGCTCAAGGTCCCGAGCTCGGCCAACATTCGCACTGAAGCGGCGCTCGCCGACCGATGGTGGAAGAGTGCCGATGGCGCAAAGCCAGATGATGTCCGGCCGGCGCAACGGCTCTTGGCCGAGCTAGCAGAAGCGGCGCTGGCAGGACAGGACCTGGTAGAGGCGTCGACGGACACACCGGCACGAGCTCATCTACTGCGTAGCCTGACCCTGTCCGAACCGAAGCGCGACCGTCTCAGCTTCTACCATGACGTGCTCCGCGACTGGGCGATCGGCGCGCGCCTCAACGAAGACATCACGTTGCTCGACAACGTCGATCTTTCCGTACCGCCATCGCCGCGGGTAGCACGTGGTATCGAATTTTCCGGTCGCTTCGCTCTCGAACAGGGACCGGATGGCTCGAACTGGACGGCTCTCCTTGGGGCCCTCTCGCGACCAGGCGCACATGATGCATGGCGTCGCCAAGCGCTCATGGCGATCGTGCGATCCGAGCTGTCGTCGCGGCTTCTGAGCCGCTGCCGCGCTGCATTGCTTGCCGATCGGGGCGCGTTGCTCGTCGAGATCTGTACCGCCATCGTCGCGACCGAAACGATCTCGGCCGCATCCGTCTTCAAGGAAATCGCCGCGACGGGCGCCGAGCTTCCTGTCGAGGCACCGGGCTCTTTGCGCATCGCCACGACGCTATCGGCGCCGACGGTTCTCGTGTGGTGCGCTGTGAACGCTGACGATATTCCAATCCAGGCGATCGCTGCCATCGTGAAGCTCGCTGAAGTCCAGTTCCTCACGATTATGAGCGTCCGCGAACTCGGACGGGCAACGGCGAAGATGCTCTTCGGCTGGCTGATGCAGATCGACTTGCGTGACGCCAACATCACGATCCCGGGTGCCGCGGATGCCCCACGGTTAGAACGCCATTCGCGCGCTACGATAATCGAGGATCTTCGAACCGTGGCGCTTCTTATGGCGTCACATGCGCCGGAAGACACGAAGGCCTATTTGACCGCGATCGCGAAAGAGAACGATCACTACAAGGTCAAGGAAATTCGGCCCTTCAGCAAAACCTTGGCCAGCGTCGCTCCGAACGAACTGGCGACTCTTATCAAGTCCAGTCTCCTTGAACAGTCACGTCGAGGGCAATCCCGAGGAGATTCTTTCCACGGCGCGTTCGGTTTTGCGGATACCGACTACATGCCAGTATCGCCTGCACAGCCCCCTTTTTTTGACTTGCTCGACGCAGACCCCGAGATCGGGCTCGACCTCATCCGTACACTGGTAGACGCGGCTGTCGAGCACCACGCGGATGGCGTGAAGGCGGGAACGGACGGCTTCATGATCAAATTCAACGGAAAGCCGCGCTTCTTTCCATGGGTCCAGACCTATTACTGGTCACGCTCCAGCCAAGCTCGGGAGTACGCTGCGTCTTCTGGCCTAATGGCGCTCGAAGCTTGGTCGCATGAGCGCCTCGAGAACGGCGAAGATGTCGATACGGTTTTGCGGGACATCCTCGGGCCGGATGGTAGTTGTGCAGGCTACCTGTGTGTCGCGCTCGATGTTCTCCTCTCGCATTGGCCGACGACACGCGACGCGCTCGTCCCGTTCGTGGCGAACCCCTCCCTACTTGCCAATGATCGCACGCGTGTGGGGTTGGAAAGGCTTGGAGGCGGGATGATGATGAAGCAGGAGCCTAAGGGCCGCGTCATGCTCGCCGATCTCGCGAACCGCCCATCACGCTCCATAATGCCCGAGCATCTGATACCCTATTACATGGCCGATGATCACGCGGCTCAGATGGTGCGCTCCCTGTTGGTTGAAGCTGTTCAAGAGACCGGACGGTACAGCGCGGAAGCAAACTTTGGCGATCCTGCATTCATAGGATCCTATGCACTCAACATGCTTGACCGGGCCAACTGGGTCGAAGTTGAAGGTGGTCTTCAATACAATTCGCCACCGGTAGAAGCCGAGCACCTCAAGCGCCTCGATGCCAATCGACAGGTACACGATCGATCCTTCACGATTGAGGCCCGAATTCGGCTGGCGATAAGCGATCCGGCAAAAGGTTCGTCAGATTTGGCGCGCGATGCCGTCCAATATGCAGCCGGCGATCTGCCTGACTACAGCGACACAGATTATCTCAAGTCACGAACGACAAGACTGATTTCGACCGCCCTGCTTGTTGCGCGGGACGGCGATGATGCCCTCCTTGACGAACATGAGGACTGGGTCCGGGCTGTGATTTCTAAGGCGCTCGCCGAGAAGGTCGACCGCTACACTTCCAACAAGGCGCTGGACTACCATCGGCCGGCTCAGGGCATCTGCGCCCTAATCCATCTTTGGCATCGGAGACGGCGCGTCGAGGACCGCGATCACCTGCTTCAAACCGTCGCTCGACAAGACCAGGCTGCCGTGATTGCGATCTCGGCAGCAAATGAGAGCATCAAAGATGCCGACGCGCGACTGCTCAAGGCCGCAGTGCGTATCGCTTTCACCTCGTGTCGTTGGCGTTGGCATCCCTATGACGAGGACAAGTCGACTGGACAGGCTTACGAGAAGGAAAAAGCCAGACAGGACACTGACGCGATCGCTGCGGAGATCACTTGGCTTGATGGCGGGCCCGAGCCGAACTGGCCAGACCTCCCCGAAGAGAAGCCTTCGTTCTCGCGCCAACCCCGTGCGGTGATCTCATCGAACGGTACACGCACCGAGCTCAACCGTGATGATGAATCGTTCCGGCGTGGGTCTAGGGAAGCCGTCACTCACGTTGACAGCCAAGGGCTCGCAAAGTGGGTTCGTCTCATCAGAGGCGAAGGTAGCGCTTTGCCAAGCTGGTATAGAGAGATTGTCAATGCCTACGCTCTTTGGTCAGCAAAGCTGATCGGTCATGGGTTTTCCGCTGATGCCGAAGTCATCCAGGCGCCCGACGCATGGATTGATCAATTCTATTCATTAGTTGCGTCAGCACTGATGGACGCTCCGCAGGATCGTTTTGAGTGGATGCTGCACCCGATCATTGAACTTCCCGATCGGTCCTTCTGCGATGTGGTCGCAACGCTCATTCACGCCGCCGATGTCACTTACTTTAACGAGCCGGACCGGCCGTCAGATCGCGCGGTTGCTCTGCGGCAGCAACTGGTAACGAGGACACTCGCGCTTAACCGTTGGTCTTGGGACCGTCACCGGGGAAGCCTTGGGATCGACATCGAAACCGGGCCGACAATCGGCATGCTGCTGATGAACTTCTACAATTCGTTCTCCGGGACAAAGAGCTACCTCGTTCGCGGTGTTTTTGACCGGATAGATCCCCTTCTTCAAACGGTGCGCCCTTTGATACCGGGCGGCCCGACAGCCTTCATCGCTCTCTGCACGATGAATACCTTGAACGTTGCGCCAACCGCGCGGCATCTCGACTTCCTCCTGTTCGCAGTTGAGACGTGGCTCGAAGTAACGACTGGCGACCGTGCAATGTGGCATGAGCTCGGTATCGGTCGCAAAGTCGCTGAATGGTTGAAGGCGGCGGCCGTCATTGATCCGTCTCTGTATGGTCAGTCTCACCCATCACGCAGCCGCATCGATGCCATCCTTGGGCGTCTCGTCAGCTTGGGCGTATCAGAAGCCCACGAGCTGGAAGTAAGGATCCAAACGGAAGCGAACGGCCAAACCCCACGTTGAAAACGTTCAGACTGGACAATACGATGCTGCTGGACCAGCCCCACGAGGGATGGGTTATTGACCTGCCCCTATCCGCTACCCAAGTTCGTCCTCTCCGTCACGGTATTTCGACGACGAAGCCTTCGGGTGGTTTGTAGAGCAGTGAGCGCTTGATGCGTGCTTCGTCGATTCTGGTTCGCGCGACGATCTCGTCCTTGAACTTGCAGAATTTCTCGTAGGACATACGCGGGTCGATCATGAACTGGTCAAACGCGGCATGCGGGTCGAGTGCGTATTTGTAGACGCCGCCGTCATGCTTTTTGTTTTGTCCTTCGAAATAGATCAGCCGGACTTCAGCCTCGTGTTCGAAGGCATCCCGTTTTTTGAGCAGGGACCTTGCAACGGCTTCGGCGGTTAGACCGTCCCTGAAGACCGAACGCGCGAATTCCTTGAGTTTGAAATCAGGCGGATAGTCAACCTTGCCGATGAAGCAGCTATCGTTGATCACACCCTTGTTGGCAGCGCAAAGGCTGTCGATCAGTCTGCCAACGGTTGTCCTGACTCGGACGGCATCCGTTTGCGGCGAGTAGATGCGCCACATCGCATCCGATCTCTTCTTGAGCGTCCAGCACTGGCCATAAACATCGTCGTGGAAGGCGAATTCTCCGGTCTCGCCAGCGGCAGTGCGGACAGGCGATCTTAGGATGAAATTCTCGAACGGGTCTTCCCACATAGTCGGCCAGACCAAGGCGTTCTTTTTCTCGTCAAAGAGTTCAAAGAAGCGATTGCGCGGGAACACCCTGTAGATGGTGGTGCGCCGCGTGATGTCGCCGATAATTGTGCTGCGTTTTGCCATTCAGGCTCCTTTCACATCGAAGCCGAGGAACCGCAACGCTTTGGCCATGCGTCCGTTCATCGGCGGGCATTCATCGGGTTTGACTGTGCCGTAGAGTTCGAAGGCGCAGAAATAAGCAAAGCGCTTCAGCTTGATCGAGCGGTCATAGAGTACATCGTGAACGCGCTCGATGAAATCGCCTGGCCGTGCAGCAGGTATGCGAGTCGCGACACGGTTCAAGGTTTGTCGGGATCACAGCCAGAATATTTGAATTGGACGAGCTCGATGCTTTCGATCGTATCGACATACGAGCCGAAATAGAACGCCGCGTCAACCCCATCCCATATCGAGTCCTCCATGTCCGCCGTATCGTCGGCCCGAACACCTTCTACCGTTAGTTGGACTAGATCGGATCCGGGCGCGATAAGTTCGAGCGCGCGAAGCGCAGCCCAAAGTTCGTGGTAATCGTTGCCCGCATTGCTTCCGCGCTTGCCACTATAATCGGTTCGTCTCACGCAGGTGTCCGCCTCTCGTAAACTCGAAATCTCTACCGACAAGCTTTAGCAACTTTGGGAGTTGTGTCCCGCCCTTTGCGACCTTTCGGAGAATGGTCGTGCGCCCATAACGCAAGAAGCGTGATGCGTGTCATCGAGCCCCCGAGGCGGAGGCCCGGGCCGCGAGGTTAATGCGAAAAATGAAATTTCGTATGCGGGTGTGGGCGGGCGATGTGTCGTTGAAAACGTGCAGTCGACGCTTGGGGCGGCATTGTCGCACCGTCATGGGGTTCTACCACACCCGTTGACGGACTGCCGACGCAAGGTTCGGGCCGGGCGTTCCGCCCTGCCGGAGGAGGCCGCAGGGGCATTTGTCGCTGCTCGCGTATGGCTGCCGGCGGGGCTGACAGGAGAGGTCGATGAGTCGGCCGTGGATGAAGGCATGAGCGTCGCGATCGGTAACGGCTGCTCCATTTGATCCGCAAGTTCCAGGAGCGAACCTCTGCCGACAGAAGGTCCGGGTTCAACGGGGCTCATGCTTGGTGAACTCCCCGGCAAGGTGGCTGCAGGGTTGCATGTCGCATGCGATTTGATTCGGCCGACATGATCTTCAAGCTGCCGGAGGGTGACAAAAATACAAATTGACATCTAATTGATCTCTAGGATCAGCGGCCGCTTCGCGTCGCTTGGGCGAATCGACAAAAATAATTCGGACAGCGAAAAATGAAATTTTTGAAAGCACTGTCGCAAGCCTCGATCAGCAGCGCAAGCCATTTAACCGGGAAAATTCATTAAACACAGATTTGCGAAAATCGTGGTTAATGATTCATTGCTGGGAAATTTCGCTTTACAAGATGGATCCGCCAGAGTCACAGGATTTTTCGTCGGATTTAATTCGCAAAGGATCTGGCGAAATAGAGGAGGGCCATCGCTGCATCAAAACTGCACTCGCGCCAGTGCGTAACTGTATCGGATGACGGAAATACTCGAAAATACAGGAAGTGCGTCGCGATTGTGAGGTGAAATCGCTCTCTCGGCATAAATATAGAACAGCTATGAAGGCTGTTTTGTTCTCACGGGAGGCATTCACGCCACTTAACGGCGGCAGCGGATGTATGAGAAGTGTATGGACGATGCATGCCGGAATAAAATGTCGCGTAGCGGATATAGGCGAGCCGCGCCATAGCCATGATGGCAGAAGCCGTATTTGCTGTGTGGCAAAGCCTTAAATGGCTTTGATAAATTGCAACGAGTTGCGTCGCCGCGCAATGTTGCGATGTTTCTGACGGGTGCGCTTTTCGAAGGCACATCCAAATAAATAACGGAAACTATCTCGGCTCCAACAGGATTGGGAAGAAAAACTTCGCTTCGGGCGCTTTTGTGCGAGTCCGGAGACGTGTTCTCGCATGCCAATCACTCGGAGCGACGGTCACGCGTCGCATCTGCGGCCCCCCGAAACCGACACCGCCTGCCCGGGCGGGGTCTTGTCGAAATAGAGAGACCGACAATGACTGACGAACCTCTGAATGGCGAGATATTGCCGCCCGAGGAAGAAGATCCTCCTCATGGTGAAGGCACAGAAACCTTCACCGGCAAGCTCAGCGCCACGAGCCAAATCATCAACGAAATTTCCGAAATCGCTCTGTCGCTGCCCGACAAATACCGCTGGGAGCGCAACGCGCTCAACGTCTGTGTCCGCGCCCTGCACATGGAGCATATGGCCTCTCAGGAACGCCTGCAGGGCGCCAGGCGAAAGATCTCGGCACTGAAGTCCGATCTGCGTCGTACGACCGAGCATCTCAGCATGCTGAAAAGCAAAATGTGGGGCGAGAGCTCCGAGAAGGATCGTGAAGCGATCGAGGATGACGAGACCGATCTCGCCGATATCCCCGATTTCGAACCGGAAAAACCGGAGAAAAAGAAGGGGCGCGGGGTGACGAAACTGCCCGACGACCTTGAGCGGCGGCATGTCGATCATTTTCCGCCGGAACGCCACTGCACCTGCGGCCGCGAAATGAAGTCGATCGGTGTCGAGACCCGGGAACGCCTGGTCACGATCCCCGAACGGCAGGTGGTGGAAGTCCATCACTATCACACCTGTGCCTGCAACCGGACCATCTGCAAGGAGAACAAACCGATGTCCGCCAAAGCTGAACGCTACATCATGCGCGGCCGCAAGGCCGATCTCGACACCGTGATCGAGTATTCGCTGCAAAAATTCTATGAAGCGAAGACGGTTTATCGTCAGGAGCGCCGCCTGCTCGACGCCGGGTGCAACGTCACGCGCCAGCATCTCGGCCGCCTCACGACGCATCTGGCCGGCTTCCTCGAGCCTGTCTGCGACGAAATCTGGAAGCACGCGACCGCCGGCCACTCGGCTATGATGGACGAGACGCCGTTGCGCGTGCAGGCGGAGGGAAAATGCGAGCTGGGCTATCTCTGGGCGATCTGCCGCGATGAGCGCGGCTGGAACCCCGATGCGCGTCCGGCGGTGTATTTCCGCTATGCCCCGTCGCGGGGCGGGCAGGTCGCGAAAGAGATGCTGGAGGGCGCGCTGATCGATACTCTCCAGACCGATGGCTACGCGGGGTATAATGGCGTCCGCCGTGCTCCGGGCCAGAATGACGGTGTGGACATCCAGCGGTGCGTGGCGCATGCCCGTCGCCAGTTCACGGATGCCCAGAAGGTGGCCCCCAGCACCCTCGCCAAGCGCGTGCTCAAGCGTATCGGGGGCATCTATGCTGTCGAGAAGCGTGCAAAGGGCCTGCCGCCCGCGCAGCGCGAGGCCATGCGCTTCGCCGAGGCGCTGCCGGCTCTGAAAGCGATCCGCGAGGAGCTGCTGAAGGCCGAACCGGATCTGCCGAAGGGGAAACTCAAGAATGCGGCGAATTACTTCCTGAACGCGTGGGAGGACCTGATCCGTTACGTCTTCGATGGCCGGCTCGAGATCGACAACAACCCGGTCGAGCGCTGCATGCGCCTCATCGGGGTGACCCGCAATAACTCGCTGTTCGCCGGGAGCCATGCGGCGGCCGAGAACTGGGCCATCTTCTACACCCTGATCGAGACCGCGCGCCTGAACGATGTCGATCCGTTCAAATACGTGCGCTGGGTCGTGGGCGAGATCGAAAAGGGCCGCGAATTGACCGATTACAGCCGCCTGATGCCCTGGGATTACAAGGCTGTGGCCCCGGCGCTCGCAAACCCGCCGAAAAAGGCGGCCTGATCCGCCGGGATCGCCGCCTGCCGCGCGGCGATCCCTTTCCGCGCCCCGCGCGCATGATCTTGTTCAGCCGGGCCCCGCACATCGGGGTTCCGGCCCAAAGTCATGTCCGAGCATCGAAGCCACGCCCGACGCATCAGTCGATCGGCCGCGTCGGGTCTGGACGCACCTTCCGGGCGACGCGCTCATTCCCTGACGCATTTGCCGTTGATGGCCTCGCCAAGCGGGGCGCGGCGCACTTATTCATGTCAGTGGCTGCGTTGAGGACGGCAAGGCGACGCCTCATACATCCATTTGGAGGCAGCCTAACCCCTCGGCCATCCTTTGTCGCGTTTTGCCCGACCCATTTCCGGCGCGTCTGAGGCCTTACCAACGCCTTCCGATCTCGGCGCGATGATCCTGCCGTCGCCGCCGGCAAACGCCTCCGTACCCTTGAACCTCGAAGTTCGATCGGCCGCCCGCTCACTTTGGCGCCTTGAACGCTGCCGAGGCAGCGGCGGGAACCATCGATGACGCAGCATCAGAAGCCACCACGTTCGATGACGCGATTCGGCTTCAACAGGCTTCAGACGAGCCGAATCGCCAGCTTGGTGGCGAAATCCATGTCAATCCCCGGCCGGATGCACCGCTTACAGTGCATACGTCGCACTTGCGCTTGACAGGAAGGCCGTGGCGAGGTTGCATGGGGGCGAGCATCCGTGGTTGCACATATGCTGATGCGGTCTTTGCGGCGCGCCCTCAAGGCACTGGTTCAAAAGAGGAATCAGACCATCTGGTTTGGTTTGTGGGCATCCTAGTACCCCAGCCAAACCTCCAGATCAGCCTTGAAAAACAGACAACAAGCCCATGCGGCTTGGGCATTCTGGGGTCAGGTTACACAAGAGGTTGCACACCGGGCACCACAAACACCCCGTGCATCCCTATAGGCTCCCGACCCATTGATTTCAGGCATTTGGCCTGATTCAGGCACCGCAAGGAGACCTGATCGATGAGCACTCTTTATTGGCTGAGCGACGCCCAGATGGAGCGCCTGAAGCCGTTCTTTCCCAAGAGTCACGGCAAGCCCCGTGTCGATGATCGTCGCGTTCTGAGCGGCATAATCTTCATCAATCGCAATGGGTTGCGGTGGTGCGACGCGCCGAAGGAATACGGCCCGTCCACTTGAAGGGGACCGTGGCCGCAGTGGGGCCGCGCGAGCCCCTGAAAGGCTCTACAGCCGCTGGAAGCGCTGGGGCGACAACGGGGTCTTCGCTCGGATCATGGTGGGCCTGGCCGCCGAGAGCGCCGAGCACAAGACGATCATGATCGATGCGACCTATCTGAAGGCGCACCGCACGGCATCAAGCCTTGGGGTGAAAAAGGAGGGCGCGGACGCCAGATCGGGCGCACCAAACGGCGCAACCGCATCGAGATCATGTTCGGCCGCCTCAAGGACTGGCGGCGCGTCGCCACTCGATATGACCGGTGCCCGGAAACGTTCTTCTCTGCGATCATGCTCGCCGCAACCGTCTTGTTCTGGCTGTGATCAAGAACGAGATGCCGTAACGGGGCCTGCGTCACGACCCGCCCGTTACCGTTGCAAAATCGAGGGCAAGCTGGCGCCATTCCCGGATCGGATCCT
>NZ_QJTK01000028.1 GCF_003217355.1 Rhodobacter viridis | reverse complement strand
ATCTGCTCTTCGGTGAACTTCGATCTCTTCATGTCCGGTCCTCTCATTGGGACGGACTCTAGCATCAGATGGACGAGTTATCGGGGGTCACAGCAGCAGGAAGTCGAGCGATGCGTCGAGAATATCGGACGGTTCATTGCCGATCTCGCCAGCTGCCGCTTTCCGCGTGAGCTTTTCACGTTCGGCTTCGATCTCGTCTGCGCGTGGATATGAAGCCCGCGCAGCATCGTCAGCTTCCAGAGCGGCTGAATAACGTTGCCAAACCGCGTGGCCGAAGTCGGCCAGGGTGATCGTCGGACGGGGCGAGATTGAGGCTTTGAAGTCTTGGGCTGCGGCGTCGGCCCTGCTTTGAGCGACGGCGATTACGTGTTGAAGGCGCGCAACCGCTGCCGGATAGGCGCAAGGCGGTGCGACGATCACCGCCGAGCGGTTCAGAAAGTTCGCACCGGGGTTGGTCAAGATACGGTTGCAGCCTTTCGGGAACAGAGATTCGTGCCCAGAAGCGGCCATCCTTCTCTTTCCAATACCGAAGCTTCCCAGCCATCTTGCACCCCGATTCTGGCACCAACTCTGGGACCAAAAATGGCGCAAGGATCAGAAAATGAAGGTTATTCTTTGAGATCAAAGGGATGCTCTGGTAGGCCCGGAGGGACTCGAACCCCCAACCAAGGCGTTATGAGCGCCCGGCTCTAACCATTGAGCTACAGGCCCGTAGCATGCGCAAAGCTCTAGGCAAGATGGGAGGAACGGTCAAGCGCCGGAATGGGGCAGGGGGCTGCCCCATCCGACCCTCGCCGCTCAGCGCAGATGCGCGAGGAAGGTGTCGATTTCGGCCTCGGTCGTGTCCCAGGTGGTGACCATCCGCGCGGCCAGGGGCGTCTCGCCCGGGCCGTCAAGCGACTGGTCGAAGGGCCAGAGATAATAGGACGCCCCCGCTGCATGAGCCGCGCGATGCGCGGCGCGGGGGAAGGCGGCGAAGACCTCGTTCGCCTGCGTCGGATGCGTCAGCGATGCTCCAGACACCGCCGCAATGCCGCCCGCGAGCCGCGTGGCCATCGCATTCGCGTGCCGGGCGAGGTGCAGCCACAGATCGCCGTCCAGATAGGCCGCCATCTGCGCCGCAAGGAAGCGGTGCTTCGAGAAGAGATGCCCGCCGCGCTTGCGGCGCAGCTCGAATTCCCAGGCGCGGGCGGGATCGAAGATGATCACCGCCTCGACCCCCATGCAGCCGTTCTTGGTGCCGCCAAAGCTCAGCACGTCGATCCCGGCTTTCCAGGTCACCTCGGCGGGCCTGCAGCCCAGGGTGACGAGCGCATTGGCAAACCGCGCGCCGTCCATGTGCACGGGCAGCTTGAATTCGCGCGCGACCGCCGTCAGCGCCGCCACTTCGGCGGGGGTGTAGATCGTCCCGGCCTCGGTCGCATTCGTCAGCGAGACCATGCCGCGCTGCACGTTATGCACCCCGGCCCGCGCGGTATGGGCAATGGCCGCGCGCAGACCGGCCGGCTCCATCTTCGCATGCGGGCCGTCCACCAGAACCAGCTTCGACCCGCCGGTGTAGAATTCGGGCGCGCCGCATTCGTCTTCCTCGATATGGGCGTTGCGGTGGCAGAAGATCGCCCCCCAGGGCTGGGTCAGCACCGCACAGGACAGCGCATTCGCCGCCGTCCCCGTCGCCACCAGATAGACCGCAGCCCGCGGCGCCTCGAAGATCTCGCGCAGATGTTCGACCACCGCCCCGGTCAGCGGATCGGCCCCATACGAGGCCAGATGACCCGCATTCGCCGCCGCCAGCGCAGCCATGATCTCGGGCGCGACGCCCGCGGTGTTGTCAGAGGCAAAATGCATTCAGAGGTCCTCGATGATATAGTCCTGCCAGTCTTCCTCGGGCACCTCTGCCTCGGAGACGGTCCATCCGCGCACCGACTGACGGGCGCCATGCACCGTCTCGGGATCGCCGGAAATCAGATAGTGCCAGGGCTCGAGCGGCTTGCCCTCGTAGCGCAGCCGATAGGCGCAGGTCACGGGCATCCAGTAGACGCTTTTCTTCAGCGATTTCGGCGTCAGCCGCACGCATTCGGGCACGAATTGATGCCGGATCTCGTAGTTGCGGCAGCGGCAGCTGTCGCCGTCGAGCAGCCGACAGGCGACCCGGGTGAATTCCAGCTCGCCGGTGTCTTCGTATTCGAGCTTGTTGAGGCAGCATTTGCCGCAGCCATCGCACAAGGCCTCCCATTCGGCGGGGGTCAGCTTGGCCAGCGGCAAGGTCCAGAACAGGGGGCGCAGATTACTACTCATCGCGCAAAAGATGACTCGGATCGGGGCATTTTCATAGTCACATCACGCAGAGCGCAGGATTTCGCGCGCGGTTTCGCAATCGACCGCCATCTGTTTCATCAGGGCGGGCAGGCTGTCGAACTTCATCTCGGGGCGCAGATAGTCGACCAGCGCCACCGAGAGGTGCTGGCCGTAAAGATCACCCTCGAAATCGAAGAGGAAAGTTTCCAGATTCGGCGCGTTTTCGCCAAACATCGGCCGCACGCCAAGGCTGGCCGCGCCCAGATAGGCGCCCGCCTGCGGGCCGGTGAGCACATCGACCTTGACCGCATAGACGCCGAGCTTCGGCAGATGCAGCCGCGCCACCGACATGTTGGCGGTCGGAAAGCCAAGGTCGCGGCCGCGCTTGTCGCCGTGCATCACCTCGCCCTCGATCCGGTGCAGGTGACCGAGCATCTTCGCCGCATCGCGCACCCGCCCTTCGGCCAGCGCCTTGCGGATGTTGGTCGAGGAGACCTCGATCCCGTCGATATGCAGCAGCGGCGCCACCGTGACGTCAAAGCCAAGCGCGCGGCCAAGCGCGATCAACTCGGTCGTGCCCGCGGCGCGGCCCTTGCCGAAGCGGAAATCGCCGCCGACGGTGACATGGGCGACGCCCAGCCCCTCGGCCAGAACTTCGCGGGCGAAGGTTTCCGGGTCCATCCCCGCCAGGTCGCGGTTGAAGGGCAGCTCGTAAAGCCGCTCGACGCCGAGTTTCGCCAGCCGATGTTCGCGGGCTTCGGCATTCATCAGCCGGAAGGGCGCGGCGTCCGGGGCAAAGACTTCGCGCGGATGGGGTTCAAAGGTGATGATGCCCAAGGGCTCGCGACCGCGCGCCAGATCGATCACCGATTGATGCCCCAGATGCACCCCGTCGAAATTGCCCATCGCCACCGAGGCGCCATGCGCCTCGGGCGAGAGCCCCGTCCAATGGGTATAGGTCTGCATTCCCGGTCTCGTCCCCGCCTCCGGCGAGGCCGCCGGTCGTGTCAGCTCTTGCAGGCGGGCGCCAGAACCTGCGCTTCGCCCTCGATCACCACCGTATCGCCCACGCGGCAGCGGGTTTCAAGGGTCACGCGACGCTTCACCGGGTCGATCGACGCAACCGTGACTTCGGCCGTGACGACGTCCCCCGGGCGGACCGGGGCGCGGAATTTCAGCGACTGGCCCATGTAAATCGTGCCGTGGCCCGGCAGCTGCTCGCCGATCACCGCCGAGATCAGCCCGGCCGAGAGCATCCCATGCGCGATCCGGCCCTTGAACATCGTCCCTTTGGCAAACTCGTCATCCAGATGCACCGGGTTGCAGTCGGTCGAGACCTCGGCAAAGAGCTCGATGTCGCGGTCGGTGATTTCCTTGGTCAGGCTGCGCATCATGCCGACCTCGAGCTCATTGATGCAGATCGTGCCGCGGACGATGGGGTCGGTCATGAGAGGCGCTCCGGCTTGGGGTCATGTTGCGCCGCGGCATAGCATGGCGATGCTCACCATGCAAGCGCAGCGAAACTTATGAACCCAAGACGAAGGTCGAACGCAAGATAGTTGCGAGGTGGTTTCAGCGCAGACGGCCGATGGTGTATTGCGGTTCCTGCTGACGCGCGCCAAGCCAGCCCCTGAGCAGGTCCCGGTTCGGATTGTCGACATCGGGGCCGAATTGCTCGGCGGCGAGCCCGCCCGAGACGAAGAGCACGTCGAGGTTCTCGCCGATCGCGCCCGCAACATCGGTGTTGATGCCGTCGCCGATCGCCAGCACCCGGCTGTCATCGGCGAGGCCGAACTCCGCCATGCGCCGCCGCGCCATGTCATAGATCGGCGGATGCGGCTTGCCGAAATACATCGTGCGCCCACCCATTTCCTCGTAAAGCGCGGCCAAGGCGCCGGCGCAGTAGATCCGGGTTTCGCCCATGTCGACGACGACATCGGGGTTGGCGCAGAGCATCGGCAGGCCGCGGGTCTTGGCTTCAAGGAAACGGGGGCGGTAGTCTTCGGGGACTTCATTCAGTTCGTCGAAGGGGCCGGTGCAGACGATGCCCTCGGCCTGATCGAAGGGGACCAGCTCGACATGGGTGCGGCCTTCCCATTCCTTCGGGATCTCGGTGAAAAAGCCGTCGTCCTTGTGCGGCCCGAGGTGCCAGAGCTTGCGCCCGACCGCGCCCGCGAACATCGCATCCTGCGCCGCGTCGCCCGAGGTGACGATGGCATCCCAGGCCTCGCGCGGAACGCCCATCCGGTCGAGCCCTTCGGCGACGAAGCGGGCCGGGCGCGGCGCGTTGGTGATCAGGATCACCCGGCCGCCCTGACCGCGGAAGCCTTGAAGCGCGGCGACGGCGGCGGGGAAGGGGGCGACGCCATTGTGCACGCAGCCCCAGAGATCGCACAGCAGCACGTCGTAGCGGGCGGAGATTTCGGCGAGCGACTGGAGAATGCGGGTCATGGGGCGGCCTTTCGGAACGGTTCGGACATCGATGCGGCCAGCTTATGACATGGGTGCGACAGAATGACAAAGGGGCACGACGCGGTGCGGCGCGCGTCGCGGCCGCCCGCGAAAGGGGGGCGCTGCCCCCCTCTGGCTGCGCCATTCACCCCCCGGGATATTTCGGGCAAGATAAATCATGCCTCTTTATCTTGCCTCAAATATCCCGGGGGTGTCCCGCAGGGACGGGGGCAGCGCCCCCTGCTTGCCCCGGCCCCCCAAGCTGCGGTATCTCTGCATCTCAAGAACACCAATGAAAGCGAGCACCATGTCCGGCGATCTTCTGTCTTCGACCCAGACCGAGACTTATGACGCCTCCTCGATCGAGGTGCTCGAAGGGCTGGAGCCGGTGCGCAAGCGGCCGGGCATGT
Source organism: Rhodobacter viridis (assembly GCF_003217355.1). Classification (GTDB taxonomy): domain Bacteria; phylum Pseudomonadota; class Alphaproteobacteria; order Rhodobacterales; family Rhodobacteraceae; genus Rhodobacter; species Rhodobacter viridis. The sequence continues at coordinate 11,619 of NZ_QJTK01000028.1, read as the reverse complement.
ATATCGGCGGCACGGACGAGCGCGCGCTGCACCACATGGTGGCCGAGATTCTCGACAACGCCATGGACGAGGCGGTGGCAGGGCACGCGAACCGGATCGAGGTCGAGGTGAATTCCGATGGCTCGGTCACCGTGCGCGACAATGGCCGCGGGATTCCCGTCGATCCGCATCCGAAGTTCCCCGGCAAGTCGGCGCTGGAAGTGATCCTGTGCACACTGCATGCGGGGGGCAAGTTCTCGAACAAGGCCTATTCGACCTCGGGGGGGTTGAACGGGGTGGGCTCGTCGGTGGTGAACGCTCTCTCGGACCTGATGGTGGTGCAGGTCGCGCGCAACAAGGAGCTTTACGAGCAGCGGTTCTCGCGCGGGGTGCCGCAGGGCCCGGTCGAGAAGCTGGGTGCGGCGCCCAATCGGCGCGGCACGATGGTGACCTTTCACCCCGATCCGGAGATTTTCGGCTCGCTCAGCCTGAAACCGGCGCGGCTGTTCAAGATGACGCGCTCGAAGGCGTACCTGTTTTCGGGCGTCGAAATCCGCTGGAAGACCGCGATTGCCGATGGCGACACGCCCACCGAAGCGACCTTCCATTTCCCGAATGGCCTCGCCGATTATCTGGGCGAAGCCCTGACCGGGGCCTCGACCTATTCCGACAAGCCCTTTGCGGGGCGGGTGAGTTTCGAGGAGAAATACAACATCCCCGGGTCGGTCGAATGGGCGATCAACTGGACCCCGGTGCGTGACGGCTTCCTCCACAGCTATTGCAACACCGTGCCCACCCCCGAGGGCGGCACCCATGAGGCAGGCTTCTGGGCCGCGATCCTGAAAGGAATCCGCGCCTATGGCGAGCGGATCAACAACAAGAAGGCGGCGCAGATCACCCGCGAGGACATGCTGACGGGCGGCTGCGCGCTGATCTCGATCTTCATCCGCGAGCCGTCTTTCGTCGGCCAAACCAAGGACCGGCTTTCGACCGAGGAAGCCGCGCGCTGGGTTGAAAATGCGGTGCGGGATTATTTCGACACCTGGCTGACCACCGATACCAAGGCGGCGGGGGCGATCCTCGATTTCCTCGTGCTGCGGGCCGAGGAGCGGCTGCGGCGCAAGGCGGAAAAGGAAACCTCGCGCAAGTCGGCGACGAAGAAGCTGCGTCTGCCCGGGAAACTTGTCGATTGTTCGGCCACGAACCGAGAGGGGACGGAGCTCTTCATCGTCGAAGGCGACTCGGCCGGTGGCTCGGCGAAGATGGCGCGCGACCGCACCATGCAGGCTCTGCTGCCCTTGCGGGGCAAGATCCTGAACGTGCTTGGCGCCGCAAGTTCCAAGCTGGGCCAGAACCAGGAGATCAACGATCTGGCGCAGGCTTTGGGCGTGGGGCTGGGCACCAAGTTCCGCGTTGATGATCTGCGCTATGACAAGATCATCATCATGACCGATGCGGACGTCGACGGCGCGCATATCGCCTCGCTTCTGATGACCTTCTTTTTCACCCAGATGCGCGGGCTGATCGACAAGGGGCACCTCTATCTCGCCTGTCCGCCGCTTTACCGCCTCACGCAGGGGGCGAAGCGGATCTATGTCGCCGATGATGCCGAGAAGGAAGTCTGGATGGCCAAGGGCTTGGGCGGACGCGGCAAGATCGACGTGCAGCGCTTCAAGGGTCTGGGCGAGATGGACGCCAAGGATCTGAAGGACACGACGATGAACCCGGCGACGCGCAAGCTGATCCGGGTCACCATCGACGACGAATTCGCGGGCGAGACCGATGATCTGGTCGAGCGGCTGATGGGGAAAAAGCCCGAGCTGCGGTTCCAGTATATCACCGAGAACGCGCGGTTCGTTGAGGAGCTGGATGTGTGATCCCGCTGGGGGGGAGCGTATTGATCGAGAGCGTTGTCGACGCCGCAAAAGCTAGCCTCGTCGTCGACCTCTTTGCGGTTCCCGCGATCGAGGATTACGTGGTCGCGCGTTGGGCATATCTGAACGGATTGAAACGCCAATACTACTGGAGCGCGTCACAGGCGCTTGAGAAACTGCTCAAAGCCTCGTTGATCTCTGCCAATGTGGAGGTGAAAAAAGATAGTCACCACATCGCCAAGATGAGCGCCAAACTTGAGGCTCTCGGGCCAAGGCCTTCGCTCACAGAGCCCTTCTCAACGGTTGAGCCACACAAACTTATCCGGGGAACACAATCTGACCCGATGGGGTTCATAGCGCAGATCGATCAATACGGGGCCCCCAACTCTCGGTACAGATTGCTGGACTTCGTGACCTATGAGGGCGACATCCATCGGTTTGACGAAACCTTTTTTCGGATCATCGTAGCATGGGAGTCGATCGCTTCCGTAGGCAAGAACGGTAATCCCGGCTTTCTGCCCGAGCACTGGGCGTTTTCATCAGACGCGAGAGATGCGGCATTCAAAGGTAATCGGATTTTCCAAAGCACCAATCCAGCTCACCTTCTGCACGGCGACGGATTTTGTATGGCGCGCACGCCCAAAAAAATGCACGATTACGATTCAGAACCCCTGAAATCGGCGATGCAATGGCTCCGTGGACTTGCGCAGCTGGGCTAGTTTTTCCGTGATGGGCTGCGCTGTGCGCCGCTGATACCGAATTTCTATTTTGGGTCTCCGACTTGGCACGTGCATGCATTTTCGCCGATTGAAAAACGGATTGAAGCACCTGCTTCCCCGGTTCCCTCAGTCCGATGATGGCGCTAACCTTCGCGCAGGTCTCGACTCGGACCCGAAGGAAACCCCATGACCAAGACCCTCGACCAGAAACTCGCACGGATCCGTGGCGGGCTTTATCGTCCCGCGGATTTCATCATTGCCGATGCCAAGGATGGCGACATGGCCTTTGGCTGTGCCGCGCCGGGCAAGGCGGCGGACGGGCGGATGAGGCCGCTCGCCGCCTATCGCGAGGACATGGCCCGGGTCACCGCCTCGAACCTTGCTGACATCATGCTGATGTCGCTCTCCTCGGCCGAAGTGCTGACGCGCAAGGGCGTATTTGCCGAGACCGGTGTGACCCCGGCGGTGCGGCTCAATGATACGTCCGACATTTGGCACCCGCGCGGGGCGAGCTACGCGCAAAGCCCGGCGCTGCCGTTTCGGACCGCGCGGCTCGATCGGGCGAGAGCCGTTGCTGATCTTGGGCTTTATGCGGTCACCTTCTACAACGACCTTGCGCGCGATCATCACACGCTGGGCGAATATGCGCGCTTTCGCGACGAGGCGACCGCGGCGGGGATGCGTCACTTCCTCGAAGTCTTCAACCCGATGACGCCCGTCACCACCTCGACTGGCGATTTTGCGCGCTACAACAACGACATGATCGCGCGGATTCTGGCGGGAGTGTCGCGGCTCGACCGGCCGATCTTCCTCAAGGCGACCTACAACGGCCCCGCCGCGACCGAGGAAATCGCCGCTTATGATCCCGAAAACCTCGTCTTCGGCATTCTGGGCGGCGGCGCGGGCACGACGCGCGATTGCCTTGAACTGGTCCGTCAGGCGGAGAAATACGGCGCCCGCGTCGCGCTCTTCGGGCGCAAGATCTATCACGCCGAGGACAGCGTGCTGATGCTGAGGGCGATGCGCCGGGTGATCGAAGAGGGTATCGGCTCGGACGAGGGCACGCGCGCCTATCACGCCGATCTGGCCGCCGCCGGGATCGCGCCGTTCCGGTCCTTGCCCGAGGATCTCGAGGTCACCGACGCCGTTTTGAAACCCAACATGTGAGGCGACGATGCCGCGTTCGGGCTTTCTGACCGCCGGGACCTTCGTTCTGGACCGCAACATCGCCGTCGATGCTTGGCCACAGGAGGACATGGCGGCGACGGCGCGGGCGGTTGCGCTGTCGGGTGGCGGCTCGGCGTGCAATTTCGCCATCGACATGCTGCGGCTTGATCCGTCGGTGCCGGTCGCGGTGCAGACGCTCGTCGGCGCGGATGCCGAGGGGGATTTCCTGATCGCGGAAGCCGCGCGGTTCGGCATCGATCCCGCGGGCTTTGCCCGCACCGATCAGGCGCGGACGCAGATCACCGATGCCTATCACTCGGCGGCGACGGGGCGGCGCACGCATATCCTGTTTCCGGGCACGGCGCCCTTGCTGACGCCCGATCATTTCGACTTTTCCACCACGCGGGCGCGATTTCTGCATCTGGGTCTGCCGGGCATCCATCCGGCGATGGATGCGCCCTGGGGAGACGCGCCGAACGGCTGGGTCGCGGTGCTCAAGCGCGCGCGGGCGGCGGGGCTGGAAACCAACCTTGAACTCGTCTCGACCGGGGCCGAGGCGCTGCGCGCCGCGATCCTGCCCTGTCTGCCGCATCTGACGACGCTCGTGTGCAACGATTTCGAGATCGGCGCGCTGGCGGGGATCAAGACGGTGCAGGCGGGCGTGACCGATTGGGACGCGGTCGAACGCGCCGCCGAAATCGTGCTGGGGCAGGGGGCGATGGCGCTTGTCGCGGTGCATTTCACCCTTGGCGCGGTGCTGGTTGAACGCGGGGCCGCGCCGATCCGCTGCCCTTCGGTCAAGGTGCCGCCGGGGGCGAACAAGGGCGCGAATGGCGCGGGCGATGCCTTCGCGGCGGGCTTCTTTTACGGTCGCCATCGCGGCTGGGCGCCGCGCGACTGTCTGCGCATGGGCCATGCGACCTCGGCCGCTTGCCTGCGCGCGCCCGGCACCTACGAGACGATCGACCGGGCCGAGGCCTGTTTGCAACTGGCCGAGGACTGGGGCTGGCGGGACTGAGCCCGCCCGCTCAGTTCAGCACCGCGCCGCGCCGTTCGGCCTCGCGCGTCAGGATCGCGCGCGCCGGATGCGCCGAAATCGGCACCCGACGGTCGGACGAAATCTCGCCCGCGGCGATCAGCGCGTGATAGCGCGCGCAGCAGACCCGCAGGAACGAGGTGAAATTGCCCAGATCATGATCGGCATCCATCGCCTCGTGCCAGAGCTTGGTGATCAACTGCGCGGTGGTCATGCCGTCGCGTTGCCCGATTTCGGTCAGCGTGTCCCAGAAATGGGTCTCGATCCGGATCGAGGTGGCGACCCCGTCGATGCGCAGGCTGTGGGTGCGGCTTTGCCACTGACCCGCATCGGCCTTGATGAAGAGTTCACACATCGCGGGGCCTCCCTTCCCGTTGATGTTACAACAGCGCCATGAACTGCTTGAGCCACGCGGGATGCGCGGGCCAGGCGGGCGCAGTCACCAGATTGCCATCGGTCACCGCCTCTGTCACCGCAATTTCCGCGTATGTGCCGCCCGAGGCGGTCACCTCATAGGAACAGGCCGGATAGGCCGAGCAGGTCCGCCCGGTCAGCACGCCGGCCGCGGCCAGAAGCTGCGCCCCGTGGCAGATCGCGGCGACCGGTTTCGCCGCATCGAAGAAGTGCCGGACCATCGCCAGCACCTCGGGGTTGAGTCGCAGATACTCCGGCGCCCGCCCGCCGGGGATCACCAGCGCATCGTAGCTTTCGGCCTTGACCGCCGCGAAATCGGCATTGAGCGCGAAATTGTGACCGGGCTTTTCGGAATAGGTCTGATCGCCCTCGAAGTCATGAATCGCCGTCTTCACCCTATCGCCCGCCGCCTTGCCGGGGCAGACCGCATCGACGCTGTGATCGCAGGCCAGAAGCGTCTGAAACGGCACCATCGTCTCGTAATCCTCGGTGAAATCACCGGTAATCATCAGGATCTTCGCCATCGTGCATCCTCCCTTTGCTGTGGCTGAGGCCCAGCATGAGGCAATCCGGCGCAGCTGTGGTGTTAGCCAGATACTACGGCGGCGCGCGCCGGGCCGGGGGCCCCGGGGATCAGCGTGTCACGCGCGAAGAACACCCCGCAACCCACTGGAAAAGCTGCGGGACAAGCGCCGAGTCGCGGCGGCGTGCCCGGATCTGACCAGCGAATAGTATGGTTAATTTTACAGGTTTCATCGCCTTGGCGTTTATGTTTCGACAAGCATCTTAACCTTAACGTGTGCCCATTCTTCGATAGGCAACGATATCAGGAGTGCTGCTCGATGCGATCCTATCTCATTCTGGCGGGAATTGTCGTTCTGACAATCCTTGGCGATTACGCGCTCAAATATGCCTCGCTGCGCGCCTCGCCCCATACCTCGCCCTGGTTGTTCGGGGGGGCGGCGCTTTACGCGCTGACGGCGCTGGGATGGATGTGGCTGATGCAGAGCCAGAGCCTGGCGCAGATCGCCGTCCTCTACAGTTCTGCGACCATCCTGCTGCTCACCGGCGTGGGTATCGTCTTCTTCGGAGAAACCCTCTCGACGCGTCAGGTCGCCGGCCTCGCCGCCGCGCTCTTCGCCGTCGTGATGATGCAGGCCGACGCCTGATGTGACGACCAAACCCCAACAACCCAGAGACTCGCGATGTTTCTTGTAAAGCACTATGTCACCCGCAGCAAAATCCACGGACTTGGCGTTTTCACCCAGGTTCCGATCCGCGCCGGGGACACGGTCTGGCGCTACGATCCGATGTTTGATGTGGACATTCCCGTGGCTGCGCTGCAAAAATTTCCGGAAGATTTGGCGCAAACAGTCCTTCATCACGCAGAATATATCCCGCATCTCGGGATCTTCCGGCTTGGCAATGATGGAGACATGTTCATGAACCACAGCAAGGACCCGAGCCTGATCGATCGCGGCGAAGAGATGATCGCCGCGCGGGACATGGCTGTCGGAACCGAGCTGACCTGCGACTACGGGCAGGTCCATGTGCTCGGCTTCGAAAATGCCCTGCAGCCGCTGCTGGAGGCAGCGGCCTGATGAGCGGAAATACCCTGCCGCGGCAGATCGTGGTCCTTGTGACCGCGGTTCTGCTTGCGGTGCTGGCCGTGCTCTGGATGTCGCTCGTGTCCGTACGCGGGACGATGGACCGGAGCGCGGCCGAGGAATCGACGAAACGAGTCGCTGGTCGGGTGCACAATCTGCTCGACCAGGTCTCGTTGCTGGCCAGCGACTATCACAACTGGACCGATCTTTACGTCGATGCCGAGGATCTGGCGATCGATCGGCTGGCCTCGAACTATGGCATCACCGCCCACCGGGGCGAAGTGTTTCAATATGCCGAGGTCTTCGACGGCCCCTTCGTCGCGCCGCTCTCCTGGCACGAGGGCGAGGGGCTGACGCCGCAAGCGGGGTTCCTGACCGACCGCACGCGTCAGGTGCTGCGCGAGGTTGTCCCGGCGCTTGATCCCACGCATCGCGAAACGCACGCCTATTTCGAGATGCGCGCCGGCGTGCCGGTGATGTTTGCGAGTTCGTATCTGCTGCCCGAGAACCCGGAGGTGCTGGCGAAAGTGATGCCGGGTTCGGCGGCGATTGCGACGATCGGCAAGGTGCTGGCGCCGCAGCGCCTGCGCGACATGGAAAGCGAATTCTCGATTGCCGGGCTTGGCGTGACGATGAGCCCGCCCGAGGACACCGTGTCGATCTCGCTCACGGGCGTCGACGGCCGTCCGGTCGGCTGGCTGCGCTGGTCGCCGCCGAGACCGGGGACGCTGCTCTTTTGGAAGATGTTTCCGATCATGGCGGGGATCAGCGTCGTCTTCGTGGTGATCTCCTATTCCGCGGCGCTGTTGTTGCGCTCCAAGGCCGCCGGGCTGATCGAGCGCGAGGCGATTTCCTTCGACCGCGCCCGCAGCGACTCGCTGACCGGCTTGCCCAACCGTTTTGCCATGCGCGAGCATCTGGATGCCCTGCGCAGCCGCGGCGATATCGATTGTGCCGTCCTTGCCATTGATCTCGTGCGGTTCAAGTTGATCAACGACACGGTCGGCCATCTGGGCGGCGACGCCTTCCTGGTGGAATTTGCCGCGCGCCTGCGCACGATTGCCGATGAAACGGCGTTCCTGGCCCGCTATGGCGGCGACGAATTCTTCGTGGTGTTTTCCGCCGCTGCGGATCTGGAGCAGATCGTTGCGGATAAATGCAGCCAGATCAATGTCCTGTCCGAAAATCCGATCCTGTGCAACGGGGTCAGTTTCGAAGTTCTGGCCTCCAAGGGCCTTGCCTTCGAGGATCATCGCGGCATGGAGCAGGAAGAGCTTTTGCGCCGCGCCGACCGGGCGATGTATTCCGCCAAGCTGCGCGAGACGCTGGAAGTCGTGCGGTACGACAAGCGCATGGAGACCGAGGATATCGATCACAAGCGGATCGAAAGGGAACTGCGCCGCGCGCTGATCGAGGGGCATGGGCTCGAGGTGCATTACCAGCCCATCGTTCCGGCCAATCCGGGGGCGGGGCCGACCCGTTACGAGGCGCTGGCGCGCTGGACCTCGCCCGAGCTTGGCAAGGTGTCGCCCGAGCGCTTCATCAAGGTGGCCGAGGCGACCGGGCTGATCCTGCCGCTGGGCTGGAAGCTGCTCGATCTCGTCTGTGCCGACATGTGCCTGCTCGACAAGGCGCGGGTCAGCATCAACGTGTCGCCGACGCAGCTGATGAGCCGCGGCTTTGCCGAGAAATTCACCGCCATCGTGCTGTCGCATGGCATCGCGCCCTGGCGGATCGAGGTCGAGGTGACAGAGCAGATCGTGGTGCGCGACGATGCGACGATCGAACAGGAACTGATCGCGCTCAGCCACAACGGGTTCACGCTGGCGCTTGATGATTTCGGCACCGGCTTCGCCTCGATCGGCTACCTGACGCAGATGCCCTTCGACGGGCTGAAGATCGACCGCTCCTTTGTCCGCTCGATCGAGGATGGGCAGCAGGGGATGCGGATGGTCCGCTCGATTGTCGGTTTGGCCCGCGCGATGGACCTGTCGATCGTCGCCGAGGGGGTCGAAAACGAGGCCGAGGCGGTGTTGCTGCGCCGGATCGGCGCGGATTACCTGCAGGGCTATTATTTCGGCCGCCCGGCTCCGGCCTCGGCCTGGGTCAAGGACAGCCCGACGCCGAAGGGGCCGAAGCCGGTCTGACCGTAAAATCCGCGCTGTCAGCGGGACGCTCGCCTTGCAGGCGAGGCGAATTGCGCATTTTTCGCCCCATGCTTCCTCATTCTGGCCGCATTTCGCGGAAAGACTCTGCCAAACCTCTCAGTTTCGGTGCCATTCCATGCGATTTCACAAGGAAGACCCCTTCACCAAGAGATTGCAGCAAATGAAGGCCGAGGCGGCCGACGCCCCAGCCCCGTCGCACCTGCCGCCCCCCTTGCCGCCGCGCGCTGTGTCGCCTGCGCCGCCGCCCCTGCCGAGGCCCGCGCGCGTGACGGCCCGGGCATCAGGGCGGGGGCGGTCTTCCGTGGAAGCCGGGCAACGGGCGCGGCTGATCGCGGTCTTTGCGGTGGTGCTTTTGGGCGGTGGTGCGCTCTTCGCCACGCAATCGCAGCTGCGCAGCCTCGGAGCGCCTGTCCCATTGCGGCTGAGCGCGGCGAGCCCCGCCGAACCTTCCGCCCCGGAGCCGGCGCCGCAGGCCGCTGCCGCTGCGCCGGAAACCGGCGGTGCCGATCAGGGCGGACGCAGACCCTGAGGCCTTTCACGACGATGCTCTTCGGCGGGACTTGGTGGAAATCGCGCCGCTGCGGTTCGATGACGCTCGCCGGTTTGCGGGTTGCGCGGAAAATGGGCTGTCCGTGATAAAAAGTGCATTCGACCCATGGATATAAAGATCCCGGTAACTCCCCCGAGGGTAGAGTTCCTCGACCCTGATCCGGAGAAGCCCCGTGACCCTGCTCAATGACCCGTCCCGCCAATCCGAAGGCGTGGTCGACTTTGGCTTCGATGAGATTTTCTTTTCCCGCACTGACCCGCGCGGGGTGATCAAGGCGGGCAATGATGTCTTCCAGCGTGTCTCGGGCTATGGCTGGGGCGAGTTGCTCGGCGCGCCACACAAGATCATCCGCCATCCCGATACGCCGCGCGCGGTCTTTCGCATCCTGTGGGACGCGCTCGGCCATGGCTATCCGATGGGCGCCTATGTGAAGAACCGCGCCCGCAGTGGTGACCACTATTGGGTCTTCGCGGTGATCCTGCCGATCGAGGGGGGCTATCTCTCGGTGCGCCTGAAACCCTCGACGCCGCTGTTCGACAAGGTGAAGGAGATCTACGCCGATCTCTGCGCCAAGGAACGCGCGGAAAACCTTGATCCGGACGTCAGTGCCAAGATGCTCTGGAACACCGTGACCGAGGCGGGCTTCACCAGTTACACCACCTTCATGGCCAGCGCGCTGGGGCAGGAACTCGCAGCCGCCGATCAGCGGATGCACCGTCCGGTCGATCCGCGCACGCTGCGCCTGATCGAGCTGAATGTCGCGCTGGAGCAGGTGACCCACGAGCAGCGCAAGCTGTTGCGCAGCTTCGAGTCGCTGCAGTCGATCCCGAACAACATGCGCCTTGTCGCGTCCCGGCTCGAACCCGCGGGCGGCCCGGTCTCGGCGATTTCGGAAAATTATCGCGCCTCGTCGCTGGTGATCTCCGAGCGGCTGCGCAGCTTCGTCACCGGGCGCGACAACCTTTGTGACCGGGTCTCGCGGCAGGCGGCACGGGCGTTGTTCCTGCTCGGGGCGGATCGGGTGATGGCCGACATGATCGCCCGCTTCCGTCACGCCGAACTGGTCGAGGGGATCGATTGGATCGCCGAGGGGGAGGGGCTCGCCCGCACCCGCGAGGCCGCCCGCGCCGAAAGCCGCGGGGCGTTGAAAAGCGCGGTCGAACATGCCGAGGAGCTGACCCGCTCCAGTTCGGAAATCCGGCGGCTGATGCTCGGTCTCGACACGATCCGGGTGATGGGCCGGGTGGAATGCGGTCGTTTGCGCGCCAATGGCGGCGGACTTGCGGCCACGATCGATCAGCTCGATCTCTTCCATGCCGAGATCAAGACCCGGCTCGAGACGATCCTGCGCCTCTCCGAGGAAATCGGCTCCGCCATGAGCCGATTTGCAAGCACCGAATTTGGCGCTGCAGCAAGAGCCTGAGCCTGCGATCGGCCTCATCTGCTCGAGAGAGCGCGGTAGCACCGGCCCTGTGTTCATGCATTGATCGCGCCGTGCGCCGGGGCCGCGGCTGCGCCGTGGCTTTGGCGCGGCGCCGGTCTTTTCCGGTGTCGCGCGACCGCTCCCTGACGCCCGCGCTCGAGTTGGTCTGCCTGTCCCCGATGGCCTCCCTCTGACGCCGAGCCCGGAATCGGGGGCGGGGTTGATGCCGGATCGTCCCCCCCGATTCCCGCTTGTGCGCGCCCGTTGGGGCAGCGAGTCGGGCGTTTCAGCCCTCGGTCCTGTCCACCGCGATCCGTGAGCCGGGCAGGGCAGGCGGCCAAATTCCAAGGAAACAAGGCAGTTTTTGAGCCGGTACGAGAAAAGTGACGGATTTGCGAAAAAGGGGGTTGCGGAGGTTGGTTGGTATCCGTAGAACACCCCTCACCGAAGCGACGGTAGTTGCAGCGGGACGCGGAACGGTGACTGACGAAGCGGAAGCGACGGTGGTTGTTGGGATGCGGTGGATGATCGAGGTGATACGGCCTGAAGCGCCATGGGAATGGCGGTTCGGTTTTGTTTTTGCCTCTGCTCTTTGACATTGATGCTATCTGAAGAGATATGCGGGCGGTTTGGTTGCGCAAGCGACTGCGGACCGAGCGCGTATCGCACTCTAGGCTTCGGC
>NZ_QJTK01000027.1 GCF_003217355.1 Rhodobacter viridis | reverse complement strand
TCTGCTCTTCGGTGAACTTCGATCTCTTCATGTCCGGTCCTCTCATTGGGACGGACTCTAGCATCAGATGGACGAGTTATCGGGGGTCACAGCACCCGCAACCTAGGCATGCGGCGCAGCAAGGCTGTCCACTGCCAATCTGCGCGAGCGCGAGGTGCTGACTGAGATCACCCCGGCGGCCTGAGAAGGTTGCACGGTTTTGGATTGCGGAGCCAGCCACAAGCGTCCTGAATTCGCCGTCGAAGTCCTTGCCGACGAAGGCCAAGGGCCATCTGCATGACATCTGTCACGCAGAAAATGCAGTCAGCGGCCAGAATCGCCTTCGTTTCCTCAGTCGAAACCGACAGCGTCAAATACAACAAAGCGGTCGCCAAGTTGGCGAAGGACTGGGCCGAGACGCTGACCTTCCACCATTTCCCAGCCCAATACCGAAAGCACATCCGGCATGTGATGAAGATGGCTAGGGGCAATACGACGGAAAAATTCGGAGCTGGAGGGCGGTTTTGCTGGCGCATCAGCCCTTGAGATTGCTAAACAATAGCGAAAGGTGCGGATTTTAGGCCGCGACGAGAAGGTCGTAAAGGCTCAAAAATGGCTTCGGCGCAGCAACTTATCGGGCTCATAAAGAGCCACGCAGAGGGGGACGAAGAGCGATTCTTCGATCTCGCTATGCAGCTTGCCGCAACGGAAGAACAGCGCGGCCACAACCGACTTTCGGAACAGTTGCGGCAATGGGCTGAAGCATCAAAGACCCCGAAGACCAATGTGCCTGCGAAGTTGACACCGCTGGCTGCCCCGCGCGGCGATCTCGCGGGTATCTTGGGGGCGCGGTACCCGACAACAACGCTCAACGACCTGATCCTGCCGGATTACTTCTCCGACGAACTGCGCCAAATCGTTGTCGAAACCCGTAAACGTGATCTTCTCGAAGAGAAGGGGCTCCATCCACGCCGACGGCTCCTCTTTTCCGGCCCTCCAGGCACGGGGAAAACCCTGAGCGCTGAGGCATTGGCAGGCGAACTCAAGTTCCCCTTATTCACGGTCCTGCTTCATGGGCTTATCACCAAGTTCATGGGAGAGACCGCGCAGAAGTTGCGCCTGATCTTCGATGCGATCCGCACAACTCGCGGCGTTTACCTGTTCGACGAAATCGACGCGCTTGCGGCATCTCGCGGAAACGAAAATGACGTTGGCGAAGCCAGGCGAATTTTGAACTCGTTCCTCCAGTTCCTGGATGAAGATACCGGCCCGTCTATCGTTGTTGCGACCACGAACATCCCTGAGATTCTGGACAGAGCAATTCTTCGGCGCTTCGAACTGGTGCTGCCATACGAGCTGCCTTCCAAAGAGGCAATCCAGAAGGCTTTGCGGCGGCGCTTGATCGGTTTCAGCGTCACAGATGTGGACTGGGATGCCGTGTCGAGGGTTGCGGAAGGTCTTTCAACCGCAGATGTTGTTGCTGCAGGAGAAGATGCCGGGCGACGCGCCGTCTTGTCCTCATCAGATAGGATTTTGACGGATACGCTTATCGCATCAATGGAGCGCCGGCGTGCGTTGCATGGACTTGGAACATCGCTGAATGGAACGCAATCGCCCTCATCTGATTCTAAACGGCCTCGGACAGGCAGTCGTGTTTCAAGCCAAGGGCGGCGGTCAGACAAAGCGACCAAGTGACGTCCCGGACCGGCGCGCACATGCACTGGCGCTCCTGCGTGCAATCGATGGAATCGGTGACCCGGCGGCACAGGGACGGCCTGGTGTTTATCTCGAGATTGAGGCGCGACCTAACGAACCATTCGTGACCAAGAGCCTTGATGCTAGCGGCCTGCATCTGCTCAGAGTGGATTCTGACGCCAAGAATGAAGCCGAACCCGCTCGCGCGACCGTCTTCGCGTCGCAAGTCGGCTTGGCCAATCTGCGGAAAAAGGTCGAGGCCTTTCAGGACGAGGACACACAGACCGGGCGACCGAAGAATGCCGACCTCGTTCAGAGTATTAGGGCCATCGTCGAGGCAGGACTGCGCGCACTTTGGCGGAGCCCATCTGCAAAGTTCCCCGAGGACGACGGAGCAACGCATCCTTGGGAAATCTGGCTGGACCGGAGCGGAACTGACCATTTCATCGCGCAAGCGCGCGGCATTGGTATCCGCTTTGAAGGAGGAGAATCACAAGCGGAAGGAGGGCGCCTAGAGTTTCCGGAAGACATTGTCGTCGTCGGTTACGGAACGCACGCCCAAATCGCCGAAGCCGTCCGCACGTTTGGGACGGTTAAAGCCCTTGCCGCCCCCACCGTCCTATCTGATTATTTCGAAGGGCTGGCGCCGGAAGAACAAGCTGAATGGGCCAGGGCCATGGAAGGCCTCTTACAGCCGCCCGCTGCAGCGGACCCGAGATACATTACGCTCCTCGACAGTGGCGTGGGACTGAACCATCCTCTCATTCGTCCTTTTCTTGACCCGGCCGATCGTCACGCGGCGCAGCTGGGATGGGGTTTGGACGACAGCAGGGGGCATGGCACCCAGCTTGCAGGCATTTCGCTTTACGGAGATCTGCTCCCGGTCATCCAAAGCAACATGCCTGTTCAAGTCCAGCACCGGCTCGAGTCAGCCAAGATCATCCCTGATGCTGGCCAGAATCCTCACCATCTGCTGGGCGCCGTCGTTCTCAAGGCAGTAAACGCGGTTGAGGCGAATGCGGCGCGAGGCAGAACCTTTTCGATGGCCAGCACGACAGACGAGGACACGCCTCACGACGGCGCTCCGACGTCTTGGTCGAGCGAGATTGACCAGCTCACCGCAGGCGTGTCGGGGAATCAGAAGCGACAGCGATTGTTCGTAATTTCTGCTGGAAACACGGACCAGAACCGCTTCCGCGGCGGTGATTACCTGTCGATCTGTGATGATCCAGATCATGAGATTGAATCGCCTGCGCAAGCATGGAACCCAATCTGCGTAGGAGCCTGCACTGACAAGGTCAGGTTGCCTGCTGACTTGCCCGGCCAGCCCGTTGCCCCCATCGGCGACCTTTCGCCATCGTCGCGCACAGCAAGCTGGTGGAGGCACTGGCCGATCAAGCCCGACGTGGTGATGGAAGGAGGCAATTGGGTACAGGATCGCCTTCCGCCCCGGATGAAGCACCCCGCGCTCTCGCTGCTCACGACCGACCATCAGTATCCAATGCGGTCACTTACGACGACTGCAGACACCAGCGCGGCAACAGCTCTTGCCGCGAAGGCTGTCACGGAGCTTTGGGAGGATTACCCTGCCCTGTGGCCAGAGACGATACGTGCGATTTTCGTCTCCTCGGCTCGATGGACGCAGCAGATGAAGACGCATCTGCCGGCAAATCCCTCAAAAGGTGACTTCGCGAAGCTGTTTCGACGGTATGGCTACGGCGTCCCAGACCAAGCGCGTGCTCGGCGCAGCGCAGCGAATGCTCTGTCCCTCATCGTTCAAGACACGATCATCCCATATCGGCCGAGCGACACGGCCGGGGCTGACCCTGTCCACAATCAGATGAAGTTCTTTGAGCTTCCTTGGCCTCGCAATGCCCTCAGGGCGCTCGGCACCGCTGAAGTAACGCTACGAGTTACACTGAGCACGTTCATTGAACCAAATCCCTCGGAAGCGGCACGCGGATCAAAGTTCCGCTATGCATCGCATAATCTTCGTTTCAAGCTCAACCGAGCCAATGAGAACCAGGCGCAGTTCAAGGCTCGGATAAACAGGCTGGCGGATGACCCGGAAGCGGAAGCTGTGGCCGACAATGATGGATGGGTCTATGGACGTAACCGACGCGATGTGGGGAGCTTGCACATCGACGAGTTGCGGTGCGCGGCTTCGGATCTCGCCCGGAGAAACATGCTTGCGGTTCACCCAGTGGCAGGTTGGTGGAAATCAAAGTCGACCCGGAACGTCAGCCAAAAGACGGCGCGCTTCGCTCTCGTCGTTGAACTGGATACCGGGGATGTCGAAACGGACCTCTATACGGAGGTTGAGGCAGCGATTGCAGCGATGAACGCTGCGCGGGTGCAGATGGTTGTTTGAGCGGAGATCTTTTCGGCAACATCCGCATTGCGCTTGAGGGCCGAGCACGCTGGTCAGGTCGCCGCCGTCACAGAGGGCGTTTTGCCGACGGTGAGGTTGCGGCATTGCATTCACAGCAATCGATGATAGCAGCAATTCGCGCCTCGCTTAGCCGCCATGATGACCTTAAACCATGTCGAGCAACCTTTGGATGGATTGATGAACGATGAATGGCTTGTCTAGGATTGGATCTGGATAACCACGCGCTGCCCATGTCTGACGCTGCAGGCCACTTCCTTCAGCTTTGAAAAAATTACCAATTACCCCGGCGCGATACAGCGCCGAGACGACAAACTCTGGACGCCTTGAGTTCTTTAATCGCCTTACGGTGTCGATCGTGCTGGCGGCCTCATTAATCCTTCCTGTAAATATCTCCAAATCGAAAATGTAGTGCTTCCCCCTTAATATAGAGATGGCGGCATCGATTTCATAATCAAATAGATTAGCCGATAGCTCATCCTTGAACTCATCAAGCATTGCCTGCGCAAAAGAATTGTCGTTGTCGTCGAAATCGTCTTCGGAGAACGCGGTTTTACCCCACGCCCTGTCTGCTGCGGCCAACAAGCAGAGAAGTACGCCTCGTGGCCTGTGAGACCCCATGTCGAGCAAAAAGCGCTGAAATTCCTTATCTTTTACTGCTGCAGGGAAGTAGCTACTCCAAGGGTCGGGAGTGGGAATTTCCCCTTCTTCTATTTCGGAGTTCTCAATTTTCTTTCGAAATATTTCCAAAATACTGCTGGACTGCCCGGGTGCCGGCTCCCAATTTAGATTCACGGAAAATGACTTCATTATTTTATTAAGCTCGTTTGAGGATCCGGGAAACGAGTGGATCACCTCGGATCGGATTGAAGCATAGCACAGTGCATCAATTCCCGACTCATGGAATGTCTGATTCATTGAGTAAGCAGAGAAAATTAAGTCGCGCACCATTCTTCTGTCGCGCTCTCCGCTCCCCATTTCCTCGAGGAAGAACTCGAGCTCATCTATATATAACCTAACCTTCACACCATCTTTCAGCTTAATACTCTTCAGCGCTTCCTGGGAAAGTCTAACTAGGTCAAGTAAGTCGACGGAGTTTCCCCCATCGTCTTTGCGCCTTGCTTCGATTTCCGCCCCGATCTCTGATTTTAAAGCGCCAACATTTATTGAAAGGCTGACCTTTCCTTTGGCGCCTTCTATCTTCATTGAGTCGAATAGTGTGTTGAATTTCCTCTGATCAGCTTGCAGGAGAAGGGAAACATCCTGGAAGTAATCCTTCCCATCTCGCACATCAGATGGTTTGATGAGCCTGAAGACATTCTTGAGTATGAACCATTCCCATACCGTCCGGTAATCTGTTTCGACGGCAAACTTTCCCTGATCCTCGACGACGATTGTCCTTGTCATTTTGTCAAGCTTCGATCTGTCTTCGGACCGAATTTTTGACTTGAACAGGATGAGTGCCGAGTTCTCTTCCCCGATAATGTGCCTAAGGTGCAGCAGGATCGTAGTCTTTCCAGATCCTTTTGGACCTACAATAAAAAACTTTGATCCATTCTCGAGCTGAGAGATGTTTGCCTTTGGCGGTGAGGTGAATGAATTGAATAGGACGCGTGATCCATCCTTTTCTTGCCTCATGTACTCATGCAAGGCATCGGGGTCTCCGAAGCGGATTTTATCGACAGAAATATTCATCGCACAAACTCTCACGATCTCATGGACACTTGACCCAATCAATACTCTACATATGAGGAGGAATTGCAACCAGCTATTTTTCGATCTCGCTGCAAGTATTGAAGTACGGAGCGAACTTTCGGCCGTCTGGCTTTCTTGAAGCATCGCGTGTAGCGAACTGCGCTGTCTCGCCCTCGGCGACTGTCAGGTCCCTCGCTGCGGTTCGCTCGAATGGCTGCTTGGGCGGCATGCGCCGGGAGGGCCGACCGGCGGCTGAGGGCCGGGTAGGTCTTCCGCGCGAGACGCGACGGCCAGACCGTAGCGTCTGCACCCTGCGTACCTTGCGAGTGGCCGTTTTCTCCAATTTGCCGTCCTAGCTTGACCTTCCCCGTCAACTCTCGCGCCACAACGGGCGGCGGCCGATGAAGGTTGCCTCCGGTTCGCGGGTGACGCGTCCCTCGACCAAGCCCCAGAACCCGGATTTCCGGCCGTGGTTCGCCTTCAGCCCCGCGCGGTAGGTCGCATGCATCTCCATATCCTGTGGCCGCGCGGGATCGGCATCGCTGGCAGTGCCAAGGCGGTCGAGGATGTGCAGGTATTTCGCGCCATGCGGATAGGCTTTCGACCGGGCACGGGCGAGGATGTCATCAAGTAGCACGCGATAGAGCAGCGTCGCCGCCAGCGGTTGCTCGGCCTCCAGCGTCTCGGCGATGGCGGGCAAGATGTGCCAGTCCGACCCTGACCAGGCACCCCGATGCGCGATCACCACCTGGGCGGCCAGATCGGGCCGCTTCCAATCAAGGAAAAACCGCAGCGCCACAAGCGGCACGGGGTGGTCGAGCGCCACGACCATCGCCTTTTCCTCGGCCGCGCCATCTTCGAAATCCGGCAGTGCCCGCAGATAGGCGCGCAGGATCGGCGGCGCGAGTGTGTCGCGAAACCGATCCCAAAGGAGCCCGCGCGCCTCTTCTCGTCGGTCGAGCCGTTTCAGGATGTCGGCCTCAAGCAGGGCCTGCCGCACCGCGGGGCTGTCGCTGTCGTCCTCGTCGTCGAGAAAATCGAGCAAGGTGGAATGCGCCCGCGGCCCGCCCTTGCGCACCCAATCCAGCGCCTCGGAAAGCCGACCGGCATCGCGCAGCGTCTCGGCGAGGCCAAGCGTGTCTTGACCGCGTTCCGATTTTTCGCCTTCCAGCGCGACGAGATGGTCGAGGTCGCCCCGGGCCCGCGCGATCGACTGCCGGATCTGCCGCCATTGATCGGTCATCGAATAGAACCACCGGCCGGTTGCGCGCTGCGGCGCCTCCTCGGCGTGACGGTCGGCCGAGCGGCGGGCCAGATCCTCCTCCCAGGCGGAAAGCACGTCGGGGGGCAGATGCGGGATCACCTGATCGGCGACGCGCGGCAGATAGCCATGCTCAAGCTCGCCCAGCCGGTCCATGATCCGGTCGGGCAGAGGATGGGCCGCCTCGGGCGACAGCCGGGCCGCGATCGGGCCGAGGGCGGCGATGCCGTCTTCGTAAACGTCCTGAAGCTTGCCCGAGGAATCGTCGATCCGCTCGAAGACGGATTTGTGCGTGGCGAGAAATCGCAACAGCCGGTCGGCGCCGAGGTCGGGATCGGCGGGGGCAAGCTCATCGCGGATGCTGGCCAGAAGGGCGGCGAGATCGTCGCGAAACGCCCGGGCCTTTTCCCAATCGACGAAGGCGCGGGCGCGTTCAAGGCCCGCAAGGCGGCGGTCGATCAGCTTGGCGATGGCCTCGGGGCCGGACTGCCCGGCCAGCGCCGCCGCGACGCGCCGCTTGAAGGCGGCGTTCGTGCTGGCCTCCTCGAAGACGAGGGCGGCGAGTTTCGCGGCGCCAAGCGCCTCGAGGGCATCGGGGGAAAGGGTCGGTTTGCGGGCCATGTTGAGCGTCCGAAGCGGCAGGTCAGGCGACTTTGCCCGAGGCCAAGGCGGGCGGCAAGGGCAGGAACGCGGTCTTTCCGGCGGAAAGAGCGGTGCCCCCAAAATCCGGAAAAGGCGCATCCGAAGAAAACAGGAAAACCTGATTCAGGAAAATGAGTCCGGGTCCAGCAGCATGCTGGTCGCAGCACTTCCGGCTTGTCCGGGAGTGCGAGAAGGGGTCTCGGGGGTATCCCCTGAGCGAACGGGTATTTTGAAATCTGCGCCAGCGGATTGCAAAATGCCTAGTGAGTAAAGCTCGTGAAGTATTCACGAGCTTGTGATTGAAAATGGTGCGCCGATTTTCGGGGGCAGGTTGGACAGTTCCCTTGCCATAAGATGCACGAGGAAATCATGTCCGTCCAGCCAAAATTTGAAAATGTATTTCCGGTTACGGAAAACAGTTTTCCGATCGTATTTCGGCTTGAGGGGCTGCATCCGAAAGATATCTGGCGCATTTTGATGCATGATCGGCGACGCGGCGGAGATCTGTCACATGTCGATCCCGCGGCAACGCCTTTCAACGAGAGACTTTTGGGAGAGCCAGATTGGGACCTGAGAATAAAATCTGAAATCAGAGCGGCTCAGGAAGGAAATTTTGCGGAAAAAATCCGCGCTCTGGAGGCGAAATCTCGGAAAAAAGACGCCGAAAAATTCAAAGTGCTTGGCCTTTCCGATCCGTGGAATTCTTGCAGTGATGGGCCACTCCGGGAAGGGATTATCACGGTCAACAAGGATTGGTTCGGTGGCGCCGGGATTGCGAAATGGGACAAGGGCAAGGTTGCGGAATTCAAAGCCAGGGCCATGGATTTTCTGCAGGAGAGTTTTCCGAATGGGCAGCTGCGCTATGCCTCGGGTCACGCCGATGAAGAGGCGTTTCACATTCATTTCGTCGTGGCGGTCTGGCGCGAAAAGGTCTCGAAACACAGCGGGCGGCAACTCTTGTTGCAGGCATCGGCCAATCCTCTGATTGCGCGGTACGAGACGGCGCAGGATCTGGCGGGCGAAGCCTTCGCGCCGCTTGGTATCACCCGGGGGGAGCGCCGGGCCGAGGCTGCCCGTGCGGCGAAAGCGGCGGGACAACGGCCGCCGGAGAAGCGGGCGCATGTTCCGCCGTCGCAGTGGCGGACGAAGCTTCTGGCGGACGCGCAGGCAGATGCCGTGCAGGTGCTTTCTGTCGCGCAAGAGGGGGCGCGTGAGGCGGTAGGGGAGGCGCGAGACCTTGGCGAAAAGGTGATCAGGAAGGCCAGAAAACGGGCGGTCAAGGAGGCGAGGCTTCGGAGAGAAGCGGCAGATCGTGACGTGAAGCGGCTGGAGCGGGGCAAAGTGGCGTTGACCGAAACGGTCGCGCATCTGCGTGATGAGGCCGACGCGGCGCGGGACGCATGTGAGCAGACTTGGGGAGAGGTGGCGGCGCTGCGTGACAGGGCTGCGGAGGTGACCGAAGAAATCCAGGGTACGACTGCGGAATTGCGGCTGGTGCGGTCGGAGATTGCGGAAGAGAGGGAATACCGGGAACGATTCCGGAAAGGGAAAGAGGAGGCGGAGAGGGCGCGAGACAAGGCCCGGGCCGAGGCGCTGGTGGCTGAGGGTGATTCCTTGGAGCAGAAGGAAATGGCTCGGGAGTTGCGCGAAAAACTGAGGTTGGTTCAAGAACGGGCGTTGGAGGAAGAACGGGGCTGGGAGCTGAAACGGGAACGGGTGGGATCAGAACTGGCGTTGGAGGAAGAAAAACTGGGGTTGGTCCAAGCTCTTGTGGTGGAGGAAGAAAAAAATCTGGCGATGGTCCGGCAGGAGGTCGGTGCCATCACCGACCGGATGACGGAGGAAAAAAACACGCTTCGGGCGGTCGAGAACGACCGCAAGGACGGAGAAAAGCGATTGGCAGAGGCGCGGCGCCAGGTGGAGGCGACCAAGGTCGTGGTTGCCGCAGTTGAAGAGGGCCTTGAGGCGGTGTGCGCTGGGACTCTGGCTTTCTCTGAACAAGAGAATAAGGTGAACTGGGGTGAAAACGCGCCTCAGGACGTTGAAGAGCGTAAGCAAGTGGGCTCGCGGCTGAAACCGGGTCTGCCACTGATCACCAAGATCGCGGCCATGGCCGCGCGGGTGGTGAAAAAACGTCTGGCGGTGGAGCGGGAGCGGCTGCGGGGGGATCTCGCGTTTGTCTCGGGGCTGCGGGCGCAATTGAGCGAGGCGCAGGCGGAAAGATTGTCCGGAATCGGAGATCGGCATGGCTTTGACAAAGGCATCAGGTGAGGCTTGATCTTGATTGCAGTGCAATCATCTCTTACCTTTGCAGCGTAACCGGAGGGTCCGATGGCCAGCATTACGATCCGCAATCTCGATGACGATGTTAAGCGCCGCCTGCGGGTGCGTGCGGCCGAACATGGCCGTTCCATGGAAGAAGAGGTGCGTTACATCCTGCGCCTGAGCGTCTCCGCGCCCGAGATGCCTCGGAACCTTGGGCAGGCCATCCACGCCCGTTTCGCGGCACTGGGCGGCGTCGATCTGGAGCCGCTCTCGCGTGGCCCGATGCGGGATCTGCCGGATTTCGGCTGAGCGATGATCCTGCTCGACACCAATGTCATCTCTGAACTGATGCGGGCGGAACCTTCGCCCGAGGTGCTCGCGTGGTTCGCGGCCCGCGATGCGGCTGATCTGTTCCTGACCGCGGTGACCGAGGCGGAATTGCGCACGGGCATCGCCATCTTGCCGGAAGGCCAGCGCCGTGACCGGCTGCAGGTCGCGCTTGACGCGATGATCGCCGAGGATTTCGCGGGCCGGGTGCTGCCCTTCGACAGCCCCGCCGCCCGCGCCTATGCGCGCATCGCCTCCACCCGCCGTGCGGCCGGACGCCCGATCGCCGAGGCCGATTGCCAGATCGCCGCCATCGCCGCAGCCACCGGCGCCGCCGTGGCGACCCGCAACACCAAGGATTTCGAGGGCTGCGGCCCGACGATCATCAACCCGTGGGTCGTTTCACAGGCCTAAACTATGACGGTGGACTCGTTGGCTACAATATGGCTTTCGCTAACCCACTGACAATAAATGTTTTCGCCGCCTCTGGAGCGAAGTTCTGGTCCGCATTTGCCCTGACAGGTAGGGTTGAGTGCTTCATGATATCCGCAGGGTCCAGGCATGACTGAGGGCTTTATTGTCGCGTCTCGTTGCGTCGATCCTCACGGCTTGCCAGAGGATGCCGCGCTCAGGCTATACTGGCGGCCGGACAAGGTTCTACCGACCGAACAAAGTATCTGCACCGCGATGAAATTCAGGCTGGAAAACTGGTTCGGGGCGGGCGAGAAATAATGAATCGACATGCACTCATCGCGAGCGACGGCTCACACGACAATTCGATATCCAATGACGACCGCGAACGCGTGAATACGCTAGGAGGATATTTTGGACGATTTGCATTCTGGCGCCGAGGAATCCATTTTTTCCGGCAAAGGGTCTATCAGCGAAAAGCTCGAGAAGGCGCGGACGGAACTTCTCGACCTTTCAGCCCGAAATCGCCTCCTGAACATGCCTCGGTCGGGCAAAGGCACCAAAACAATCGAAATCTTCGACGAGAAAAGCAACGAAGTCTTTCGCCTGCTGGTTGGTGATGGCAAAGCTTTCACCTTTGTGCCCGGGTCACCATCTCGCAAGGCGGCCAAAGATGCAGACGGGAGCACCCCGCCAGAAGCCGACCCGATAGACGAAGACGCCGATGTCATCGAAGCGCTTGCATTGCCTGAGGATCAGGATTTCGATGAGCGAGGCGTTGCGGCGCGCCATAGCGACACGCGGCTCCAGACAAAATTCACGCCAGAAGGTCTACAAAAGCGCCTGCTCGACCTGTATTATGACGCACGCACGCTCGAAGATGAGCAGGGCGTCAACGTCCTTTACCTAACGCTTGGCGTCCTTCGGTGGGTCGATCCTCTGGACAAGAAGAACATCCGGCATGCGCCTTTGCTTCTTATCCCCGTCACCTTGGAACGCGGGACAGCAGGCGAGAGGTTCAAACTCAGGTCTCGTCCAGAAGATTTCGCCGGGAACTTGTCGCTTGAGAACTTCCTGGATCGCCTTCATGGTATCCGGCTGCCGGAATTCGAGGTCGGTGAAACTTTCGATTTGTCCTCTTACTTCGACGGCGTGGAGCAGGCTATCGACGCTAAGGAGGGCTGGGGCGTCGACCGTGATGTCATCATTTTGGGGCTTTTCTCCTTCGCCAAATTCATGATGTACCGCGACCTCGATCCTTCGATATGGCCGAATGGCGCGACGCTTACCTCACGACCCTTGCTTACAGGTTTGTTGGAGGATGGGTTTTCTGCGGGTGAGGCATTGCTGCACGAAGACGCACCGATCGATCCGTTGATCGCGCCGGCAGACATGCTTCACATCCTCGACGCCGACAGTTCTCAGACGCTTGCCATCCACGAGGTCAGGAACGGTCGTAACCTGGTCATTCAGGGCCCGCCTGGCACGGGCAAAAGCCAGACGATTGCAAATTTGATTGCTTCGGCTGTGGCAGATGGGCGCACGGTTTTGTTCGTGGCGGAAAAGATGGCTGCCTTGGAGGTCGTGAAGCGGCGCCTCGATGTCACAGGGGTAGGGGCCGCGTGCCTTGAGTTGCACAGTCACCGCGCTAACAAGAAGTCTGTCCTGGAAGATCTTCGTCGCACCTGGGAAAGCGGATCGCCGCGCATCGGCGACCTCGGTTCGCTGAATGCAAAATTGACCGAGCTTCGCGATGAACTGAATGGTCATGTCGCGCGAATTCATCGCAAACATCGTCCCTCGGGGCTCACTCCTTATCTCGTCATCGGTCAGCTTGTCCGTCTGCGTAACGCCGGGGAGCAACCAAATGACATTGTCCTGACCGAACCCGGCTCCTGGACGAAAGACGAATTTGACCTGCGCCACCGCATCGTTTCGGAACTTGCCGAAAGGGTCAGAGAAATCGGTAATCCAGCTGACCATCTCTGGTTCGGCGTAAAACTGTCCAGCATTACACCGATGGATGTCGAGCGACTGACGGCCAGGCTTGTGCAGGTGGCTGATCAATGGCGCACCGTTGCCAGGCCAATCAATGAGCTTGCCGCTACGCTTGGCAAAGAGCCGCCGACCTGTTGGCTCGATACGGGAATAATAACAGCACTTGCCCGCAGGCTTGCGTCATCGCCTCTCTCCGCCGACGCGTTCTCGGCGCCGCAATGGCTGACCAATCTGACAGAAGTCAATCATTTTATTGAGTTCTGCGCCAGCCATGCGGAAATGAAACGTTCCCTTGAAGACACGGTTTTCGAGGATGCCTTCCACTCAGATCTGAATGGCTTGTCGCCAGTCCTGACCAAGATTTCCACGGTCACGACGAATGACGACCTCGCCCAAATTGAATCGCTGGCTTCTGAATTGCTGCCGAAGTTCGAGGCCGCTTGTGATATCGCCAATGTTCTGGGCGAAACCGTTCCTGAGCTTTTTTCGGATCTTGAGCATCTGAGCCGACTGGCAGACAAGATTGCATCTGCTCCGGTCGCGATCATCTCGGCCTTGGCCGACCAAAGCTGGGAGCGCAATCCCGGCGTTTTGCAGGACGCGGTTGACGCGGTGCGAGCTTACCGCGAAGTCCAAGCGGCATTGGATGGGAAGCTCGCAGATTCTGCTTGGGATACCGATCTCGCTCCGGCCCGCTTTGTTCTTGCCTCCCATGGCACCGGGCTCTTAAAGAGCTTGAACGGTGATTGGCGCAAGGCGAACCGCTTGGTTCGATCCTGCTTGGTTGACCCAGACCAATCTCTCGACGAAACCCTTGCGCAGCTTGACCTGCTGCGAAAGGGCAAGGTGGCCAAGGAACTCCTCGCGCGGTCTGAGCCAACGGCAAGTGCGGCATTCGGCCCGCTTTGGCGCGGTGAGCGATCAGACGTGTCGCAATTGGCCGCAGTTGTGGACTGGATGCTGTCGCTGGGAAATTTGGGGAGTTCGATGCGGCAGATCGCGTTGCGCGAGCCGGATCGCACAGCGGTCGAAAAGCACATGAATCGCTTGGCCGGCGTCGATAATCTGCGCGCAGCCGCAGAGCTCTTTGCAAAGCTTTCAGACCGTCCTCTTGAAGCAATGCGGCTGACGGAACTGATTGCGGACGCGACATCCGTCGTTAATGCCGAGCAAAGTTCACGCCGTCTGTTCAGGACACTCCCGGACACAATGGGTGAACGGCTGGATATTCTTGCCAAGATAAGCGCGGTTCAGGAGGCCGAGAAGGAGGTCGCGCTTGCGGATGGCTGGGCAAAGCGCGCCTTCGGAAGTCTGTGGAGGGGCAATGAATCGTCCTGGCCAGATCTTCAGGCCGCATGCGGCTGGGCGGTGGCCAACCAGGACATTCTTGAGCTTGCGAGAAGTGTGGCCGATCACCTCCAGTTGGCGGACCGTGCAGAACGGATAGATAGCCACTGGCAATCGATTTTGCGTGACACTACGCAGGTCCTCTCCTTGCTTGACCTCGACATCGAGGCGGCCGCCGGGTGCAATCTGGAATGTCTGGCATTCGACAAAGCGGTTTCACTTTTCAACACTTGGAGCCAGTCCGGCGAGGGCCTGTACCAATGGACATCCTACCGGGATCGCGCGGAACGTGGCCGCGCACTGGGCTGCGCCGACATTGTGAATCGCCTTTCCGATGGTCGGCTGTCCCCTGAGCGTGCCGTTCCGGCATTTGAAATGGCATATTACGAAGCCATTTTCTCGATCATGTGCGCGACTGATCCTGAGATCAGCAAATTTGACGGAACGCTGCATTCCCGAAAGGTGGTGGAGTTTTCCGATCTCGATCTTCAGAGGATCCACGTATCCGCCGACGAAATTGTGCGGGCGCATAGCAAGCGCATTCCGCCGCGCGACGGCGGGGCGGTCGGCCCCCTCGGAATTTTGCGAAACGAGTTGCAGAAGAAGCGTGGCCATATGCCAATCCGCAAATTGGTGGAGCGGGCAGCGCCGGCCCTTCAGGCGTTGAAGCCTGTTTTCATGATGAGTCCCCTCAGTGTCGCGCAGTTCCTGACGCCGGGTGCAATCGACTTTGATCTGCTCGTGATGGATGAAGCCAGTCAGATACAGCCAGTCGATGCTTTGGGGGCCGTGGCGCGGGCTCGTCAGGTTGTGGTCGTAGGCGATCCGAGGCAACTTCCCCCGACATCTTTCTTTGCGCGGATGACTGGTTCTGCTGACGAGGACGAAGATGATGGCAGCCGCGTCGCCGACATCGAGAGCATCCTCGGCCTGTTCACTGCGCGAGGATTGCCGATGCGGATGCTGCGTTGGCATTACCGCAGCAAGCACCAATCTCTCATCGCCGTCAGCAACCGACAGTTCTACGAAAGCAAGCTTTTCGTTGTCCCGAGCCCCTATACTGCCGAAGCCGGAGTGGGCCTGCGCTTTCACCATATTCCCGATGGTATATTCGACGCCGGCGGCAAGCGCTGCAACTCCCTCGAAGCGAAGATCGTCGCCAAAGCAATCATCCAGCATGCGTTGGACTATCCCGACTTGTCGCTTGGCGTCGCTGCGTTCTCGGTGGCGCAACGGCGGGCGATCCTCGACGAACTCGAACTCCTGCGGCGTGCTCACCCCGAGACCGAAGGGTATTTCCACGCGCATCCTTCTGAGCCGTTCTTCGTGAAGAACTTGGAGAACGTGCAGGGCGACGAACGCGATGTGATCTACATTTCCGTGGGCTATGGACCGACAGTTCCGGGTGGAAGGGTCCCCATGCGCTTCGGTCCACTTGGAACTGAAGGTGGTGAGCGACGCCTCAATGTTCTGATCAGCCGAGCCAAACAACGGTGCGAGGTCTTTGCGTCAATGACTGACGAAGACATTGATCCTGACTTTGCGCAAAGCCGAAAGGGCGTGTTCGCATTTCGCCTTTTTCTGCACTATGCGCGAACTGGCCAGTTGACGTTGGCAGAGTCGACAGGTCGCGGGCATGATAGTGTCTTCGAGGAACAGGTGGCCAATGCGTTGCAGGAGCGCGGCTTCAACGTTCATCGCCAAGTGGGCCTGGCGGGCTTTTTCATTGACCTAGCGATTGCAGATCCCGAGCGCCCCGGTCGATATCTCCTCGGGATCGAATGCGATGGCGCAGCTTACCATGACGCACTGTCGGCGCGCGACCGAGACAGACTTAGGCAATCCGTTCTGGAAAGCCATGGTTGGCATATCCACCGGATTTGGAGCACCGATTGGTTCCAGCGCCCGCAGCAGGAAATGACCCGTCTCGTCGCGGCAATTGAGGCTGCAAAAGCCGAGGACGAGGTTCGCGCGGCGAAGCGTGTGGCGCCACAGGTCAGGATAACCGCCGAGGAGGTTGGGGATTGGACCTACATGGGTGTTGAATCTGGCGTGCCAGATGAACAACCGCCCGCAGTTGCCAGGACGCCAGCTTATGTCGAAGCTGTCTTGCTCCGACCCAGCCATCATCAGGAGGAACTTCATGAGGTTCCGCGGGGGGTGCTTGTCGCTTTGCTCGAGGCCGCGGTTGAGGCAGAAGGACCGGTTCACTTCGATGAGGTGGTGACACGCATAAGAGAAGCGTGGGGTCTGAAGCGCGCAGGCAGTCGCATCCGTGATGCAATTCACGCGGCCGCTGATGTCGCAGAGCGGAAGGGCACTGTTGTTCGTTGTGGCGACTTTCTTTCTGTTCCTGGGCGTCAGCCTTTCTTGCGTGACCGGGCGGAAGCCAGTTCAATCGGGTTACGGAAACCAGAAGCAATTCCCGTTGATGAAGTTGCGGCCGGTGCGGAAGCCATTGTTCGTGCCAACTTCGGCGCAACCAAGGATCAGCTTGTAACTGAGATCGCAAGATCGCTGGGCTTCAAGGCGACCAGCGAAGTCTTACGAGGGCGCTTGGTCGAGGGTATCGAATTGGCTATCAGCCGTGGAGCGATCATTGATCAGCAAGGGCTGCTTCAGATCGCGGTGCCCAGTGAACAAGAGGAAGTCAGCAAATAAGACGACGGCCAAGCATGGGGAAGTGTAGCGTGGGAAACTGGACGGCCTTTTGACTGGGGATGATAGGAGATGTCATCCTCATCTTGGTTGTGAACAATTTTGGTTGGGTCGCCGCGGGTCCTCGCAATTAGGCACGATGGCGCCGGTGAGTTGAGTCACGCTGCCTTCAGAATTGGTTTTAGGTTGAGTGCTTGGACGAACGCGAAACAATGTTGTGATCCTGCCCCCGCAACCAACTAAAGCGAACTTTCCATTCGACTATAAGCCCCGCCACCCGCGGGGTTGCTTGCCGTGAGCATCTTCACGATGTTCCCGTTGCTGTGACCCCCGATGTTCATCCGGCTGAAACCAGAGTCCTTTGCTGAATTTGGCGCGGTTGCGCCGACGGAGCAATGGGCGATCTGCGCAGCCGTTCAGTTGCGCGAAGCTGATCGCCCATT
>NZ_QJTK01000026.1 GCF_003217355.1 Rhodobacter viridis | reverse complement strand
CCAGCATTCCATGCACCGTCCATAAGGAGCCCATATGGACGGTCCACTAACCCCGCACCCGCCTCACTCAAAGACGGCCCTCGCCGCAGGCTTACGCTGTGGTCTTCGGGGGACATCTCGATCTTCCTTTGCCTCGTGTCCGTCGATCGCGGTGATCCGCCCCGACGTCCTTGTTTTGATTACGATTCGCGCAGGAATGATTAAGAAATGGTTAAGAACCCCGCCTTCCTCTCAGAGTTGAGGAAAATAGGCACCCGGAGATGTCGGTTTGCATCGATCCGGCGCCGGTCGGGTCACTGGTACATCATGCCTCGGGTCTCGCGCGGCCTGCTTGCACCCCGTTTGGCAGGCTGGGCTGGTGCGGATCAGACGATGCGACGACGCTCGATCTTTTCGATGATCATCGAGCATTCCTCGACGAGGTAGAAGAAGTAGTCATGCTTGATGTCGAGGCCGTCGAGCATCAGGCTCGACATGAAGCGCAGCTTCGCCGTCGCTTCAAGGATCGTCGTCGGACGGTGATCGAGGATGTCCTGCTCGGCCACGCCCATGCGGTAGCGGTAGAGCTTGATCATCTCTTCCAGGTCCTCGATCGCCACCATCTCGGGGCTGCAGGCCTTGAGCACGAAGCGGCGATGCGCGTTCGGCAGGCCGTTCGGCACGACGCGCTTGGCCAGATCGCTCAACTGCTTGAAATCGGGGAAGGAGATGTCGGTGATCGTCATCTCGTCGCGCGACACCATCTCGCCCGAGGCGAGGGCGACGCTTTCGCCGTTGGCTTCGGCGTCGCGTTGCTTGGCGTAGAAGTTGCGCGACAGGGTTTCCTGTTCGACGATCAGATCTTCGAGCAGGTGTTCGAGGTAATCGTATTGCGCGATCTTCTCGGACAGGCCCAGTTGCTCTTGCTGTTCCACCGCCGCGGCGACCGCAACCGGCTGGGCTTCTTTCATCTCGTGCTTCTTGCGGAACGTGAACGCCATGTTGGTTCTCCTCGGCTCTCGGCACCCTTTGGGCACCTGCTTGATGAGACCATATTCCCCCCGGGCTGCGGCATCAGTGAGGAAGCTTTTCGGAATTGTCGCCTAAAGTGGAAACAAAAGGTTAACGACGTCTTGACGGCGCTAAGAAACCTTAATGAATCCTTAATTGGCCCTGAGACCCCTGAAAATAAGCAAGAAATTGTTAACCAAGCGGCAATAATTCCCGCGCAGCGGTGGCCGTGATCGTTAACGCGCAACCATCAACCCTCGGCAATTGTGTCAAAATTTTGCGATTTGGCCGCAGTTGCCACGAACCGGCCCCGGTTTCCGGGCGGGGCCGGAAACAGCCGGGGTGGGGCCCTTGACGTGTCGGCATTGCTGATTCTCCCGATCCCTTGCGCGGGGCGGCGTGGGCGGTGGTGACGCAGCGGAAACGGTTGCGACCTTTTCTCCTGCACCTGTGCGCCGCCCCGGGTTTCGGCGTTTCGGACCGGCCGCATCGGGCGGTCGCATCGCGTCAGGGCGGGGGCGACAAAGCGGTGTCGCGGCCGCAGATCTGCGCGGCGTCTTCGCTATGTGGTTTGCGCGGCTCGATTTTCTGGCCTGCCGTGCTGCAGTCCTGCCTGTCGAACGGGCAGTCTTGCGCGGTTTTTCAGCTGCAGGGCGCGCTTGCGTTCGCGCGCGCTTGATCTTCCGCAAGGAACGGGCCAGCTTCGTCTGACCGGGGCTGCCCGCTTTGGACCGTCCCGCGCCAAGAACAGACAGGACAGGGAGTCCGCATATGACATCACTCCGCAGCCTTCGCCCGGCGGCCGCTTTCGCCGCGCTTCTTGCTTGTGTCGCGCCCGCCGCGCTTTTCGCGCAAACGCCCGCCGACACGCTGGTCGTGGCCGATGCGATCGATGACATCGTCTCGATCGATCCGGCCGAAGCCTTTGAATTTTCGGGCGCGGACCTGAACAACAACCTTTACGATTCGCTGGTCGAACTCGATCCGGCGAAACCGGGCGAACTGGTGCCGGGCCTGGCCGAAAGCTGGTCGGTCGATGCCGATGGCGTCACCTATCGCTTCAAGATGCGCGCGGGCGTCACCTTCTCGAGCGGCAATCCCCTGACCGCCGAGGCCGCGGCGCAATCGCTGCGCCGTGTCGTCAAGATGGACAAGACCCCGGCCTTCATCCTGACCCAGTTCGGGCTGACCAAGGACAATGTCGATCAGACCGTCAGCTTCGACGGCGACACGCTGATCCTGAAGACCGACAAGGCCTATGCGCCGAGCTTCATCTAC
This sequence comes from Rhodobacter viridis, assembly GCF_003217355.1. Taxonomy (GTDB): domain Bacteria; phylum Pseudomonadota; class Alphaproteobacteria; order Rhodobacterales; family Rhodobacteraceae; genus Rhodobacter; species Rhodobacter viridis. The sequence continues at coordinate 16,964 of NZ_QJTK01000026.1, read as the reverse complement.
AACTGCCTGACCGCCACGCCCGCCTATATCGTCGACGTGAAAGCGGCGATGGAGCATGAGGTGAATGGCGACATGGGCAACGATTGGCTCAAGGCGCATTCCGAGGGCACCGGCGCCTATGTGCTGCGCTCGTTCAAGCCGAACGAAGGCTATGTCCTGCAGGCGCGCGAGGGCCATTGGCGCGGCGATGCGCCGATCAAGAACGTGCTGATGCGCCATATCCCCGAAGGCGCGACCGAACGGCTGATGCTGGAAAAGGGCGACATCGACATTGCCCGCGAAATGACGCCGACCGATATCGCCGGGGTCGAGAGCAATCCCGACATCACCGTGCAGAACGACGTTGGCGGGCAGATCTATTATCTGGCGATGAACCAGAAGGTGGCGGATCTGGCGAACCCGAAAGTGCTCGAAGCGATGCGCTGGGCGGTCGACTATCAGGGCATGGCCGACAGCATCCTGAAAGGCCAGTGGGTCGTGCATCAGGCCTTCCTGCCCAAGGGCTTCCTGGGCGCGCTGGATGACACGCCCTACAGCCTCGATCTGGAAAAGGCGAAGGCCTTGATGGCGGAAAGCGGCGTGAAGCTGCCGCTCGAAGTCAGCATGACCGTGCGCAACAACCCCGAGCGGATGAACATCGCGCAATCGGTGCAGAACACCTTCGGGCAGATCGGCATCAACGTCACGCTGGATGTCGGCGACGGCAAGCAGGTGCTGGAGAAATTCCGCGGCCGTCAGCACCAGATCACGCTGCAGACCTGGGGGCCGGATTATCCCGACCCGCATACCAACGCTTCGACCTTCGCCGAAAACCCCGACAACTCGGACGAGGCGAAGGCGACCGGCTATCTGGCCTGGCGCACGGCCTGGGATCCGGGTGCGATGGGGGCGCAGGCGGAAGCGGCCGTGGCCGAGCCCGATGCCGCCAAGCGCGCCGCGATGTATGAAGACATGCAGCGCGTGCACCGCGACAGCTCGGCCTTCGTGACGATGTTCCAGATGGCGCGGCAAGATGCGCTGCGCAGCAATGTCAAGGGCTTCCACGCGGGCGGCGCGACCGATCAGGCCAGCTACTGGACCGTGACCAAGTAAGACGATCCCGCCGCGTGGGGCCTACCCTCCCGCGGCGGGGCCTTTGCCCATGACCACATCCGACGCTTCCCCCGCCCCGCCCTCCCGCCTGCCTGCGCTTGCGCGCCATGCTGCCGGGGGTCTTCTCTCGCTTGCCATCACGCTTCTGGGCCTTTTGCTGGTGACCTTCGTGATCGGCCGGGTCGTGCCGATCGACCCGGTGCTGTCGATCGTCGGCGAACGTGCCACGACCGAGCAATACGAGGCCGCCCGCACCGCGCTTGGCCTTGACCAGCCGCTCTGGCTGCAATTCTGGATCTATGTCCGCGACGCTTTCCATGGCGATCTGGGGCAATCGATCCGCACCCATACCCCGGTGATCGAGGATGTCGCGCGGTTCTTTCCGGCGACGCTGGAGCTGGCGACGCTCGGCACGGTTATCGGGATTGCGATGGGCGTGCCGGCCGGTGTGCTTGCGGCCACGCGGCCCGGGACACTTGCCGATCAGGTGGTGCGGCTCGTGGGGCTCGTCGGCTATTCGATGCCGGTCTTTTGGCTGGGCCTGATTGGCCTTTTGATCTTTTACGGCGAGCTTGGCTGGGTCGGCGGTCCGGGGCGGCTCGATGCGGCCTATGACATGATGCTCGAATTCACCCTGACCCGTTACACGGGGGCGATCTTGATCGATTCCGCGATCAACGGCGCCTGGGACATCTTTGCCAATGCGCTCTCGCACATCCTCCTGCCCGCCGGGATATTGGGATATGTCTCGATGGCTTACATCAGCCGCATGACGCGCAGCTTCATGATGACGGAGCTGAGCCAGGAATATATCACCACCGCCCGCGTCAAGGGGATGCCGGAATGGCGGGTGATCTGGGTGCATGCGATGCGCAACGTCTCGGTGCCGCTGATCACGGTGATCGCGCTGTCTTATGCCTATCTGCTTGAAGGCTCGGTGCTGACCGAGACGATCTTCGCCTGGCCGGGACTTGGCCTTTACATCACCGACGCGCTCTTTGCCGCCGACATGCCCGCCGTTCTGGGCGGAACTGTGGTCGTGGGCGTCGTCTTCGTGACGCTGAACATGCTCTCCGACATCCTTTACCGTCTCGTCGATCCGAGGGCCCGCTGATGAGTGCGCTTACCCTTTGGCTGACCGATCCGAACCCCGCGTCGCGCCGTCAGGCCCGGCTGGGGCAGGCCTGGCTTGCCTGGCTCAGACTGCGCCGCAACCCGCTGGCGATGCTTGGCCTTTTCATCATCGCGACGCTCTGCCTTCTGGCCGCCGCGGCGCCGATCTTTGCGACGCAAGATCCCTTCGTGCAGAATCTGGCACAGCGGCTGTTGCCGCCCGGCACGCCCGGCCATTGGCTGGGTACCGATGATTTCGGCCGCGACATCTGGAGCCGGATCGTCTACGGCGCCCGGATCACGCTCACCATCGTCGCCCTTGTCGCCGTCACCGCGCCGTTGATCGGGCTTCTGATCGGCACCGTCGCGGGCTATTTCGGTGGCTGGATCGATACCGTGCTGATGCGGATCACTGACATTTTCCTCGCCTTCCCGAAGCTCATTCTGGCGCTGGCGCTGGTCGCCGTGCTTGGCCCGGGGATCGAGAATGCGGTGCTTGCCATCGCGCTGACGGCCTGGCCGCCCTATGCCCGCGTCGCGCGGGCGGAAACCCTCACCGTGCGCAATTCGGACTACATCGCCGCCGTCCGTCTGCAGGGCGCGGGGGCGGGGCGGATCATCTGGGGCCATGTCGTGCCGATGTGCCTGCCCTCGGTGATCATCCGGGTGACACTGGACATGGCCGGGGTGATCCTGATCGCGGCCGGGCTTGGCTTCCTTGGCCTTGGCGTGCAGCCGCCCTTGCCGGAATGGGGGCTGATGATTTCGTCTGGGCGCAAGTTCCTGTTCGAGCAATGGTGGGTCGCAACCATGCCCGGCCTTGCGATCTTCACCGTCTCGCTCGGCTTCAACCTTCTGGGGGATGGTCTGCGCGATGTCCTTGACCCGCGGAGTGCCGCCCGATGAGCCTGTTGCAGATCGAAAACCTGCGCGTCACCTTTGCCACCGAGACCGGCCCGGTCGAGGCGGTGCGCGGTGTCAGCTTTTCCCTTGGCCGTGAACGGCTTGGGATCGTCGGCGAAAGCGGCTCGGGCAAGACGATCACCGGGCGCTCGGTGCTGCGTCTGATCCGCCCGCCGGGGCGGATCGAGGCGGATCGGATGGAGTTCGACGGCATCGACCTGCTGAAAGCCTCGGAAAAACAGATGCGCGCCCTGCGTGGCCCGCGTCTGGCGATGGTGATGCAGGACCCGAAATATTCGCTGAACCCGGTGATGCGGATCGGCGCGCAGCTGACCGAGGGCCTCTTGCGCCGGGACAGGATCAGCCGGGCCGAGGCGCGCAAGAAAGCCATTGCGGCGCTCGAAGCCGTGCAGATCCGTGACCCCGAACGGGTGATGGAGGCTTGGCCGCATGAGCTGTCGGGCGGCATGGGCCAGCGGGTGATGATCGCGATGATGCTCATTCCTGAACCCGACCTGCTGATTGCCGATGAGCCGACCTCGGCGCTCGATGTGACGGTGCAGGCGGAAGTCCTGTCGATTCTGGATGGTCTGGTGAAAAGCCGCGGCATGGGGCTGATCTTCATCAGCCACGATCTGCGGCTCGTCGCGCGGTTTTGCGACCGGGTGCTGGTGATGTATCGCGGCAAGATCGTCGAGGAACTGGCGGCGCATGAGCTGATGGCGGCGAAACACCCCTATACGCAGGGGCTGTTGAACTGCCTGCCGCGGATCGGGGGCCCTCGCGCCCCGCTGCCGGGGCTTGATCGCACGGGGGCTTGGGCCAATGTCTGATCTGATTGAAATCGAAGACCTTTCGGTCACTTTCCGTGCCCATGGCCGCGCTGTTCATGCGGTCGAGGGGGTCAGTCTGCGTGTGCCCGCCAAGGCCAGCTTCGGTCTGGTCGGAGAAAGCGGTTCGGGCAAATCGACGATCCTGCGGGCGATCTGCGGGCTGGCGCCGATCTCCTCCGGCGCGATCCGCATCGGCGGCGAAAAGCTGAAATCGCCGCGTGACAAGGCCTTTGCCGCGCGCGTGCAGATGGTGTTTCAGGACCCCTATGCCAGCCTGCATCCGCGCCACACCATCGACCGCACGCTGTCCGAGCCGCTTGCCATTCATGGCATCGGCGACACCGACGCGCGGGTGATGCGGGCGCTGACCGATGTCGGCCTGCCGACGGCGTTCCGCTTCCGCTATCCGCACCAGCTGTCGGGCGGGCAGCGCCAGCGCGTCGCCATTGCCCGGGCGCTGATGCTGGAACCCGAGATCCTGCTTCTGGATGAACCCACCTCGGCGCTCGATGCCTCGGTGCAGGCCGAGGTGCTGAACCTGCTCAACCGGCTGCGGGCCGAACGCGGGCTGACCTTCCTGATGGTCAGCCACGATCTGGCCGTGATCGACCACATGTGCGACCGCGTGCTGGTGATGCAGAACGGTCGCGCGGTCGAGGAACTGGCGCGCGAGGATCTGTCCCACGCGCGGATGACGACCGCTTATGCCCAAAGCCTGTTCGCGGCCTCCGCGGACCGGATGCTCGACCCCGCCGGAAAGGACGCCCGATGATCCCCGTATTCGATGGCCACAACGATCTGTTGTTGCGGCTTCTGGAAGCCCCTGAAAAGCGGCGCGAAATCTGGCTCACGGGCGAGGGCAGGGGGCAGCTTGACTTGCCGCGGATGCGCGCGGGCGGGTTCGCGGGCGGCTTCTTCGCGATCTATCTGCCCTCGCCCGTGGCGCATGACGATGCCGATTTGATGGCGCAGATGGCCAATCCGCCCTATCGGCTGCCGCTGCCCGCGTTGATGGATGCCGCCGAGGCGGCCGATCCGGCGCTCAGGGCGGCAAGCCTGATGCTCTGGATGGAGCGCGCCTCGAAGGGCGCCTTCCGCATCTGCTGCACCGCGGGCGAGGTGCGCGCCGCGATGGCGGAAAATGTCATCGCCGGCATCATGCATATGGAGGGCGCCGAGGCGATCGACGCCGATCTGGATGCGCTTCACGCCTTTCATGCGATGGGGCTGCGCTCGCTCGGGCCGGTCTGGTCGCGCCCGACGATCTTCGGCCATGGCGTGCCCTTTGCTTTCCCCTCCAGCCCCGATACCGGGCCGGGGCTGACCGAGGCGGGCAAGCGGCTGGTTCGCGAATGCAACAAGCTGAAGGTGATGATCGACCTCAGCCATCTGAATGAAAAGGGCTTTGACGATGTGGCCGCGCTGTCCGATGCGCCGCTGGTCGCCACCCATTCGAATGCCCATGCGCTTTGCCCGTCCTCGCGCAACCTGACGGATCGGCAGTTGAACATCATCCGCGAAAGCCGCGGCATGGTGGGGCTGAACTATGCGGTCAGTTTCCTGACGCCCGATGGCCTCAAGAACCCCGATTGCGGCTGGGAGCCGATGTTGCGCCATCTCGACCATCTGATCGAGCGGCTGGGCGAGGATCATGTCGGCCTCGGGTCCGATTTCGACGGCGCGGAGATTCCGGCGGTGCTGGGCGATGTCGCGGGGTTGCAGGGCTTCATCGGCGCGATGCGCGATCACGGCTGGGGCGAGGAACTGATCCGCAAGATCGCCCATGACAACTGGCTCGGCGTTCTGGAACGCACCTTCGGCGCCTGAGCCAAAGAAAAAGCCCCGGGAAACCGGGGCTTTTGACTTTCAGCGGAACCGCTCAGTTTTCCGAGGTTTCCTCGACCGGGTTTTGCACCTCGGCCTCGGTGCTTTCCTCAGCCTCGGTGTCCTTGTCTTCGATCACCGGTTTCGTGGTGCGGAACGAGCGCAGCAGGAAGTCGGGCACATGGTCGCCCATGCCGACGACGGCCGGTCCACCGTCGCGGCTCCGACGGCTGTCGCGATAGGGCTCGGAGCGGCGCTCGTCGCGGCCGCTTTCCGGGCGGATCGGCTCGGGGCGCGGGCTTTCGGCGCGACGCGCTTCGCTGTGGCGCGGCTCGGGACGGCGGCCTTCGGAGCGTTTCGCCTCGGGCACCTCGACGATATGCGAGTCGTCTTCCTCGACGGCGACGATCACCGGCGCGCGGTCTTCCCGCGGCGGGCGTTTTTCATCGCGACCCCGACCCGAGCGCGACCGCGGCGACCGCGACCGCGGCCCCTTGTCGTCGTCATATTTCCGAGGCTCGCGATGCGCGGCATCCGAGAGGGTGAAGCCCTCGGGCGGATCGGCGCGCGGAATTTCCTGTTTCACCAGCGCCTCGATCGCGGCGAGATATTTCGCATCCGCGGGCGTGCCAATGGAATAGGCCGTGCCCAGACGCCCGGCGCGGCCGGTGCGGCCGATGCGGTGGACGTAATCCTCGGCATGGCTCGGCAGGTCATAGTTGAAGACATGGCTGACGGCCGGGATATCAAGGCCGCGCGCGGCCACGTCCGAGGCGATCAGCAGTCGCAACGAGCCGTCGCGGAAGGCATCGAGCGTTTTCGTGCGCAGGCTCTGATCCAGATCGCCATGGATCGGCGCGGCGTTGAAGCCATGCGTCTTCAGCGACTTCGCAACGATATCGACATCGGTCTTGCGGTTGCAGAAGATGATCGCGTTGGTGCAGGCCTCGCCCTCAGCCTTGATGATCGCGCGCAGGAGTTCGCGCTTCGCCTTGGCCGACTGGTCGCGGCGCGGCGGCGTGATCTGGATCAGCTTTTGCGTGATCGTTTCCGAGGTCGTCGCCTGACGCGCCACTTCGATGCGGGCGGGGGCGTGCAGGAAGGTGTTGGTGATGCGCTCGATCTCGGGCGCCATCGTCGCGCTGAAGAACAGCGTCTGACGGGTGAAGGGGGTCAGCTGGAAGATCCGCTCGATATCCGGGATGAAGCCCATGTCGAGCATCCGGTCGGCCTCGTCGACCACCATGATCTGCACGCCGGTCAGCAGAAGCTTGCCGCGCTCGAAATGGTCGAGCAGGCGGCCGGGGGTGGCGATCAGCACGTCGACACCGCGGTCGATCAGCTTGTCCTGTTCGCCAAAGGACACGCCGCCGATCAGCAGCGCCTTGGTCAGCTTGGTGTGCTTGGCATAGGTGTCGAAGTTCTCGGCCACCTGCGCGGCGAGTTCGCGCGTCGGGCAGAGCACGAGCGAGCGCGGCATACGGGCGCGGGCGCGGCCCTTCGACAGCATGGTCACCATCGGCAGGGTGAAGGACGCGGTCTTGCCGGTCCCGGTCTGGGCGATGCCGAGCACGTCCTTGCCCTCGAGCGCGGGCGGAATGGCGCCCGCCTGGATCGGGGTCGGCGTTTCATAGCCGGCATCGGCGATGGCACGCAACACGGCAGGGTCGAGCTTGAGATCGGTAAACTTCGTCATTGGCGTCCTGTGGCGCGTGGGGGAGGCCCCGCGCGCGGGGTGGGGGGGACGCGATGAAACCGGGCGTCCCGTCTGCCCGCCGGATTGCGGGTGAGGTCGCGTTAGCTCAAAAATGCGGATGCGTCAATCTGCACGGGGTGCGACGCGCTTTCCCATCTTGTGCAAACGGATCAAAAGCCCCCGGTTCGAGGTTTCGAAGTCGGAAATCAGCGCCTCGGCCAGCTGTCCCATCGGTCCCGCATCAAGGCTTTGCCGCCAGATCCGGGCGAGCAGATTGCGCGGCAGATCGCCCTCGCGCAGGTCATAAGCCGCAAGCCCCATCATCAGCGGCCCCTTGTGCGGGCGGCGGTTTGCAAACAGCTCCCAGGCGGCCAGACCGGAAAAGCGCCGCTCGCTTTCGTAAAGCTTCACAAGGCCGAACATCAGCGCCATCTGCGCGCCAAGACTGCGTTCTGCCTCGGTTCTGCCGTGATCGGCAAAGCATTGCGCGGCGGACACGCGCCAGCGCGTCGGCATCTCGCGGGCCAGACGTGCACCGTGTTCGTCCCAGATCCGGAAGTAGAGGGTCAGCGCCTGCGCGGGCACGTCGGAGCGGCGCAGCGCCATCACCAGTTGCGCGTGCAGGAATTCGAGTTCCGTCGTCGCCGGATCCTCGGCCGCCATCTTGCGGGCAAGGTTGCGCGAGCGCGCAGAAAAATCGGTAAAACTGTTCGGCTCCATCTCGCCCGCCGGGGCGATCAGCGGACGCGCGGCCAGAGCGGTCAGGTCAACGTCCGGCGGCGGCAGGTCGCCCGGGGCATGGTCGAAGGGACGCTCGCGGTCCACGAGCCTCTCCCAGGCCATCCCGAGGCCCAGTCCGAGGCCGCTTTCGCCGGTCTCGAATTCGCCCCGCGCGGCCAGGGTCGGGCGCGGCTTGTCCTCGGGTTCGGTCATCGGGCCCTCCGTTCAGGCGGCATTGAACCGGCTTCGAAAGCCAAGTGCAAGCGCCGAAGGCGGCGCGGAGTTGACGACACGGCGCCGCTCTGGCAGGGGTGAGGCAACGAAGGAAGCGATCAGATCATGAACCTCTTTGCTGATGTGCGCGCGGTCGTGCTTGCCGCGCTGGATGCGATGGTGGCCGAAGGCGTGCTGCCTGCGGGCCTTGATACCTCTGCCGTGGCGGTCGAGCCGCCGCGCGATGCCGCCCATGGTGACATGGCGACCAACGCCGCGATGGTGCTGGCGAAACCGGCGGGGATGAACCCGCGCGCGCTGGCCGAGGGGCTGGTGGCGAAGCTGGCCGCCGATGCGCGCATCGCCAAGGCAGAAGTGGCCGGGCCGGGCTTCATCAACCTGCGGCTGGCGCCCGGTCTTTGGGCCGATGTGGTGCGGGCGGCGCTGAAAGCCGGGCCGGATTTCGGCCGCTCGGATCTGGGCAAGGGCATCAAGGTCAACGTCGAATATGTGTCGGCGAACCCGACCGGGCCGATGCATGTGGGCCATACCCGCGGCGCGGTCTTTGGCGATGCGCTGGCCTCGCTGCTCGACTTCGCGGGCTACGATGTGACGCGCGAATACTATATCAACGACGGTGGCGCGCAGGTCGATGTACTGGCGCGCTCGGCCTATGAACGCTACCGCGAGGCGAACGGGCTTGAGCCCGAAATCCGCGAGGGGCTGTATCCGGGCGATTACCTGATCCCGGTGGGCGAGGCGCTGAAGGAAAAATACGGTGCCAGCCTGATCGACAAGCCGGAAAGCGACTGGCTGGCCGAGGTGCGGGAATTTGCGACCGAGGCGATGATGGCGATGATCCGTGAGGATCTGGCGCTGCTCGGCGTGAAGATGGATGTCTTCTATTCCGAAAAGTCTCTCTACGGCACCGGCCAGATCGAGGCGGCGCTGCAGCGCCTGCAGGATCTCGGGCTGATCTACGAAGGCGTGCTGGAGCCGCCGAAAGGCAAGCTGCCCGAGGATTGGGAAGAGCGCGAACAGACGCTGTTCCGCTCGACCAATTATGGTGATGACGTCGATCGGCCGGTGAAGAAGTCGGACGGCAGCTGGACCTATTTCGCCCCCGATATCGCCTATCACTGGACGAAGATCGAGCGCGGCTTCGATCAGCTGATCGACGTCTTCGGTGCCGATCACGGTGGCTATGTCAAGCGGATGAAGGCGGCCGTTGCGGCGCTGTCGGAAAACAAGGTCTCGCTGGATATCAAGCTCATTCAGCTGGTGAAGCTGTTCAAGAACGGCGAGCCCTTCAAGATGTCGAAGCGCGCGGGCACCTTTGTCACGCTGCGCGACGTGGTCGAGCAGGCGGGGGCGGGGGTGACCCGGTTCCACATGCTGACGCGCAAGAACGATGCGCCTTTGGATTTCGACTTCGACAAGGTGCTGGAACAGTCGAAGGACAACCCGGTCTTCTACGTGCAATATGCCCATGCCCGGGTCGCCTCGGTGCTGCGCAAGGCGCGCGATCTGGGGATCGATGTCACCGATGCGGCGCTCGCCGCGGCTGATCTTGACCGCAACGGCCACGAGGCCGAGCGCGCGCTGGCGAAGAAGATTGCCGAATGGCCGCGTCAGGTCGAAATCGCCGCCCGCGCGAACGAGCCGCATCGGGTCGCCTTCTTCCTTTATGAAATCGCCTCGGACCTGCATGCGCTGTGGAATCGCGGCAATGACGAGCCCTCGCTGCGCTTCATTCAGGACGGCGATGTGGCGGCCTCATCGGCGAAAATCGCCCTTGCCCGGGCCTCGGCCGTTGTGATTTCGGCCGGTCTTGGTATTCTTGGCGTCACCCCGGCCGAAGAGATGCGCTAAGGCACCACCGGGGGGCAGGGCCCAAATGGCCCGAAAACCGGATATGGGGCGAGCATGACCGATCCCGACACCCGCGCTGGCGGGGGTTTTGGCAGGCAGGGCGGGGGCGATTTTGGCCCCGGTCTTGGTGCGCCTGCCGCCCCGGCGGCGCGCTGGGTGCAATGGGCGGGGGCTGCCGTCTCCGGCGCCCTGATCCTTGGGGTCATTGTCTGGGGCTATCGTCTGGCCGTGCGTGATGTGTCCGGCGTGCCGATCATCCATGCGATCGCCGGCCCGGCCCGGATTGCGCCCGAAGATCCGGGCGGGGCCATGGCCGCCCATGTCGGGCTTGCGGTGAACGAGGTGGCGGGCTCCGGCCTTGCCGCGCCGGGGCCGAGCCGTGTCGTGCTGGCGCCGCCGCCCACCGGGCTGTCGCCCGATGATGCGCCGATGTCCGAACTCAAGCCGCTGCCCGAAGTGACCTCGGCGCCCGAGACCGAAGATCTGGCGATGGAAGGCCCGCCGGTGCCGGTGCCCGACAGTGCGGCGCCGCCGAAGCCCGCGCCCGAGGCCGCCGCGCAGCCCGATCCGGCCGCCGAGCCTGCGATCGATCCCGAAGCTCCGGCCGATGCCGAAGCTGCGGCCGCCCCCGAGGCACCCGACGACGCCGCTGCGCCGAGCGAGGCTGCGCCGACCGAAGCTGCGATCCCGGCCGATGTTCCGGGGATCGCGAAATCGCCGCGCCCGCTACCGCGTCCGGCCACCGATATCGAAGCCGAAGCCGCCGCACAGGCCGTTGCCGCGGCGCTGGCGGGCCCCGAATCCGTCGAGCTCAAGGCGGCCGATCTGCCGTCGGGCACCCGCGTCGTGCAGCTGGGCGCCTTTGACAGCCCCGACGAAGCGCGCGCCGAATGGGGCCGCATCGCGGGCCGGTTCGACGCGCTCATGGCGGGCAAGAAACGCATCGTGCAGGAAGCGGCCTCGGGTGGGCGCAGCTTCTGGCGGCTGCGCGTCTCGGGGTTCAAGGGCGTCGAGGACGCGCGCCAGTTCTGCGCCGCGCTGGTGGCCGAGGGGGCAAATTGCATTCCGACCGTGATCAAGTAAGCCCCTGTGGCGCCACGATTCTGGGCGTCGAAGGGACGGTGCTGGGCGCCGATGAAGCCGCGTTTTTGCGCGCGGCCGACCCTTGGGGGCTGATCCTTTTTGCCCGCAATGTCGAAGACCCCGCGCAGCTTTCCCGCCTGACCGCCGATCTGCGCGCGGCCTTGGGGCGGGAGGCGCCGATCTTTGTCGATCAGGAAGGCGGGCGGGTGCAACGGCTGCAGCCGCCACATTGGCGCGACTGGGCGGCGCCGCTCGATGACGCGCTCTTGCGCGGTCCGCGGGGGATGTGGCTGCGCGCGCGGCTGCAGGCGGCCGAGCTGCGTGCGGTGGGCATCGACGGCAATTGCGCGCCGACCTGTGATATCGCGGGCGGGCAGACGCATCCGTTCCTGCGCAACCGCTGCCTTGGCGAAAACGTCGATGCCGTGGTGCGGAACGCCCGGGCGACCGCCGATGGCCTGCTGGCGGGCGGCGTGCTGCCGGTTCTCAAGCACATGCCGGGCCATGGCCGGGCCGAGGCCGACAGCCACAAGGATCTGCCCGTGGTCACGGCCGGGGCCGAGGATCTGCGCAGCCATGATTTCGCCCCCTTCGCGGCGCTTTCCGATCTGCCCTTGGGCATGACCGCGCATATCCGCTTCACCGCATTTGACGGCGCCCCCGCCACGCAAAGCGCGCGGATGATCGATCTGATCCGGCACGAGATCGGCTTTGCCGGGCTTCTGATGACCGACGATATCGGGATGCAGGCGCTGTCGGGCCGCTATGCGGACCGTGCGGCGGCCTCGCTGGCGGCGGGCTGCGATGTGATCCTGCATTGCAATGGCACCCGCGCCGAATTCGAGGAAACCGTGGCCGCGGCCGGGCGTCTGAGCCCCGCAGCGAGCCTGCGGGCCGAGGCGGCGCTGCGCTTCCGCCACGCACCCGCAGAGGTTGACTTGGCCGCCCTTGCAGCCGAATTTGACGCCGTTGGCAGCGGCGGCGGCGCGGATGGCTGAGGAAACGGCAAGCCTCTTTGAAAGCACGAGTGTCAGCGAGCGGCTTGCGGCCGAGGCGCTGATCGTCGATGTCGACGGCTTCGAGGGGCCTTTGGACCTTTTGCTGACGCTCTCGCGCACGCAAAAGGTCGATCTGCGGCGTATTTCGGTTCTGGCGCTGGCCGAGCAATATCTGAAATTCGTCAACGAGGCGAAGGCGCTGCGCATCGAGCTTGCCGCCGATTATCTGGTGATGGCGGCCTGGCTCGCCTTTCTGAAATCGCGCCTGCTCTTGCCGCCCGAGCCGGGTGACGACGGCCCCTCGGCCGAAGATCTTGCCGCGCATCTGGCGTTTCAGCTCGAACGGCTTTCGGCGATGCGCGAGGCGGCGGCGACGCTGATGGGGCGCGATCAACTGGGGCGCAACTTCTTTGCCCGCGGCTTCAGCGAAACGATCGAACGGGTGCGCAAGGTCACCTATTCCGCGACGCTGCTGGAACTGATGCAGGCCTATGCGCGGATCCGTACCCGCGACGAATTCCGCCCCTATGCCTTTGATCGCAAGAACGTTTTCACCATGGAAGAGGCGCTCGAGCGGATGCGGCCCTTGATCGGCTATGCCGGGGCCTGGACCGATCTGACCGATTATCTGCCCGATGGCTGGGGGGCGGACCCGAAGCGGCGCCGCTCCGCCACGGCGGCGACCTTTGCGGCGTCTCTGGAGCTGGCGAAACAGGGCCAGATCGAGATCCGCCAGACCGAAACCTTCGCGCCGATCACCATCCGCGCCCGAACCACGCCGCGTGCCAGCTCATGAGTGACAGCCGCTACGATCCGAACGAAAAATCGCTTTTCGACGCGCCACCGCTCGCGGAGCAGGAACGCATGATCGAGGCGATCCTGTTTGCCGCGGCCGAGCCGGTGACGGTGCGCGAGATGCAGGATCGGATGCCGCATGGCTCGGATGCGGCCGAGGCGCTCGCCTATCTGCGGCGGCGTTACGAGGGGCGCGGCGTGCATCTGGTGAAGATCGGCGACGCCTGGGCCTTTCGCACCGCGCCCGATCTGGGCTTCCTGATGCAGAAGGAAACGGTCGAGCAACGGAAACTGTCCCGGGCCGCGATCGAGACGCTGGCGATCATCGCCTATCACCAACCGGTGACGCGGGCGGAAATCGAGGAAATCCGGGGCGTTGCGGTCAGTCGCGGCACGATCGACCAGCTTCTGGAGCTGGAATGGATCCGGCTCGGGCGGCGGCGGATGACGCCGGGCCGCCCGGTGACCTTTGTCGTGACCGAGACGTTCCTCGACCATTTCGGCCTTGAATCGGCGCGCGACCTGCCCGGGATCAAGGAATTGCGTGCGGCGGGTCTGCTCGATAACCGGCCGATGCCGGGGGCCGAGGACGACGAGGGCGACATGGTTGGTCAGACCGAACTGTTCGAGGAGGAGTAAGATGGATCCGATGAAGCTGTTGCAGATGGTCTGGAACATGATCCTGCGCCGCCTGCTGCGCTTTGGTGTCAACAAGGGGATCGAGCTGGCGGCGGGCAAGGGCAAAGCTCCGTCGCAGATGACGCCCGCCGAGCGCAAGGCCGCGAAATCGGCGCGTCAGGCGGTCAAGCGCGCCCGGCAGGCGGCGGCGATCACGCGGCGGCTGCGCTGAGGCGCTGGCCCCTCAGGCCCAATCCGGTTTGCGTTTTTCCAGAAAGGCCTGCACGCCCTCGGCGGTGTCCCGGAAAAGCATGTTGTCCACCATCACCGCGCCCGCATGGGCATAGGCGGCGGCCTGATCCATCTCGATCTGCTCGTAGAAGGCGCGCTTGCCGACCTTCACTGCCGCGCCGAGTTTCGCCGCGATCGTCTCGGCGAGCGCCGTCGTGGCCGTCTCCAACTCCGCGTGCGGCACAACTCGGTTCACCAGCCCGACCTCGCGTGCGCGGGCGGCGTCGATGAATTCCCCGGTCGTCAGCATTTCGAAGGCGACCTTGCGCGGCACGACGCGGCTGAGCGCCACCATCGGCGTCGAGCAGAACAGCCCGATGTTGACCCCGTTCACCCCAAAGCGCGTGGCCTCGGCGGCGACGGCCAGATCGCAACTGGCCACCAGCTGACAGCCCGCGGCGGTGGCGATGCCGTGCACCTGCGCAATGACCGGCTGCGGCAGGGTGGGGATCTGTTGCATCACCGCAGCGCAGCGGGTGAACAGATCGGCGAAATAGGCCCGGCCCTGATCCGGGGCAGCGCGTCCGGCCTGCATTTCCTTCAGATCGTGGCCCGCGCAAAACGCCTTGCCCGCGCCTTTCAGGACCACGACCTTCACTGTCGCATCCGCGGCCAAGGCGCTGAAACGATCCGCCAGCGCCGCCAGCATCGCATCTGAGAGCGCATTCAATGTGCCCGGGCTGTTCAGGGTCAGTTGCGCGATGGCGCCACGCTTTTCGAACTCCACCAGATCGGTCATGTCGCCCCCTCCGGGCAAATTGCACAACATCCCTGCCCTTCGGCCAGAATTCCCCATTTGCCGCGCCGCATCAATCCTTGTCTGCGGGCGGCTTGGCGTTGTTGAGGGAATGGAACCAACAGGTTTCCCGAGGATTTGTTGACAGAATCTTAACCTCTCTTCAAAATTCACCAATACTCGGAAGGGGGGTATCATGAAAAAAATCCTTGGTGCAGCGCTTGGGCTGCTTTTGTCGAGCGCGGCGGCGCAGGCTACGACGCTTTACAGCACGAATTTCGATGGTGCGCTTGGCGCCGAATGGAGCGGCGTGACCACGCAGGCCGCCGTCGGCGATTATGCCAGCTACGGTTTTTCGGGGCAGTTCCTGCAGAACAGCTCCGCGGGCAACCCGGCGTCGGCGACCACGCTGACGCTGAGCGGGCTTGGCTCGACGGCGACGCTCAGCTTTGATCTGGCAACGATCGACAGCTGGGATGGCGTTGCCAACGGCGCATATTACAGCGATGACTGGTTCAATATCGCCGTGAACGGGGTCACCGTGTTTTCGCTTTCGGCGGCGCAGGCTTCGGGGGCTCCGTCGATCCCGAGTGGCGCAAGCTCTCTGGTCTCGCCCTACAACTTCTTCGGCGCGGGTTGGGCGGATGGCGCCTTCCACGTGTCGGTCAATCTGAGCGGGCTGACCCCGACCTCGACGATTTCGTTCTTCTCGAGCGGGTCCGGCTGGCAGGGCGGTGGCGACGAAAGCTGGGCGCTCGACAATTTGTCGGTCGATGGCACCGCGCCGGTTCCGCTTCCGGCCACGGCTCCGCTGCTGCTGATGGGCGTGGCCGGTCTGGCGGCGCTGCGTCGGCGGGCAAAAGCGACCGTCTGAGACGCGTTGAACGGATCAAGGGGCGCTGCGGTGAAGGCCGCGGCGCCTTTGCCTTTTGGGCGTGACGCGACGTTTTGCGCTGCCGGGGCAGGGCAGGGTTGCAATTTGTGGGCACTGCCGGAAGCTTGCTGCGCTGTCGGGGAGACAAGATGCAACAAAAGATGGATGTGGCGGCGCTGACTGCGTTCTTGCGCAGTGATTTCGCGCAGGTGGCCGGGATGTTCGAGGTGCTTGAAGCGGGCGCGGAAACGGTGATCCGGCTGAAGGTTGATGACAGCCACCTGCGGCCGGGGGGAACGGTCTCGGGGCCGACGATGTTCGCGCTGGCCGATGTGGGAATCTATCTGGCGATCCTTGCGCGCATCGGCCCGGTGGCACTGGCGGTCACGACGAATGCGACGATCGATTTCCTGCGCAAGCCGCTGGCGGGCGTCGATCTGATTGCGCGGGTTCGGGTGCTGAAGCTTGGCCGCAGTCTGGCGGTGGGCGAGTGCCTGATCTTTTCCGAAGGGCAGGGGGAGCCGGTCGCACGCGCCTCGATGACCTATGCGATCCCGCCGAAAGCACTTTCCTAGTGCGTCATCCGGGGCATGCGACAGCTATTGAACTCCGGTTTCCAGTTGCTATCACTCTGAGAGCGAAGACTTTTTGGAGGAAGCGATGAAAATTGACGCTGCACTTGTTCTGGTGATCGGGTTGGCACTCTCGGCCTGCGCCCAGACCAATATACAACCCATGTCGAAAGATACTTTCAAGGTTTCGACGGTCGCGGCGCCCGCCTGTGGTCAGAATGGAGCACGCAATGTGACGTTCCGCACCGCGGCGATCGAGGTCATTCGGCGCGGTGGCGACAAATTCATCATCGTCGGTGATACTGCGAATTCCGAATTCTGGAGCGGGGATCACAATCAGGCCATGGTGGTCAAGGTGATCCCCGAGGGCTCTGCAGAGGCGCGCAACGCGCTTTCCGCGCGCGAGCAATTGGGGCCGACGTGGCAGGAGGCCCTCGCGAAGGGGGCTCCGGTCACCTGCGACTGATTGATTTGGACGATAACGCCACGGCGGATGCTGAAGGGCATTTGCCGTGGCAAATCAGGCCGCTGGCATGGGGTATTTTGATACCCATTTTATAACCCATTGAAATGGATTGCGATAATTCTGCTGTGGGTGCTTGATTTGTTTTTGGAAAGCGCGGATAAGCCCGCATTCAGTTTCCCAACCCTTCAAAGGGCGATCGACAATGAAAACCTATACCGCGAAACCGGCGGAGATCGAGAAGAAGTGGATCCTGATCGATGCCGAA
>NZ_QJTK01000025.1 GCF_003217355.1 Rhodobacter viridis | reverse complement strand
GCCCGGATCGCCGCCGGAACGCCGCCCGTCAGGAAGACCGAGAGCATCGCAAGACCCTCGACCCAGCCCGCGCCAAGACCGGGAAAGATCCAGTGCGCCACCGCGCCGATCGCCATCGCCGCGATCGTCGCCCAAGTCAGAACCAGCCTGCTCGTGTCTTCGGTCATCGTGATCATTCCGTTTTGGCGCGCGTCATGTCCGGCGTCGTGCCAGACACGGGGTTTGCTCCTCTTACCGCGAATGGCCCGGCTGGCAACAGGGGAAGACGCGGCAAAGCCCCGCAAGTCGGCAAAAGCCCCCCGGAACCCGCCCGAAATCGGGGGCTTGCGCGCAGCGCGCGGGGCCTCGACAGGGCTGAATTCCTTACGTTTGGAAAGGTACTGTTAATCAAGCTCGCGTAGCTTGCGCGCATGACACATGCCCTTTCGCCCCGCCAACAGGAAGATTTTGCCCTCGGCTCGCCGCAGATGACGGCGCTCAGGGGCCTGTTCCTGATTTGCCTGCATCACGGCGTCACCCTGCCGGTGACCGAATTGCCCGCGCTGGAAGAGGGCAGCATCGCCCCCCGGATCGAGGCGACCTTTCAGCGCGCGGGCTTCCGGGCGCGCCAGATCACGAACGGGACGTGGCGCACCGCGAAGGGCCTTGGTTCGGCCTATCCGGCGCTGTGCGAGGGCAAGGATGGCCGCTGGTTCATCCTGGCGCATACGGTCGAGCTGCCCACCGGCCCGCATGCCGCCATCCTCGACCCCGCGCGCGAAGGGGAAGGCATCCTCTTCCTGCCCCGCGCCGAATTCGAGGCGCGCTGGTCCGGGCGGCTGATCCTGGCGCGGCTGCGCAAGACCGAACAGGGCGCGCGGCGTCCCTTCGGTCTGGGCTGGTTCGTGCCGGCGCTGCTGGAACAAAAGCGGCTCTTTGCGGCCGTGACAACCGCAGTGGTGGCGAGCAACCTGATCGGCTTCGCCCTGCCCTTCCTGACACAGGTGATGATCGACAGCGTGATTTCCTCGCACAGCTGGAACACGCTGACCGCGGTGCTGACGGTCTATGTGTTTCTGGTGCTGTTCGACGCGGGCTTCAACTATGTGCGCCAGCGTCTGATGCAGATCTGCGGCGGCAGGCTCGACGCGCGGATCGGCGCGGCGGTGCATGCGCATCTGTTGTCGCTGCCCCTCTCGGTTTTCGAGACGACGGCGGCGGGTGTTCTGGCCCGCAACATGCAACTGACCGAAAAAATTCGACATTTTCTGGTCGGGCGGTTGTTTCAGACGATGCTGGATGCGGCGCTGCTGCCGGTTCTGCTGACGCTGATGGCGATGCTCTCGGGGTTGATGACGCTGGTCGTGCTGTGCTTTGCGCTGGTGATCGCGGGGCTGCTCGCGCTCTTTCTGCCGGCGCTGCAACGGCGCCTCTCCGCGCTTTACGATGCCGAAGCCGGGCGGCAGGCGCATCTGGTCGAGACGCTGCACAACATGCGCACCGTCAAGGCGCTGGTGCTCGAGGGCACGCGCCGCGGGCTGTGGGAATCCGCGCTCGGGCGCACCATCCGCAGCCAGTGGAGCGTCGGCGGCCTTGCCGCGACCGTCAGTGCGCTGACCTCGCTGATGGAACGGGTGATGCAGGTTTCGGTGCTGGGCCTTGGCGCCGAGCAGGTGCTGGCGGGCCATATCAGCGTCGGCACGCTCGTCGCCTTTTCGATGCTCTCGGGACGCGTCACCGGTCCGCTCGTGCAGATCGTCGGCCTGATCAACGAATGGCAGGAAGCCGCGCTTGCTGTGCGCACGCTGCGCGGCGTGATGGATCATCCGCCCGAACGCGGCCCCGAGGTGCGGCCCGTGCGTCCGCCGCTGCGCGGTGCGATCCGGCTCGAGGAGGTGCATTTCACCTATCCGGGTGCGCCCGCCCCGGCGCTGGACGGGCTGACGCTCGACATCGCGGCCGGACAGGTGATCGGCGTCGTCGGACGCTCGGGCTCGGGCAAGACCACGCTGACGCGGCTTCTGCAGGGCATTGGCGCGCCGCAATCCGGGCGCATCCTCTATGACGGCCATGACACGCGCCACATCGACCTTGATCATCTGCGGCGCTCGGTCGGCATCGTGCTGCAGGAAAACGTCCTCTTCCGCGGCACGCTGCGCGAAAACATCTCGTTGGCCCGCCCCGATGCGAGCCATGACGCGGTGCTGCGCGCCGCCACCCTTGCCGGCGCGGACGAGTTCATTTCCCGCCTGCCGCAGGGCCTTGACACCAAGGTCGAGGAGGGCGGCGCGAACCTCTCGGGCGGGCAGCGCCAGCGCATTGCCCTTGCCCGCGCGCTGCTTGCCGATCCGCCGATCCTGATCCTGGACGAGGCGACCAGCGCGCTTGACCCCGAATCCGAAGCGGTGGTGAACCGCAACCTCGCCGCGATCGCCAAGGGCCGCACCGTCATCGTGGTCTCGCACCGGATGAGCTCGCTGGCAAAATCCGACGCGATCCTCGTGCTCGACCGCGGCCGGATCGAGGATTTCGCGCCGCATGCCGTGCTGCTCGCGCGCTCGGCCACCTATCGTCACCTTTGGCTGCAACAGGCAGGACAGACGGAATGAGCCAGCTCGGTGCCCTCGACCGCGAGGCGATCGCGTTTCAGGATGAACTCGACCGGGTTCAGGCAGAGCCCGTGCCGCTGCTGCTGCGGCTCTGGCCTTATATCGCGGCCGGGATGATGGCGGTCATGGTGGCGCTATCGGCGTTTCTGCGGGTCGATATCGTGGTCGTGGCATCGGGTCAGTTGACGGGCGCCGAGGCCCCGATGCTGCTGCGCTCGGCGGCGTCGGCCCGTCTCAATGCGATAATGGTGCGGCCCGGCGACGTGGTCGAAGCGGGTCAGGTCCTTGCGCGGCTCGACCCGACGATGCCCGAGGCCGATCTGTCGTCCCTGCGCGCCGAGCGCGATGCGCTCAGCGCCAAGATCGCCCGCCTGTCGGCCGAACTTGATGGCAGCATGCTGGCGGACGACACCGACGCGCTTCGGGCCGAGGCCAAGGTTCTGGCCGAGCGGCGTGAAGAAAGCCGCACCCACGGCGATGCGCTGCGCGCGGAAATCGCCTCGGCTGAGACGATGATCGCGGCAGAAAACGAGAACGGTCAAGGGCTTGGCGCGCAACTCGAGATCTTGCGCGAAGTCGAGGCAATGCGCACGACGCTTCTCGAACGGCAAAGCGGCTCGCAACTGGCGGTGCTGGATGCCCGGCTGATGCGGCTGCGCGCCGAAGCGGACGAGCGGTCTCATCTGGCCCGGCTGAGCGAATTGCACGATCGGCGCGAGCGCGCGGTCGCGGAATTGCAGCTCTACGAAACCGGCCTGAAACGCAGCATCACCGAACAGCTGGCCGAGGCGCGTCCGCGCCTCGCAATGATCGACGAGCAGCTGGCGAAGGCGCGCTCGGTGCGGGACATGTCCGACCTGATCGCGCCGCGGCCGGGCGTGGTGCTGCGCGTGGCCGAGGGGGGCGTGGGCAGTCTGATCCCGTCGGGGGATCCCGTCGTGGTGCTGGTGCCGACCGATGTGCCGATGATCGCCGAAATCGGACTGCGCTCGACCGATGTCGGGCGCGCCGTCGCGGGAGACGAAGTCTCTCTCAAGATCGATGCGTTCCCCTGGCGCCAATATGGCAAGCTTTCCGGCAAGTTGACCGATGTCGGACATGCGAGCTTCCGGCCCGAGGGCGCGACTGAATCGATCCATGCCGGCCACGTCAAGCTCGACCCGGGCACGCATCTGACCAATCTCCCGGAGGCGGCCACCCTGCTGCCCGGGATGACGCTTTCTGCCGAGATCCATGTCGGCACCCGCTCGGTGCTGGAGAAATTCTTCGACCCCATCGTCCGGGGTCTTTCCGAAGCCCTGCGCGACCCGTGACAGATCATGAAGGAGCCCCCCATGACGGATGCAACCCCGATCGACGGCATTGGCGCACAGCCGGTGGCGCAGCAGCTCAGAACCGTGCTGCATGTCAGCTGCGGCCTCGCGCATCCCGCGAAGCTGCCCGACAGCTATTTTCCGCTTGCGGACTGGCACGAACTGCGGCTTGACAGCGACCCGAGCGTGACGCCCGACATCCTCGCGCGGCCGACGGACCTGTCGATGCTCGCCGATGCCAGCGTCGATGCGATCTGGTCGTCACACAGCCTGACACATCTCGCCTTTCACGAAGTGGCCGTGGCACTTGGAGAATTCCTGCGCGTTCTGAAACCGGGCGGGTTCTTCCTCGTGACCTTGCCCGACCTGCAGCAGGTGGCGAAACACGTCGCCGAGGGGCACCTTGAAGAGCCAGTCTACATTTCGGCTGCGGGTCCGATATCGCCGCTCGACATCCTTTATGGCCATCGCGCGGCGCAGGCCGAAGGGCAGATCGGCACCCTCCCCCGCACGGGCTTCACCGCGCGCTCGCTGGCCGAGCATCTGACGGCTGCCGGCTTCGCCGCAGTCAAGATCGAGAGCGACGGGCGTTTCGCACTCTGGGGCGTCGGCACCCGACCCGATGTCGCGCGGGCCTGAAGACACGCGCGTGACCGCGAGCCCACCCTGCCGGGCGGGCGTCTTCGACACAGAAACGCCGCGCAAGCGGGCTTGACTGACACAGGGATCGCGCAAGATTGAAGCGCGCCCCGGATGCGCGCCGCGGAATGACGGCGCCCATCGCACGGCCTTGCGCTTGCGCCCCGCGGCGCCCCTCGGCGCGCCAGCACCGCAGAAGAGCCCGGCCTTCTCCGATTTCCCCGCAAGAGCTTTCCCGCGTCCAAAGGACAGTGTCCGACCGTTTGACGGAGAGACAGCACCGGTGCCGCCGAACTCGCAATCCGCGGCGCCTCCTGCGCAAGGCCCACGAGATTTCGGGGCTCCGCGCCCCCCATTTCCGCTTCGCCGCAATCTTCGAAACCAGCCCAATTCACAGATGGGACTGCGGCGGGTCCCGCGATCTTGACCCTTGGCGATGCAGAAAGGCCACCCCGAAGGGTGGCCTCGATGCGTGTCATCGCCTGCCGGGGTGGCCCCCGGCAACCGCATCAGAGCAAGAGCGCCGCAGTCTGCCCCGCAGTCATCACCGCCGTCTGCGTGGTCGTGAAGGCCGCCGCCTGGGTCGCATTCAGCGCCGCAAGATCGGCCGTCTCGAAGCCCGCAATCTGCGCGGTCGAGAAAGATGCGATCTGGCCGGTGGTCAAACCCGCGACCTGATCCGTCGTGAAGGCCGCGATCTGGCTGGTCGTCAGGCCTGCCACCTGCGCGGTGCTGAAGGCGGTGATCGCCGCAGCGGTCAGTTTGGCCAGGGCCGCCGTCGACATCGCCCCAAGTTGCGAGGCGCTGAGCACCGCGACTTCTGCGGTGGTGAAGCCCTGCCCCTGCGCCGAGGTCAGCGCCGAGAGTTGCGCGGTCGTCAAGGCCGAGATCGCCCCGGTGGTCAACGCCGCGAAATCGGCACTTTCGAAGGCAGAAACCAACTCGGTCCCCATCGCCGCAATTTGCGTCGACTTCAGGGCCGCTGCCTGCGCCGTGTCGAGCGCGACGATATCGGCCGTCTCGAGCCCGGCGATGGCCGTCGGGGTCATTGCCGCAAGCTGCGCCGTGCTCAGAACATCGACTTGCGTCGTGCTCAGGGCCTGGACCTGCGTCGTCGACAGGGCCGCGATCTGCGCCGTCGTCAGCGCCGTGATTTCGGCTGTCCCGAACGTGGTGATGTCTTCGCTCGCCAAGCCGGTAATCGCGCTTGTCGTCAGCTTCGCCAACTGCGCTGCCGTCAGGGCACCGATCTGATCCGAGCTCATCGCCGAGATCTGCTCGGAGGTGAACGCTTTCACCGCAGAGGTCGAGATGTCATCCACCACACTCACATCCAGCGCGAGGATGTTGGACGTCGACAGCGCCGCAATCTGGACCGAGGTGAGCGCCTTGACCTGGTTCGAGTCGAGACCGGAGACATCTTCGGAACTCAGCCCAGCCAGCGCCGCCGTCGTCAGCGCTGCGATCTGCGCCGAGGTGAACTCGCCGATCTGTTCCGAACTCAGGGCCGCGATCTGCTCGGAACTGAGCGCCGCGACCGCCGAAGCCACCAGATTGTCGATCTCGGTCGAGCTGATCGCGGCAACATTCGCCGCCGACAGGGCAACGACCTGCACCGAAGTCAGGCTTGCAACCTGAGCGGAGCTCAGCGTTGCAAGATCAGCCGATTCAAGACCCTCCATCGCCGCAGAAGACAGGGCATGGATCTGGGCCGTGGTCATGACATCGACCTGGGTCGCCGACAACGCCCTTGCCTGCGCCGAGGACAGCACCGCGATCTGCGCAGCAGACAGCGCCATGATGTCCGCGCTGTCAAATTGCGTGATGTCTTCGGAAGCAAGGCCCGCGATCGCCGACGTCGTCAGCTGCGCCAGCTGGGCAGATGTCAGGCTGCCAACCTGATCCGAGCTCAGCGCCGCGATTTGCTCCGACGACAGCCCCTTGACTGCGGTGGTCGTCAGATCATCGATCACGGTCGAGGTCAGCCCGATCAGCGCGGTCGTCGAAACCGCCGCGATCTGCTTCGAACTCAGGCCTTTCACCTGGGTCGCATCGAGCGTGGCGAAATCTGCCGAGTCCAGACCGACGATGGCCGCCGCGGTCAGCGCAGCAATCTGCGCAGAGGTCATGGTGTCGACCTGCGTCGCTTCGAGGGCCTGCGCCTGCACCGACGACAGAGCTGCGATTTGCGCGGTGGTGAAGGCCGCGAGGTCAGCCGAGCCAAAGGTCGTCATGTCTTCGGAGGTCAGGCCCGCAATCGCCGAGGTGGTCAACTGCGCCAGTTGCGCGGTGGTCAAGGCGGCGATCTGATCGGAGCTCAGTACCGAAATCTGCCCGGAGGTCAGCCCCTTGATCGCCAAGGTCGTCAGATCGTCGATCACATCCGCGTCCAAGCCCACAATCGCAGCGGTCGACAGCGCCGAGACTTGCGTCGAGGTGAAGCCAACCACCTGCGCCGAGCCGAGGCCCGCAAGATCCTCGGACTGCAGCCCGGCGATCGCCGACGTGGTCAGGGCCGCGATCTGCGCCGAGGTCAGTGCATCGATCTGATCCGAGCTCATCGCGGAAATCTGCAGCGAGCTCAGCCCCTTGACCGCCGTGGTTGTCAGATTTTCGATCACATCCGAGCTCAGGCCCACAAGGGTGGCAGTCGACAGCGAGGCGATTTGCGTCGACGTCAGGCCAGCCACCTGTGCGGAGTCAAGGACGCCAATATCGCCGGAGTCCATCCCTGCGAGCGCCGCAGTCGTCAGCGCACCGATCTGACTCGCGCTGAAGGCATCAAACTGAGCCGAGGTCAGCGCCACGATCTGCACCGAGGACAGCACCGCGACCTGCGCCGTCGAGAGCGCGCCCAGATCGGCGGAGTCGAAGGTCCCAAGGTGATCCGAGGACAATCCGGCAATTGCGGCCGTTGTCAACTGTGCCAGCTGCGCGGTGGTCATTTGGCTGATCTGGTCGGAGGTCATCGCCGTGACCTGCGCCGAAGTCAGCCCCTTGATCGCCGTCGTGGTCAGATTGTCGATCACCGAGGAGTCGAGCGCCGCGATATTGGCCGACGAGAACGCCGCAATCTGCGTCGAACTGAGCCCGGAAACCTGAGCCGAGTCCAGGATGGCGACATCTTCCGCTTCAAGACCGGCCAGCGCGGCGGTGGTCAGTGCGGAGATCTGGGCAGAGGTCATTTCCCCGATCTGTGTCGAGGTCATCCCGGTGATCTGCGCAGAGGTGAGCCCCTTGATCGCCGACGTCGTCAAATTGTCGATGTATTCGGAACTGAGGGCATTGAGACTGTTCGTCGCGAGCGCCGCGACCTGCTGGGAGGTCAGTGCGCCGACCTGTGCGGAGTCAAATCCGGACAGGTCATCGGACTCGAGCCCGGCCACTGCGGCCGTTGTCAGAGCCGCGATCTGCGCCGCAGTCAGCTCCCCGGTCTGATCCGAACTCAGCGCGGCAACCTGGGTCGAGGTCAGCCCCTTGATGGCGACAGTCGTCAGGTTGTCGATCACATCCGAACTCAGGCCAGCGATCGCGGTGTCAAACGCCTTGATCTGGGTCGAGGTGAGGCCCGCAACCTGAGCCGAACCGAACAAGCCCAGATCCTCCGAATCGAGCCCCGCCAGAGCCGAGGTCGTCAGCGCAGCCAGTTGAAGCGACGTCATGTAACCGATCTGATCGGAGGACAGCGCCGTCACCTGCGTCGACGACAGGGCCGCAATCTGCGCCGTGCCCAGCGCGGCGAAATCGGCCGAGTCGAAGGTCCCGAGGTCGGTGGAGTCCAGTCCGGCGATCGCCGCGGTGCTCAGTTGTGTCAGTTGCGCGGTCGTGAGAGCGCCAATCTGGCCCGAGGTCATTTCGGCGATCTGCGCCGAGGTCAGCCCCTTGATCGCCGAGGTCGTGAGATTGTCGATCACATCCGTGTCGATGTTGGCGATCACCGCCGTCGAAAGCGCGGCGAGCTGGGTCGAGCTGAGGCCCGCCACCTGAGCGGAGTCGAGCGAGGCGATATCCGCCGAGTCAAGTCCGGCCAGGGCCGCGGTCTTCAGCGCCGCGATCTGCGTCGAGGTCAGCGCGTTGATGTGATCCGAGGTCAGCGCAGACACCTGTGCCGAGCTGAGCACCGAGAACTGTGCCGTGCCCAGTGCCGCGATATCCGAGGACGCGAGGCCGACGATATCCTCTGAGGCCAGCCCTGCGATCGCCGCAGTCGTCAGCTGCGCCAGTTGCGCAGTGGTCAACTCGCCGATCTGGGTGCTGGTCATTGCCCCGATCTGTGCCGAGGTGAGGCCGAGGATCGCCGAGGTCGTCAGGCTGCCGATCGCCGCCGAGTTGAAGGAGTCGATGATGGCGGTCGACAGCGCCGCGACCTGCACCGAGCTGAGCCCCCCGACCTGCGCCGACGTCAGTGCGGCCAGATCGGCCGATTCCAGCCCTTTGATCGCCGCCGTCGTCAGCGCGGCGAGCTGCGCCGAGGTGATGGCGTTGATATGCGTCGAAGTGAAGGCGCCCACCTGAGCCGACGACAGCCCCGCGAACTGTAAGGTGCTCAGCGCGGCGATATCGGCGGAGTCGAATGTGCCGATGTCGTCGGAGTCAAAGCCCGCAACGGCCCCGATCGACAGCTTCGCAAGCTGTGCCGTGGTCAAGTTCGAAATCTGCGTCGAGGTCATCGCGCTGATCTGCGCCGAGGTCAGCCCTGCCACGGCCGAGGTCGTCAGAGAACCGATGACACCGGAGCCGAGGGCCGCGATATTGGCGGTCGAAAGCGCCGAGACCTGTTTCGAGGTCAGACCGCCGACTTGCGCCGAGTCGAGACCCGAGACATCCGCTGACTCAAGGCCAGCCACCGCTGCGACCGTCAGCGCACCGATCTGCGACGAGGTCATCTCCCCGATCTGAACCGAGCTCATCGCAGCGACCTGCGCCGAGGTGAGAGCCGCAACCGCGGAGGTCGTCAGATTGCCGATGACTCCCGAGCTCAACGCAAGGATATTGCCCGACGAGAACGCGGCGATCTGCTTGGAGCTGAGCGCGCCCACCTGACCCGAGTCGAGCCCGGAAACATCAGCGGATTCGAGACCGCCAATCGCGGCCGTGGTCAGGGCCGCAATCTGCGCCGTGCTCATCTCGCCAATCTGAACGGAGCTCATCGCGTTGATCTGCGCCGAGGTCAGCCCCAGGATCGCAGCCGTCGTCAGGTCATTGATCACATCCGAGCTCAAAGCCTGGATGGCGCTCGTCGACATCGACGCGATCTGCTTCGAGCTGAAGCCGGACACCTGCGTCGCGCCGAGGCCCGACACATCGCTCGAGTCCAGCGCGGCAACGGCGGCAGTGGTCAGGGCCGCGAGTTGGGCCGAGCTCATCGCATCGACCTGCGACGAGGTCAGCGCGCCAACTTGCGCCGAGGTCAGCGCCGCAATCACCGCCGTGCCAAGCGCCGCGATATCGGAAGAGGCGAAGACAGCCATGTCGCCGACTTCGATCCCGGCAATCGCCGCTGCCGTCAGATGCGCCAGCTGCGCCGTGGTCAGCGCACCGACCTGCGCCGAGCTCATCGCCGCAATCTGCGCAGAGGTCAGGCCCGCAACCGCCGCCGTCGAAAGATCATCGATCACGTCCGAGCCAAGGGCTGCGACGTTTTCGGTCGACAAGGCGGCGATCTGCGCCGAGGTCAGGCCCTTGACCTGCGTCGAGTCGAGCGCCGAAAGATCCGCGGATTCAAGCCCCTTGATCGCGGCGGTGGTCAGCGCGGCAAGCTGCGCCGAGCTCATCGCATCAACCTGGCTCGACGACAGCGCATTGACCTGCGCCTGCGTCAGGGCCGAGATCTGCAGCGTGGTAAAGGCCGCGATATCGGAGGAGGCGAAGACCGACATATCCTCGGTCGCGATGCCCCGGATGGCCCCGGTGCTCAGCGCGGCAAGCTGCGCCGTGGTCAGCTGCCCGATCTGCGCCGAGCTCATCGCCGCGACTTGCGCCAAACGCAGCCCGGAAACCGCCGAGGTCGTCAGGTCGTCGATCACGTCCGAGCCCAGCGCCGCGATGCCCTCGGTCGAAATCACCCCCATTTGCAGCGAGGTCAGGCCCTTGACCTGCGTCGAGGTGAGGCCGCCAAGATCCGCCGCTTCGAGACCCTTGACCGCAGCTGTGGTCAGCGCGGCAATCTGGGCCGATGTCAACACGCCCGTCTGCGCCGAACTCAGCGCGGTCACTTGCTCGGCGGTCAAGCCGCTGACCGCCGCGGTGGTCAGATCATCGATCGCGTCCGAAGCGAGCCCGGAGATCGCCGATGCCGACATCGACGCGATCTGCGCCGAGGTGAGGCCTTTCACCTGCGTCGAGTCGAGGGCGGCGAGATCCGCCGATTCAAGCCCCTTGACCGCCGCGCTGGTCAGTGCCGCAAGCTGCACCGAAGTCATGGCATCAATCTGGCTCGAGGTCAGCGCCGCAACCTGCAGCGAGGTGAGCGCCGCGATCTGCGCCGTGGTCAGCGCCGCGATGTCGGTCGAGGAGAAGGTCGTCAGATCCTCGGTTTCCAGAGCCGCGATCCCCGCCGCAGTCAGCTGGGCGAGTTGCGCGGTGGTCAGCTGGCCGATCTGCGTCGAGCTCATCGCCTTGAGCTGCGCCGCGGTCAGACCCTTGATCGCCGCCGTCGTCAGGTCATCGATCACATCCGAGCTCAGGGCCGCGATATTGCTGGTCGAGAACGCCGCGATCTGCGCCGAGGTCAGCCCCTTGACCTGCGCCGAACCAAGCGCCGAAACATCGCTGGCCTCGAAGCCCTTGACCGCCGCAGTGGTCAGCGCCGCGATCTGCGCCGAGGTCAGTTGACCCATCTGCGCCGAGGTCAGCGCCGCGACCTGCAGCGCGCTCAGCCCGGCAACCGCCGCGGTCGTCAGATCGTCGATCACCCCCGAGCCGAAGGCCGCGATATTGCTGGTCGAGAGCACCGCCAACTGCTGCGAGGTGAGCGCCGCAACCTGCGTCGCGCTCAGCCCATTGATATCGTCGGTCTCAAGCCCCTTGACGGCCGCCGTCGAAAGCATGCGCAGCTGCGCCACGCTCAGGGCGCCGATCTGGCTCGAGCTCATCGCCGCCACCTGCGCCTGCGTCAGCGCGGCGATCTGCGCGGTCGTCAGCGCCGCGATGTCGGTGGTGGCGAAGGTCGCCATGTCTTCGGTCTGCAGCCCGGCAATCGCCGCAGCGCTCAGCTGGGTCAGCTGCGCGGTCGTCAGGGCGCCGATCTGCGCCGAGCTCATCGCGGCGATCTGCGTCGAGGTCAGACCGGCCACGGCCTTGCTCGACAGATCGTCGATCACATCCGCCCCGAGGGCCGCAATGCCATCGGTCGACATCGCCGCAAGTTGTGCCGAGCTCAAGCCCTTGACCTGCGCCGAGGTCAGCGCCGCGATATCAGAGGTCTCGAACCCCTTGATCGCAGCCGTGGACACCGCCGCGATCTGCGCCGAGCTCAGCGCGCCGATCTGCCCCGAGGTCAGCGCGGTCACCTGCGCAAGGCTCATCCCCGAAATCGCGGCCGTCGTCAGATCATCGATCAGCGTCGAGGACAAGGCCGCGATCTGTTCGGTCGAAAACGCCTTGATCTGCTGCGAGCCGAAGCCCTTGACCTGCGTCGAGTCCAGCGCCCCGAGATCGGCCGCGCTCAGCCCCTTGATCGCCGCGCTCGAAATCGCCGCGATCTGCGCCGAGGTCATGATGTCGACCTGCCCGGTGGACAGGGCCGCGACCTGCGACGAGCTCAGCGCCGCGATCTGGGTCGCCGTGAAGACGGTGAATTGACCGGTCGTCATCGCGCCGATCTGCGCCGCCGTCAGCCCCTTGAGCTGCGTGGCGGACAGGGCCTGAATGACCCCGGTCGTCAAGGATGGAAATTGTGTGGCCGTAAAAGCTGCAATCTGCTGGCTCGTGCAGGATTTGACATCGGCAGGGCGCAGGGCGGCAACCTCGGTAGCACTCAGCGCTGCGATCTCGGCGGTGGTCATTGTGGCGATGGAGGTCATCTTGCGTTCCCGGAGATGAAAAAAATCAACATTCTGCCCTGACGAGGTTCCCCGGCAGGCAGCGGCCGGGTTTTCCAGCCACGCGTGAGACCGACCGTAGGCCCAACTGGTTATCCGATCGTGAATGCGATCCCCCAAATCTGGTTAATGGCTTTTCTCAAATAGCTAAGATTGGAGGGAAGAGCGGGGCTGCGCGCGGAAAACACCCCCTCGGGCCGGGCCAGATCCGTCTGCGGGCGCCAAAATGTCCTGCAATCGGCCAAATCCGCGGAAAACTGCGTCGATCGACAGGTGGCGACGGGAATTAACCGCACCTTTACCCTGCCGTGCAAAGGTCCGCCCGAGGCCTCCTGTGGGCCGACATCCAGAAGGAGTCCCGCGTTGTCATCCGTTGTTCCGTTCCTGCCGCTGCCGGGCGATGCCCAGACCATCCTTTCGGCACTGCGCCAACCCGGAAGTCTTGGGGCGCAGGGGGTTCTGGCACCGCATATGGCGCGCGCGGTCATCGCACTGGACCTCGAGGAACTCGTCAACATCGCCGAGGAGGCCGATCCCGCGGATGCGGCCCTGCTCTACCGATCCTGGCTTGCGGGCCCCGATCGCGGTTTGAAGGCCGCGCCGGTCTGGCACAACCTTGGCGTGGCGCTGCAGCGCCTTGGTCATGCCGCCGAAGCGGCGGAGGCGCTGGCCGCCGCGCTGCGCCTGCGTCCGGGGCTGTGGCAGGCGGGTCTTGGCCGCGGTCTGGCTCTGGAAGCGGCCGGCGCCCCCGAAGCCGCCCTTGCCGCCTGGCGCGAGGTGCTTCCCCCCGCCGAGGCGCGGCGGCAGATCCACATCCAGATGGCGCGGCTCTTCGAGGATCGCGGCATGCTCGGCCCGGCGATGGAGGAGGCGCGCGCTTCCCTTCTGATCGATCCGACCCAGGGCGATGCGATCCAGCACCTCGTGCACAACCGTCAGCGCACCACCTCCTGGCCGCCCTGCACGCTGAACGTGCCCGGGATCAGCGACGAGGTGGCAGAACTGCATGCCGGACCTTTGGCGGCGCTCGCGCTGGTCGACGATCCGCGGCGCCAGGGCGAGATCTGCACGCATTGGATCAACCGCAAGGTGCCGCTCGCCCCGCCGCGGCTCGCCCCGCTCGAGGGGTATCACCACGATCGTCTGCGGCTGGGCTATCTGTCGTCGGATTTCTGCCGCCACGCGATGAGCTTCCTGATCGCCGAGCTGCTCGAACGCCATGACCGCTCGCGCTTCGAGATCTACGGCTACGACATGTCGCCCGAGGACGGCAGCGATGTCCGCGCGCGCGTGCTGGGCGCGCTCGATCACCATATTCCGATCCACACCATGACCGACGACGCCGTGGCCGCGCGCATCCGCGCCGACGAGATCGACATCCTCGTCGATCTGAACGGCCTGACCAAGGGCGCGCGTCCGGCGATCCTGCGCCAGAAACCGGCGCCGATGCAGGTGACCTATCTGGGCTATATCGGGCCGGTGTCGCTGCCCGAACTCGACTATCTGATCTGCGACGCGGTGACGATCCCCGAGGAGATGGATGCCGAATACAAGCCCCGGCCGCTGCGCGTGGCGGGCTGCTATCAGGCCAATGACGGCCGCGTGCCGGAGCTGCCCACCGTCACCCGCGCCGAGGAAGGCCTGCCCGAGACCGCCACCGTCTTCTGCTGCGTCTCGCACCATTACAAGCTGACCGAAGCCGTCTGGAGCCGCTGGTGCCGGATCGTCAGCCGCGTGCCGAATGCGGTGCTCTGGATCATCAACGACAACCCGGAGTCGCACGCCGCCCTGACGGCGCGCTGGGCCGCGGCGGGACTTGCGCCCGAGCGGCTGATCTTTGCGACCCGCACCGATCCCGCGCGCTACCGCGCCCGGCTGGCGCTGGCCGATCTGTTCCTCGACACCACGCCTTACAATGCGGGCACCATCGCCTCGGATGCGCTGCGCATGGGGCTGCCGATCATCACCACCCGCGGCCGGGCCTTTGCCGCGCGGATGGGGGCGAGCCTGCTCACCGCGATCGGTCTGCCCGAATGCATCGCCGAGGATCTGCAAGGCTACGAGGATCTGGCCGTTGCCATCGCGAATGACCCGGCGCGGCTTGCACGGATCAAGGCGCATCTCGCCACCGGCGCCTGGGAGCGCACGCTGGGCGATGCCGAGGATTTCACCCGCCGCTTCGAAGCCGCGCTGCTGGCGGGCCGCGCCGCGATGTGACGACGTCGTTCCGGGTACGCTCCAGCGCGCCCGGAACCCGACTGCGGCCCTGTTTGCAGTTGACCCGCCCGGCATTTGCGGCAATCTCGCCCCATGTCGAAGGTGAATTGCCCCAGTTGCGGCGCAGATGTCGGCGGCGGCCTTGGCGCCGTGCGGATGATCGCCTGTCCCTATTGCGGGACGACCTCGCTTCTGAAGGGCGGGCAGGTCTTCGACGCGGGCGCGACCGGCGAGATGCACACCGCCCCCTCGCTTTTGCAGCTGCATCAGACCGCGCGCATCGGCGCCGATCGCTGGACCCCGCTCGGCCATGCCCGGTTCAGCTATGGCCGCGGCGAATGGGATGAATTCTGGTGCGAGTCAGCGCAAGGCAAGGGCGCCTGGATCTCGATCGACGAGGGCGACGTGGTGGTGCAGCGCCCGATGCCCGCGGGCTGGGGTCAGAGAATTCGCAAGGTGCCGGTGCTGGGCGAGGTGCTGCATATCGACGGCAAGGCCTATCGCGTCACCGAAACCGAGGACGCCCGCTGCATCGCCCTGCGCGGCAGCTTCCCGGAGGAGCTGTCGCTCGGCGAGACCTATCGCTTCTTCAATGCCGCGGGTCCGGGCGGACAGCTCTTGTCGGGCGAAAGCGGTCCGCAAGGATGGAGCTGGTTCCTGGGCGACTGGGTCGACCCGTTCGAGGTAACCCCGGCATGATTTCCCCCGAAATCCGCGTCGCCATCCGCTGCCCGAATTGCGGGGCCGGGCTCGACATTCTGGGCGGCGGCCGCATCACCACCCATATCTGCCCCTATTGCAGCTCGGCGCTCGATGCGACCGAGAATTACAGGCTGCTCGAAACCTACACCGGCATGCCGCGCGCACAATCGCCGCTGGCGATCGGCATGGAGGCGACACTCGACGGCGTCAGCTGGACGATCATCGGCGTGCTGACACAGGAAGAACGCGACGGCGTCGAGGTCTGGACCTGGGTCGATCACCTGCTCTATTCGCCCACGCACGGCTATTGCTGGCTGACGCTCGAAGACCGCCACCTGATCCTGACCCGACGCTGGCGCAAGGGCACGAGCCCGCAGTTCATCGGCGCAGCCGCGGTCGAACGCGCCGAGGCGCCCCCCACCGCCAGTGCCGACGGCGAACGGTTCCGCTATTACGAAACCTCCACCAGCCGCATCGTCTCGATCGAGGGCGAATTCACCTGGCGCCCGCGACCGGGCGACCGGGAGACCGCGGTCAGCCTGCTCGGGTCGAGCCGGATGCTGAGTTTCGTGCAGACGGCGCGCGAGACCGAGGTCGAGATGAGCCGCTATCCCGATCAGGCGGCCGTCTGGGCGGCGTTCGGCATCACTGATCCGCCGCGGCCCGCAGACCTTCATCCGTTGCAGCCGCGTCCCGACACCGCCCAAGGTGGCGACATCGGCACTTTCGTCAAATGGGGCTCTGCCGTCTTCGCCGTGCTCAGCCTTGCGCTGGCCGTCGTCTTCGACCTTGACGGCGGGCATGTGGTGCTTGACCAGATCGCCCGCACGCCCTTTGCCCTGCCGGTGCCGCTGGAAGCAACCGGGCGGCGCACGCAGCTGATCTTGCGCGCAGAGATCGAGGAAAACGACTGGGCGCAACTCGAACCCGCGCTCAGCGATCCCGAGGATCAACCGGTGTTCGAAACCAGTCGCGAGGTCGGCATCTACAGCGGCCATGACGCCGATGGCGCTTGGTCGGAAGGCTCGCGGTTCACGGCGATCAGCTTTCACCCGAGGGTTTCGGGGGTTTACGAGATCGCCCTTGATCCGCCCGAAACCGGCTACGGCGAGGCGGAAACCGGGGTCGCGCGCGACATCGCGGTGCAGGTGACGGTGCGCGAGGCCCAGTCCTGGCCGATGCCGGCCTTCCTGCTTGGGCTTGCCTTTGCCGCGCTGGCTGCGGCGCTGCACTGGCGGGCGCTGCGCGGCAGCGGGGTCCGTTTTGACGGCTCCGATTGGGAGGATGACGAGTGACGCCGCTGCGCATCCTTTTTGTCGTGGTCTCCTCGCTCCTGCTCGCGGGGGCGGGCTATCTTGGGTATTACGGCATCGGCGCCGACAGTTCCGATGCGATCCCGTCGATCCGCGTCGGCAGTGGCGGCAACGGATTTGCCAATGCCAACGTCAAGTGAAAGGATGTTCATGGACCTGCTTGCCTCACTTCACCCGGCCGAGATCCTCTCGACGATCCTCTACAGCTTCCTTGGCATCGGGCTCATGGGTCTGTGCTGGTTCCTGCTCACCCGCATCGCGCCGTTTTCGATCGTGCGCGAAATCGAGCAGGATCAGAATGTCGCGCTGGCGGTGCTGATCGGTTCGGTGTTCCTGTCGATGGCGATCATCATCGGCGCCGTGATCCTGTCGTCGTGAGCCTGCTCAGACCGCCGCGCGGCTCGGAATACTGGCTGCTGACCGCCACCTTTCTGGTCGCGGCGGTGGGGATGGTCTACGAACTGATCGCCGCCACCGCCTCGAGCTATCTTCTGGGCGACAGCGTCAAGCAATTCTCGCTGGTGATCGGGGTCTACCTCGCCGCGATGGGGCTGGGCGCCTATGTCTCGCGCTTCATCCTGCGCGCCGTGGCGGGGTTTGTCTGGGCGCAGATCGCGCTTGGCCTTGTCGGCGGCTTCATGGCGCCGGCCCTCTATCTTTCTTATGCGTGGATGGATGCGGTCGCGCTGCCGCTTTACCTGCTCTTGATCGTCACCGGCACGCTTTGCGGGATGGAGATCCCGCTGATCGCGCGGGTCCTGAAAGAGGTCGGCGCCCCGGCCTTCCGCTTCGAGAATGTGCTCTCGGTCGATTACATCGGCGCGCTCGTCGCCTCGGTCGCCTTTCCGCTCCTGATCGTGCCGCATCTGGGGCTGATGTCGGCCTCGCTCGCGATGGGGGTGATGAACCTGATCGTCGCGGGCTTGTCGCTGTGGCTGTTTCGCGCCCGGCTGCGGCGCGGCGTGGCCGTCGTCTGGGCGCTGGCCTTCGTCGCAACCGCCGCCGGGCTCTGGCAGGCCGAGCGCCTTGTCGCCGTGACCGAGGCCGCGCTTTACGAAGATACGGTGGTCGTCAGCGAAACGAGCCCCTATCAGCACATCACGCTCACCCGGTTTCGCGACCGCACGCGGCTGTTCCTCGATGCCTCGATCCAGTTCGACAGTCAGGACGAATATCGCTACCATGAGATGCTGGTGCAGCCGGTGATGGCGCTGGCGCCGCGGCGCGAAAATGTGCTGATCCTTGGCGGCGGCGATGGTCTGGCCGCGCGCGAGGTGCTGCGCCACGCCGATGTTGCCCATGTCACGCTCGTCGATCTCGACCGCGCGGTGACCGATCTTTTCCGCAGCCATGCCGATCTGGTGGCGCTGAACCGCGGCGCGCTGAATGATCCGCGGTTGCGCATCGTCAACACCGACGCCTGGCAATTCGTCGAGCATGACACGGCCGCTTACGACGTCATCATTGTCGATCTGCCCGATCCGAAATCCATTGCGCTCTCAAAGCTTTACACGCGCGAGTTCTATGCGCTGCTCGCCGAGCGGATGGCGGCCGAGGGGCTGATCGTCGTGCAATCGGGCTCGCCGCTCTTTGCGCGGCAGGGCTATTGGTCGGTGATCCACACGCTTGACGCGACGCGCAATCCGGTCGTGCCGGGGCAAAGCCTGTCGGTCCTGCCCTATCATGTCTATGTGCCCAGCTTCGGCGACTGGGGGTTTGCGCTGGCTTCCACCCGGCCGCTGGCGCCCCGTTCCCTGAGCCTGCCCGAAGGGATGCGCTACATCTCCGACCGGATCTGGACCGAGGCGCAGGTCTTCGCCCCCGACGTGGCCGACCTGCCCGCGGCCGAAAACACGCTGCAATCGCATGCGCTTGTGGGCTATTACAACGCCGGTTGGGACGCCTGGTTCATGTGAGCCTGCCCGCGCGGCACCGCCGTCACCTGCGATTGTGCAGGGACCAGCCGGGCCGCGATCACCGCCTGTGCAAGTTCGGGCCGGGCCGCGCCGCACATGAAGATATCGACGGCGGCAAAGGCGCGCTCGGGCCAAGTGTGGATGGTGATGTGGCTTTCCGCAAGCAGCACCACGCCAGTGACGCCGCCGCCCGGAAACGGATGAAACGCGGCGCCCAGCACCGTCGCCCCCGCCGCCTGCGCCGCCTCGCAGAGCACGTCCTGCAACCGCGCGGCATCGTCGAGCCCCGCTGCGCCATGCAGATCGAGCAGAAGATGCAGACCGGGGGCATAGGGCATGTCACGCATATCTTCTTGTTTCGCAATCTGACCCGCAGCGCAAGCGACCGCGGGGACGCATCGGCGCAAGGCCGCCCCCACACGGCCCGCCGACCACGGCCGGGCGCGGTCGATCACGTCTTGATCTGCCGCAAGGGCTCTGTATCAACCAAGGTTTATAATGCGCCCAGCATGGGCCTTGGCTGGCGCGGCCAGCGGCAGGATCGGAGGACGACCATGACCACCTATACGGTGACCAACAGTTACAGCGGCACCCTCACCGGCGGCATCAGTGACCGCCTGGTGTTCGTCTACACCGCACCGACGAATGGGGTCTGGTTGACCAACCTCTCGCTGCCGGGAAGCGGCGCCGAATTTCCGAGCGGCGGATATTCGGGCATGTTCGACGGCATGGGGTCAAACAATTGCTATTTCTCGGGCTTTGGCGATTTCAGCTTCTTCGACCAATCGGGCGGCAATGACAGCATCTTCAGCGGCGATGGCGATGATGAGCTCAGTGGCGGCGCGGGCAATGACGATCTGCGCGGCTGGGGCGGCATCGACACGATCGACGGCGGCGACGGCAACGACCACGGCCAGATCAGCATCGGCTGGTATGGCGGCCCGATCGTGGTCAACCTGAACCGCGAGTCGGTCCTGAGCAATGGCGGCGTGCTGCGCAATCTCGAAAGCCTCGACATCACCACGGGCGCCAGCAACGACCGGCTGACCAACCACGCAACCGCCATCGGCAGCGATCATTTCGCCAGCGGCGCGGGCAATGACACGCTGACGATGTACATGGGCGGCGAAGACATCGCCGAGGGCGGCGCAGGAAATGACGTTCTGATCGTCACCTGCGGCGCGGGCGAGGGTTCGGTCTGGCTGACCGATCTCGCAAACACCCCGGGCGGCGGCTACAGCGGCACCTTCGACGGCGCTGGCGACAATGACATCGCCTTCTGGGGCATCGAGCGCTTCAGCTTCACCGACCGCGATGGTGGCGACGATGTCATCATGACCGGATCGGGCAATGACACGCTGAACGGCGGTGCGGGCAATGACACTCTGCGCTCGGGCGCGGGGCTTGATCAGATCGATGGCGGTTATGGCCAGCGGGACTACTGGCAGGGCAATCTGGCGGCGCTCAGCACCGATGTGGTGATCGATCTCAACACCGCCTCGACCCCGGCCGCGGGCGCCAGCGTCGTCAATATCGAGGGCATGGATGTCACCACCGGCAGCGGCAATGACAGCCTGACCGCGCGCCTCGGGGCGACGATGAACGACGTGATGCATGCGGGCGCGGGCAATGACACCCTGACCCTGCGCGACGGCGGCACCGATCTGGCGGATGGCGGCGCGGGCGACGATCTGCTGGTGATCAACTGGACCGGCAGCACGAACGGGATCTGGCTGACCAACCTGACCGCGGATGCGGGCAGCGGCTATTCCGGCACCTTCAACGGCGAAGGCGCCAATGACATCGGCTTTGCCGGGATCGAGCGCTTCTATTTCAATGATCGCGTCGACGGTGTCGCCGACATCATCCACACCGGCGCGGGCAATGACACGCTCTTTGGAGGCGGCGGCGACGACTGGCTCGATTCCGGCACCGGCCGCGACCGCGTCGATGGCGGCGCGGGCAATGACATCTGGCAGGCTGATCTCTCGAGCGCGACGACGGCGCTCACGTTCAATCTGAACACCGTTTCGACCTATCTTGGCACCGGGCGGGTGAGCGCCATGGAGGCGATGATCCTGACGACCGGCAGCGGGGCGGACCGGATCACCAACCATGCGACCTCGGGGCTTGGCGACACGATCGCCTCGGGGGCGGGCAATGACATCGTCACGATGACGATGGGCGGCGCGGATTCCGTCGCGGGCGGCGCTGGCACCGACCGGCTGATCATCACCTATGACATCGCCACGAACGGGGTCTGGCTGACCGATCTGCGCGCCGATGCGGCGGGCGGCTATGTCGGCACTTTCGACGGCTTGGGCAGCAACAACCTCAGCTTCACCGGGATCGAGGTCCTTTCCTTCACCGATCTTTCAGGCGGCGATGACCGCCTGCGCCTCGGCAACGGCGCCGACACGATCGACGCGGGCGGCGGCGCCGACACGATGGCGGGCGGCGGCGGGGCGGATCGCTTCGTCTTCGACCGGCTGACGAACGAGGGCACCGACACGATCGAGGATTTCGGCCTTGGCGGTGACCGCATCGTGCTGGCGGGCGGTTCGATGGCGGATGTGGCGATCACCTCGGTGAACAGCGGTCACGACACGCTGATCACGCTCGATTGCGGCACGACGATCCTGCTGACGGGCGTCGCCTCCTCGACGGTGAACGCGGCCGACTTCCTGTTCAGCTGAAAGACGCGCGCGGGGGCTCGGCCGCCCCCGCCGCCCTCCCGGCCAGCGGCGCCCTGCGGCCGGGGCGAAAAAACGAAACGGCCCCCCGAGCGGGAGGCCGTTTGCAAAGTCCGAAAGGCTGATCTCAGCGCTTCGAGAACTGGAAGGAGCGACGGGCCTTGGCCTTGCCGTATTTCTTCCGTTCGACGACGCGGCTATCGCGGGTCAGGAAGCCCGCG
>NZ_QJTK01000024.1 GCF_003217355.1 Rhodobacter viridis | reverse complement strand
AATGGGCGATCAGCTTCGCGCAACTGAACGGCTGCGCAGATCGCCCATTGCTCCGTCGGCGCAACCGCGCCAAATTCAGCAAAGGACTCTGGTTTCAGCCGGATGAACATCGGGGGTCACAGCAGCAGTGTTCCGGCACTTGCGCACGTTTCTGCGTCACGACGATGCGAGGCAGGTCACGAAGAAAGACTTGCTCGCATGGCGAGATCACCTGTTGGGCGTTGAAAAACTCTCGGCGAAGACTGTGAGCGACATCTATCTCTCGACGGTGCGGTCCGTTTTCGCTTGGGCGCATGAGAATGAACTCCTGCCCGAAAACGTGGCCGAGAAGGTTCGACAACCGAAGCCGAAGCGCGTGAACAGCCGGGAAACAGGATACACCGACGCCGAAGCGCTCGCTGTTCTGCGCGCATGCCGCGCCCATGTGCCGAAGCCCAATCAGTTTGGCTATGTGCGCGAAACCCCTCACATGACGGCGGCGAAGCTCTGGGCGCCCCTGCTCGCAGCCTTTTCGGGGGCACGCATTTCTGAGATCACTCAGCTTCGGAAAGAAGACATTCGCGAGGAAGGGGGGCGTTGGATCGCAAGGATTACCCCTGACGCTGGCACCGTCAAAGCCGGGGGCTACCGGGATATTCCGTTGCATCGACAGGTGATCGCTCTCGGCTTCATTGCGTTTGTTCAAGCTTCCGCGCCGGGGCCGCTTTTTCACGGCGCAACCGAACCCGGCCGTTTCGCAGATGCGGCTCAGAACATATCCGACGAACTCGGGAAGTGGCTGCACAGTCTGAAGCTGGTCCCGAAAGGTGTGCGCCCGAATTACGGGTGGCGGCATCGTCTGAAAACCCAAGCGCTTGAACTCGGTCTGACGATGCGCGTGATCGACGCCATGCAGGGGCATTCGGGCCGGACGGCAGGCGAGAACTACGGGGACGTGACAATTCTTGCGAAGGCGCGGGTCATTGATGCTCTGCCCGATTACGACCTCAAATAAAGATATAATATAACATTTTCCTTGCGGCTGGATTCAGGCATGTGGTATCTTGATACCCATACGAGTGTCCCTGTTTTCAGTTGCGATGTTTCAAAAGTTCCTTTCTGCATTTCAGAAAAAGGCGGTGGGCGTTTCGACGCCTGCCGCCCTTCCGCTGTTCGGACTTGCCCCGACACTGACGGGCAAGACCGTCACCACCGAAAGCGCGTTGCGTGTGCCTGCCGTCGCCTGTGCGGTGGCGCTGATCGCCGAGACGGTGGGCTCGCTGCCCGCGAAGCTCTTCGAGAAAGAGGGGCGCGCGAGCGTCACCGATCACGCGGCCTTTTCGCTGATCCATGACGAGGCAAACCCCTGGACCTCGGCCGAGGCGCTGCGGGTGCAACTTACCACCGATGCGCTGTTGCGCGGCCACGGCTTCGCCCTTGTCGTGCGCAATGCCACCGGCGACCCTGTCGAGCTGCATCGGCTCGAACCGCACATGGTTCAGGTCGAAACCGACGACTTCGGCGAACCGGCCTATCTGGTGCAGCTCGCCGATGGCCGCCACCGCTACCCCTTCACCGACATTCTGCATGTGAGCGCCTTCGGAGGTGCCTCGCCGATCACGCTTGGCCGCGAGGCGATCGGTCTTGCCCTCGCCTTTGAAGAACATATCGCCAAGCTCTTTGCGAACGGAGGCAAGCCCGGCGGCATCCTGAAGACCGAAAAGACCCTCGGCGACGAAGCCAAGGCGAAGCTTGCGACAAGCTGGACGGCGGCGCATGGCGCAGGCCGTTCGGGCGGCACCGCGATTCTTGACGAAGGCATGAGCTATGAAGCGGTGACGATGACGCTCGCCGACACGCAATTTGCCGAGAACCGTCTGGAACAGATCCGCGAGATTGCCCGTGCCTTCCGGGTGCCGCCGACGATGCTCTTCGAGCTGACGCGGGGCACCTGGAGCAATACCGAAGAGATGGCCCGGCAATTCCTGCAAGTGACGCTGAAGCCGTGGCTTGCGTCCTGGTCCTGGGCCTATGCGCGCTGCCTGCTTTCGCCCGAGGAACGCCGCCGCCTTTATGTCGAGTTCGTCACGGATGATCTGACCACCACCGACACCGCCGCCCGTGCCGCCGCCTATGGGCAGTATCGCAGCATGGGCGCGATGACCGCCAACGAGGTGCGGGCCGGTCTGAACCTGCCGCCGCGCGCCGATGGCGACACGCTGCAAAACCCCTACACCACCACCGGCGCCGCCCCTGCGGTTGATCCGGTGGCTGATCCTGCCCCCGAGGATGTCCCGCATGACTGACCGCATCACCCTGCGCGCCTTCTTTGGCGATGCCGAGCGCGCCTTCACCCTGACCGACCCGATGTTGACCGAGCTGGAGCGCCTGACCGGCCTTGGCACCGGCGCGCTCTATGCCCAGCTCGTCAACATGGCCTTCCCGGTGCAGGTGCTCGCGCAGGTGATCCGCCTTGGCCTGATCGGCGCGGGGATGCCCCCCGAGGAAGCCAAGCACCTTTGCGCCGCCTATGCCGAAAACCGCCCGCTGGCCGAGGTCTTCCCGCTCGCCTTCGCGATCATGGATGCGCGCTGGAGCGGTGTTGAGGTCAAGCCATGACCGACCGGCTCGAAATCAAGGCGCAGCTCGCCGTGACCGAGGCGGGCGAGATCACCGGGATTGCCTGGCCCTTCGGCTCTGCCGACCGCGTGGGCGACGTGATCGTGAAAGGCGCCTTCACCGCCCCCGCCGCCCTGCCGATGCTCTTTGCCCATGATCAGGCGCAGGTGATTGGCGTCTGGGACCGGATCACCGAGACCGAGGCCGGTCTGACGGTGAAGGGGCGCCTGTTGATCGACGACGTTGAACGCGCCCGCGAGGTGCGCGCGATGGTCAAGGCGGGCGCCGTCTCGGGCCTGTCGATCGGCTTTGTCACCAAGGATGCCAAGCGCGAAGGCCGGGGCCGCCGGATCACCGCGCTTGAGCTGCACGAAATCAGCATTGTTGCCGTCCCGGCGCATCCGGGCGCGCAGATCACCTCTTTGAAATCAACGCATTGCAATTCGGAGTTCACACAGATGGAACAAGAAGACACCCCGGCCCAAGCGCCGCAGATCGACACCAAAGCCTTTGACGAGATCAAGGCCCGCCTCGACAAGCTCGAAGCGAAGACGAACCGCCCGAGCCTGGCCGTGACCGGCGTGCAAAGCCCGATCATGGCCGCCGACGAGGTGAAGGGCTTCGTGCATTACCTGCGCACCGGCGACAAATCCGAGACGAAGAGCCTCGCCTATGGCGCCCCCTCGACCGGCGGCATCCTTGCCCCCGAAACCGTCTCGACCGCGATCATCGAAAAGATCGCCGAACAATCGCCGGTGCGCGGCCTTGCCTCGGTCATTTCCATGAGCGGGCCGCTGCTGCAACTGCCCCGGCTGGTGAACGAGGTGCAGCCCGCCCATGTGACCGAGACCGCTGCGCGCCCGGAATCCGAGCCGACCTTCGAACAGATCGACCTCAAGCCGCATGAGATGGCGGTGATCGTGCCGGTGACGCGTGTGCTGCTCGAAGATGCGCAGGTCGATCTGAACGGCTATCTGAGCGCCCATATCGCCCGCCGCTTCGGCCAGCTTGAAGCGCAATGGTTCGTCAAGGGGAACGGCACCACCGCCGCCGAGGGGGTGCTGACCTCGACCGAGGTGCAGGAACTTGACGCGCCGACCCTGTCCCCGGCCCAGCTGCTGGACCTCTTCTATGCGGTGAAGACGCCCTATGCACAGAATGGCGCGTGGCTGATGAACCGCAAGACGATGGCGAGCATCCGCAAGCTGGCCGACCTCGACGGGCAACTTCTGTGGCAAAGCGGGCTGGCCGCAAGTCAGCCGTCGCTGTTGCTCGGCCGCCCGGTCTATGAGGCGCCCGACATGGACGATGCGACCGCGGGCAAGACGCCGATCGTCTTCGGGGACTTCGCCGAGGGTTACACGATCGCCGACCATACCGGCTTCAGCGTCATGCGCGACGATTACACCGGCGCGGCGAACGGCATCGTCAAGCTGCACGCCCGCCGCCGTGTCGGTGGCCGGGTGACGCTGGGCGAGGCGCTGGTGAAGCTCAAGCTCGCTGCCTGAACCATGACCCCGCTTGCGCGCAGCGAAGAGGTGACTTTGCATCACGGGGGTTGGGCCGTGGTGCTGCGCCCCTCGCTGCGCGCGGCGATGACGCTTGAACGCCTGCACGATGGCTGGCCGGGTCTTCTCCTTGGGCTCGGGCAGTTCCGCTTGCAGACCGTTCAGGCGATCATCCGGGCTTCGGCGGTTGATCGCAACGCCGCCGAGGCCCTTCTGGCCTCTTTCGCTGCCGCCCCCATTGCGGTGGTGAAAGAGGCCGTCACCGCGCCCCTGAGTGCGCTTCTGACCCTCTTCCTTGCCCCGATGACCGAGACGGCCGAGACCACCGCCCCGGCACAGTCGAAGCCCTGGGCGGACGCCTATGCCGAGCTTTACCGCTTCGGCACGGGCTGGCTTGGCTGGAGCCCGGCCGAGACCTGGGCCGCAACACCGACCGAGATCGCGCAGGCGCTCGACGGCAAGCTTGCGCATCTGATCGCGCTGAACGGTGGCGAGGGCAACGCCGGTCCCAGCGGTCCCGCCGGTCCCGGCCCCGACACCTACACCCCCGCGCGGCTGCGCGAGATCGAAGAGCTGGGCTTCGACCCGGCCTTTGACCGCGAGGGCCTGCGCCGTCTGAAAGCGATGACCTGACATGCCCCGCCCGCCCCATATCTGCGCCTGTGGCCGCCTTGTGCCGCATGGCGAGCGCTGCACTTGCCAGAAAGACGCCGACCGCGCCCGCAAGCGCCGCCACGATGCGAAACGCCCCTCGGCCCGCGAACGCGGTTACACGACCGATTGGGAGAAAGAGCGCGCGGCCTTCCTTGAAGCGCACCCGTGCTGTGCGATCTGCGGGGCGGTGGCGACCGTGGTCGATCACATCACCCCGCACAAGGGGAACAAGGCGCTCTTCTGGGACCGCTACAACTGGCAAGCCCTTTGCAAGCCCTGCCATGACCGGGTGAAACAACGGGAGGAGAGACAAGCTCCTGCGATAAACGTGCCATGAGGCTCGTCAGTCATCTTTGTGCTTAATATCAGCCATAGGCACAAAATTTTCCTTCATGATTTCCCAAAGCGCATCTCGAAAACCAAGCAAATCTTCGTCATTATATTCGTCAACAGCCTTAATTATCGCGTGAGCTTGATTTTCCGGGACCAGATCAGAGGCCGGACTGGCGTCTTCGTGAACGCAAAGAGCACCCCTCCCGCTATCATCCAAAATTTCACCTATCTTTGAAACTGCAGCCACAATCACTCCAGCTGGGACGTTATCGCCCTTAGGAATAGTCAAGGATATTCTTCTTGCGATTTCCTCGAACTCCTCCTGCTTCAAAAGTCCCAACCGAAAGACAGACAATCCTTCCCTGAGGTGTTTAAATGGCAAAACGCTAGGCTTAGGCCCATTATTCCCGAAGTGTTTGGGGCTAGATACTAATCTACCGACTTCCTCGGAAGCGCTTACTGGCCCAAATATCGAAGCCATTTTGGGAACATGTTTACAATTAGCACTCAAAAGAGCACCACTAGAGAGAGGCTATAGCTGAAAGCAGTTCGCTCGGGATGCTTCGCATATCGAACTCAACCGCATCTTTAGTCTTTATAGGGCCATTTCGAAAAAAATAAGTCATCCTACTTTCAATAAAGCTAACAGTCCCTGAACCTTTTGGGGTTCGCCAATACCACTCAGCATCACCATCTGCAGTTGCTCCAGCTTCAGGCGCTGGGAGAGTGCCAGGCAATGCAGCCAAGAAAGCCAACGCGGAGCCTATAGTCGAACGTGTCGGAGCCAAGCTTCCAATCCCGTCCCAGCCGTCTTCCAGCTCGTAAAAAGAGCTCATCTCCTTGCATGCATCAGAGAAACGCTGCGGTGC
Source organism: Rhodobacter viridis (assembly GCF_003217355.1). Classification (GTDB taxonomy): domain Bacteria; phylum Pseudomonadota; class Alphaproteobacteria; order Rhodobacterales; family Rhodobacteraceae; genus Rhodobacter; species Rhodobacter viridis. The sequence continues at coordinate 16,769 of NZ_QJTK01000024.1, read as the reverse complement.
AAAAAGGTAGGAAGACATGATGTGCGCGCTGTCCCGTGGGTTGAGCGCGGCCATTGTCGGAGACGGCAGTGAACAAAGGGTTACCAATGAGGCCGCAGCCGCTGTAAGAAGCGCAGTTCCGCCAAAGCCTGCAACCGGGCAATCACCCAAGACAGCTTTGGAAGCAAGACGACTTAGCGAGTGGTCAGTTTTGGACTCCGGCTCTAGATCCACATAGATCGAGCGAGAAGAAGGATAGTCGTATGTCGCAGCACAAAATGCCCCATCCATCCAGATCACCCCAAGTTTATTTTCTTGATCATAGCTTGCGATAGAAACTTCTTCAATATCGATTTATTGCTCTCGTGCAACTTATCAAAAACAATGCAGGCATCCCCCAAGGAGCCATCACCATTCAAAACGCGAATCCCATTTTCAAGTCTGAGCGCAAGCGTAGAGTCCATTCTAACTTCAATCGTCGGCTCATTAACTGCATCAAAGTGGATTCGATTTAGCAACGCACCCGCATCAAGGTTATTCCATTTCTCAAACCAACCTTGATACAAATGCCAAGCACTGCCTCCGCCAAGCAATCTGCGCGGAACATACTCGCCATCGACATTCAGCAACTCTGAAACGTCGTATTGATCTTTGCCACCATGCCAACCAAAAACGTCAATAGTTTGATATATAATTTCTCGCGCGATCAGCGGCGCCTGAGAGCCGCCAACAGAGGCCACTACTGAAAGCGATTTACTCAATACATCCTGAGCAAGAGGCCAAATATCAGCCCAGCGCGTATACGTTAAACAATTAAAAAAAACGGTGTTGTTTTCAAACGACAACCGCAGGGCGATAGTTCCATCCGGCTTAACGCGATCGAATATCACACCTGATGCCGGGACGAATTGCGGTATTAGGATTCCCGTCGGGCCAAACGTTACCTGATGCTGCTGAACATCATTCGATCTTGGCAAATGCTCCTTCCAGACGTCATGATTTTGCTTTAACGCCAGAAACTGCTCCGGCGCCCAATGCTTTTCAAATACAAAACCAAAAACCGCCTCGACTAGCGAGTGGTTGTCTGCTCGCGGAACAAACAATTTCACATCCTCCGACCCATCCCCACACCTGACCTTGCTGGTGCGAGTCTGCTAAGGATTGATATGGCGTCTATTTCGTCTCGTGACAAGTAAGGCAGTCCGCGAAGCAACAACTTGCGCGCACGGGGGCGCACCTCCCAACTTCCACCCTTGGCCCGGACCGGCGGGGGGAGGTCCGCGCAGGATGGGCGCTAAATAACTTTTTCGCAGACTCTTCAAACCGTTGACAGGGTGTGTTACATTATTACACACACCTTCTTTGACGAGTTTTCGAGTATGCCTTCCGTTACCGTGCCCGAGCTGAAAGCCCAGCTCAACCTCGACCATGACCTCGACGATGCGCTTTTGTCGCACCAGATCGAGGCCGCCGAAGCCCATGTCGCAAGCTTCATCGGTTCACCTCTGACCGACCCCCTTCCGGCCGCGATCCGGCAAGCGGTGCTGATGCTCGCCGCTTACTGGTATGAGACCCGCGAGACCGCGCAGGCCGGGGGTGCGCCCTATGCCGTGCCGTTCGGGGTGCATGACCTCTTGCAACCGCACCGGGTCTGGGTGGTCTGACATGGCCGAGCTTGACCTGAACGCCCAAGCCGCCCGGCTGGCACGGCGCCTTGAAGCGATTCCTGCGACCGTTCTGGAAGCCCTGCGCCCCGCCGTGGTGCAGGCGGCCGAAGACCTCGCCGCCACCGCCCGCAGCCTTGCCCCCGAGGCCGAGGGTGATCTGAAAGCCTCTATCGTCGTGACCCCGCCCGGCGCCGAGACCCCGGCTTATGCCGAAGGCGGTGGCCGTCGCACCGCGGGCGCCAATCAGGCGCTTGTCACCGTGGGCAATCCCGAACAGCGCCACGGCCACCTTGTCGAGTTCGGCACGAAGCCGCATGTGAACGCCGGGCAGTTCGCGGGCACGCATCACCCCGGCACCGCGGCGCAACCCTTCCTTCTGCCCGCTGCGCGTCTGACAGAGGATCGCGCCCGGCGTCGGATTGCCCGCGCCGTCGGGCAAGCCGTGCGCAAGGCCGCGCAAGGGGGGGATCATGCTTGACCCGGCCCTTGCCTTTCAAACCGCCGTGCGGGCGGCGCTGATCGACGCGCCCGAGGTGCTGGCCCATCTGCAACCCGCGAACATTCGCGCAGGCAGCATCCGCCCCGAGCGCCTGCCTTCGGTGGTGCTGGGCGATGCCCGCACCGAGTTCCTGGGCTGCGCGGCCGGTTCGCAACGTCTCGCGCGGGTGTTCCTGACGCTGCATATCTGGGCGCAGGAAGACGGTGCCGACACCGCGCGCCAGATCGGGGCGGCGATCTATGGCGCGCTGGAGTTCGGACCGAAGGACACGGCGGAAATCAGCCTCGACGACTGGGCGCAACCGCGCATGGTCTGGCTGCGCGATCCGCAACCCGAGCTGACGCTGACACATGGCGCGATGGCGCTTGAGGCCGTTGTCCGGTGGCGGGTGTGACGATGCAGGCCGGAAAGCTTCAAAACCGCATCGCCCTGCAACGGCTGACCGAGACAGTCGCGACTTCGGGCGCCGTCACGACCACCTGGGCGACCTATGCGCAAGGCCGGGCCGAGCTGCGTCAGGCGGGCGTGTCCGAGTTCCTGACCGCCGCGACCGAGGCCACCACGAAGAACGCGGTGTTCCTTCTGCGCTGGGTGCCGGGCGTGTCGGTGGCCGATCGCATCCTTCACGATGGCACGGCATGGAACATCGTCGCCATTGCCGAGATCGGGCGCAGGCGCGGCCTTGAGCTGCGGGCGGTGGTCGCATGAGCGCCGTCACCCTTCGCGGGGTGAAGCCCGCGCTCAAGCCCGATGCCGAGGCGCTGACGAAGGTGCCGCCCGCGCCCGCCTATCTCTCGTTGCACGCGAAGGCGGAATGGAAGCGCATCTTTCCGCAACTGATCGCGCGCCGGATCGTCACCCGTGCCGATCTGGCGGGCGTCGAAGCCTATTGTTCGGCCGTGGGCATCTGTCGGCAGATCGAAGCCGATCGCACGGCGGCAGGCGGGGTGATCGACAAGACCGCCTTCGGTATCTGGAACCGCGCTGCCCAGACCGCCCGGCAACTCGCCTCGGAATATGGTCTCACGCCGACCTCACGCGCCCGGATCATTTCCGGTGATCCGAGCGCATTAGACGAGGATGACCCACTTGCCGTTTAATCCTAAGAGGTCAGCGCATACGCTTGCGCAGCTCCGCTCGAGCACTTGGCGAAAGCAGCTTCGAAATACCATCAATCAACTCGACCACCTTAAGTTCCAAGTGATTTTCGTCACTGCTTTCCGGTTCGGTCGCTATGAGGCTAATCCGCGTTTTGCTATTCTTCTTTTTGCCAAACTTGCCCAAAAACTGAGCCAGCTTAGCATGGAGTTCGCGGCCGGTCGGTGTGTTGTCTGGCTCCTCCTCAAACCAATTTTGCAAGAGCGCCTCAGTGTCACGCCCGTTCATCTGCGCTTCAAACTGACTGTAGGTATTGGCCGCCAGGTCAACGTAGCCAATGAACTTGGACGGTGCGAAGATCCACTCTCCATCTGGCCGCTTAATAGCATACCATGCCCGGAATTGAGAAAGACGATGCAGCAGCTTTTGCGCTTCGTCTTGAAAATTCTCGATATTCTTAACGGCGGTGTGCGCGTCATTGATAAGTATGGGGTTTGCAGCAGTCACAACTATTCCCTTCATGATATCAAATCTCCTAGTGTCCCTTCAGTGTGCATTATTCGAGATGTTCATAGTGTGTATGTAGTTCATACATATCGCGAGCACAACGATTCGTTCGAGTGTTTTGGAGTTGGTCAAAAATGACGAGCCAAAGCACCTATCCGACCTGGGTCTTTGACGGCTCGCCGATCGACGACCCGCTGGGCGCGGGCGAGCGGGCGGTGCAGTTCTTGCGACGCCTGCGCCACCCGGCCAGCACCGCGCCGAAGCGCGCCTTTCAGCTTGCGCCCTGGCAAGAGCGGATCGTTCGGCGCATCTATGGCCCGCGCGATGCACAGGGCGCCCGCGTCGTGAAGATGGTCTTCCTGATGATCCCGCGCGGCAACCGCAAGACCTCGCTCGCCGCCGCGCTCGCGCTGTTGCACTTGCTTGGCCCGGAACGGGTGCCCGCCGGGCAGATCATCTTTGCCGCCTCGGATCGCGAACAGGCGGGCATCGGCTTTCGCGAAGCGGCCGAGATCATCCGGCAAGACCGGCGCCTTGAGGCCGTGACCCGGCTTTATGACGCCCATAACGCACCGAAGGCGATCAAGAGCACCCGCGACGGCTCGGCGCTGAAGGCGGTGTCCTCGGATGGGCGCGCGCAGCACGGCACGACGCCCACCTTCGTTCTCTCTGACGAGATTCACGTCTGGCAGGGGCGCGAGCTTTGGGAAGCGCTGCAATCGAGCATGGCGAAGCGCGCGGGCGGGCTGACCGTCATTGCCACCACCGCAGGCCGGGGCAACGAAGGTCTGGCCGCCGAGCTTTACGCCTCTGCGCGCGGTGTGGCGCTTGGGCAGATCGTGAACCCCGAGTTCCTGCCGATCCTCTTCGAGCCCGAGCCGGGCGCGGATCGGGAAGACGAAGCGCTCTGGCATCGGGTGAACCCCGGTCTGGCGCATGGCTTTGCCGCCTCCGGCAAACCCGCCGCGGTTCAAACCGAGAGTGCACCGCAGCGAGAGGCGCGCGCAGTCCATTCCGGCCCCCTGTGCAAAGTGCAGCGCAAGGTTTCCGCCGCCGACGGGCCACCAATACGCCTGCGCTCTCAGCCGCCGTCGATCACAGCCCGGGGGACTTCGAACCGTTCGGGCCCGATGCGGATGAGGAAGAGATCGTCTTCCATCGTGAACGCGGGGCGGCCCTCGCCGTCGGTGAAAACCGGCTTGCCCGCTTCGAACAGGATGGTGCGTTGCCCGCCCGCAGGCAGCGCGACCCAAAGACTTGCGCCCCCCGGCCCGGTGCGGATCACGCCGAAAGCGCAGGTGCCGCTTGGCTGTCCGCGATGCGTCGTGCAAGCCAGCGTGCCGAAGGCGGTGAAGGGCTCGCCATTGCCTGCGGGCAGGCCCGGGGGCGCTGTCAGCAGGGGCGGTTCGGGCAGGCTGTCATCGAGACCCGGCGGCGCGGATTCGCGCAAAAAGCGGCCTTCGACCCAGCCCGGGCCGGATGGCGTATCGACCAGGCACCACCGCGCCCCCGCCGCCATCGCACAGCCCTTGTTGCGCACCACCTCGCCCGGCGCAAGTTTCCCAAGCGCGCGGGCACGGGCCGAGGCCTCGGCGCGCAGAGCGAGTGTCTCGCCCGCCTCAAGCCCGGTCACCGCCCAGAAATCCGGCCCGCCCGACAGACCATCGGCAAAATCGGCCAGCGCCGGGGAGGCAACCAGCGCCGCCAGCAGCGGCCCTGCCCAGATCCGTCGCATCCTGCGCTCCTTCATGCCGACAGGATCCCCGCGCCCGGAGGCCGGGTCGGGGTCCAAGGATCACGGCTTCGCCCAGATCGTGTCATCCTGCCCGCGTTCTTCCTCGGCGGCGGCGCAATAGGCGGCGCTGTCCGTCGCCGCCCCGGCCAGATCGCCCCCGATCAGCATCCCCATCGTCAGCATCACCACCGACTGATAGCGGATCTGCGCCTTTTCCTCGAGCGCATCGAATTCTTTCGCCGTCGGATAGACCCCGGCCAGGATGAGGCTGTATTTCGTCGGATCAAGATTGAAGGCATCGCATTGCATCACCACCGCCTTTTGATGCGCGATCACCTTGAGCTGGTCGAATTTCGCCGTATCGAGTGTGCCCGCGACGATCTTTTCCGCCTGCGCGCTGATCGCGCCGTCGATGGTGACCGAGGCGGGCACCTGCGTCTGGGCGGCGGGCGTTGCGGTTTCGGGCGAGGTGGCGGTTTCGGCCAGCGCAAGCGGCGCCGAAAGACCAAGCATCAGCGCGACGGGGATCAGGACTTGGGGGTTCATCGTTTTACCTCAATGAAAGATTTCGCGGGTGGCCGAGGCGGAATAATGCCCCTTCACATAGCATTGGCGGGCGTTGACGTAGCACATCCAGCCCTGCCGCCCCGGCGGAAAGAAGATCGTGTCGTGGGCGTAATCGAAGCGCTGCGACTTGCGGGCGTTCTTGGCGGCGGCCCCGGCGATCAGCGCGCCAAGGATCGCCCCGGCCACGACCGCATCGGATTTGTCGTCGGCGCGCACCGGTTGTGCGGATACGGGCATCAATGCCAAGGCGGCCGCGAGGAGGACGGAGAGAACACGCATGAAAAGTTCCTCTGGTCTGAAACGGGATCCCGACACGGGATGGTTCAGCCTCCTCCTCAAGCGCGGGTCTGGCTATACGATATGCGAAACGCGGCCCTCGCTATTTCGGCAGCACAAAGGCCGGGTGCAGATCGGCCAGACAGCGGGCATCGGGGGGCGTTTCGGGGCGCTCGACAAAGGCCAGACCGATATCCTTGGCGCAATCGGAAAAGATCACCGCGCCGTGGCCCGCCTCGGGCACCGCCAACGCGGTGGCGTGGCTCAGCGTTTCGGCGGCGTGGCGGGCATCGGCCGAGGAGGTCTGGGTGTCGTTCAGCCCGTAAAGGACAAGCGTGGGAATGTCGCTGTGGACGGGTTCCAGAAAGCCCGCGCGCGGCGCCGGCGTGAACATCGGGCAGATCTCGTAGGCGCTGGTGTCGGCCTTGGCCGAGGCCATCAGCCATGGCCATTTCAGCGTCGCATTATAGGCGTCGAACCCGGCCCGGCTGTTGAAGGGGAAATCCTCCTGACAGGCGATCACCATCAGATCAAGCAGGAACACGATGCTGGAATAGGCGGTCCGCGCCTCGCTCGACACCGCCGCATGGGCGGCGCGGATGTCGGCCTCGTTCATCAGATCAAGAAGGGCGAGGATCGGGGCCTGATCGGCGGCGGGCAGGTGATCGCGCACAAGCGTGCCAAAGGCGTCGCGGCTGGGGGGCCGGGTGGCGAGCGCCGCATAGGCGCGCACAAAGTCCAGCATCGCCTCGCGCGAGCCGGTGGCGATGATCGCGCGGGTCATCTCGGCGTCAAGGCGTTTGGCCAGATCGGTGCCACCGGCGGCGGTGCGGGCGAGCGAATCCGACAGCGCCGAGAGCGCGCCGTCCCGCGCCAGATCGGTGGTCTTGGCGGCGCTGGCCTGTTCGAGCAGCAGCGCGGCGAGGGCCTTTTGCTCGGGCGTCAGCCGCGCGGAATAGGGGGCGAGGCGCTCGGCGGTGCTGGGGGGCTTCACCGTGCCGCCCGAGGCCAGCAGATCCCAGGTCGTTGTCTCGCCCCGGTCGAGTTCAGTCAGGATCAGCGGCAGATGCGCGGTGATGCCCGGCGTGGCACGCGAGCCGTTGCGGCTGTCCAGAAGATCCGCGAGGGCCTTGATGTCGATCGCCGCCCGCCCCCGCGCCGCCGGGATCGGGGTCTTTTGCAACTTCGCCGCCACCCGGTCGAGCGTCGCGGGCAGGTCCGGATAGGCCTTGGCGCAGGCGGCGTCAGTTGCACATTGATCGAGCATCGCCTGCAACGATTCCTGCAGCGGTTTGACGTTTTCATCATAGCCGCGCACATCGGGCGGAAACACGCTGTCGATCACCACCGACCGCGTCCCCTCGGGCGCGGAGCGCATCACCTCAAGCGCCAGCTGCGTGCCGTAGGAAATGCCGTAAAGGTTCCAATCCGCATAGCCGAGGCCCCGCATCAGCGCCTGCGTGTCATGGGCGTTCTGGGTGGTGTTGTATTGCGTGATGTCGGTGCCCTTGGCCTTCAGCTCGGCCAGACAATCGGCCACAAGCGCGGGCATCTCCGGGTCTTGCCCGCTTTTGCCCGGCGCCATCAGCGACACGATATTGGCGCCAAGCGTGTCGAAACAGGTCACCATGTCCGAGGAAATCCCGGCCGCGCGCTGATCGAAGGTCACCACGTCGCGCCGCGCCCGGTGACGATCAAAGATCGGCACGACGATTGACCACAGATCCTTGACCGCCCCGCCCCCCGGCCCGCCGTGCAGATAGACAAGCGGATCGGGCGCGGGCGACAGCGAGCGCGCCTTGAGCACGGCGAAGGCGAGCGAGATCCGCTTGCCCTCGGGCTTTGCATGGTTTTCCGGCACCGAGACATGGCCGCAGATCACCGTCTTGCCCTCGACCTCGCCCGCAGGCAGCGGCCGCGGACAGGCGTCAAGCGTGACCGGATAGCGCGGATCGGCCCCGGGCAGCGGCAGGTTTGGTGCCGCTTGCGGGGCGGCGCTCAGCAGCGCCATGACGGTGGCGATGATCTGATCGGGTGTCATGGCGCGGCCCTTTCCTCAGTTCAGCTCGACCCAGTCGCTGGTCTCGTGCCCATCACCGGGCACGGTGCAGGCGACGCGGCGTTTCGAGGCGCTTTCGCGCAGGATGATCTCGAAGAAACCGGGTTTGAGCGCGCTGACGGTTTCGATTGTGGCGGGCACGCCGATCATCTCGAGGCATTTGTCGAGCGCCGCGCGGGGGGCACCGCCCACATCCGCCGCCGCTGCCGCCTCGGCCACGCCGTCGATGGTCAGCCCGGTCATCTTGCGGTGTTTGTCAAAGGTGCAGCTGAACATCCGCACCGCGCCGCCGTCGCTCTGGCCGTTGACGGTGTATTTGCCCCGGCTGCGCTCGACCGGAAGCGTCATCAGATTGCCCGGCCGGGTGCCGAGTTTCTCCGCCGCTGCTCCAAGGCAGATCTTGGCCAGTTGCGGTTCGGCCACGATCTCGGCCAGCGTGACGCTGGGCGCAAGGGCCAGCGTCGCGACACAAAGCGCGAGCGCCGAACGGGTCAGGGGGGGAAATGTCATCGGAACCTCCGTCAGGGTTGGATGGGGAGCGGCCGCGCAGGGCAAGGGGGGGCGGGGCAAGGCGGTCTGACCATCAGTCAAACCCCCGCATCCCGGCCCGGCCCTTCGGGCGCAGCAGGAAAACCGCAATCAGCGCGAAGGGAGCCGCAAGTCCCGTCGCCATCCAAGCCGAGGGGGCAGCCTCCCCCGGGGCAGGGGCTGCCCCGTAAGCCACGAGAAAGGTGGCAAAATCCCAAAGCCCATGCAGCACGATCCCGGTCCAGAGCGATCCCGTGCGCAGCCGTACCGCCATCAGGAACAGCCCCGAGAGGCACGCCGCCGTTGCCTGCGCCACCGCGCCCATCATGTCGCCGGTCAGACTGACGTTGAGGAGATGCATGGCGCCAAAAAGTGCGGTCGAGCCCAGCACGGCGGGCCAGAACCCCAGCCGGGTGTAAACCCCCTGCGCAACGATGCCGCGCAGCATCACCTCTTCGGAAAAGCCCACAAGCGCGGTGTTGAGCGCCAGAAACGCCAGAACCGGGCCGGGGGGCAGCCCCTTGGCCAGCGCGGCCAGCAGCAGAAGGGCCACGAACAAAAGCCACGGCCAGACGATCTTGAGGCTGCTCTGCGCGGGCCAATGGCGCAGCCCCACCGCCCGCGCCCAGCCAAAGCGCCACAGCACCGCAACCAGAAACAGGCTCGCGGCCCCAAGCGCGGGGCTGATACCGTGCCCCACCAGATCGAAGAGGTCGATCTCGGCCCCCGATTTGCCCGCCCACATCAGGCCGATCGTGATCGCCTGCCAGACGAGATAGACTGCAAGTGCGGAAATCGGGGAAAGGATCATTTCGAGAAACTCCCGTCAGGCAAAAGGAAGGCGGGCGCCAGCGTGGCGGCGCAGCGGGTGTCGAGCGGGGCGTTCGGGTCTTCAAGGAAGGCCACGCCCAGATCGCGGGCGCATTGCGAAAAGGCGAGCGTGCCATGGCCGCTTTCAGGCAGCACGACAAGCCGCCCCTTCGGCAGCGAGGCGACCATCTCCGCCCCCCAGCTTGGCGCGGTCTGGGTGTCCATCGTGCCTTGCAGCACCAGCGTCGGAATCGCGGCGGTGACCGGATCGTGAAACCCCTTGCGCGGATGGGGCGTGAAGGCGGCGCAGGGTTTGTAAAACCCCTCGGTCACGATCCCCTCGAAAGCCGTGGTCAGACTGGCGGGCCAACCGAAGTCGCGCTGCAGCCGCGCGCTGACCGCCGCCGCCCCGGCCGGGGAATTGATGTCCATATCCTCCTGACAGGCGAACATCTGGGTCTGAAAACCGCTCAGCAACACCCGGTCGAGCGCGCGGTTGTCGGCGCCGATCCGGGCAAAGACCTGCGCCAGCTGCGCGGGCGAAAGCCCCTCGGCCAAGGCCCGCAGCCGCGCCACCTCGGGCGCGGGGAAATGCGTATCGATCAGCGCCAGAAGCGGGGAAAGCGCGGGGTCGCCCTTGCGCAGGCGCAGATACGCGGCGCCGAAGGCCACCTTGGCCTGCGCATCGGGCAGCGCCTGCGCGGCCGCTGTCAGTGCCGCCTCGAAGGCCTCGACGGGCCCCGTGTGCAGCTCTTCTGCACGGCGGGTGGTTTCAAGCGCGGTGAGCGCCTCGGTCAGATTGGCATCGGACAGCACCTGCATCTGCGCGATGCGCAGCGCCGCGCGGGCAAGGGCTGTCGCCTCTCCCCCCTGCCCCGTCAGCCCGGCCAAGGCGCTCTCGGGCGTCGGATGCAGCGCGATGTGCCCCTCTTGCACGGCCATCAGCGTCTTCGTCTCGCCCCGCTCCAACTCGGCCACGATTTGCGGCACATAGCCGGTCAGCCCCTGCAGCTGCGCCTTGTAATCGTTGCGGCCGTCAACGAGCGTGAAGAGCACATCTTGCGTCACCGGCCCTGCGGGCGCGGCGACGGGATCGGTTTCAAGCCGCGCCATCAGCGCCCAGAACCGGGCGCGCAGATCGGGATAGGCGGCGGCACAGCGGGGATCGGCACTGCAGGCGTCAAAGATATTCTGGATCGCCTCGGCATGGGGCAGCGCCAGCGTATCGTAGATCGGTTCCTGCACCGGGGCGACACTGTCAAGCACCACCGCCCGCAGCCCCTCGGGCGCGGTGCGCATCACCTCCTGCGCCAGTTTCGTGCCATAGGAAATGCCATAGGCGTTGTAGACCGGATAGCCCAGCGTATGCATCACCGCCGCCACGTCGCGGGCGTTCTGCGCGGTGTTGATCTGCGCGATATCCGCACCCGAGGCGGCGATTTCCGCAAGGCAGGCGCGGGTCAGGCGGTCCTGCAACCCCGGCACAGCGGCCCCTTTCGCGGCCTCGGCCAGCCCTTTCGGGTCAGAGGCCAAGGTGTCCCAGCACCGCGACGCCGCCCCCGCCGAGGTATCGACGCCGCGCTGGTCAAAGGCCACCACATCGCGCCTTGCCCGGATCTGCTCGAACATCGTCGCGGTCAGCGCCACCCGTTCGACGATCCCCGAGCCGGGGCCGCCATGCAGATGCACCACCGCATCTGGCGCCGGCACCAGCGAGCGCGACTTGAAGATCATGAAACTCAAGGCCAACCGCCGCCCTTCGGGGTGATCGTGATCTTCGGGCACATCGACGCTGCCGCAAGCGACCGTCTTGCCCTCGATCTCGAAGGGCGCAAGCGGGCGCGGACAGGCGGCGGCGTGAACGGGATAGCGTGGATCGGCCCCCCCGGCCGCGATCAGCGGAAACAACGGATCGGTGGCGGGCGGGCCGGTCAGGGCAAGGACAAGGGCAACGATCTGGTCCGGGCTCATGCGCCCTCCTTGCGCTTCGCCGCATCCCCGCGGCCCGACCATGCTGGGGCGATTTCGGCGCGGCGGCTATCCGGAAAGCGAAGGCTGGCGATTGGCGACCGATATGAGGACATCGGTGGCACGCAACTTCCGGCTGCATCCTGGCGCCGTGACTTCGCAAGCGATTGTTTTGAAAACCACGAAAGACTCGTTGCAAAATCTGCAAAACCCGCTATGAAGGCGGCAGCGAAGTTTTTCTCGACCGCACCCTGTCTCCTTCATCGGCTTCAGTCTGCTCTCTCGTCTGACCAAGCCGAGCTGCCGCATTCTGTGGGCAGCATTCCCCTGAAGGAGTAAACACGATGGCCAATGGCACCGTGAAGTTTTTCAACCAGAACAAAGGCTTCGGCTTCATCGAGCCGGAAGGCGGCGCGCAGGACGTGTTCGTTCACGTCTCGGCGGTCGAACGCGCCGGCATCGCGCGCCTGGCCGATGGCGCCAAGGTGACTTTCGAGGTCGAGTCCGGCCGCGATGGCCGCAAGTCGGCTTGCAATCTGGCGCTGGCCTGAGCCTGACCGATCGCGGACGACAGCGGATGTCGCGCCTGCGCACCAATCCATCTCCCGGCCTGTTCCGGGAGATCCCCCTTGCACCGCAGACGCCGCATGACAAGACGGCCGCTGCTGCAAAGCTGATCATCGAGACGGAAGCGACGAAGCGCGCCGATCGCAGCGCCGCCCTCAAGGCGGCACGGCTGGCCCGCGACGCGCTGGCAAAGCCCGCAAAGCAGCCCGCGCGATGATCCCCCTGGCCGAGCCCGACACCCGGGCCGGCGGAAAGAGTCAAATGACGACCCACAGAACCGCCCTGGGCACCTCGCCCAAGGCCCGTTTCCCGCATGCGCGCCCAGCACAGACCGGTCTTGGCTGGCGGGAGTTCTTCGAGCGCCTGGGCCAAGGCACATTGCCGCAAGGACCGCGCCGCCAAAACCGTCCGGCGCTGGACCCGATCCGGTCCTTCAACGGGCATGCAACGCAATCCGAGTTCCGGTGACAACGTAACGGCTGAAGGAGGGCGGCAAGTGCTGTCCCTCTTCGCCGAGCGCATCACCGGGAGGGAAGCGGCGCGGTCCTCACCGCCGCTTCCGCCCTTTCACCGCAAGGAGCGACGCCATGGGCTATTCGACCCCGAAGAAACAGCTCGATCTGAAGGAATTTCTGGCGCAACCGGCCTCGAAGCCGAGCTTTCGCAACGGACTATCGTTCCGCAAACCGGGGGGGCGTGGCGCTGGCAGCACGGTGCCCAAGGCGGTGACGCCGACCAAGTCCGACGCGCCGGAAGGCGTTTGAACTTCGGGACGCGTGATCACTGGGCGATCTCAATACGCCATACCCCGCGTCCCGCAGGCCCGGCCGGAAAGCCCTGCAAAGCCCGCCCGCTCAAACGATGTCAGCTTGGGAACCGTCGAGTTGGGTTGGGGGCGATGCCATCGACATTGATATTTTTCTTGCCGGCGTCGGCGGAGCGAGCGGACGGGTGCGCGTTGCGGCGGTTCATCGCCGGGCTGCGGATGGCGTTCTCGGCCAGGTTCGAGTCCATGTCGACCCGGCCATCGTCGGGGATGGCAGGGGACCGTGGCGCCGCGTAAGCCCCGGACACCGGAAGCCATCCTCGCGCTTGAGCATGTAGATCATCGCCTTGCCGAGGTCGGTTTTGCTCGAGACCCGTTTGGCCCGGGCCGCGAGCCAGAGGAAGAACGCGTCACCAACGGGCGGGAGAGGTCCTGCCGCATCGCCCGGCGTCGGTCGGGCGCGGCGCCCCGAATGGCATTCTCGATCTTGTAAAGCGCGGCGATGCGCAAAAGCGCCTCGTCGACGATGGGCGAGCCTGTCTTCGGCTTGGCCTTGATCAGCTTGCTCCGACCGTGCGCCCACCCCCGTGTCCGCGGGATCACATCGATCCGGCCACCAAGACCGTCGCCTCCATCCGCCCTCACGGCCTCCTTCTGAAACTACAGAAGGAAAATCGCCGTTCAGGCGCCCGGCTGGAACCGACGAACTCAATGGGGCGGCGACGGCCCATACTCGAAAAGCGCCCGCAGGAAGGACCATTCGGCCGTCGCTGCCGCGCGCGAAAAGGCTGACGGCCGAGTATCTTGGAAGCGGCGCCTCGTCCGGATTGTTGGTCGGTCGCACGGGTTCCATGTGGCTGGGACTTGGCGCTGCGCCTCTTCGGTGCGTTTCAGGCGCTTTGAACTTTCGCCGATGCCAGATGCTGGCACATGAAGACGTCAAGATCGACGCCCTTGCCGAAGAGATACCCCTGACCCAGCGCGCAGCCGTGGCGGGAAAGCCAATCGCGTTGCGCCTCGGTCTCGATCCCTTCGGCCAAGACGCACAGCCCCAGCGCTTGTCCCATCGCCAGGATCGCGCGGACGATTTCATCCGAAGGGTCTTCCACCGCCTCGAGCCGCTGCACGAAACTGCGATCGATCTTGAGCTCGCTCAGACGCAGTTTGTGCAGGTAGCTGAGCGAAGAATAGCCGGTGCCGAAATCGTCGGCCGAGAGCTCGAAGCCCCGGCCGTGCAGCAGGTCCAGAACTTCACGCGCGGGGCTCGTCAGATCGACGAGCGCCCCTTCCGTCAACTCGAACCGCACATCAACTGCCGTAAGCTTCGCCCGATCCAGATGCGCGAGCAGTTCAACGCCAAAGCCCATCTCCTGCAGGCTTTCCGGCGACAGGTTGATCGAGATGCGCAGCGCGTGGCCCGCGGCGCGCAGCCGCGCCTTGGCCGCGCCAACCCTGTCCACCACCAGAAGATCGAGCGCCCGCAGCAGGCCGGTACGCGCGGCCACGGGCAGGAACACCGCCGGACCAATACCCTGCAAATCGGGATCGGTGCTGCGCAAGAGCGCCTCGGCGCCGACAATCCGATCGCCCGCTTGCAGATCGACCAGCGGCATCAGCACGATCTCGAAGGCGCGGGCCTTGAGCGCGCGTTGCAGGATCTGCGCGATCCGCGCCTCCTCGGTCTCGCGCTCGCGCAGCGCGGCGGTGAAGCGCACGATCTGGTTGCGCCCGCGCGCCTTCGCCTCATACATCGCCAGATCGGCATTCAGCCACAGCTCCTCGCACGAGGTCGCATCCTCGGGATAGACGCTGAGCCCCATGCTGACGGTGACATGCACGACAAAGCCGCCAAGGTCGAAGGGCGGCTCGAAGACCGAGGCCAGAAGGGCCAGCACGTCGCGTGTATCCTCGCCGGGGGCACAGGGGTGCAGGAAGGTGAATTCGTCGCCTGCGACGCGCGCCAGAACCTGCGGCCCCTGCCGGATGTCCTCCAGCCGTTCCGCCACCTTGCAGATCAACAGGTCGCCCGCATGATGGCCGAAGCGGTCGTTGACCTGCTTGAAGTTGTCGAGATCGAGAAACACATTCAGCAAATGCCCGTTGGTCCGTTTCGCGCTGGCGATCGCGGCGGCCAGCGCATCCTCGAACAACTCCCGGTTCGGCAGCCCGGTCACCGGGTCATGCAGCGCGGCTTGGGTGGCCTCGGCGGCCGCGTCGCGCAACAGATCCTCGTTGGCCAGTTGCGCGGTGATGTCGGTGATCGTGGACACCACCTGAATCCGGCCATCGGGCATTCGCATCGGCGCGGCGGTGATCGAGATCGACCGGGTCCGGCCATCGTGCCTGCGGATCGAGACGCGGCGGTCGCGCACCGTGGCTTGCGATGCGATCACGCGATAGGCGGGGAAATTCTCGGGTGCGAGCGGCGTGCCATCGAGTTCCGTGACCGCCCAATGCTCATTCACCAGCGGCAGCCCGATCAGCTTTTCGGGCGGCAGGCCAAGGATCGCGGTCGCCTCCTTGTTGGCGAAATAGATCCGCCCCTTGTCGTTCAGCGCGATGATGCCAGAGACCGAGGTTTCCACCAGCCGTTTGAGGAAATCGCTCTCCATCTGCAGTTTCTCGGCCAGCTCCTTGCGGTCGGAAATGTCGATATGCACGCCAGAAAGCACACTCGGCGTGCCATCGGCGGCATAATCGACGGGGCGGCAGCGGCTCAGGATCCAGACCCAGTGGCCATCCTTGTGGCGCAAACGGATTTCGTCGGCATAGGTGTGATCTCCGGTGATCGCCCGTGCCGCGACGCTCGCGCGCAGCTTTGCGGCATCTTCGGGGTGAACGAGATCGAAGAACCGCGCCTCGGTCATCGGGCTCAGCTCGTCGAGACGATAGCCCAGCATCTCGGCATAGCGGTCGTTGATCTGGTTCTTGCCAGTGGCGACATCAAGCCGCCATGTCCCCAGCCCGGCGCCGAAGATCACCTCGGCCAGATCCTGCGACACTTCCTGCTGTCGGGTCAGATCGAAGGCCACGCCGACCATCGGCGCCTCGGCCGTGCCCGCGCCGCTGCGGCTGTCGGGCACCAGCTTGATCCAGCGATGGCTCCTGTCGGGCATGTCGAAGCGCACAAGGCTTTCCGTCTCGTCGGGGCGATAGGCCCCTGAGCCCTCGAACTGGCGCCGAAAGGCGGGCAGATCGGCCGGATGCAGGTGGCGGGCGATTTCTTCAAGCCCGAGCCATCGCCCCTCGGGCAATCCAAGCTGCCGGGCAAGGCCGCCCGTCATCTGCCATTCCATCGTGTCCGCTTCGGGCGCCCCGTCCCTGGACCTGTGGCGGGCCTGCCAGACCAACCCGCCCGCGGCCGTCAAGGCCAGCAACAACTGGTCTTCCGCCTTGATCGCCACCTCGGCCGCGCGCGAAAGCCGCGCCCAGGCCCAGCGCATCAGCCCCCACAGGCCGAGCGCGGTGAACAGGATGAAGCACCAGCCCTTGGCGGTCTGGAACTGGTGATAGTGCGCGTAATCACCGGCGAGGCCGGTCAGAATCCGGTCGCTGAACAGGATATAGGCGGCACCGAATATGCCGTAGCACAGCGCGAAAACGAACGGGCTGAGGGTCAAGCTGCGTCTGGCGTCCATCGGCCCCTCATGGCCTGCTGCCGGTTTCGTGGACAGCTGGTTAAGCTAGCATAGCGCGGGCCTCGAACTCCATGGGGCTGAGATAGCCCAGTTTCGAATGCCGTC
>NZ_QJTK01000023.1 GCF_003217355.1 Rhodobacter viridis | reverse complement strand
TTGAACTCCTTCGTGAACTTCCGTCTCACCATGTCCGATCTCCGTTTCCTTGGTCACGATCTTATCTTCGTGTCCACGAAACCGGCAGCAGGCCATAGAATGGCTCTCGGGGCATGGTTAGGTCCTCCTCGGATCGAGGACTACCACTACTGCGTGCCGATGCAAATCGGCCGTCGGCTCAATGTGTCGAACGACGTCATCAGGCCGCGACGTCCGGTAACCCCCTGGACCGAAAGAGAGGCGCGATCCATCCGACGATGGGAACCCCGGCAGTCGGCCCATTCCGGGCATTCTACCCTCGCGCCATAGGACGCCGAAACGGCCGCTCGATCCGCCTGCAGCGACCGTTCCAAGCAGCCTATCTGCGACATTCGCGCCTTGCGCAGCATAGTTCAAGGTGTTGACGCGAAGGGGCGGCGGTCCAACTTCGAGGGTACCGCATCTTCCTCGCAAAAACGGATTCGTTTGCCGCCGGTAGCCCATGGATTGCGGGAGTTGATCCTGCCGCTTGATGTCGGTTTTGTTGATTTCGGGCTTCGGCAATTCGCGACCGATCAAGCACCTCTATATCGTCTGGCGGCACCATCCCTGATGGCCGCCGCTTGTAGATGCAAGAAAAGAGCCCATGGCCGCATTCGGCTGCCAATAGATTACGGGCCAGCCAGGTTTCGAACTGGCAAGCCGATAGACGAAACAAGGTAAAGATGTTGTAATTCCAGAAAAGGGGGCTTCGTGTTGCATGCGGTTGCAAGTTGTCGGAACATTCCGTTTGCTGGATGGATCGGGAAAGGACCGCACACCCCGCGGCGCCAAAGCCCGCGCACTGCTTGCGTTGATCTGCACCGTCCCCGATCATCGACGCACGCGGCGCTGGCTCGAGGCCCGGCTGTGGTCCGATCGCGGCGCGACACAGGCCAGTGGCAGCCTGCGCCAGTCGCTTTACGAGGTGCGCCAGGCGCTTGGCCCGCATGCCGGATTGCTGGGGTCCGACCGCGACATGGTCTGGCTCTCGGGCGTCGTTACCGATCTTGAAACCGACCCCGCCGGGGTCGCCGATGCCATCGCCTCGGGGCGCGAGTTCCTTGAGGGCATCGACATCCGCGACGACGCCTTCGAGGACTGGCTGAGCGCCGAACGCGCGCGTCTTGGAACGCGCGGGCGGATGGTGCGGCACCCGGAGGCTGCGGGGCCACGAAGGGTGCCGCTTCTGGTACAGGTGAGCGGCATCGGCGAGGGGCCGGTGGCTTTCTTGCCGATCGCGCTTGCAAGCGAGATTTCCCGGCTGATCGACGATCTGGCCGAGGTCGAAATTCATCACCTGGGTCCCGGCTCTGCGGCGATTGAGGCGCCCGAGCGCGGCTTGCGCCTGACGATCGAGGCGGCACAATTCGATGGCACGCTGCATCTGGTCGCCACGATCACCAATATCGCGCAACGTCGCGTGGCCTGGACCCGTCGGGCGCGGTTTCCGGGCCACCCCGCCGCCGCGATCGAGTCGGGCGATTTCGCCCGGCTCGCCTATGAGGCCGCAGAGGCGGCGCATGCGGCGCTGTCGCTGGCGGTCGCGCCCGACAGTGAAATCTGGGCGCAGGTGCGCCAGGCGCAAGCAGTGCGGGCGATCTTCACCTTCGAGCGTGAGCAGTTGCTGCGCGCCGACCGGCTCTTGCGCGAAAGCATCGACGTGATGCCGACGGCGCAGGCCTGGGCGTGGCGGGCGTTCCTGTGCCAGACGCTGACGCTGGAACGGGTGCGGCACGATTTTGCCGCCGCCCGCGACGAGGCCGAGAGCCACACCTTTCACGCCCTGTCCTTTCCCGGGCGCAATGCGACGGTGCTGGCGATGGTGTCGCAGATTAGCGCGATGCTGGCGATGGATGCGGCGGCGGCCTTCGCCTCGGCCCATGAGGCGGTGCAGATCAACCCGCTCAACCCCTACGCGCAATATGCGCTGGCGGCTGCTTATCTGCGCGCAGGCGATCTGAAGGCGGCCGCGGGGCATGGCAGAACCGCCGCCGACATTTCTGAAAACGCGGCCAACGGGTTCTTTTTTCAGGGAATTTCCGCGCTGATCGCGCTGGCGGCCGGCGATTACGAGGAGTGCATGCGGATCTATTCCGCGATCAGCGTGCGGGCGCCTCATTTCCGCGCGCCGCTCCGGGCGCTGACGGTGCTGTCGCTGGCCAAGGGGGATCTGGCCCGCGCCGAACGCCATGCGGCGGCGCTGGCGCGGGCTGAGCCGTGCTTCACGCTCGAGAGTCTCTTGCACGACGAGAACTATCCGGCGGTGACGCTGCGCAAGATGGGATTGTTGCATCTTGCCGATCAGCGCCGCTGAACCGGGCAGGAAATGGCCGCTCCGCCCGTCGGGTCGGCCGATGTCAAAACGCGACGGGTCACAACGGGAAGGGGGAACCGCATGTCGTCATTCAGCCATCACTCGCATCATTCACATCACAGCCACCACTCGCACCACTCTCATCATTCGCACCACAGCCATCATGGTGCGGGCGAGGTGGGGGGCTCGCCGCTCCTCTCCGCCGCGATCGGGCAGACCGCCGAGGCGATCCTGGGCTATTGGGACGGCTCGTTGACGAAAGATTGGAGCAGCCAACCGGTTTCCGCGCCCGACATGGAGGCGAGTGAGACGATCGCCAACCTCACCGCGCTGGAGCCGAAGGCGCTCGAGAATGCGCTGCTTCAGGAGGTGATGGAGCTGTTCTCGATCGCGCCGTCGAAGACCTCGGTGAGTGTCGCTGTCAGAGGAAAACCGCTCTTGACGATCACGCCGCCCGATGGTGCGGCGCTGCAAGCGAACATGGTGCATGTCCGCACCGCGGCCGATCTGCGCGCTGACCGGCTGCCCGAGATCATCGCGCAGCAGACCGACATGCTGTCGTTCTTCGGGGCGATCCACCAACTCGATGGCCAGCGGCGGCGCTGGACGCTGCAACTGCTCAGGACCCTGCTCGATTGCGTTCTGGCGCAGGAAATGCGCATCAAGCTGTTTTGCAAGACGCTGCGGCCAAACGATCTTTCACCTCTGGTGCAGCCGATCATCCAGACGCCGGGGCATTCAAGCTACATCAGCGGCCATGCCACCGAAAGCTTCGCCATCGCCACGGTGCTCTCGGCGCTGAAATACGGCGCAGTGCCGAGCCCGACCAATGTCTCGATGCTGACCGATCGCGAGCAATCGCTGCCGTTCCGGCTGGCGACCCGCATCGCCGAGAACCGCACCGTGGCCGGGGTGCATTTCCCCACCGACAGCGCGGGCGGCGCGGTGACCGGGATCACCCTTGCGGCGGCGCTGATCGCGCATATCGAAGGGGGCAAGGAGGTCGCGGCCCGGACCATTGACGGCTCGGGATGGACAGAGGAGTTCCGGCTGGAAACCCTGCGCGAGGTTCGGGCCACGCCGAACCACGGGATTTCGACGCCCGGTCAAGTCACGATCGAAAAAGCCCCCGACTGGTCGGCGCTGAAGGCGGTCTGGCAGCAGGCCAAGTCGGAATGGGCCTGAGCGATTTCCCCCGGCCCTGACCGGGCCGGGGGGTCAAGCCAGGATCGACCGGCTTGGCGGCGCAAGCGGTGCCCCGGTGCGGCTGTCACGACTGACTTTGAAAGGCGCTCCCGGCGGCACGCGCCCCGGGCCGGCGCCGGGCTGCCGGCTTTGCGCAAGCTCCTTCACGATCTCGCGCGTGGCAGCACCCGCCGCCACCGAGGTACCCGAGAGCCGCAGCGTCCGGGCGCCGCTGAGCACCCCCGTGCCGCGCAGCCCTTGCAGGAACATGCTGTCATCGGCCTGTATCGCGCAGGTCGGACCGACGCTGTGGATGTGCAGGTTGCTCGGTTGGTTGCCCAGGCTGGTCCAGCCTTCGGAGCTGTAACGCGACGGCCGCACGCCATCCTTTTGCAGCGGATCGGGGCGCAGCGCGGCGACGTAATGAACGCCCGAGGCGCCGCCAAGCTCGCGAATGTCGGCCGCCCCGGCATAGGCATTGGCGGTGCCCGCGCGCCGGATCACGCTATCGCCGCTCGGGCAGGTGTAGTCGCGGGTATCGGCGTCCCAATCGCCGGTTTTGGCATCGGCCAGATAGGATTGCCGCCCGAAAACGCGATAGCCCGCCGGCGTATCGGTGCGCTGCACCCGCAGCGTCACGGTGCAGGGCGCGGCGCCCTCCCTCAGCGCAACGGTCAGCCGCCACGCCCCGGCCGGGGCAAGGGCGCCCTCCCCCGCCGTCGGCGCCACCGCCAGAAGGAGCGCATGACAGTCCTCCTCGTCGGGCAGCGGCAGGATCGCGGCGGTTTGGGTGCCCAACCACAGCGGTGCGCCCGGCTGCGGTCCGTTCGGCCAGGTCAAGGTCTGCGCCGCGCCCCCCGGCGCGGACAGAGTCAGGGTCAAATCCCCCGAGCGCTTCTTGGGAATCCGAAGCTCCAGAAAGCTGGAACTGTAATCGTCGGGCAGGATCCGCCAATCGACCGAACGGGTGGTCGGCCAGCCGTCGTCCAGGGCCATCTCGCCCACCAGATTGTCGCGCCAGCTGTTGCCATAGGCGACGACGACGCGCATCCGCTTGCCGGTCAGGGCGGTGAACCGGCCGATCTCGTGCTTGATCGCGTGGGCGATGACATGCGTTTCATCCCCCGGGCCGGCCAGCGAGCCAAGGCTGAGGTTCACCACCAGATCGCGGCCAAGCCCCACCGCCTGCGTCACGATCCAGCGCAGGCCCAGCACCAGAAACAGCTCCATCTTCCGCCCCGAGGTGTCGGCCATCATCGTCGCGGGCAGTTGCACCGCGATCAGCGGCCCGCCCCCCGTCGCCGGATCCTCACCCGCGGCAAGGTCGAGCACATGCGTGCCATGCGCCACCGCGGTATTCGTCGCGGCCTGTGCGGGCGGCGGGTACAGCACGCGGTTCAAATCGCGGTAGAGGTCGGCCTCGGCCCGGCCCGAGTCAAGATGCGCGTCGATCGCGCCTGCCGTCAGCACATGCCCAAGCCCCGCCGCCGCCGTCTTTGACAAAACCGCCTCGGATTGCAGCCAGACCGCGGTGAACCGGGTTTTGGTCACCCCGCCGTCCAACCGGCAAAACCGCCGGTTGGCCCAGGCGATGCCATCGTCAATGATGCCGACGAGCGGGCCCGCACCCTGCTTGTCGTCGATCACGCGGTCCGGCTCGGCGAGGGCTGGCGGCGTGTCGAACCCCGCCGGCGCCGCAAAGGGCGCGCCGATCGAGAGCAACTTGGCGGTCAGGTCGTTCAGCAGTTCGGGGACCACCGCGCCAAGCGCATCTTGCCGCACGAAGACCAGAAGATCGGTCCCTTGCAGCTGCGCCAGCGCATCCGCCTTGCCCTCCTCAAGCACAAGCCGCGCCCGCTCGCAGCCGGGCACCACGACGCTATCGCGCGCCCCGAGCCGTTGCCGCACCTGTGCCGCCTTCAACTCGCAAGTGAGGGCGACGGGACACCAGGCCGTGTCGGAGGCCCCGGTGCGGCTTTCCCACACGGCATAGCCCGCCAAGACCGAAGTCCCCGTCGCCATCTTGCCCCCTTTCAGGCGTCCTTGATCATTTCGAGGAACACCACCTGACCCGAGGGTTCCCGAAAAATCCGAGTCGTGCAACCGGAACGGACGCGGAAGGCCAGCGCCTCCATGTCCTGCTCGTCGCGATAGATCAGTTTCCAGTCCATGAAAGCCTCCATGTAGCCGCGATCGGCGGCATCGGGGGCGAAGTTGCAGATCATCACCCGGCCGCCCTCGCGCACCAGCGACAATTGCTTGGCCAGCAGCCGCTCGGCGGCCGCATCGGAAAGATAGTCGTAAAGCCCAAGCGACCATGTCGCATCAAAGACCTGCCCATCGAGCCGCCCCATCAGGATCTCGCGCACCGACATCTTGAGGCATTCGATCTTCGGCAATCGCTGCGCAATGCGATCGAGCGCCTGTTCATCCTGATCGAGCGCCACGATCCGGCCGTCGAAACCCGCGCCTTGCGCGGCCTCGGTTTCGACCTCGCGCAGATGCCCGGCGGCAATTCCAAGCGCGGAGGGCTTGGCCGAACCAGCCATCACCTCGCGCAAGAATTCCGAGGCGATCTGCTTGCGATAGCGCACCGCCTTGCAGGCCGGGCGGGTCTGGTTGGCGGCATAGATCCACTGCCCGGTGGGCGTGGCCGAGCGCAGGGGATCGGCAAAATCACCCTGGGCGTAGATGAAATCGATCAGCCCCGCATCGCCGGGAAAGCCACGCGGGCGGTAATAGGACCAGCTTGTGAAGGGATCTTCGAGCAGGATCGGCAGCAGTTCCGAGGCGCGCAAGGCGAGGATCGCCGCCTCCCACTCCACGGGCGCCATATTGTTGCGCAGCACCGTCAGCTCGTCGACCATGGTGCCGATCGTTGCAGCCACCTCGGGCTGAGTGCCCTGGGCCAGACGGCGGCTCCAATCCTGAATGCGGGTCTGCAGTTCAAGCTCCATCGCGCGATCTCCTTATCTCTTGCGGAAGCGACCTGCCAAGCATCGCAAGCCTGCGTCAGTGCCGCGTCAAAACCGCAGACAGGGCTGATGAAGGATGAAAGTCCTCGTCGCTTTGACGGGCGGCTGACGCAGGCAGGGCAGGATGAGGGTCTGACAGCAAAGGCAGGAGGGCCTTCGGATGTTGAACTTCACCTTGACCCACGATCTTTTGCAGCGCGCCTGCGACCGCTCGGGGTTCTTCGTGCCCGAAAGCGGGCTGGTATTCTTTGGCCTGCGCGGCGCGGTGCCGGCGGGCGGGGCGCTGCTGCGCGACTTTGCCAGCGCGCAGGAGTTGCGCCCAGCCGCGATCGACCATGTCACCATGGCCTGCACGATCGGACAGTGGAAACCGGCCGAGAAGATGCTGGCGGTGCATCTGGGCTCGACCGTGCCGAACCGGGCCACGATCGGCAAGGCGCTGGAGCATGGCGGCGCGGGAACCAACCAGCTGCTGCCGGGGTGGTACAAGTTCCGCAAGGGAATGCACCGGCAGGGAGCCAAGACCGGGCATCGTGCCTTTCGTCAAGCCAGTTTCCAGCCGGTGCGCCGCAGCCGCGACAACCTCAGCTACGACGCTCTTGACCGGATCGATCTGGGCGGTCCGAACGGCACCTGGGTCGCGGACAACATCCACTGCGCACATTCGCGCGGGCCGACCGGGTTCTCGAGCGCGGGCTGTCAGGTCGTCTGCGGGCTGCCGAAGTCGCAAGCGCGCGGCTTTGCCCCCGAAACCGGCCCCTGGGCGCGGTTCATCGAGACCGCCTATGACGCGTTTTCCGCGCAGGAGGAGTTCATCTACGTTCTCTTCGAGGCTGCCGACTTCGCTTCAGGCTCGGACCTGCACAATCCCGACGCTGTGCAGATCGTGCGCTTCGGCTCGGTCGGCCCGGCGGCAGGTGTGGTGCAGCAGGCGCTGATCGATCGGGACCTGCTGCAAGGACCGCCGGACAACAGCTTCGGCCGCGGCTCGCTGGCGGCGCTGATCGCGTTCCAGATGCAGACTCTGGCGCCGCATCAGGTCGACGGGGTGTGCGGCCCACTGACGGCACAGGCCCTCGGCATCACCTTGCCCAATCTGGCGGCGGGCCCCACCTCCCCACCGAAGATCGCACCCGCACCGGCCCCGGCGATCGACGCCCCCGACGATTCCGAACTGGCTGCGGCGACCGCTCCGGCGCCGACCGGGTCCGCCCCCCTTTCCCCTGCAGAGGACAAAACGATGGACAACGACGATCTGGCCGAAATCCGCACGCAACTGGAACGTCTGGCGGCGCAATACCCGGAACTGACGCCGCTCAATGCGGCGCTGGGGCCGTTTCTGGGGCGGTTGCTCGATGGCAAGAAGACCGTGATCGGAGTTGTGGGCGCAGTGTTGACGACGCTGCTGACCCCGGGCGGGGCGAGTGCGACCGATGTGAAGGCGCTTTTCGAACATCTGGCGCCCACGTTGACCGGCGCAGCACCGATACTGCAGCCCCTGTTCATCGCGCTGACGCTCTGGGGGGCCTTGGGCAAGATCGAGAAGCGGCTGGTGAACAAACTGTAGGCGGATGCGAACACGAAGGGCTGAACATCCGCCGCACTATTTCCGCGGCCCCGCGGAAATAGTGAGAAGGTGTTGGAGACAGGAATGCCCGTCGTCGCGATCGGCCACTTCTCCACCGGTCATATCGGGAGGCCGCGCGAATACACCCAATTCCTACCTCGCGCAGGAAATGCTACCGTTACTCGACATGTTCTGGTGGCGGCTAAGCCCTGAACCTTCGTATACCTCGCGCCGAATCCCTGAGCATGGGAGACGTAGCAGTCACCAGAGAGAAGCCATGAGACAGGTTGACAGAACTCTCCAGCCGGCACCCGCTTGTTTGTCAGATGAGCGCACAGCGCTCTATCGCAAGGAACTTCGCCGCATCTTCGCGACTGACATGATGGTGTCATCGCAAACCCGCGTCGACCTGCGCTCTCTGGCGCTTGAGGACGATTCCCTCGATCGGGCACTGAATGAGCTGTTCGATCACAAGTGCGCATTTTGCGAGAGCAGAGTACATAGCCGCGCCTACCGGTTCCGCCCGACCGAGGAGGCAGGCCCTATCGATGCCGCCCCGGCGCAGTTCGCTGATCGCGGGCATCTCTACTACACATGGCTCGCCAATTCGTGGTCGAACATCTATCCCATATGCAATGAGTGCCGACCAAGGTCTGAGTCTGTCTTTCCGGTCATTGGTAGGCGTTGCGACCTACCCGACCCGGACGAGGTCTATGGCTACGTCACGGCGCCGACAGGATCGTGGAAGACGCCACCCAAGGAGAGGCCCGAATACCTCGACCCCTGCGCCTCTGATGACTTTCGCAAACACCTTGCCTTGCTTGCAACCGGCCAGATGATCGGATTGAGCCAGCGAGGCGCGGCAACTATCCGTCATTTCAACTTGGACCGGACTACGCTTGAGCACCAACGACGCAAGCGGACAGGCGAGTATATTCGACTGCTGCTGTCCTCCGCCAAAGAAGGGCGTATCGACTCCTCGCTGATTGCCTTCGACAGTATGGAATTCGGCGGCGGGTGGTTTCTGCTACTCTACCAACTGGCAAGGCGCATCGGTGGCGGTGGAGGCTCACGGCCAACGCTGTCGCGCAAAAGGATCGGCAGATATTTCTCCGAACGCCTCAGCAATCCTGATTTCCTGAACCGGCTGGAGACCGCCCTTGAGCAACTGCAGGACCGTGAAGCGATCCTGGAAACTGGGGCCACATCCGCGCGGCCACCAGAAGTACGCCGAGTGGGAAACGCGCTGCCTGCCACCTTCGAGATAAAGAATTTCAAAGCATTAGAGGACATTCGGATTGATCTTGCCAGCCGCAGACAGGTTCCGTCAAACCCTTTGGCCACAAACCACGGCGAGACGGCGCATCAGGAACCGACGGCTCCATGCCTTGTGATCCTCGGCGAAAATGCCGCCGGCAAGAGTTCGATCCTGGAGGCCATGGCCCTGGTGCTATCGGAGCAATCCGCCCGGGACGACCTTGTGCTGGATGCGGGGCGGTTCGTGCTCAATCCGAAATGGATGGGCGGGGACGAGGAAAACGCGCCACGAAGGGGCGCAGTTCAAGTAATTTATGACAACGATGAGCAGTGCGAAGTCACGGTCGATAGCGGATTCAGGTTTATCAAAGGTGCCGATACTCCGCGGGTTCCGGTCTTCGCCTATGGCGCGTTCCGTCTGTTTCTCAAGGATGGCAAACGTCGCAGACCGGGGTCCGCGATCCGATCCCTGTTCGAGGCCAACTACGTCCTGCCCAATCCCGAAAAGTGGCTTGCATCAATCGCTGACACACCGCTCTTCTTCGAGGTCGCGCGCGCGCTGAAATTCATTCTCGCCATCGATCAGGAGGTCGACGTGATTGAAGCTGATGCCAGGCGAAAGCAGTGTTTCCTGGTCGTCAATTCGCGTCGCGCGGATGGTAGTTCTTTGGTGGTGCGGACCCCATTCTCGGCAGTATCGTCGGGCTTCCGTGCGATCCTGGCGATGGCCTGTGACATCATGCGGGGACTTGCAGCAAGACAGGATCGTTCTGGCGCATCGCTGGCGCGCGCGCGCGCTGTCGTGCTGATTGATGAGGTCGAGGCGCACCTCCACCCGCGTTGGAAGATGCAAATCGTCGGCGGCTTGCGCAATGCATTGCCAGAGGTGGCATTCATCATGACGACCCACGATCCCTTGTGCCTGCGCGGCCTCTCCAGCGATGAGGTACGGGTTTTCCACCGCATAAATAGCGCCACCGACTCCGTGTCGGTGCTTCCCAGCTATGTCGAGCAGATTGGAGAGCTTCCGGCGATCGGGGCGCTTACGATCGAGCAACTTCTGACCTCTGATCTCTTCCGGCTGCACAGCACTGACGCGCCGGAATTGGACGCAAACTTCGCCATTGCAGGCGATCTACTGGCCAAGGAGCAGGAGGGGGGGATGGGCGATGAGGAGACAGCGAAGCTTGCCAAAGTGCGCGAGATCCTGCGGCGCCAGGTCGGGCGGTCCTTACCGATCGGCTCGACGGAAATCGAGCGCCTCGTACAGAAAGCCGTGGAGGAATATCTGATCGACCGCCGACACAGGTCGAGCGCTGACACCAGAGCGCTGAGTGCTAAAGCGCGGGCCAAGATCATGGACGCCCTTGGAGGTATCTGATGCGCAAGGTCGACCGCTCCACCGTGGAAGGCCCCGCGAGCCTGTTGCTTGACGGCCGCGCGGGCAAAAAGGAACTCGCCCGCGCCCGCGCCCACTTCCTTGCGGCTCATGATGGCGCGAGTTTCACTTTCCTTGCCTATAAGGGTGACGATGTGCGTCACGCGCTCGAAGCGTTATTTCATGGCAAATGTGCATATTGCGAAGGCCGGTATGATACCACCTCGCCGGTCGATATCGAGCATTTCAGACCCAAGGGAGCCGTCGAGGGCATCGTTCATCCGGGCTATTGGTGGCTTGCGGCCGAGTGGACAAATCTTCTTCCGAGCTGCATCGACTGCAATCGACGGCGGCGACAGAATACGCCTATCGCCTTCGCCAGCCTGACCGGCGGCCTTGAGGCCGCTCGACAAACAGGCTTCCGGATCGTGCAGACCGGCAAGGAAAGCGCGTTTCCCATTCGCGGCACCCGGATGGAGGCAGAGCCCCCGCAAGACCAGCTTGACATGGCTTTGCTTGCCGAAGAGTGCCTTCTCATCGACCCGTGCCGGACAGACCCGGAGGAATACCTTCGCTTCCATGTCGATCGGCAAGAGCCCCTGGGCATTGTCTATCCGGCCGGGTCAACGGATATTGTCCTGCCAGCATATCAGGCCGGGAACGAGCAGGCATCGGAAATCGAAAATCAGGCGCGAGAGGCCCGCGTGAGCGTGCATGGCGCGGTGTCGATCCATGTGTATGGGCTTAACCGCCTTGCGCTGGTGCAGGAGCGGACGCGGCTGCTTTGGCGGCTGGAATTCCTTGCGTCGGTCGTTTTGGATGTGTTCTGCATCGCCGACTCCCTCAAGGAGATAAATGTCCCCGACGCAGAAGACCGCAAGATCCGCGACAGCGCCGTCGCTCGGCTGGAGAAAATGGCTGGGACGGCGCTGGCTGAAATCCGCGACGCAGCTAATCCGGAGGCCCCGTTTTCCGCAATGGCGCGGGCGTGGACAAAGGATTTCATGGCCGCCTTGCCGTGATGTAAGGAACCACCTTGGTCACAATCCGCCGACCAGACACGACGGGACCAGGCCGTCGGTCTGGACTTTCGCATGACCTGTCAGAGTTCCCCCCCCGTGTCGGTCTTGCGTACAGGGGCGCGGTCGGCGCCGGCAACCAGGCGCAGGTTGCTGTCCGCTTTAGGCACATTCCCCTTACGCAACGACCGGCTCCCAAGGGCTGCATTTGCCTCAGCCATGCTGCCGCCTGTCGCTGCCAATGCGGTGACGAAGGGCGCCAACACTTTCTTGCGCCAGGCCGATGAGTTCTTGTAGCTGAGGGGTTTATAGCCCGTGAGAAGCGTTTCATAGGTCATTCCGCCACCGGTGGGTTCGGCACGATAGGCCCCAGCCATGCTTTCCAGTGCGCCCTCCAGCTTGGGCAGCAGGGACAGCGCCCGCAACCAGCGATGTTCGTCGAACGCGAAATCATTGACCAGAATGCGCCCCGCCTCCCGACCATATCTGCCAAGCTGCTCGATGGTCGCCCTGTCCATTGCTAGGTTCATCCCCCCCTCTCGGGCATCATCAAGCCGAATCTCGACAATACGGTCTGCGTATCCGGGCAGAAGCGATTGCAACGTGTCCTGCCAGTCTTTCGAGGTGTTGAGAATTGCAGATAGAAAGCCGCCGATCCCAGTGATCTCCTTGGCTGGAAGATGCGTACTCTGGCGTGGATGATTGGGGAGAACGACGCGAACATCCTTGTGGCGATCCTGCTCCCATGACGACAGCATGATGCCAAACGTGGGTCGGCCCGGCAGGAAGGAATCGAAAAAATGGATAGGGAAATTGCTGGAGATCCCGCCGTCCGAGAAAAGACAGCGACGTATCTTTGAGCGCCCGGGCCCCTCGGGCAGCAGATCGTCAAAGCGGTACAGTGGAACCGCGCTGATCAGCCCAGGAAAGCTGAGGCTCATCCGTGCAACCAGCAGCACCGGAAAATCGCGACCTCTGGCGAGCGGATAGAGGTCTTGGGGCAAGTGCTGCCCGACTCCGCCAAGCGGTTCCCTGCCGCGAACCAGATAATCTACCACACGCTTGGGGAAAAGCACCTCGAACTCGCCTTTGGAGAAATAGTGAAGGTCGCTTTTGAGGGGCAGTTGATAGGGCCGCCCCGACGACAGGTCGGTCGTGATCGTCGCGATCTCGATGCCATAATCTGACAGCTGGCCTATGGTCAGCGGGTCAACTGGCGCGCCAGCGGGATCAAGATTGCCCGCCACCCTGTCGATATGATCCGCCAGCCAGTCGGTCAGCGCGGGTTTGTCAGTATCCTTCTGCCTGAGACCCGGACAGATGCCGAAATCATGCGCTGGCAGGTCAACCATGATGGCACGCCACAGGGCAAAGCCGATGACCATCGCAAGCAGGACGATCCCGACAACAATTCCCAGCGCCGAGAGCCAGAGGTTCGACTGGACCAAACCGGCCACGACCATGGCCAGACCGATGCCAGTCGCAACCAGCGCCCGGCCGCCATAAGCGCGCAGCGTCGCCATCGCTGCGGCCCGCAGCTTGCTGACGCTGCCGGCGGCCACCATGCCCATCAGGATGTCGAACAACGGCCTTAGTCGCGGCGCGGGCTGGAACAGCGATTTCATGTCGCGACCAATCTCGTCTGCGATGGCGACGATGCCATCGTAGCCTGCAAAGTCATCCTTGCCGGGCGACTGCGCGCGGCGGTGCTCTGCCGCGGCGGCGACCGCAGCGGCGATTGCACCGGCCGAGGTTCCGCCGATGCTGCGCAACCGGTAGACGCGGGCGATCTCCACGATGGCGTGTGGATAGACGACCCCCGAGGTGATCCCTCCCTTCATCACGAGATCGCATTCGCGCATGATGGCCCCCACTTACAGTAAACCCATGTTTACTCTATTCTGACCAGCTGACAGATCAATTGCGAATTAATGGCCCTTTAATCACGCATCAGGCCGGTCCCGAATACCCTTCATCCCAGTAACTGAAGGTCCGCTTTCACCAACTACTGCGCTTGCAATGCCGCAGCCTCACGGTCGGGAAACCGCCCCTCACGTTGGTCTTGGCCTCGTAGACATGGTCGGACCGTGTCGAAAAACCTTCACCATGCTGTCGATCGCTGCTCATCGGCGGTCAGCTCAATTCGGTCGTTCATGCACCTTGCGGCGCAAGCTGCGTTTTTCTCCGGCCGTACGGACCAAGCCGTTGATGACGGCTTCCGATCGGCCGCCGAGACCAAAGCTTTCCGCGTGACAACCAACGATCATTCGCCCGTGCGCTTGCGACACATCGGCGCCGATCTTTATGTTTCCTTTATGCGCGAAGACGGCTTTCCCTATGGCGCCCTTATGTGGTGCGGACGGAGTATCTGTTGCGAATGCCGGTCTCCGGCGCAGCGTGACGGAACCGATGCCCGCCCTTGATACCTCTGCGCCGGTTCACCGGCCTGTCTCTCTCATGGCCTCCAGTCTTGCGGTGATCGGCGTCGTCTATGGCGACATCGGCACCTCGCCGCTTTATGCCCTGCGTGAGGCGATGCTGGCCGCCGGTGCGGGGTCGGGTGGCGTCGCGCGCGAGGCGGTTCTGGGGGTGCTGTCGCTGATCACATGGTCACTGATGCTGATCGTGACGCTGAAATACGTGTTGATCCTGTTGCGTGCCGACAATCAGGGTGAAGGTGGAACGCTTTCGCTGCTGGCGCTTGCGCAGCGGGCGATCGGCCGGCCGCATCGCGGTATTCTGATCCTCGGAATGATCGGGGCGGCGCTGTTTTATGGCGATGCCGCGATCACCCCTGCGGTCTCGGTGCTGTCCGCCATCGAGGGGTTGACGCTGGTCACCGCCCGGTTCGAGCCGGTCGTCGTGCCACTCGCCTGTCTGATCATCGTCGCCCTCTTTGTCGCGCAAAGCAGTGGCACCGAACGCGTGGCCCGGTTTTTCGGCCCGATCACCTTGGTCTGGTTTGCGGTGATGGCGGCGGGCGGTGTGGCGATGCTGATCACCGATGCCTCCGTGCTGGCGGCGCTGAACCCGCTTCATGCGCTGCGATTGGTGACACAAAACGGTCTTCTGGGTCTGGCCGTGATGGGGGCGGCCTTTCTGGCGGTGACCGGGGCCGAGGCGCTTTATGCCGACATGGGGCATTTCGGGCGCCGTCCGATCCAACTCGCGTGGCTTGTGCTCGTGTTTCCCTGCCTGCTGTTGAACTACTTCGGGCAAGGCGCGCTGCTTCTGGCCCGACCCGAGGCGATCGAGAACCCGTTTTACCTGCTTTACCCCGATTGGGCGCTGGTTCCGGTGGTGGTGCTGGCATCAATGGCGACGGTGATCGCCTCGCAGGCGGTGATTTCGGGCGCCTATTCGCTGACGCAACAGGCGGTGCAGCTGAAGCTGATGCCGCGGCTGCGGCTGCGCCAGACCTCGGAGGTGAGCCAAGGGCAGATCTACATGCCCGAAGTGACCTTCTGGCTGATGCTGGGCGTGCTGTTTCTGGTGCTGACCTTCCGGTCCTCCTCGGCGCTTGCCTCGGCCTATGGCATTGCCGTCACGGGGACGATGGTGGTGACAGCCACGCTGGCGCTGGTGGTGATCCATCGCCACTGGGGCTGGCCGCTCTGGGCGAGCGCGCTGTTGATCGGGCCGCTCTTGCTGATCGATCTGGTGTTTCTGGGGGCCAACCTGACCAAGCTTTTCGCGGGGGGCTATCTGCCGCTCGGCATCGCGGCGGGGTTGCTGCTGTTGATGTCGACATGGCGGCGCGGGTCGCGCATCGTGCAGGCGCAAGACCGAGTGAGCGATCTGCCGGTGCAGGAGTTTCTGGAACGACTGCGGTCAGGGTCGGGGACTACGGTGCCCGGAACGGCAGTCTATCTGACTGCAACCCCCGAGATGGTCCCGGTGGCGCTTTTGCACAGTCTCAAGCATTTCAAGGCATTGCACGAAAACATCGTGCTGTTGACGATCCTGACCGCCGATGTGCCCCGGGTGGCGCCCGAGGATCAGGTGCAGATGGAAGAGATCGACGCGCAGCTGCGCCGGGTGACGATGACCTTTGGCTACGCCGAGGAACCGGACGTGCCGAAGGCGCTTTTGCAATGCCGAAGGCTGGGGTGGAAGCCCGACATCATGGCGACCTCGTTCATCCTGTCGCGCCGCTCGCTGAAACTGTCGCCGCGGCGGCGGATGCCGGGCTGGCAAAGCGTTCTGTTCTTCTATCTCGCCCGCAATGCCGCCTCGGCCTCGGACTGGTTCCGCATCCCCGCCTCGCGGGTGGTCGAAATCGGCACCCAAGTCAACGTCTAGACCGGCCCCTCTGCCAATCTGTAGCCGACGCCGGGTTCGGTCAGGATCAGCGCCGGGGCCGTCGGGTCAAGTTCGATCTTGGCGCGCAGCTGGCCGATGAAGACACGCAGATATTGCGTGTCGTCGTGATGGGCCGGTCCCCAGACCGCGGTCAGGATCTGCCGATGCGTGACGACACGGCCAAGATTGCGGACGAGCACGGCCAACAATTCGAATTCCTTCGGCGTCAGCCGCACCGGTTGCCCGTCCTTTTGCACCAATCGCTTGTCGAGATCGACGCTCAATGCGCCAAGGACAAGTCGCGTGGTTTCCCCGCGCGCGCGCGTCGCATGGCGGGCGGCGGCGCGCAGCCGGGCCTGCAACTCGCCGATACCGAAGGGCTTTTCCAGATAGTCATCGGCGCCAAGATCGAGCGCCTCGACCTTTTCCGCCTCGCGGTCGCGCGCCGACAGCACGATCACCGGCACGGCGCTGAAGGCCCGCACGGCTTTCAGAACTTCCTTGCCGTCGCGGTCGGGCAGGCCCAGATCGAGCAAGATCGCCTCGGGCGCGATGCTGGCGGCGAGCCGGATCGCCTCCTGTCCGGTCATCGCGGCCACGATCTCGTAGCCCGCCGATTCGAGCGCGATGCGCAGCATGGTCTGGATCTGGTCGTCATCATCGACGACAAGCACGCGGCGCAGCATCATCGGGCCTCCTCGTCTCTGCTCAGTTCGGCCGGCAGATCGGCGAGCGGCAGACGCACGATCAACCGGGTGCCGCGGCGGCGGATGGCGGGGCTTTCGGCCTTGATCGTGCCGCCCATCGCGCGCACGAGCCCCCGGCAGATCGAAAGCCCAAGCCCGGTGCCGGGTTTGCGCCGGTCGGTGCCGCCGGCGCGGAAGAACTTTTCGAAGATCCGCTCCAGATCGGCAGGCTTCACGCCGGGGCCGTCGTCGGTCACGCTGATCACCACTTCGTCGCTTTCGTTGCGCGCATGCACGCTGACCTCGGTCTCGCCATATTTATGCGCGTTATCCAGCAGGTTGAACACCACCTGTGACAGCAACTCCTGATCGCCGCGCACAAAGCCCAGATCGGGAGCAAGGCTGATCCTGGTCTGCCGCCCCGGATGCGCCTTGCGGGCCCGATCGACCGCCAGACGGATCGCATCGCCCACATCGACCCAATCGCGGCGGACCTTGACCACGCCCTGATCGATCCGGCTCATCTCCAGAAGGTTGCCCACAAAGCGGTTCAGCCGCCCGGCCTCTTGCCCGATGGTGTCGAGCAGATCGGTGCGCTGATCCTCGCGCAGGGCGTCCTCGCCCCGTTGCAGCGTCGTCACCGCGCCGGTGATCGCCGCAAGCGGCGTGCGCAGATCATGCCCAAGCGAGGCCAGAAGCGCATCGCGGATGTTTTCGTTTTCCTGCATCGCCGCCGCCTTCACCGCCTCGCGCACCAGAAGCGCGCGGTCGAGCGCCACCGCCGTCTGCTCGACAGCCGCGGCAAGCTTCGCCTCGTCGGCGGCCGACAGCGGCTGGTCGCGGTCGGGCGGTTCATAGCCGAGCACTGCCACCACATGGCGCGGCGTGGCCAGCGGATGAAAGCGCCAGCGCAGGTTCGGAAGCGTCGCGGTGCGCCAGCCCGCCGTCTCGCCCTTTTCGAAGGCCCAGCGGGCGGCGGTCATCTCGACCGGATCGGCGATTTCCTCGGGCGGCCAGGCGGCGCAGGGCAGCAGTTCGTTGCCCTCGACCAAGAGAAGGATCGCCTTTCCGCCCATCAATCCATGCACTTGCGTCACCATTGCCCAAGCGACATCCTCGGCCGAGGAGGCGGCCGAGAGCTGGCGCGAAAAGGCTGCCTGTGCCTCGATCATCCGAGTCTGGGTCAACGCCGCGCGCGCCTGCGCACGGATGCGGCCCGTCCACGATCCGGTCAGGCTGGCGACGGCGAGAAAGATCAGCAGGGCGAGAAATTCATGCGGCCGCGCGATGCTGAGCGTGTAGAGCGGCTCGATGAAGAAGAAGTTATAGGCGAGAAAGGACAGAAGCGCCGCCAGAACCGCCGCCCGGGTGCCGCGCAACGTGCCGCAAATCAGCACGCCCGCCAGAAAGATCATCGACAGGTTCGGCAGTTCCATCACCGCGGCCAAGGCATGGCCAATCGCGACCACTCCCGAGGTTGCCAGCACCGCAAGGCCGAGATCGGCGAGAAGTCCCGGTTCCGAAACCAGCCGCCGCAAGGTGTCGAAACTTGGCAGAGGCGCCGTCTTTTCAAGTTCGGGCAGGGGCAGCACATGCACCGCGATCCCCTCGGCGCGTTCGGCCAGGGCTTCGGGCAGGCTTCGGCGCAGCAGGCGCGCAAACCGGCCCTGCCGCCGATGCCCAAGCAGGATCTGGGTGACATTTTCGCGCCGCGCCACGCGCAGGATGTCCTCGGCAAATTCGGCGCTGGTCAGCCGCAAGGCCTCGCCCCCCAGCGTCTCAACGAGCCGCATAGCGTCGGTCGCGCGCCGCTCCGCCTCGGAAACGGCCCCCGGATCGTAGGGCGGCGCCAGCACCAGCGCGACCCAGCCCGCGTTGAGCGCCGAGGCCAGCCGCGCCGTCTGCCGGATCAGCGCATCGCCGCTACCGTCGGGAAACAGGCAGACCAAAAGCCGTTCGGCCGAGGCCCAGGGCCCCTCGATCGCCTTTTGCCGCAGGATTTCCGTCATCTGGTCATCGACCCGCTCGGCGGTGCGGCGCAGCGCCAGCTCGCGCAGCGCCGTCAGATTGCCGGGGGTGAAGAACTTCTCCACCGCCCGACGCGCGGTTTGCGGCAGATAGACCTTGCCCGCTTTCAACCGGGCGATCAGCTCGTCGGGCGGGATGTCGACCAGCACCACGTCCTGCGCCTCTTGCACCATCACATCGGGCACGGTCTCGCGCACGGTGACACCGGTGATCCGCGCCACCACATCAGCGAGGCTTTCCAGATGCTGGATGTTCAGCGCCGTCCAGACGTCGATCCCGGCGTCGAGCACCTCGCGCACATCCTGCCAGCGCTTCGGATGCCGACTTTGCGGCGCGTTGGTATGGGCGAGTTCGTCCACCACCAGAAGCGCCGGACGACGCGCCAGCGCCGCGTCGATGTCGAACTCCTCCAGCATCTGGCCGCGATAGTCGATCCGCCGCCGCGGCAGGGTTTCAAGCCCCGCCGCCAGCGCCTCGGTCTCGGCCCGGCCATGCGTCTCGATCAGACCCAGAACCACATCGCGCCCCTCGGCGCGGACGCGGTGGGCTTCCTGCAGCATCGCGCAGGTCTTGCCCACCCCCGGCGCCGCGCCAAGGAAGATCTTCAGACGGCCGGGCCGATCGCGCTGGCTCAGCGCCAGCAACGCATCGGGATCGGGGCGTTTTTCCGGCTCACCGGCGGGCATCGCGTCCTCGGGTCATTCAGCGGCCAGTGTGTCAAGCGCGCGGTTCAGCGCAAGCACATTCACGCGCGGCTCGCCAAATAGGCCAAGGACCGGCTGCCGGGTCTGGTCCGTGACCAGTGCCGCGACGCGCTCGGGCGCGAGGCCGCGCGCCGCCGCCACCCGCGCCACCTGCGCGCGGGCGTTTTGCGGCGAGATGTCGGGATCGAGCCCCGAGGCCGAGGCGGTCACCGCATCGGCGGGCACGGGCGCGGCCAGCCCCGAGGCGGCGACATCGGCCCGGACCCGGTCGATCAGCTTTTGCGACAGCGGCCCGAGGTTCGAACCGCTCGAGGCCGCGGCGTCATAAGGCGTCGCCGCAGCCGAGGGACGGGGGTGGAAATAGCCCGGCGCGGTGAAATTCTGGCCCACAAGCGCTGAGCCAAGGACATGATCGCCCTGCCGGATCAGGCTGCCCTCGGCCTGATGCGGCAGCAGCGTGGTGGCAATGGCCGTCATCGACAGCGGATAGGCGAGCCCGAGCAGCAGGGTGAAGCCCCCGACAAAGACCAGCGCCGGACGAAGATGAGAGAGCATGCAGGCCTCCTCAGGCAAGGTTCAGATGGGTCAGGGCAAGGTCGATCAGCTTGATGCCCGCGAACGGCATCACCAGCCCGCCAAGCCCGTAGATCGCCAGATTGCGACGCAGCAGCACCGCCGCCGCGACGGGGCGATAGCGCACGCCGCGCAAGGCGAGCGGGATCAGCGCGACGATGATCAGCGCGTTGAAGATCACCGCCGAGAGGATCGCCGATTGCGGCGAGCCCAGATGCATCAGGTTCAGCGCCTGCATCTGCGGATAGGTTGCGACGAAGAGCGCGGGCAGGATGGCGAAATATTTCGCCACGTCGTTCGAGATCGAAAAGGTCGTCAGCGCGCCCCGCGTCATCAGGAGTTGCTTGCCGATGCCGACGATCTCGATCAGCTTCGTCGGGTTGCTGTCGAGATCGACCATGTTGCCCGCCTCGCGTGCGGCCTGCGTGCCGGTCTGCATCGCCACGCCCACGTCGGCCTGCGCCAGCGCGGGCGCGTCGTTCGTGCCGTCGCCGCACATCGCAATCAGCCGCCCGCCCGCCTGTTCGCGCCGGATATAGCCCAGCTTGTCCTCGGGCGTGGCCTCGGCCAGGAAATCGTCCACCCCGGCCTCGGAGGCGATGGCGGCGGCGGTCACCGGGTTGTCGCCCGTCACCATCACCGTGCGGATGCCCATCGCCCGCAATTCGGCAAACCGCGCCCTGATGCCGGGTTTGATCACGTCCTTGAGGTGAATCACCCCCAGAAGCTGCCCGTCATCGGCCACGGCAAGCGGCGTGCCGCCCGAGCGCGCGATCCGGTCCACCGCGGCGCGGAATTCGGGCGGTGCGGTGTCGGGGGTGCGGCCAAGGTGGCGCAGCACCGCATCGACCGCCCCCTTGCGCAGCCGCCGTGCCCCTAGATCAAGCCCCGAAAGCCGGGTCTGCGCGGCAAAGGGCACCAGCACTGCGCCTTCGGGCAGGTCGGGCTCGCTCATGCCAAAATCGGCGCGGGCAAGCGCCACGATCGAGCGCCCCTCGGGCGTTTCGTCGCCGCGGCTGGCAAGCAGCGCCGCCTCGGCCAGCGCGCGTTCGGACACCCCGAGCATCGGCACGAATTCCGCCGCCATCCGGTTGCCAAAGGTGATCGTGCCGGTCTTGTCGAGCAAGAGCGTATCCACATCGCCCGCCGCCTCGACCGCGCGGCCCGAGGTGGCGATGACGTTGAAGCGGATCAGCCGATCCATCCCGGCGATGCCGATGGCCGACAGAAGCCCGCCGATCGTGGTGGGGATCAGCGTCACCAGAAGCGCCACCAGCACCACCACCGAAACCGCCGTGCCCGAATAGCCCGCGAGCCCCCAGAGCGTCACCACCGCGATGAGGAAGATCAGCGTCATCCCCGAGAGCAGCACCGACAGCGCCAGTTCGTTCGGCGTGCGTTGCCGCTCGGCCCCCTCGACCAGCGCGATCATCCGGTCGATGAAGGTCTCGCCCGGGGCGGCGGTGATGCGGATGCGGATTTCATCCGAAAGCACGGTGGTGCCGCCGGTGACGGCAGAGCGGTCGCCGCCCGCCTCGCGGATCACCGGGGCGCTTTCGCCGGTGATCGCCGCCTCGTTGATCGCGGCCACCCCGGCGACGATCTCGCCATCGAGCGGGATGATTTCGCCCGCGGCGACAAGAACGACATCGCCCGGTTCCAGATCCAGCGCCGAGACGTTTTCCCAGATCGGGTCCGGGCTGTCGGGCATCACCAGACGGTGGGCGCGGACATCGCAGCGGGCCTGCCGCAAGCTCGCCGCCTGTGCCTTGCCGCGGCCCTCGGCGATGGCTTCGGCGAAGGTGGCGAAGAGAACGGTAAACCAGAGCCAGGCCGCGATCTGGCCGGAAAACCACGGTTGCCCGGTGCCGAGCCAGAGTTCGCGCAGCCACAGGCCGATGACCAGAAGCGCGCCGATTTCGGTGACGAAGATCACCGGATTGCGCATCAGCTTGCGCGGATCGAGCTTGCGGACGGCCTCGATCAGGGCTTCGGCCAGAGCCGCGCGGTCAAAGGCGGCGGGTTTGGAGGAGTGCGACATGATTTGCCTCTCAGAAGGTCACGAGATCGCGCATCAGCACCTGCTCGACGATCGGGCCAAGCGCGAGCGCGGGGAAGAATTGCAGACCGCCAAGGATCACGATCACCCCCACCAGCAGCCCGACGAACAGGGCCGAGGTGGTAGGAAAGGTGCCTGCGGAGGCGGCGATGCGGGGTTTCGCCGCCAGCGCCCCGGCCATCGCCAGCACCGGCAGCACATAGGCAAACCGGCCCAGCATCATCGCGATGCCAAGGGTGGTGTTGAACCAGGGCGTGTTGGCATTGAGCCCGGCAAAGGCCGAGCCGTTGTTGCCCGCCGCCGAGGAATAAGCGTAAAGCAGCTCGCTCAGCCCGTGTGGGCCGGCATTGTTCAGGCTGGCCAGCGCCGAAGGCAGCAGCGCCGAAGCCGAGGTGAAGCCCAGGATCACCAGCGGCAGGATCAGCACCGCCAGAACCGCCAGCCGGATTTCCCGCGCCTCGATCTTCTTGCCCAGAAACTCGGGGCTGCGCCCGACCATCAGACCGGCGACGAAGACCGAAAGCACGCAAAACACCACCATGCCGTAAAGCCCGGAGCCGACGCCGCCCGGCAGCACTTCGCCCAGCTGGATCAGCAGCATCGGCACCAGACCACCAAGCGGCGTCAGGCTGTCGTGCATCGTATTCACCGCGCCGCAGGAGAGCCCCGTGGTTACCGCGACGAACAGCGCTGACATCGCCTGCCCGAAACGGACCTCCTTGCCCTCCATGTTGCCCATCGAAGGATCAAGCCCGAGCGCGGCCAGATGCGGATTGCCCGAGGTTTCGGCCCAATAGACGGTGGCCGTGGCAGTGATCAGCAACAGGCCCATTGCCGAAAGGATCGCCCAGCCCTGCCGCTCCGATCCGGTCATCCGACCAAAGGTGATCGGCAGCGCCGCGGAAATCGCCAGCATCGCCCAGATCGACAGGGCATTCGACAGCGCCGAGGGGTTTTCCAGCGGATGCGCCGAATTGGCGTTGAAGAAACCGCCGCCATTGGTGCCCAGCTGCTTGATCGCCTCTTGGCTGGCAACCGGCCCCAGCGCGATCGTCTGTTGCGCGCCCTCCAGCGTCACCGCCGCGACCGCGCCGGTCAGTGTCTGCGGCACGCCCAGCACCACCAGCACCAGCGCCACAAGGATCGACAGCGGCAGCAGCAGGTAAAGCGTCGCCCGGGTCATGTCGGCCCAGAAATTGCCCAGCTGATCGGTGCCCGCCCGCGCAAAAGCCCGCGTCACCGCCATGGCGAGCGCGATCCCGGTGGCGGCCGAAAGGAAATTCTGCACCGCAAGCCCGGCCATCTGACTGAAGGGGCTCATTGTCGTCTCGCCCGCATAGGCCTGCCAGTTGGTGTTGGTCAGGAAGCTGACGGCGGTGTTGAAGGCCAGATCGGCGGGCAGGCCGGGCAGCTGGCCGGGGTTGAAGGGCAAAACCCCCTGCAGCCGCAAGATCAGATAAAGCATCGCAAACCCGGCGGCGCTGAAGGCGAGCATCGCAAGGCTGTAGCCCAGCCAGCTCTGTTCCCGCGCGGGCGTGACGCCTGCGAGGCGATAAAACACGCGCTCGACCGGGTGCAGCAGCGGATGCAGGAAGGTACGTTCGCCGCTGAACAGGCGGGCCATGTAGCGGCCGAGCGGCAGCGCCGTGGCCAGCGTGCATAACAATACGGCCGCGATCTGCAGCCATCCGGAAACTGTCATGGGGATCTCCTGTGCCCGCTCAGAATTTCTCGGGCGCGATCAGGGTGAGGATCAGATAGGCGCCCACCGCGAGCGCCACGGTCAGGCCGACGATGGCTTCGAGCATGATCAGGCCCGCGCCAGCACGAGGGCGTAAAGCGCCATGAGCGCGATCAGCCCGAGGCCAAGACCGGCGAAAAGGAAATCGGACATCGAGGGTCTCCTTGGTCCATCGAAGATGTGCCGCGAGGATCGCGCCGGAGGGCCTCAGGGATCGATACGGAAGACGGTCGCGAAGCATAAAGAAGACGCAAGGATCCGGGACAACCCGATGCGGGATGAAATCCAGATCGCGAGACACGCAATGACCTCCTTTGCCTCGCAGCAAGCCAAGAACGCCCGTGTCTCGACCGCCTAAATATTTCCTTTTTCCAAAACCTAACCCATTGAAATCTATCAATACACCCCTGCCCCCGACCAACGATCTGGCCTTTTTGTAGGCTA
This sequence comes from Rhodobacter viridis, assembly GCF_003217355.1. Classification (GTDB taxonomy): domain Bacteria; phylum Pseudomonadota; class Alphaproteobacteria; order Rhodobacterales; family Rhodobacteraceae; genus Rhodobacter; species Rhodobacter viridis. The sequence continues at coordinate 7,646 of NZ_QJTK01000023.1, read as the reverse complement.
AATTTTTCCTTTGGCAAATTCCCTTCCCGGTCGGCCGTTGGCAACAAAAAAGCCGCCCGGAAGGGCGGCTTCAGGAAGAGTTTTGCTCGGCGGACGCTACATCAGTCCGTAAATCCCAGGAGGCAGATCACGACGGCGATAAAGCTCCACGCCCAGTTCCATCGGATCGACGATCGGCTGGCATCCCCGATCGGACAGCTTTTGTACCAGGGTATTCTTGCCGATCTGGGTCTCGCGCGACAACCGCCGCAGGGACACATAGGTCTTTGCGAACAGCTCGACGTCGACCGGTGACAATCGGGGCTGCCCGGTCGAGGAAACCTCATGGACCCGAAGCCGCGTCACACCGACCGCGCCGTCGATCAGACGCAAGATCACGGGGCTGGGGATGTCGAGGCTCATGCTGACCGCCGAAAGGGAGAGCGTCTTGACAGGGACATCGGGGGTCGTGGCGGTGACGATCTCGGCGAGATCGAGGTGAAGCGCATAGCAGCCGAAGCCCCCCCCAGCCGCACCACCCGCTTCAGTTTCCCGTCGAGGATCATGCGATAAATGCCGTCGGTGCTGACGCGGGTCTTTTGCGCGGCAACATCAATGCTGACCCACCCTGCGGGAACATCGTCGACGTCACGGGCACGATCCCGAAGCTTGGCGAGGAACGCGTCGGCGTCGGGCCCCAGGACCTGGGCGCCATATTTGTGCTGGGCACTGAGTTTCAGGTCGATTTGCGGCAAGATCCCTGCGGAAATCAGCTGCCGCACCTGCCCGCGCGAGGCGTTGATGTAGCCGGGAAGACGAACGATCGGGATCGCTTGGAGGACCGGTTGGACAATCCTGTTGGCCTCCACCGCATCGAAGGTTCCACCGGTGCGGGCTGCCGTGTCGTCGACGAGGCCGTGGGACACCAGAAGGCTGCGCAGCGTGCTCGCATGCAGCTTGGTCTCGGCCGCGAGCGACGCGATGCTGTGCCGCCGCCGGGTCACGACGACCTCGCCGCAAACAGGCTTGCCCGGTGCGACTTCGCTCGTGTCGAGAATGTATTCCCGCACCGCATGGCGGATAGGGCCGGGATCCTTGCGGTTTTTCGAGAACTGAAGCCATTGGTAGAGCCGCCCGAACCGCTGCTGCGGGCCTGCCTTGCGGCTCAGCGTGCCCGAGGTGCGGCTGCGTTCCTCGACAAGGCCAAGGGCCTCGCGAATGCCCATCTCGCCGCGGGCGACGAACGGAAAGCCCGCTTCGGCCGCCTCGTCCCAATCCTTCGGGCTGAGGAGATCCAGATTGGGCTTCGTCCCGAAGGCGAGGATCACTCCCAACATTTCGGTCGCCCGCGCCGCCTGATCGATGCGCTGCCCGTCGAGCCAGTCGGGGCCTGTGCGCCCCTCGAGCCGGTCGATGACATAGCGTTGCAACATCGCCGGTTTGCGCGCTTGCAGGCTGTCGCGCAGGGCTTCGAGTTGGGCGCCGGTCTCGGGCACGATCAGCGCCATCTGGCGCGCGCGATCCAGCCAATCGGTTTTCGGACGATCGATCAGCGGCAACTCGTGATCCGGGCACACGCGGATGGGCCGCAAGAGCCAAAGCAGGCGGCCGCGACGGTGCAGCCGGCTGTTTCCGCGGGCATCGTCCTCCAGCAGGCAGGCCGGGCAAAAGCCGGTGTCCGACCCGCGCAGGAATTCCGCCATGAAGATCTCGCCGCGCAACATGTAGCGCCGCCATTCGAGGGTGCGCATGGCATTGCGCACCAACTGTGCCGGGTCGTGGCCGGTACGCTCCGCGAGAAGGTCGATCGCCGCATCCGTCGCCTTGTCGAGATCATCAAGCGGCAACCCGATATCGTTCAGGAACGGCACCAAGCTCTCGCCCGTGTGCAGGGCCGCAAGGCGCGTGGCCCAGGACATCAGGGTTTCATCTGCGGCAATCGGCAGGAAAGGCACGAGATGGCTCATTTTTTCAGCTTCCATTGCCGGGGGTCGGTGCCTTCGGTCAAATCGATGCAGGCCCATTTGATGGCCAGAAACGGGTTGCAGTCGGGGCCCTTGCTCTCGACCGCCGCCCAAGCCTCGGCGAAGTGCGCCAACGTCAGGCGATCGTCGCCATGGCGCAACGCTTCCTCGATCGCATTGAGGGTGTTTTCGATGCACATCCCGAACCGATACCGGCTGGCGTAGATCAACCGGGGCACGACATCGACCTCGGGCGGGGCGATATCCGCACAGCGGCAGAAATCGACGATCAACTGCTGCAGCTTGTCGCCCTCCGTCGGCGCCGTCACCGGGGACAATTCAAGCTTGGCGAAACGACGGTTTTTCTGGCCCTCGAAAGCCACGATCTCATGCAGGATCGGGATGCCGGACAGGAGCAGGATCACCGGCGGATCCGCCTCGAGAAGCGACTTGAAGGCGCACAGGATATCCATGATCTCCTCGACCGACCCGTTCGAGCGCAGATCGTGCGCCTCGTCGATCAGCAGCACCACGACACCAAGGGCGGCAAGGCGGTGGCGCACGAGCCGCCAGATGCTCCAGCGTTCGCGCCGCTCGGAAACATCGGGGTAACCGCTCACGCGCAGGATTTCGCAGCCAAGGGCCTTGAGGGTGGCGGGGCTCGGAACGGTGACGGCGAGGTAGCGCGGGCCACCCGGGGCGCCGAGCCCGAGCGCGGGGTGGGTCTTCAGGACGTGATCGATGATGGTGGACTTGCCGTCGCCGGGATGGCAGGTGACGACGATCCCACGGGCCTCCCGACCGCCACTGAACCGCACGGGAACGGCAATGGGGGCGCCGTCCGCATCGCGGCGCAACAGGCGATCGATTTCGTGGCGCACCTCCGCGTCCCGATGGGTGGTCACGAACTTGTGGCGCAAGACTTCAAGGATGTTGTCGATCTCGAATTCGGACTTGAGCATTTTCGGCCTCATTTCTGCAGGGGGACTTCGGACCGCGTGACGCGGCCCCGATGACAAGCGGCCGCCCTTGGGCGGCCGCGAAAAGGGTCAATCCTCGACGCCCCAGGCATCGTTTTTCTTGCTGCGCGAACGCCCTTTCTTGACCGTGGGGGCGGCAACCTCGGGTTCGGCCGCCTCGGCAGACGCGTCCGGCACGATCCTGAGCCCAACCCCATCTTCGGCCTGTGCCGTGGCGGGGGCCTCGGACGTCTCGGACACCGAGAACCCCACGAACAGGCTCTCCTCAAGACGCGCCAGCGCCGCCTCTTCCCAGACCTCGGTCACCAGCCTTGCGCGCTGGCGGGCATTCGCATTCAGCTGCTTGATGTCCGCGATCGCCTTGCGAACGACCGTCTGGGAAACCTCCTGGCGCTTGCGCTGCGCCAGACGCAGCCGGCTGGAGCTTTCGAGCCATTCGGCCGCGCTGACCCCGGCAAATCCGTCGAACACGGCCGGAACCTTGATCCACTGGTCCGCCTTGACCCAGATCGCGCCGAGATCACGCGGATGCCAGCGGACCTCCACCTTCCGGTCGGAAGTCTTGCGGTTGAGGGCGCGGCTGTGCAGGGCGAATTTGGCAAGCGCCTTGCTGTGATACCGCACGCCGAGGACCGTGATCCCGTCCCCCTCGAGCTTGCGCGTCAGCGGGCGCGCGAAGATCTGTGCCTGCTTTTCCGGCCCCGGCGCGGCGCGCACGCCGTATTCCTCCATCGCCTTGTTCCAGGCCTCGATCGGCGTATCCCCCCCCAAGGCCTTCGTGCGGCTGGTTGTGGTAGATGTCGACCGCCCAGCGAACGAGCGCATATGCGAATTCGTCGGCGCTGAGCACGCCCTCCTTCACAGAGTCATTCTCCCCGCGCAGGATCACGTTGGAGAAGGTGCGACCCGTCAGACGCGGCAACAAGCTGAGGTTCATGGAGCGGAAGACCCGCTCGATCGCACCCCGCAGATGCGGGACGCCGTTCACCGCGATCTCGAACGGAACATCGAGTGCCGCGCAGGTTTTCCGGAACTCATCCGCCTTGAACGCGGAGCCTCCGTCGGTCACCAGGCGCTCCGGCAGACCGAAAAAGTCCCAACCGGTCAGGGCTCCGACCGCATCGGCGTAGCCGCCCTTGTCGTTCACGCACATCTCGAGACATTCGATCGCCGAGAAGCGGCTCGGGCTTTTCGAAAGACGCATGCCGACGATGACCCGCGTCGCTGCGCAGATGGCGACGGTGATCCACCAGCGGCCCTTCTTTCCTTCGAGCCCAAGGCGCTTGCGCTCCTCTTCGCTGAAGCGGTCGAGCAAGCCGTTGTCCCGGAACAAGGTGATCAGATCGACCTTGTTCTCGTCCATTTCGACCACTTGCAGCGGGCGAACCAAATCACGCGTCTGCCCACGGCCCGTCTGGCGCAACTTGCGCAGCGCCGCGTCCCGTCCTTCCCGCGCAACCATGACCAGGAACGGATCGAGGCGGTCGATCGCTGCGGAAACGGTGTTGCGACAAGGCACGCGGAACGGCTTGAGCCCCTCGGCCACCCGCTGTTCGTTCATCGTTGCGACGGTGGCTTTCAAATCCTCATGGATCGCCTTTTTCGTCAGGCGATCCGTCGTGAGGTATCCCATGACCGCGTCGTTGAGGGCGCGGCGCACTTCCAGGTTCAGTTGATCGAAGCGCGAGCCGGATTTGTAGCTCCGGTCGGAAAGCCCGACGCGACCGAATTGCTTGTACGCCGCGATCCAGCGACGCAAGCTGCGCGGCGAGAATTTTTCAGGGCTTTCCTTGGTCTTGCTGTCCTGCGTCTTTGCGACCTTGCAGTAAAAGGCCTTCGCCTCCTCCTTGATTTCGAGCCGGTGCGCCTCGATCCCGTCGTCCGTCAGAGTCAAACGGATCTTGCCGAATTCCTCTTTCTGGCGACGGCGCAGGAGATCGACCGCAAGAACGATGCTCTCGCGAAAGCGGATCCGGTCGTCGTGAGCACCGGAATCCCACACCAGCGGCGCGCTCTTTTCCTCCTCCTGAGGGCGTCCCTGCTGATTCACGAAGTAGTTGAGCTTCACCTCGAACCGATTGTGGCGGTTCAGGTTGAGAAGCTCGTCATGCGTATAGGTTTGCGCCAATCCCCCTTCGAGCGGCGCCAAAACGAGCCCCTCGGAATTGCGGAAAACCATTTTGTGCGGCTTATTGTCGATCAGACACAGGTCTTCCTCGAAGCAGCGGATGCGGAACGGGGCGGTCATTGCGACACCCCCGTTTTGCGCACGAAGGATTTCCCGCAGATGCGCTGATGCTCGCAAAGCGTGATCTCGCGCTTGCCGATCTTGCGCACCAGCGCCCGCATGCCGCGCGAACCAAGACCGATGCAGCGGGTCATGTCCGCAAGCGTGCTGGCGCCGATCAATTGCCCGATCACCGCCTCGGCGGCCAGATCCGCTTCCGCGTCCGCGCCGCGCATGGCGTAGATCGTCTCGGCATTGAACCGGCTGATGGCATCGAGGCCTTCGTCCGTCAGGAGCCGCACCTCGTCGAAGGTGCCCCCGATCTGCGCCGCGATCTGCGAAAGCTCGTTCACCACCCGCCCGCTTTCCAGACGGATCACCGGCTTGACCTCGCAGGCGATGCGCCGGCCATCCGTGGTCACGATGACGAAATCGAAATACTTTTCGACGCGTTCGCCCGCATCGTTCACCCACATGAAGAGCACCTGCTCTTCGAGGGTCTGCACCCAGGGCAGCGTGAGAAGATAGATCGCCCAGACGAACTCGAGGTGGCTCTCTGTCACGATGATGCGGCCATTTTCGCCATCGGGCACCACGGTCTGACCGCAGAAATGCTGGGTCGAGGCCACGGAGACTTTGCGTTTGGCAACCGACCGCTTGGGCGGGTTGTATTCGGGTCCGGTATAGACAGACATCTTTCAGGTTCCTGTTCTGAAGCTTGGGGGACACGCCCTGGTCGGACGCGTCGGTCTCGGCTGGCCGCTGCGGCGGCACGTGACAGGCGACCCATGCGACAGGCATGCGGGGAGACACCTCCGGCCGCGAATTTCGCGCGCCGAGAGCGGGTCTCGAGCTTGTCGGGGTCAGGTTTGAGAGGGACCGATGCCGGGCAGTTCCTTGCGGCGAACCGCAGGATCTGCTATGAACCAGATATCAGGTCTGGTGGGCTTCGGCCTTCCACATCACGTCCACGTCGGGATGCGCCAACATCCCGGCGTTTTCGTTTTCAGGGGTCTGGATCAGGTCATTTGCGTCTCCATTGGGGCTGCGAGGAACGGTCAGAGTCATAGCGCGGAAGCTCAAAAAAACGAAAGAAGTCGTTATTTTTCATGAGCTTGTAGATTTTTTGATCTTTCTCTCTGTTTTTCGCATCGCGCGTCATTTTCCGCTCCTCAGGTTTTGTGTCCGACCGTCTGCGCTGCACTACCGGCGGCATCCCGAAGCGGGATGCGTGGCTCCTGAACCGGGTCGGAGGGGGGTACCGAGGGTTTGCGAATTCCGGATCCCGTAACGGGCGGTCATCACAAAGTTCCGGTGGTCAGGCGGCAAGGGCGCTTTCCGTAACGGTTCTTTCGAGCCCTGAACGCCCGATTTTGAGGGCGTGATTCGGCTGCGAAACGTCGGTCAGGAGAGCATCGATGCGAGACAAAACCCCACGTCCGATCCGGAAAGGATCAGCGTATGAGCCGGGAGGCGGCGAGGGGGTTATGCGTGTTCTGGTTCATCATGGGAGATGAGATAGGGGACAAATTACGGGTAGATCAAGGGGGGTGTTGCGGGTCGGACCGATGTGGGCTCACCGCAACGGTCGGATTTTCTTGTCATTTCCCGCCGTTCAGGGGGCTTGACAGGGAAGCTCCGGCTCTTCATTACCATTCAGATCCGGAACCGATGCCGCCGAAAAGCGCATGTGCTGTCGGACTTGGTTCTGAGCCCCCGAAAATTTTTTTTCGTCAAAGTGCGTGATCCCGCTTTTGGACGCCATTTTTCTGGTCCCGGAGCGGGTTTTTCCAATTTCCACCGCTGCACGACTGATCTTGACGCCGGTCTCCGGCCGCGCGCGCAGAGGACGTCCGGTGTTGCCGCAGGCAAGGGATACCCCAAAGCCGCACAGGGACGTCAAGCCCAGCCCCCGAGGTCTGGAATGTCGAAACGCAGTGCGCCCGGATGCAAGCGGCCCTCTGCGAGCAGTGCCGCAAAAACGGATTGATCGGGGCGGCCGAGCCGGTAATAGCGCGAAAATGTGCGTGCCCAGCCCTCGCTCGGCGCGATGCGAATAAGCGGCGACGTGACTGTGCGCGCCCCTTCGCGCAACCGCGGGTGACCAGTCACGACACCCACAAGAACTGGCAGATCTTCAACGACCGCGCCACACCAGCGTTCGATGCAGGGCGCGGTCTCAAGCGCGGACAGATCCGGCACCGCTCCTGCAAGACTGTCGATCTGATCGCAAAGATCGAAGAGATCTCGCCGCAGAATCGCGGCGAACGGACGGGTGCCGTTCAGCAGCCGATGTGTCCGCACCAATGGCGTGATGCCTGGATCAGACTCTGTCAGCGCGCCGCCCCGCAGGCCGTCGGTGACATATTGGAGCGGGCGCAGCGGGTCGGTGATGTCGTCCGGCGTCATACGGGGCCTCCTTGCTTTTGCAAATGTGCGAAAAACTGCGCCAGTTCAGTGATGCCGGGGCCGATGAGCGTAGCCGCGGACCACCGC
>NZ_QJTK01000022.1 GCF_003217355.1 Rhodobacter viridis | reverse complement strand
CGATGCGAGACACGAAACCCCACGTCCGATCCGGAGGGATCAGCGTATGAGCCGGGAGGCGGCGGGGGTGATATGCGTGTTCTGGGTCATCATGGAGATGAGATAAGGCCCAAATTCTGGGGCGATCAAGCCTATTTTCGTCGGCCAAACCGGTGTGGGCTAACCGCAACGGCCGGATTTTCTTGTCAATTCCCGCGGCTCCGGGGGCTTGACAAGGCGGGCCCGGCTTTTCATTTCATTCAAATCCGGGACGACGTCGCCGAGCTGCAGATGTGACGCCGTCGACCGTTCTGACCTCACCTCAATCACAACTTCGCGATCGGAATTCGGACGGCCATTTTTTTCCGGGTGCGCTTTTTCCCTTTCGCGCCTGCGCGGTGAAGCCGCCTGCATGGGCCGGGCTTATGTCGATGCCGAAAATCCGCGCCCCGAATGGACGTCTGTCTCTTATGCTCCTCTTGGCTCGCCATGGCGGTCAGGGTTCAGGCGCGATACCGATGGTATTATGGTCCTGCCTGCGATGCGGCGTTCATCAGCGATGCGAGGAGAGGCTGACATGACGGACTGGAATGCGCGGCGCGAGGGCTGGACGCCGCAAGCGGAAGATGCCCGCGACATCGGGGATGTCGATTACGCGCGGGTGATCCATTCGGCCTCCTTCCGGCGGCTGCAGGGCAAGACCCAGATCCTGAACCTCGGCGACAGCGATTTCTACCGTACCCGGCTGACCCATTCGCTGGAGGTGGCACAGATCGCCGGTGGCCTTGTGCGCCAGCTTGCGAAAAGCTTTCCGGATCATACCGCCACCGCCGTTCTTCCGGATCGCAGCCAGATCCACGCCATCGCCTGCGCGCATGATCTTGGCCATCCGCCCTTCGGTCATGGAGGCGAGGTGGCGCTGAACTATTGCATGCGCGAGGCGGGCGGGTTCGAAGGCAACGGTCAGACCCTGCGCCTGCTGGCACGGCTGGAGAATTTTTCAGCGCAGGCCGGGGCGAACCTGTCCCGGCGTTCGATGCTTGGCGTGCTGAAATACCCGGCCCCGCTCTCGGCGCTGCTGACCCCCGCGATCCGACCGCAGTTGCAGAGCGGGCTTTCGGTGCTGCGGACCATCGACCTGCCAGCCTCGACCCCGCCCAAGGGCTATCTGACCTGCGAGACGGATGTGGTGGACTGGATCCTCGCCCCGCTGACGGCACCCGACCGGGCAGAATTCACGCGGATCGAGACCCGCGAGGGCAAGCACGCCCGTACCCTGCACAAATCGCTCGATTGCAGCATCATGGATCTGGCCGACGACATCGCCTACGGCGTTCACGACCTCGAGGACGCCATTGCCCTGCGCCTGGTCACGCCCGGGCAGTTCCGGGATCAGGTTCCGCCAGAGGCATGCGACAGCTTCCTCGAGGCCCGGCGCCAAAAGGCCCCGGCCGAGAGCAATGATCCCTATGAGGCGATGGTCGCCGGACTGTTCGGCGGCAGCGATAGCCGAAAGCGCTGGATCGGCCGGTTGGTGGGCCATCTGGTCACCGCCGTCGCCTTCGAAGAAAAACCGGAATTTCGCGAGCCCCTGCTGCGCTGGCGTGTGGCTGTGTCGGAGGGACAAGCCAGATTTCTGAAGGCGCTGAAGGATTTCATCATGGCGGAGGTGATCCGCAGCCCCGGCGTGCAGCACCTGGAATTCAAGGGTCAATCCATGGTGGTGTCGGTGTTCGAAGCGCTGCAATCGGACCCGGAGCGACTTCTTCCGCGCGATGCGCATGCGCGATTGCAGGCCGCGGGCGGCGACTTGCGCATCATCAGCGATTTCGTGGCCGGGATGACGGACACCTATCTGCTGAAGACCTATGAGCGGCTGTTCGCGCCACGGATGGGGTCCGTGTTCGACAGTCTGTGAGGAGAACCGGGGGCAGCTTCGTCCATAGCCGCCATTATCGGAAAGCACTGCGGTTGTCGAACCCGGTAGTTCGTGCCGCAACCAACCCGGAAATTAAGTGGTCGTGAGCAGCTTTGCGTAAAAGTGGTCTGGAAATCTCATAGTTCCTCTGGTCGAACTTGGTTACTTCGGCTTGATAAGCACAGTGCCTACGGCAGGCTTAGCGAAGACGAATAGTTCGCTGTTCGAGAGACTGATATCGACGGTCGATCTCTATTGAAGGATCTGCGGCGACTAGGCGATCCAGAATGTCAGCCATGTCGTAACTGCTGCTGCCGGTCGGGCCGAAAATCAGCCATAGAAGATCGAGCACCTGATGCGGATACGCCTCGGGCGCTTCGCTTTGCTTGATTGGGTGAACGCTGGCACGCGCGCGCGCATAGGGGCTGAAAAAAGGCCGCAGCTTGGCCACCGCCTCCGGGAAAAACCTTCCCGAGCCTACCGCGATTGCCATTAGGTCACGGTTGTGCGCATCGTCGACGAAGCGGCGTTCCTTTGGCCAGACCCGGTCGAAGAAGGGTGCAACCATCTTTTCCCAGGCCTCTTCAGCGCCGCGCTTGTCATTGTGCATCCAGCTGACCAAGACATTGAGCGTGCCGGTGCGGATCTTGAGCGGCGCTTCGCGTAATGCGCGGCCGACATCGGCTTCGCCAATTCCCCATCGGTCGGCTTCGTCGCCGCTTACCGACGCGAGCGCTGGTCGCAAAATGCCAGATGCGATCTGCGCAGCAAAACCACAATCGGCGCGGGTCTCGACGACACCGCGCAACACAGCTCCGGGCGCCACCATGGTGACTTCAGGACTGATGCTGCTGTGCGACACAAGCACCGCGCGCAGTCCACGCGCCTCATCCGTGTCCGCCAACAAACGTGACAGAAGATGCGCCTCAACCAGCACAGCGTCGGCAAGGAGTATGAAGGCAAAGTCGTGGATGAGCACCGCGCGCCCGGTGATTCCCGCCTCACTGTCGTCGCTCGCGACCACGGCTAGCCGCGCGCGCTGGCGTACCTCATGTGGTCCTTTGGTCATACGTGTGTGATTGAGCTCTTCGAGGAGGATCTGCGTCAGCCTGCCGGCGGCGCGGTTAATGGCGGTTTCGTAGAGGTTCTTCTCGAAGTTGATCTCATGGTCGGCAAGCTTTACCGCATGCCAGAGCCGGTCGCACCAGTCCTCAAGATTTCTGATGAGTCGACGCGGACCGAACATCAGCAGATCGACCGCGCTCGCAGCGATCGGCTGGAGGGCTTGCATGTCGAGCTCCTCAAGGTGCGCCAGGGCATCGATAGCGATTTTGTTGCGCAGCGGCGCATCCTTTTCGTCATTGCGGAACGCTAGCGCCGCCAACAGATCATCCCACAAGGCGACATTGGGCGCGGTCAGGTCGGCGGCCGCGAGTGCCTCGAACGCGCCTCTCGGGTCGAGGCGACAATAGCTGCGCCACCCCATCTGCCGATCGATGTCGGGGCTCACGCTGAGTTCCGCGGCGACCTTCAGGTGATCGTCGGTATCGGGCTCGGCGATCGGCTCGCTGTCTCCCACCACGGCCCGCCCGCTGTAGATATATGAGCTGAAAAAGTCGCTGTCCTCGACCGCACGATCGAGATGAGGCCTTCGCGCCACGATTGCGTGGAGTTCGGCGCGGCCCACCTCCGAGAGCACGCCTGCTGCATCGAGCATCTTCAGGCGGAGCCAGACCGCGCTGTCGCGAGCATGTGCGCGCCAGTCGACCTGGCCTTCTTTCAGTAGGTAGCGGGCATAATAGGCGTCGCCACTTGTCCGGATCCGGGCCTCGACGGCAGCGAGGTGCGAAGGTGTGGCATGTGCCGCCCTGTCGCGCAGTGCTAGGGCAAACTCACGGCGGATGATCCAGAAATCGGTGTCCTCCAGCTCAAGAAGCAACTGCAGCGCCTCGTCCGCCGAGTAGACAGCTGCGTCACGCGCCGCATGGAGCATTAGCCGAGTACCCATCCGCCCAGGCAAGGTCCGCCATTGCGCCGCCTGCGCACGGGCGCGATCACTATCAACGGCGACCGCTTTGGAGAAAGCGTTCACGGTCGCGCGAACAAGGAAGATCACGCCGCTGTGATGCGCGTTCTGGCCATGATCCTCGACTGAGGGAACGCTATAGTCGCTCGTGTCGTAATCCTCGATAATCATTCCGAGATCGACCGCCTGATGAAGCGAAGAGCGCAGAACTTCGCTGCCAAGTTCGAGGATCCGCACCGCATAGTCGTCGATTGAATCCAAGGCTTCGATAATCTCGGTCGCCTCGTATTCGTCGATGACCTGGAAATCGAGCGCGACCAGTCTCGACAGTCGCAGTTCGGCCGCTTCCGCCACCTCCTCCCCGACATTCTCGTGGAGCTGCCAAGGTCGACGGGCCACGAGTACCGGCGCAAGCAGCGTCACCGATTGCGCGAGTTCGCAGTCAAGGATCACGCCTGAAGCGAGCCTTTGCTTGATGGCGAAGGCATTCTCCTCGAAGTCGTCGGCACGCTCGGCCGGCCCGGCCGAAAGCAGTATGCGCCAGGCCTTGAGCCAGAAGGGCGATGCAGGCGGGGCTTGCCGTAGTCGTTGGTCGAGACGAGCGAGGAATTCGCATCCGAGGATCGCGTGCCACTCGACGGCAATCGTAAAACACTGGGGGGCCTCGAAATCGCGCGAGATCCAGTTGGAAATCACCCAAGTGGCGTCTCGAGCCGACCAGAGATTGTTGTCATGAAGGACGCGGAACCAGCCCGGATCGGTGATGGCGTCAAGCGCGACTGGCCAGAGATCGCTGCGATCGGTGAATAGCCAAGAAAGCTCGCGCAGTCGCTGATAGGTGAGCGCGCGGCTGTCGCCGATGAGGATCTGCCGCGCGCGCTCTTCCCGTGATCGCTTGGGACGCTCGATGATGTTGGCAAGCCGGTGGAGGTCGTCCCAGAGCGGCGAATGATCTGGGACACCGGTTACGGGGTTGAGCTTGCAATAAGTGAGCGGCGTGACCGCAAGCGTGCCCCAACCCGCCTCTGCCTCGACAGGATCATTTCCATAGGCGTCAAAGGCATAAACCGGGCGAAGGTCCGGAAAACGGGCGCGGTCGGCCTCCAGCACATTGAGGAAATAGCGGACCGGCGCATCGTTGGCACTGTAGCCGATGAGGACGATGGTCTTGCAGCGGGCGAGATCGAACAGGAATCGTGAGGCCCAGCCCGAGCGCATATAAGCGTCGCCATAGTCAGCGCTGGTGAGGACCAACGGCGTCGGATCGAGGTCGAGGGTCGGGTCCACCAGCCTGCCATGGATATGGATGACGCCCGAAAAGCCGGCGCCGCCCGGCGCGGGGAGTGACTGGCCCGCAAAGCTCTGCGATCGGACCAGCGGCGCAGGTAGTCCTAGCGCTCGCTCAAGCAGCGTGTCGAAATTGGTGGTGACGGTGAGGACGCGATTGCTGAGATCGCGCGAAAGTCGAAGCACGGTGCGGTGGTGATCAAGCCGCGGACCGGCGGGCACCGCAAGCAGTTCGGAGGCCGTGCGCACCATCGCCTCGGGATCTGCGAGCCGGCGACCTAGGGCGCCAAGCACTTCTTCGAAACGCTGACTATCATAAGACCGCTGCTCCGACGCATTCATCTCTACGCCGAGTCGCGCATATGTTTGGTCGACCAGGGACTTGAAGTCGGGGAGCTGCGGCGCGCTGATACCTGTGCCGCAGAGGAACACGACGTCCCCGGCCATCAGCGCGTCGATAAGTGCAGAGGGGAATTCCGGGCCATGATGCGAGAAGCGCAAGGACAAGGGAGAGGACTTTCAAATAGGGCGAGCACGGAGGCGAGCGACGTCATCAGCTTTTACCATCGCCGCAACGTGAATACGAGTTACATGAGCATGGAGACAAGAGTTAGCTGCAGCACCAGCCGGGCGGCGGCTTTGGCTAGCGCCGCATCGCGGCATTTTTAGGCGCCAACCGTCAGCAATGGGCCGAGGCTGTCATCTAATCGCATGTCATACTGCAAGACCTTTCTGCGTGGTGGGGACATCGTGTGCCGGGAGCAGTGTCATCTTCGCGGTCGGCATGTGCCGCCGCATGGTGGGGCTTCGCGGAGAACCTTCCAATGTGTGAAGCGCACGCATCGACTTGGACGGATCGGATGGTGCAACAGCCTCGGCGGAATGGTTCTGGCTACGTCCCGGCAAGGACGTCCGGGTCGCGTCGAAGGTCGACGCGTATCGGTTGCGGCTCAGACCACGGGTTCGGCGTGTCGTTGGAAAGTCTGACCGGATTTCAGCATCGCGTGCATGATCACCGCCAGCTTGCGCGCCACTGCGACGGCGGCGCGCTTGAAGCCGATCCGCTCCCGTAGCTTCAGGCCCCAGGTTCTCAGCGCACTGTCGGCAGTTGTTCTGGTCAGCACCACGGTGGCCGCCTCGTAAAGCAAGCCCCGCAGATGGGCGTCCCCGCGTCGCGAGATATGGCCGTCGTAGTCGACCTCGCCGGACTGATAGCGGCGCGTGGTCAGCCCTATCCAGGCAGCGACTGATCGGGAGTTCCGGAGAGCAACGCGCGAAAGTTGGTGATGCCCGGAGGGGCGGCATATCATGGCGGTGTCTAGACGCCGTCAATTCTCAGCCGAGAAAGGGATATGCCACATGAACGACGATACCATCACCCGACTGCCCGATCCATCGGGTTTCGCTCCCGATGCGTTGACCGAGGTGATCCGGGCTGGCGCGCGCAAGCTCATCGAGCAGGCGATCGAGGCGGAGCTGGCGGCACTTCTGGCCGCCTTTTCGGCGGAAAAACTCGCCGATGGCCGGGCGCGGCTGGTGCGCCACGGAACCTTGCCGGAGCGCGAGGTGCTGACCGGGATCGGGCCGGTTGCCGTGAAGGTGCCGCGCCTGCGCGACCGGGGAACCGGCGAGGAGAAGATCAGCTTCACGCCGAGCATCCTGCCGCGCTACCTTCGCAAAGCGAAATCGGTCGAGGAAGTGAGGCATTGACTGCCATCGGTTCGAAGGAAATGCCGAACGCCGTGGCTTTACCTCAAGGGCGTGTCCACGGGCGATTTCACCGAGGCGCTGGCGGCGCTCTTGGGGCCGAACGCGAAGGGGCTCTCGGCCACGACGATCACGCGGCTGAAGGCCGATTGGTGGCACGACTACGAGGCCTGGCAGAAACGCGACCTCGGCGCGCGTCGTTTCCTCTACATTTGGGCCGACGGCGTTTACTTCAAACCGCGCATGGCTGAGGAAAAACAATGCGTTCTGGTGATCGTGGGCGCCGATGAATATGGCCGCAAGGAGTTGCTGGCGATGACCGACGGCTTTCGCGAAAGCACCCAAAGCTGGCGCGAGGTGCTGCTGGATCTGAGGCGGCGTGGTCTGACACAGGATCCGAAACTGGCCATCGGCGACGGCGCCCTGGGGTTTTGGACCGCCCTGCGGGAGGTCTTCGCCACGACGCGGGAGCAGCGCTGCTGGGTCCACAAGACGATGAACGTTCTCAATGCGTTGCCGCAATCGGTGCAGCCCAAGGCAAAGGGCCATCTGCACGACATCTGGCAGGCCGGGACCCGCGCTGAAGCTGAGGCCGCCTTCGATTTCTTCGTCGCAACCTACGGCGTGAAATGGGACAAGGCAGTCGACAAGCTGGTCAAGGATCGCAGCGCGCTGCTGACCTTCTACGACTACCCGGCCGAACACTGGAAACACATCCGAACGTCAAACCCGATCGAAAGCACCTTCGCCACGGTCCGCCACCGGACGAAACGCACCAAGGGGTGCCTGAGCCGCCAGACCGGCTTGGCCATGGCCTTCAAGCTGATGATCGCCGCGCAGGGCAAATGGCGCAAGCTCGACGGACGGAACCGCCTGCCCGAGATCATCCAAGGGGTTGAGTTTCGAGACGGCCTGCGCCAACTTCAAACCGCCGCCTGATCCGGCGTCACCAACTTTCGGCCATATCTCAGTTCCGGAAGTTCTCGGGGTCTTCGATAGCCGTGGTGAAAGACATCGCGGGGGTCGCGCCGATGCCGGGGATGGACATCAGCCGCTGGCAGGCCTCGCTGCGCCGGGAGAGCTGCAGCAGCTGGCTGCCAAGTTCAGCGGCGCGGCCGCGAACGGTATTTGTCAAAGAAGTTGTCACGATCCCCAGTTTTCAGGCTGCGCGTTCGGCGGGCCCGTCCATGGGGGCGTCGCCGCCAGCTTTGTGGGAGAGCGCGTCGTCGCCCCCATGGCCTTTGCGCCCGGCTTCCGGCCGCTCCGGGTTCAGCCAGACCGAGCCGATCGGCGTCCATTGCCGCGTCTTGCCTGACCAGCGTTCCGGATGCGCCGCGCGCGCTGCCTCGTAGATCCGGTGGCGGTTGCTCAGCACCGCCGCCTCCGCGCCCCGATGGCGCTGATCGGCGTGACGAAGCGGATCGCGCTGTGGCGATGCTCGGTGTTGTACCATCTCACAAAACCCTGCACCCAGTCGCGCGCCGCGGCGATCGAGACAAATCCGCGGGGCGGCCAGCCCGGCACATGTTTGCAGGTCCGGAACAGCGCCTCGGAAAAGGGGTTGTCGTTCGAGACCCGCGGCCGGCTGAACGAGGCGATGACGCCGAGCCGCTCCATCGTCACCTTCATCGTAGCACCTTTCATCGGGCTGCCATTGTCGGCGTGCAGCACCAGCGGGTGGGTCAGGCAGTGCTCGGCCCAGACCGCGCGGCGCAACAGCGCGGCCGCGAAGTCGGCCGTTTCCCGGTCATGCACCTCCCAGCCGACGATTTTGCGGCTGTAAATGTCGACGATGAGATAGAGGTAGAAAAAGGCGCCCGCGATCGGCCCCGGCAGCCATGTTATGTCCCACGACCAGACCTGGCACGGGCCTTTCGCCTCGAAGCTCGTCGGGGCTTTGTGGCGTGTTGCCGGTCGCGCCCGGCCGCGGCGGTGGTTCTGGTCGCACGCGCGCAACACCCTGTAAAAGCTCGATTCCGAGGCGATATAGCAGCCCTGGTCGGCCAGCTGCGGCACGATCTGGCTTGGCGGCAGGCTGGCAAATTCGGGGCTCGCGCAGATCTCCACGATCTGGTCGAGCGCGAGAGCGTGCGCGGGTGCAGGCCGATTTCGGCACAGGCGGTGCCGCGGCCCGCCCCCGCCTGCCTCGCCTCCTCCACAAGGGCAGAAATTTCCGCGCGATCCGAGGCTGAGGTCATTCGTCCTCGCCCTCCTTGCGGCCCCAGATCGCATCCACCTTTTTTCGCAAGATCATCAGCGCGGCGGCCTCGGCCAGCGCTTTCTCCTTGCGCGCCAGTTCGCGTTCAAGCTGCTGAATCCGCTTCTTGTCATCCTTCGCCTCGCGCGCGATCCGCGTCGTGGCCGCCCGTTCCCAGTCATTCGCCCGCGCGCAGGCCTCGCGCCAGACCGCAAGCTGCTCGGGATAAATGTCCCGCCTCCGGCAGTATTCGCCGAGCTCGACCGCGTTATAGCTGGCCGTCTCAATGACCGCCGCCAGTTTGTCTTCCGAGGTCCAGCCCTCAGGCCCCGCATTGGCATCGGGCAGAAACTGCCCCTTCGCCCGCGCCTCGGCTCGCCACTTCGCAAGCGTGCCCGGGCTGATCCCTTCCTCTTTCGCCAGCCGTGCGAGCGGCACGTTGTTCGGCGGCAGCATCTTCGTCAGAACCGCCGCCTTCCTCTCAGCTGAATACGCCACGTCTCCATCCCATCTCGCCCCGCAAAGCATACAATTTCAGATCGTGGGACCGCGACAACTTTCCTGACAGAGGGTGGTCGAGCGCGGCCTTTGCATGTCTCGCGTCGATGCAGATCGCCGGAACCCTTTCGGCACTCAGGGCATGAAAGAACCAAACCGACAGCGGACCAGTCTCAAATACGACCCGCGTTGCATCGGGTGCGCGCCGCCGAAGAAGCGCTGCAATTGCGCTTGGATCCGAGGTGCATTTGCCGCGCCAGACCCGTTGGCCGCCCCGGCGCAGGGAAATCGCCGTCTCTTTCAGGGATATGTCCAGGCCGATATAGTCACACATGGTTGTTCTCCTGTCGATGTCTGGGCCCGATGTCCATCGTGAGCCCGTATCTGCATCCTATCGGGGAACAACCACCGGCCCAAAATCCGCAAGGCACTACGGTTCGGGGTGACTCGCTCCCGCGATTACCCCATGTGTCAAAACTCAGACCTTGGCAGTCGTTCAGTATCTGAGGATTGTCGCGCTATGGCGCGGTGATCGCCGTGGCGTGGGCTGTGTTGCATGAATCTGGGGGATGGGCAGGCCTCCACAG
The DNA here is from genome assembly GCF_003217355.1 of Rhodobacter viridis. Taxonomy (GTDB): domain Bacteria; phylum Pseudomonadota; class Alphaproteobacteria; order Rhodobacterales; family Rhodobacteraceae; genus Rhodobacter; species Rhodobacter viridis. The sequence continues at coordinate 29,410 of NZ_QJTK01000022.1, read as the reverse complement.
ATTTGTGCAACACAGCACCGTTTGGGGTGAATACTAACAAATTTTCAAAATGTTAGGCGTGGCTTGGCGCGAAAATATGAAAAAAACTTGCGCGAGTCGCCTTGACAAGCCGAGCGACTGGCCGCAAAATGCTCGACGTGATCATGCTCTGCTGGGCAAGCTGAAGTGTATGTACCAAACTTTAGTCCCAGCTCGTGCCGCCAAAAGCTACTGTGTAATCCCGAAAGGGTTATATTGGGTGGTTTTGGCCTCAGTTAGCTACTGGGTTTTGAGCGGCAGAGATCGCGAGGGTAATCAGCCTTTCAAGGCTGGCTCGTTGAGATCATGTTAGGCTGGTAACCAAAACTTTTAGAGAAGTGGGAACGTTTGTTCCCGCTTCTCATCCTCCTTTAAAGTCATCATTAATCCGCATGTTGAGATGCGTATCCTCTTGGCTTGGTTTGATGTCGCCCCCACCGCACAAATAGAAGGATTTCGCTGACAACTTTCGGTCGCACGTCACGTCAAATTCAAACCGTTCAGCGACAAGTGCGCCAAAACGCAATTTTGCCTTCACATCGCACACAGCAGTGTCCGTACACCTCCTGATTGGGTGCGCAGGACCATTTAATACAGGAGCAAAACTAATCGCGCCCATTTTTAATGCCTTGGATCGACGTATAACCGTAATCTTTTTCAAAACCGTTTTTTCAAAAATTTCAAGCTCTGCAGAAAATCGCCCCTCCTTCGACCGAAGCTCTCCTCCGGCATATATTTCATCAAACATTTTCCGCAAGCTAGTCTCGGCAGCATTCCGCACAGGGAGAAGCAAGTGCGATTTTTTCCTGGCCGATACTGTCTTAATCAAATCCACAAAAGATTCATCCCTAAATAGTGCATCTATTCGTTCCACAATTTTCTTCGTGGCGGATTTATTATTTGCTTGATCTTTTTGAATACCTAGGCGAATGAGTGCAGGAAAAAAAGAAACATACTCGTCGTCAAGCTTATCCTCGGCGATTGCGCTGACTAAAATTACAAAAAATCTGACATCGCTGCGCGCCCCTTTTAAGCGATCAATCTCGAACAGAAGTTGCTTTGCGAGCGCCTCAAAATAGCCGTTTCCGCACAGCCTCACGCAGACAACATCTATATTCCGCCCCTTCAAGTGGGGCCGCATCAAATCAACAATCGAAGTATTAAATCCGCTGAAGACTGCGATTCTTTTGTCGATCAATTCAAAGTCAACCGTCGCATCATGGCCATCACAAGATCCGCAGGAATGCTTATTCTGCGAAGTTCTTCATCGCTGAGAAGATTCAAGGCATCCGCAAGATATGGCTTCCGTTTGCTCTCAGCACTTGCGGTTTTGTTGTTTTTGACTGGATGCCCTGGCTTAAATTCAATGCGCGTTAATTCAATGGAATTTCTTTCAGCCCACGCCTTGATTGATGCGCCAACGGATAATTTCCCCTCAATTCCCACCGCGCCTAAAACAATATCTTTCCCCAAAACCTCAAAGGCTTCACTTGGATTTTCAATTTCACGATCCAAGTCAATCGCCTCTGGCCTCCCGTGGCTATCGAAACGTATGTAGCGTCGAGAACCCTCAGCTATCGCGGATTGAAAAGCCATCCATATTTCCCTCCGATAAACAGGCGCCCTGAGATCAGAAGATGAAGATATAGCGCCACCAGATCTGAATGACGCTTCCAGATCATCGTCACTGAGGTGGCTGGTCAGATCCCTTGGAGCTATTGCTCCACCCTTTGAAGGAAAGTCAATATATCTAAATTTCGCGCCATTCTGATTCGCGATATAGCGCTTTAAGCCGCCACCACTTTCTGTTATAAATTTCTTGACATCCGCGGAAATGCGCGATCCAAGCTGAGATACAAGCAAAACTCTATTATCTCTCCCCCATTTCTCCCTTGCAATACGAGATATTTCTTCATTTACGATATCGGCATTCAAATCCACGTTGCACAACTCCTACTGCCTCTGCGCCCAGCAGATAGCGAAACCATAAAGGATGCAAAATCCGCATTGACTCCACTCAAGAACGGAAAGTGTGCATTGCATCACTGATCCTACGTCAACCATATAGTAGTGCGGTGCTGTCGTGAAGTGGTTCCCTCGCGTTCTTCCTATTCAGTGTGGACCACCTTCATCGGGCCGCAAAGCCTAGGTTCAGAACAGGACGATTGCGGCGAGCAGGATGGCGGAGAAGAAGGTCTCTGGACAGCGGTCGTATCGGGTTGCAACGCGCCGCCAATCCTTCAGGCGCCCAAACATGATCTCGATGCGGTTGCGCCGTTTGTTGCGGCGCTTGTCGTATTTCACTGCCTTCTTGCGAGACTTCCGGTCGGGGATGCAGATCTTTATCCCCTTGTCTTTCAACGCGTCTCTGAACCAATCGGCATCATAACCTCGATCGGCGAGCAGCCAGCCCGCTTTCGGAAGGTCGCCCAGAAGCGCCGCAGGGCCGGTGTAATCGCTGACCTGGCCGGCCGACATGAAGAACCCGATCGGCCGTTCCCTCGCATCGGCAACGGCGTGCAGCTTGGTGTTCATGCCACCTTTGGTTCGGCCAATCTGGCGCCCGCGCCCCCCTTTTTCACCCCAAGGCTTGACGCCGTGCGGTGCGCCTTGAGATAGGTCGCGTCGATCATGATCGTCTTGTGTTCGGCGCTCTCGGAGGCCAAGCCAATCATGATCCGGGCGAAGACCCCGTTGTCGCTTCAGCGTTCCCAGCGGTTGCCGCAGCCGCACAACACCGCGAAGAGCGCGTCGCCGATCACGCCCTTCAGCGGGCTTCGGGCAAGCCGACCGTCGGTCTTTATGTGGCCGATTTCGAACTCGATCGCCGCCCGCCTCCGCAGATCGGCGGCCAGGGCAGGCGTCAGACCGCGCCTCGTGCCGCTGATCAGAACCTGAGTTTTGTCAACGCCGTGGCCGCGATAGCCGCGGTCGACCACCACCAGTTCGGGGGGGAGGCGCTCGGTCAGGATTTCCGCCTGCTCAAGCGCGGCGCCCAGCGTGTGACCGTCGTAAGGGTTGCCCGCAAAGCTGCGCATGCCGACGACAAGCTCTCGTCGAGCGTCGTGGCTATGCTGACCTTGCAGCCGAATTCATACCGCACCCGCGCCTTGCCCTTGGAGAACTGTGCATCAACCCCAAGACGGTGGAAAAGTGGCGCAAGCGGGCGACAGTCGAGGACATGAAGACCGGGCCGTCGGAACCGCGGTCCACCGTACTGAGTTCGCCCTGAACAACTGCGAAGCCTCTGATTTCCTGCGCAGAACTGTCGGTTTTTCTCGTCATGTCCTGCAGGGTTTCCTATTATTCCGCTCGAAACCCTGCAATTTCGGTTCGCCGCATGAAGCATCGCTCCCGCCCGCCGGAACAAGACGACCTGCTGCGCCCGCGTCTGGTCGACATGATCGACCCGCGCCACGAATTGGTGAAACTCGCCGCGCTGATCGACTGGGAGGTGTTCGAGGAGCAATGGTCCGGGTTCTTCCCCTCGGGCACCGGCCGCCCGGCCACGCCGCCCCGGTTGGTCGCCGGGCTGCTTTATCTGCAGCACGCGTTTCGGCTCTCGGACGAGGCAGTCGTCGCGCGTTGGGTCGAAAATCCCTACTACCAGCACTTCACCGGCGAGACGTTCTTTCAGCATCGGCCGCCGATCGACCCCCCCGTCGCTGACCCGCTGGCGGCAGAGGATTGGCGAGGAAGGTGTGGAATGGATGCTGACGCAGACGATCCTCGCCGGGCAGAAGGCCGGGGCGCTCGATGCGGGCAGCCTGAAGCGGGTGGCGGTCGACACCACCATCATGGAGAAGACCATCGCCCACCCGACCGACGCCCGGCTTTATGAACGGGCACGGGCGCAGCTGGTGGCGCTGGCGGTCGAGGCCGGGGTGGAATTACGCCAGAGCTACGCCCGCCTTGCCCCGCGTCTGGCGGTGCGCGTTGGCCGTTACGCCCATGCCAAACAGTTCAAGCGCATGCGCAAGGCGCTGAGAACGTTGAAAGGTTACACTGGCCGGGTGCTGCGGGACTTGCGCGAACGTATCCTCGACCGGCTGGTTCTGGTCTCACGCCTGCTGAGCCAAGAACCGAAAGGACGTGACAAGATCTATGCCCTGCATGAGCCCGAGGTCGATTGCATCCCGGCTCAGCTGCGCGAGCGAAGCTTGCGATCGCTGTATTGCAGCTCTGACGGCGTGCGTGGTCGTGGCGCTCCCGTGACGAACTTGTCCCATAGTGCTTCCTTCCATTCCTTCGAAAGGATCGCACCATCAAACCGTGGGATCAAACACCTAGCGTGCTTGTGCGCCTTGAATTAGGGCATTGCCGTCCCGGAATATCTCGACGAGATGGAAATTCTCTAAACTTTCCCAATATTTCGGTTTGATGTGCTCGAACAGGATGATTTGAAATTCCTTGCCCATGCTGTTCGCCTGGGAAATGAAATGGTCGAGCAGTTTGAGGGCGGAATGAACTTTGGCGACGTCGCTCTCGTTAACGTCTCGATCCCACTCATCGGGTTGCTCACTCTTCGCGCTGCCGTTCTCGTCATCGCCCCAATATGGCCTGGAAAACTGATCGATAATGAGAAATGGCGCGACATGCTGCCCTCCATTCGCCATGATGACCTCGTGCAATCCAAGGAAAAGAAACAGGTGGAGGAACATATGATTTGAGCTGCTGCCAACGTTTTCTATGAACGCAGTTTTTGGCTTTCTTAAATGAAGCTTCTTTTCCTTATTGTCGAAGGCTGAGCGATATTCTCCGTAATTGCCAAGAGCCACATTGCACAAAGCAATATATTCTTGGATTATCTCATCGAGAACGCTGGTGAAATGCTTCTGGCGCTCCTCCGCTGACAGGACATTGATTTCGCCAATTTGCCTCTCCAGATCTTCAACGTCAGCTTCGAAATTGCGCGTACTGTTTCGCTCCGTTCCCGCGACTAATTCAAGTTTGGCCTTCGTCTCGCCGATGAAAATATATTTCTCTTTCTCGTTCTCGAAGACCGAGCTGTCCGAAGGCAAGGCTTGAAGTTCGCGCTTTAGTTGCTCGCGTCGGCCTTCCAGTTCTTTGATTAACTCTCCGACATTGCTGTCCAGAGGGTTTTTTTTAGAGACTTCTTTCTTGATCTCTATCAAACCCTTTTCCAGCCGCTCAAGGATTTCGAAAAAGACGGAAGTGCGAACGGTATCCGCGTGGTTGTCTCGGAGATAGGCGATCGGCTTTAGGCTGTCGGCGGTTACTGACAGCACACCCTTGTGCGCGCTATATTCGCTGAGGAATTTTCGAAGTCCGTTTATTTTTCGGGAAACCCGATAGAGTTCGGCAGAGATTTCCGCGTGCCTCCCTGAGACGAACGATTCCGAGCCCGTCTCTCTTTCAGAAACCATCCGCTGTAAATCCGCCACCGCTTGCTCGGCATCAGAATTGTCGGATATAAGTCCGTAGGACATTGCCCGAGCAGTCGTCTCGGCAAGCTCTGCGTGAAACGCTTCACGATTTGTGGCTGCTTTTGCCGATTGCTTCTGCAGGCGCGCCAATCGCTTTTCGAGCTGCGTGAGCTTATCGCGTTTGAGGATGTTTTCGACAGTATCGATCCCTACTGCGATGTCGAATATGCGAGGCAATGCTTCTCGGTAACGCGGCTGATCCTGCTTGTCGAAAAACTGCTCACTGTGGGTGATGATGTCCTGTGAGATTGTGTTGAACAGCAGGAAATAGCGAAGCGATATACGCGAACCTGCCTGCAGATATTGCCCACCGAATGGGATTTTCACATCTTGGTCGATACCGAAATCAGCGCTGAGCAGCACCTTCAGAGCCGATTCCCGAATGTTTGCCTCTGGAGCTCCTTCGGGGATCTCACCGATGGAGGAGAAATAATACTCATTTGAGACCGCTGGGCCAGTTGGTGCCCTTCTTGCCAGTGTATAGACTTTGTCGTTTACGTGGATTTTTAGGCCATACCAAAGGGTACTTTCGTTGATGACGCTTTCCGAAATGCGGTGCCGACTGGCGAAGAAACAATAATCGAAGATATCGAGGATTGCGGTCTTACCCGTGTGGCTGGCGCCAGTGATCACGTTCACCTTGTTGGGACGGAATGGCAGAGTCCGGATTTTGCCGTTGGTTAGCCAGAGATTAAGGCTTTCGATATGAAATTTCACAGTTCAATCCTCGCATTGAGGTAGAAAACGTCGACACTACCCGAGATGATTGCAGCGACATTGGACGAAGCGCGATGAATCCGATCAGCCCGGCTGCCTAGGGCCGCGGTGATCGGGATCGGAGAGACAATAGCAGCGCCTTCAGTGCGAAATTCAAGGGAGCCAATCTCGTTTAGCAACTGAAGCGCATTGACAGTGGGTGCCAGACAGGCGTGATAGCGTTCGGAGAAGTTGTAAAAATTCTGCGTGTTCTCGATAAAATACTGCTCAAAACTAACGATTTGGAACTGAGCACGTGCGAATTGCCTTACCATTTCGCGGTGCGCGATAATCGGAAGGATTAACATCAAGCGCGGGAACGTCAGAAACTCCGCCTTCTCCAAAACAGCTGAGATCGCGAAAGCATCAATTCCCAGATTGTTATAGAAGCTGCTCAGTTTCAATTATACAGATCTTTCCAGTTGTGCTGCCAACCCATGACGGGCCGATCGGACAATTCGTAGAAGCCGCCGTTGCTCATTCTGATGGGTAGATCCTGAGAGGCGAGGGGCAGTTTGATTTTGCGTAGCTCTTGAACGATACCCCGCGCCGCTGCCACTGCCGCCGACTCGTTCGGCGGCGGTCTGCGGCCAGGGTAACCGGCGAGAAAAGAGTTGTCCCAGTAAGTGTCGGCCTCTTGCTCAAGGGCATAGACATCAGACTGCGTAATATCACCGTCTTGAATCCACTTCTCAATATTGCCGCGGAAATTCAGTCGCATGATGGTGAACTTTGTTAGAATTTCGACGTCATCGGTCTCAATATCGCCGATGTCCAAAAGTTGCTTGATGAAGGTCTGGTCTGAAAGATTTGCAGGAAGGGCGGAGGTAAGATCTCGAATCACGAACCCCGCACTTCTCGCCTTGTCAAAGTCTCTCCGGTATTCCAAGTTGAATTGCTCAAAGCTTAAGCTGATTTTTCTTCCCGCCTTCACCGTCGCAAAGGAGTTCGCTCGGAGCTTGGAGTCCACGGCGTGAAACACGTCTTCGACCCTGGTAGGGTGGATTTGCTTTTCCAAAATCGATGCTTTGCACCGAGCGATGATCTCATCGAGGCCCAGTCCGAACGATAGATTCCGAAGGAACGCCTCCGATACACGAGAGTCAAGGTTTAGGAGCTCGTCTATATATCCTTGGATGGTCTCATCTTTGGTCTCGGCCTTAAGCGCTTGGATATCCGCTATGAAACCAGCGTGCGGTTTTGCGCCGTTCCAGAACTCATCGATCGAAGACAAGACAGTGTTTCGAGCGTTTTCGGATTTGTTGGATGCAAGCAAAAATGAGGTATTCTTCAGAAATGCCAGTTGATCAGCCGTGGCCGTCCGTCCGTCTGCCGGATCGACAATCACTTTGCACCAGTTAGAAATCGACTTCCAGAGATCAGGGTCGAGCGCGGTAAGGTTTATAGGATTTCCTTGTGCATTTTTCTGGACGGTATGTTTCAATTGGATGAGCAATTTTTTGCCGTCCGCACGCTCGATGTGAACATCATCTAGAACTTCGTAGCCCGCAGTTTGGCCGCTCTTCAGGTTCAAGAGTTCATTCAAAAAATAGTAATACTGGTAGTCGAATCCGATTGACTTGTCTTCTGCGCTTGTCTTGTCGACGCGCGACCTCTCATTCATAATCCACCTATCGAACGTGCAGAAGCCTAGCCTCTTTGTAACTATGGATATACTAAAGTATCAAGTCTAGCAGTCAATCAGGCTTCCCTGACGTGAGAGGTGGCTCTGTTGATCTGAACAGGGTCAGGGCGTTTTCCAAGTAGTTTTCCGCCTTTGTTATGCAGCTGCCGCTTTGGGCGTCGGCTGGTCGAAGTAGCCTGATCGGGTGGAGGGACTAAGCCGCTCCGCCCGAAGCGGTCATGCGGGAATAGATGGTGATCGTGATCGATCAACTGTCATCCTTTGGGGCCTTGTTCGGAGGAAACTCCATATACCGCAGTTTGCCAGGCTTGCCCTTGACCGGAAATCCGACCCGGAACGGCCCAATCTGTCCATCAAGCGCCCGTGCGAAATGCGCATTCTCTTTCTGCAGATCCGCGGCTGATATCTCGCCTCTGGCAAGGCGGTCTTCATCTCGCGCTCGCGCCTCGGCTTTTTGCCTTGCGCGGTCCTCAAATGAAAATGCCATGCCATCCTCCTTGTGTGTTTATCATAATCTCTCCAATGCGTTGAGGCGCCTGTCAGTGTTGCCGCGGTCCCGCCTCAAGCGTCTCGGCACGCGCGATCATCCTCATCACCGTGCGCAGCGAGATCGGCTGGGCAGGAGTTGCGCTCGCTTGGATCGCTTCCACGATCACATCGATGCTGTCATCGCTCAAAGCACGCCGCGCGCCTTGGCGGCGGGCAAAGCCGGTTAAATCCGACGTCGTCAGGTGCGGCAGTCGGATCGGTGGACAGCGGCTCAGCAGCGGCTCTGGAAGGGGGCGCGTCGCGTTGACGGTCATCACCCATGACACCTGTCCCAAGTCAAATGGCACTTGAAAATACGGGCAAGTCCAATGACTTGCGGTTGCGGGCTCCAACAGTGGCAACAGTCCGCCGCACAGATCATAGGACCCGCCATTCGTCCCTGTCACACGACCAGCCTTTTCGAGTTCATCGATCACGACGATCGGGTTGCCAACCCTCTCCTGAAGGATCAGCTGGAGCAGCCGCCCGGGTCCTGCGGTGGCCCAGCCGCGCTGGCAGCCGAGAACCCCGAAACTGGCGTTCTCGACCGTCGCTTCGACTGACATCGACGGCATGCGCAGCGCGGTAGCCAGATGACGTGCCCAAGTCGATTTGCCGATCCCGGGCGGCCCGTCAAGCAGCTGCGGCGGCAGGCGAACGCCCGGCCAGCCTTCGCAAACGGATTTCCGCAACGCGTGCCAGATGATTTCCGTTGCAGGTGCCATCCAAGGATATTCCGCATGCAATTCCGCTGCGATCTCATCCGCACGGTGCTCCGACGGGATGCGGATCAGATTGACACCGTCGCGCAGGGCGGCAAGCCGATCCCGATCTTCTTTGCGCAAGTGAGCGAGCCCCGAGGCGGCCTCGCGGCGCTCGATCAACCGCTTTGCTCGGCGCGTGATCTTGCGGCAATCCGCGTCTGCCAATGTGATGATCGGAGCCATTTGCCGGGGATTGTCCGCGGCGGCCTTGGGGTCCGCAGGGCGGGGCGGATCCTCGGCCAGGAGTGCGTCCAACTCGACGTGGATCATCGCCCGCCGAAGGGTCTTGAGGTGTTCGGACAGGCGCAGTTCGATCGATTTCTGGGTCTCGTCCGACGGATATTTGACCAGCAATATCTTGTGGCGGAGCATGGGATTTCCTTTTCAGGCAAAGCCTTACCGGGGGCCGGGGAAATCCCGACCCGCCTAGAAGGGCATTTTGGGGGGCTCAGGCGATGACCGGCTTGCGCGGAGCGTTGACCGCGATGCCGCGCCAATCGACCCCGGCAAAGAGGGCGTCGAACTGCACCTGGTTCAGCATCATCGGCCCGGATTGCGCCTTCGGCCAGACGAAGCGCTTGCCATCGAGCCGCTTCATCGTCAGCACCAGCCCGGTGCCGTCCCAGACGATCATCTTCAGCTTGTCGGCGCGCCGCGACCGGAACACCCAGATCGCGCCGTCGAACGGGTCGAGCTGGAACTGGCTCGCGACATGCGCCACCAGCCCGTCCATGCCCTTGCGAAAATCGATTGGCTCGGTGGCGAGGTAAATGCGGTAGCTCGGGGTGTGGTAACTCATTGCGAGGCCCTCACCGCACGCAGGATCTCGGCCAGCTGCTCGGCCGGAAAGTCACCGCGCAGCGATATCTCGGCGTCGCCGATCCGGATCTGACAGGCGGCCGCGTCAGCGGCGCCCGTCTGCCTCGTGGCGCGCACCGGTTCCGAGGGCGCCATCACCTCGACGAACTGCGGAGACTTGCCCTGCGAGACAGTCTTTCCCTGCGGCCTCCCCCGGCGCGGCAGCTCGGGCAATTCGGCGCGCGCCCATTTCGCGACCAGGGATTCGTTGGCCCCGATCTCCTTCGCGACGGTGACGATCTTGGTGCCGGCCTCGATCTTCTTCACCGCCATCGCCTTGATCTCATCGGGCCAGATTCGACGCCCATTGTCGGCGGTGATCACCGGGATTCCCCAGACCACCACATCGCCGCCTTCCTTCTCGTCCAACATCTCGACCTCCTTCGAACAGAGAGAGGGAGATCATCGCAAAACCCTTATTTCATTGGAACATGGGGTATATGCACCGCTTACGATGCAGCGAATGAAGAGCTGCCATAAGAATTGCGGCGCGCTCTCCTGGGGTCAGCCGCACCGCCCAGACATTCGCAACGGCCTGCCAGCCTTCGGCGGTGTCGAGGATCAAGCCATAGCACAGCATCTTCGACGCGCGTTTGTGCCCGTCCTTGGCGAAGGCCTGAATTGGGTTTACAGGTTGCCCGTAACCCATTGTTTTCGAGGGGGTGCTTTCGGGGGGGCGTTTACGAATTTCCCCTTGCCGTTCAAGGCTCTTCGATGGATTGCAAATCCGTGAAGACCGGTTCGATTCCGGTACCCGCCTCCAAAAATCTCCATAACATTATGATAAAGGCCGGCTTTTTCGCCCCCAACCAACCCGACCCGCCATACAGCCCGCCATACTCTTTGCGCTTGGGTGCTACGGATCGCAGCGCATTGCATGCAGAGACTCACCGTGCGCCTGAGTGTGGCCAATTGACATCTCAGCACTGAGGACGGTCTGGCAGCCCTGACAGCCTCGCTTGCGCGGTGGTTACTAGGGTCGCTTGAAGCAAGGCTTGGCGGATTGCTTGAAGCAAGGCCTCAAGCAACCCTTGATGTCACGAATAGACACTCGCGTTGCCCAGCACTTTCCACCCGCTCAGGGGGCCGCGACCATCAGCAGCGCCTCGGCCAGATCAAGCGCGTCGTCAGCCCAGAAGCTGGGCGGGCGCGGATGGGCGACATCCGGCGCAGCAACCGCCCGGCAGCCGAGAATCAGTCCTTGCCAGCGCGTGGGCAGCGCAGACCGCCCCTCGACCGCGCCCAGAAGCGCGCCGCAAATCGCCGCGTTGGTGTCGGTGTCACCGCCCAGCGCCACGGTGTCGATAAGCGCCTGCACCAACCCCTGCCCCGAAATCAGCCGGTGAAAGGCGTTTTGCAGCGCGATCAGCACCCAACCCTGTTGGCGCATGAAATCCGCGGGCGGAGCTTCGGCCGCCGCGCGGAGGCACTGCCGCACCACCTCGCCCGCCGGATCACCCAGCACATCGGCCCATTCCATCGCGGCCTCGACCATCGCGCGGCGGTCGCCCCCCGCCACCCCCACCGCAATCGCGGCGCAGAAGGCGGCATTGGCCGCGGCACAAACCGGGTGCGGATGGGTCAGCGCCGCATCCGCCCGTGCCCAGGCGGCGGCGCGATTCGGCACCCCTTTCGCCGCGATGCCGATGGGCGCCGCCCGCATCAGCGCGCCATTGGCTTGCGATTGCGCATTCGCCCGCCCCCGTCCGGCCAGTGCCGCCAGCCCCGCCCGCGTCGTCGTGCCGATGTCGAAGGGCTGCGAGCGGCCCCAGTCGAGATAGGCTTGCCCGGCCGCCTCGGTCGAATAGCCCCGCGCCGCGACGATGCTGCGCGCCAGCGCCAGCGCCATCTCGCCGTCGTCGGTAGGCTGCCCGGCGAGCAGATTCCAGGTGCCGCCGGGGCGCAGCTCTGTCACCCCTTCGGGATGGCGGGCGCGGATCGCCTCGGCACTCAGAAATTCCACCTGCGCGCCCAAAGCGTCGCCCGCCAGAAGGCCCAGAAGCGCGCCCTGTGCGCGGTCCAGCATCAGGCTTTCGTTGCAAGGCTTGGCGGTCCGAGCAGGATGACGGGCCACCCGCCGCTCGGCCTGCGGTTTCCGGCGCACAAGCTCAGCCACCACCTCGGGCGCCCCACCGATGCAGCCCGAAAACCCGCCCCGACCATGCACCACCGGGGCGCCAGTCAGCTGCACCAGCACACCGCCAGCACCGATCAGCGCCGCATGACCCGCGGCGATGTCGTAACTGTCGAGCCCCTGGGTGATCGAAACGGCCGCGTCGACCTCGCCCACCGCAGCGAGCGCCAGCCGATAGGCAATCGAGGGGAGCGCCCGCAGCGCGGCCGGGGCAAGGCGGGCATGATTGGCGGCGGCGAAATCGCCCGCCTGTTCGTTCAGCGCAACGACGGTCGCGGCATCATAGCGGCGCGGGGCCAGCGGCCCGACCGGCTGGCCGTTGCGGGTCAGGCGCCGCCCCTCGGCCCAAGCGATCAGGTCGCCCGCATCGGCGCGCGCAGTCGGCGCATAGATCGCCCCAAGCACCGGCTGCCCATGGCGCAAGAGCGCCACCGAAATCGCCGATCCCCGATGGCCGCGCAAAAAGGCCGAGGTGCCGTCCTGCGGATCGACCGCCCAGACGTCGGCATGCCCGGTCCCCTCGCGCGGCAGTTCCTCGCCCCGCCAGTCGCAGCGATGCAGCGCCAGCAGTTGGGCTTTCAGAAACGTCTCGATCTCGGTGTCAATCTCGGCATGGCCGCCTTGCCCGCGCGGCCCGCCGGGGCGGTGAAACTCGGTCCAGAGCATCGTTCCTGCCTGATGCACCGCAGCCAGAACGCCGTCGAGCAAATCGGCAGGGCTGGGCAGGTGGAAATGACGGGTCATTCTTGCTATCTCCTGTGCTGATGGCCCTTTCTGCCCCCCAACCCGGCCCCGCCGGTTCTTTGTCGGAAAATTCCGCGTCGAGGCCCCATGCCCAGCCCCCTTCGCATCATCGGTTTTTACTGGACCCTTCCCGTGCCCTGGCTGGGCTTCACCCGCCTGCCCAAAGGCATCGCCGATGCCGCTGCCGCCAGCCGCGCGATCCGTTATCAGCGCGAACGGGTGCACCGCTGGGCCAAGGATGAAGGCGGTCAGGTGGTAGCCGAGGACGCCTTCATGGAAACGCGCGCGGATCGTGGCACCAGCGCCATCCTGCCCGAGGTCGAGCGGCTCTTGGCGAAGGCCGAGGCGATGGAGGCCACTCTGGCCGTGGTCAACTTCGCCGAAAGCTTTCACTGGCGCCCGCATGCGAGCCTTTGGGGGCGCTTGCAGACCGAGCCGCGGGTGATGGCGCTTGATCCGGTGCCGGTGCTGATCGACGGGCAGATCTTTGACCCGGTGTCGCATTTCCGCGCCTGGGAACAGGCAACGGAAACCCACACCGCGCTCAAACCCAAGGCCAGGGCCGAGATCGCGGCGCGCATCCGGGCGATGCGGGAAGCTGGGACCAGCTTTGCCGAGATCGCCCGGGCGCTGAATGCCGAAGGTGTCACCACGCCCGGCGGCAAGCCTTGGCGGGCGGACAATTTGCGAAAGCTTCTGGCGCAGCCGTGAGGGCGTGCGGAACTGCCGCCCCGCGGTCGGCGGACGACGCTCCCGGCCAATGGAGGGCCTCGGCGCCGATCCATCCCGCATTTGTCACCTGACAGCGGGCGCGCGACGTGCCATGATCGGTCTATGCGGTATCTCTTCGCCCTGCTTCGGCTGTCCCTGATCGCCATTTTCGTGGCGGGACTGGCTTTGCCCGACCTTGGCTGTGCCGCAGATCACGCGATGCCCGCGGCCCCTCAGACCTGCGCCGCCCATGCCGGGCATGGCTCCGCAGCACCAGACCTGCACAAGGCGGCCGCGGCCTGTCTTGAACATTGTCTGGCGAGTTCGCTGACGCCGGAGCCGGTGCTGCCCGCCGCCCGGGCCGAGCGGGTGTCGACCCTGACCCCACCCGCGCGCTTGCCGCTTGCCGCCCTGCGCGTGCCAGCCCCCGAGGCCCCACCGCCCCGCGCCTGATCTCTGCCAAGTTCCCCTTTTTGAACCGGAGATCATCATGACGACACTCACCCGCCGCGGCTTTCTGGCCGCAACCGCTGCCTTTGCCGCGCTTCCCCTTGTGCCCGCCCGTGCCCGGGCCGCTGCCGACACCTTTTCGCTCACCGCCACGACGCGGGTGATCGAGGTCAACGGCCGCGCCGCCACGGTGATGGGCCTTCTGGATGCGCAGGGCCGCCCCGGCCTGCGCCTTGATCCGGGCCAGCGCTTCCGCACCGATCTGACGAATGCGCTCGACATCGACACCATCGTGCATTGGCACGGGCAGATCCCGCCCAATGCGCAGGATGGCGTGCCGAACACCAACCCGATGCTGAAACCGGGGCAAAGCCGCAGCTTCGACTTTGCCGCCCGCCCCGGCACGTTCTGGATGCACAGCCATATCCCCGAGCAGGAAATCGGTCTTCTGGCCGCGCCGCTGATCGTGCGCCGCCCCGAAGAGGTCGCCGAGGACCGGCAGGAGGTGGTGATGCTGCTGCATGATTTCGCCTTCGCGACCCCGCAGGAGGTGCTCGAGACGGTCACCGGCGGCACGGCGATGGATCACGACGCCATGGATCATTCCGCCGCGCCGATGCCGGGGATGCAGGGCATGGGGGACATGATGTCCATGCCCGGCATGGCCGAGATGCACGCCTCGATGGAGGGCGGCATGTCGATGGATCTGAACGATTACGAGTTCGACGCCTATCTTGCGAACGACCGCACGCTGGTCGATCCCGAGGTGGTGAGGGTCGAAAAGGGCGGCCGGGTGCGGCTGCGGGTGATCGACGGCGCGGCGATGACCGCCTTCTGGATCGACACCGGCGCGGCCACGGCGCGGCTCGTCGCGGTCGATGGCAACCCGGTGGTGCCGCTGCCCGGCACGCGGTTTGCGATTTCGCCGGGCCAGCGGCTCGACATCGAGATCGACTTGTCGGGCGATGGCACTGCCGTGCCGATCCTTGCCCTGCGCGAAGGCACGCGCGAGCGCACCGGGCTGATCCTTGCGCCGAAAGGGGCCGCGGTGCCGAAGCTGGCCGATCTCTCCGAAAACCCGCATCCGGCGGTCTCGGGCGACATGACGCAGGAGATCGTCTTGCGCGCCGTCACGCCGCTGGCCGCCCGGCCTGCCACGGCGCAGCCGATGGTGATGCTGATGGGGTCGATGCTGCCCTATCAATGGACGATCGACGGGCGCAGCTGGGAAAACCGCCGTCCGGTCGAGGCGAAATCGGGCGAGCGGGTCGAGATGATGTTTCACAACATGTCGATGATGGCGCATCCGATGCACCTGCACGGCCATACGTTTCAGGTGATCGAGGTGAACGGCACCCGCTTCGCCGGCGCCGTGCGCGACACCGTTTCGGTGCCGCCGATGGGCAGCGTGACGGTCGCACTGGATGCGGGCGAGGCCGCGCCCTGGATGCTGCATTGCCACCACATGGGCCATCTTGCGACCGGCATGATGACCGAATTCCTTGTGCGTGCCTGAGGGAGACCCGAGATGACCAAGCACGACCTGTCCCGCCGTCAGATCCTCGCCCTTGCCGCGGGATTTCTTGCCGCCGCGCCCCTTGCCGCCGCCGAGCCGGTGGCGATCCTTGTCGTCAAGGATCCCGACTGCAGCTGCTGCGAGGCCTGGATCGACGTTCTGCGCGCCGACGGCTTTGCCGTCACGACACAGGTGATCGACTATGACGCGCTGCAGGCGCTCAAGGTGCAAAGCGGCATCCCCGAGCCGATGCGGTCCTGCCACACCGCGCGCGTCGAGGGCTATGTGATCGAGGGGCACGTTCCCCCCGCAGACATCCGTCGCCTGCTGGCCGAGCGCCCCGCGGCGCTGGGGCTGGCGGTGCCCGGCATGCCGCTCGGTGCCCCCGGCATGGGCCCCGAGGATCAGCGCGAGGCCTATGACGTGCATCTGATCACGGCCGACGGGCAGACCCCGATCTTCGCCCATTACGACGCGGCCTGAGCCCGGCCCGCCCTTGCGGTGCGCGGTGCGGATTTGACAATCCTGCACCGCGCACCGCATCTTCGCCGCGGGAGGGTCCAGCATGACCACGACACTCGAACGCCCCGGCTTCGGGGCCGCCGCCCTTGTCTGGGCGCGGATCGCCTGCCTGTCCTTTGGCGGCCCGGCCGGACAGATCGCGGTGATGCACCGCATTCTGGTCGAGGAAAAACGCTGGCTGGGCGATGCGCGGTTCCTGCATGCGCTGAACTTCTGCATGCTCCTGCCCGGGCCCGAGGCGATGCAGCTGGCGACCTATGTCGGCTGGCTGCTGCATGGGGTCAGGGGCGCGCTGCTGGCCGGACTGTTCTTCATCACGCCCGGGGTGCTGGTGCTGATGGCGATGAGCTGGATCTATGCGCTCTGGGGCGATGTGGGCGCGGTGTCCGGGCTGTTCTTCGGCCTCAAGGCCGGGGTGCTGGCGATCGTGGCGCAGGCCGTGCAGCGGGTGGCAAAACGGGCGCTGACGACGCGGGCGCAGCGGCTTGTGGCGATTTTCGCCTTCATCGGGCTCTTTGCCTTCGCCCTGCCCTTCCCGCTGATCGTCGCCGCCGCGGCGCTGATCGGCGCGCTTGGCGGCGTGCTGGTGCCGAAGGCCTTTGGCGCGGGCGGCCATGGCGCGCAGGGCCCCGCCACCGTGACGGATGCGGAAACACTGCTCGGCGCAGAACACGGCGACCCGGCCGGACCCGAGCGCCGCGCGGCCCTGAAGGCAGGCGGGATCGCGCTGGTCCTCTGGCTCGTTCCGGTGGCGGCGCTGAGGCTCCTCGCGCCCGACAGCGTCTTCACGGCGATCGCGCTCTTTTTCTCGAAGCTCGCGGTACTGACCTTCGGCGGCGCCTATGCGGTGCTGGCCTGGGTGGCGCAGGCCGCAGTCGGCGGCTACGGCTGGCTTACGCCCGGCGAGATGCTCGACGGGCTCGGCATGGCGGAAACAACGCCCGGGCCACTGATCATGGTGCTGCAATTCGTGGGCTTCATGGCGGCCTTTCGCACCGCGGGATGGGAGGCGCCGCTGCTTGCCGGAACCCTCGGCGGGCTTCTGGCGACCTGGGTGACCTTTGCCCCCTGCTTCGCCTGGATCCTGCTTGGCGCCCCCTTTGTCGAGCGGCTGCGGGCGAACCGGACCCTTGGCGCGGCCCTTTCGGCGGTGACGGCGGCGGTGGTGGGGGTGATCGCCAATCTGGCGCTCTGGTTCGGGCTGCATCTGATCTGGCGCGGGGTGACGCGGGTCAGCCTTGGCCCGCTGAGCCTCGATCTGCCGCAGCTTGGCACGCTTGATCTGCCCGCGGCGGGGATTGCCGCCCTTGCGCTCTGGGCGCTGTTCCGGCGCGGCTGGGGCATGACGACCGTGCTGGGCGCCGCCGCCGGGCTGGGCATTCTGGCGCATCTGGCCGGGTTGGCATGATCCCTGCCCGCCGCCGCGGCTTTCGGCACGGGTGCGCGCTGGGCAGGCGACAGATCCGATCTAGCTGATAAAGGCAGACAAAGAGGCAGGCCCGTCCCGTCGATCCGGGTCAGGCCGTCGGATCGGGCAAGCACGGAGGGCGAAGCGATGCTGTTGTTCTTCCTGAACGTGGCGGGGGCGGCGGCGCTGCTCATCTATGCGGTGCGGATGGTCCGCACCGGCGTCGAGCGGGCCTTTGCACCACAGTTGCGACACTGGCTGCGGGCCTCGGCGCGCAATCGGCTGGTGGCGGCGGCCAGCGGGTCCACGGTGGCGCTTCTGATGCAAAGCTCGACCGCCGTCGCGGTGCTGGCCGCTGGCTTCGTCACTGCCGGAACGATCTCGGCGGGGGTCGGGCTGGCCATGCTTCTGGGCGCCGACATCGGCTCGGCGCTGGTGGTGCAGGCGCTCGTTCTGCGCCCGGTGTGGCTCGCGCCGCTGCTGCTGCTCATTGGCGTCGCAAGCTTCCTGCGCACGCAGGAAAAGCCCGGACGGCAGATCGGGCGCATCCTGATCGGCCTTGCCCTGACCTTCGTCGCGCTCGACATGATCGCGCATGCCAGCGCGCCGATCCGCGATCTGGCCGGTCTGCCCTCGGTCGCAGGCTTCCTGCAACAAGACCCGATCTCGACCTTCGTTCTGGGGGCGGCGCTCGCCTGGGTGATCCATTCCTCGGTCGCGGCGGTGCTGATGGTGATGGTCTTCGCGACACAGGGTCTGCTGACGATCCCGGTCGCGGCGGCGCTGGTGCTGGGCGCGAACCTTGGCGGCAGTTTCATCGCGGTGATGCTGACGCTCGGCGCTTCGGCGGGGGCACGGCAGATGGTCTGGGCGAATGCGCTGGTGCGCGGCGGGGGCGCAGCGGCCTGCCTTGCGGCGCTGAGCCTCGTGCCGCATGACTGGTCCTGGCTCGGGGCGACACCGGGGCGGCAGGTGATCAACCTGCATCTGCTCTTCAACCTCGCCGTCGCGGCGATCGGGCTTGCGATGATCCCTGCCCTGCTCGCCGTGCTGTCGCGCGTGATCCCGCACCGCCCCGACCCGGCGCTGACGCAGGATCTGCCCGGCGCGCTCGACCCTGCCGCGCTCGCCGAGCCCGAGCGCGCGCTTGCCTGCGCCGCGCGCCAGGTGCTGCACATGGGCGAGACCGCCGAGGCGATGCTGCGTCTGGTGCTGCCGCTCTTTGCGCGCTGGGACCGGACCGAGGCCGCCGCCATCGCCGCGGCCGAGCTGCGGCTCGACCGGATGCATGCGGCCACCAAGGCCTATCTGGCGCGGCTCGACACCCCCACCGAAGACCCGGAGCTGTCGCGCCGGGCCGCCGACCTTGTGGAACAGGCGGCGCATTTCGAGGCGGCGGGCGATGCGGTGGCGCGCATGAGCTTCGGCCTTGCCCGCAAACTCGGGGCCGAGGGGCTGGCCTTCGCCGCCGATGACCGGCAGGACCTCGAGGATTTCCACGACAGCGTGCTGGCGACGGCGCAATCGGCGCTGCAGGTGCAGATGACCCGCAACCCGGCCGCCGCCCGCGACCTGGTCGCGCAGAAAGAACGGGCGCGGCGGCAGGAGCAGGCGCTGCAACAGACCCACATGGCCCGGCTGCGGCAAGCCAATCCCGAGAGCGCCGCGACCTCGAACATCCATCAGGAGCTGCTGCGGGAGTTGAAGCAGATCAACACCTGCTTCGTGATGGTCGCCTATCCGATCCTGACCGAAAGCGGCGAGCTGCTGGAAACGCGGCTGCGACGCGCCTGAGCCAAGCGTTCAGGACCGCCGCCGCGGGCCGTGGAACTTCGTCGGCGCAAGGCCAAACCTTGCGCGGAAGCTTTTCGAAAAATGCGCGACGCTTGCGAAACCGCAGGCCACGGCCACTTCGATCAGGGTCATGTCGGTTGTCGAGAGCAGATTGCGGCCGTGATCAAGGCGAAGCCCGCGATAGAAGTCGCCGGGGGTCTCGCCCAGCACCGAAACGAACAATCGCTCGACATGGCGGCGCGAATAGCCCGAGTCGCGGGCGAGTTCCGTGAGCGGCAGGGGGTCTTCGAGATGCGCCTGCATCCGCGCGACGATCGCGATCAGCCCCGGATTGCGCGAGCGGATCAGCACCGACAGCGCCGAGCGCTGCGCCGCATCCACCCCCACCATCACCTTGCGCAGGCACATCTCCGAGACCATCGCGGCGAATTCCGCGCCGTGATCGGCGGCGATCAGCGCAATCATCATGTCGGTCGAGGCCGCGCCGCCACCGCAGGTCATCACCCGCGGCGCAATCTCGAACATCGCCGGGCTCGGCGCCAGATCGGGGAAGGCCTCGCCAAAGGCGGGCTGGTTTTCCCAATGCAGCGTGAAGGGCGTGTCGGTCAGAAGACCCGCCTCGGCCAGCGCCACGGCGCCGGTGCAGATGCCGCCCACCGTGCCGCCAAAGCGCGCATGGCGGCTCACCACCGCCATCACCTGCGGCGCGGCGGCGGCCTTGGCCGGGTTGCCCGAACAGACGAAAAGCCGGGTGTCGCGGGGCAGCGGCGAAAGCGCGCCATCGGTGCAGACCGAAATCCCCGAGGACGAGGCCACCGCCTGACCGTCCTCCGACAGCAGCCGCCATTGATACAGCGGCTGCTGCGAGAGCTGATTGGCGATGCGCAGCGGCTCGACCGCCGAGGAAAAGGCAAGCAGCGTGAAGCCCGGCACCAGCAGGAAGGCGTATTTGCGGGTCTCGCCCGGATGCTCGACCGGGAAGAAGGCCGCGCCGAGCGGGACGAGCGGTTCAGAGACGAGCACCGTCACTTGGCGCTCATTCCAGAACCCGGCGCGACATGCGATCAAGGAAAATCGCCACAGCCACGATCGACAGCCCCGCGCGCAGACCAAGCCCCATCTCCATCCGGGTCAGGCCGCGCGTCACCTCGGCCCCCAGACCGCCGCCGCCGACAAGACCGGCCAGCACGACCATGGCGAGCGACAGAAGGATCGTCTGGTTCAGCCCGACCAGCAGAGTCTTTCGCGCCGCCGGGATCTCGAGCTTGGTCAGCACCTGCATCGGCGTCGCACCCGAGGCTTGCCCCAGCTCCACCAGCTCATGCGGGACTTCCTTGAAGGCGAGCGTGGTGATCCGCAGCATCGGCGGGATGCCGTAGACGACGGTGGCGATCAGCGCAGGCACCTTGCCGAGGCTGAAGATCATCACCGCGGGGATCAGATAGACCCATGGCGGCACGGTCTGCATGATGTCGAGCACCGGGCGCAGCGCGCGTTCCAGCCGGGGCCGACGGGCGGCCAGAAGACCCAGCGGAAAGGCCAGCATCACCGAGGCCAGCACCGACACGGTGACAAGCGCGATGGTCTGCATCCCCTGCTTCCACAGCCCCGAGGCCAGACACAGCCCCAGCGACAGCGCAGCCAGCAGCGCCATGCGCCAGCCGAACGCCCAAAGCGCCAGCGCGGTCACCCCGCCGATGAAGGCCCAGGCCGGGGGCAGGCGCAGCGCGGTTTCGGCGCCATCCAGCACCGCCTCGGCCGCGCCGCCGATCAGCGCGAAAACGCCATGCCCGTTGGTGTTCAGCCAGTCGAGACCCGCGGCGATCAGGGTGCCGGGGGAAAACAGCGGATCGCTCATGCGCGAGGCTCCGTCTTGAAGCTTTGGGGGCGGGCGGCGGTCTGGCTCAGGCGGTCGAGCACGATGGTCAGGACGACGATGGCGATGGCGGCATCGACCGAGCGGGCGATGTCGAGTGTCCGCACCGAGGCATAGATGGTCTGCCCCAGCCCGCCCGAGCCGACGATGCCGGCGATGACGACCATGCCGAAGGCCATCATCAGGCTCTGGTTCACCCCGGCCATGATCGAGGCCAGCGCGAAAGGCAGACGGATCTTCGAGAACACCTGCCAGCCGCTTGCGCCCGAGGCCGCGCCCAGTTCGAGAAACTCGGTCGGCGTGCGCGAGATGCCAAGCGCGGTCAGTTTCACCGTCGGCGGCACCGCGACGATGAAGGTGGCCAGAATGGCCGTGGCCGGGCCATAGCCCAGAAAGGCGATGGCGGGCAGCAGGTAAAGATAGGGCGGCAGGGTCTGGATCAGATCGAGCACCGGATCAAGCAGCCGCGCCAGTCGCGGCGAGAGCCCGGCAAAGACGCCGATGCCGCCACCGATCAGCACCGCCATCGTGGTGGCCGAGAGCACGAGCGCCAGGGTCTCGATCGTCTCGGTCCAGAGCCCGAGCGCCGCGCAAAGCGCAAGGCTTGCTGTGGCGAAAGCCCCGAAGCGCCAGCCCAGCAGCCGCCAGCCGAGCGCCCCCACCATCACCGAAAGCGCCCAGAACGGGATCTCGGCCAGAAGCCACAGGATCGCGCCGAAGCCGCCCTCAAGCAGTCCGCGCAAAAGCGCGAACGCATCGTTGCCATGGTTGGAAATCCAGACCATGCCCACGTCAATGGCCGCATCGAAGGCCTTGATGCCGTCACGCCATGCCATCTTACTGCGCCTTTTCGACGGCTTCTTCGCCGCGGATGCCCTGCAGCAGGGTGCGGGCGGTCACGACACCGAGCAGCGTCTCACCCTCGGCGATGGCCACCGCCTGTTCGGGCGCGGCCAGAACCAGATCGATCAGCGCCTGCACATCGGCTTCGGGCGAAGTGCGGGCCAGTTTCTCGACCGGACCGGCATAATCGGTCAGCGGCAGCATCAGCGAATGCGCCTTGACCAGATGCAGCCGCGAAATGCCCGCCACGAATTCCGCCACATAGGCATCGGCCGGGTGCAGCACGATCTCTTCGGCGGTGCCGATCTGGATCATCATCCCGTCCTTCATGATCGCGATCCGGTCGCCGATCCGCATCGCCTCGTCGAGGTCATGGGTGATGAAGACGGCGGATTTGCCCAAGCTCTTCGTCAGCTGCCGGAACTCGTCCTGCAACTGCCGACGAATGAGCGGGTCAAGCGCCGAAAAAGGTTCGTCCATCAGGATGATGCCGGGGTCCGAGGCAATGGCGCGGGCGAGGCCAACGCGCTGCTGCATGCCGCCCGACAGTTGCTTCGGCAGGTGGTTGGCCCAGTCCGACAGCCCGACGCGGGCGAGCGCATCCAGCGCGATGCGATGCCGTTCAGCCTTGCCCACGCCCTGCACTTCCAGCCCGAAGGCCGCGTTGTCGAGCACGGTCCGGCCGGGGATCAGCGCCACCGACTGGAACACCATGCCGATCTCGTGGGCGCGCAGCGACCGCAGATCCTTGCGGTTCATCTGCGAGATGTTGCGGCCGCGAATGGAAATCTCGCCAAGGCTCGGCTCGATCAGGCGGTTGAGCAACCGCACAAGGGTGGATTTGCCCGAGCCGGACAGCCCCATGATGCAGAAGATCTCGCCCTTGCGGATCTGGAAGCTGGCATCCGCCACCCCCACCACGCAGTTGAAATCGCGCAGCACCTCGCGCTTGCCCGCGCCGCGGGTGCGGATCGCCGCGATGGCATCGTCCGCGCGTTCGCCGAAGACTTTCCAGACATTGCGGCAGTCGATGAGGATTTCAGAAGTGTCTTGCGTCATGCCGATGGTCTTTCGCGCGCAGAAATGAAACGGCCCGGGGGCAGAGGCACCCCCGGGCCGATGGCCTCATTCGGACTTGATGTCTTCCCAGCGGGACACCAGATCCGCATGGGCAGCGAGCCAGTCGGCGACGGCCTGATCCATCGTCTTGCCGTCGTTCACCGCCGCGTTCATCGCGGTGATGTCGGCCAGCGGGATGTAGACCGACGCCATCGCCTCGCGCGCGGCCGGGTGGGCGGCCGAGAAGCCCTTGGTGCCGACCCAGTAGTAGCTTTGCGGCGGCGGGAAGACGGCCTTCGGATCGGCGAGGAATTTCAGGTCGTACTTGACCATCATCCACGACGGTTCCCAGACCGTGGCGACGATCCATTCCTTGCGGTCGGTGGCGGATTTCAGCGCCGCGGTCATCGCGCCGGTCGAGCCTTCGACCAGTTCCAGATCAAGGCCGTAGGCATCCACCGCATTCGCCGTGTCGCGCATCAGACCGGCCCCCGGCTCGATGCCGACGATCTTGCCGCCGAACTTGTCGGCATTGTCGTTCAGCTGATCGACGCTGGTGATGTCGACATATTTCGGCACGGCAAGGCCCTGGAACAGCCCGTGCGAGACCGGCGAAATCTTCTCGAGCGCGGACATGTTCTTCGTCCAGTAGTCATGCGCCACGTAATCGGTCTGCGAGGCCAGCACGTCGATATCGCCCCGCGTCATCGCGGCATAGGCGATGCCCCATTCGGAAAACTCGGTCACCTCGACGGTGTAGCCCTTGTCTTCCAGCACCTTCTTGGTGATGCCGGTGATCGGGGTCAGGTCTTCCCAGGACATGGTGCCCATGTGGATCACCTTGTCTTCGGCCGTGGCCGAAGCGGCCCCGCCCATCACAATCGCCGCGGCGCAGATCGCACCCAGAAACTTCCGCATCTCGCTCTCCTGTTGGTCGTTTCCGAACATGTCGACCGCGCAAGCGGGATCGTTCGCCGCAGGGCTGCGGCGGTTCCGATGGCGTCGATATGCTCTGTTTCGTCTCCCTTGCCGGGGGGCTTCTGATGTCTCCCCGACACTCCGGTCCTCCGGAATTCCAGAAGTATCAATCAGCCGCACACAGGCCCGCAAACGAGTTTTTCGTGCGGCGCGGCATAAGTGAAACTATGGCAGAAAGGGTCAGAGCGCCGCCAGAAGATGCGCCACGAAGCGCGCGACGGCGGGGCGGCGCAGCGCCACCTGACGGCAGTTGAGAAAGTTGCCGCGGCCGGCGCCGATGGTGCCCGGATGGGCAAAGACGAGTGTGCCGGCCTCGATATGATGGCGCACCATGTGATGCCAGCCCAGCATCACGCCCTCGCCCGCCAGCGCCGCCTCGATCAGCAGACCGACCTTGTTGGTGATCAGGCTCGATGGCCCCTTCGCCCAGACGCCGCCATTGGCGCGGAACCACTCGGTCCAGCCCAGCGGCTGCCAGCCGATCGCATCGGCATTCCAATGGCTGTCATGCAGATGCAGCAGGTTTGCGCCATTGAGGCTGTCCACCGCCTCGAATGGCCCCTGCGCCGCCAGATAGCCGGGCGAGCACACCGGTTGCGCCAGTTCGGGAAACAGGAAATGCAGTTCCTCGCCGACTTCGCAGCGCTCGTTGCCGCAGATCAGCGCCAGATCGACCTGCGAATAGTTGCGCAGGGTGTCGTCGTGATCCGAGGCGAGAATGGTGAAGCCCACCTCGGGATGCAGGGTGCGGAAACTGTCCATCAGCGGCTTCAGCCAGAACCGGGCCATGCCATCGGTCGCGGCGACGGTGATGTGCTGCGGCTCGGTCCCGCCCGAGATCGCGCCCACCGCATCGGCAATCGCATCCAGCCCGACCGTGACCGAGGCAAACAGCGCCTTGCCCTGCTCGGTCAACTCGAGCGCGTTGTGCTTGCGAATGAACAAGGGCGTTTCGAGCGCGGTTTCCAGCAGACGGATCTGCTGGCTCACCGCGCCCTGCGTGACGTTCAATTCCTTCGCCGCAAGCGTGAAGGACAAATGCTTTGCCGCCACTTCGAAAGTGGCGAACGCGCCAAGAGAGGGAAGATGACGGCGTCTGACGGGGGCCATCGCACTCCTTTCCCTCGGGGTCACTCGCGGCGGGCCTGCCATTCCTTAAACCGAAGATACGCGTTTGCACCGATCGTGTCGAATGGATGTGGCGGAAGTTTCGCGGGTTCGGGCTCGGCGCCGAAATACGCGGTGATGTCCGAGCGCCGCCCCATCGCCAGTTCCGCCGCGCCGATGCCGGTCAGCGTGCCGCGCGCCGTGCCAAGACCGTTCTGCACACAGGCGGCGAAAAGCCCGGGTTCGAGCGGTCGCATCATCGTGACGGCGTTCTTCGTCAGGCACAGATGCCCCGACCAGGCATGTTCGAAGGGCAGGTCCCGCAGCATCGGGAAGCGGTCGTCGAACTTGCTCCGCATCGCCCGCACCAGCCGCGCCAGCTCCGCCGCTGTGGTTTCCATGCCGGGGCGGTAATAGGCGCCCTGCCGGATCACGATCCTGTGGCCGCCCTGCCCCGGTCCGATCCGCCGCACGGTCGCGCCCATCGGATCGGCGGGGGTCAGCCCCCATTCCTCGGCGCCACCAAGGGCGCGGATCTGCGCCGGGCTCATCTCGGCACTCATGCAGGCGTTCAGCATCACATGCATCAGCCGCCCCTTGGCAAAGCCGAAGCTTTCCAGATGCCCGTTCGTCGCCAGAATGACGCGCGAGGCCGTCATCGACCCGCCCGCCGTCGTCAGCTTCCACCCCGTGGCCGTCGTCTCGATCCGGGTCACGCCGGAGCGCTCAAAGATCCGCAGCCCCGCGCGTTCGAGCCCGGCGGCAAGGCCCATCGCATAGCCCGCCGGCTGCAGCATCGCCGCGCCGGGGGTGAAAAGCCCGCCCTGATAATAGTCGGTGCCGGTCAGCGCCCGCATCGACCTGGCGTCGAGCATCTCATGCGCCTCGCCCAGCGCGGCCAGATGCTCGGCATAGGCGCGGTTGGCCGCCAAGCCCACATCCGAGGCCGCGCCGTTGATCTTGCCGGTGCGACGGAACCAGCCCGCCGGGATGTCATACTCGGCCACCGCTTCGGCCGCGAAATCGATCGCGAAGCGGTTCAGCCGGGTCAGCACCCGGTCGCGGCTCTCGCCGCCCGCGGCATAGTCGGAGGCGGTGAGTTCATGCGGCAGATCGATCATGAAGCCCGAATTGCGCCCGGTTCCGCCCTCGGCCAGATGCCCGGCCTCGAGCACCGCCACCGAAAGCTTCGGATCGATCTGCAAGAGCCTGCGCGCCGCCGAGAGCCCGGCATAGCCCGCGCCGACGATGGCAATGTCGCAGCCCTGATCGCCGCCCAGAACCGGCCGCGGGGGAGCGGGCGGCAGGATCGCCGCCCAGCCCGCAGGCCCGGTAAACCGCGGTTGCCGGATCACCTCATGCGTGGTCATCGCGCCCCTCAATCCACCGAGCTGTCGGCAGGATCGCTCAGGTCGAGCCAGATCGTCTTCAGCTGGGTGTATTGGTCATGCGCATGGATGGAGTTGTCGCGCCCGCCAAAGCCCGATTGCTTGTAGCCGCCAAACGGCGTGGTGATGTCGCCCTCGCCGAAGCTGTTGACCGTCACCGTCCCCGCCCGCAGCATCCGCGCGCCGCGCAGCGCCCGCTTGCCATTGGCGGTGAAGATCGAGGCGCAAAGCCCGTATTCGGTCGCATTCGCCACCGCGATCGCTTCCTCGAAACTCGCCACTTCGATCACCGTCAGCACCGGGCCGAAGATTTCCTCGACGGCGAGTTTGCTGTCGGGCGAGGAGACCTCGACCACGGTCGGCTCGACGAAGCCCTCGGCGACGATCTTGCCGCCCAGATGGATCGTCTCGGCCTTGCAGGCGTCGAGATAGCTCGACACCTTGGCGAAATGCGCCTTCGACACCAGCGCGCCCACCCGCACCTCGGGGTCGAGAGGATCGCCCACCACCCATTCGCGCAGATGCTCGGCCACCCGCGCCAGAAGCTTCGCCTTGATCCCCGTCTGCACGATCAACCGCGAGGCCGCCGAGCAATTCTCGCCCATGTTCCAGAACGCGCCATTGACCACATGCGCGGCGACGGCATCCAGATGTTCGGCGTCGTCCAGCACGATGCAGGGGTTCTTGCCGCCAAGCTCCAGCACAACTTCCTTGAGGTTGCTGTCGGCCGAATAGTGCAGGAAGCGCCGCCCGGTGACGGTCGAGCCGGTGAAGGAGACCATGTCCACATCGGGGTGACGGCCGAGCGGCTCGCCCACCTCGGCGCCCGAGCCGGTGACGACGTTGAAGACCCCGCGCGGCACACCGACTTCGTGGGCGAGTTCCGCGATGCGCAGCGCCGTGAGCGTGGTTTCGGCGGCAGGCTTCACCACCACCGAACAGCCCGCGGCCAGCGCCGGACCGATCTTCCAAGCCAGCATCAGCAGCGGGAAGTTCCACGGCAACACAAGGCCGACGACGCCCACCGGCTCGCGCAGCACCATCGCGATGTGATCATCCGAGGCGGGCGAGACCTGATCGTAGATCTTGTCGATCAGCTCGGCATGCCATTTGATCACATGGATCGCCTCGGGCACATCGACGTTCTCGCAGTCGTAGATCGTCTTGCCGCTGTCGAGGCTTTCCATCACCGCCAGCTCGCGGGCATTGCGGGTCATCAGCTTGGCCAGACGGATCAGCACATCCTTGCGCTCGCCCGGATGCAGCTTCGACCAGCGACCATCGTCAAAGGCCTCGCGCGCTTTCGACACTGCGAAATCGACATCCTCGGGACCGCAGGCGGCGATGGTGCCCAGAACCTGGCCCGTGGCCGGGTTCGTCGTCGCAAAGGTCTTGCCCGAGATCGCAGGCCGCGAGGTGCCGTCGATGAAAGCATTTTGCGGCAGATCGAGGCTGGCGGCGAGCGCTTGATAGTCCTCGTGCGTCAGAAGATCGGCCATGTCAGTTCCCCTTCAGGATCGCGGCGACGGTCGTTTTCAGCACCCGGATCACCTGTTCGAGTTCGCGTTTGTCGTCCTTGTTCAGCCCTTTGAGCGGCGGGCGCATCGGGCCGGCGCGCAGCCCGGTGGTCTCGACCCCGTGCTTGACGCATTGGATGAACTTGCCGCCCTGTTCGAGCACCCGCATCAAGGGCAGCATCGCCGACATGATCCGGCGGCCCTTGGCGAAATCGCCTTGCACGACGCAGGTTTCGTAAAGCGCGATGTGCTCTTCGGGCAGGAAGTTCGACCCGGCGCAGATCCAGCTCGTCGCGCCCCAGGCGAAGAATTCGAGCGCCTGATCATCCATGCCGCAGGAGATCTGGATATGCGGATAGTCGCGGGCGAGCAGGTGCAGCCGGTTGATATCGCCCGAGCTTTCCTTGATGCCGATGACATTCTTCGAGCGGCCGACGCGGTCCAGGAACTCGCGCCCCATCTCGACGCACATCCGGCCGGGGTAGTTGTAGAGGATGATCGGCAGATCCGCGGCGCGGTCGATGGCAAGCGCGTTCAGCGCGTTTTCGCGTTCGGTCGGCACGGCATAGGGCGGCGAGCCGAGCAGGATCGCATCCGCCCCCATCTCGCGCGCGCCGGTGGCCAGCGCGATCGAATCGGGCGTGCGCATCGCGCCGGTGCCGACGATGACGGGCAGCCGCCCCTTCACCCGCTCGGTCACGAACCGGGCGATGGCAAGGCGCTCCTCGATCGTTTCGGCATAGTTCTCACCGGTGGACCCACCGGAAATGAGCCCGTGCACCCCCGCGCCGACGAGACGCTCGACCAGCTCGGCAAGCGCGTCGAAGTCGATATCGCCTTCGGCTGAAAATGGCGTGATGACAGGCGTATAGATGCCCTCGAGGCGCATCCGTGGCGGCATGGTGGTTCTCCCTGAAGGCGTCGGGCGTTGCGGCCCGATCCGGCTTTTGATGCAGCTAAGGGCAAGGCCGCGCGCATCGCAAAGGAGAATGTTCAGGATTGGCGCATTAGAAAAGCTATTGCAAAGTCGATCTGCCCGCCTCGCGCCACCGCTTCCCTTGGCGCCGCTTTGCCCTATGCTCCAAGGCCGGAGATCGTCACGAAAATTCGCAACAGTTGCACTTCGCAACTTAAGTCAATATCTGCTGGGCCGCATCGATTCAGGGGACTGACCATGACCTCATACGTCACGATTCTCGACTATCTGGGGGTTGCGCTTTTCACCGCGACCGGGGCGCTGACGGCCTCGCGTCGGCAGCTCGACATTCTGGGCTTCACCTTTCTCGGCACCTTGACGGGAATCGGCGGCGGCACGGTGCGGGACCTGATCCTCGATGTTCCGGTGTT
>NZ_QJTK01000021.1 GCF_003217355.1 Rhodobacter viridis | reverse complement strand
CGCTGTAGTTCTTCCGTTTGCCAGCCACGCTGTTCGTCCTCGTCTTCCTTGGCGGCAAGCTTAGCAAACTGTCCGCTGGCTGGGGACCACCTCAGCCAACGGATGCTGGACGCCGAGGGCTTGGGGGTCGAGTTCGCGCCCTTGCCCTTTGCCCTTTACCGGGTGGAGCGGAGCTGATGCGGACGCTCGACTATCAGGAACGGGTTCTGCGCACGCTGGACGACTATCTGGACGAGTTGAAGGCGCAGAAGGTGCAGGCCGACCAGATCGACGCCTTGCGCGCGGCGAACCCGAACCTGCCCATCCCGCCCTTGGATTTTTGCGCGAAGGCTTGGGAGAACCTGAACGCGGTGAAGCCGCTGCCGGTGCGGAAGTTCAAGGATGGCACGGTGGTGCCTTTCTCGCCGCGTTTCGACGGTATCGGGCGGGCCGTGCCCAATGTGACTTTCAAGGTGCCTACGGGCGGCGGCAAGACGTGGCTGGCCGTGAATGCCGTATCCCGCATCATGGAGCGCTATCTGGGCAAGAACGTCGGCTTCGTGCTGTGGGTGGTGCCGAACGACGCGATTTACACCCAGACGCTCAAGCGCCTGAAAGACCGCCAGCACCCCTATCGGCAGGCGCTCGACCGCGCGGCGGCGGGCCGGGTCAAGGTGATGGAAAAGGGTGACCGGCTGGACGCGCGGGATGTGGAAACGCATCTGTGCGTCATGGTGCTGATGTTGCAGGCGGCGAATCGGCAGACGCAGGAAACCTTGCGCATGTTCCGCGACCGGGGCGATGTGCACGGGTTCTTTCCGCCCGAGGGGGATCAGGCAGCGCACGCGGCAGAGTTGAAGGCCGTGCCCAATCTGGACGGCTATCAGGGAATGTTCCCGATGGTGAAGGACAGTCTGGGCAACGCACTGCGGAAAATCCGCCCGGTCGTGGTGATGGACGAGGGGCAGAAGGCGACTTCGGACCTCGCGCACAACACGCTTTACGACTTCAACCCGCTCTTCGTTCTCGAACTGACCGCCACGCCCAAGGATGTGACCGCCAAGGGCGGCGGTGCGCGCTACGCCAATCTGTTGGTGGAGGTGACGGGGCGCGAGTTGCACGCCGAAGACATGATCAAGATGCCGCTGAACCTTGAGCCCCGTCAGGGCACAGATTGGCGCGGCACCCTGACGGCGGCGCTCGACCGGCTGAACAGCTTGCAAACGTCAGCGGACGCCTACCGTGCCGACAAGGGTGAGTTGGCCTATATCCGCCCCATCATGCTGGTGCAGGTGGAGCGAACCGGCAAGGATCAGCGCGACGGGGTGCATATCCACGCCGAAGACGTGAAGGAATGGTTGCTGCAAGCGGGGCTGGACGACGGTCAGGTCGCCATCAAGACCGCTGAGCAAAATGACCTGAGCCAGCCCGAGAACCAAGACCTGCTTTCGCCGT
The DNA here is from genome assembly GCF_003217355.1 of Rhodobacter viridis. Taxonomy (GTDB): domain Bacteria; phylum Pseudomonadota; class Alphaproteobacteria; order Rhodobacterales; family Rhodobacteraceae; genus Rhodobacter; species Rhodobacter viridis. Next base: position 40,254 of record NZ_QJTK01000021.1, on the reverse strand, counting down.
CCAATCGTGTTCGGGTCATTGTAACCAAGGCCGCGCTGCAAGAAGGCTGGGACTGCCCCTTTGCCTATGTGCTGTGTTCGCTGGCCGCAGCATCTAACCTGTCCGCCATGACGCAGCTTGTGGGCCGCATCCTGCGCCAGCCCTATGCGCTGAAAACCAAGGTGCCTGCGCTGGACGAATGCTACGTCATCACGCACCACGCAGGGACGCGCGAGGTGGTGGAGGCCATCAAGGCAGGGCTTGAGAAAGACGGCTTGGCCGATCTGGTCATCGAAGTGCCATCAGGCACAGGGGCCGCCACACCGGGAACTACGCGCCGGGTTGAACGGCGGGCCGAGTTCAAGAGCCTGAAAGTCTATCTGCCCAAGGTCCTGTGCAACGAGGGCGGAGCCTTGCGCGAACTGGACTATGAAACTGACATATTGTCAGCCATCGACTGGCGCGACTACGACCCAACCGCCGTCGCACAGGCGATTCCCGATAACCCATTGCAGGCTGCATCGCAGTTGCAGCGCATCAGCCTGACAGACGGGGGGGCTGATTACTTCCGACAGGAGGAAATCGCCGCCGCATCGGAAACCCTGCGCTTCGATCCGACCTATGCGGTGCGTGTCATATCTGATCTTGTACCGAGTCCGTTTGTCGCGCGGTCGATACTCGGGCGCATGGCGGACGTGCTGCAAGCGCGCGGTTTTGACGACAAGAAGCTGGGGGCCGCCTCGGGCGTCATCGTGGATGCCCTGCGGCTTGCGCTCGATAAGGAACGCACGACACGGGCGGAGGCGCTGTTCAAGGCTGGGATCAAAGAAGGCCGCATCCAGTTCCGGCTGAGGCTGGACGGCAACAACTGGGTGATGCCCGAGGCGATAGCGACCATGGAGCCGGACCTTTCACCTCACATGACTGGAGGCGACGGCGGGCCGCTTAAGCGCAGCCTATTCTCCCCGGTATTTCGCAACGAACTGAACAGTCAGGAACAAGGGGTTGCCGTCCATCTCGACGGCGAGGCCGCTGTGAAATGGTGGCATCGCAACGTCGCCAAGACCAACTACGGGGTGCAGGGCTGGAAGCGCGGGCGCATCTACCCCGACTTCATCTTCGCAGTGGGTTGCACGGGCGGCACTGGTCGCATCGTGATGTTGGAAACCAAGGGCGACCACCTTCAAGGCCCGGACACAGAATACAAGCGCGAGGTTCTCAACTTTCTGACCAAAAGCTTCTCGTGGGATCAGGCGGTTCCTGCGGGTCAACTGCAAATCGCCATGACAGGCGAAACGGTCGAATGCGCCTTGGTGCTCATGGAAGACGTTTCGACGCGCCTTCCGGCCCTCATCGCGAGGTGAAGCGACTGCGCCGGGTTCGGCTTACGCCACTGAGCGTTCGTGCAACCCGGTGCAGAGTTCGTGGTTCGACGCGAAAGAGACGCCTTTATCCACCTTCACGAGCGCCAAAGGGTGGATAAAAAGGTGGATGTCTAAGGCTGAGAGGGGCCTAACGGACTGAATTGTAAGAATTTTTTGGATTTAAGTGGTGCCCAGAGCCGGAATCGAACCAGCGACACGCGGATTTTCAAGCCGTCCACCGGCGCGGGAAATCAACCGGTTGCGCGGGGTTTTTCTGTCAAACCCCCTACGGGAAATCAAGCACTTAAGGGGCGATTGTCAAACCGGCTCTCCGGCGATCCGGGGCAAAGAAAAACCGTCGAGGGGGCGGCCACCCACCTCGACGGCGCATTCGAAGTCACTGTCCTGACAGGATACCAAAGCGCGGACTCCGGCGCAATCACCGGGGGCCTGCATGTCTGACATTCTGCCCTTCTGCCAGGTCAAGCTGCAGTACCTTCTCGACCTCGTCCTTGACCAGTCGCTCGACGACAACGCCTTCCGCGTCGCCGCCTATCTGGCGCTGACCCATGCCGACCATGACACCGGCGAATGCCATCCCTCCTTTGAGACGATCGGCACGGCGCTTGGGCGGCATGCGAAGTCGGTGAAGCGCGCCCTGAACAAGCCCGAGATGGCGCGCCACCTGACCGTCGTGCGCGGCACCAATCGCGGCAATGCCTCGCGCTACCGCCCCACCGAAGATGCCCTGCGGCGCGCCATGCAGCGGCGGCGGGAGGGGGACAAGATCGTCCCCCTTTCCCGGGCGAAAGGGGGACAATCCTGTCCGCCCGAGGGGACATATCTGTCCGGAAAAGGGGGACAGGAACGCCCCCCGAACAAAGAAAAGGAACTTAAACCAAGAACGGCCGCTGCCGCGCCGGATTTGCCCGGGAAGGGGCAATCCGGCCCAGCCTCGGCGCACAGCGCCCCACCACCACCCTTGGTCTTCGTCCCGCAGGGCATCTGCTTTGCCCGGGACTGGAACGACCGTCTGGCGCAGGAGGGGCTGGCGACGCTCGACCGAAGTCTGCCCTTGGCTGTGAACGGTCCCCATCGCGGCTTCTGGGTTCCGGCCCGAAGCCCCGCGCCAAGGGGAAGCCCGGAATGGCGGGAGCAGGTGCGACAGCTGCGCTGTCTTGCCGGGAAGGAAGCCGGGCAGATGGAGCAGCGTCATGCGGGATGAGCAAGGAGCAAGGCGACCCGTGTCATACGCTGGCGCTTCTGACACGGGGCCTTGCGAGGGGTGGCAAGCCTCCCCTTCGAACCCCACCGGCGCGGGCGCTGCCCGCGAAAAGCCCGCGTTGACGGACACTTTCGTGTTCCGCTGCACGGCGGCCGAAAAGGCCGCGCTTCGGCAAAAGGCCGAAGCGGCGGGCGTTCCGGTGGCGACCCTCCTCCGCGAAGCCCTTGGCCGCGCAGATGCCCGCCGCCGAAAGCCCGCCCCGCGCGTCGATCCGGCGCTGGTGCTGGCCGTCGGGCGGATCGGCGGCAACCTCAACCAGATCGCCCGCTGGTTGAACCGCGCCCATGCCGCTGGCCTTACCCCCACCATCGACGCGGTCGAGGTCGCGCGCCGCCTTTTGTCCGTTGAACGCCAGCTTGCCCAGCTCCTCGCTCAGGGCCGCGAATGCTGATCAAGTTCTTCCCCAACGGCCAAGGGCGCGGGTCCGGCCCCGTCCGCTACCTGATCGCCGATCAGGTGCTGGCCTACGATGCCAACCGCGACCTGATCCGCGATGCGGATGGCCAGCCCACGCACACGATCCGCGACCCGCGCCCCGAAGTCCTGCGCGGCAATCCCGACCGGACCGAGGCGCTGATCGATGCCAGCCCCCATGCCTGGACCTACCGCGCCGGGGTTATCAGCTTCGCCGCCGGCGACAGCCCGACCAAGGCGCAGCAGGCCGAGGTCATGGACGGCTTCGAAAAGCTCGCCTTCGCAGGCCTCGACCCAGAGCAGTTCGACATCCTCTGGGTCCGCCATAGCCACGAGGGCCGCGTCGAGCTGCACTTCTGCACCCCGCGCCTCGACCTGTCTTCTGGCCGCAGCTTGAACATCGCCCCGCCCGGCTACCAGACCGCCTTCGACTCCCTCCGCGACCTGATGAACCAGACCCACGGCTGGGCCGACCCCATGGACGCCCACCGCGCGCAGGAGGTGCAACCCGTCCTTGAGTCCCAGCAACGGGCAAAGACCCGCGAGGAGGTCCACGCATGGATCCTCGACGAGATTTCCGTCGGCACCATCACCGACCGCGCCAGCATGGTCGCCCTGATGACCGATGTCGGCTTCACCGTCCCGCGCGCGGGCAAGGAATACCTCACCGTGCAGGACCCTGACACGGGCGAGCGCTGGCGACTGAAAGGAGACATCTTCCATGACGACTGGAAAGCCGACCCCGCGGCTCAGCGAGAGGCTGAACGCGGATCTGGAGGCCCTGCGGCTGGAGAACGCCGCCTTGACGGCATCCCACCTGCAGAGCTTCAGGACCGATTTGACGGCCATTGCGACGCACGCGCGCGATACAATCGAGGCCGATACCCGCATGTTTCTGCACGCGACCTCGGACACGATGCAGGGCTTTCAGCACCAGATCACGCGCTGGATGACCTTGGCGCCGGTGATACTGCTGGCGACCGCGACCGCCGCGATCACGGTGCTGCTCGTGCTGAGCTGGTTCTGGAGCGTGATGCTGTCGAAGTCGGAGCTGACGCGTCTTGGCCTGCAGCGGATCGACCAGGGCGGGACGACCTACCTTCTGACCGACCCGGCCCGGGCGAGTATTCAGACATGCGCGATCAGCGATCAGAGATCGGTGTTGTGCATTCAGATAAAGGAGAAATGAATGCAGACGCCCCTGACAGCGCTGGAGCGCGAATTGCTTGGCTACGTCGAACGGTTGGCGACAGCCTCCGAAACCTCAGCGCAGGCCTTGCGCGCCTTGGAAGCGCGCTCGACCAACCGGATGGGGCTGAGGATGGATGGCTTGGCCGATTGCGTGGCGCTGCTCATTCAGTCGCAGATCGAGTCCATGACGGCCTTGCGTGGCTTGCTGAGCGAAGCCGCGAACTTAGGGGCGATCGACAGGCAGCTGAGCGAGAGCTTGAAGCAAGCGAGGGCCGCCGAAGAACGGCTGAGGAGGCGCTGAGGGAACGGGACTGGGGGTATGAACTGTAGCGGGGGCAGGAACCGGAACTTGAAACGGAACTTTTGGCGGAACAGAACCAACTCTTCCTGAGATCATGGCATCAAATTTTTCTCTATTTTATTGATGTTAAGTGCGCTAAGCTCCTCGCCGAGCCCGGAACATGAACCGGAACTCAAACGGGGCCAACAAGCCTTGCATCAAGGATGCGCCATGTCGACCGACACCATAGCAGACAAGGGCGAAGCGATCACCATCGTCGAGCCGCTGATCCCTGAGGAAGCGTCAAGGTATCGCGCTCCCCTGAACGACCTTGCCGTCGAGCTGGCCAGCCAGTCGTCAGCGCTGCGATCGTCCCTACCCGAAGGCATCCGGGCGCCGCTGGCCGATCTCGTCCGATCGATGAACTGCTACTATTCGAACCTGATCGAGGGCCACAACACCCACCCAATCGACATCGAGCGCGCGCTGAACAAGGATTTCAGTGCAGACGTCGAGAAACGGAACCTGCAGCTTGAAGCCGTCGCCCATATCGAAGTGCAGCGCTGGATCGACACGGGCGGCCTGGCCGACCACCCACTTGCCCCCGACAGCCTACGGGAAATCCATCGCCGCTTCTGCCAGAACCTGCCCCCGGAATTGCTCGTCGTGCACAGGCCTGACGGCACAGAGCTTCCCATAGTCCCCGGCGAATTCCGGACGGACTTTGTCCAGGTCGGCAAGCACGTCGCCCCAAGCCCTGGCGCCGTGCCGCGCCTTCTGGCGCACATGCGAAAGATGTACGGGCTGCAGGGCCGAAGCGGCGCGATCATCGCCACGGCCTGTGCCCACCATCGCCTTGTCTGGGTCCACCCGTTCATTGACCTGAACGGCCGCGTCTCGCGCATGGTCGCCCATGCCATGCTGAGGGATACAGTCGGCTCCGAAGGCCTCTGGTCCGCCGCGCGGGGCCTTGCTCGCCGGGAAGCCGAATACAAGCAACGTCTCATGGCCGCCGACGAACCGCGCCACGGCGGCGCTGACGGCCGAGGCAACCTCTCTGAACAGCGCCTGGCCGAATTCGCGACCTTCTTCCTTGAAGCCTGCATCGACCAGGTCCGCTTCATGGAAACCCTGATGCAACCACAGCGCCTGCGCGAGAGGATAATGACTTGGTGCAAAGGCGAGATGGCCAAAGGAACGCTGGCCAAGGGCGCAGATACCGTGATGCGCGAGGCGCTGATGTCCGGCGAAGTCGAGCGCGGAGCACTGCCCAGCCTTCTCGGCGTCTCCGACCGTCAGACGCGAAAAGTCACTGCGGAACTGCAGGCAATGGGAGCGCTGAAGTCAGACACCCAACGCGCGCCTTTGAGGTTGAGCTTCCCGGCTAGGTTGGCGAGCGACTGGATGCCGGGACTTTTCCCGGAGCGGTAGGCTTGTTCATCGGTGTTGGAAGCGGTCCGAGGCGATGAGACTTCTCTGGTTGAGATCAATTCTGAATCGTTTGTGGACGAGGGCAAAGCTGCCGGGTAGTTTTAACTGACTTCGGACGTGGATATCTAGGATATGATAGCACTCGCTACGTAGAGGAGTTACGGTAGTGCATTTAACGGCAAGAATTGCATGGCATGACAACGGGTGGGACGGCCGCATATGTGAGCGACCGGAACTCAACAGCTACTGCGTTGGGTGCCAATCCTATCCTGGCGATGTGATCGCTCGTGAGCGCAAGCTGGAACAAGAAGCTAAGAACGCCGGCAAGGCCATCTCAGGGTTAGAAAGTGAAGAGCTTCCACCCTGTGTCTACAGCGCTAATACATTTGGGCCGGACACGATTCGCGGATATTCGAACCCGCCTGATTTCTTCGCCGATGGCGCAAGCCGAACGGAATGGGACATTCCTCCTGCGACGACATGTGTGTGGCCATATGAGGCTATGTATAGCGAAGACGTCTACGCGGATGGGAAACTGGACAACAATCGACGTTCTGAGAACGCCGACACTTTTTTCGCAAGCATCAAAGCTTCTAGCAGCTTGATCTTTTACTATGCTAATTATTCTAACCCTTTTAGCGAGGAAGAAAGCCCGCGCTATGTCTTGGTGGGAGTCTCACGGGTCAAGAACGTCTCCGATCGCATGACTTATGACAACGTAAGCGACGCTATCAGCGAAAGATTTGCGGGAGGGATGATTTGGGGTCGTAACGTGACCTCTCTTTACCCTGATGAAGGGCTGCGGCTACCGTACCATCTTTATCGAGATGATCCCGAGGCGCTCAATCGATTTGTGATCTATCCTGACAATCCGCGGACATGCAAGTATGGGGCGCGGCTTTTGACCAATGACGACGCTATTGGATTGCTTGAGCAATTTCTCGGCTCTGTCCGGGAGTTAAGGAATCTTGGCGATGCGAGCGAGAACTGGGAGGAGCGCGAACGCTGGATTCTGGGCTGCATTACCGACCTTTGGAATAGGCGTGGCCTTTATCCAGGCTTGCTTAATGTGATGCGGTTCCTTGGGGCAGATCAAGCGACCGATCATGCCCGCAAGCTTATTGCGCAAGGTAAGTCACAAGACGCGCACAGGCTCTTATTCGAGGCTGTGGACAGCGGCATCGAAGTTGCACCCTACGGTCTGATGGGAAAGCCGCGGGCCAAGCTGGCGAGGCAGTGGCTGTTGAAGTCGGACGACGCAAGGATCTTATTGAAGGACGTGCTCCCCCGGATCGATCTCAGCCTCGATCAGATCGAAAAAATTGTCAGCGACGACGAACGCATTCGGGCAGAGCATGGCCTGACGTCGGACTGCAGTGCTGTGGCGAAGAACCCCTACATCCTCTCAGAACGATATGTTGGCGACAGTCCCGATGATACGATCCCATGGGGGACGATTGATCGCGGCGTGCTGCCGTCGCCGGAACTTGGAGGCGAGCCTCTTGCAGACATGGAGTATGACGATGCAAGGCGCTTCCGAGCGCTTTGTGTCGAGCAGTTGAAAAGAGAGCCAAATCAAACCTTCAGGGCCGCGGGCGGCATTCTTGCCGAAGTGAACGCGCGCCTGCAGAAACTGCCTGAATGGAAGACTGCGCATTTCACCGAAAGATACTTCGAAGTCGACCGATTGACACTCGAAGAAGCGCTGGTATTGCGTCAAGAGTCCAACAGATTGTGGCTATATTTACCGGATGTATACGATGATGAGAGAGACGTTGAAGACGCATTGACTAAAATTTCTGGGCGCGCAGACATCCAATTGCAGAGGCCCTTCTTGGAGAGCGACTGGAAAGAAGAAATCCTCGACAAGAAGAGCTTTCTTCTTATCAAGGCAAGGGAGCAATACACGAAGGCTGTATCGGCTCAAGCAGAAGCGTGCGAAGCGATCTTCCGCCGCCCTTTGGCTGTAGTCACCGGTGCTGCTGGAACCGGAAAAACAACTGTCATTTGTGCGATTATTCGTGCCGTTCGTCAGACCGAAGGGGACGGGGCGCCTATTGCAGTGATGGCACCAACCGGCAAAGCTTCGGACCGAGTTCGCGCGAAGCTTCATGAGAGGGGGATTGACCGGGTTGAGACCTCGACCGTTCACTCGTTCTTGGCAAAGGGCGGCTGGCTGAACAACAATCTGACCTTCAGGCGAAGCGGCGGGAAGCGCGAGGGTAGCGGCACAATCATCGTGGACGAAGCCTCGATGCTCGATCTCGGGTTAATGGCCAGCTTAGTTCGCGCAATCGATTGGCGGCAGGTGCGCCGCTTCATCCTCGTTGGTGACCCCAATCAGCTTCCGCCGATCGGTCGAGGCCGGGTGTTCGCGGATACGATTGTTTGGCTTGACCGAAAGGACAACGGCAGTATCGCGCGTCTCGATCAGAATCTTCGCCAAATGGGGAACTCCATTACGGGGCAAGGCACTGCCATACTCGACCTAGCGGACCTGTTCGTAGGTGCGGCGGCGCGTGAGGATGGAGAGGCAACTTCACCGCGCGCTGAGGCCCTCCTGTCATCCGTTCACAGAGGTGGCGCTGTCGATAAGGATCTTCGCGTCATCTACTGGGATGATCCCGCAAAATTGGCAGACCGACTAATCAAAGAAATCGAAACAGATATGTCTACGCATACTGGCCAGGCTTTGAGCGAGGAAAAGCCCTACGAACTCTGGCGAACTGCGTTTGACTGGATGCCGGAAAAGTACCAGGTTCTCACGCCTCACCGCGCAGAGCCTCACGGCCTCGAAGCCCTGAACGAAGCACTTCAGGACCGGGTAGCAAGAGGGACAATGAACTGGTTTGGCGCCGTCGACGGCATCACGCTTTTTGACAAGGTAATCCAATATCGGAACAGGCCAAAATCCGATCCGATCTGGGCGTATAACTTCAACACACGAAACTCAGAGCGGGCAGAGATTTTTAACGGTGAAATCGGGTTTGTACAGAAGCATGGATTTGATGCGAGTAAAAAGCGGTTTCGAATGAAAAGGTTTCAAGTGAAGTTTGCAAGAAAAGACCACCTTGGAGTTGCCTACGGGCGCGAACTCCCCAACGGCAGTTCGGAAAGTGTCGAAGGCAACCTTGAGCTTGCCTATGCGATCTCAGTCCACAAAGCACAAGGGAGCGAATTTGAGCATACGTATGTAGTGGTACCAAAATCAAGAACGCGCTCTCTATCATCTGAATTGATCTATACGGCACTAACCCGCGCGACTAAGCACTGCACACTTCTAGTTCAGGGGAATATCTCAACTTTGCTATCGGCGAGACGACCCGAAAACACTCAGACCGCACTGATCAACTCTTCTCTCTTCGAAGGGAACTTCCACGCCGTTCCAGATGAACTCGTCCATCGCAAAGGTTGGTATGAAGAAGGCAAAATTCACGAGGCTTTGAGCGGCGATATGGTTCGCTCGAAGTCAGAGGTGATTATTGCAAATCTGCTTCACGAGCGCGGCGTTGCCTTTGAATATGAAACACCACTGATCGCGCCTGATGGGACGATGTATCTCCCTGATTTCTCCATCATTTGGAACGGTGAGAAGTTCTATTGGGAGCACTGGGGCATGGCATCATCAGAAAAGTATGCAAAGCACATGGACGAAAAGAAGGCCTGGTATGAAAAATACTTCAGCGGGAGGCTAGTTGAAACGTTTGAAGGTCCTACGTTGAGCGGAGACGCGTCCAAAGTAATAGATGAGCATTTCGGATAGTTGGTTAAACTTTGATGGCAGATGAAACGCAGCACCTGTTGAAACGCAACACTTCGCTTAAGCCCTGCTGTCCCGCGCCTGCCCGAGCCAATCAACTGGCTCGAAGTGCCGTCATTAAGGCCTCAACCGCGTCAATAGCCGCCACCACCTCAGCTTCGTTCAGCGAAGTCGTCGGATCATGCGACAGTGGGTTGAGGATCCTGGCCTGATGGGGAGTGATTGCAGCCAGTGCGTTGAGCTTAGCCTGGTTCCCGACAAGGTCATCCTCAAGACCCTTCTTGAGTTTCTCGAAAATGATCTTCTTGGGGTCGGGGTTATATGGAAACTTCACGCCTCTCTTTTCGCACTGCTTGCGCAACAATAGCTCGCAAGCAGATCGCGCGTAGTTCGCTGCGGCGGGTAAATGCTTCTGCGCAATAAAATCGCGAGCCTGCTTCAGCGTAGCCACTACGATGTCGGCTTCCACCGAGCGCAACAAAGGCGTCGCCTCGCCTGTCTTTGCGACCATTTCGTACATCTCGTGGCACGTCCAACGATCGGTTGGGATTGCTGCACGCACGACCTCGAACCAATGGCGGTCGTGGGTAAGCAGTACGATCTGCCAGTCCGAGAAGTGGTTCGCCAACACGGCCAGCAGCGGACGTCGGTTGGCATAGTCAAGGCCGACCAGCACATCGTCCAGCACCAGAAGCTTGAGTGCGGGCGAAGGCGCCGAGGGCACGCAGGCAAGGCGGCCAGCCAGGTAGAAGGCCAACGCGAGGGCAGAGAGCCGCGCTTCATTCAGGAAGTGCTGGGGCTGTTCGGGATAATGGCCACGAAACTTCAGGCGCAGGAACAACTCGCGACCTGTGAACCCGCGATCCGACCTTAGACGCGCGTTGTTGTATGCGACCGTCCCCCGCTCGAAAAGTTCGAGCTCCATTTCCGGGTGTCCGAGATCCGTCAGCAGCGTGTTGACGTGAGGCAGAAGAGCGTCGAGTGCAGCCTGAAAGCCTGAATTTAAGGCGTCACAGGCAGCCTGAACCGGTGGGAGATGAACGCCGCTTTGGAAGTGCTTGAACGGTTTCGCGCGTTCGACCTTTGCCCAAAGCTCGCCCAAGGTTGCGGTCGTGGTGGCGTTTGCGTAGTCGGCGAGCAGCGTCTCGATGGCGAGGCTGAACAGGTTCGGGCGGCGCTGACCGTGAAAGGCGTTGGTTTCCAGCAGCGCGTGATAGTCGAGGAACGAACTGCGCAGCGCCGCCATCGCTACACGCGGGTCGGCAGTCGGCTGGCCGGGGTGGCGCGCTTCGGTCCATTCCAGCGCCGCATTGCCATCGTTGAAGGTAACAGTGATGCGGGGTGTGAGGGATGGGTCTAGCGGGTGGACATGGGCGTTGTCCTTCAGCGCGTTGCGATTGGGGCGCCGGGCGAAGAGGTCGCGTAGCGCCTTGTAGATCGAGGATTTGCCAGCGCCGTTTTCGCCGTAGACGATCAGATTCCGACCACCGACCGGAATCTTCTGTTCAGCGCTGAACGCACGGTAGGCGCGCAACGCGATGGCTTCGATCCGCAGCGGCGCGGGCGGCGGCGCCGCTCCATCTCCAGGTGCCAACGCCATCTTACGTGCGCCCTTCAATGATCCTGACCGCGTCGATCGACTGCAGGTCGAAGAGCGTGGCGTATAGGGGGTGGGCGGGGTCGGCGAGGCAGCGGGACCAGTCATTTGCGGCCCGCGCCAGCGCTTCACCTTCCAGGCCCGCCAGCTTCATTAACCCGGCCTCGCGCGCTGCGGCGAAGGGGTAGAGCCTTCGTGCATGCAGTTCGTCGGCGAAGAAAAGTTCGTAGACGAAGGCATTGATCAGGGCTTCGAGGCGCGGGCGGTCAGCGCCAGCGACCAAAGCCATGACAATTCCGGACAAGAGCTTCTTCTCTTCATCGCCACATCTGGGCATTGGAAGGTCGAGAAGCGCCGACGGTTGCACTTCATAAAATCCCCCTTCTTTATCAGCGAAAACCCTCTTCGCTACGTAGTGGAGCGTACTAGAATTCAAAACTCCGGTAACGAACTCAGCGTCGTTTGACTCAAAGCAGTATGCCGTGTTTGCCAGATACGACTTGCCGGAATCGATCGAAAAGTTCGGCTTGTCTGTGACCTTGTTGGATACGACCTTCTTTCGTTCGAAGATTGGCCAATAGGCGACGTTATCTTGAATTTCAAACCACTCGTAACTGCCTGGCTTTCGACCCGACCAAGCGCCTGTCCAGTCTTTAGGTTTCGGCTTCAACCTTTCTTGAAATTTAGAGAGATGGCGTTCAATAGCGGGATAGTCAGAAATCTGAGTGCCCCTTCGAACGAAAATGATCCATCTTCTCGCCTCTGGTGTGGACCAGCGTGTAAGGTCCTTTCCCTTTAGCAAGGGTTTTATGACCTTACGCGAAGATTCATCCTCTTTGATGAGAGCCATCCGTTCGGTATCATCAATCTCGAAGGCGTCGTTAAATCCTGTAGTGATACCCCGATACACTGCATCGACGGTAAAGTCTTGCACAGTTAAAGGCGCCGAGCGTAGGCGAGACAAAACTTCACCAGACGAGCGCGGGATAAACTGCCAGTCAGGACTGCTTACCAATTCAGCTTGAGGCATTTCGAACGCTTCAGTAGCGAAGACCTGAGGAAATCGCTTGACAGACTCTCTGGGGTCTTCGCCATCGGTAGGCACCCAGTTGAGCGCGCGTACGATTTCTCTGGACGATGGCCTTCCTGGTGCCGGTTTTCTGGTGGCCACGAGAACAGTGGGGTAAGCGATCGCCTCAAATACTGGTGCATCTCCAAAATCAATGATGCTTTGAATGCGCGCGTGAGTACTGAGCCAGTCCCGAAGACCTCGTCCATAAGGCAAGCGATACCACTTGTTCGAAGTGATGAAGGCAAGTGCCCCCGACGGCTTTAGCAACCGCAGCGCCCGCTCATAGAAATACACGTAGATGTCGGCTGTCCCGGCAAAGGTCTTGTAATCCGCCTTGAGTTGAGCTTTGGCGATCACGGGATTGTCGTTCACCCGAAAGCTTTCGATCTTTTCCTGCCGAATGTAGGGGGGATTGGCGAAGGCGATGTCGAACCAGCCCTCGTTGACCGACGCATCCAGCCCAAACATCCATTCGCCATCGAAGAAGGGCGCGAAGGCGTTCGGGTCGAATGGGTCCCACGCCGCAAGCTTCCTTGCGTCTTCGCTGACAAAGGCGTGGTCGCGCGCCACCTCTTCGGCGATTTCCGCGCGCAGTTGCTTGATCCTGCGCTGTTCCCGCCGTTTGGCCGCACCATTCGCGGCAGCAAAGAAGGCCCGGTTGGCCTCACGCAGCGCCCGTTGTTTCTTGAGCAAATCCTGGCTGACCAGCCCCGCCTGACCGCGGCGGTGCAGCGGCGTCAGGGTATTGGCGGCGACGAACTTGGCCTCTAGGTTGGGCAGCGGAGTGATCCCCCGATTGGGGCGCGTGGGGTCTTCCTTCTGTTCGACCGCAAGGCTGATGAAACACCGCAGCTTGGCGATCTGCACGGCGATCGGCTGAATATCCACGCCATGCAGGCAACGTTCGATCAGGAACAGCTTGCGGGTGTAATCCTTTTCGTGACCGCTTTCGAACTTGGCATCGAACTCGGCCAGCGCCGCCTCGGCTTTCTCGATCTCGGCCGCGCGTTCATTTACGGCCGGGATGGCCTCGGCTTCTGCAAGCCGCCGCTCATAGTAGTGCCGGTTGCGTGCACGCCATTTCTGCCCGCCCGGATCGAGCACGTCGAGCATGTGCACCAGCTTTTGCAGCAGACCGAGAGGGAAGGCACCCGAACCAACAGCCGGGTCGATTGCCTTGCAGCTTTCGATGGCGGCGATCAGTGCATCCACCTGGGCCGGGCTGAAGTCGTGCTCGCGGCTTGCAAAGCTGAGGAGATTGCGCAGGCGCTGCTCATCTTTGCTCACAGTCGCCACGGGTTGGGTCGAGGGAGGGCTTTCCAGATCCAGCTCACCGGGCGCAGCGCCAAGATCAAGCCCCTGCTGACGCGGTTTGCCGCCGTTCAGGTCAAGTTCACTTGGCAGTTTCGGTAAAAGCCACGCGACGAGCGCTTCGTCCACCATGAAGTCGACCACCTCGCGCGGGGTGTAGAAACTGCCCGACTTGTTTCGCGCGGTTGTCGCGGTGTCTTCGTTGTAGGAAGCGAGTAGGTTCTCGAACACCTTGCCCAGCAGTTCGGGGTCGAGTGCGGCCTCCTCTTCCAAAGGCGTGTTTTCTTCGACCGTGAACTTGTAACGCTCAAAAAGGTCGATCAGGCCAGGTACATCACGCGGTGTCTTGGCCTTCTCGAACCAACCGGACAGATCGATCCCTTTCGCCCCGCCAAAGAACAGGGCGTTCGGCAGGCGCGGCTGCTTGTCGGTCTGGTCTGAAAAGCCGTCGATGCGGAGGATCAGCCGCCCGCGCTCCCGCTCGCCATGTCCGGCGCGCGGATCATCACTGCCAATCTCCGTATCCAAGCATTCGAAGAGACCGCCGTTAAGGAACGGCACGTCGGCGAAAGCTGCCAGCGCCCGGTCCGGATCGGCGAATAGGGCCGCGTGACGATAGACGTGGTGGCCGAGGTAGTCCTTCGACTGCCCGCCCTCATCCTGCCGCCAGCGCCGTTCTGACATTTCAGTGTTGAGGGTTGCAAAGAACAGGTTCTGGAGGACGGCAAGATAGTAGCCGTGGCCCCCGGGCGTCGCCGCAGGCGGCTCTTTCAGGAGCTTCGCGAGGAACGGCCCATCGAAAAGCGTCTCTGGAACCAGACCCTTTTCCTTGATGAACCAGACGAACATGAGCCGCGTGAGCAGGCGGATCAGCGCGATTTCCTTGGCACCCTCACCCTTGCCTTGTCCCTTCGGGAAGGCGACCGGCGCGCTCGTGCTTGCCCAGGCGAACCAGTTGGCCAGTTCTTCATAGAAGCGCTTATTGAGTTCGGCCGCCGAGAGCGTCTCTAGCCACAGATCGTAGAGCGCGCGGAAATCCGAGGGAGCCTTGCGCCGGGCGAGCGCAGGGAATGACAGGTCGGCGAGGATTTCCACATGGGCCCGATGCGGTCGAGCAAGGTTGATATCTTTAACCAGACTGATCCGGCCGCCTACGACGTCACGCGAGGGATCGCGCCGGTTAGCCCTGCGATCGATGACTGTCAGCGTCGCACGCCCGCCGTGGCGCAGCAAAACGATCGCAGGCATGGCGAACCCGCGATTAAGCTCCCGCACGATTGCTACAAGCTGCCTACGCGACCAGTTGCCATCATTCAGATCGATCGCAAGGAATACGAAAGAGTCGAATGCACCGCGCTGGAAGCTGACTCCGGTTTCAGGATCCGCACCACGCGAAAGAGCCGGGATTTCATCGCCCGTGAGCTGGAAAAGAAAGTGCACCGCGAGCCATCGATGCGTGTCGATACGCGTCGCATCCAGGCCGAGTGCGCCTAGAAAAAGAGCAGGTGCGTTCGGTGCATCCAATGTCTTAGGGCTGCGGTAGCCCATGACATCAAGCAGTTGCCGCCCTGCTCCAGCAAGATCGCCGCCAGCTAGCCCTGAAACTGCATCTCGGATCTGCGCGAGACGTTCTGCCGAGTGGGTCATTTTTCCCTCACAGTCGGCCTGATGATGAGCCAAGTAATGAGATCGTAGTCCATGCTAACCCGGGCTTGTGCAGTGCCGTCGGGCACCCGAGCGCCCCGAGACCCAGTCAGCGCTGTCAGGGTACGGGTAGCTGAAGTCTCGCCAATTGAAGTTACCGCAGCGCGTATCAACTCATCGTAACGATCCATCTTCTCGCCATGGTCTGTCTCGTCGTCAAAAGCATTGCAAAGCGCCTCGAACGGCGCGCCTCGACCCAAGCAGAGTGAACGAAAAGCGTCCAAGATTGGCTTGGGTTGACCAAAGCCTAAACGAACCGTCCCGTCGTCCTTCACGTAGACCAAATAGTGCGGATCGAGAGGGTTGATCTTCGCCTGTTCTGGATTCGGATCTGGTGGACGACGACGCAGGCAGAAGATGACGCCGGTTTCGAGGGTACCACCCTCGAATACGTTGGGGACGACCGCGTGCAGTCCGAGCGGAGCGTCGCGTAATGCCTGCTCGTTGGCGCGAGCAAAACCAAGAAGGTCTGCGCGAAAATCGTCAAGCGCGAAATCGGAAAGGGTCACGCCGCCTCCGGTTTCCTCTAGGTCGAAGGCTTCATCCTTTAGTCTCAAGAGTTGATCATCGCGCCAGCGTGCGTCGACGTCGGCACCGGTACGAGCGTTGAGCAAATCGTCGTCGCCGGTGGCTGAGAGATCAACCAATGCCATGCGGGACTCAACACGATCTTTGAGGTGCAAGTATTTGTTCAAGTCCTCTGTCGGCCAAAAGTTGACCATCTGAATGGTTGCGTTGCGACTACCAATTCGGTCAATCCGTCCAAAGCGTTGAATGAGGCGGACCGGATTCCAGTGAATGTCCACGTTCACCAGCAGATCAGCATCCTGGAGATTCTGGCCCTCGGAAATACAGTCGGTTGCAATTAGCAAGTCAATTTCACCATTGGCCTCGGTACCGCGCATTGCGGAACGGCGTTTGGCACGCGGCGCGAAATTAACTAACGCATCCTGAAATCGCGCTCGACCGAAGGTCGCCTTACAATCATCGCCTGTAACCAACGCTGCGTGTAGCCCGCATTCGCGGGCGACGGGGAGCAATTCCTCGTACAGATAGCGGGCTGTATCGGTGAACGCTGTGAACAGAATGACTTTTCGGTTTGTTTCACCGTCCAGGTTGATCGTCGGCTCGTTCGCCTTATTCCGAATAATTTCCTTGAGCCGTGCCAGCTTCGCGTCGCGATCTGGCGTGACATTTCGCGCTTCTGTGGTCAGCGCGACGATACGGTCGCGATCACGCGTCAGCGCCGCCTTCCACGCCGCACGATCAATATGCGAAAGCCTATACTTCAAAGCACCGCCGACCTCGAAAGCTTCTTCCAATTCTTCATCCAGTTCGGTCTCGTCCGGCGCAGGCATGTCGAAGGCCGCGTTCGCATCAAAGACCTCGATATCCGTCAGCCGTTGGTCGATACGGGCGATCATTCGATCCATCGTCAGTCGGAAAGAGCTTACTGAGCTTTCCAAGCGCTTCAGGAAACCGACCTTCATCATCGCGATGAGATACTTTTCGCGATTGGCCTGGTCAAAATTCCCCCCCTTGTCATAGAGAGAGCGAAACTCAGGCAAGACGAATGTCAGCGGACCGTAGAGCGCAAGCTCAAGTTTGCTAATTGCGGAATCCACCTCCTCAAAGGCTGGAAAGCCGCCCAGAACATCGATGTTGGCGAAAACGGACTCGGGTGCCGCGCGTCTCGGGAACCCGCCAATCTTCTCCATTGACCCAGCATAGTGGCGTTCGACGTGCTTGCGCGAACGCGCGATGGTCACGCCGTCGAGCAGGCCGAACAGAGCAGGCGGTAGTTTGTTGAGCAGTTCTCCGGCATCTCGGCTGCCGCTCTTCGCCCAATCGGCAAAGCGTCGTCTTGCGCCACCAATCAGTGCGCCAAGGTTCGGGACGCCGAGTTCAGTGAAACCGTCGATTTTGTCGGCGGAGATCAGGTCGAGTTGGGCCTTGAGATCACTAAGATCGTTGTTAACAGGTGTTGCCGATAGCAGCAGCACCTTTGTCGAAATCCCTGCCTTGACCACCTCGTCCATCAGCCGCTCGTATCGGCTGCGTCGCCCACCGACGGTCTTGTTCCGAGCTGCACTTCGGAAGTTGTGAGATTCGTCAATCACAACCAGGTCATAGTTACCCCATTCGATACGCGAGAGATCAATATCGCCGACCTTGCCCTTCTCACGCGAAAGATCGGTATGAGACAGAACAGTATAGCCAAATCTGTCTTCCCGAAGCGGGTTCATCTCGCTGTTATTGGTTGCAAGGTAGTCGGTCCAGTTCTCGCGAAGTTTCTTGGGGCAAAGCACTAGCACGTTCTTGTTGCGCTTCTCGAACCACTTGATTACTGCCAGCGCGGTGAACGTCTTGCCCAAACCCACGCTGTCAGCGAGTATACACCCGCCGTGCTTTTCGATTTTCCCGAGAACGGCGCGCAAACCATCGCGCTGGAAGTCGAACAAGTTGCGCCAAATTGCAGTTTGCTCGAACGCAGTTTGCTGAATCAATGCGTCTTCAGCCGCTTGGTCGCTAAGGAAGTCGCCGAAAACGTGCAGCAGAGTCTTGAAGTATACAAACTCTGGGGTCGCGTGAGCGTAGCTGGCCTGGAGCGCGCGAAGTACTTCATCGCGCACGTCTTCGGTCAGTACGGCGTCGTTCCATAGCTCGTCAAACCAAGCGAGGAGATCCTCGCGGTCACGATCACTATCGACAATCAAATTGAGTTCGATGTTTGGAGAGTCACCCAATCCAAGCCCGTTGATCGTGAAGTTCGAACTACCAAGCAGCGCATGCGGACGTCGACCATCGTCAACATGAATGAGCTTTCCATGTAGCAAACCCGAGCGTTTCACCGACCGTATTTCGACGCGATCTTTGATCCAACGAGCGCATCGTAGAGCGGCCGACCGCTGACGGATTTGTTCGTTCAAGCGTAGGCCGGACTCATCGAACGAAAAAGCTGGAGGCACGAGATCTGCATTGTCGGCATCTTTCAAGAACCTAGGCTCGCCAAACAAGAAACGCATATGTCCCACGTTATCAAGCGTTTCGCGTAGACGGTCGTAGGCGAAGGTCGTGAAATAGGCAGAAACAACAGACAGGCGACTAGCCGGAACTGCGCGTTCAATGATGAAGTCCCGAACAGCCCCCCTGCTGCGGTTATCTTTGATCCCTGATCGTCCCGCTTTCACGTCCACTCCTAATGCCATATCATTCATACTACGTGCTACGCGCCGGCAAAGACGCCCCGAGGCCCTAGTGGGTGCCACCCTTGGAGCCGATGCTATCCTCTAGCGCAAAACCTCCGCCACCAGCCCTCAAAGAGAGCCTTTCAAACTGCTCCAATGAGATGACCACCACAACGCCACGTCCGTGTTTTTCTATCAGCACCGGCTCCGCACGCGCGGTGTCGATCAGAAGACCAAACCCGTTTTTTGCTTCTCGCGCCGACATCGTCTTCATCTTCAAGCCCCGCTGAAACGAAGTTGAGCCATTTAGGACGAAATGGCTCTTTCTCGCAATGGTCACTTGGGGGTGCAGCAGCTGCCACGCGTGCCAACTCATCACTGCAAAGCTCGCCCAAACCTCCTAAATTCTATAATAAAATCAAGTATTTGTTGATCTACCCTCGCTACATTTTTGTCGAGAGACAGAGGGCGTGAGCAGGAGGGGGTGTGCGAATTGCTGGGAGAGATGCCACATGCCTCAACCTTGCTGTGGGCTTGACGCTGTGTGGTCGCGCCCAAGAGCTATGTGAATAACTTGGCAGGGCCCGTGGCGATGGATCTTGAGTGCTGTAATTCCAGACCTCCGACCGCCGCAAACCGGGCGTGTATCCTCTCACCAAGATGACGGGGGTTGGACGTGTTGACTTGTACAGAGAGAGCCTCCTGGAGGATATCCCTTGCCTCGTCTTCCATGCTTCGCCCATGTTTCGCCGCCCTAAGTCGGAGGCGGCTTTCAAAGTCGTCATCCAATTTGCTGATCGTGATACTTCCCATGTGCGTCCCCAACCTCTTCCCAGTAGTTTGGCAGGGCTTGTAGTTCATGCAAGGGGTGATGCTTGAGCCGTGCTTCACGTCGGTCGAGGGAGCCAATGCGGCGTTGCAGCAGCCGTTCGACCCCGAGGGCGACCGCAACTGCCGGCAGCATCACTGCTTGGAGCAGCCCGGCTATTGCGGTCAAGGTCAATGCCATAATTGTGCCGTTAGACAGAGGGCCAACGGGAAGGTCAAACAAGTTGAAGCGCAGCCATCCGGACATATAGATCAGAGCTGAAGTAGATGAAATCAAATACAAAACGGCAAACAACCGCTTGAGTTCAAAGTCAGCGGCTTCAAGAACCGCCAGTCGTTGGCGGTTCCACCGCGGGGAGGCTTCCAGCACTCGTTTCACTCCGTGAGTAGTTCTATCCAGGTACGGACATCGTCCATGTCGATCGGCTTTCCTTCGAGGAGAGACCGATACCAGCGGGCCACGATGGCCCCGCGCTTTTCGCTTTTCAGTCGAATGTCGGATGAGGTAAGGAACTTGTCCAAGGCGACCTCGAACCGCTCAAGCGCAGCGAGATCATGTCCCGGACGGGCAGCCTCCATCCCCAGAAGGACCCACGACAGGTCGACCTGAAACCGGCGGTGCAGCTCAACCAGCGCCTCGACGGGGATCGAACGCTTGCCCAGTTCGTAGCTTTGGTAGGCCCGCAGCGACATCCCTAGGGATTCGGCCATTTTCGCCTGCGATATGCCGAGTTCGTTGCGTGTGATCGCAAGCCGCGCCCCAAGCGCCGTCAGATAGTCGTAGGGGCGTTGTGCCATCTTTCGTTCAAGACCACTTGCAGTTGCGTTCAAATGAATGCTAAACGCACATTTGAACGTCTTTGTTTCTCATCGCCCTCAAGTGCCGTCCCTAGGGTGGCACTTGAAGATTCGTGCCATCTTACGAAAAGGAGATAGTTTTGTCTCAGGAAAAGCTGTTCTCGCCCAGAGAACTCAGCCAGGCTGTCGGCATCAGCGTCACGCAAATTCGTGCGCTGATGAACGAGGGGCGGCTGGAATACCTCGCGATATCACCCAAAACCCGCCTGCTGACGATGAGCGGCTGGGAGAAGTTCCGGCAAACCGCCACACGGGCAGCCGGGCACACAGGCAATGATGCAAACAACCAGACTGCTGCCCATGTCGACGGTCAACCTGTCGGCCGGGCAGACCTGCAAACCGGCAAGGAATGAGGCGAAGCCCATGTCGACAACCAATCTCAACATCAGCGTGATCGAAAAGCGCATGTTCAAGGAGACGGAGGCGGCCAGCTATGCAGGCCTTCCCGTCAAGCACTTCAAGATCGCCTGCCCGGTGCAGCCGATCCAGCTGCGCCAGGGCGTGCTGCTCTGGGACAAGCGCGACCTTGATCTCTGGATCGACGATGTGAAGACCGGCACGCAGGCCACAACGCACGACGCCATCCTGGCGCGCCTCTGATGACAACGGTGCGCATCAAGGGCTTCAAGATCTTCAAGGATCGCCACGGTCGGATGCGCTGCTACCACCGCGAGACCGGCCAGAAAATCGACCTTTTGAAAGCCCCGATTGGATCGGCCGCCTTTTTCACCGAATGCGAGAAGATCACCGCCATCGCCGAGGCAAACAAGGCGAAGGCACCAAAGGTCGGCACGTTGGGCGGGCTGATCCAGTCCTATTACGAGACCGAGCATTTCAAGAATCTCGCCCCTGCGACGCGGCGCGACTACCGGCAATGCGCCGACTTTCTCGAGCCCATCCGCGACACCCCCATCCACACCATCGACACGCCACTTGTCGCAGGCATCCACGACAAGGCCGCGCAGAAGATCGGCTGGCGCCGTGCAAACATGCTGCGGACCTTCCTCAGCGAGGTCTTCCGCTTTGCCATCCCCAAGGGCCTGATCTCCGCCAACTTCGCCACCGGCGTGATCCCGAAGCCCCGCCCCGCGAAGCTCGCCTATGCCAACCGCCCGTGGGAGCCGGAGGAGTGCGACATCGTCTTGGAACACGCGCCCCCGCATGTGAGGGTGGTTCTGGCCGTCCTGATGAACACCGGCCTCGATCCCTCCGATGCGCTGAACCTTCGGCGCGACCAGATCGATGGGGAAACTATCTGGGGCGTGCGGGGCAAGACCGGGGTCGAAGTCGCCATTCCCATCGGCCCCACGTTGCACGCGGCCCTGAAACAGGCACCGCAGCACGACGCGCCCGCCCTGCTGGCCAATTCACGGGGCGAGCAATGGACCTACAACGGGTTTTCCACCGTCTGGCACCGCTTCAAGACGGGGCTAGAGGCCGAGGGGCTGATCCAGCCGGGCCTCACCCTCAAGGGCCTGCGCCACACCGTGGCTACCACGCTGCGCGAGGCGGGGCTGGACGAACGCCGCATCGCCGACCTTTTGGGGCAGAAAACCCTGTCAATGGCGAGGCACTATTCGCGCTCTGCCAACCTTGCAGCGAAGAACCGCGAGACGATGGCGACTCTCGAAACCGAGAACGCGCGGCGGGCGCGGATTGTCAAACCTTCCGCCAAGAGCGTCAAACCCGAACCGAAAGGTAAATCGGAATGAAAACAAAACCTAGCGATTTCAGGGATTTAAGTGGTGCCCAGAGCCGGAATCGAACCAGCGACACGCGGATTTTCAATCCGCTGCTCTACCAACTGAGCTATCTGGGCACAGGTTGCTTCGACAGTCGAGCCGAACCAATGTTGGTGCGCGCTTACTAGACGAGGGCGCGGGGGCTGTCCAGAGGCTATCGCCGGATTCTTGCGGAAAAAATTCCATTCCCGATGCTGCAGCGGGGGCCACGCGGCGAAGGTGCACCGGGCAAAGTTGCGGCGGATCCGAAAATCCGCCGCCTTGCCTGCGTCAGATCACCATGACCTGATCCGCCGTCAGATCAAGCCTGCCGGGAAGCGAGGCCAGCAAAATCATCGGAGCCTCGCCCGATCCATCGGCATCGTAAAAGAGATGCCCGGTGGTCGCGTCGTAGAGGATCCGCTGCTCCGGTGTCGTCGCTTCCGAGAACGAGGCAAACAGAACGAAGGCATCGGCCGCGAGATCTCCGAGGGCAAGCCCCGGGAAAAGTGACGAGTCGAGCGCAATCCGGTCCAGCGTCACGGTGAAGTCCTGAAACAGGTCGACATTCGACGGCCCAAGCGCGGTCGAGATCACGAATGTATCTGCTCCCGCCCCGCCGATGAGGGTGTCGGTGCCAGCACCTCCGACCAGCCAATCCGCTCCGCTCGCGCCGTCGAGCAGGTCTGCCCCTGCGCTCCCGGTCAACCGGTTCGCCGTCGCCGACCCGCGCAGCGTGTCGCCATAGGATGAGCCCTCCAGATCCTCGATCCCGCCGTAACTGTCGCCCAGCGCAAAGCCGCTGTTGGCCGCGGGATGGGTCAAATCGGCCGTCACCCCCGCCGTCGCATCGGCATAGCTTGCGCAGTCATGGCCCCCCGTCCCGCCGATCAGGCTGTCGCGTCCGGCGCCCCCCGTCAGCGTGTCATTCTCGCTGTCACCGGAAAGCGTATCATTGCCGCTGCCACCGCTCAGCCGGTCGGCGCCGCTTCCGCCCTCGACCGAGTCCGCCACGCGGGAGCCAAGGAACCTGTCCGCCCCGGCCTCGAGATGGAACGTGTTCGACTGCGCATAGCTGCTGATCCCGCTCAGATCGATCACATCGACCGTGGCGGTGCCCCAGTTCGCATAACCATCGAAGACCTCGATCGAGGCGGCGGCATCGAGGATCACATGATGCAGCGTTGCCCCGACCTGAAACCGGTCCGTGCCGCCGCCGCCCGCATAGCGGTCTTCGCCGAGGGACGACACCAGGGTGTCATTGCCCGCGCCCCCCTGCAGGTCGTCATCGCCGAAGCCGCCGTCGAGACTGTCATTGCCGTCACCGCCCCAGAGCCGGTCGTTGCCGTCATCGCCCGAAAGCGTATCCGACCCGCCATTGCCGATGAGCAGGTCGTTCCCGCTTCCGCCTGTCACCGTCTCGGCCAGATCGGAGCCGTGGAACGTGTCGTTGCCGTCGATCAGAAAGAACCGGTTCGAATTGCCGAAACTGCTGATCCCGGTCAGGTCGATCCTGTCGGAGAGGCTTGTCCCCCAGGTGTCGGAACTCTGATAGATCTCGATCGAGGCAGCCGCATCGAGTCGGAGCCGCCAGATTCCGATCCAATTGTCGTCGAACGTATCCGTACCGTCGCCGCCGCGCAGGGTATCGGTGCCCACGCAGGACAGGAACGTGTCGTTGCCAAGGCCGCCCTGCACGAGATCGTCATCATAGCCACCATCGAGAATGTCTTCGCCCGCGCCGCCCACAAGGGTGTCGTTGCCGACACCGCCCAGCAGCGTATCGCGGCCGTCATTGCCGCTCAGACTGTCGTTGCCGTCGCCGGCTTCGACATTTTCGGCCAGCGCACAGCCGCGGAAGCTGTCGTTTCCCCCGCCCAGCCAGAAAGTGCCGGCGTTTGAAAACGTCTGGATGCCGGTGATGTCGAAGAGATCGTCGCCCGCGCCGCCACGGACCAAGCCGCCCGACAGCACTTCGATCGAGGTCGCCGCATCGAGCATCAGCCAGTGCAGATCCACCCCGGACGACCAGTATTCATCCGTGCCATCGCCGCCACGGATGACATCGTTGCCGACCGACCCGCGGAAGAAATCGTTGCCGCCGCCGCCGTAAAGCGTGTCGTCGCCCAACTCGCCGTCGATGCTGTCGGCCCCGGCCCCGCCCTGTACGAAATCATTGCCGATCCCGGCATTGATCGTGTCATTGCCCGAGCCGCCATCGACACTGTCGACCCCGTCCCCGGCATAGATCACGTCATCTCCGCCATTGCCCAGCAACGTATCCTCGCCGCCATAGCCCGAGATCGTGTCGGCCCCGGCGGTTCCTGATTTGTAATCCGGGCCATCGGTGCCCTGAATGTCCAGCCCGATCGTGAAAAGCGTCTGCATCGTCATCTTCGTGCCCCCCCAGAGCCACGCGTGACCGGCGTCGCGTCCCTCCGCCCGATCACTCTCGGATTGCTGCGAAACGCGCCCTGTCCAGCTGCGCGCTGCCGACGCCCCCGACGACGCGGCGGCGGTGGAGTTTCAGTGGACAGGGTCGCGGATCGTCATGTGCAATTTCCCTTCGGAAAAAGGTGTCCGAGCCTTCTGCTGGGCCCGCACCCGGGCTTTCGCGCGGCACGACAACACCCGAAGTCTCCGCCCGCCTCGGGTCGCACGTCAAGTCGTCTTGGCGTCGCGGAGGGTGTCGCGGCCAGCGATCCCTGCCGCCGAGTCGCACCGGGATTCGGAGAATTAAATTCTATAATCGCGACCAATAAAGGCGCGATTATTTCCTTGATAATATCTACCAACTTTGTGTATATTTAAGGTGTCACGTTGATCACCCGCCGGAAAGGAGACGCCGATGATCCGCCATGCTCAGACCGCTCCCGCCGCAAGCCTGCGTGCGCCGATGCGGGGACAGATGACCTGCCTGGGACCGCGTCATCTGGGCCACCTCCCGGCACATCCGCTTTCGCAACCCCTTTCCTGATCGAGAGACACCATGCTGACCACGATTTCGCTCTCCCGCCACATCACCGCACAGGGTGTGAAAACCGCCGATCACTCCGACGGCCGCGTCACCATTGCGGATGGCAACCGCCGCCTGATCGGCTGGCCGATCTCCCGCCTCGCGCGCAGCACCACGGCCCTTCTGGCGCTGGTTCTGGCCAGCCTCACCGTCGCCCCGCAAGCCAAGGCCGAATCGTTGCTCAATGTCAGCTACGACCCGACGCGTGAACTTTATCGCGACATCAACGCCGCCTTCGCCGACTGGTGGGCCGCGCAGGGCCATGACGCGCCGCAGATCGAAACCTCGCACGGCGGCTCGGGTGCACAGGCCCGCGCGGTGATCGAGGGGCTGAATGCGCAGGTTGTCACCCTTGCGCTGGCCTCGGACATCGACAAGATCGCCAAGGCGGGCAAGCTGCCGAAGGATTGGCAGGGCACGCTGCCGCACAATTCCTCGCCCTATACCTCGACGATCGTCTTCCTGGTGCGCGAAGGCAACCCGAAGGGGATCAAGGACTGGGGCGATCTGGTCAAGGACGGGGTCGAGGTGATCACGCCGAACCCGAAGACCTCGGGCGGGGCGCGCTGGAACTATCTGGCCGCCTGGGCCTGGGCCGAGAAGAACGGCAAGGATCCGAAGGCATTCGAGCATGAACTCTTCGCCCATGTGCCGGTCCTCGACAGCGGCGCCCGCGGCGCGACGACGACCTTCGCCCAGCGCGGCATCGGCGATGTGCTGCTGGCCTGGGAAAACGAGGCCTATCTGTCGCTGAAGGAACTCGGCGACGATCAGTTCGACATCGTCGTGCCTTCGGTCTCGGTTCTGGCCGAGCCGCCGGTGGCGCTGGTCGAGGGCAACATCGCCAATGACGAACAAAAGGAACTGGCGACGGCCTATCTGAACTTCCTCTACAGCCCCGAGGGGCAGGCGATCGCCTACAAGAACTTCTACCGCGCCTGGGACACGTCGAAAGCCGATCCGGCCGATGTGGCGCGGTTCCCGAAACTGGAGCTTGTGGACATCGCGCATTTCGGCGGCTGGGCGAAAGCGCAGCCCGAGCATTTCGGCGACGGCGGCATCTTCGACCAGATCTACACGGCGAAATAAGCCCCGCCCGACACAAATCCCGGCGCCCCTTCGGGGGCGCCGTTCGTTTTGCCGCAACGACACGGCAGCGCGGGCGCATCAACGCTTCCTTGGCAGCTTTCCTGTCCTATTATCGCCACAACGACCGGAGAGAATTTCGCGAATCGGAAGAATCCGAAGGCTCCGGCCCGCCGCGAAGGGAGAGATGATGCGCAAGACCGCGCCGCAAGGTCCTGTCCTGCCAGCCGCCGTGCTGGCCGGCCTGATCGCTCTGGCGCCGCCGCTTGGCGCGGAAACGCCGCTTGCGGTCGAGCTTGTCACCGCCCATACCGCGCCGGTCTTCCTGCATTACGAGCTGTCGGGCAGCATCGAACCGGCCGAGGCCGTGCCGGTGGGGTTTCGCTCGGGCGGGCGGATCGTCACCCTGTCGGTGCAGGTGGGCGCGCAGGTCGAGGCCGGGCAGGTGCTGGCGGAGCTTGATCCGACGCAGGCTGCCGCGGCGCTGCGCGGGGCCAAGGCGCAGGCCGATGCCGCGGCGGCAATGCTGACGCAGGCGGAACAGGCGCTGGCCCGCGCGGCCGAGCTGACCCAGCGCGGCGCCGCGACGCAAGCCGCGCTTGACGCCGCGACCGAGGCGGCGCTCTCGGCCCGCTCGGCGCAGGATCAGGCCCAGGCCGGGCTGTCCAAAGCACGCCAGACACTGGCCGATTGCACGCTGACCGCCCCCGCCGCGGGCATCGTCACCGCGCGCTCGGCCGAACCTGGCCAGATCGTCGGCGCGGCGCAGACCGTGCTGACCATCGCCCGCGACGGCGCGCGCGAGGCGGTCTTTTATGTTCCTGATTTCCCCGCCCTCGACCGCTTTCGCGACCGCACCGTAACGCTGCGCCCGGTCGAAGGCACGGGGGCACCGCTTGAGGCTGTGGTCACCGAAATCGCGCCGCTTGTCGCGGGCGCCACCGGCACGGTCCGGGTCAAGGGCAAGCTGCGCGACGGCGCCATGGCCCCGGGCCTCGGCACGGCGATCGTCGCCGTCATCGACCTGCCGCTTGGCTCGGCGATGGCGCTGCCCTGGACGGTTCTGGTCACGAAGGACGGCGGACCGGCGGTCTGGACCATCGATCCCGACAGCAAACGGGCCGAACTGCGCCCGGTGCGGGTCTCGCGCTACACCGATCGCGGCATCGACGTGGCCGAGGGGATTTCCGAAGGCGCGCTGGTCGTGTCCCGCGGCGCGCATCTGCTTTACCCCGGCCGCGCCGTCACCGCGACGGAGACGACACCATGATGATCCGCCCGCTGCTGGCCCTGCTGCTGACCCTGACGCCAGCCCTTGCCGAAGAGCCTGCCCGCCCGGTCGTTTCGGAAATCGTCACCGGCTCTGCCATCGCCTCGCGCGATTTTCCCGGCGTGATCGCGGCCGAGGTGGAAACCACGCTCGGCTTTCAGACTGCGGGCCGGATCGAGACACGCCCGGTCGCGCTTGGCGACGCGGTCACCGCCGGACAGGTGCTGGCCACGCTCGATCAGGTGACGCTGGCCGAAGATGTCGCCGCCGCCGAAGCCGGTCTGCGCGCGGCCCGGGCCGAATCCGATTTTGCCACCCAAAGCCTTGCGCGGGCGCAAGAGCTCAGCCGCCGCGGGGTCGCGCCGCAAGCTGCGCTCGAAGCTGCCGAGGCCAAGGCCGCCGCCGCGCGCGCCAGCGTCGCCTCGGCCCGCGCCGATCTGACCCGCGCGCGCGATGCCGAGCGCTTCGGCCGCCTCACCGCGCCCACCGCGGGCGTCGTCAGCCTGATCCTGGCCGAGCCGGGCACCGTCGTCACCCCCGGCACGCCGGTCCTGCGTCTGGCGACCGCCGCCGGGTGCGAGGCGGTGATCGACGTGCCTGATGACATGCTGTCGGTGCTGCCGAAAGACGCCCGCTTTACCATCGAGACCCGTGGCGATGGCGCGCTGACCGCGCCCGGTCAATTGCGGCTGATCGAGCCCGTCGCCGATGCCTCGACCCGCGCGCATCGGCTGCGGATCTCGCTTGCCGATGGCGGCCACGCCTTCCGCCTTGGCACGCTCGTCACCGCAAGGCTCGATCAGCCCGAAGACGCGCTGCTGACCCTGCCCGCCGCCGCCATCCTGACCGACGCCGAGCCGTTCCGCGTCTGGCGCATCGGCACCGACCGGCGCGCCGAGGCGGTGCCGGTCACCCTCGGCCAGCCTCTCGGCGACCGCGTCGTCATCACCTCCGGCCTCGCCCCCGGCGACGAGGTGGCGATCCGCGGCATCCGCTCGCTCACACCGGGCCAACACCTCGGACCAAGGGTATCGCCATGAAGTTCAACCTGTCCGACTGGGCTTTGCGGCATCGCTCGATGGTCTGGTATCTGATCCTTGTCTCGCTCGTGGCGGGGGTGATGGCCTATCGCAACCTCGGCCGCGAGGAAGACCCCTCCTTCACCATCAAGATCATGATCGTGACCGCGGTCCTGCCAGGCGCCACCGCCGAGGAGACGCGCGAACAGGTCACCGACCGGATCGAGAAGAAGCTGCAGGAACTGCCGAACCTGAAATTCACCCGCTCGGAAACCTTCCCGGGCCGCGCCGTGGTGCAGATCGAACTGACCCCCGAAACAAGGGGCGAGGCCGTCACCCGGACCTGGCAGAAGGTCCGCAACATGATGGCCGACATCCGTCCCGATTTCCCGGCCGAATTCGCGGGTTTTTACTTCAACGACAGCTTCGGCGATGTCTACGGCTCGATCTACGCCTTCACCAGCGACGGGTTTTCCCCGCAAGAGGTCAAGGACCGGGTGGAAAAGGTCCGCTCGGCGGTGCTGACGCTGAAGGCGGCGGGCAAGGTTGAGCTCATTGGCACGCAAGATCCCGTTGTGCATGTGGAATTTTCCGCCCGCAAGCTGGCCGCGCTGGGGCTGGATCAGGCGCAGGTGCTGGGCACGCTCGCCGCGCAGAACGCCATCGTGCCCTCGGGCGTGATCCGGACCGAGGATGAGCTGGTCGCCGTGCGGATGTCGGGCCGCTTTGCCGATGCCGAGGAACTGGCCGCCGCGCCCTTGCGCGTGGGCGAGATCTTCTTTCGCCTCTCCGATGTCGCCACCGTCCGCGCCGGCTTCGAAGATCCGCCGGGCGATCTTTTCCGCTACAACGGCAAGCCCGCCGTGGGGCTGATCATCGGCATGAAACAGGGCGCCAACATCCTCGAATTCGGGGCGGAGCTGACGGCGCTGATGGACCGGATCGCCACCGAATTGCCGGTGGGGATCGAGTTGCACAAGGTTGCCGATCAGCCGCGGGTGGTCGAGGAGTCGGTCAACCACTTCCTGCGCTCGCTGGCCGAGGCGGTGGCGATCGTGCTCATCGTCTCCTTCATCTCGCTCGGCTGGCGGGCTGGGCTCGTTGTCACGATGTCGATCCCGCTCGTGCTGGCGCTGACCTTCGTCATTCTTGACGGCATGGGGGTGACGCTGCAACGGATCTCGCTCGGTGCCCTGATCATCGCGCTCGGGCTTCTGGTCGATGATGCGATGATCGCCATCGAAACGATGATCGCGCGGCTCGAGGCCGGGGATTCGATTGCCAAGGCCGCCGCGCACGCCTGGACCTCGATCGCCTTCCCGATGCTGTCGGGCACGCTCGTCACCGTCGCGGGCTTCATCCCGATCGGGCTGAACTCGTCGCAGGCAGGGGAATACACGCTCTCGCTGTTCTACGTCATCGCGATTTCGCTGATGCTGAGCTGGGTCGTCGCCGTCCTTTTCGCACCGCTGATCGGGGCCACCTTCCTGCCAAAGACGATGCCGCATCACGATCCGACCCCGGGTCTGTTGCGCCGCGCCTTCCACGGGCTTCTGCGCGGGGCGATGCGGGCGAAATGGCTGACCATCGTGCTGACGGTGGCGCTTTTTGGCACCGCGCTTTACGGCATGCGCCATATCGAGCAGCAGTTCTTCCCCGCCTCCGACCGGCCCGAGTTGCTGATCGACGTGACGATGCGGCAGAATTCGGCGATTGCCGCGACCGATGCCGCGATGGCCGAACTGGATCAATGGCTCGCCACCCGACCCGAGGCCGCCTATTGGACGACCTATGTCGGGCGGTCCTCGCCGCGGTTCCTGCTGTCGCTCGACGCGCCGACGCCGGTGCCCTTCATCGGCCAGATCGTCGTGATGACAAAGGGGCTCGAAGATCGCAACGCCCTGCGCGCAGCCTTGGCGGACCATGCCGCGAAACTGCCGGGTATCGACGTGTTCTCGAAACTGATCGAGCTTGGACCGCCCGTCGGCAAGCCGGTGCAATACCGGCTGATGGGGCCGGATCGTGGTCTTCTGCTGACCGAGGCGCAGGCTCTGGCCGAACAACTGGCGCAGGATTCGCGGCTGTCGAACATCACCATCGACGAGGGCGAGCCGGTGCGGGTGGCGCGGGTGGTTCTGGATCAGGAACGGCTGCGCCAGCTCGGCCTGACGCAAAAGGACGTGGCGCAGGCGCTGCAGACGCTCTTCGAAGGGGTCACCGTCACCGAATTGCGCGATGGCCAGACGCTGGTCGATGTCGTCGCCCGTGGCGCTGTGGCGGATCGGTCGTCGATCGCCTCGCTCGGCTCGTTGCAACTGCCCTCGCCCTCGGGCGTGCCGGTGCCGCTGCTCAGTTTCGCGACGCTCGATTGGCAGATGGAGCCGCCGGTTCTGCATGCGCGCAACCGGGTGCCGACGATCACGGTCAAGGCCGCGGTGGTGGGGGCGAACCAGCCCGCGACCGTCACCAGAGATCTTGCCCCGGCGATTGCCGCGCAGATGGCAAACCTGCCCGCCGGAACGACGATCGAGCCGGGCGGCGTGGCAGAGTCGAGCGGCGAAAGTCAGGCCCCGATCGTCGCCGTCGTGCCCTTGATGGTGCTGATCATCCTCACCCTCGTCATGGTGCAGATGCAAAGCTTCCGGCTGATGTTCATCGTGCTGGCCGTCGCGCCGCTCGGCCTGATCGGCGTCGTCGCGGCCATGCTGCCCTCGGGCCAACCGCTCGGCTTCGTCGCGATTCTGGGCGTGCTGGCGCTTGTCGGCATCCTGATCCGCAATTCGCTGATCCTGATGGCCGAGGTCGAGGAGCTGATCGAGGCCGGGCGCAGCCATTGGGACGCGGTATTCGAGGCCTCGGACAGCCGGGCCCGGCCGATCCTGCTGACCGCGGCGGCGGCCTCGCTGGCGCTGATCCCGATCTCGCGCGAGGTGTTCTGGGCGCCGATGGCCTTCGCGATGATGGGGGGGATCATCGCCGGAACGCTGATCACGCTGGTCTTCGCGCCGGCGCTCTATTGCGCCGTCTTCGGTGTGAAAGCGCCGCCCCGGCCACCGCGCCCCGAGCCCGAGGCTCTGCCCGGCAGGGTTTAACCCGCCGTTCACCAAATCCTGTCATCCTCGGGCATCGTCGTTGTCCGAGGCCTGCACATGCTGACGCCCCTGCCTTCGCCTGTCACACCGAGCCCGTTGCCCGCGGGCGTGCATTCCCTGTCCCTGCCGCAAGGCGCCCAGCTGCAGCGACACATGCAAAACGCGCTCGCAGAGCTGCCGCAGGGCGCCCCGCGCCCGGATGCGGCCGCGCAACCCCAGACCACCCAACCTCAAGGTGCGGGATCGCTGCCCTTGCCGGGGGCCACGCCCGAGCGCGGCGCCGCCGAGGCTCTGGCAAAGGCCGCAACCCTCACCGCCGAAGCGCTGGCCGGGACTGCAACGCCCAGTTCACAGGGCAGCGCGGCAACGCCGATGTCGCTTGTTGCGGCGCAGATGCTGGGCGTCGACACGACGGCCCTGCAGTCGGTTCTGGCGCAACAGGCCGCCACCCGCGCCCTGCCCGGCGCGCATCGGCGCGCGGAGCCGCATCACGACGATCCACCCGCGCCGCTGCTGTCGGCACCGGATGACGGCTTCGACCCGCATGCCCCGCATCCGCCCCCGGTTCTGCCCCATCCCCATGGCGCGCGCCCCCCGCCCGAGAGCGAGATCCCGGAAACGACGGCCGCCCCGAAAGATCGAAAACGCGCGCGGGAGAGTGGCACGGACCCGCCGCACAGACACGACCTGCCCGTTCCGACGCCGTTTGCCGACCTGACGCGGCGCCCGACACTCTGGACCATCGCGGGGGCGATCTTCACCGCCGTCTTCGTCGTCACGCTGCTGTTGATATGACCCGTGACCCACCGGCAAAGCAAAAGGCCGCCCCGAAGGACGGCCCTGAACCCGTGCGGGCGGACAAGATCTTACTTGATCTTGCCTTCCTTGTACTCGACGTGCTTGCGCACAACCGGGTCATACTTGTTGGCCGTCATCTTCTCGGTCATGGTACGGGCATTCTTCTTGGTCACATAGAAGTGCCCGGTGCCCGCCGTCGAGTTCAGACGGATCTTGATCGTCGTCGGCTTCGCCATTCTCAGTCTCCCAGAGTCGGATGCGCCTGCATCCGCGAAATCCTTGAAGCCTGCCTTTTAGTCAGCCATCGCGCGGAGTCAACCGCAAAGGCACGGGGATGCGCGTTTTTTCGCACCCCCGCGCGATAGGATCAGGGCTGCGGCTTGCCCATGCCCAGATGCACCTGCGCCACCGTCGCCGGATCCAGCGCCAAGGCCGTGGAAAGGTTGCGCAGATAGAGCTTTTCCGCCTCGGTGTCGACGGTGATCGCCATCAGCGCGGCCGAATAGACCTGCACCCGCGCCGCCTCATGCACATCGGACACGAGCCCCGGAATGTCGATCGGCGCATCGAGTTCGGCCTGCACGAAAGCCACTTCCTCGGGCGTCGCCTCGCCGAGCTGCGCCAGAATCTGCGCCTTTTCCGCGTCGTCGATGGTGCCATCGGCCTTGGCGGCCTGAATCATCGCCCGGATCATCAGCTTGGCATGTGCCTCGGCGCCCGCGGCGACAGACGGATCGGCCAGCGCCGTCGTCATCATCTCGCCGAGGCCCTTTGCCCCCGCACCAGCGGCTGCGGTCATGGAGCCGAACATCGACCCCAGGTTCGATTGCGCCGCATCGGTCGCCGCCGCGGCCTGGGTGCCGAAATTGGCCAGAAGCTGGCTGACCGTCTCCTTGCCGCCCGGCACGCCCATCTTGGCCGCCCAGTCGCCCATCTGTTCGGCCATACCGCCGGGCTTGCCCGCATCGCGCAGCGCCCCCTTCATGCCTTCAAGGCCGCCCATCTGCTGGAACTTCTGCACGCCCTTGGCGGCAGCAAAGCCGACGGCCAGCGTGGCCAGTGTCTTGACGAAACTCATCCCATTCCCCCCGTTCTGGTGTGGTCGCGAATACTGCCCGGGCCAGCCTTGCCCGAAGCGCCTCAGAGTTTTTCCATCATCGCCGCATAGATCGCGCGGACCTCGGCCGCGACCTTGCGCGCGCCCTCTTCCTCGACCGCCGCGAAAGAGGCGACAGGATCGACGGCCGAAACCTCGACGCCGCCGTCCACCGCGCGCAGCATGACGTTGCAGGGCAGCATCGCCCCGATTCGCGGCGAGGATTCGATCGCGGCGAAGGCATGGCCCGGATGGCAGGCGCCAAGGATCTTGTACGCCGTCATGTCGCGGTCGAGTTTCTTCTTCATCGTCGCGGCAACGTCGATTTCGGTGATGACGCCAAAGCCGTTCTCGGCCAGCGCCGCGCGCGTGCGGGCTTCGGCCTCTTCAAAGCTGACGCCGGTCAGCAGGCGGTCGATCGTGTAGCCCATGATGTCCTCCATTCTGGGTCCCCCCCAATCTCGGAGCGCAGGCCGTCCGGTGCAAGGGTGAAACGGAGGCGGCCCGTCTTTGTTCAAGCGAGGACACGCAGGACGGCATGGCACGCATCAGTGCCAGCGCGCGCTTTCGACGGCAGGATCTGGATGGTCCGCCTGTGGTGCGGCAAACGGTCTGAATGCGTGGCGATCCTGTCCGGCCCCCTTCAAGCCCGGACAGGCTCTTCTCGCGCTCCGGTTGCCCGATCCGTCGCGCGGGTCTAGTCTTCACCTCGAGCCGAAAGCGGAATGGTGACCCCATGGAACGACGCAGCTTT
Source organism: Rhodobacter viridis (assembly GCF_003217355.1). Lineage (GTDB taxonomy): Bacteria > Pseudomonadota > Alphaproteobacteria > Rhodobacterales > Rhodobacteraceae > Rhodobacter > Rhodobacter viridis. The sequence goes on along the minus strand of NZ_QJTK01000021.1, from coordinate 6,140 downwards.
CTTGCCTTTGCCGGTGGCGCCCTGTGTCTTCGGGCAGTTCCAGCCTGCGCCGCCCCCGCGCGCGCGCTGCGCGAGATCGCCAGCCCCAAAGGCATCGCGATCGGATCCATCTTCAGTCATGCGGCCTCGGAAGACGAGAGGCAGTTGATCCGGCAGCATTGCGACGTCGTGGTGACGGAGAATGCGCTCAAGCCGAACTGGCTCTACAGGGCATTGATCAAACCGGGTACATTGCAGAGCGAAAAGGCTTGCGGGGATGTTTCGCCCTTGCAGGACAAGGACGAAACCTGCCTGAAACTCGTCGACACGACCCTCGACTTTGCGAAGGCGTCGAACCTCGGCATTCACGGCCACCCGGTCTATTGGGCAAAACACGGTCTTCCCGGCATCGAAGCCCTCGACGAAGACAGCTACACGGCGGCTTGGGAAGCGCATATCGAGCGTCTGGTCGCCCATGTGCCGGATGCCGTGTCCTGGGACGTGATCAACGAACCTTTCAGCAAGGATCTGGACAGACTGCGCGCGGGAGGGTCAATGGCGCTCGAAGCGGACAAGGTCCTTGGTGCCGATTGGGAACGCCTGCTCGATCACTATGCCTTCGTCATCAAGACGCTGCGACGCGTGCTTGAGCCGCATCAGAAAACCCCGCGGTTGCTGCTGAACGAAGCGGAACTTGACGGCACAGGCGACGCCCATCAACGGAAACGCGCGCTTCTGCCCGCGCTGCTGGCAGGTCTGGAAAGTCGCCACGCCAAGCTCGATGGCGTCGGTCTGCAATGCCACCTGTCGATGCGATCCCGTCCCGACGGCGCCGCCACGGCGACATTCATCCGGAATCTCGCGGCGGACGGCTATGTGGCGCATATCTCCGAGCTGGATTTTCGGGCGACCTGCGGGACCGCGGATAGTGCAGAGGCCGTCCAGGCATCTTACGTCGGGGATTTCCTCGATCAAGTCCTTGCCGAGCCCTCGGTCAAACGGCTCAGCTTCTGGGGGTTGAGCGACGAAAACCACGTTTTCACCCGAGACAGGCGCGACGACTTCGCAAAGCTGAGCCCGACACTCTTCGGCGCAAACCGGCGTCCGAAAGCGGTGTTTGACCGGATCGTGGCGGCGATCGAGGCCGCGCCGGAAAGATAAGTCCGCAGACCGGGGGGGCGGCAAGCGCTGTTCATCGCAAAGCGTGACGGCCCAATTCTCGGCTCCGGCGTCATGCCCGCGCAGAACCGGGCAGGAAGGGGGCAGCGATTGCCCCCTCCCGCAAAGATTTCACGCCATGGCGTTCACTGTGCCGCCATCGCGAAGGGCAGAGCGTGATCCGGGCTTGCAGTCGTCAGGCCCATCGTGTCGAGCGCGATCATCCGTTCCTCGTCGGTCGGCACGACGAGCGTCGCCACGCGCGAACCGGCCGCGCTGATGTTCGGATGACCGCCGCGGGCAATCGCATTTGCCCGTGCGTCGATCGAGATGCCAAGGAAGCCCAGATCCTCGCAGACGAGCCCGCGCACCCGGGCGCTGTTCTCGCCGATGCCCGCGGTCGGCGGTCACATCATCAACGCCAACTGCTTGCCGAAGTGACCGACCTGCTCTCCGATCCGGCCGCGGATCCCGGCCTGACTGCGAGCGACCGCATCGAGACGGTGCGCAATTCCATCGAGCGCAACCTGCACAAGTCGGTCACGCTCGAAGACGCGGCCGAGCATGCCCATGTCAGTCCGTGCTACCTGAGCCGTCTATTCCATCGGCAGATGGAGATGACCTTCATCGCTTGTGTGAAGCTGCGTCGTATCGAGCGGGCGAAGGACCTGCTGTCTGGGTCAAGCCTGCCGATCGTCAATGTGGCGCTCGATCTGGCCTATCAGGACGCGAATTATTTCTGCAAGGCGTTCAAGACGGAAGTCGGCGCCTCGCCCCCCGAATTCCGTCGCGCCAGTCGCCCGTCGGGCAGCCCGACGGGGGCGTGAGCGCGATCCGCCTGAGGACGAAAGGACGGAGGAGATCTGCCCCGCGCGAGCGGGAGACGCCCTATGTCAAGACATCGGCGCCGCCCCACCCCAAGCCCGCCGTTCACGGCAAAGATGGGGATGGTCACAGTGAAATCCCGGCCTCAGAGCCAGATCACCTGATCCAGCAGAGGCGGGGATTGCGCAGCCATATTGTCGTCGCCAAGATCACGACCGGCCGGTCAATCCATCCGCTGCACCAGCCTGTGGGTAACTGCAAACCCCGGCGGAGTCTTGCATGCAATGCGTTTCAGCAGCCGCAGACGATACATGCTGTTCATTCTCTTGACAAATCTGTAGTATATGAATGGAGCGCAACCGATGAAGGTGTGAGATGACATCTTGTGGCGAGTTGAAAACGAAATGAAAGTAATCCCGCGGCAGAGGATTGAAGCCAAGAAAGGCGAACGCACCAGTGCTTTCAAAGAAGTAAAGCGTATGCGCAAAGAGTTTGGTGTCGCCGCTGGGATGCTGAAAAGCGCTCTTGAAGAATGGTGCTGTGGAAAATGAAGCCGGTCCTCCCGTCTTTGAGTATTGTAGTTGTTACTCATAACAGAAGTGAGCTTTTGAAGCGCGCGCTCTCATCCATATTGAAATGCGCCAAAGATGGCTATGAAATTATTCTTTGCGCAGATGATAGCAGTGCGGAGACAATCGAAGTCGCAAAAAATTTTTTGCGCGCCCAGGATTCGTTTATTAGAATACCAAGCATGAGGGGGCCGGCAGAAAGCAGAAATATCGGCGCGAAAGTTGCAAGAGGTAAATGGATCTTATTTGTGGATGACGATGATACATTCGGTGATCAGCACATTGATGAAATTCTAGCGATATTGCCTGAAGAAAAAAATAAAGTTTTGTATTTTAACTATAAGAGAGTAGTGGAAAGTCGCGAGGGTCCGCCTTTCATTCAGCTGGACAGCAAGTTAATGGATATTTCAAATCGCGATCCAGTTGAGCTCCTTATTCGAAACTTTATCCCCATGCATGCTCTGGTTTTTTCGGCGGAGCTTTTTGCCAGGCACGCCTTTGATTCGCAGTTGCAATCCCATGAAGATTGGGATTTTTTAATTTCCCTGCTAACTTCGGGCGCGGATTTTGAGTGGGTTGATTGTGGAAGAAGTGATGGCGTGGTGGTTCATATTGATGCGTCCAGCACATCAAGAAATCGGGTCGCCGATACAGCGCTGGATTACCTGAGTATCTACAGAAAATGGCCGGCAACGGACATGTCAATAAAACAAGTGCGCTCAAATCTGCTGGATTGCATGGGCATTAAAATTGATTGTGGCGCCTTGTAGATATTTTTGAAACCTGAAGCGTATGCGGCGGCCACGGCCCATTGATATTTTTCTTGCGGGTGTCTGAGGAGCGAGCGGACGGGTGCGCGTTGCGGCTTTGTATCGCCCCTCAAATGATCTCACTGGGGAATCCCGGATGAGTTCATTTCACGAGATCTGAGGGGCCTCATTTTCCGCTACCCGGGCATAGGCCCATGGCATCAGCGCGTCGATGTTGCTGGCCAGGTGGCCATTGGCGAGGCGGGTGAAGAGATCGCGCAGATAGGCGTAAGGCTCGACACCGTTCATCTTGCAGGTGCCGATCAGGCTGGCGAAGCGCGCCCAGTTGCGGCCGCCCTCGTCGTGACCTGCAAAGAGCGCATTGCGGCGGTTCATCGCCGGGCTGCGGATGGCGTTCTCGACCAGGTTCGAGTCCATGTCGACCCGGCCATCGTCGAGGAAACGCCGGAAGCCGTCCTCGCGCTTGAGCATGTAGATCATCGCCTTGCCGAGGTCGGTTTTGCTCGAGACCCGCTTGGCCTGGGCCGCGAGCCAGAGGAAGAACGCATCCACCAACGGGCGGGAGAGGTCCTGCCGCATCGCCCGGCGTCGGTCGGGCGCGGCGCCACGGATGGCGTTCTCGATCTTGTAAAGCGCGGCGATGCGCAAAAGCGCCTCGTCGACGATGGGTGAGCCTGTCTTTGGCTTGGCCTTGATCAACTGGCGTCGGCCGTGCGCCCAACAGAACGCCAGCTGCAAAGGCTTGCCGCCCGCGCGTTTCGGCGTGGCCAGATGGGTATAGGCGCCATAGGCATCGACCTGGATCGTGCCCTCGAATCCCGCGAGGATTTCGTCGGCATATGTGCCCTTCCGACCGGGGCGATAGTGGAACACCACCCCCGGAGGCGCCGTCCCGCCCCAGCCGCGATCATCGCGCAGCACCGCCCAGAGATAGCCGGTCTTGGTTCTGCCTTTCCCGGGGTCCAGCACCGGGGCCGTCGTTTCGTCGACGTAAAGACGCGTGCTTTCCGCGATCAGGCGCTTGGCCATGTGCTCGACCACGGGGGCGATCAGCGCGCCGGTGCGGCCCATCCAGTCGGCCAGAACCGAGCGGTCGATCGGCACGCCATGCCGCGCCATCACCACCGCCTGGCGGTTCAGCGGCATATGCTCGGAATGCTTTGAGACGGCGATTTGCGCCAGAAGCGCCTCGGTCGGCCAACTCCCCTCAAGCAGATGCGCGGGAGCTTTGGCTTGCACCACCCCCGTGCGCCCTTTCGGGCAGGCATATCGGGGGCGGATCGTGGCGATCACCTGATAGCGCGCCGGGATGTAATCGAGCCGCTCGGTCTTGTCTTCGCCGATCCGGACCATGTCGCCACAGCCGCAGGGACAGATGATGCTTTCGGGCTCGATCACCCGCTCGACCCGCGGCAGGCTTTCGGGCAGCGCCCTGGCTTTGCGCGGGGCCCGCGGCGTGCGTTTCTCGGGGTCCGGTTCACTGGCGGCGATCCGATCTTCGACGGCGGCAATCTGGGCCTGTGTTTCGGCGATCGCCGTTTCCAGATCTTCCAGCGCCAATTCCAGCTGCGCCGGATCGAGCTTTTCCGACTTCGGCCCGAACTTTGTGCGCCGGTAATCCTGAACCTGACCTTCCAGCTTGGCGAGCAGCGCCTTCAGCTCGGCGATGAAGGCGTCCTTCTCGGCCCCAACCGCCTGCTCATGCTCCCGTGCGGCGCGCTCCACCGAGGCCTCGAACCGGGCCGCTTCCAACGCCGCCTGTTGGGCCGCAAAGGCCTGCACCACCTCGGGCGGCAGGTCCGGAAACTGGCTGAGATCGAAAGGCTGCGACATGCGCCTTTCTACCCGATCCGGGAGGGAAAACCCAATAAAACAAACCCAAAATCTGCCCGCCGAGTCATCCCGCCGCAGTCGGCGCCTGCACCCGCTGTGCCAGAACCCGGCGCCAGTCGAGGCCCTCGAACAAGGCCTCGAACTGCGCCCGCGAAAGTCGCATCACCCCGTCCTGCACCTTCGGCCAGGCGAAGCTGCCCTGTTCCAAAACCTTGTAGATCAGCACCATCCCGGTTCCGTCCCACACCAGGATCTTCAGCCGGTCGCCGCGCTTCGAACGGAACACCACCGTCACCCCGGAATGCGGGTCGAGCTTCAGCTCGCTCTGCACCATCAGCGCCAGCGCCTGATGCCCGCAGCGAAAGTCCACCGGCTTCGTCGCGATCAAGACAGGCAGCCGCTGGCCCGCGACGATCATGCCAGATCCCGCAGGGCTTTGACCAGTTCGGCCACCCGAGCGCCCGGAATGCCGTCGGGAACCCGCAACACGATGACCTTGCCGATCTCGATACTCAGGCCTTCGGTCGCGGCCGCCGCGTCGCCGTCAAGCGCCGGTTCCACCGACAGCGGCACGAAAGCAGCGGCGAAGCCTGCAACCGCCTCCTCGGGCAAGGCCAGACGCCCAGCCCGCGCCTGACGGCGCCAATCCGACAGCTGGTGCGGCAGAACCCCATGACGACGCGCGACATCGCCGACCCGCGCGCCGTGCCGAAAACTCTCCGCCACGATCCGGGCCTTAACTTCGTCCGGCCAACGCCGGTATCCCCGTGTCCGCGCGATCACATCGATCCGGCCACCAAAACCTTCGCCTCCATCCGCCATCACGGCCTCCTTCTGAAACTTCAGAAGGAAAATCGCCGTTCACGCGACCGGCTGGAACCGACGATATCAATGGGTCAGAGACGGCGCTTTGGCCTGCTGCCGGTTTCGTGGACAGCTGGTTAAGCTAGCATAGCGCGGGCCTCGAACTCCATGGGGCTGAGATAGCCCAGTTTCGAATGCCGTC
>NZ_QJTK01000020.1 GCF_003217355.1 Rhodobacter viridis | reverse complement strand
CGCTGGCGCGGGCGGATGTGGGGATCGCGATGGGCGCGGCGGGCTCGGAGGTCGCGCTGCAGGCGGCCGATGTGGCGCTTCTGGCCGATGACATCGCGCGTCTGGCCGAGGCGCATCGGCTGGCGCGGCGCACGGTGCGGATCATCCGGCAGAACCTGATTTTCGCGATGGGGGCGATGACGGTTCTTGTCGTGACGGGCCTGTTCTTCCACCTGCCGCTGCCGATCGCGGTGATCGGCCATGAGGGCGGCACGGTGCTCGTCGTGCTCAACGGCCTGCGCCTGCTCACCGACCCGATCCGAAAGGGTCGGGATGCGTGAGCGCGTCAGGGGGTGACCCTGCGCCGCAGGGCGCCCGTCGCAGAATTTGACCGTTGTCATGGACGCCCCTCGGGGGCGGTTTATCCCTGCTCCGAACGGAACGGGAGGAAACCATGTCCGGTTATTATGCTTTTGATACTCTTGTCTATTCCATCAGCGTCACCGCGCCTGCAGGCACCAGTTCCGCGATTTGCACCGGGGTTGCGAGCCTTCTGACGGGCGACGAGGTGACCGGCTTCACCGCGCAGGATGACGTGCTTGATCTGGCGGATTTCGCGGGGGTGACAGCCACGATCCCGCTGCCGGACGGAACCGAGCTGTCGCTGGCGGCGAGCGAGCTGACACCGCGACTGGTCAGCATCCTCTGGGATGACAAGGTGGCCTTGGTGCTTTCGTTTCAGCGTCAGGTGATCGACGGGCTGACCACGACGGTCGACACCGCACTGATCGTCGTCGCCGGCGCGCCGCTGCCCGCTTTCGCCACGCCCGATGAGCTCATGAACTTCATGCGTACCAACCCGCCCCTGCCGGCAAGCATGATTTTTCCGGAGGTCACCGCGCTTTCCTATGCGGATTTCGATCTTTCGCTGGCCTCGGCGGCGGGGGACACGCTCCTTGGCACTGCTCTGGGCGAGACGCTGGCCGGGCTTGCGGGCGACGATCTCATTCAGGCGCTGGCGGGCGACGATGCGCTGCTTGGCGGGGCGGGCAATGACACGCTCGAGGGGGGGGGCGGCGCCGACACGCTGCAGGGCGGCGCGGGCGATGACGTGCTGCGCGGCGGGCTTGGGCCTGAGGGCGATCAGATCGACGGCGGTGACGGGATCGACACGCTGGACTATACCGATCTGACGCTCGGCTATTTCCGCAACGGTCTGGTGGTCGATCTGGGCGCGGGAACCGCCAATGACGGCTGGTTCTACATCGGCTCCGACACGATTTCCGGCATCGAGAATGTCAATGGCACCGGGGGCAGCGACCTTCTGATCGGCGATGCCGGAGCGAACCGGCTGGATGGCCGCGAGGGCCGGGACAGTCTTTCGGGGGGCGATGGTGCCGATACGCTGATCGGCGGCATCAGCAACGCGGCCAACCCGCAGGACATGGACACGCTCGATGGCGGGGCGGGCAATGACAGCCTCGCGGGGGGCGTTGGCGGCGACCTGCTTCTGGGCGGGGCGGATGATGACACGATTCAGGGCGACGCGGGAAATGACGGTCTGGATGGGGGCGACGGCCGCGATCTGCTGTCGGGCGGTACGGGCAATGACTTCCTCTCCGCCGGGGCGGATGACGACACCCTGAATGGCGACGCGGGGATCGACACGCTGTACGGCGGCACCGGTGATGACCTGCTTTCGGGCGGCGCCGGAGCAGACAGCCTGACCGGCGACGCCGGGAACGACACCTACATTGTCGACGCCACGGACACCGTGAGCGAGACCAATATCCACGGGCTCGACATGGGCGGCACCGACACGGTGCGGGCGGGGGTCGACTACAGCCTTGCCGCGATCGACTTCGTCGAGGTGCTGGTCCTGACCGGGACCGCGGCGATCAATGGCACCGGCAATGCGATCGCCAACAGGATCACCGGCACCAGTGGCGCCAATGTGCTGGACGGGGCGGCGGGCAATGACACGCTTTCGGGCGGCTTTGGCAATGACACGCTGATTGGCGGCTCCGGCTATGACTCGCTCATCGGCGGCGGTGGCAACGATCTCTTCATGGTCGATTCCGGCTATGACACCGTGCTTGAACTCGCCGCGGGTGGTCTCGACACGATTTCGAGCTCGGACAATTACGCGCTGACGATGGGCGGCGCCACCGAGGTCGAGACGCTGATCCTGACCGGCACGGCGGATCTGGCCGGTTTCGGCAATGCGCTGTCGAACCTGATCCTTGGCAATGACGGCCGCAACACGCTGCATGGCGATCTGGGCGATGACACGATCGACGGCGGTCTGGGCGATGATGTGGTCGAGGGCGATACGGGCAACGACAGCCTGCTGGGCGGGCTGGGCAATGACACGCTTGCCGGAGGGTCGGGCGATGACACGCTCGACGGCGGTGCCGGGGGCGATCTGATGATCGGCGCGGCGGGCAATGATCTTTACATCGTCGATGACGCCACCGATCAGGTGACCGAGATCCTTGGCCCGATGTCCGGCATCGATCCGGGCGGCATCGACACGGTGCGGGCCTCGGTCAGCACGACGCTGAATGCGGATGGGACGCAATATGTCGAGGCGCTGGTGCTGGTCGGGCGCGCGGCGATCAATGGCACCGGCAATGCGCTCGCCAATACGATCACCGGCAACAGCGCGGCGAACTTCCTCGAGGGCGGGGCGGGCAACGACCTGATCACGGGCGGGACCGGGGCCGACACGCTGCAGGGCGATGCCGGGGCCGACCGGATGCTTGGCGGTGCGGGCAATGACCTCTATTTCGTGGGCGCGCTCTCGGACCGCGTCTTCGAGACCACGACCCAGTCGAGCAGCGTCGATGCGGGCGGCGTCGATACGGTCGTTGCCACGATCAGCTTCAGCCTTGCCACTTCGGTCGGGCTGAGCTTCGTCGAGAACCTGACGCTCGACGGCACGGCGGCCAATGCCACCGGCAACGATCTGCGCAACTGCCTGACCGGCAATGACGCGGCGAACCGGCTCGATGGCGGGCTCGGCGCGGATGTGCTCATCGGCGGGGCGGGGGCGGACAGCTTCATCTTCTCGACCGCGCTCTCGCCCGGCAACATCGACCGGATCGCCGATTTCGTCTCGGGCACCGACGTGATCCGGCTCTCCGGCGCGATCTTCACCGGGCTTGCCGACGGACGGCTTGCCGCCACGGCCTTTGCCGAGAACCTGTCGGGGCAGGCCGCGGATGCCTCCGACCGGATCATCTACGAGATCGACACCGGGCGGCTGTGGTTCGATGCCGATGGCACCGGCGCAGGCGCGCGCGTACAGTTCGCCGCGCTGTCGGCGGGGCTTGATCTGAGCAACGCCGACTTCGTGATCTTCTGAACCAAGGCGGGGGCCGCGACCTTTTCGGCGCGGCCCCGTTCCAATGGCCTTCGGTGAGTCGAATCGGCCGCAGCCCCTGTCCGTCGCCCGAGCGCGCGCCGTCGACGCGCCGTGCTTCGGCCGTCATCTCGCCCCGCCGCCGCAGCTCCGACGTGGCCCCGCCACGCGGGCGCCGCAATCGTGAATGCCGCCCCCGGCTGGCTGGCGATGTTAAGAAAATCTTCACCAAGTAACAGAAAGTAAAGGGGAGTTTCCGGTTTCAGGCCCTTGCTGGACCTCCGGTGCAGCCGCTATCTCTGGGGTCTGGAAGCGGATCCTCCGGAGGCCATGAAGGCCCAGACTTCCCGTTGCGCCGAACGCGCCCCTTGTTCCTCGATCCCTCGCAGACCGACGCGCCGGTCTGCAATTTGCCGCGTTTCAAACGCGCCTGAGCAGGAGTGCCCGGATGACCCTTCCCACCTTCACCGAAGACCAGGCGGTCAACCAGATCATCCGCGGCTATTTCGGAGGCTATACCTACGGGTGGAACCTGACCGTTTCACGCAGCCTGACCTATTCCTTCTCGGCTGGGTTGAGCACGCCCGAACGCACGCTGATCGAGGCCGCCCTTGACAGCTGGGGTGCCCTGGCCGGGATCACCTTCGTGCAGACCGCAACGGGTGGGCAGATCGCCTTCCAGAACAGCGCCGCCGGGGCCTATACCTCGATGCAGGGCACGGGCGTGAACATGACCTCGGCCATGGTCAACGTGTCTTCGTCCTGGTTCAACAGCTATGGCGGCACGATCGGCAGCTACAGCTATCAGACCTATGTGCACGAGATCGGCCATGCGCTTGGCCTTGGGCATACCGGCAATTACAACGGCTCGGCCAGCTTTTCGCGCGATGCGCTTTATGCCAACGACAGCTGGCAGACCTCGATCATGTCGTATTTCTCGCAAAACGAGAACCCGAACACCAATGCCACCTTTGCCTATCTGCTGACGCCGATGGCCTTCGACATCGCGGCGATGCGCACGCTTTATGGCACGCCCATCGCGGTGCATGGCGGCGACACCACCTATGGCGCGGGCTCGACCGCGGGTGACGCGCTCGACTTTCTCGGCACGACCAACCACCGCGCCAATGTCGCCTTCACGCTGATCGATACCGACGGGATCGACACGCTCGATGTTTCCGACCGCTCCGAGGCGGCGCGGGTCGATCTGACGCCCGGGGCGGTCTCGGATCTGTTCGGGCAGCGCGGCAACATGGTGCTCTACACCGGCACGGTGATCGAGAACCTGCGCACCGGAGCGGGCGCGGATCGGCTCACCGGCAACAGCGTCGGCAACCAGCTTGACGGGGGCGGCGGCAATGACACGGTTTCGGGCGGCGCGGGCGATGACACGCTCTCGGGCGCGGCGGGCAACGACCAGCTTGCGGGCGATGCGGGCGACGATCTGCTGACCGGCGGCGAGGGGCAGGACATCTTCTTGTTCGCCACCGGTTTCGGGTCGGATACGGTCAGCGATTTCGTTGCCATCGTCGATTACATCGACATTTCCGCGCTGACGCAGATCGCCGACTGGACGGCGCTGCTCGCGCTGATGACAGATACGGCCGACGGGGTGAGCATCGCCACTGCCGAAGGCACCATCCTGCTGGCGGGTCTGGTCACCTCGATGCTCGATCCGACCCATTTCCTGTTCACCGCCGGGTCGGGCGGCGGCTCGGGCGACGCCGGGCAGACCCTGCAGGGCACGACCGGCAGCGACACGCTGACCGGCGGCGACGGCGCCGACACGATCGACGGGCGCGAGGGCAACGACAGCCTTTCGGGCGCGGCCGGAGACGACAGCATCATCGGCGGAACCGGCAACGACCTGATCACCCTGGCGGGGGGCAATGACGTCTTCGTTGACGGCCTCGACAGCGGCGCCGACCAGGTCTGGGGCGGCAGCGGCAACGACAGGCTGATCAGCCGCGGCGGCTCGGACCGGCTTTATGGCGACGACGGCGACGATGTCCTGATGGCGGGCCCGGCAAGTTGCATCGTCTCCGGGGGGACGGGGAACGACACGATGACGGGCGGCATCGGGGCCGACACGGTCAGCGACGCAGGCGGCATCGATATCGTCGATCTCGGGGCGGGCAATGACAGCTACACGGCCAGCGGCGACGACGCGACGATGGGCGACAGCGTCTTTGGCGGTGACGGCAATGACCGCATTTTCGCCAGCGCGGGCAATGACGTGCTCAACGGCGGCGCCGGGCGCGATGGCATAGCCTCGGGCGACGGCAACGACACCGTCCTTGGCGGTGCGGACAGCGACGCGATCGACCTTGGCGCGGGCGACGATCTTTTCACCGACGGCACGGATGCGGGCGCCGACACGGTTCTGGGCGGGCTCGGCAATGACGTGCTGACCAGCACGGGCGGGCGCGACAGCCTGGATGGCGGCGCCGGGAACGACAGCCTGACCGCCTCTGCCGCGGGCTGCGCGCTCACGGGCGGGCTTGGCAATGACACGCTGATCGGCGGCAGCGGGATCGACACGATGAAAGATGCGGGCGGCAACGATCTGATCACGCTCGGCGCGGGCAATGACAGCTACACCGGCACCGGCGACACCGCGACGAATGCCGATACCGTGCTGGGGGGCGACGGCAATGATGCGATCGCGACCGGAGCGGGGGCGGACAGCGTCGATGGCGGCGCGGGCAATGACCGGCTGACCGGCAACGAGGGCGACGACACGCTTCTGGGCGGCGCCGGGAATGACACGATCACCGCGGGCGACGGCAACGACAGTGTGGACGGGGGCACCGGCAGCGATCGCATCGATCTGGGCGGGGGCAACGATCAGTTCATCGACAGCACCGCCGCCGAGTCCGATACGGTCATGGGCGGAAACGGCAACGAGGTGATGACGAGCCTTGGCGGCAATGACTCGCTGGATGGCGGCGCGGGCGACGACGCCCTGACGGCCTCGGAGGCGGGGGGGCGACTGGCGGGCGGCACCGGCAATGACACGCTGACGGGGGGCGCCGGGGCGGATGTCGTCACCGACACCAGCGGCAACGATCTGGTCACCCTTGGCGCGGGCAATGACAGCTACACCGCCACTGGCGACAGCGCCTCGAATGCCGACACGATCTCGGGCGGGGCGGGCAATGACCGCATCGCCGCCGGGTCGGGCAATGACCTGATCCTTGCCGGAGAGGGGAACGACTGGATCAGTGCCGGGTCCGGGAACGACACCCTGACCGCCGGATCGGGCGCCGATACGCTTGCCGGGGGGCTCGGCAATGATGTCTTCGTCTTCACGAGCGCCGACGCCGCGGATCGGATCACCGATTTCCGCGCGGGCAGCGACGATATCGACCTGACCGCTTTTGCCGGGCTCGACAGCTTTGCCGATCTGAGCGGGCACCTGACGCAATCGGGCCGGGCGGTGGTGATCGATTTCGACGGCTTCCGCGTCACGCTCGACAACGTCAGCCTTGGCACGCTGACCGCGGGTGACTTCCTGCTCTGATCCCCTCGGCCGCGCGGCCCCTTGCCAGCGCGGCCGAAACCCTGTAGCGGGCCTGCTTTGCTTTCATGGGCCCCGCGATGACCGACCTGACCCTTGCAATTGACTTCGGCACCTCGAACTCCGCCGCCGCCATCGTGCAGGACGGCCGCCTGCGCCGCCTGACGCTGGATGGCACGGCCGACACGCTGCCCACCGCGGTCTTCTTCCCCTCCGAGACCGGCCCGATGCGGATCGGCGCCGAGGCCGTCGCCGCGCTGGTGGCGGGCGAGGAGGGGCGGTTCATGCGGGCGCTGAAAAGCGTTCTGGGCACGCCGCTCTTTCACGAGGCCCGCCCGATCGGCGGCCGTCGCCGCACTTTGGCCGATGTCGTCACCGCCTTCCTGCGCGAAACCAAGGCGCGGGCCGAGGCGCAGACGGGCGTGACGTTCACCCGCGTCCTCTCTGGCCGTCCGGTGCATTTCCACGCCGATCCCGCCCGCGATGCGAAAGCGGCCGAAGACCTGCGCGCCTGCCTTGCCGCGGCGGGCTTCACCGAGATCGGCTTTTGTCCCGAACCCGAAGCGGCTGCCCGCGCCTCGGCCAGTCTCAGCGGCGCGACGCTGGGGCTGATCGTCGATATCGGCGGCGGCACCTCGGACTTTTCGCTGTTTCGCAGCCATGCGGGCCGGATCGAGATCCTTGCCAGCCACGGCATCCGGCTGGGCGGCACCGATTTCGACCGCGCCATCGCGCTTGACCATGTGATGCCGCATCTGGGGCAGGGCGGGCAGCTGAAGCGCGAATTCGGCCCGGGCCTTCTGCCGATGCCGAACGAGATTTTCGTCGATCTGGCGACCTGGGCGAAGATCCCTTTTCTCTACACCCGCGAGACCCGCAACGCGGTGGCGCATCTGGCGAAATTCGCCGTCGAGCCGCGCCCGATCGCGCGGCTGGCGCGGGTGATCGAGGACGAGCTGGGCCATGATCTCGCCTTTGCCGTCGAGCGCGGCAAGATCGAAGCGAATGCGGGCAAGCCGGGCGCGATGATCCGCATGGGCAAGATCGAGCGCGGCCTTTATGCCGAGATCGACGCGGCCTCGATGGCCGCCGCGCTGACCCGCGCCCGCGCAGACCTCGATGCGGCTCTGGCCGAGACCTGCCGTCTGGCGTCGATCGCGCCCCCCGCGGTCGAGACCGCGATCCTTGTCGGCGGCTCGAGCCTGATGGGTCTCGTGTCGGATGCCGTCGCCGCCGCTTTCCCGCAGGCGCGACAGGCCCAGGGCGACGCTTTCACCGCGGTCGTCGATGGCCTTGCATTAACTGCAACCGAGAGTTGATATATTGAGCGCTTGACCCTGTCCCGTCGCAGTCGCACAATCGTCACAGTCTGCACGGGTGTTTCGCAATGGACCGCTATCGGGCCTTCCGTCTCGTCGCCAGTCGCCCCCTTGCCGCGACCCGAGTTGGACTTTTTTCCGCATCCCCCCTTGTCACAGGAGCCGCCCGATGCCGGAGGTCATGGTCCTGCCCGAACTGACTGCGAAACCGATCCCCGGCGCAGATCCGGGGCTGGTCGAGGCGCTGACCGCGGCCCGGCTCCCGACCGAGGATCTGGCCGATCCCGGCCGGAATTTCCTTGCCTTCACAGATGCTTCCGGGGCGATCTGTGGCTATGGCGGCTATGAGATGCTCGACGGTCACGCGTTGATCCGCTCGATGGTCGTGGCTGAACCCGCGCGCGGTCACGGCATCGGCTCGGCGATGCTGACCACGCTTCTGGCGACGGTGGCCGCCGCAGGGGCCAGCGATGCCTGGCTTTTCACCAAACATGCGGCGCAGTTCTTCTCGCATCGCGGGTTCCGCGCCCGCGCCCGCTACGAGGTGCCGCCGCCCGTCCTTGCCTCGAAACAGGCAAGCTCGGTCTGCCCGATCACCGCTGTCGTCATGAGCCGCGCGCTTCCCGCCTGACCCCACGACACCTGCAACCCCATTCGGAAATTTTCCCGCCCGCTGAGGGTGTTGCGGACGTTGCCTCACTTTCGCCATATTTATTTAGTTATCGTTAACGCAGGACGTTAACACAGACAATCGGGTCGCATCGCAGGCACGGGCGGCACCGGGGGGCAGAAGCCCCGGCTGAGGCAAAGCAGGCATCAGACCTGCATACGGGCAGAACGATGGCGACTTACACGATCGGGGGCTATGCCGCCGCGTCGATCACGACCGCGGGCGGGTCGACCTTTGCGCTGGATGCGGGCTACGAATCGGCCGCGCAGGCGATCACGATCACCGTCACCGACAATGATCAATATTTCAGCGGCTCCGCGACGAGTCAGCTCGACACCAACCAGACCGCGGTGGTGACGAGCGCCTCGGGCGCGGTGCTTGCCTCGGGCGCGGTGCGGCTGGGCACGGCCTACAGCTTCACCACGACCGCGGGCACGACGGCAAAGATCTACGATGTCTATGTCGGCAATACGCTGGTGGGCTATGTCTCGACCTCGGCGCTGACGCCGGGTGTCGTGATGACGGTCACGGGCAGCGCTGCGACGACCGCGACCGGCCAGCTTTACAGCGGTCTGGCCAGCACGGGCTATGCGTCTTCGGCGGCCTCGTCGCTGGTGGGCGGCGCGGGCAATGACACGATCCGCGCCGGGGCGGGCAATGACACCGTGACCGGCAATGCGGGCAACGACAGCATTGATGGCGGCGCGGGCAATGACCGGCTGAGCGGCAATGACGGCAACGACCTGATCCTCGGCGGTCTTGGCTCCGACACGCTTGATGGCGGCGCGGGCGATGACACGCTGGCGGGCGGGGCCGGGGCGGACAGCATCATCGGCGGCTCGGGGATGGATTATGCCGATTACTCGGCCTCCTCGGGGGCGGTGTCGATCGATCTGACGAACTGGACCGCGTCGGGCGGCGATGCGGCGGGCGACACCCTGACCAGCGTCGACGGCGTCATCGGCTCGTCTTACGGCGATCTTCTGATCGGCTTCGACGGGGCGTCCTACAGCGGCGCCGACATCTACACGAACATCTTCTACGGCGGCGGCGGCAACGACACGATCGACGGGCGCGGCGGCAACGACATCCTCTATGGCGGCGATGACAACGACTCGGTGCTTGGCGGCACCGGCGATGACACGCTTTACGGCGATGCGGGCAACGACACCCTGCGCGGCGGCGACGGCGCCGACAGTCTGAGCGGCGGCACCGGCAATGATGTGCTGGCAGGCGGCACCGGGGCGGACACGCTGACCGGCGGCAGCGGCGCGGATATCTTTGCCTTCGACGGCACGAGCGGCGCCGACCGGATCACCGATTTCGACATGACGCTGGTCAATGGCCATACGCTCGATCAGCTCGACGTCTCGGGGCTTTACGACGCTCAGGGCAAGCCGGTGAACTGGGACGATGCGGTGATCGGCACCGATGCCAATGGCAATGCGGTGATCACCTTCCCGACTGTCACCGGCGGGCCGGTGATCACGCTGGCCGGGATGACCTTTTCGGAAATCAGCCGCTCGCTGCTGCATGCGATGGGCGTGCCCTGTTTCACCGCCGGAACCCTGATCGAGACGCCGCGCGGCCCGGTTCCGGTCGAGAGCTTGCGTCCGGGCGATCTGGTGAGCAGCCGCGATCGCGGGGCGGTGCCGGTGCTTTGGGCGGGTGGGCGCGTGCTTGGCCCGGCCGAGCTCGCCGCCGAGCCGGGGCTGCTGCCGGTCGCGATCCGCGAAAATGCGCTCGGTCGGCACGGGGCGCTTCTCGTCTCGCCGCAGCATGCGGTGCTGGCCGAGACCGATCAGGGCGAGCGTCTGGTGCGGGCGCGGCATCTGGCCGAGCTGCACGACCCGCGCTTTCGCATCGCGCGCGGCAAGCGGCGGGTGAGCTATCACCACATCCTGCTGGAGCGGCACGGCATTCTGACCGCGAACGGGCTCGCCTGCGAGTCGCTTTACCCCGGACCGCTGGCGCTGGCCGCACTCGGGCCTGCGGCGCGGCTGTCGATTGCGCAGGCGCAGCCGTGGCTTGCCGGCGTTGTCCTCGGGTCGCAGGAGGCGGCGACGGTCTATGGCCCGCTTGCCCGGCCTTTGGCCTTGCGGCGGGGGCTGCGGCTTGTTGATCCGCGGCCGAGTGCAGGGTTGCGCGTCGCCTGAGCCTCAGGCGAAGACCGCCGCCAGAACCAGCCAGCCGCCGATTTCGGCCAGTTGCTGCGCCGTGCCCAGAACGTCGCCGGTCTGCCCGCCGATCTTGGCTTTCGCGACCTGCGCAAGCCCGAAGACCAGCGCGCCCTGCACGATCAGCAGCGAGACGACCGGCAGACCGAGCCCGAGCGCCGCGCCGACCCCAAGGGCCACGCCTGCGATCACCCGGTTCCACGCCGCACCCGAGGCGATGCGCCCCATGCCATCGGCCCGCGCCGCGGGCAGCGCCGCCATCAGCACACCACAGGCCGCGCGCGAGAGCATCGCAAGCCCGATCAGCCCGGCCATCGCCAGCGCGGGCGAAGCCGCGGCCAGCGCCGCGACGCCCTGCCAGCGCAGCCCAAGCGACAGCACCAGCGCCGCGACCCCGTAGGAGCCGATGCGGCTGTCGCGCATGATTTCGAGCCGTCGCGCCACCTCGCGCCCGCCCCAGAAGCCATCGGCCACATCGGCAAGCCCGTCTTCGTGCAGCGCGCCGGTCAGGAAAACCTGCACCGTCACCGCAAGACCCGCCGCCAAAGCGGGCGGCAGGTCCAGCGCCATCGTGACGAAAAGGGCGAGGGCGGACATCGCCCCCACCACCAGCCCGGCCAAGGGATAGGCCCAGACCGAGCGCGGCAGGCTCGGCGCCGGATCGGGCAGGCGCGGCATCGGCAGGCGCGTGAGCAGCACCACCGCCAGATGCGCCTCGCTCAGCCGCGCCTTGATCCAGCCCCGCTCCATCAGGCGGTGATGCCCGCTTCGGCATAGGTCACCATGCCGTTGTGGCATTCAAGCGCCGCCCGCACGATACCGAGCGCCAGCGCCGCGCCGGTGCCTTCGCCCAGACGCATCTCCATTTGCAGCAGCGCGCGCTTGCCCATCGTCGACAGCACCTTCTGATGCCCCGGCTCGGCCGAGGTATGGCCGACGACGCAGTGATCGAGAAGCCGCGGATCGACCTTGAAGAGGGTCGAGACGGCGGCAGTCGAGATGAAGCCATCGAGAATGACCGGGATCCCCGCCGCGCGCGCGCCCAGAACCGCGCCGCACATCGCGGCGATCTCGCGCCCGCCAAGCGCGGCGAGGGTTTCCATGCCGCCCAGACCGCCATGCAGCGCCAGACCCTTGTCGATCGCCGCGATCTTGCGCGCGATCCCGGCCGCATCGGACCCGGTGCCGGGGCCGACGTAATCCTTGGCGGTGCCGCCATAGACCGCCGCCGCCAGCGCCGCCGCGATGGTCGAGTTGCCGATCCCCATCTCGCCGATGATCAGCGCATCGGCCGTGGTATCGACCGCCGCCGCGCCGGTGTTCAACGCCGCCACCGTCTCGGCCTCGGTCATTGCCGGGCCTTGCGTGAAGTCCTGCGTCGGATGATCAAGGTCCAGCGCGATCACCTGCAGATCGGCACCCGCCGCGCGGCACAGCTGGTTGATCGCGGCGCCGCCCATCTCGAAGTTCTTCACCATCAGGAACGTCACTTCCTGCGGGAAGGGGTTCACGCCCTGCGCGCAGATGCCGTGATTGCCCGCAAAGCAAAGCGCCTGCGCCTTTTTGATCGTCGGTTGCACCGTGCCGCGCCAGGCCGCCCAATGCAGCGCCAGTTCCTCCAGACGGCCCAGCGACCCCGGCGGCTTCGTCAGGCTGTTCTGCCGCGCGAGCGCCGCGGCGCGGATGGCCTCGTCGGCGACGGGCAGCCGGTCGATCAGCGTGGAGATCTCGGCAAGGGATTGGACCTGAAGCATTACCTATTTCACCTTCATTGGCAGGCCCGCGACGGTGAAGACGACTTCGTCCGCCGCCGCTGCGACCCATTGGTTGAGATGGCCCGCGTTGTCGCGGAACGCACGGGCGAGGCGGTTGTCGGGCACGATGCCCAGACCCACCTCGTTGGTGACAAAGACGACGGGTGCCGTCAGTTCGGGCAGAACCGCAAGAAGCCGCTTTGCCGCAGCCTCCCAGTCATGCTCGCCGAGCATGAGGTTGGTCAGCCAGAGCGTCAGGCAATCCACCAGTCGCGGCGCATCGTCGGTTTCCCGCAGCGCCGTCACAAGATCGAGAGGTTCGGCCCGCGTCACCCATTCCGGCCCACGCCTGGCCTGATGCGCCGCGATCCGCGCCGCCATCTCTTCGTCCCAGATCTGCGAGGTGGCGATGTAATGCGCGGGCTGACCCAGCGCCAGCGTGCGGCTCTCGGCATAGGTGCTTTTTCCCGAACGGGCACCGCCGGTGACGAGAAGGGTGAAAGCCATGCCGCGTTGCCTCTTGTTCCTTGCGGCGGAAAAAAGCAGAAACGGCGACGGACCGAAAGGAGAAATGCGACGATGTTGGCGGATGTCACGACGGAACTCTGGCTGATCCGCCATGCGCCCGCGGTTCACGAGGGGCGATTGGCCGGGCGGCGCGATGTGCCCTGCGATCTGCCGGGCGAGGAGGTGCTGGCCAAGGTCCGCGCGGCGGTGGGGATGGCAAGCGTCATCTGCTCGCCCGCGCTGCGCTGTCAGCAGACCGCGGCGGCGCTCTGGCCCGGGGTCGAGCCGCAGCTTGATCCGCGGCTTTGGGAGCAGGATTTCGGCGCCTGGGAAAACCGCCCGTTCGAAACGCTTCCCGACATCGGTCTGATGCCGCTGGGCGAGCTTGCCACGCATCGCCCGCCGGGCGGCGAGAGCTACGCCGAGCAATGCGCCCGCGTCGCCCCGGTGCTGCGCGATCTTGCGGGGCAGGGCGGTCGGATCGCCGTCGTCGCCCATGCGGGCGTCGTGCGGGCGGGGCTGTCCCTCGCGCTTGGCTCCGTGCCTGCGGGGCTCGCCTTTCAGGTCGCGCCCCTGTCGGTGACGCGGATGATCGCGGTGCCGGGGGGGCTCTGGTCCATCGCGGGCGTGAACCGGGTCTTCGGATGAGCCGTGCCTTGCATGTTCCCGGCCATTTCGGCGAGTGGCTGCAGGGCCGCCTCGGCGCCGAGGGGCCAGTGGTTCTGGTGACCTTGCCCGCGCCTGCGCTTGGCCTTGATCTGCGCTACCGTCCCGGCCCGGGGCTGAGGCTGCATGGCGCCGGGCTGACGCCCGAGCGGGCGCGGCAGTTTCTGGCGCCTTTGGGGCTGCAATTGCGCGGCCGCATCGTGCTGCGCCCGGTGGTGGCGCCGGGGCTGGGCACCGGGGTTTCGACCGCCTCGCTTGTGGCCTTGGCCGAGCTGGCGGGCTGGGACGGTCCGCCTGAAATTCTGGCGCAGGCCTGCGTGCGGGCCGAGGGGGCGTCCGATCCGCTGATGTTTCCCGTGCCCGAGCGGCTTTTGTGGGCCTCGCGGCAGGGGCGGGCACTGGCGCTTTTGCCTGCGCTGCCGCGCTATGAAATTCTGGGCGGCTTCAGCGGCGGTCCGGCCCGGACCGAGGCCGCCGACAGCGCCTTTCCCGAGGTGACCGACCTTGTCGCCCGCTGGCAGCGGGCCGAAACGCTGGCCGATCATGCCGCAATCGCCTCGGAAAGTGCCGCCCGGTGCAGCGCGCTGCGGGGGCCCTTCGTCGAGACTGCACCTGAGTTGGCGACGGATCTTGGCGCGCTTGGCTGGGTCCGGGCGCATACCGGGGCGGCGCGCGGGCTGATCTTTGCGCCGGGGCAGGTGCCCGCGGGAGCCGAGGCGGCTTTGCGCGCGGCGGGCTGGCGCGGCATCCTGCGCATCAGGGGGGGCGGGCGATGAACTTTGCCGCGATGATGGCGGTGGCGATCGCGATCGATCTGGCGCTTGGCTGGCCCGATGCGCTGTACAAACGCATCGGCCATCCCGTCACCTGGATCGGCGCGCTGATCGCGCGGCTCGAAAAAGGCTGGAACTTCAAGGGAAGGCTGCGGCGCCTGCGGGGCGTGCTGGTGGCTCTCGCGGTGATCGGCACGACCGCGGTGATCGCGGCTTCGGTGCAGACCTGGCTGCCTGCGGGCTGGCTTGGCGTCCTTCTGGGCGGCGTCCTTGCCTGGCCCTTCGTCGCGCTGCGCTCGATGCATGATCACGTTGCGGCCGTGGCGAAACCGCTGCTGGCCGGAGATCTGCCCGGCGCGCGTCATGCCGTGTCGATGATCGTCGGGCGCGATCCCTCGCGGCTCGATCAGCCCGGCGTTGCCCGGGCCGCGCTCGAAAGCCTCGCCGAGAACAGCTCGGACGGCATCGTCGCGCCCTTGTTCTGGGGCTGCGTCGCGGGCCTGCCCGGCATTGCCGCCTACAAGGCGATCAACACGCTCGATTCGATGATCGGTCACCGCACCGAGCGCTACGAGCAGTTCGGCTGGGCCTCGGCACGCATTGACGATCTGGTGAACCTGATCCCGGCGCGGCTGACCGGGCTCTTCTTCGCGCTGGCCTCGTCTCGCCGCGGCGAAGCCCTTGCGGTGATGCTCCGCGATGCCCGGTCGCACCGCTCGCCGAATGCGGGCTGGCCCGAGTCCGCTCTCGCAGGCGGGCTCGGCATTCGCCTTTCCGGGCCGCGCATCTATGCCGACCGGGTGGCCGCGGAACCGTGGCTGAACGGCACCGCCCCCGATCCGACACCCGATGACCTCGCCCGTGGGCTTGCACTTTACCGCCGGGCGATGGCAGGGATGGGGCTGGTTATCGGCCTTGTGGCCCTTTTGTGGAGTTTTTCATGACCCGCGATCACGGTGGGAACATTGACGCAGCCAAGGTTCATTACGGCGGCGACGACTGGATCGATCTATCCACCGGAATCAACCGCCAGCCTTGGCCCGTGCCCGATCTGCCCGATCGCGTCTGGACTGATCTGCCGACCGCGACGGCCAAGGCCGCGCTGATCGCCGCCGCGTCGGCCGCCTTCGGCACCGAGGCCCCCGGCGTGGCGCTGGCCGGGGCGCAGCAGGCGATCCAGCTGATCCCGCGCCTTTGGGCGCCGGGCCGGGCGCGCGTGCTTGGCCCGACTTACAACGAACATGCGGCGGCGCTTCTGGCGGCGGGCTGGCAGGTCGAGGAGGTCTCGACCCTTGGCGCCTTGGCCGGGGCCGATCTGGCCGTGGTGGTCAATCCGAACAACCCCGATGGCCAGCGCCATCCGGCAGCGGCGCTGCGGGCGCTTTCGCTGCAGGTCGGGCGGCTTGTTGTCGATGAAAGCTTCGCCGATGCCTCGCCCGAGGCCTCGGTCACCGCCAAGGCCAGCCGCCGGATGCTGGTGCTGCGCTCGTTTGGCAAGTTCTACGGACTGGCGGGGCTGCGGCTTGGCTTCGTCTTCGCCGATGCGGCGACGGTGGCGGCGCTGTCGGAAATGGCCGGTCCCTGGCCGGTCTCGGGCCCGGCGCTGGAGATCGGCCGCCGCGCGCTTGCCGATCGCAACTGGGCGGTGGCGACGGCGCTGCGTCTGGGCGCGGAAACCGTGCGGATGGATGCCTTGGCCGCGCGTCTGGGCTGGACGCTGGTCGGCGGCACGGCGCTGTTTCGCACCTATGCCACGCCCGATGCGGCTGCGGCGCAGGACCACCTTGCCCGCGCGCAGATCTGGAGCCGGGTCTTCCCCTATTCGGCCCAATGGCTGCGCCTTGGCCTGCCGGGGGGCGAGATGGAATGGATGCGACTGGAAAAGGCACTGACTGATGGACTTTGAGCAAACCCACCGCGACGCGCTGACCGAGGTGCTGCGCTGGCGCCGCGACGTGCGCCACTTCCGTCCCGATCCGATCGCCGAAGAGGTGATCGAGCGGCTCCGCGCGACGATGGACATGGCGCCTTCGGTCGGCAATGCGCGGCCCTGGCGGGTGATCCGGGTCGACAGCCCGGCGATCCGCGCCGAGGTGCTGGCGAATTTCAACGCCGCGCGCGACGCGGCCGGGCAGGGCTATGCGGGCGAACAGGCCGAGGCCTATGCGAAGCTGAAGCTGCAAGGCATCGATCAGGCGCCGCTGCAACTGGCCGTCTTCACCCATCGCGATCCGGCCGCTGGTCACGGACTTGGCCGCGCCTCGATGCCAGTGACGCTGCATCAATCGACGGCGATGGCGATCCACACGCTCTGGCTTGCCGCGCGGGCGGAGAACCTTGGCCTTGGCATGGTCTCGGTGCTGGACCCGAAGGCGGTCGAGCGGCTTCTGAACACGCCGCCGGACTGGGAATTCGTTGCCTGGCTCTGCATCGGCACGCCCGAGTTCACCGATGACACGCCGCTTCTGCACCGGGCGGGCTGGCAGGAAAACCTGCCGACCACGTGGGACGTGCGTTAACGCGCGAGCGAAAGCAATCCGGTCACGTCGAGATGCGCCTCGATGTGATCGGCCAGCGCCTCGAGCGTGTCCTCGACCCCCGCCGCATGGCTTTGCCCCGAGGCGGTAACGCCAAGGCCGCTCAGGAACGCGGCCCGGAAATCATCGGCGCCGAAGAGCCCATGCAGGTAACTGCCGATGACTTTGCCACTGGCCGAGATCGCGCCCTCGGGCTGCCCGTCGATCAGGGCAAAGGGCCGCGCGCGGTCGGCCCCTTCGGTCCGGCCGATGTGGATTTCATAGCCCTCGACCGCCAGACCGCTGCCCGCATGGGTCGCTTTCGTCCGCGTCAACCGCTTGTCGGGCGTCATCACTGTCTCGACGTCCAGGAGGCCAAGACCGGGGGTGGTGCCCGCGGGCCCCTCGATCCCCTCGGGGTCGGCGACCGAGCGGCCGAGCATCTGATAACCGCCGCAAATGCCGAGCACATGGCCGCCGCGCCGGACATGGGCCAGCAGGTCCACGTCCCAGCCCTGATCGCGCAGGAACGCCAGATCGCCGCGGGTGGATTTCGAGCCCGGAAGGATGACGAGCCGCGCCTCGGCCGGGATCGGCTGACCCGGCTTCACCATCACCATCCGCACCCCGGGCTCCGCCGCGAGCGGGTCGAGATCGTCGAAATTCGCGATGCGGGACAGCGTCAGGCAGGCAATCACCGTGCCCTCGGTCGCGGGGCCTGAGGCAATGTCGAGCGCATCCTCGGCGGGCAGCTTGTGGGCAAGCGGAAACCACGGCAGCGTGCCGAAGCCGCGCCATCCGGTGCGGCTCTCGATCAGCCGATAGCCATCGTCAAACAGCGTGACATCGCCGCGGAATTTGTTGATCAGAAAGCCGGAAATCATCTCGGCGTCGGAGGGGTCGAGCACCGCCTGCGTGCCGACGATCTGCGCAATCACGCCGCCGCGGTCGATATCGCCGACAAGCACCACGGGCACGTCGGCCGCGCGCGCAAAGCCCATGTTGGCAAAGTCGCCCGCGCGCAGATTGACCTCGGCCGGGCTGCCTGCGCCCTCGACGATCACCAGATCATGGGTCGCCTTGAGCCGGTTGAAACTCTCCAGCACCGCGCCCATCAGCTGCGGCTTGAGCTTGGCATAGTCGCGCGCCCGGGTGGTGGTGAGCCGCTTGCCCTGCACCACGACCTGCGCACCGACATCGCTTTCGGGCTTCAAGAGGATCGGGTTCATGTCGGTGATCGGCTCAAGCCCGCAGGCCAGCGCCTGCAATGCCTGCGCGCGGCCGATCTCGCCGCCATCCGCGGTGACGGCGGCATTGTTCGACATGTTCTGCGGCTTGAACGGCGCCACCGACAGCCCCCGCCGCCGCGCCGCCCGGCACAGACCGGCAACCAGCATCGACTTGCCGACATTCGAGCCCGCGCCCTGGATCATCAAGGATGTCATGAACTCCTCCGGCTGCGCGGGGTGAAACTGCGGGAGCCTCCGGCGGGGATATTTAGGAGCAAGATAAATGCAATAGAGGGTTCGGGACGCCGCGTCTTGGGCCGCTTGCGCGGGGAAGACGCGGCGCTTTTACCTTGCACGGTCATCGGGATCCCTCCCTGTACCGTACCTACAGCTTGCCCGAGCATGGTTACGAAACCCCTAATGTTCTTGATTTATCTTGCCCGAAATATCCCGGGGGTCCGGGGGCAGCGCCCCCGGCCTTGCCCTCAGAACTCGACGCCCGGCTGTCCCTTGATGCCGGCCCGAAACGGGTGCTTGATCTGGCCCATCTCGGTCACCAAATCGGCCGCCTCGATCAGCGCCTCGGCGGCGTTGCGGCCGGTCAGCACCACATGGGTCATCTCGGGTTTCTCGTCGCGCAGGAAGGCCAGCACTTCCTCGACATCAAGATAGCCATAGCGCAGGGCGATGTTGATCTCGTCCAAGAGCACCATCCGGACCCTCGGATCGCGGATCAGCTCCTTCGCCTTTTCCCAGCCAGCGACCGCCGCCGCGATGTCGCGTTCGCGGTCCTGGGTTTCCCAGGTGAAGCCCTCGCCCATCGCGTGGAACTGGCACAGCGCGCCGAAATGCGTCGTCAGCAGGCGCCGCTCGCCCGTATCCCAGGCGCCCTTGATGAACTGCACCACGGCGCAGGGCATCTCATGCGCGATGCAGCGCAGAATCATCCCAAACCCGGCCGAGGATTTGCCCTTGCCCGAGCCGGTATGGACGATGATCAGCCCCTTTTCCCCCGATTTCTGCGCCATGATCTTGTCGCGCGCGGCCTTCTTCTTCGCCATCTTCGAGGCATGCCGCGCCAGTTCGTCGGTGCCTTCGGAGGAAGCTTCGGCGGGGGTGTCGTTTTCTGGCGTCATCGGGGCGGTCCTCGCGCTTGACAATAGATCGCGTCTTGGCCACTCAGGGCGGGCGCTGGTTTCTGTCCTATGACAGGCGAAGAGGGAATGTGAAGGGAATTGCGACGGCTTCGCCGCGAAACCCGACCGCAGCCGCCCCCGCGACCGTGACCGGAGAGGGCGCCCCAGGCCACTGGCAAAAGCCGGGAAGGGGGGGCGACCGTGAGGGGCATCCCCCCTCGCATCCGCAAGCCGGGAGACCTGCCAGCGCATGGATTTCGGGCGGACGGGGTGTTCCGCGACCGGGGGCAGGGCGTCTGCGCTCTCACTCTGGCCGTTCCCCCAAACCCACTAGGAGGGGCGATGGCCACCACGCTGCATGTCTGCACCACCTGTCGCGGCACCGCTGCGGCCCCCTTGGGCTGCGAGGGTTGCACGGTGGGCGCCGCGGGCTGTGGCGCCTGTCCGCTGGCCGAAGGCGCGACCACGCGCCCGGGCGAGCGTCTCGCCCATGCGCTCGCCGCGCTGCCCGTGCCCGAGGGAGTGAAAATCGTGCCGGTCGAATGCCTCTCCGCCTGCGGTCAGGGCTGCACCGTCGCGCTCTCTGGCCCCGGCAAATGGTCCTATGTCTTCGGCCGCCTCGACGCCCGCGACGCCGAGACGATCCTCGCCGGTGCCGCCCAGTTCGAGGCCGCCGAAAAGGGCCTGATCCCCTGGCGCGAGCGCCCTGAAATCTTTCGCAAGCAATGTCTTGCCCGTATTCCCCCGCAGGAGTGACCCATGTCCGATCTCGTCAAAATCCCCGTCACCGTGATCACCGGCTTCCTCGGGGCGGGCAAGACCACGCTGATCCGCCACCTGATGGCGAACCCGCAGGGCCGCAAGCTGGCGGTTCTCGTCAATGAATTCGGCACCGTCGGCGTCGATGGCGAGATTCTGCGCCAATGCGCCGATGAAAACTGCCCCGATGAAAACATTGTCGAGCTGGCGAATGGCTGCATCTGCTGCACCGTCGCCGAAGACTTCATCCCGACGATCGAGGCTCTGATGGCCCGGCGCGTCCGCCCCGACCACATCCTGATCGAGACCTCGGGTCTGGCGCTGCCGAAACCGCTGCTCAAGGCCTTCGACTGGCCCGCGATCCGCTCGAAGATCACGGTGGATGGCGTGATTGCCGTGGCTGACGCCGAGGCCGTCGCCGCGGGCCGCTTTGCCCCCGATGTGGAGGCCGTCGATGCGCAGCGTCTGGCCGATGACAGCATCGATCACGAAACGCCCCTCTCCGAGGTCTTCGAGGATCAGATCGCCTGCGCTGACATCATCCTTCTGTCGAAGGCCGATCTGGCCGGGGAAGAAGGCGTCGAAGCCGCCCGTGCGCTGATCGAGGCGGAAGTGCCGCGCAAGCTGCCGATCCTGCCGCTGACCGAGGGCGTGATCGATCCGAAGGTGATCCTTGGCCTTGGCGCCGCCGCCGAAGACGATCTGGCGGCGCGGCCGAGCCATCACGACGACCACGGCGAACACGAGCATGACGATTTCGACACGGTGGTGATCGAGATCCCGGAAATCGCCGATCCGGCGAAACTCGTTGCCGCGATCGAGCGGCTGGCGCGCGAACAGAACATCCTGCGCGTCAAGGGTCATGTCGCCGTGACCGGCAAGCCGATGCGGCTCTTGGTGCAGGCCGTGGGCGAGCGCGTGCGGCATCAATACGACCGTCCGTGGGGGGCTGATACTCGCCGCTCGGCGCTGGTCGTCATCGCCGAGCATGACGATGTCGACGAGGCCGCGATCCGCGCGGTGCTGATGGACGGGGTCGCCGCCTGATGCATGTCGTCTTCCGCGAAAGCCACGGGCTCGAGGAAACCGCGGTGCCGACCGATCTCGGTCAGCGCCCGGCCGATCTTGTGGTGCTGTCGCTTTCCGACAGCGATCTGGGCGCTTTCGCGGCGGGCTGGAAACGGGCGGGCGGGCGGCTGCCGAGCCTGCGTCTCGCCAATCTCGTGGCGCTGAAACATCCGATTTCGGTCGATACTTACGTTGAAAACACGCTGTCGGGCGCCAAGGGCATCCTGATCCGGCTGATCGGCGGCGAGACCTACTGGCCCTATGGCCTCGCCTCGGTGCAGGATCTGTGTCGGCGCAAGGGCATCGCGCTGGCGGTGCTGCCCGCCGATGGCCGCCCGGATGAACGGCTGGACGAGTTGTCGACCCTGCCGGTTTCGACGCTGCGCCGGCTGAAGGAACTCTGCGATGCGGGCGGCGCCGTCGCGGCGCAGGCGGCGCTGGCGCAGCTGGCCTTGGCCTCGGGTCTTTATGCGCCCCCGGTGCCGGGCGACAAGCGCTTGCCCGACTGGGGTCTTTACGACCCCGCCAAGGGCGTGATCCCCGCGCCCGAAGGCGAGGGGCCGCTGGCGCTGGTGTCCTTCTACCGCTCCTATCTGACCTCGGCCGATACGGCGCCGATCGACGCGCTGATCGCGGGTCTGCGCGCGCGCGGCTTCGCGGCTTGCGGCGTCTTTGCGGCCTCGCTGAAGGCCGAGGGGTTGGGCGATGCCCTGCAAGCCCGGCTCGATGGCCGCGCCCCGGCGCTTGTCATCAATGCCACCGCCTTTTCGGCGCAGGGCGCCGATGGCATGACCCCCTTTGACCGCTACGACGTGCCGGTCTTCCAGGTTGCCCTGTCCACCGCCCGCAAGCGCGATTGGGCGCAGGCCGACCGGGGCCTCTCGCCCGCGGACCTCGCCATGCATGTCGTCCTGCCCGAGGTCGACGGCCGTCTGTTCGCCGGTGTCGTCTCGTTCAAGGCGCCTGAACCGCGCGATCCTGATCTGGAATATTCCCGCTTCGCCCATCGCGCCGATCCGGCCCGGGTCGAGGCGGCGCTTGACCGCATCACCGGCTGGCATCGGCTGGCCAAAACCCCGGCTGCCGCGCGCAAGCTGGCGGTGGTTCTGTCGACCTATCCCGGCCGCGCCTGGCAGATGGCCCATGCCGTCGGCCTTGATGCGCTCGCCTCGACCGAGGCTTTGCTGGCCCAGTTGACGACAGAAGGCTATGCGATTGCCCCCGGCGCGCCCCTCGAAGCGCTGGCGGGTGAGCGCTTGAGCTGGCCCTTGGCCGAGTATTTGACCGCGTTTCAAACCCTGCCCGAGCCGCTGCGTCAGGCGCTGACCGAGGCCTGGGGCGCCCCCGAGACCGATCCGGCCTGCAGCGATGGCGCCTTCCACTTTGCCGCCCTGCGCCGAGGCTCTGCGCTGATCGCGCTGCAACCCGAGCGTGGCGATGTGCAAAGCCGCGACGGTGACTATCACGATCTTTCCCGCACGCCGCGGCATTCCTATGTCGCCTTTTACCTCTGGCTGAAGGCGCAGGGCATCGACGCGCTCGTTCATATGGGCGCGCATGGCACGCTCGAATGGCTGCCGGGCAAAGCCGTTGCGCTGTCGGAAACCTGCTGGCCCGAGGTGCTGGCGGCGGCGCCCGTCGTCTATCCGTTCATCGTCAACGACCCGGGCGAGGCGGCGCAGGCGAAACGGCGGCTTTGCGCCGTGACGCTCGGCCATCTGCCGCCGCCCTTGTCGCGCGCGGCCGTGCCCGAGGGGATGGCGCGGCTCGAACGGCTGCTCGATGAATATTCCACCGCCGACGGGCTCGACCCCGCCCGGCGCGACCGGCTGATCGCCGATATCCGTGACGAAGCCCGCGCGAGCGGCGTCGAGGATGATCTGGGCATTCCCGCCCAAGCCTCGGCTGCCGAAGCGATCACCCGCATCGACCGTTTTGTCTGCGATATCAAGGAAAGCCTGTTTGGTGACGGGCTGCATGTGCTGGGGCAGGGCGCTTGCGGGACCGAAGAACAGGCGGGGCTCTCGGCCGCTTTGGCGGGCAAGCGTGTGCCCCCCGGCCCCTCGGGCAGCCCGGCGCGCGGGCGCTCGGACGTGCTGCCGACCGGGCGCAATCTGTTCTCTGTCGATCCCCGCGCCGTGCCTTCGCGTGCCGCCCATGCCCAAGGCGTGAAACTGGCCGAGGAACTGCTGCGCAAACACCTGCAAGATCATGGCGACTGGCCGCGGGGGCTGGTTGTCGATCTCTGGGGCAGTGCCACGATGCGGACGGCAGGCGAGGAATTCGCCATGGCGCTGCATCTGGCCGGTCTGAAACCGGTCTGGGACGAGGGCGCGGCCCGGGTCTCGGGGGTCGAGGTCATTCCGCTCGCCCTGCTCGGCCGCCCCCGCATCGACGTGACTTTGCGGGTCTCGGGCCTTTTCCGCGACATCTTTCCGGGTCTCGCCCAGCTTTTCGAGACCGGCGCCGAGGCGCTGGCCACCCGCGAGGAGGCAGCGGAGGACAACCCCTACCTTGCCGCCGCCCCGCGCGTCTTTGGCCCGCGCCCCGGCCAATACGGCTTGAACATGGGCACGGCGATGGACGCCTTTACCCCCGAGGCGCGGGCGAAAGCGGGCGAGGCCTGGCTTGCCGCTTCCTCCTATGCCATTGACAAAAAAGGTGAAATCAGCGCTGACCGGGCGGCTCTGGAAGCCCGCCTGAGGGGGGCCGACAGTTTCGTGCATGCGCAGGATCTGCCCGAAAGCGATATCCTGCTGGCCTCGGACTATGCCGCGCATGAAGCCGGGTTTGCCGCCGCCCTCGCGCGTCTGGGCGCCGAGGCCCCCGCGCTTTACCATCTGGACGCCACCGACCCAAACCGCCCGCGCGCCCGTAGCCTGCCCGAGGAAATCGCCCGCGTCGTGCGGGCCCGTGCCAGCAATCCGGCCTGGGTCGAGGGGATGATGCGGCACGGCTTCCGCGGCGGTGCCGAGATCGCGGCGACGCTCGATCACATGGCGGCCTTTGCGCATCTGGCCCAGGTCGTGCCCGCACATCTCTTCGATCTTTACCACGAGGCGACGCTCGGCCGCGACGACGTGACCGCGTTCCTTTCCCGCGAAAACCCCGAGGCGCTTGACGCCATGCGCGATCTTTTCCGCCGTCTCGCCGAGGCGGGCCTCTGGCTCACCCGGCGCAATTCGATTGCGGCAAGCCTCGAGGAGAGGCTATGAGCGCGCCAACCCGAAGGATGACCCCCGATGCCCCATGAGTATGAAAAGGACGGCGCGAAGATCTATGTGCAGTCCTTCGCCACGATCCGCGCCGAGGCCGATCTGGCCCGCTTCACCGCCGAGGAAGAGGTGGTGGTGGTCCGCATGATCCATGCCGCCGGGATGGTGGGGCTGGAACATCACGTCCGCTTCGCGCCCGGCATGGCGATTGCAGCCCGTGCCGCGCTTGAAGCCGGGGCGCCGATCCTCTGCGATGCGCGGATGGTTTCCGAAGGTATCACCCGCGCCCGTCTGCCCGCGCAGAACGAGGTGATCTGCACGCTGCAAGATCCCCGCGTGCCCGAACTGGCGCGCGAGATGGAAAACACCCGCTCTGCCGCGGCGCTGGAGCTGTGGCGCCCGAAACTCGAAGGGGCTGTGGTGGCGATCGGCAATGCGCCGACGGCCTTGTTCCACCTTTTGAACATGCTCGAAGACCCGTCCTGCCCGCGCCCGGCGGCGATCATCGGCTGTCCGGTGGGCTTCATCGGCGCCGCGGAATCGAAGGCGGCGCTGGCGCTGGCGAATCCGGTGCCGTGGGTGATTGTCGAGGGGCGGCTTGGCGGCTCGGCCATCACTGTCGCGGCGGTGAACGCCTTGGCCAGTCGGAAGGAATAGAGATGGGACGCATCCTTTGCGCCGGTCTTGGGCCGGGTGACCCCGAGCTGATCTCGGTGAAATCCGACCGCGCCATTCGTGGCGCGACCGACATCGCGCATTTCCGCAAGGCGGGGCGGCCCGGTCAGGCGCGGCGGATCGTCGAGGGGATGCTGCGCCCGGATGTGGTCGAGCATGCGATGGAATATCCGGTGACGACCGAACTTCCGGTCGAGTCCCCGGAATATAACGAGGCGCTGGCGCGGTTTTACGACGACTGGGCGTCGCGACTTTCGGAACTTTCGAAAACCCGCGATATTGTTGTGCTCTGTGAAGGTGATCCCTTCCTTTATGGCTCGTTCATGCACCTTTACACCCGCCTGCAGGGGCGGGCCGAGGTCGAAGTGATCCCCGGCATTCCCGGCATGGTGGGCTGCTGGTGGGCGACGGGCACGCCGATCACCTGGGGTGACGATGTGCTGACGGTGATGGCGGGGACTTTGCCCGAGGCGGATCTGGTCGCGCATATGGAACGGTCGGATGCGATCGTGGTGATGAAGACCGGGCGCAACCTGCCGAAAATCAAGCGCGCGCTTGCGGTTGCGGGGCGGCTCGAGGCTGCGTGGCTGGTCGAGCGCGGCACGATGCCGACCGAGCGCATCGCGCGTCTGGTCGATGTGGCCGAGGAGGATTGTCCCTATTTCGCCATCGTGCTGGTGCACGGGCAGGGGCGGCGGCCGGAACTGGGGGGCGAGGAATGAGCGGTTGGGTTGTCGTTGCCGGGCTTGGGCCGGGCCGTGAAGATCTGGTGACGCCCGAGGTGGTGGCCGCCGTGGCCGAGGCCACCGATATCGTGGGCTACATCCCCTATGTTGCTCGCATCGCCGCGCGCGAGGGGCTGACGCTGCACCCGACCGACAACCGGGTGGAACTCGATCGTGCGACCCATGCCCTTGAAATGGCAGCCGAAGGTCGGCGCGTGGTGGTGGTCTCCTCGGGTGATCCGGGGGTCTTTGCGATGGCCTCGGCGCTGTTCGAGGCGCTGGAAGCCCATCCGGAATACGCGCAGACCGAGATCCGCATCCTGCCCGGCATCACCGCGATGCTGGCGGCGGCGGCGGCGGCCGGGGCGCCCTTGGGGCATGACTTCTGCGCCATCAACCTTTCGGACAATCTCAAACCTTTCGAAATTCTCGAAAAGCGGCTGCGCCACGCGGCGCGCGGGGATTTCGCGATGGCGTTTTACAATCCGCGCTCGAAATCGCGCCCGCATCAGTTCACCCGCGTGCTGGACATCCTGCGCGAGGAATGCGAGCCCGAGCGGCTGATCCTGTTTGCGCGCGCCGTGACGACGCCCGAACAGGCGATCAATGTGGTCGAACTGCGCGATGCAACGCCCGAAATGGCCGACATGCGCACCGTGGTTCTGGTCGGCAATGCCAGCACCCGCCGCATCGGGCGCTGGGTCTACACGCCGCGCGGCGTCGCGCCGTGATCGGCGAGCCAGCCCATCACCCCCTCGAGCGTCGCGCGGATCTCGCGCGCGGGGACCATGGGCCGGTCGATCAGAATGACCGGCAGGTCCAAGCTGCGGGCGGCAATCAGTTTGGCCTCGGCGCCCGCGCCGCCCGCGTTCTTGGCAACGATATGGGTGATGGTTTCGCTGCGCAGCAATTCCGTATCCCCTTGAATGTCAAAGGGTCCGCGGGCGATCACCGCCTTGGCATCGGGCAGGGGCAGGGCGCCTTCGGGCGGGTCGACCAACCGCAGCAAATAGTGATGCTGCGGTGCGGCGGCAAACTCGGCCAGATGCTGTTTGCCGATGGCCAGGAACACCCGCGCCGGGGCTTGCGGCAGCGCGGCGACGGCGCCCGCAAGATCGGGGACATGGGTCCAGCGGTCGCCCTCCTGCGCGGCCCAGGGCGCGCGCTCGAAGGCGCAAAGGGGCACGCCCGCCGTGGCACAGGCCGCGACGGCATTCGCGCTCATCTGCGCGGCGAAAGGGTGGGTGGCGTCGATCACATGGCTCACGCCCTCGCGCTTCAGATAGTCGACGAGCCCGTTGATGCCGCCAAAACCGCCGATGCGGGTGGGCAGCGGCTGCGCCACGGGCGCATCGGTCCGGCCCGCATAGGAAAAGACCGCCTCAAAGCCTTGCTCGGCAAGGGTTTTCGCCAGTCGACTGGCTTCGGTGGTGCCGCCAAGCACAAGGAGGCGCGTCATGTCTGATCCGTGGTTGAGCATCGTGGGTCTTGGCGAAGATGGCCTTGATGGGCTGCCTTTGGCAAGCCGTCAGGCGCTGGAAAAGGCCGAGGTGATCTTCGGCGGGCCGCGGCATCTGGATCTGGTCGGCGCGGGGGATCGTGGCCGGGCCTGGCCCGTGCCTTTCGACATTGCCCCGGTGCTGGACTGCCGCGGGCGGGCGACGGTGGTTCTGGCCTCGGGCGATCCGTTCTGGTTCGGCGCGGGGTCCATGCTGGCCGAGCGGCTTGCACCCGAAGACTGGCGCGCCTTTCCGGTGCCGGGCACGGTCGCGCTGCTGTGTGCGCGGCTGGGCTGGCGCATCGAGGAGGTGACAGCGCTGGCGCTGCATGCGGCACCGTTCGGGCGGCTGCGGGCGGCGCTGGTGCGCGGGGCGCGCGTTGTCGTGACGCTGCGAGATGGCGCGGCGGTGGGCGATCTGGCCGCCTGGCTTTGCGCGAACGGCTATGGCGCGGTGCGGATGGGGGTGGCCGAACGGCTGGGTGGCCCGGCCGAGCGCCTGCGCAACGTCGCCGCGCAAAACTATGATCTGACGGATGTTTCTGCGTTGGTCGCGGTGGCGCTCGACGCGGCTGATCTGGCGCCTGAGGTCGGTCTTTCCGCCACGCCGGGTCGGCCGGAAACCGCCTTTGCCCATGACGGGCAGATCACCAAGGCGCCGATGCGGGCACTGACCCTTGCGGCACTTGCGCCCCGGGCGGGCGAGCTGTTGTGGGACATCGGCGGCGGCTCCGGCTCGGTCTCGGTCGAGTGGTGCTTGGCGGGCGGGCGGGCGATCACGATCGAACCGCGGGCCGACCGGATCGAAAATATCCGCGCCAATATCGACAGTTACGGGTTTGGCGCCCGGATGCAGGCGGTGCATGGCGCGGCCCCCGAGGCGCTGACGGACCTGCCTTTGCCGGATGCCGTCTTCATCGGTGGCGGCGGCTCGCAGGCGCTGCACGACTGGCTCTGGGAGCGTCTCGCCCCCGGCACGCGGATCGTCGCCAATGCGGTGACGCTGGAGAGCGAGACCCTGCTGATGCGCCTGCACGAACGCCACGGCGGCCAGCTTTTGCGCATCGACATTGCCGAGGCCCAGCCGCTCGGCCGGATGCGCGGCTGGTCGCCCAGCCGTCCGCAGCTGCAATGGAGCGGGCGGCGATGAAAGTGGCCGGTGTCGGTTTTCGGTCTGGCGCCGGGTCGAAACCGCTGCGCCATGCCGTCGCGTCCGTGGGAAAGGTGGATGCTCTTGCCACGGCGCGCGAAAAAGCCGAAGAGCTTGCCGCCGCTCTGCCCGACTATCGGGTGATCGGCGTCACGGTTGCGGGGGTGGACACGCCGTCGCAATCGGAGCGGGTCCGGGGGCTGAAAGGCACCGGATCGGTGGCAGAGGCCGCGGCGCTGGTCGCGGCGGGCAAGGGGGCGCGGCTGGTGCTGCCCCGACAGGTGATCGGCGGGGTGGTCCTTGCCGTGGCGGAGGGAGACGACGAATGACGGTGCATTTCATCGGCGCGGGGCCGGGGGCGGCGGATCTGATCACGATCCGGGGCCGCGATCTGATCGCGTCGTGTCCGGTCTGTCTTTACGCCGGATCGCTGGTGCCCGAGGCGCTGCTGGCGCATTGCCCGCCCGGCGCGAAGATCGTCAACACCGCGCCGATGAGCCTTGACGCCATCATCGACACGATCGCCGAAGCGCATGCGGCGGGGCACGATGTCGCCCGGCTGCATTCGGGCGATCTCTCGATCTGGTCGGCGATGGGCGAGCAGCTGCGCCGTCTGCGCGCCTTGAACATTCCTTATGATGTGACGCCCGGCGTGCCCTCCTTTGCCGCCGCCGCCGCGACCTTGGGGGCGGAGCTGACGCTGCCCGGGGTGGCGCAATCGGTCATTCTGACCCGCACCTCGGGGCGGGCCTCGGCCATGCCCGAGGGCGAGACGCTGGAGAATTTCGCCCGCACCGGTGCGGTTCTGGCCATTCACCTGTCCGTGCATGTGCTTGATGATGTTGTGCAAAAGCTGACGCCGCATTATGGCGCCGAGTGTCCGGTGGCGGTCGTGTGGCGCGCGAGCTGGCCCGATCAGCGCGTTGTCCGGGCAACTTTGGCGACCCTGCAAACCGCCATCGGCGCCGAGATGGAGCGCACCGCGCTGATCCTTGTCGGCCGGTCGCTCGCCACCGAGGATTTCGACGAATCCCGCCTTTACGCGGGCGATTACGACCGCCGCTACCGCCCCTTGGGCACTCATCCGCGCTTCCCGGAGGGCACCGAATGAGCGGCTTCGTCTCCTTCGTTTCCTCGGGTCCGGGCGACCCGGAACTGCTGACGCTCAAGGCCGCCGACCGGCTGGCCAAGGCCGATGTGGTGCTGTTCGATGACCTTTCCGCCGGGCCGATCCTGGGTCATGCGCGCGAGGGGGCTGAACTCATCGCGGTCGGCAAGCGGGCCGGGCGGCCCTCGCCGAAGCAGGATCATGTGAGCCAGCTACTCGTCGATCACGCGCTGACCGGGCTGAAGGTGGTGCGGCTGAAATCGGGCGACTCGGGGCTGTTCGGGCGACTGGAAGAAGAACTTGTCGCGCTGAGCGAGGCGGGCATTCCTTACGAAATCATCCCCGGCGTGCCCTCGGCCTGTGCGGCGGCGGCCGCGGCCGGGCTGCCGCTGACGCGCCGTTTGACCGCGCGGCGCGTGCAATTCGTCACCGGCGCCGATGTGACGGGCGATCTGCCCGAGGGGCTGAACTGGGCCGCGCTCGCAGACAAGGGCGCGACGACCGTCGTCTTCATGGGCAAGCGCACCTTCCCGAAGCTCGCCACTGATCTGATCGCGCATGGCTTGGCCCCCGACACCCCCGCGCTGCTCGCCGAAGCCGTGGGCCACCCCGAGCAAAGCTGCACCCGCTCGACCGTGGCCGATCTTGCGGCGAGCCTGGCCCAGGAACGCTCGGACAAGCCCGCGCTCATCCTCTACGGCCCGCTTTACGACCCGGAGGTCTGAGATGATCGAGCTGACCCTGATCGGCATCGGCACCGGCAATCCGCGGCATCTGACGCTTCAGGCGATCGATGCGATTAATGCCGCCGATCTGATCCTGATCCCTTTGAAGGGCGCCGACAAATCCGATCTGGCCGGGCTGCGGCGGGGCATCTGTTCGGCGCATCTGACGAACCCGGCGGCGAAGGTCATCGACTTTGCACTGCCGGTGCGGGATGCCGCGAACCCGTCCTATCGCAAGGGCGTGGACGACTGGCACGACGCCATCGCCGAGGCATGGATGGCGGAAATCACCACGCATTGCCAAGGACTTAATGGCAGGGTGGCGCTGCTCGTCTGGGGCGATCCCTCGCTTTACGACAGCACCCTGCGCATCGCGGAGCGGCTGAAATCCCGCCTGCCGATCACGACGAAAGTCATCCCCGGCATCACCGCCATTCAGGCGCTGTGCGCCGCCCATGCGATCCCCTTGAACGAGATCGGCGCCCCGGTGCAGATCACCACCGGTCGGCAATTGCGCGATCACGGCTGGCCCGCGGGCACCGACACCGTCGTCGCCATGCTCGATGGCGAATGCTCGTTCCAGAGCCTTGATCCCGCAGGGCTGACGATCTTCTGGGGCGCCTGTGTCGCCATGCCCGAAGAGGTGCTGATCAAAGGCCGTGTGGCCGAGGTCACGGCGCAAATCCTTC
Organism: Rhodobacter viridis; assembly: GCF_003217355.1. Lineage (GTDB taxonomy): Bacteria > Pseudomonadota > Alphaproteobacteria > Rhodobacterales > Rhodobacteraceae > Rhodobacter > Rhodobacter viridis. The sequence continues at coordinate 12,807 of NZ_QJTK01000020.1, read as the reverse complement.
AGGCGCGGGCCGATCTGCGCGCCCGGCATGGCTGGGTGATGGACATTTACCTGCTGCGTCGCAATCTGCCCAATGCGTGACGTTTCCCGCCCTTGACACTGCCGACAGGCGGTGGATAGTGACGGCGATGGTTCCCAACTGGACGGGATTAATAGGGAACACGGTGAGGATTACCCATCAGGGGCCGAATCCGTGGCTGCCCCCGCAACTGTGAGCGGCGAGACGACGGTCGTAGACCACTGATCCCCCCTTTTCCACGGGGCCCGGATCGGGAAGGTGACCGGAGTTGTCTGACCCGCAAGTCAGGAGACCTGCCATCGCTCGAGCGTCGCAAGCCTTCCCGGGGCGGGGTGCCTCCGGTCTCTCGAAAGCGACGCGGGACAGTGGAAGGAATTAACATGCACATCATGGAGGGGTATCTCCCCGTTTCCCATTGCGCATTCTGGTATGCCGCCTCGGCGCCCTTTGTGGTGGCGGGCGCTGTTAAAATTCGCCGTATCGTCGCGGAACGCCCCGAGGCGCGGATGACCCTTGCGGCCTCGGGCGCCTTTGCCTTCGTGCTTTCGGCGCTGAAGATCCCCTCGGTGACCGGCTCGTGTTCGCACCCGACCGGCACCGGCCTTGGCGCGGTGATCTTCGGGCCCTCGGTGATGGCGGTTCTGGGGCTGATCGTGCTGTTGTTTCAGGCGCTTCTGCTGGCGCATGGCGGGCTGACGACGCTCGGCGCCAATGCCTTTTCGATGGCCGTCGTCGGGCCCTGGGTTGCCTGGGGGCTTTGGACGCTCGGCCGCAAGATCGGCCTTTCGGTCGCCGTCAGCGTCTTCATCGCCGCGGCTCTGGGCGACCTCGCCACCTATCTCATGACCTCGGTGCAGCTTGCGCTTGCCTATCCCGATCCGGTCTCCGGCCTCTGGGGCTCGGCGCTGAAATTCGGCTCGATCTTCGCGCTGACGCAAATTCCGCTGGCGCTGGCCGAGGGCTTCCTGACCGTCATCGTCATGGAAGCGCTCGCTGGCAAGGGCGGCGTCGATCTGCGCACGATCACAGGGGAGGTCCGCTGATGGTCTGCAAACGTACCCTCGCGCTAATGGGGGCGACGCTCGCCCTCGTGGCGCTGCCGCTTCTGTTCGTCTCGGGCGAGTTCGCGGGCACCGACGATCAGGCTTCGGCCGCGATCGAGGCCACGAAGCCCGGCTTCACCCCCTGGGCCGCGCCGCTCTGGGAACCGCCGAGCGGCGAGATCGAAAGCCTTCTGTTCGCCTCGCAGGCCGCGCTTGGCGCGCTGATCATCGGCTATGTGATCGGGCGCCGCCACGAACGCGCCAAGGCCGAGACGGCGAAGACCGAGTCGAAATCGGCGCCGCGCGCCGTCGCGACCCCGGCCGAGTAAGGCAAAGACCCGGCCATGAGCATTGCCTCGATCGACCGGGTTGCCGCGCAAGGGCATTGGCGCCATCGTCCCCTGGCCGAGAAGGCCTTGATCGGACTGGGGTTTCTGCTTTTGGCCGTGACCTTGCCGCCCTTTCCCGGGGCGGTGCTGGTCACGGTCGCGATCCTTGCCTTCACCTTCGCGGGCGCCCGGGTCTCGCCGCGTTTCTGGGCCTCGGTCGCGGTGCTGCCGCTTGGGTTTCTTGCCACCGGGGCGCTGGTGCTTCTGGTCCAGATCGGGCCTCAGGGCCTCGGCCTTGCCCCGGGCGGCCCCGCCGCCGTCGCGGACCTAGTGGCCCGGGCGACGGCCGCAACCTGCTGCCTGCTCTTCCTCGCCACCACCACGCCCGCCGCCGATCTGCTTTCGGGGCTGCGCGCCTGGGGGGTGCCCGCCGAACTGGTCGAGATCGCGCTGCTGACCTATCGCTTTGTGTTCATTCTGGCCGAGGAGGCCGCCGCGATGACCACCGCGCAACGCGCTCGTCTCGGCCACGCCACCCGCGCGCGCTGGCTGCGCTCGACGGCGCAGGTGATCGCGGCGCTTTTGCCGCGCGCTTTGGCCCGTGCGCGTCGCCTTGAAACCGGGCTTGCGGCGCGCAACTGGCAGGGCGAGATGCGGGTGCTCTCGAACCGACCCGCGGCCTCGCCGGTGATCCTTGGCCTGATCCTGACCCTGCAAGCCGCCATCGCCGCGGCCGGAGTGTTCCTGTGACCGCGATCCTTGCCGCTGAGGCGCTGCACTACAGTTTTCCGGGGGGCGTGAGGGCGCTCGATGGCCTTTCCCTTGCTGTGCCGCAGGGCGAAAGCCTCGCCATCCTTGGCCCGAATGGCGCCGGGAAATCGACGCTGCTGTTGCATCTGAACGGCACTTTGCGCCCGCAAGCGGGGCGGGTGCTGCTGGGCGGCACCGCTACCGGCCATTCCCGCAAGGACCTGACCGACTGGCGCCGCCGGGTCGGGCTGGTGCTTCAGGACGCCGACGATCAGCTTTTCGCCGCGACGGTCTTCGAGGATGTCTCTTTCGGGCCTTTGAACCTTGGCCTGTCCGAGCCCGAGGCCCGCGCCCGGGTCGAGGAGGCGCTTTCCGCGCTCTCCATAACCGACCTGCGCGACCGGCCGACGCATATGCTGTCGGGCGGGCAAAAGCGGCGCGTGGCGATTGCCGGCGCGGTCGCGATGCGCCCCGAGGTGCTCTTGCTCGACGAGCCCACCGCGGGGCTGGACGAGGCCGGGTCCGAGCAGCTTCTGACGCTTCTGCGCGGGCTTCTGGACCGCGGCATGACGCTGGTCTTTTCGACCCATGACGTGAACCTTGCCGCCGCTCTGGCCGACCGGGTGGCGCTTTTTCGCGCCGGTCAGGTCGTGGCCGAGGGGGCTGCGTGTCAGATCCTCTCCGATCGCGCGACGCTGGCACAGGTCGGCCTGCGCCCGCCGTTGCTGATCGATTTGGCCCTTGCGGCACGCGAGAGCGGCCTTCTCGACCCGAATGCCGCCCTGCCGAAAACCCGCGCCGAATTTTCTGCGGCGATGGCGGGCTGGACCCGGCGCTAGGGCGGTTTTCCTTGGCCGCGGCTTGCGTTACCTTGGTGCCATGAGCTTGACGCCCGCCCCCCAGACCCCTTTGCCCGCTTCGGTTGGCGTCCTCGTCATCGGTGCGGGGCTGGCCGGGCTTTGCGCCGCGATCGAGGCCGCGCGGGCGGGCGCCTTTGTCCTTGTCCTTGACGCCGCGCCGCCCGAGCGGCTGGGCGGGAACGCGCGGCACGGGCGCAACATCCGCGTGGCGTCGGACGCCGAGACGCCCTATCAGCGCGACAGCTACCCGGCCGAGGAGTTTCGCCGCGATCTTCTCCGCGTCGGCGGGGGCGATCCCGCGCTGGCCGAGGCCCTTGCAGACGGCTCGCGCGATCTGGCCGACTGGCTTTTGGCGCAGGGTGTGCGCCTTGAACCCTGGGCCGAGGGCAATCTGCCCTATTCCCGCCGCACCGTCTTTCTGCGCGGCGGCGGGCAGGCACTGACGAACGCGCTTCTGGCCCGGGCGCGCAAGCTTGGGGTACAGATCCGCGCCGGGATCGCGGTCGAGGCCCTGCCGCCCGAGGCGTTCGATCCCGCGCATCAAGGCCCGCTGACGGTCAAAATCGGCGCGGAGCAGATCACCGCGCAGGCACTGGTTCTCGCCTCGGGCGGGATCGGCGCGAACCGGGAGTGGCTCGCGCAGACCCACGGCGCGCGGGCGGAGCAGATCGCCAACCGTGGCACGCGCGAGCAACTTGGCGGCCCGCTGCTTCACGCGCTCGCGCAAGGCGCGCAGGCGGCGGGCAAGCCGGGCGATGGCCATGTCGTTGCCGTCGATCCGCGCGCGCCCTTTCACGACGCGGGCATCGTCAGCCGCGTCGACGGGATGCAGCACGGCATCGTTGTGGGGGCCGACGGCCGCCGCTTCGCCGATGAGGGCGCGGTGAAAGGCCCCGAGCGCCATTCGGTCTGGGCGCGCAAGCTGCTGGCCCGTCCCGATCCCCGCGCCTGGATTATCCTTGGCGCCGAGGCCGCGAAGAAACTGCCGCCGATGCTTTGCCCGCCCGTCTCGGCCGATACCCCCGAGGCGCTCGCCGTGCTTTGCGGCATCGATCCCGCGGGGCTGGCCGCAACGCTGAGCCGCCCGCTTGATCCGCCGCGCTCGGGCGCCATGGCGCCACTGGTCGCGCCCTTTCATGCCATCCCGATGATCCCCGGCATCGGCTTCACCCGCTACGGCCTTGTCCTCGACGCCACCGCGCGCGTGAGGCTTGCCGAGGCGGTGGCCCCAAGACTTTTCGCCGCCGGAACAAACATTTGCGGCGCGATCCTGGGCGAGGGCTATCTGTCGGGCGTCGGGCTCACCATCGCCGCCGTCTTCGGCCGGATCGCCGGGCGCGAGGCGGCAAAGCTCGCGTCGAAAGTCAAACCCTGTCCCGTCAACTTACCGCCAAACCCGATCCCTCCCGCGCCCCAAACCGAGCCCTTTGCGGAGGCGAAACGCGCGCTCAACCTGTGCAACACCTGCGGCTTCTGCACCGGGCTTTGCGCCGTCTTCCCGGCCGCGCAGGGCCGCCCGAGCCTTGCCACGGGCGATCTGCGCCATCTCGCCCATCTGTGCCACGATTGCCGCTCTTGCGTGCATGATTGCCAATATGCCGCCCCGCATGACTTCGCGGTCAACCTGCCCGCGACGCTTTCCGCCCTGCGCCGCGCTGATTACCGCGAGCCGCTCGGGCCTGCGAAAGCCGTCTTCGCGATCTGCTGTGCGCTGCCGCCTCTGGCGCTGCTCCTTGCCCAGCCGCTCGCGCAGGTCTTTGCGCGCCACACCGGGCCGGGGGCCTTTTACGCGCTGATCCCGCATCCGATCATGGCCGGGGCGACGGGCGCGGTGATGGGGCTGGCGGCACTTCTTTTGCTGATCCGCCTGATCCTGTTTTGGCGCGCGGGTCGCGGCCCGGTGCCGGTGGACCGCGTCGCCCTGCGCGCCGGGTTGATCGATGCGTTCACCCTGCGCAACCTCAGTGACTGCGAGGATCGTGCGGGCCCCGTGGGTCGCCTGCGCCGATGGGCGCATCACCTGCTTGCGGGCGGTTTCGGGCTGACTTTCCTTGCCACCGTCGCGGGGTTTTTCGCCCATGTTGCGGGCCAGCCCGCGCCCTATCCGCTGCCCAGTGCGCCGGTGATCCTTGGCACGGCGGGCGGGGTCGCGATGCTCGCGGGGCTGGCGATGATGTCCCTGCGTCCCGATCCGTTGAAAACCCCCGAAAGGACGCGTTCGGACCGTTTCTTGCGGGGGCAACTGGCCGTTCTGGCGGGCTCGGGGCTGGCGCTGCTGGCCCTGCGCGAGACCCCCGCGATGGGGCTGTTGCTTGCGGCTCATCTGGGCGCGGTCGCGGGGGCGGTGCTGTGCCTGCCGTTTGGCAAGCTTTCGCATGGCGGCTGGCGGCTGATCTCGCTTGTCCGCGCGGCCGCCGAGGCCCGGGCGCGGCGGCTTGACAAGGCCCGCGGCCAAGCCGCATCAGGGCGCGTCCGCACGGGAGGGGAAAGATGAGCGACTGGCCAAAGGGTCTTGCGATTGCGGCGCCCGCCTCGGGCTCGGGCAAGACGACGCTGACGCTCGGGCTCTTGCGCGCGCTGACCCGGCGCGGGCTGAAGGTCCAGCCCTTCAAGAACGGTCCCGATTACATCGACCCGGCCTTTCACGCCGCCGCCGCCGGACGGCCCAGCTTCAATCTGGATGGCTGGGCGATGGGGGCGGGGCTGCTGGATGCGCTGGCCGGGCAGGCCGCGGGCGCCGATCTGGTGATCTTCGAAGGCGCGATGGGGCTTTATGACGGGCCGTCCGACCCGGGGCGCTCGGGTCGCGGCGCCAGTTCCGAAATCGCGCGGATGTTTGGCTGGCCGGTCGTGCTGGTGCTCGACGTGAAGGGGCAGGGGCAATCGGCGGCCGCGACCGCGCTTGGCTTTGCCCGCCACCCCGAGGCGCCGCCGATGGCCGGGGTGATCTTGAACAATGTGGCGAGCCCGCGGCACGAAAGCATGATCCGCGCCGAGATGGACCGGCTGGGCCTGCCCGTGCTGGGGGCCTTGCCGCGCCGGGCGGATCTGAGCCTGCCCGAGCGGCATCTGGGTCTGGTGCAGGCCGAGGAACAGGCGGGGCTTGACGCGACGCTGGAGGCGCTGGCCGAATTCGTCGCGGCGCATGTGGATCTGGAGGCGCTTCTGGCGGCCTCTGGCTCTGGCCTCGCGCCCGGTCCGGGCGTCTGGCCGGTGCCGCCCGCGGGGCGGATTGCGCTTGCCCGCGATGCGGCCTTTTCCTTCGTCTATCCGCATATGCTGGAGACCTGGCGGCGGGCCGGGGTGACGGTGCTGCCGTTCTCGCCGCTGGCCGACGAGGCGCCTGATCCCTCGGCCGATCTTTGCTGGCTGCCGGGTGGCTATCCCGAGCTGCACGCCGGGCGCATCGCGGCGGCCAGCCGTTTCAAGGACGGCTTGCGGGCCTTTGCCGAAACGCGGCCTGTGCATGGCGAATGCGGCGGCTACATGGTTCTGGGCGCGGCGCTGGTCGATGCCGAGGGGGTCTCCCATGCGATGACCGGGCTTCTGGGGCTGGTCACCAGCTATGAAAAGCGCCGCCTGCATCTGGGCTACCGCTCGGCGGAGCTGCTGGCGCCTTTGCCGGGATATGCTTTCGGAGCAAGACTTTACGGGCATGAGTTCCATTACTCGACGATCCTCGCCCAACCCGATGCGGCGCTGGCCAAGGTCTGCGATGCGGCGGGCAATCCGGTGCCCGAGACCGGATCGGTGCGGGGGAATGTGACCGGCAGCTTCTTCCATCTGATCGCGGGGTAACCGTCCCCCCGACCGTTGCTCAGTTCTGCGCCAGTTCGGCCTCGGCCCCCGCGCGATACCAGCTGCGGATCGCGGCGCGGTCTTCGGGCGTCAGGAAATTCGCCGCCCCGGGCGGCATCGCCGTCGTCAGCCCGGCGAAGATGAAGACGGGTTCGGCGGCGCGGGCCACGGCCTCGGGCGTATCGAGGACAAGCCCCTTCGGCGCCGACAGGATGCCCTCATAGGCGGGTTCGCGGGTGTGGCACATGGCACAATTTGCCGTGACGAGGCTCGCCACCTCCTCGAACCCCGGGGCTTGGGCGAACTGCAAGGCGGTGCCCGACAGGGCGGCCTCTTCCTCGGGCGCCTCGCGCGGACCAAGGGTCGACAGCCAGACGCAAAGGCCAAACAGCAGGACCGTCGCCGGGATCGTCCAATAGGGCGCGGGCTTGCGGGCATGGCGGCTGTTGAACCAGTGCCGGATCGTCACCCCCATCAGGAAAACAAGCGCCGCAATCGCCCACGCATAGCGCGTCGCAAAGGCCAAGGGCGCGTGGTTCGAGAGCATGAAGAACACCACCGGCAGCGTCAGGTAGTTGTTGTGCATTGAGCGCAGCTTGGCGATCTTGCCGTATTTCGGATCGGGGGTTCGCCCCGCTTTCAGATCGGCGACGACGATCTTCTGGTTCGGAATGATGATCAGGAAGACATTCGCCGTCATGATCGTGGCGGTATAGGCGCCCAGATGCACGAAAGCCGCGCGGTCGGTGAAGATCTGCCCGTAGCCCCAGGCCATCGCCGTGAGCGCGACCAGCAAAAGCGCCATGAAGGCCGCCGGATAATCTCCCAGACGCGATTTGCAGGCGCGGTCGTAAACCAGCCAGCCCAAGGTCAGCGACGCCGCCGAGATCGCCATCCCCTGCCAGGGCGCCCAGTCGATCTTCGCCGGATCGATCAGGAACAGATCCGCCCGGTGCCAGTACACAAGGATCAGCATCCCGGCGCCCGAAAGCCATGTGGCGTAGCTTTCCCATTTGAACCAGGTCAGATGCTCGGGCATCCGCTCGGGCGCGACCAGATATTTGCGGATATGATAGAAGCCGCCGCCATGCACTTGCCATTCCTCGCCCGCCGCCCCCTTGGGCAGATCGGGGGCTTGCCGCAGCCCCAGATCGAGCGCGATGAAATAGAAGGACGAGCCGATCCAGGCGACGGCGGTCACGACATGCAGCCAGCGCATCGCAAAGGTGGCCCAGTCCCAGATCAGTGCAGCATCCATCGGTCTCTCCTTTGGTCTCAGGCTAGCGGGGCGGGGACGCGGCCTCCAGCGCAAAAGCGACGAAGCCGCGTCGCCCCCTTGCACTTGCCTGATTTTGCGCCTTTCCTTGCGGCCGGATGCGACGGAGGATGACATGCAGCGCTTGGCGGTAGAGCCCCTGACGGCCGAGGCCTTTCGGCCCTTCGGTGATCTGATCGACGTGCTGGGGCCGCCGACGAAGCTGATCAACGGTGGGCTCTGCGGGCGCCATCACGATCTGGCGCGGCTTTCCTTCGATGACGAGGGCCGGGCGGGGATTTCGCTTTTCGAGGCGCAGGCGCGGGCGCTGCCCTATTCTCTCGATCTGGTCGAGCGGCATCCTCTGGGGGCACAGGCTTTCCTGCCGCTCGATGGCGTGCCGTTTCTCGTCTGCGTGGCCGAGGATGCCGAGGGGGTGCCGGTGCGGTTCCGGGCGTTTCTGACGGCGCCGGGGCAGGGGGTGAACATCCTGCGCAATGTCTGGCACGGGGTGCTGGCGCCGATGGGCGCGCCCGGTCGTTACGCCGTGGTGGATCGGATCGGGCCGGGCGCGAATTTGCAGGAATATCCGCTGCCGGTGCCGATTTCTGTGATGGCGCCCTCGACCCGCCCCCGATCTTAAGGGTTTCAAAACGCGGCGGGCCTAGGGTGGGACCCGTTCACGCGTATCCTCATGAGGCCAGTCATGCAGCTTTTTCCCGCCCTCTTTCCGTCCTTCGGCGCCCCTCTTCACAGCGCGCCGCTTCGAAACAGCTTTGCCGATATCGCGGGCACCGTCGCCGACGAGACGTGGAGGCTGAGCCATCTGGACACCACCGGCCGCTTCACGCTGTCGGGGGGAGGTGGCACCGATACGCTGACGCTTGACTTTCGTTCGCTGCACGCGGTCGCCACGCTCGAAGCAGATTTCGACCCGATGACCCTCCATCCCACCGAATATCTGTCTTGCGGTGGGGTTGAGCTGGTTCTGGCCGACGATTTCGACCTGGTGCGGATCCGCACCGGCGATCTGGGCAACAGTCTTGGGTCGAACAGCTGGACTTTCCGGGTGGAGATGTTCGGCGGTAGCGGCAACGACCAGTTCTGGAGCGGCGATGGCGATGATCTGCTGCGCGCCGGGGCGGGCGATGACATGGTGATGTCGGCCAATGGGAATGACATGATCAACGTCGGTGATGGGAATGACACCGTTTATGCGGGATTTGGCGATGATTCCGTGCGGGGGGGAGACGGGGCGGATTCGATTTTGGGCCACGGCGGTGCCGATGACCTCAGGGCCGGCGCGGGCGATGACACCGTCGATGGCGGGGCGGATAACGATCTGGTCTACGGGCTTGCCGGGGCCGATTCAATCACCGGCGGCGATGGCGCCGATTATCTGGGCGGGGGGGCCGGAGCGGATACGATTGACGGAGGCACCGGAGCCGACACACTGATCGGCGCGGCCGGTTCGGACTCCCTGAGCGGCGGTGACGACGCCGATCAGATCAATGGCGGTGATGACGTGGACACCCTTTTGGGCGGTGCGGGCAACGACACGCTGTTTGGCGGCGCGGGCGATGACATCCTGACCGGGGGCACGGGAACCGACCGCTTCGTCTTCGGGCAAATGGGGGTCGACGGGACCGACCAGATCACCGATTATGTGTTCACCGACAACGATGTGCTGGTCTACAACGGCACCGGGATCGCAGGCGCGGCGGTCAGTCCCTTCGATTTCGTCGCGACCGAAGAGATCCTGCCCGGCTCCGGCTCGGACATGGTTGCCGATACGGTGATCCGATTTGGGCCTGACAACACCGTGGTCTGGGTCCTGACCGATACGACCGGTCTGGGGGGGGTCATCATCGAAACCGATCCGGGCAACGTTTTCCCGATCCCGATCGTGTGAACGGGGCTCAGCCCCAGCCGATCAGCACAGCCAGATGATAGGTCAGGAAACAGGCGAGCCAGGCGAGAGCAAACATGTAGGCGACCGTCACCCACATCCATTTGCCTGAGCCTGTCTCGCGCTTGATCACGGCCAAGGTCGAGATGCATTGCGGCGCGAAGATGAACCAGACAAGGAAGGAAAGCGCCGTCGCAAGGCTCCATTGACTGGCCAGAAGCGTGCCCAGCACCGCCTCGCCGCCGCCTTCCGAGACGGCATAGACGGTGGCAAGCCCGGCCACCGCGATCTCGCGCGCGGCCATCGCGGGGACGATCGCCACCGCCATCTGCCAGTTGAAGCCGATGGGCGAGAGGATCGGTTCGAGCAGTTTGCCGATGCCCGCGGCGAAGCTGTAGAGGATCGCCGGTTGCGTTGCGCCCTCGGGCGCCTGCGGGAAAGTCGCCAGCACCCAGATCACCACGGTCATGGTGAAAATCGTCGTGCCCGCCCGCTTGAGAAACGCCATCGCGCGGGTCCAAAGCCCGATCGCCACCGACCGCCCCTGCGGGATCTTGTAATCGGGCAGATCGAGCATGAAGGGCGGCGAAGGCTCGCCGCGCGCGAACAGGAATTTGGCCACCGCCGAAACCGCCAGAGCCGAGACGATGCCGGCGCCATAAAGTCCAAACATCACAAGCCCTTGCAGGCTGAAGATGCCAAAGATCGAGCGCGCCGGAATGAAGGCCGAAACGATCAGCGTATAGACCGGGATCCGCGCCGAACAGGTCATCAAGGGCGCGACGAGGATCGTGGTGAAGCGGTCGCGCGGGTTGTCGATCACGCGCGTCGCCATGATGCCGGGAATGGCGCAAGCGAAGGACGACAAGAGCGGAATGAAGGCCCGGCCATGCAGCCCGGCACCGCCCATGATCCGGTCCATCAGGAACGCCGCGCGCGCCATGTAGCCCAGATCTTCCAGCAGCAGGATGAACAGGAACAGGATCACGATCTGCGGCAGGAAAATCACCACGCCGCCGACGCCGCCGATCACCGCATCGACGAGGAAACTTTGCACCAGCCCCTCGGGGACATGGGCGCGGATCAGATCGGCGACGGCGGTGAAACTGCCGTCGATCAGATCCATCACCGGCGCGGCCCAGCTGAACACCGCCTGAAACATCACGAACAATAGGCCCAGCAGGAACGCGAGCCCGAAGACCGGGTGCAGCAGCAGCTTGTCAATGCGATGGGTCAGCGTGTCATGTTCGGGCGGAAGCGTCACGGCGCGGGCGATCAGCCGGTCGGCAGCGCGGTGGCTGAGCCGCAGATCGGCGGCATCGGGCGGCGCCCAGAGGTTCGGCCCGGCCTCGGGCACGCCCTCGGCCAAGGTCGCATCGAGCGTTGTCAGCAGCTCTTCAAGCCCGCCCTTGCGCACCGCGGTCGAGGTGACGACGGGCACGCCCAGCTCGGCTTGCAGCGCGGCGCGGTCGATCTCGATCTTCCGGTGCCGGGCGATGTCGATCATGTTCAGAACGACGATCATCGGCAGGCCGGTGGCGACCAGCTCCATCGCGAGGCGAAGCCCCGAACGCGGCGCGACGGCATCGACGACGACCAGCATCAACTGCGGCGCGGGTTCGGCCGGATGGCGGCCCAGCACGACATCGCGCGTCACCGCCTCGTCGGGCGAGCGCGCGCGCAGGCTGTGCGTTCCGGGCAGGTCGATCAGCTCGATCCGGTTCGCGGCGGGGGTGGTGAACAGGCCGACCTTGCGCTCGACCGTGACGCCGGCATAGTTGCCGACCTTCTGGCGCGCGCCGGTCAGCGCGTTGAAAAGCGAGGTCTTGCCGCAGTTCGGCGGCCCGACGAGGGCAAGACGGTAGGGATCGGGTTCGGGCATGGGGCTCAGGAAACGAGGATGGCCATCGCCTCGCGGCGACGCAGCGCGACAGTGGTGCCGTTCACCCTTACAGCGATCGGGTCACGGCCGAAAAGCCCTTCATGCAGGATCGTCACCTTCGCGCCCTCGACAAAGCCGAGTTCAATCAGGCGGCGTTCCATTTCCGCGGCGGGAAGGCTGATCGAATGATCGGCGGCGGCGATGTGGAAGACATGGCCCGAATAGCCCTTGTGCATCGTGCCAAGTGGCAAATGGTCAGCTTGCGGGACCATCTGGATCTGCGTCAGATCGGTCGTGTGGAGCATCTCGGCGATCCTTGCGGCTGAGTCGGGGCTGCCTGCCTCTGTGGCTCCAGTTTCCCTAATCCGACAGGAATGGTCAAGTTATTGCGCCGTCACTTGGCCGCGATTTTGCGCGGCAGGGCGTCGCAATCCCGGGAGGTTTCGCTTTGGGTTCGCCTCGGGCGGACCCGAGGCGACAGGGGCGGGGTGACGGCTTTCAATGCAGTTGTTGCAGCGCGTTTTTGGAGCGTTTGTTTTCAATGGGTTAGCGGGTATGTTTTTCAATGGGTTTGTTGCGTAACGCTGGAAGTCGGGCAAAAAACGCCGACTCTGAGGACGCGTGCCTGTAGATTATTCAATGAAATCAACAGGGGTCTGATCAAGGTCGTGCGCACAAATGCGCACGACGCATGAGATGGACAACTAGTCAGTTGCTGGTTGCTCTTTGCTGAGCAAGGCGCGAAGGCGATCGAACAAGTGTTCCCGATCACCCGCAACAACATGGGCCGTAATGAGGTGGTCCCCGTTTTCCGGACAGATTTGCGGCGTTGCTAAGCTTGCCCGTTGATCAAGCCGCCGCCTTCAGGTCTTGGCCCTGATGGGCCTCAACCGGTGTCCTTCCGCCAAGCGCCGAATGGGGGCGCTGCGTGTTGTAGAAGTCGATCCATTTGCCGATGCCTGC
>NZ_QJTK01000019.1 GCF_003217355.1 Rhodobacter viridis | reverse complement strand
CCAGCATTCCATGCACCGTCCATAAGGAGCCCATATGGACGGTCCACTAACCCCGCACCCGCCTCACTCAAAGACGGCCCTCGCCGCAGGCTTACAATGCGAAAATGTGGCGGCGCGATTCATGCCCGGGACATCCGCGATGCGAAAAGAGGCGTCGCGCGTGGCTGCTGGCCGGGCACCCGCCCCATGCCGCCCCCGCCCGGCGCCGAAACAGGTGACAACGCCGCCCCTCGCCGCCATGATCAGCACCGGGCATCGGGGAGGAGAGAGAAGGTGTTTTCGCAACGCAAGGTCGCGCAACTTCACGTCAGGCTGATCGAAATCGACCCGCCGATCTGGCGCCGATTGCTCGTCCCGTCGGACTGGACCCTTGCCAAGCTCCACCGCGTTCTGCAGGCGGCCTTCGGTTGGACCGATGCGCATCTGCACGAATTCCAGATTGGCGGTCTACGATATGGCGATCCGGATCTGCTGGATGATGGCTTCGACGGCCCTCGGGTTTTTGACTATGCCGATGTGCGCCTTCTCGATTTTCTGGGCCAGCCCGAGGCGGTCTTCGTCTACGTCTATGATTTCGGCGACAACTGGCAGCATGAAATTCGGATCGAAGCCTGGCCCGAGGTCGAGGCTGCTCCGAAACAGACGCAGTGCCTTGACGGTGCCCGGGCGCGCCCGCCCGAAGATGTCGGCGGACCTTGGTCCTACGGCGATTTTCTGGAAGTGATCCGCGATCCCGAACACGACGATCACGCGTCGAACCTCCGCTGGGCGGGCGGGCATTTCGACCCGGAGTGGTTCGATCTCGAGGTGATCAACAAGGACCTGCGCAACGCGATGCGATCCAACGCCGCGCGGCGCCTACATCAGCCGAAGCCGAAGAAGGGGTGAGGATGTGTGGCCGCGGCAGGCGCCCGGCTACAAAGAAATTGTGGGCTCAATGGGCAAGTTCAGCGAGCAAAGGCGGCCCGTGCGGTTGCGGCATTGCATCTGAAGGACCCTGGGAAAGCCGCCGTTCGCCAATTCTTCTCCGAGCGACGCGGTGCGCAGTTTGCGGACCTTGCGCTCAGGATCACACGCCTTGCGCGACCAACGCTGCTAACACCTTACGACGCATTCACCGAAACGGCTGCCAGTGACACGCGAGGCTCGACAGTTGCGATAAACGATTTAAGAAGGTCATCGCGATAACGGTGTGAAACATTCGACCGTAACGACATTATCCTTGTTGGCGAACGAAGCGCGTCGTCCTACAAAAGGGCTCCTTTGAGGGTGATAGACCAATGAATCTAGTTGGCAACGACATACTGCAGGAAATTACAGCAGAGTTCGCTCGCAAGAAGAACAGTTTTCCCCGGAGTGGAGCCTTGGATTACCCTACAGTAGTTCACGGTTGGATAGGGCAACTTGAGGCGTTTTTGCTTCCTTACGTGACCGCTGGCGCGATTGCCTTAGACGGCCGCGGCCATCTGACGATGCACGATCGCGAACATGTCGCGCGGGTTCGACAGGTCGCGTCGAATCTCATTGCCCAGTCCAGTTCGATCGATCTCACCCATTACGAACTCACTCTACTTTTGATCGCTATCTACTTGCATGACATAGGGAACATCCTTGGGCGGACTGGGCATGAGCGGCGAATCCACGAGGTGCTGACTGCAGCCGGAGCTAATCTACCAGTTGATCAGATCGAATATGCGACTGCTAAGCAGATTGCAGGTGTGCATGGCGGTCTTGTGAATGGGTCGAAGGACACTATCTCGACTCTTCAAGAAAAACCGGCAGTTTACGGCGAGCACGTGCGCCTCCGGTTGCTCTCCGCCATTCTGCGACTTGCCGATGAGTTGGCAGATGATCCCGCGCGTGCCAATCGCGTCCAATTAGCGGCAGGAGCGCTGCCTCCAGAATCGGAAATTTATCATGTCGTTGCCTCCGGCCTCCACTCGCAAATGCCGGACATTGGTTCTCGCGAAATAACGCTGAATTTCACGTTCCATGATCCCGACCTTTTTAAGCGGAAACTTGGAAAGGGGGAAGGACAGGTTTACCTACTTGAAGAAATTTTTGACCGATCGATGAAGACGTTCAACGAGGCGCGTTATTGCTCGCGGTTCATGCGCCCGTACCTTGAGTTCGAGCGGGTCAAGGTCGACATCATGATCTTCGACGACCGATTGGAGCCGCTCCACAACATTGTTTACACCATTGCGGAGCATGGTTACGGTGACCAGTGTTTGAGCATCTATGAGATGGCGCCAGAACTCTGCGCATATAATGGCAATGGAAAGCTGACTCCTGCGTACCTTGAGCGGCTCATAGTCACAGCGGAGAAGGAGCGGGCATGATCAACAATCCGTTCGCAGTCTTTACGCCCGAAGGCCTTACTGCCGATCGAGTGGTCGCGATCTTCTCTACCGAGATGCCGGGATTGGGGAATATCGAGAGCGCGGGTCATGCCTTCGTAATTGGCACGCGCGGTTCGGGAAAGAGCATCCTCCTTCGATACCTCGAGCCCGACTGTCAACGACTTGTCACGAATATGGCGTTGAACGAACTCCCATTCTTGTCTCTTTACGTTTCATTCCGGGAGACGCAGGCGCAGATCAGCGAGCTTGCACGCTTTGATAATCATCATGGCGAAGTCTTTTTCAATGAACATCTACTCGTCCTCGCCATCGGCGCGCAGGTCGTCCTGCGGTTGCTTCGGAACAATAACATTGCTACCGACAAGTTGAGCCCTTCGGCGAGAGAGCTACACGAAGAATTGTCCAAACTGCTTGGTGGAGACGTCTTTGACCCGTCTGTAAACGTTGGAGAAGCCCTTAAAGCGATGGCTTCCCGGCTTCAGGCTGCCTATCGTAGCGCAATCCAATATGTGCGCAAGCACGGCTTTATGTCGGAGACTCTGGCATACAATGGCGAACTCTACGGCTTCGATGACCTTCTGCTACCGCTAATCGACTTTCTTCGCGCCGCGCTCCGAATCCAAGAAACTTCGCCCATTCTGCTGCTGCTCGACGATGCCGACAGTCTGACAGAGACGCAGACTCGGATCATTAATTCTTGGGTGGCGCGCCGTCTATCCAGCCGTTGCAGCCTCAAGATTGCCGCACAGATCACCGCCTACAAGACGATGGTCACGGTGTACAATACCCGGATAGAGGCGCCCCATGATTATCAGGAGATCAACCTTTCCGATGCCACTAGCCGAGCAAGTGAAAAGGCTTACAAGAGCCGCATCGCAGGGATCGTGCAGCGGCGGTTGAACGCTGTAGGCGTCGTAAAATCGGCCGACAAGTACTTCCCTGAGGACAACCGGCAGCGCATCGCGATCGAGCGGGAGGAGCGCCGTCTCGTGGCGGAGTGGGAAGCCGGACATGGGCGGGGATATCGCGCGCGTGACGATGCCTATCGTTATGCGCGGCCAAACTACATCACGAAGTTAGGTGGAGATCGGAAAAGTCGCAGCACCTACAGCTATAGCGGTTTCGATCAGCTCGTTCACATTTCCTCGGGCGTAACCCGGTTCTTCTTGGAGGCTGCCGCCGACATGTATTCCAAGTCGGTGGTGCTAATGCCGCACGGGAATAAGGTCGTTGGGGAAATTGAGCCTCGCATACAGAACGAAGTCGTGCGAGAGCACGCGAACCGACAGATGATCGTGGACCTCAAGGATCTCGAGCGGGACGTTCAGCGGCTGAAAGGTGATCCACAGCAAGCCGTCCAACTCAGCAACCTGATCAAGGGATTGGGCTCGATCTTTGAGAGTGCTTTGATCAACGAGGATGCGGCTGAGCGCAAGCTGTTCAGCTTCGCATTATCAGAGGAACCAACGCGAGAGATTGAAGAGGTACTGCGGCTGGGCGTTCGCTACGGCTACCTTTTTCAAGGCGTGATCGGACGCAAAGAGGGGACGGGTAGAGCTCCGCTTTTCATCCTCAGCCGCCGGTTGGCGCCGCTTTACAATCTAGATCCTATGGGCTTCTCCGCCTACAAATTCCTCTCTAATCGCCATGTGAATCTGCTGATGAATAACCCGGAGGAAGCGCGGCTCGGTCTACGGCGCAGTCGCGCACGCCGTGATGAGCAACAGATGACGATTAACTTCCCTGACGGAGGTTCCGATGCGTGAAGTCACACGAGAGGCCCTCGCGGAGCAGATGCAACGACCTGTTGCCCTAATAAGCTGCATGAGTTTCGAAGATCGAAGTCTCACTGTAGCGGAGGCGATCCCGTCATTCAGGCTGAGTCGCTGGCTCATCATTGTCAACGAGGACATCGAGACTGACATCAGTTCCATTCGCGACAGGGCTGAGACTATTGCGGCCAAGGCAGGCGTCGCGATCGAGTACCTGAAGGCGTCGAAGCAGAATCCGCTGCTACTCGCGGATGCGTTCGTTGACCTAGCCAAAAAGGCCGCGCCAGATAATAGCTTCGACTGGATCGCCGACATCACCACCATGACCCACGAGATGCTGCTCATCCTAGTGGCAGCGGCCGACGAAATCATCACCCCTTGGCGCGACCTGAACCTCATCTACAACTTGGCAAGTGCCTATTCTGTTGACGAACTACCTGCAAACAAGTGGATCAGTCGCGGAATCCATCAGGTTCGGTCCGTGGTCGGCTTTCCCGGCGCATGGTCGCCAGGCGAACAGACCAAGCTTGTCGCGCTTCCTGGGTTCGATTCCGAGCGGATGCGCAGGATGGTCGAGGAGATCGAGCCAGACCAGTTGATCGTGGGGATCGCTTGCCCAGTCGGCGAACGGCACGCTTGGAGTGCAGAGAAGAACCGGGGCATCGCTCAGAAGCTCTTGGACACACGAAATGGTACAACTTTCGATTATCCCGCGCTTGACCCGTTTGGGGCGGTCGACGCATTGATCAACGTGCTGCAGGATACGACCAGCAACGTTCTCCTCGCGCCGCTGAATAGTAAGATTTCCACTGCAGCGATTGGTGTTCTGGCTCGCCTAAAGCCTGAGTGGCAGATTTGCTATGCGCCGGCTGTTATCTACAATCTGAAATATGCTACCCCTTCAGATTGCTTTTTGACTTTCACTTTGGGTACAATTCGCGCTCACACCGTGGCCCGGCTCGCTGCATTAGACAATGAGGGCCGATCGCAGTGATTGGCATTGATTTGTTCGCTGGGGCAGGCGGGATGTCTCTTGGCGCCAATATGGCGGGTGTGGATACGAAAATTGCCGTTGAGATGCACCACGCCGCGTTCGAAACCTATCGATACAATCATCCAGAATGCACCGTGCTTCAGATGGGGGTGGAACACCTACAGAATCTTGCGACGCCCTTTCCTGCGGACGATCTGATCGTATTCGGAGGCCCGCCCTGCCAAGGATTTTCCACTTCAAATCAGCGGACGCGGTCGGCGGACAACAAAAAAAACTGGATGTTTCGGGCTTTTGTCGCATTTGTAAAGCGGACGAAACCTGCTTGGGTCATATTCGAGAACGTGCGCGGGATCTTAGAAACGGAAGGTGGTCTTTTCGCCAGAGAGATTCGTAAGGACCTCGAGAAGCTTGGTTATCGTTGTGAAGAAGGAGTTCTGAACGCGGCGGATTTCGGTGTTCCGCAGTCGCGAAGCCGTTTTTTCATTATCGGGCGTCTCGGCGCGATCCCTCCGTCACTGCCGTCTGGCGGCGACTTACCCAAGGTATCTGTCGACGAGGCGATTCACGATCTTCCGGTGCTCACCAATGGCTCAAATGTTGATGTCTTGACTTACGCTTCCGAGGCGCGGTCCGATTATGCGCGCACCATGCGAAACGGGCTGAACGAATGTAGCGGTCACATCGTCACGCGCAATGCGGACCATATCGTCGATCGCTATCCCTTCATACCGAAAGGTGGAAACTGGGCCGACATCCCTGAGGAGATGATGGCAAGCTACAAGGATCGCACGCGGTGCCACACGGGCATCTATCGCCGTCTTGATCCTGAAAAGCCTTCCGTGGTGATCGGAAACTTCAGGAAAAACATGTTGATCCACCCGCATGAGCACCGGGGCCTCTCTGTGCGCGAGGCTGCGAGGCTCCAGTCGTTCCCGGACAACTTTGTGTTTAAAGGATCCATAGGGCTTCGCCAACAGCAGGTGGGGAACGCCGTTCCTCCGTTGCTCGCAAAAGCAGTATTTCAGGCGGTTATAGAGGCTCATTCGTCCTAGACAAATGAACAGCTAGTTTAGCGACATTGCATGTGCGGGCAAGCCGCCAGAAATCAATTTCATACACGTGAAAATACCCGAAGCGGAAACCATCAAGATATGGCTCGCCACTAGTTTATTCTCCCGAAACGAATCGCCGAACCTTCAAAATCTGCGAGCGCTTTAGCCACATTTACGCCGCCTAGTATTTTTGTACTCGATGCTAGAGGATGGAAGCGTGGAGCGGTTGTCGTCCAGTTGCCTTCCGCGTCGCAATGGTGATGCGCAGCCCCAGGTATGATATGTTCCGCAAGCGGAATGATGGCGCGCGGATTGTGATAGACATTGAGCCCTTCTACCCAACTCTCATGGTACCCTTTGGCGTTTACAATCGCCTCAAAGAGCAGCGGGCTCGTCGCTTCGGGGTCGATATCCACAAGAGTTCCAGTACGAATCATCAAAACGTCGCCCGCATCGAACCCGGCCAGAATCCCCATTCGATTGAATTTTGAAATCGTGCCCGCGGTGGTGGAGATAATGGCGCTAATATTTTCCGATTCCGGAATATTAAAGAAACCGGAAGGTATCACCTTGTCCCCCCATCGGTGCTCGATGATTTTTACGGGTTCCGCTACGGTTCTTCCTTGCTCGTCGCGCACCGCATCAAAGGAGTACCCGTAGAGATATCGCTCGAGCGCGGGTCGGGTATGGATCATGGAGCCGGGCGATGAGAAATCCGCTATTGCAAACACCAGTGGCATACCCGCGATCTGCTTCTTGTCCCAGTATTTGTTCCGCAGCTTGCTGAACAACGGGCTGCCGAACTTGATGGGCATATAATCTCGAAGATAAGCTTCCATCTGTTCCTCGGTCTCAACGGGCGGCGGCGGAACGAGTTCGGCACCTCGCCGGGTCGGCCCAACCGTCACCGCTTCAATGGCGATTGACCCGAACAAGCTTGTTCCAATGAAGTCTGGCACAGCATGCGTCGCGTCCAGGGAAAACCCGAGTTCTATGAGCATCGCAAAAAGGTAAAGCTCCCAAATCCGCTGATCGAAAGCGGTGGACTGGAATTGCTCTACAAAGTTTCCATCGAGATCTTCGTGCCACCGCATCATGTGTTCGATTATGCCCCGGGCAGGAAAAAATCCAAGCTCAGACGCGACCTGCTGGAAGTCTGGGTGCAAAACTTCTGGTGAGTGTACCGGAGTGAAGAAATCGACTGGCTCACCCTTTTCATCACCTTGGTGATGAAACTCGTCCGGTTCATCGAGTAAGCTGGTAATCAGTTTCTCCAAAGCGTCGTGTGCCAGCTCGCGGCTCTCGAAGAAATCAGTCATGGACGTCCACCGGAAGCGCAGTTTCGCGTCCGGGCCAAAGGCCATTCCCGCAAAATCACGGTCTGCTCGGTCCCTGATGAGCAGGCCGAGGATGCTCCCATCATCGGCCTCGTAGTAGGCTAATTCTTCCCCCGTCAGCACCGCCCTCGGGTGTCGGGCGTAGCCGGCAATTGCGTTGAACCGGGTTACAGAAATTTCCCTCACATCAAATCCCTTAGCCTTGTCAATGATGTTCCCGTACCATCTCAGATTGAACGCCGGTTGCCAAGGTCCGCTTTGGCTCGGCCTACTGCTCTCATTAGTTCGCCCTGAACAACCGCGAAGCCCTTGATTTGGCGCTTGGAATAGGCGGTTTTTCTCGCCATGTCCTGCAGGGTTTCCTATGATTCCGCTCGAAACCCTGCAATTCGGTCCGCCGCATGAAGCATCACTCCCGCCCGCCGGAACAAGACGACCTGTTGCGCCCGCGCCCGATCGACATGATCGACCCGCGCCACGAGTTGGTGAAACTCGCCGCGCTGATCGACTGGGAGGTGTTCGAGCGCCAATGGTCCGGGTTCTTCCCCTCGGGCACCGGCCGCCCGGCCACGCCGCCCCGGATGGTCGCCGGGCTGCTCTATCTGCAGCACGCGTTTCGACTCTCGGACGAGGCCGTCGTCGCGCGTTGGGTCGAAAACCCTTACTATCAGCACTTCACCGGCGAGACGTTCTTTCAGCATCGCCCGCCGATTGACCCTTCGTCGCTGACCCGTTGGCGGCAGCGGATTGGGGAGGAAGGGGTGGAATGGATGCTGACGCAGACGATCCTGGCCGGACAGAAAGCCGGGGCGATCGATGCGGGCAGCCTGAAGCGGGTGGCGGTCGACACCACCGTCATGGAAAAGACCATCGCGCATCCCACCGACGCCCGGCTTTACGAACGGGCGCGGGTGCAGCTGGTGGCGCTGGCCGCCGAGGCCGGGGTGGAGCTGCGCCAGAGCTATGCCCGCCTCGCCCCGCGTCTGGCAGTGCGCGTTGGCCGTTACGCCCATGCCAAGCAGTTCAAGCGCATGCGCAAGGCGTTGAGAACGTTGAAAGGTTATACCGGAAGGGTGCTGCGCGACCTGCGCCGCCAGCTTGACGATATCCCCGAAGGGGAGCTGCGCGAGCGCATCCTCGACCGGTTGGTCCTGGTCTCGAAACTGCTGAGCCAAGAGCCGAAAGGGCGCGACAAGATCTATGCCCTGCACGAACCCGAGGTCGACTGCATTTCCAAAGGCAAGGCGCGGGTGCGGTATGAATTCGGCTGCAAGGTCAGCATCGCCACGACGCTCGACGAGGGTTTTGTCGTCGGCATGCGCAGCTTTGCGGGCAATCCTTACGACGGTCACACGCTGGGCGCCGCGCTTGAACAGGTGGAAATCCTGACCGAGCGCCTGCCCGAACTGGTGGTTGTTGACCGCGGCTATCGCGGCCACGGCGTCGACAAAACCAAGGTGCTTATCAGCGGCACGAGGCGCGGTCTGACCCCGGCATTGGCGGCCGATCTGCGGAGGCGGGCGGCGATCGAGCCCGAAATTGGCCACATGAAGACCGACGGTCGTCTTGCCCGAAGCCCGCTGAAAGGCACGATCGGCGATGCGCTTTTCGCGGTGCTTTGCGGCTGCGGGCACAATATCCGCAAGATCCTGGCCTGGCTGCGGGCAGTATTGGTGCGCCTGATCGCGCTGTTCATCGCGGCGATGAGGGGCGAAGGAGGATGCAATCAGATCCCCGAGGTGGCGTGATCGGGTTGTTCAGGGCGAACTCATTAGTTCGCCCTGAACAACGGCGAAGCCCCTGATTTCCTGCGCAGAACTGGCGGTTTTTCTCGCCCTCGCCTGCAGGGTTTCCTATGATTTCGCTCGAAACCCTGCAAATTCGGTCCGTCGCATGAAGCATCGCTCCCGCCCGCCGGAACAAGACGACCTGCTGCGCCCGCGTCTGATCGACATGATCGACCCGCGCCACGAGTTGGTGAAACTCGCCGCGCTGATCGACTGGGACGTGTTCGAGCGCCAATGGTCCGGGTTCTTCCCCTCGGGCACCGGCCGTCCGGCCACGCCGCCCCGGATGGTCGCCGGGCTGCTCTATCTGCAGCACACGTTTCGTCGTTGGCATGCGCAGCTTTGCGGGCAATCCTTACGACGGTCACACCTTGGGCGCCGCGCTTGAGCAGGTTGAAATCCTGACCGAGCGACTGCCCGAACTGGTGGTGGTCGACCGCGGCTATCGCGGCCATGGCGTCGATAAGACCCAGGTTCTGATCAGCGGCACCCGGCGCGGTCTGACCCCGGCCTTGGCCGCCGACTTGCGGAGGCGGGCGGCGATAGAGCCTGAAATCGGCCACATGAAGACCGACGGCCGTCTTGCCCGAAGCCCGCTGAAAGGCACGATCGGCGACGCCCTCTTCGCGGTGTTGTGCGGCTGCGGGCACAATATCCGCAAGATCCTGGCCTGGCTGCGGGCTGTATTGGTGCGCCTGATCGCGCTGTTCATCGCGGCGATGAGGGGCGACGAGGGTCGCAATCAGATCGCCGAGCCGACGTGATCGGGTTGTTCAGGGCGAACTCATTAGAGGGACTTGCCGACGCTTCGCAAGTCTGCTCCCCGTGCCTTCTAGTATATCGTTGATCTAGTATATCTCTGATAGCGGGCTACCTGAAGCTTTGGGCTTCTCATTCGCATTGCCGTAGCGCGCTCTAATGGCCGTTTCGCGCATTACCGTCCGTCGATCTTGGGGGCGGCGCAATCTTGCATTGCGCGTTCAGTCGCTTACTCTTACAGGCACGAAAGGCTTCGCGAACCGTGGTGGCCTGCGGTATGGATGCAAGTCATCTGACTAGTAATCGGATACATGATGCCTCACGATTTTCGTCTCGATGTAAAGGGTACCCTTTGCCCCATTCCCGTGATCAAAGCGAAAAAGATGCTAGCGAAGATGTCGGCCGGCCAAAAGCTGCTTATCGAGACCACTGATCCGGTAGCACAAATCGACATCCCGCACATGTGTAACCAGTTAGGCTTTACGCTTCTTGAGACCGCCGCTGTTGACGGCGGCCACAAATTTCTGGTCCAGAAATAGTCCATCTACTTGGTCGACCATGACTGAACTTTGCGGGCAGCATTGTCGTTCCGCCTCTTGACGTAGGCCTGCCCCGTAGAAAGCGTTGCAAGGTTGGCGCCGCGTCCAAGAATTCGTGCAGCGGCCTTCGATGGCGCGTTCGTTGAGAATGCTGCGACAAGGCCCATCTCGCTCAGGAAGTCATCCTCTTCCCCGCTGAAATCATCGGGGCTCTGCGAAATCAGCATGACCGCACCGCCCTTTGACCGGCTCATGCGCACAAGGTTCGAAAGCGATGGCAGCCGAGATCCCAAGATCCTATGCGCCTCGTCAATCATCGCAACGATACGCATGCCGCGACTTCCGTCATCCGCCACAGCCGTGTCTGGCAAACTGTTCAGATACTGATCAAGCGCATCAAGGACGAGGTTCACGACGATAGACCGGCTCTCCTCCACAACATGCGGAGGAAGCTTGATGATCCAGGACCTTTTGAAGAACTCCTCAGGCGACAACTCTGGCGCAAAAAGCGGGAAACGGCAGACTTCCCGGGCGGCAGCGATCGCGCCGTCCTCTTTTATCTCACGTTCGGCATAAACATTGAGCAACTCGGACTGGAAGTCATCCAGTTCGCACGGGGTTCGCGTTCGCAATGCCCGCGAGGCGGCCTCGTAGACGGCGTCCCGCTGTTTGTCTCCCAGTCTGGCGCCCTTGAGGCGCGAGAACGACTCGCGGAAACGCGATGCGCCTTGAGAAAGATCAATCTCATCGCGAGAGCGCAGCGCCAGCACATCGAGCGGCACGGGCATGCGCGGCGGTTCAATAACCGTCGCATCGAAAAGTTGCTCCAAGTGATAGCCGCCGCCCGACTCATCCGTCGCGAGGTCGCCCTTGAAGTCAAAGGCGATTATCGGCAAAGGCGCGGACGCGCGGACGGCGCGGAGAATTGAGACGGCCGTTCTGGTCTTGCCAGATCCGACACCGCCCATGACGGCACTATGAGGCGAACAGCCCGGTCCGTTGAGGCTCCATTCGACCTCGGCACCGGTATTCACTTCCGTCGATATTTCGCCCACAGGAACAGCGATCAATCCAACACTCGAGAATGCATCGATTTTCTGCGGGCGATCCCGTAGCTTCATTCTGCCAGACAATGGCAGTTCGGCATGTTCAACAAGGGTGCGGACGAACTTGGAAATGTCTTCGCCGCTTTGTTTCCAATCCGCATCAAGGAGCCTGAGGCCGCGTCGCCAGTGTGCGGCAACTGCGGCCACGAGTGTCTTCAGATCGTATTCCTGATCTGGATTGTGCTGCACGACGAGTGCAATCCAAGACATCAGATCTGCGCCGGTCCCAAAAAAGGTGTCACCCTTAATCGTCTTTCCCCAATCAGCATCGGCAGCAATTGGCTCCGGAATCATGGGCACCCCAAGCGAGCGCGACAACGCAAGGCGGGCTGGCAAGTAGCGTTTCTTCATACCGAGGCGCTTCATGAACTCGGAGTTCAACTCGTCAGACGCTTCGTCTGTCCGGAAGTTGGCACCAGCGACATCTACGACAGAAATGGTCATGCGCGCGCCCCATTGCTGAAATACCCCTCACTGACGGACGAAACACCGATGTCACCAACCCTTTCGAAGGAGACAAGGTATTTTTTCTGCACATGCGGCTCTATCGCATCCAAGTACTCTCCGACCACTTCGGTGTTCGTGGTCAAAAGAATGATCTGATGACCGCGTTGAACGAGATGCCGCAGCACCCCGTTTCTATGTGCGACATCGAGGCGGCCAAGTGGCGTATCAATGACCATTGGGAAAGAACGTTGTGAGACTGATGCGACGGCGGAAATAAGCGCCTGTGTGAAGATCTGCTTTTCCCCCGCCGAAAGGTCGAAATTTCGAAGGTCGATACCCTGCGCGTTCAGAAGCCGAACTTCACACTCGTCCGTGATTTCTATGCGGCTGACCAGATCCTTCTTGTGCGCCATGGAGCGATGAGCGTCTGTCATTGCTTTTGCAACAGCATTGATCTGGCTCGGAACGGCTTGTCCGACGATGGTGTCCACCATCGACGCGACCTTCAGAGCGCGACTGGCGCGGCGCAACGAGGGCTTGGCCTGATCCCATTGGCCGGACAATTTGGAAAGCTCAGCGTTCTTCTTCGCGATGTCCGCGTCGTAAACGACCACCTCTCGGCGAAGAGCACCCAGTTCCTGATCGACTTCACTCAGGCGGCCATGCACTGCATTCAGATCGCTTTTCTTCTTGTCGATGTGTGGGGTGATCGTTTCTGTCCGTGTGATTTCTTGCTGCAGTTTATATTGTGCATCTTCATCTGCGGAAATCTGATCGAGTAACTCGACGACCTGAGGCGCACCGAGCATGTCCAATCCGTCGATCTTCTCTACCACTTTCACCCGGTCAATTTCATTCAAATAGGTATGAACGATTTCACCAGCCATTCCGTCTGGCGGCGGGCTCCAAAGAGACTCCCAAGCCTCTCGCGCAATGGAAACAACGGCATCCCGCTGCATAGGTTCGAGATGCGGCTGAACCCTATCCAAAGAGCTCCGTACGCTCTCCACATAGCGTTCGAGGTTGTTGTCACCCTGCTGGCGCCCGGCAACCCATTTTTCACGGATGATCTCGCCCTGAAGGGTTTTCATGAGCTGCTCCCGCAGGCCGCGCCCGGAAAGGGCAAGCGCGATGTCCTGAGCGAGCAGGGTTTCCAGTTGAGATTTCCCGTCTTCCACGCTGCGTTGCAGCCTGTTGAGCTTCTCGTATTGCTCCTGATATTGGGCTTGCGATCCGGCGCCGAAACCGGCGAGCTCGCGCGTCAGCCTCTCCCTCTGTTCTTTCAGCGTCAGGTGCTCTGGCTCGAGCTGCGAAATACGTTCGGATTTCTTCGCTTTCTGGAAATTCAGATGGTCGAGCTCAAGTTCGATGCGCTCAATCGTGTTGTCGCTGACGTTATTGACCTCGCTCTTTCTTACCCGGGCGTATGCCCTCAGGTCTTGTGCGAGTTCACGAAGAACGGGAATGCCGAGCAGACCTTCGATACCTGAGCGAACCTGCGCAGCCATTTCGCGCTCGGCAAAAGCACTAACTTGTTCACCATCAAACAAGAAGAATGCCGCAAGATAGTAAGGAAGAAACCTCTTGGCGATATAGTCGCGGTACCACTCAAGGTCATCAACATCTTCAGATGTCCGCGGCCCAACTACTTTCTTCGTTGAGCCCTCGTATATCCTAACTTCTTCATCCGTAGGCTTGAACTGGCCGCGTTCACTGAAATACCAGACGCGCTGGATTTCGATTTCTTCGCCATCGTCAACGAAGGTTAACTTCGCAGAACACGAACTCCGCCCTGCATCCAATGCCCCGCGATGCAGCGCTTTCTCGAGGAATGTCTTATAGGATGTGGCAAGGCGCTGCTTATCGTCACTTGCAAAAGGTGACCTGGCCACCAGCGGCAAGCCACTTTGTCCGAAAAGTCCAAGAACAATCGCCTCGAATAGAGAGGTTTTTCCGTATCCGTTTTGCGCACCTATAAGGATGATGTTCCGATCCTTGGTGGGGGCAGGAAAATCGAAGGAGGCGACAGCGTAGGCTTTCCAATCTCGCAATACAATGCTTTTCAAGTGCATTAAATCAGTCTCCGAACTCTATACGATCAAGAATGTCGTCGAACTGATCCCAAAGACCTTTTTTTCGCTGCTTTCCGGTCTGATCAACTTCGGCTTGTACTAGATCGACAAACTCTGGATAGATAATCTTGTTCGCGATGCACGCGTCGCGAACAAGGGATCTACCCTCGGGATTGTCCAGCAGTACGACTACGTTCTGAGTCATGCCCTATCCTTATTGATCGTATCGACAGTTGTGCTTGCGCGCCTGAACGCACTTGATGTCAGTTCTTCAGACCAGACCCGCTTAATCTCCTCGATTTCCTCATACGACACAAGTTCGGTGCCAAGATCGGACTGAACCCGAAGCAGCCGGTCAAGGATCTCATGTCGGGTGTCCATTGTGAACGGGCCAGGCACATAGGTTCCTGTGCTGGTGATTGTGATCGAGCCATTCCGTCGGCGTGCCTGACGTTTTTCCGGATCATTTCGGATCGAGACCAGCCAGTCCCTGAAGTCCAGTAGGGCGCCAAACTCGGCAAACCCCGATTCAACAAACCCCTCCAAGCTCCGGTCCTTATCCACGACCGTGCAAGTCCAGCACCCGAAGCGCGACGACGAACTCCCGCAGGAGGGGGCATCTGACTTCTGCGTCACCACCGGGCATTCGCCACCTCCAGCATCGCGATAGAGCTTCAGGAGTTTCCGGTGGTCTCCGCCCCATGGCGCGTCATACTCGCCAAGATACTCCCAGACGTCATCTGTCGTGAGTTCCACGATAGGCCGAAACACCAGACATCCGGCGAGATCGTTATGCCGGTTCAACCTTTCGCCGTTGTCATAACGCTTGACCGAGGCCGCTCGGGTTGCCGACTCGCTCCTCCGAACCCCGAGGAGCAGAATGACGTTCTGGGCCTCGTCGATGCGGGACTTGATGTATCCGCTGGTTGGCTGAATTTTCATCCGGTCTGTACACCAGCGGAACGTTCGGTTGGGCGAGGGATACCCGCGCCCGATCAGGTTGACCCAGAATGTCTGTGAGGTAGGGGGGCGTGTGATTGCGGTCTTGATGGGCAGTCGCAGCGCCTCGGCCGCCTCTTTGATCTGATCGAGGCTGTCGATGATGTGTTTGATCACCAGAGGGCTTTCGACGAGTGTATCGTTCGAAACGATATGCACCTCTCGCCGTCTCTGGCTCTTGGGAAGTCCCAAGAGGACGTTGAAAGCCAAGTGAACAACAAGTGTGCTGTCTTTGCCGCCAGAGTAACCGATGACCCACGGATATGCATGAGGTTGAAGGTATTCGTCACGCATTTCTGCTTCGATGGACCGGATTGCATCTTCGATTGATGCTTCCGCCGGATCATCAAGTCTGGGTTCGCACATTTGAGGGGGGCCTGTTTCGTTAGATTGGGCGACTCTCGCAAGTCGCGCTCGCAGGGTCAATCCTTCGCAGTCACAGATGGCGAACAGGCGCGCGAGCGATCGGAGGCTGCTTTCCCGAAGGAAGGTTCAGGTTCCTGCGTCCGGGATGAGGATCACTGGCCCAGCCCCGAGAAGAGCGACCGGAGCGGCTCGGGCCTGACCATGTCGACATCGCCAAGTTCACTCAAAAGCTTGCGCGAATGGCCGCTCTTTATTTCTGCAACAGCCGCGCCGCACCGCCGCAGGCCTGCTCCCCGCCCTTGACGTCGGCGCCAAGATTCGCGCTACGCTCCATACGATCAGGGATGAAGGGCTTCTCTCTCATTCACTGCGGCGCGTTCAGAGATAGCATCTGGAGGATTGCGTCGAGAGAGCCTGGAAGGTGGCTGGAGACACACCGTCACCTCATATCGAGCCGTTTCACCCGCCCAATCGAAGCATTTCCACCCGTTTTCCCTGAAAGGCCAGACGCTGCCTGTCGAAAGGAAAAATATGGGGTATAAAAAGGAAATATTTGGGCTGACAGGACATATCTACTTTTACGCCGTGCTCCGGGACGACAGACGGCAAAGGACTATGAGAGTGTCTTGCTGCATTACGTTCGAACGTCGGTTTCGATGAACCGCGCTTGCATTCTCAAAATATTGCTGGCGCATGCGATGATGCCGAAGACTCGGAACACGCCCTATCCGGCTTTCCGAACCATTCTCCGCCAAAGAGAAACCTCTGCCTGACGAACGGACGCACCAAGGTGGCAAAGGCACCAACGTGAGGCGCAGGAGACGCGTATAAAACCTCTTGACAGCCCTTGCGCAGGCTTATGGTTTCGCCTGCGCACTCATATGGTTTTTCTCAGTCGGCCTGCTAAGCCCTCAGCCGCACTTCGAATGGCCGCAATCCGCGCAGGTCAGGCACCCTTCCACTTTGCGCATCGCATAAGAGCCACACGACGGACAAGCCTCGCCCCGCGGCACCTCGCCCATCTCCATCACTTCTGCGCGGGGGTCGCTTTTCAGACCCATCCCCTCACCCGCAATGAAGCCTGTCGCCACCAGATGGCGCTCGATCACGCCGCCGATCGCAGCGAGGATCGAGGGGATGTATTGCCCCGCCATCCAGGCCCCGCCGCGCGGATCGAAGACCGCCTTCAGCTCGCCCACCACGAAGCTCACATCGCCACCACGCCGGAATACCGCCGAGATCATCCGCGTCAGCGCCACCGTCCAGGCGTAGTGCTCCATATTCTTGGAATTTATGAAAACCTCGAAAGGACGACGATGGCCGCCCTGCACGATGTCATTCACCGTGATGTAGATCGCATGCTCCGAGCCCGGCCATTTCAGCTTGTAGGTCGCCCCCTCAAGTGCCGCGGGCCGATCGAGCGGTTCAGTCAGATAGACCACCTCGGCGCCCTTGTCGGTCTCGGGCGTTTTTTCGGAAGTTTCGGAAACTGTCAAAACAGAACCGGTGACGTCATTCGGGCGGTAAGTGGTGCAGCCCTTGCAGCCGCTCTCGAAGGCCGCCATGTAGACGTCCTTGAAATCATCGAACGAAATGTCCACCGGGCAGTTGATCGTCTTCGAGATCGACGAGTCGATCCATTTCTGCGCCGCCGCCTGCATCTTGACGTGATCCATCGGCGCCAGCGTCTGGGCGTTGACGAAATACGCAGGCAGCGCCACGTCGCCCTTCATGTCGCGCCACAGCTTCACCGCGTAATCGACGACTTCTTCCTCGGTCCGCGAGCCATCCTTTTGCAGCACCTTGCGGGTATAGGCATAGGCAAAGACCGGCTCGATGCCCGAAGACACGTTGCCCGCATAAAGCGAGATCGTCCCGGTCGGCGCGATCGAGGTGAGCAGCGCGTTGCGGATGCCATGCGTGGCGATCGCCTGACGCACGTCCTCATCCATTTGCAGCATGTTGCCCGAGGCCAGATATTTCTCGGCCTCAAACAGCGGGAACGCGCCCTTTTCCTTCGCCAGATCGACCGAGGCGAGATAGGCCGCCCGCGCGATCGCCTTCATCCAGGCTTCGGTCTGCGCCGCCGCAGTGTCGTCGCCATAGCGCAGGCCCAGCATCAGAAGCGCATCGGCAAGCCCCGTCACCCCAAGACCGATCCGGCGCTTGTTCGTCGCCTCCGCCTCCTGCTGCGGCAGCGGGAAGCGGCTGGCATCGACGACATTGTCCATCATCCGCACCGAGGTGCGCACGAGTTCATCCAATGCCGCCAGATCGAGCGCCGCCTTGTCGGTGAAAGGCGCCGTGACCAGCCGGGCCAGGTTCACCGAGCCGAGCAGACAGGCGCCATAGGGCGGCAGCGGTTGCTCGCCACAGGGGTTCGTCGCCGCGATCTGTTCCAGATAGGCGAGGTTGTTCATCGCATTGATCCGGTCGATGAAGATCACGCCGGGTTCCGCGAAATCATAGGTCGCGCGCATGATCTTGTTCCACAGATCACGGGCGTTCAGCGTGTGATAGACCTTGCCCTCGAAGACCAGCTCCCAGGGCCCATCGGCCTTCACCGCGGCCATGAAGGCATCGGTGATCAGCACCGAAAGGTTGAACATCCGCAGCCGGGCCGAGTCCTGCTTGGCGGTGATGAAGGCCTCGATATCGGGGTGGTCGCAGCGCATCGTCGCCATCATTGCGCCGCGCCGCGATCCGGCCGACATGATCGTGCGGCACATCGCATCCCAGACATCCATGAACGAGAGCGGCCCCGAGGCATCGGCCGCCACCCCCTTCACCGCCGCGCCGCGCGGCCGGATCGTCGAGAAATCATAGCCGATGCCGCCGCCCTGCTGCATCGTCAGCGCGGCTTCCTTCAGCATGTCGAAGATGCCGCCCATCGAATCGGGGATCGTTCCCATGACGAAGCAGTTGAACAGCGTCACCGCCCGGCCGGTGCCCGCGCCCGCCAGAATCCGCCCCGCGGGCAGGAATTTGAAATCTTCGAGCGCGGCGTAAAAGCGCGGCTCCCAGTGCGCGGAGTCCGCCTCGACCGAGGCCAGATCGCGTGCCACCCGCCGCCAGCTATCTTCGACCGTCGCATCCAGAGGCGCGCCATTGCCGTCTTTCAGGCGGTATTTCATGTCCCAGATTTGTTCGGCGATAGGGGCGGCAAAACGGGTCATGGGCGTCCTCGGCAAGCTTTCGGATGGGGCGGAAAGGGGGTTAACGATACGTCGCACAGCGGGGCGGGTCAACTTGCCCCAGAGCGGGGCGCAATATAGTGTGGGCGGGTCAAAGGGAAGAACGAAATGACGGAAGCGCTGCATATTCTCAAGCTCTGTGTCGGCGCGGAAAGCGTCGAGGATCTGATCGACTGGCAGCGGGTGCATTACGGCACCGGCCCGGCGCAGCATGTCACGCGGATGTGGCCGAAACGGGCCGAGGAGGTGCTGGCTGGCGGTTCTTTGTATTGGGTTATCAAGGGCGTGATCCTGGCGCGGCAGAGGATTCTGGATCTGCGGCAGGTCACCGGCAGCGACGGGATTTCCCGTTGCGCGCTGGTGCTGGAGAATGCGGTGATCCGCACCGAGGCGATGCCGCGTCGGCCTTTTCAGGGCTGGCGCTACTTCGCCGCCGCCGATGTTCCGCGCGATCTGGTCGCCGGGCGCGAGCGCGAAGATCCCCTGCCCCGCGACCTGCAAGCTGCGCTCGCCGAGATCGGGTTGCGCTGATGCAGACGCGTCTGAGCAATGCCGATGTGATCGAGCTGACCGCCTGGCGGCAAGCGCTGCACCGCGCCCCCGAGGTTTCGGGCGCGGAGGCGCAGACGGCGCAGGCCGTCGTGAGCGAGCTGACAGCCTCCCGCCCCGATAAGCTGCTGACCGGCCTTGGCGGCCACGGCGTCGCCGCGATCTGGGAGGGGGCCGAGCCCGGGCCGACGGTGCTGATCCGCTGCGAACTCGACGCGCTGCCGATCCTCGAGACCGGGACTGTCGCGCATCGCTCGGAGGTGCCGGGCAAGGCGCATCTGTGCGGGCATGACGGCCATATGGCAATTCTGGCGGGTGTCGCCCGCGGGCTGGCGCGGCAAAAACCGCAGCGGGGCCGCGCGGTGTTGCTGTTTCAACCCGCCGAGGAAGACGGCTCCGGCGCGGCGGCGGTGATCGCCGATCCGCGCTTTGCCCAGATCCGCCCCGAGATCGCGCTGGCGCTGCACAATTATCCGGGCCTCGCGCTTGGCCACGGCGTCGTGCAGCCGGGGCCTGCCAATTGCGCCTCGCGCGGGATCAGGATCGGGCTGACCGGCCGCACCGCCCATGCCGCGCAGCCCGAGACGGGGCTCTCCCCCGCCCCCGCCCTTGCGCGGCTGATCGAGCGCCTGCCGCCTCTCGGCACAGGCGGCCCGGTCACCGACCCGGCGTTTTCGCTGGTGACCATCACCCATGCCCGGCTGGGTGAACCCGCCTTCGGCATAGCCCCCGCCGAGGCCGAGCTTTGGGCGACGCTGCGCACGCAGACCGATGCGGGCATGGCGGCGCTTGTGGCCGCGACCGAGGCCGCGGTGGCCGAGGCCGCCACGGGGCTTGGCGTCGCGATCAGCTATCACGACATCTTCACCGCCTGCACCAATGCGCCCGAAGCGGTGGCAATCCTGCGCGCGGCGATGGCGGCCGAGGCGATCCCCGAAGGCGAGACCGAAGTGCCGATGCGGGCCTCGGAAGATTTCGGCCGCTTCGGCGCGGTGGCCGCTTCGGCGATGCTGCTTCTGGGCGCGGGCGAGGATAGCCCCCGGCTGCACAATTCCGACTATGATTTCCCCGACAGCCTGATCCCGCTCGGCGCGGCCCTGTTCCTGCGCTGCCTTGCCGATCAACTCGGCTAAGAGCCCCGCCGCCGCCCCTCGATCAGCCAGGCGGCAAGGACCAGCACCGCGACGGCGAGAAGCCAGGCCCAGCCCGGCAAAAGCGCCGTGAGCCGGATGTCGGTCGTGGCCGAAACCTCGCGCGGGGTGACCCCGATCCAGCCGCGGCCCGCGGCCACACGGCCCGGGCGCACCTGGCGGATATCGGGGATACCGTCCTCCAGCGCCTGCTCCGACCCGCCCGAGGCGGCGATCACGGGTGCCAGAGCTTCGCCCGAGGCAACCGGGGTTTCATATTCGCGCGGGCTTGCAGGCCCCAGCGCCATCACACGCTCCAGATCGTCCTGTTTCAGCCGATAAAGCCCCTCGGCGGGCGCGGTCCAGCTTTGCGCGAACCGCCCCGGCTCGACCTGCGGCAGGGTCAGGCTCTCGACCGTGCCATCGGGCCGGGTGATCTGCACCGGGCTTGCCGTGTCCTTCATCGTGCGCCGGGTGATCGTGACCGACAGACTGCCCGGATCGACCTCGGCCTGCAGCGCCTCTTCTTCAAGGTCGGGTTCCTTCATCGCCCAATGCGCAATGCGGCGCAAAAGTTCGAGTTGCGGCCCGCCGCCCTCGTAGCCGCGATCCCAAAGCCAGGCATGATCCGAGGCCAGCAGCGCCACCCGCCCCTTGCCCGCCCGGTCCAACACCAGCAGCGGCGCGTTTTGCGCGCCTTTCATCACCACCTCGCCGCGCGCGCCGGTCAGTTCGATCTGCCGCAGCCAGCGCCCCCAATGGGTCACGCCCGCATCGCCCTCGGGCGGCGGCGCCCCCGTGAGCCCGGCGGTGACCGGATGGCGCAGGCCAAGCTCGGTCGGGCGCGGCAGATAGGCCTCGGACAGCACCCGCCCGGTTGGCCGCGCGGGCAGGATATCGCCGAGCGGCGTCTGCCACAGGCTTTCCACCGTGGCGAATTCCGGCCCGGCCGAGACCAGCACCGCGCCCCCGCGTTCGACATAATCGCGGATATTCTCGAAATACCCGCCCGGAAGAATGCCGCGCTCGGCATAGCGGTCGAAGATGATCAGATCGAATTCGTCGATCTTGTCGAGGAACAGTTCCTGCGTCGGAAAGGCGATCAGCGACAGTTCCGAAACCGGCGTACCATCCTGCTTTTCCGGCGGCCGCAGGATGGTGAAATGCACCAGATCCACCCCGGCATCGGATTTCAGCAGGTTCCGCCAGGTCCGCTCGCCCGCATGCGGCTGACCCGAGACCAGAAGCACCCGCAGCCGGTCGCGCACGCCGTTGATGCTGACGATGGCGCTGTCATTGCGGGCGGTCAGCTGCCCCGGCGCGGGGTCCAGACTGAACTGCACGACGTTCTGCCCGCCGTGTTCAAGCTTCAGCGGCAGCTCCAGATCCTGCCCGACCGTCACCGGATAGTCCTGCGGCGCCTCGCCATCGATCGAAATCGACAGCCGCGCCGTCGATCCCGCCGCGGCCGGAACGGCACCCGTATCCTCGACCTTCAGGCGGATCACCGTTTCCTCGCCGATGATGCCGAAGGCCGGGGCGGTCTCGATCAAAAGCCGCCGGTCCCAGTCGCGCGCATGGCCGGTGCGCAGAAGATGCAGCGGCGCGGGCAGATCGGGCAGCGCCTCGGGGTCGTGCAAGCGGCCATCCGAGAGCACGATCACCCCCGCCACACGCCCGCGCGGCTCGGCCGCCAGCGCCTCCGACAGCACGGCCCCCAGCTGCGTACCCGCGTTCTTCGCCCCATCCGGCACGGTGGCGCGGCGCAATTCGGTATTGGGCAGCGCGGTGATCTCGGTCGACAGCCGCATCAGCGCCGCGTCGGTCTGCGCGGCCCGGTCCGACAGCGTCTGCGAGGCAGATCGGTCATCGACCAGCAGCACGATATCCGAGAGCGGCGTCTTTTCCTCATGCTGGACCGAGGGTTGCGCGAGCCCCCCCAGCAGCGCCAAAGCCGCAAAGCCCCGCAGGGCCCAGCCCCGCAGCCCGCGCCAAAGCGCAACCGCGATCAGCAGAACTGCGAGCGCGGCCAAAAGAGCCAGCACCGGCCAGGGCAAGAGCGGCGCGAAAACAACCGAGACCCCGTTCATTGCCCGAGCCTTTCCAGAAGCGCAGGCACATGAACCTGATCGGATTTGTAATTCCCGGTCAGCACATGCATGACCAGATTGACCCCGAACCGGTCGGCAATCTCGCGCTGGCGCTCGCCCGCCTGACCGCGCCCGATCGGGAACATCGGCTGGCCGACGTCATCGACCGCCCAGGCACTGGCCCAGTCGTTGCCGCCGATCACCACCGGGGTCACGCCGTCATTGAGATTGCGAAACGGCATCCCCTCGGCCTGTTCGGCATCGGCGGGCGCGGCCTCGACCCAGATCGGGCCATCGTAGCGGCCGGGCATGGTCTGCAGCAGATAGAAGCTGCGCGTCAGCACATGATCGCGCGGCAAGGGTTCAAGCGGCGGAATATCAAGCGGCGCGGCCAGCGCCTGCAACCGCCGCCCGGTTTCCGTGGCCGCCCCCATGCCCGCCAGATCGGCATCGCGGGTGTCAAACAGGATCATGCCGCCGCCGCGCAGATAGCGGTTGAGCTTGACGTAAGCCGCGGGCGAGGGCGTGGGCGAAGTCTCGGTCACCGGCCAGTAGATCAGGGTGAAAAGCGCCAGATCATCGGTTTCCAGATCAAGCTGCATCGGCTCGGACGGCTCGACGGTGGTGCGGCGGGTCAAGGTCTGGCTCAGACCGCGCAGCCCGGCCATCGAGACCTGATCGATCGCCCCATCGCCCGTCGGCACATAGGCAAAGACGACGTTCGAGGCGGCCTCGATCGCCCGAGCTTCAGACATGGTCTCGGCCTGCGGCGGGCTCGGCATCAGGGCGACGGCCAGCGCAATCACCGCCGCCGCGCGTGGCCCGCGCAAGCGACCCGAAAGCGCGAGCGTCGCCAGAATGTCGAGCAGCAAAGCCACGAGCGCGGCAGCCAGCGCAAACCCGGCGAGCGGCATCTGCTTCGGCGCGGCCTCGCCCTCGATCGCCACGCCTGCGGGCCAGAGCGCCGGGGCCAACTGGCGCCCGCGCGGCAGGGTATTCAACGCCAGAACCTGATCTTCGGTGCCATAAAGCCCGGGCGGCAGATCGGGGCCGGGCGGGCCTTCGGCCAGATCCTCGCCCTTGACGCCCGCTTCCGCCTCGGTCGCGATCAAAAGGCCAAAGCCATCCAGGCGTTTCAAAGGCGTGAAGGTTTGCCCGGCCAGATCCTCGGCCGTGGGGGCGGCAGGACGGGCAGAGACGGAGAGCCGCTCCAGCATCTGCGGGAAAAGCCCCGACAGCGGCAGGTTCGACCATTCGGCATTCGCCGTGACGTGGAAAAGGACAACCGCCCCCTGCCCCATCGTCTTGCGGGTGACTAAGGGCGTGCCATCGGCCAGCGCCGCAATCGTGCGCGCGCCCAGATCGGGGTCTGGCTCGGCCAGAACCTGTTCGCGCACGGTGACCTCGTCGGGAACCGTCAGTCCGGCAAAGGGCGAGGTTTCGGCAAAAGGCGCCAGCTTGCGCGGCTCGCCCCAGCTCATCGTGCCACCGATCGAGCGGCCCCCCTGCCGCAGCCGCACTGGCAGCAGCGGATCGGCCGAAGTGTCGACCGCCGCCAGCCGCGGCCCGGCAAAGCGGATCAGCATGCCGCCCTTTTCGACCCAATCCTGCAGCTCAGTCCTTTCGGCGACCTCGCCCACATCGGCCAGAATGATCACATCGGGCTTCACCGGCAGGGCATCGGCCAGGGTCGCCTCTACCAGATCGGCCGAGGGGGCAAGCGCCTGATGCAGGTAATGGGTGGGGGCAAGGAGCTCGAGCCCCTCGCGCGCGGAGCTGGCGGAAATCAGCGCCACCTTGCGCCGCTTTTGCGCATCGTCGGTCAGGCTGACAGCACCCGCGGAACGCAGTCCGGCAATCTCGAAGCGGGTGATGCGGTTCCGCAATTCGGGCGGCAGATCGAAGATCGCCTCGGCCTGCGCGGCATCCTTGAGGGTGACGGGCTGACGGGCGAGTTCGCGTTCCAGCCCCGAGGGATCGGCGCCCAGCGCGGCGATTTCAAACGTGCGGCTGACGGGCGCCGAGGCGGAGAGCGGCAGCTTCAGCTTGGTTCCATCGACGCTGGCCGAGCCAAGCGCCAGCACCGGCACCGCGGGCTGCCAGACTTTCAACGTTCCATGCGCCTGCACCGCTTTTACCAGCGGCGCGCGGCTGGCTCGGTCAAGCCCATCGGAGAGCCACAGCGTGTCATAGCGCCCCGCAGGCAGAAGCTTCGCCGGATCAAGGTCGATCGAGGGCTCCCAGGGTTTCGGCTGCACCCCGGGCAGGGTGTCGATCAGATCGGCTGCCTCGGTAAAGGGCGGGGCCGCGGGCGGCGGATCGGCCAGCGAGATCAGCGCGACGGGACGGCCCGCGGCACTCGCCTCGGTCAGGGCGCGGGTGAGACGCTCGATCCGGCGCGGCCAATCGGCGGCCGAGGCCCAGCTGCCATCCTCGACGATCAGCAGCGGCCCGCGCCCGGGAACGACCGGTTCGGGGTGCAGGATCGGCCCGGCAAACCCAAGGATCGCAGCCGCGAGCACGAGCATTCGCAGGGCCAAGAGCCACCACGGCGTGCGCTCGGCCTGCACCATCTCATCGGCGAGGCCCAGAAGCAGCGCGACCCCGGGAAAGCGGCGCCGGATCGGTGCGGGCGGGGTGGCGCGGAGCAACCACCACAGCAGCGGCAGGGCGACGAGGCCAAGCAGCAACCACGGCGCGGTGAAGCCAAGTGGGCCAAGCATCGTCATCGCCAGCCCCCCGCAAGGGCGCCGTGCAGCCACAGCAGGGCGGTCTGCGCGGGGGCGCCGGTATGATGGCTGGAAAAGGCAAAGCCTGCGCGGTCTGCGATTCGGGCGATGCGATCGCGTCGTTCCGCCAGCCGGGCGCGGTAGCGGGCGCGCAGATCGCCCGCCTCGCGGGTTTCAAAGCGCAGCCCGCCCGCCATCGAGGTGAAGACGGTGCGGCCGTCATAGGGGAAGTCTTCCTCGGCCGGGTCGAGCACTTGCAGCAGCACGCCGCTGACGCCGCGCTCGGCCGCGCCGAGAAGCGCGGCTTCCAGCCCGGCCGGATCGGCGAAGAAATCGGAGAGCACCACCACCCGCGCTTGCGGCGCGACGGCGGTCAGATCGGGGGCGGCATAGTCCAGCCCCGAGGTCTCCGCCATCAGCGCCTGCGCCAGCGTCAGAAGTTGTGCCTTGCCCGGACGCGGCGGGGCGAGCGGGCTTGTCAGCCCCACCCGTTCCCCGGCCCGCAGCGCGGAAATGGCGAGCGCGAGCGCCAGAAGCCGGGCGCGGGCCAATTTCTCGGGCCGGGCCTTGCGGCCGGTCTCGGCGCCGGAAAAGCGCATCGAGGCCGCCGGATCGACCCAAAGGCACAGCGATTGTGCCAGCTGCGCCTCGCGGTCGCGGACGAATTGGCTGTCGGAGCGGGCCGAGCGGCGCCAGTCGACGAAGCGGGCCGCATCGCCGGAATGGGCCGGGCGGTATTGCCAGAATTCCTCGCCCGCGCCCGCGCGACGACGACCGTGGCCGCCCATCTGCACGGTGTTGGCGAGATGTTCGGCCGCGATCAAAAGCGCGGGCAGCGCCGCGGCTTCCGCCTCGGCCGCCCGGCGCAGATCGCGCGCCGCCTCGTCGGGAAGGGCTTCGCTCACGCGGCGGCCTCGGCATCCGTGCCGAGAACCTCGGTCACGGCGCGGGCGATGATCGCGGACAGGGTCTCGCCGCGGGCGCGCGCGGCGAAGGTCAGCGCCATGCGGTGGCTCAGCACCGGACGGGCGAGCGCTGCCACATCATCGATGCCGGGGGCAAGCCGACCATTGAGAAGCGCGCGGGCCCGCACCGTCAGCATCAGCGCCTGCGCCGCGCGCGGACCGGGACCCCAGGCCAGACTGTCGCGGACGACGGGCAGCGCCTCGGGCTCGCCGGGGCGGCAGGCGCGCACAAGATCAAGGATCGCCTCGACCACCCGATCGCCGACCGGCATGCGGCGGACAAGCTGTTGCGCCGCGATCAGCTCGGCCGGGGTGAAGACGGCGATGGCAGAGGCCGCCTCGATCCCGGTCGTCGCCAGAAGAATGTCGCGTTCCGTCGCGCGGGTCGGATACTCGACATCGACCTGCACAAGGAAGCGGTCCAGCTGCGCCTCGGGCAAAGGATAGGTCCCCTCCTGCTCGATCGGGTTTTGCGTCGCGAGCACATGGAAGGGCGGTCCAAGCGGGCGGTGCACGCCCGCCACCGTCACTTCGCGTTCCTGCATCGCCTGCAAGAGCGCCGATTGCGTGCGGGGGCTGGCGCGGTTGATTTCATCGGCCATCAGCAGCTGGCAGAAGATCGGCCCTTCGAGGAAGCGAAACGCCCGCGTGCCATCGGCGGCGGTTTCCAGCACCTCGGAGCCGAGGATATCGGCAGGCATCAGGTCCGGCGTGAACTGGATCCGCGCAGGCGCAAGGCCCATCACGGTCGCCAGCGTGTCAACCAGCATCGTCTTTCCCAGCCCCGGCAGGCCCACCAGCAGCGCATGCCCGCCCGACAAAAGCGCCGCCAAGGTCAGCTCCACCACGCGTTCCTGCCCGATGAAACGGCGGTTCACCGAGGCACGGGCCGCGCCCAGTTTCGTGCCCAGCCGCTCGATCTCGGTCAGCAGGGTGTCGGTCTCGATCATGACAGGGCTCCGGTTGCGCGTTATACTGTGAGAGAAACAGATAAACCGCCGCAGCCCAACCGCAAAGAGAAGATGACCGAGAAAGCCGCGCCACAAATCGCCGTGATGCCGACGACGGCCGAAGGGATCGCCGCGGCCGTGACCAAGGCCGGGGCCAAGGGGCTGCCGCCGGTGCATCTGTGGAACCCGCCGTTTTGCGGCGATCTGGACATCGAGATCCGCCGCGACGGGACGTGGTTTTATCTCGGCACGCCGATCGGGCGCGAGGCGCTGGTGCGGCTCTTCGCATCGGTGCTGAAGCTTGAAGACGGCAAGTTCTATCTGGTGACCCCGGTCGAGAAGGTGGGCATCCGCGTGCAGGATGCGCCCTTCCTCGCCGTCGATTGCACGGCCGAGGCGGGGGATCTGCGCTTTCTGACCAATGTGGGCGATCAGGTGGTTGCGGGGCCCGAGCATCCGATCCGGGTCGAGATCGCCGAAGATGGCGAGCCGCGCCCCTATCTGCATGTGCGTCGTGGCCTTGAAGCGCGGATCGATCGCAAGACCTTTTACCGGCTGGTCGATCTGGCCAAACCCGAGGCGCATGCGGGCGAAGCATGGCTCGGGCTGCGCTCGGGCGGGGTGTTCTTTCCGATCCAGCGGATGGCGGAGATTTCATGATCAAACTGGCCGCCGATCTGACCACGCTGTTTCAGGAACTGCCCTTTGCGGCACGGTTTTCGGCGGCGCAGGCGGCGGGCTTTGCGGGGGTGAGCCTAGCCTCGCCCTATGACGGGCCGGTGCAGGAGTTGCGCGACCGGCTGGTGCTGTCGGGGCTTGTTTTCGCGGCAATGGTGGCGCCGCCGCCGAATTACACTGGCGCGCCGCAGGGCTTTGCCGCGACGACCGGCGGCGAGGATCGGTTTCAGCGCGATTTCAAGCGCATGTTGCGCTACGCCGATGTGCTCAAGCCCGGGGCGATCGAAATTCTGACTGGCCCTGAGGGCGATACCGAGACCTTGCTGCGCAATCTGCGGTGGGCGACGGCCGAGGCGCCAAAACGCCTTTTCACCCTCGCCCCGCGACCCGAGGGCAGTTTTCTGCAAAGCTACGATCAGCTGGCCGAGGTGCTGGCGGAGGTCGGGGCGGGCAATCTGGGCATCTCACTCGATACGGCGCTGGCGGCGGCTTTGGGCAGCACGCCCGAAGCGGTGCTGGAGCGGTTCGGCACCGATCTGCGCCATGTCTCGCTCGCCTCGGCGCCGGATCGGGCGGAGCCGGGAGCAGATGGCTGGGATGTGGCCGGGTTCCTGAACCGCCTTGAGGCCGCGGGTTATGCGGGCTGGGTAAGTGCGGATTACACGCCGAAGCTGACGACGACAGCCGGGCTGGGCTGGATGCCGCCCGTGCCCGTGGCGGCCCCGAAGACGCGCAAGAAACGGGGCGGTTAGGACAGGAAGGGCATCTCGACCCCGAAGGCGCCGAGAAGCAGGACCATGTTGAGCGACAGCACGAGGCCCGCGCCGATGGCTGCGGCGGCCTGAGTGGTCTGGTTGGGGACGAAATCGCCCATCACCTCGGGTTTGCGGATCAGCCACAGCAGGGCGAGCATCGGCACCGGCAGCGCGATCGACAGCACGACCTGACTCATCACCAGCGCATCGGTGGCATTGGCGCCCATCGCAACGACGATGAAGGCGGGCGCCATCGTCACCGCGCGGCGCAGCCAGAGCGGCAGGCCGACGCGCAGGAAGCCCTGCATGATCATCTGCCCCGCCATCGTGCCGACGACCGAGGAAGAAATGCCGGAGGCGATCAGCGACAGCAGGAAAGCCGCCGCCGCGAAACCGCCCAGAAGCGGCGTCAGCGTGTGATAGGCGGTCTCGATTTCGGCCACCTCGGCATGGCCGTTGTGGAAGGCCGAGGCCGCCATCATCACCATCGCCATGTTGATCAGCCCCGCCCCCGCCAGCGCGATCACCACCTCGACGTTGGAAAACCGGACCATGCGCCGCCGTTCGGAATCGTTGCCAAGGATAGCGCGGTTCTGCGTCAGGCCGGAATGCAGGAAGATCGCATGGGGCATGACGGTGGCGCCGATGATACCGACGGCGATGGTCAGCGCCCCCTGATCGGGCAGGCTCGGGCTGGTGAGGCCGCCGACGGCCTGACCCCAGTCGATCGGCGCGATAAGGACTTCGGCCAGATAGCTCAGGCCGATGATGCCGACCATCGTACCGATCGCAAGCTCCATCGGCCGGAAGCCCTGCGCCTCGAACAGCAGGATCGCATAGGTGATCACCGCGGTCAGCGCCATGCCCCACATCAGCGGAATGCCCAGAAGCAGCGAGAGCCCGATGGCGCCGCCAAGGAATTCGGCGAGATCGGTGGCCATCGCGGCCACCTCGCTGACGGCCCACATGCAAAAGACCAGCGGGCGCGGAAGGTGATCGCGGCTCAGTTCCGCCAGATTGCGCCCGGTGACGATGCCAAGCCGCGCCGAGAGCGCCTGAAACAGCATCGCGATCAGGTTCGCGACGAGCACGACCCACAAGAGCGCATAGCCGTAGCCCGCCCCCGCCTGAATGTTCGTCGCGTAATTGCCCGGGTCCATGTAGGCGACCGAGGCGATCACCGCGGGGCCGACGAAAGCCAGCATCGCCAGCGGGCCGCGCCGCTCGCCGCCGATCACCGCCGCCATCGTGGCGCGCGTCCGCCCCGACATGGAATTTTCCTGGATCATGCCCTGTCCTCGGAACATCTTGCTGCAAAGTGTAGCCGTGGCTACACTTCTGTCAAGCGGCTTGCCGACAAAGTGAAGCAGGCTTGGCTGCGCGCGCTGCGGGGCGTTTCCAAATCTGGCCCAAGGCGCTAAATTGTCGGCAAAAGGACCCTCGATGCCCGAAGACACCGCCCCTGCCGATCTGACGACGATGCGCTTTTCCCGGGCGAGGGAGGCGCAGAGCATGGCGGTGCTCGAAGATTACGCCGAGATGATCGACGATCTGGCGAAGCAGATGGGCGAGGCGCGGATCACCGACATTGCGGCGCGGATGGGGGTGACGCATCCGACGGCGACAAAAGCGGTGGCGCGGCTCAAGCGCGAGGGGCTGGCGGTGTCGCGCCCCTATCGCGGCGTGTTCCTGACCGAGCTTGGCGCCGAGATGGCGGCGCGGGTGCGGATGCGCCACCGGGTCGTGGTCGATCTGCTGATCGCCGTGGGGGTGCCGCCCGAAACCGCCGAGATCGACGCCGAGGGGCTGGAACATCATGTGTCCGAGGCGACGCTGAAGGCGTTCGAGGCCTATCTGGCGAAGCGGGGCTGAGCGTTACGAGGTTCGGGCGGAGAAGGAAAGGCATTGCCTTTCCCCGCCCGCTTGGGCAACGCCCGCACCAAGACCGTCTGCCCCAAGCACAGCAGAGGCCATCGCCCTGCCCCGGCGGCGCGAAAGCGCCCGCCATGGGCGGGGCGGGCGCTGGCCGAGTGCCTTTGGGCCCTCGGCGGTCACGGGGCCAATGTGTCGCGTGACCTCGGCAATGGCCTCGGCCAAGGATGGCATCACGGGCTGAACAGCGGGAAGCACACGCCCAGCACCCAGGCGAGGCAAAGGCCAAGGCCAAGGCCCGCCACCGTCGCCCCGGACCGCCGCGCGATCCAGCGGCCCATCAGCCCGTGGACCGAGAAGAACAGCAACAAGAGCGGCAGTGCGATCAGGAGGAACATCAGCCGGTCGAAATCGAGCGCCGCGGCCAGAGCGAACGACCCGAACAGGAAGAACCGCCCCACCACCCGACGCCAGAGCTTCGCGTGCCCGGCCTCGGTCAGCTGCGCGTCGGCGATCAGCGCGGGCACGGTGCCAAGGGCAAGGACGGCGATCAGAACGAGACGCTCGGGCGAGGGCCAGTAGCTGGCAGCGTAACGGTCGAGGGCGATCCCGAAAGCGCCTAGCCCCCAGATCAGGAACAGCACCACCGGCGTCAGCGACAGCCCGGCCCGCAGGCTGCGCCAGCCACGCAGCAGCGTGATCTGCAACAGCCCGTAACAGGCCAGATGCACCATCAGGTAATCGGCGACCAGCACCGGCAGGAAGTCGATGCGAAACCGCGTCAGGACGACCGGCACGATCACCGCGGGCAGGATCGAGGCGAGCAGGAACCGCCCGACCGGCACTGGCGCGGGATCGGCGCGTTTCGGTTGCAGCACCGCGAGCGGATGCACCGCCAGCACGATGCCGATCAGCAGCACCAGAATCCAGACGCCCATCGACGAGACCGCACCGCCCGAGGCACGGTGATAGGTGGCATCGAGCCAATCGCGCGCGGCCACGACCGCGGTCGGGCTGTAAAGCACGCCGACGTGTTCGACATGCGGGGCCACGACCGCCATGCGCGCGACCGGCCCGGCCTTGGCCAACTCGCCCTCGCCCTTCGTCGGATCGACCTGATGCAGATAGTTGAGCGCGAAGCCGCGCAGGCCGCCCTCCCATTCGCCGGAAATCACCAGCAGTCGCGGCGGCTCGGTGGCGGTGACCGCCTGCGAGAACATCGAGATCGCCACGACGGCATCGACCGGATGCCCGGCCGCGGCCTCCTGATTGGCGGCGCGC
Source organism: Rhodobacter viridis (assembly GCF_003217355.1). Classification (GTDB taxonomy): domain Bacteria; phylum Pseudomonadota; class Alphaproteobacteria; order Rhodobacterales; family Rhodobacteraceae; genus Rhodobacter; species Rhodobacter viridis. Next base: position 12,591 of record NZ_QJTK01000019.1, on the reverse strand, counting down.
ACCAGAATGTCGGTCGCCATCGAATGCCCCAGAAGCGAGACGCCGGTCACTCCGGGAAGCGCGCGGGCGGCCGCGATCACCCGGCGCACTTCGGCCACCAGAAACACCGTCGTGCCGTCGATCTTCGTCACGTCGCCCCGCATCGGCTGCGGATTGCGGCCATGCCCCTCGCAGTCGAAGGCGAGCACGCGATAGCCCGCCTGCGCCAGACGCAGCGAATAGGCCTGCATGATCTGCCGCGATCCGGCAAAACCATGCGCGATGACGACGGCAGGGCCGGTCGCCCCGGGCTGTTCATAGAGCGTCACCGGGGTCACGCCGACGCTGAAATCGCGGATGACAAGCCCCGCCCGGTCGCGCTCCAGCATGAAGACCGAGGTCAGGATCAGCAACAGGGCAAGGGCGAAGGTGGCAAGATGGCGGCGGGGATGGCGCAACGGGAACCTCGGGAAAACCTGATGCCCCTCTATGTGCGGCAAGACCCGGCCGGATCAAGGCGACGGATGGCCCCGAAAGTGCGATGCCCCGACCGGAGGATCGGGGCATCGCGTTCTCAGTTTTGGAGGATTGACGGGGACGTCTTCATTCAGCCGGATGAGCCGGCCCCCCCGCTGTGCCCGTCTTCCACAGCGAGAAAAGGATACCTGCGGCAAGGATGGCAAAGGTGATGCCAAGCGACCAGGCCGGAGGAAACTTGTCCCAATCCATCGCCTCGGCCACGAAGACCTTGGAGCCGATGAACACCAGAAGCACCGAAAGCGCGTATTTCAGATAGGCGAAGCGGGCGAGGATCGCGGAAAGCGCGAAGTAGAGCGCCCGCAGGCCGAGGATCGCGAAGATGTTCGAGGTGTAGACGATGTAGGGATCGGTGGTGATGGTGAAGACCGCAGGCACGGAGTCGACCGCAAAGACGAGGTCGGCCAGTTCGATCATCACCAGCGCAAGGAAAAGCGGCGTCGCATGGCGCACCAGACGGCCGGATTTGGTGTCGGGTTCCGCGACGAAGAAGGCATGACCGCGCGGACCATCGGTGACGCGCAGGGCGCGACGGAGGAACCGGATCAGGCCGTTTTCGGTGATCTCATGTTCCTTGTCGGCCGAAAACAGCATCTTGATGCCGGTCACGATCAGGAAGGCGGCGAAGACGTAAAGCAGCCAGTGGTATTCGGCGACCAGCGTCGCGCCAAGGCCGATCATCAGCCCGCGCAGCACGATCACGCCCAGAATGCCCCAGAACAGCACCCGGCGCTGATATTGCCGCGGCACGGCGAAGAAGCCGAAGATCAGCGCGATGACGAAGATGTTGTCGATCGAGAGCGATTTCTCGACCACGAAGGCGGTCAGATATTGCGCGGTCGCCGTGGCACCCATCTGCCAGAAGACGAAGCCCGCAAAGCCGAGCCCGAGCGCAATATACATCGCCGAGAGCTTCAGGCTCTCGGCGATGCCGATCTCATGATCGTCCTTGTTGAGCACGCCCAGATCGAGCGCGAGGAGGGTCAGGACGAGACCGATGAAGACAAGCCACATCCACAGCGGCTGGCCAAGAAAGGAGAGAAGAAGCAGTTCCACGGGCGACCTCTTGCGGTTTGCCGCTGTCTGGTCGCCCGGCTGACTACAGACCGTCTGCCGGGCATGACCATCGAGCGGGTGTCGATGCGGTCCGACATCACGTGGAAGCTTGGAGGAACTTCCGACGCCAGAGGGGCCCGGCCCGCTCCTCATACTTTGGGTATGGCAAGCGAGAGTTCAAGCCCCCGGGTGCGACATTTTTTCCATTTTTTCGCGGGCCGGTTTCGGGCGAGGTGAGGGCCGATACGAATGCCGATACGAATCCGGTGGCGCATGCCGCCGTGCAGCGTTAATAAGCCTAGGCCGGAGATCACGTTCCGGTGACCCGAGTCACAACTGCATGACCAAAAACGAATCCGAGATCCCCGAGCAGGGAGATCAGCATCAGGGCCACGCCAAGACCGGCCTTGCCATGACCTCTCTTGCCGCGATCGGTGTCGTCTATGGCGATATCGGCACCTCTCCGCTTTACGCCTATCGCGAAGCGATGGTGGCGGCTGGGGGACACCGTGGCGGCGTCGACCCGGAGCACATCCTTGGTGTGCTCTCCGTCATCACATGGGCGCTGATCATCGTCGTCACGATCAAATATGTGATCATCCTTCTGCGCGCCGACAATGACGGCGAGGGCGGGACCTTCTCGCTGCTTGCGCTCGTGCAGCGTGCGATGGGGCGTCCGACGCCGATCGTGCTGGCGCTTGGCATGCTCGGCGCAGGCCTCTTCTACGGCGACGCGGCCGTGACGCCAGCGATCTCGGTGCTTTCGGCCATCGAGGGTCTGAAGCTCGTCACGCCAGCGGTCGAGCCATTCCTCGTGCCCATAGCGGTGATCATCATCGTTGTCCTGTTCGTGTTCCAGAGCAAGGGCACGGCATCGGTGGCGAAATTCTTCGGCCCGATCATGATGGTCTGGTTCACGCTTCTGGCGGCGGGCGGGGTGATGAACCTCATTCAGGCGCCGATGGTGTTGCAGGCGCTGAACCCGATCCGGGCGGCGGAACTGGTGACATCGAACGGCGCGCTTGGCTTCACCATCCTCGGTGCCGCCTTCCTGGCCGTCACCGGCGCCGAGGCGCTTTATGCCGACCTTGGCCATTTCGGGCGCATGCCGATCCGGATTTCGTGGCTCGCGGTGGTGATGCCCTCGCTTTTGCTGAACTACTACGGTCAGGGCGCACTGCTGATGACCCATCCGGAAGCGATCGAAAACCCGTTCTTCCGGCTTTACCCCGAATGGGCGGTGCTGCCGATGATCGTACTGGCCGGGATGGCCACCGTCATCGCCTCGCAAGCGGTGATTTCGGGCGCCTATTCGCTGACGCAACAAGGCGTGCAGTTGCGGCTGATCCCGCGGCTGCGGATCCGTCAGACCTCGGAAACGCAGCAAGGGCAGATCTACATGCCCGAGGTGAACTTCTGGCTGATGCTGGGCGTTCTGATGCTGATCGTCATCTTCGGCTCGTCCTCGGCGCTGGCGGCTGCCTACGGGATCTCGGTCACCGGCGAGATGTGCATCACCTCGATCCTTGTCATGGTGGTGGCGAACAGGCTCTGGAAGATGCCGCTGATCCTGTCGATCGCGATGATGCTGCCGTTCCTTGCGCTTGATCTGACCTTCTTCGGGGCGAACTCGATGAAGATCTTCTCGGGCGGTTATGTCTCGCTGGCGATTGCCGCGGGCATGATCATCCTGATGTGGACCTGGCGGCGCGGCGCGGCGATCATCCTCAAGCTCGAGCGCGAGAATGACGTGCCGCTCGACATGATCTTCCGGCAGATGGATTCGAAATCGATCTCGACCGTCCCCGGCACGGCGATCTATCTGACCGGCACGCCCGACATGGTTCCGGCCGCGATGTTGCACAGCCTGAAGCACTTCAAGGCGCTGCACGAGCATATCGTGATCCTGACCATCGTCACCGAGGACGTGCCGCGGGTGCCGAACGAGAGCCGGGTGAACATGGAAGAGCTGAACGAGCGCTTCCGCAAGGTCGAGCTGCGCTTCGGCTATGCCGAGGAACCCGACGTGCCGAAGGCACTGCTTCAGTGCCGCAAGCTGGGCTGGAAATTCGACATCATGGCGACCTCGTTCATCCTGTCGCAGCGCTCGCTCAAGCTCTCGGGTCAGCGCCGGATGCCGGCCTGGCAAAGCCTGTTCTTCTTCTACCTTGCCCGCAACGCCACCCGGTCGTCGGATTACTTCCGCATCCCGGCCTCGCGCGTGGTGGAACTGGGCACGCTCGTCAACGTGTGATCGTGCCAGACCGTCGGCCCGGCAGATGCCGGGTTGACGGCTGCAGCCAAATCCATTCTAAAGCGCGCGGCCGGTGATGGTGCCGAACTGCATCGGTCAGCCCGGTGCTTCGACTGCCCGCCTTGCGATGGAAGACCAGACCGCTGCGCAGCCTCACCTGCCCTGCCGGTCGCTCGCCTCTGGAGTGAACCTCGTGACCTCGCGCCTCGTGCTCGCCCTTCTCGCCACTGCCGCCCTGACCGCTTGCGGTGCAGACAACACGTTCCGGCTTTATCCTCTGAGCGGGCCGATCGCCGATCAGAACCCGGCGCAGTCGATTCCGATCTCGATCACGGAAGACAGCGAGACCTCGGGCCAGATCTGGTTCAAGCTGCCCAAGCCCAACAAGACGAAATGCAGCGGCACCTGGTCGAGCCTGCAGCCGCGCGAGAAAACGCATGAGCGCGGTCTGTCGCTCAAGCTGCGCGACCTTGGTGGCAGTTACAAGAATTCGACCAAGGACGTGGGCGGCGTGAACACCGGCGAAGTCTATGCCGTGTGCAAGGATGGCACCCGTCTGCAAGGCACGTTCATCATGGGCTCGGGCACGCAAAGCGGCACCGGCACCGTGACGGACACGCATGGCAACAGCTACAAGCTGCTGTTCTGAGCTGAGGCGACCGAAGCGGCGTCAGAGGCAGTGGTGCTCGATGTGCCACAGCAGCGCGAGCGCCTCTTCATCTTCTTCTTCCTCGAAGAACGACATCAGCGCATTGACCTGCGCGCCGATGAAGCGCAGCCGGTCATGGCCCATCTGCGCATTCTCGGCCAGTTTCTTGTCGAAATAGGCAACCCAGCGCGAGTCATTGCCCGCCATCCGCGCCGCCAGCATCTCGCACAGGCGGTCGGCATTGGTGTCGCAGGCGATGCCCATGAAGGTCACGTAACGGTCGGGGGTCTGGTCGTTCATCGCGGCTGTCCTGTTGTCGGAAGCGTCAAGATAGGGGCGTTGCGCAGCCCCCGCAACCGGCCGGGCCGCGCTGGCACGGCCCTTGCGGCAGGCCTTCCTGGGCGCTGGCATGGCCCTTGCTGGGCGGTTCGCGGGACCTTTCCCTCCCTGAAACCAAGAGGACAGCGATGCCGAATATCACCTTCACTTCGCCCATCATGAAGAAAGACAAGACGATCTATGCGGTGGCGGGCAACACCGCGACGATCCTCGCTCTCGCCAAGGAGCACAGCATTCCGATCCCGTTCGAATGCGGCGACGGCGATTGCGCCTCCTGCCTGATCGAGGTGACCCATCTCGACAGCAAGCCCGCGATGGCGATGACCCTGACCGAGAAGGAGAAGGCGCGTCTGAAAGAGCTGCAGATGATCACCGCCGAAGAGATCGAAGCGGCCGAAGTCAGTGACGTGCCGCCGAAGTTCCGTCTCGCCTGCCAGTTCATCCCGCGCGACGAGGACGTGATGGTGCATTTCACCGGCACCCCGGGCGGCTCGGTCTGACCTTGCCCGCATGAAACGAAGCCCCGCCGCTGGTCGGCGGGGTTTTTTCATGCCCGCCTGACGTGCCGCCCCGACAATGCGACCCCGACAAAACCACGCCCCGCGCCGGGGGCCCTACAATTTGTCGGGAGTGTTCCATTTCGGACAAAATTCGCAAGTTTATGTTTTAGAATGATTATTTGTGAAAACGGCAGTTGGCACGAAGGCTGCTGTAGAAGCTGTGAGCCCGGTTACGAACCGTCTCGATATTCGTGAAGCACCAACCCCCAAGGGAGCCACACATGGGCAAACTCCGTCAGATCGCCTTCTACGGCAAAGGTGGTATCGGCAAGTCGACCACCTCGCAGAACACCCTGGCCGCGCTGGTCGAGATGGGTCAGAAGATCCTCATCGTCGGCTGCGACCCGAAAGCTGACAGCACCCGCCTGATCCTGAACACCAAGCTGCAGGACACCGTGCTGCACCTCGCCGCCGAAGCCGGTTCGGTCGAGGATCTGGAAGTCGAAGACGTCGTGAAGATCGGCTACAAGGGCATCAAATGCACCGAAGCCGGTGGTCCGGAGCCGGGGGTTGGCTGCGCCGGCCGTGGCGTCATCACCGCGATCAACTTCCTTGAAGAAAACGGCGCCTATGACGACGTGGACTATGTGTCCTACGACGTGCTCGGCGACGTGGTCTGCGGCGGCTTCGCGATGCCGATCCGTGAAAACAAGGCGCAGGAAATCTACATCGTCATGTCGGGCGAGATGATGGCGCTTTACGCCGCCAACAACATCGCCAAGGGCATCCTGAAATATGCGAACTCGGGCGGCGTGCGTCTGGGCGGGCTGATCTGCAACGAGCGCAAGACCGACCGCGAACTGGAACTGGCCGAAGCGCTGGCCGCCAAGCTCGGCTGCAAGATGATCCACTTCGTGCCGCGCAACAACGTCGTGCAACACGCCGAACTGCGCCGCGAAACCGTGATCCAATACGATCCGAACTGCAGCCAGGCGCAGGAATACCGTGAACTGGCCCGCAAGATCCACGAGAACTCGGGCAAGGGCGTGATCCCGACCCCGATCACGATGGAAGAGCTGGAAGAGATGCTGATGGACTTCGGCATCATGCAATCGGAAGAAGATCGCGAAAAGCAGATCGCCGAGATGGAAGCCGCGATGAAGGCCTGAGGCCTTCCGAACTTGCGGGTGGGCAGCTTGCCCACCTTGATCCAAACGCTGAAGTGAGGGAGCCAAAAGAATGGCCAAAGATCACGCGGGCGGTCCGGAAGACCTCGAGAACATCATCAAGGAAGTTCTTGAAGCCTATCCGGCGAAAGCTCAGAAGAAGCGCGTCAAGCACCTGTCGGTGGCCGGTGCCACCGAGGATGACGCGGATGCGGTCACCGGCATCGCGTCGAAATGCGACACCGTCAAATCGAACATCAAGTCGGTCCCGGGCGTCATGACCATCCGTGGTTGCGCCTATGCCGGTTCGAAAGGCGTGGTCTGGGGTCCGATCAAGGACATGGTGCACATCTCGCACGGTCCGGTCGGCTGCGGCCACTACTCGTGGAGCCAGCGCCGCAACTACTACACCGGGAAAACCGGCGTGGACAGCTTCGTGACGATGCAGTTCACCACCGACTTCCAGGAAAAGGACATCGTCTTCGGCGGCGACAAGAAGCTGGAAAAGACGATCGACGAGATCAACACGCTCTTCCCGCTGGCGAACGGCATCACCATCCAGTCGGAATGCCCGATCGGTCTGATCGGTGACGACATCGAAGCCGTCTCGAAGAAGAAGAACAAGGAAATCAACAAGACCATCGTTCCGGTGCGGTGCGAAGGGTTCCGCGGCGTGTCGCAGTCGCTCGGCCACCACATCGCCAACGACGCCGTGCGCGACTGGATCTTCGAACAGCCGGAAAGCGAAAACACCAAGGCCTTCGAGCCCGGCCCCTATGATGTCAACATCATCGGCGACTACAATATCGGTGGCGACGCCTGGGCTTCGCGCATCCTGCTGGAAGAAATCGGTCTGAACGTGATCGGCTGCTGGTCGGGCGACGCGACGCTGGCCGAGATGGAGCGCGCTCCGAAAGCCAAGCTGAACCTGATCCACTGCTACCGGTCGATGAACTACATCTGCCGCTACATGGAAGAAAAGTATTCGATCGGCTGGATGGAATACAACTTCTTCGGGCCGACGCAGATCGAAGCCTCGCTGCGCGCGATCGGGGCGAAGTTCGACGAGACCATTCAGGCCAATGTCGAAAAGGTCATCGCCAAATATCGTCCGCTGGTCGATGGCGTGCTGGCCAAATACAAGCCGCGGCTCGAAGGCAAGCGCGTGATGCTCTACGTCGGCGGGCTGCGTCCGCGCCACGTCGTCACCGCCTATGACGATCTGGGCATGGAAATCGCCGGGACGGGCTACGAATTCGCCCATAACGACGACTACAAACGCACCGGCCATTACGTCAAGGAAGGCACGCTGATCTACGACGACGTCACCGGCTACGAGCTGGAGAAGTTCATCGAGAAGATCCGTCCCGACCTCGTCGGCTCGGGCATCAAGGAGAAGTATCCGGTGCAGAAGATGGGCATTCCGTTCCGTCAGATGCACAGCTGGGACTACTCGGGCCCCTATCACGGCTACGACGGCTTCGCGATCTTCGCGCGCGACATGGACATGGCGATCAACAACCCCGTCTGGGGCCTGTTCGACGCGCCCTGGGAAAAAGCCCCCATCGCCGCCGAGTGAGTCCTCCGGGGGCGGTGCGCTGCCGCCCCCAACCTCCCCTTCCCCCCGTCGGTGCGTCCCGGAATGCGGACGGCCTATGACAAGGATTTGACCCATGCCCCAGTCGGCTGACAAGGTGCTCGACCACTCCAAGCTGTTCTTCGAGCCCGAATACAAGGAAATGCTCGCGAACAAGAAGGCCACTTTCGAATGCGGCCATTCTGCCGAAACCCTCGCCCAGATCGGCGACTGGACGGCCTCGTGGGACTATCGCGAAAAGAACCTCGCCCGCGAAGCCCTGACCGTGAACCCGGCGAAAGCCTGCCAGCCCGTCGGCGCCGTTTTTGCCGCGCAAGGCTATGAAGGCACCCTGCCCTTCGTGCACGGCTCGCAAGGCTGCGTCGCCTATTACCGTTCGCACCTGTCGCGTCACTTCAAGGAGCCTTCGGCGGCGGTTTCCTCCTCGATGACCGAAGATGCGGCCGTGTTCGGCGGTCTGACCAACATGGTCGAGGGCCTTGCCAACGCCTATGCGCTTTACAAGCCGAAGATGATCGCCGTCTCGACCACCTGCATGGCCGAAGTCATCGGCGACGACCTCAGCTCGTTCATCATCAAGGCGAAAGAGGCAGAAAGCGTTCCGGTCGATTTCCCGGTGCCGTTTGCCCACACCCCGGCCTTTGTCGGCTCGCACGTGGACGGCTACGACAACACGCAAAAAGGCATCCTGTCGCTGTTCTGGGCCGGTGCCGAGCGCGTGGCCAACGAGAGCCTGAACATCATCCCGGGCTTCGACGGCTATGCCGTGGCGAACAACCGCGAAATCAAGCGCCTGCTCGACACGATGGGCGTCGGCTTCACCTTCCTGTCGGATGTGTCGGACGTCTATGACACCCCCTCGGATGGCCATTACCGCATGTATGCGGGCGGCACCAAGCTCGAAGACGCGAAAGCCGCGGTGAACGCCAAGGCGACGCTCTCGATGCAGGAATACTGCACGCCGAAAACGCTGGAATATGTTGAAACGACCGGTCAGGAAACCGCCGTCTTCAACTACCCGATGGGCGTTGGCGCCACCGACAGCTTCCTGATGAAAGTCTCGGAACTGACCGGCAAGGCGATCCCGGACAGCATCAAGCTGGAACGCGGCCGTCTGGTCGACGCCATCGCCGACAGCCAAGCTTACCTGCACGGCAAAACCTTCTCGATCTTCGGCGACCCGGACTTCGTGCTCGGCATGGCGAAGTTCATCATGGAGATGGGCGGCGAGCCGGTGCACTGCCTCGCCACCAACGGCTCGAAGAAATGGGCCAAGCAGATGGAAGAAGTTCTGGCCGCCTCGCCGTTTGGCAAGCAAGGCCAGGTCTGGGCGGGCAAGGACCTGTGGCACATGCGCTCGTTCCTGATGACCGAACCGACCGATTTCCTGATCGGCTCGTCCTACGGCAAATATCTGGAACGCGACACCGGCATCCCGCTGATCCGTCTGACCTTCCCGATCTTCGACCGTCACCACCACCACCGCTTCCCGACCTGGGGCTATCAGGGCGGCCTGACGGTTCTGGTGAAGATCCTCGACGCGATCTTCGTCAAGGCCGACACCCGCGCCGGGGAATGGGGCAAGACCGACATCAGCTTCGACCTCACCCGCTGAGGCAAAGACACTCCCTCGACCTGGGCCGGCAGCTTTGGCTGCCGGCTTTTTTGCATTCTGGACGTCGCAACCGGGTCTCGACCTGTCGGAACAGGGCAAATCCACCATTTACAACAATGTCTGTCGCAAATCCCCCAATGTCGGCCCGAAGCTTGCAGGAAGCGGTCGAAACACTTGGCACGCTTCTTGCTGGGACATTCATGAAGCCTCAACCAAGCAGGAGAGCGTCATGATCGAGATCACCCAGCCCGCCAAGGACGCGATCCGGTCCGCCATCGCCAAGGCCGGGCAGCCGGTGGCCGGTCTGCGGCTGCTGGTCGAAACGGGCGGTCGTGCCGGGCCGAGCTACGGCATGCTGGTCGAGCGCAAGGCCGATCCCGCGGACGAAACCCTGACCTTCGGCGACGTGACCCTGCTGATCGACCCCGAGACCCGCCCCCATCTCGCGGGCACCAAGGTCGATTTCGTCGCCTCGGTCGCCGGGGCACGCTTCGTCTTCGAAAAGTCATTCTGCTGAGGGGGATGCGATGAAGGATCTGCTCGACGAAACCCGCGCGCGCGCCACCGCGCCTACGCCGCAACGCCCCGCCGCGCCCCCGGCCGCCGCTGCCCTTGCTGCCCGGAAGGCCGCGGGCGGCACCGCCCCCGACACCGCGGCCTTTCTGGCCAACTTCGTCAAGATCGGCGAAATCGCCGCGCCGAAAACCCCGGCCAAACCGCTGTTTTCACCCGAGGAAGAACCCGAGGTGGTCGCCGATCTGATCGCCGAGATGCGCCCGATGTTTCAGCGCGACGGCGGCGACATCGAATTGGTCGGCATCACCGGCAACGCCGTTCAGGTGCGGCTTTCGGGCAGCTGCGCGGGCTGCATGATGTCGGCGCGCACGCTCTCGACGGTGCAGCACCAGCTCATCGAAACCCTTGGCCGCCCGGTCCGGGTGGTCCCCGAGATCCGGCACTGACATGAACGCCCGCTGCTCCGCCCAAAAACACGGCACAACCCAGGGTGGCGCGGCGCAGATTTCGGCACCGACCCCTTTTTCGCCCTGCGGCGCCCTGCCGCCCCACGCAATGACCCGAGTTTGAGATAGGTTGTCCCCATGGAACTCGCGCAGACGCTTTCCCAAAGACAGACGATGCAGATGGCGGGGCAGATGCTCCATTCCCTCGCCATCCTTGGAATGTCGTCGCAGGATCTGTCCGAGCATCTGACCGAACAGGCCACGTCGAACCCGTTCCTGACCTATCGCGCCCCGCCCGCCTTCATCGCCCGCGGCGGCGAGGATTTCGACGCCGTGGCCGCGGTCGCCGCGCACAAGCCGAGCCTGATGGCCCATGTCATCGATCAGATCGAGATGGCATTCGCCGAAAACACCGACCGCCTGCTGGCGCTGCGCTTTGCCGAAGCTCTGGAGCCGAGCGGTTGGCTGGGTCAGACCGTCGAGAGCATCGCGCTGGCGGCGGGCGTGAACATGTCCCGCGCCGAAACGGTGCTCGCCGTCCTGCAGGGCTTCGATCCCACGGGCCTTTTCGCCCGCGATCTGTCGGATTGTCTGATCCTGCAGGCGCGCGAGGCCGACATCCTGACCTGGGAAGTCGAGACGCTGATCCGCAACATTCCGCTGATCGCCGAAAACCGGCTCGCGGATCTGGCGGAGTTGTGCGATTGCGACGTCACCGACATTCCAGATATTCTCAAGCAGATCCGGCACTTGAACCCGAAGCCGGGTCTTGCTTTCGATCATCAGCCGACGCCGGTTTTCCCGCCCGATCTGATCGCCGTGCGGGGCGCCGAGGGCTGGACGGTGGAACTCAACCGCGCCACCTCGCCCACGATCACCGTGCGCGAAGACCGTTTCGCCGATGGCACCGCCGATGCGAAGGCCCGCGCGGAACGGCGCAAGGCATTGGCCGAGGCCCGCGCGCTGGCGCAGGCGCTCGAACGCCGCGGGGATACGCTCTTGCGCACCGCCGCCGTGCTCGTCGCCCGGCAATCCGCCTTCCTCGACAAGGGGCCGGCCCATCTGGTGCCGCTGACGCTCGAAGATGTCGCTTCGGAATTGGGCCTGCATGCTTCGACGATCTCGCGCGCGGTGTCCGGGCGGATGATCCAGACCCAGACCCGCGCCCTGCCGCTGCGCGCCTTCTTCTCGCGGGCGGTCTCGACGCAGGGCGGCGGCGAGGCGGTCTCGCGCGACAGCGCCCTTGATTTCGTGCAGCGCACGGTGGGCGGCGAAGATCCGCAAAACCCGCTCTCGGACGATGCGATCGTCTCGCTGGCCGAACGCGCCGGGCTGCGCATTGCCCGCCGGACGGTGGCCAAATATCGCTCGACGCTCGGCCTCGCCTCCTCCTACGAGCGTCGCCGCGCCGCTGCCGCGCGCTGAGTCTCCCGGAAACGACAGGAACCAGACCGAAAGCGCCATTTTTTTCGGCGCTCCGGCCGATTTCGCCCCAAAGTTGCGCTTAACACTTCCTCAATCATCCCAGAGTCGCGACATATTGGCACTTGCGGCTGTTTGCGCCGTGCATCCGGGCGCAAGCTTGACCAAGTCTCGAAGTGTCCGCCACGGCCCCCACTTGCGCCCAAGACGATCCACGCAGCGAAGACTGCGACACCCCATGGGAGGGGGTGAATGTCGTTTTTGACGCCCCGGGGCCTCGGCCAGCGAGGGAGAACAGTGATGATCGACATCCGGGAACGTCTCGTCCCCAAACCACAGGAAAAGCATCGTTCGGCACGGGCTGCGGCCGACCGTCTGGCTTTGGACGCGCTTTACGAGATCGCGAAGACGTTTGCGTCTGCGCCCGATCCGGTGGCGGAGGTGCCGCAGATTTTCAACGTGCTCTCGTCCTTCCTCGACCTGCGGCACGGGGTGCTGGCGCTGCTCGCCGAACC
>NZ_QJTK01000018.1 GCF_003217355.1 Rhodobacter viridis | reverse complement strand
CCTGCGCGCCGAAAAGTGCGACCCCGACGTCATCGAGCGCATCATGGCCGACGAGAAAAACCGGTAAGTCCAGACGGCCCTCGGCGGAGGTTTACACCACAGCCACAAGCCCCCCAGCTTCTGGGAGCGCTTGCGCCGTCGGCTCAGCCCCGGCGCTGCCCGCCGCGAGGCCCGTCTGGCCGCGCTGCGCCTGCAGATCGAGCGGGTGCGCGACAAGGCGCTGCAGGTCGTTGCCCATGCGGGCGAAGGCCGCGAGCGCTGGCTGCTGCTGCAGGAAGAAGACCTCGATCTGGCCGTGGGCGAAATGCGGATGCTCGCGGCGGTGACCATGCAGGCCGAATTCATTCTGCGCGCGCAATCGCAGCGCACGCGGCATGAAACACTGCCCGAGGCGCAGCTGATCGCGCTGTCGGATCAGCTCGCCCACACGCTGGCCGCGCTTGAAGACCTGCGCACCGCGGCGGCGCTGTCGGCGCTGAAGGCGCGGCACGGGCTTCTGATGGCCCATCCCGAGCCGCTCGGCCCCGAGGGGCGCCGCCCGGAAGCCCCCCGCCCCGCCCCGCAGCGCGCGGGCAAGACCCGGGTGCTGAGCGCCGTTCCCGCGGGGGCCCGGCCGCTGACGACCGCGGTCTGAGCCTCAGCCGCGCAGGCGGCCCACCAGCCGGATCAGCGGATCGACGATGAACATCGCGAGCGGGATCAGCATCAGGCCGAAGATCAGCCCCAGCACGCCATCGCAGGCGGCGGTGACCAGCCATTCGGTGAACCCGCCTGCCGGCAACAGATGCCCCGCCCCCTCGGCCAGATGGTGGATCGTGTCGTAGACGGCAGGCCAGCCGAGCTCCGCCGCGCCATGCAGCAAGATCGCGCCGCCGACCCAGATCATCGCCGCCGTGCCCAGGATCGACAGCGCGGCAAGCAGCGGCGGCATCGCCCGCACCAGCCCCCGCCCGAGCCAGCGGATCGGCGCGATCGCCCCCTTGCGCGCCAGCCACAGCCCGACGTCATCGGCCTTCACGATCAGCGCAACGCCGCCGTAGACCAGCACGGTGATCCCCACCGCCACCACCGCCAGCGCCAGCGCCTGCATCCAGAGCGGCTCGCCCGCGGGCAGCGAGGCCATCGCGATGGTCATGATCTCGGCCGAGAGGATGAAATCGGTCTTCACCGCGCCCGAGACCTTTTCGCGCTCCAGATGCGCGGGGTCGCCCGCCGGATCATCATCGGGGTCGATATGGCTGTCGGCATGCGGCGCATGCGGGAAGAGGACGTGAAAGACTTTCTCGGCGCCCTCGAAACAGAGATAGGCACCGCCAAGCATCAAGAGCGGCGTGATCACCCAGGGCGCGAAGGCCGACAGGATCAGCGCGATCGGCAGCAGGAAGACGATCTTGTTGCGGATCGAGCCCATGGCGATCTTGCCGACGATCGGCAATTCGCGGCTGGCCTCGAACCCATGCACATAGCGCGGCGTGACGGCGGCATCATCGATGACCACGCCCGCGGCCTTGGCCCCGGCCTTCGCGGCGCCCGCAGCGACATCATCCACCGAGGCAGCCGCAATCTTGGCGATCCCCGCCACGTCATCGAGAAGGGCGAGAAGGCCGCTCATTCATGTCTCCCTTGGGTGTCGCGGGAAAGTAGGGGCTGGGGGTGTGGGGTGCAAGGGGGACGACAACCGTTCAAAAAAGATGGGAAGTTCTTCCCTCATTGCTTTGTCAAAACTGCTCCGCCCATTAAAGGGTCTAAGGTGTTGCTTCGTACCTTCATCGCGATGCTTCATCAACAACCAGTAGGCAAAGTTCACAAACCCTTCCACACATACATCTGAAAAGTACTTTCCAACCTCTGCAAATTCTCTCAACTCCGGACGCAACGGCATTTCTTCGCCGTGAACGATATCACACCTCTTAGAATAGAAATTGGAAACTCTTGAGTTATAATCAGGCCGCCAACCCGCATACTCCAAAAACAAACGCGACCTCTCCACCAATTGAGACTTCTTGCCGTTTTCGTGAGTGACGAACAATGCCTCTAAACAATTTGAGAATGCAACAATCCGCTCTGCATTGCTTACTGGACTACCACCAATATCCGACCAAATCAAAGCGGTTACAATTTTTGACTCCAAGAAACTCCAATCAGGAATTCCAATAATTCTATCAAGAAACGCCCCAACAAGAAAAAACCAAGCCCTCGAACTCTCCGATCGCAAGTGCTCGACACTTTTGTTGCCCGAATTCAAAACATATTTGTGCCCCCAACCCAATGCGACCTTCCCCATCTCCAAATTAGTTGATTCAGAAACGAACGAGTAGTTTCGCAAATTTGGGAATGATTGCCTCTCCGTGCCCAACCATTGGGCTAAGCCTTGATCCAGCTTGACCTTTATGGATGCAATCGCAAGCCTTACGAATAGAAACGCGCGTTCCTGCGCTTTCTTCTTATCGAAACCATCAATAGCAACGCAAGCAACCCAATTCTGTCTTTGATAGAATTCCTTTGCACGCTCTAAATCACCATAATAATCAATGAAGTCGCCACATATTTTTCCCGAAAAGAAATCGTCTTTCTTAAAAAATCGAACCGGACCAATACTAAATTTTGAAATCCCACTGTAGTTTGGCAGCACACAAGGAACAAAATGTATTCTAGGAGCTATGCACTCCTGCAAAGCACTAGTTATACAGAACTCGACAAGCTGCCTCTCATCGATACAGACATCACTAAAAATTTGAGCCGAAACCTCTCGGGAAAATAGTTTAAAAAATGTTTCATTCTCCATCCTCCCCGCCAAGCGCGGATCATTGGAAACAATTTTTCGGCTTAGATTTTGGAGTCTCCTAAAAGCTTGCGAACCTATCTTCCTTCGAGAGCCGTTTGGATGAGGCAAATCAAAAAATGGCCACTCATCTTTCCTAACTTCCTCAGCGTAAGACTTATAGTCGCGCAACAATTCTTGGTACCTAGACAGCTCTCCACGAACAAAGCTGATTACTTCACGGATCTCTTTGTTGGAAGGCCGACCAGACAAACGATAAACCTCCTGCCGCAAAGAAGATAATGCCCCCCCCCCAAACCAAAAGGCGCTCCCGAAGGAGCGCCTTTTTTCTCTTACAACCCGAGCTTCTTCGCCACGATCTCGTTCACCGCGGCGGGGTTGGCCTTGCCCCCCGAGGCCTTGATCACCTGCCCCACGAACCACCCCGCCAGCTTCGGATTGGCCTTCGCCTTCTCCACCTGCGCCGGGTTCGCGGCGATGATCTCGTCCACCGCCGTCTCGATCGCGCCCATGTCGGTGACCTGCTTCATGCCGCGGGCCTCGACGATCGCGGCCGGATCGCCGCCCTCGGTATAGACGATCTCAAAGAGATCCTTGGCGATCTTGCCCGAAATGTCGCCCGAACGGATCAGCCGGATGATGCCGCCCAGCTGCGCCGGGCTGACCGGGCTCTGGCCGATCTCGTGGCCTTCCTTCTTCAGACGGCCGAACAGTTCGTTGATCACCCAGTTCGCGGCCAGCTTGCCATCTTCGGCCACGGCCACCACGGCTTCGAAATACTCGGCATCGGCCACTTCCGCCGTCAGCACCGAGGCGTCATATTCGCTGAGCCCCAGATCCTTGACGAAGCGGGCCTTCTTTTCATCCGGCAGTTCCGGCATCGTCGCGCCGATGTCATCGACCCAAGCTTGTTCGATTTCGAGCGGCAGCAGATCCGGGCAGGGGAAATAGCGGTAGTCATGCGCCTCTTCCTTGGAGCGCATCGAGCGGGTCTCGCCCTTGTCCGGATCGTACAGCCGGGTTTCCTGCACGATCTTGCCACCATCCTCCAGAATGGCGATCTGGCGGCGGGCTTCGTAATCGATCGCCTGCTGGATGAAGCGCATCGAGTTCATGTTCTTGATCTCGCAGCGCGTGCCGAGATGGCTGAAATCTTGGCTTTCCTGATATTTCTCATACTGCCCGGGACGGCAGACCGAGACGTTCACATCGGCGCGCAGGTTGCCGTTTTGCATGTTACCATCGCAGGTGCCGATGTAGCGCAGGATCTGCCGCAGCTTGGCGATATAGGCGGCGGCTTCTTCCGGGCCGCGAATGTCGGGGCGCGAAACGATTTCCATCAGCGCGACGCCGGTGCGGTTGAAATCAACAAAGGACATCGTCGGGTCCATGTCATGGATCGACTTGCCCGCGTCCTGTTCCAGGTGGATGCGCTCGATCCGGACCTTGCGGGCGACGCCCGGGCCCATGTCGACGATGATCTCGCCCTCGCCCACGATCGGATGGTAAAGCTGCGAAATCTGATAGCCCTGCGGCAGGTCGGGGTAGAAGTAGTTCTTGCGATCGAAGGCAGAGCGCAGGTTGATGCCCGCCTTCAGCGCCAGCCCGGTCCGCACGGCTTGGGCGACACAGAATTCGTTGATCACCGGCAACATGCCGGGCATGGCCGCATCGACGAAGGCGACGTTGGCGTTCGGCTCGTTGCCGAAGGTCGTCGAGGCGCCCGAGAACAGCTTCGCATTCGAGGCCACCTGCGCGTGCACCTCCATCCCGATCACAAGCTCCCAGTCGCTTTTCGCGCCGGCAATGACTTTCGGTTCGGGGGCGGTGAAGGCAAGGTGATCAAGCATTGCGGGTTCCCTTTCTCGGCTTCGGCCCTTCTAGGACAGCCGCGCGCGCGGGGCAAGACGAACCACCCGCGCGGCAGCCTTGAGGTCGAAAGGGCGTATTTTTGCCAAGAAGAAATGGAGGAGCTTCTTCTTGGCGCAACTACGCCGGGGTCCGGGGCAGCGCCCCGGCGCTCTCAGCCCGCAAGCCGACCGACCATCTCGGCCAGATCGCGGCTGAGGCCCGGCGTGGCGGCGATGCGATCAAGCGCGGCCTTCGCATGCGCCTGCCGGGTCGCATCATAGCGCCGCCAGGTTTCGAAGGCCGTCGACATCCGCGCCGCCGTCTGCGGATTGAGCGGATCGAGGCGCAGCAGCCAATCGGCGTAAAGCGCATAGCCCGCGCCATCGGCCCGGTGAAAGCCCGCGTGGTTGGCCGCAAAGCCGCCCAGAAGGCTGCGGAAGCGGTTCGGATTCTTCCAGTCGAACGCCGCGGCGGCGCTCAGCCGGGCCACGGTTTCCGCAGCCTCGTCGGGCGGGGTCAGCGCGCCCTGCGCCATCCGCCACTTGTCCATGACGAGCGGGTCAGCGGCCCAGCGCGCCGCAAAGGCGGCCAGCTGCCCCTGCCCTTTCCCCTCGCCCACCAGCGCATTCAGCGCACCGATGCTCTCGGTCATGTTCGTCGCCTCGGCAAAGAGCGCCGCCGCCCGGGCGCCACCATCCTCGGTGGTGAGCAGCGCCAGCGTGGCAAGCCGCAGCGACCGGCGTCCGGCGGGACCGGCGTCGGGGCTGTAGGGACCCGTGACCGCGCAGCTGTCATAGACCCGCGTCAGCGCTGCGCCGTGACGGGTGGCGAGCATCTTCATCAGCTTGCGCCGCGCCGTGCGGATCGCGTCGGGGTCGGGGGTGTCGCCCCGCGCAAAAAGCGCCGCCGCGATCTCGTCTTCGCCCGGCAGGCGCAGACAGGCGGCGCGGAAACCCGGATCAGCCTCGTCATCGGCAATCAGCCGCCCGACCGCATCGAGGTAATCGAGCTGCGCCCCCTCGCCGCGCGCCATCGCCATCAGCGTCTGCCGCGCCAGCGTCCGTCCCGCTTCCCAGCGGTTGAAGGGATCGGTGTCATGGGCGAGCAGGAACGCCTGTTCGGCGGGCGTCGTCGCACGCTCCAGCACGACGGGCGCCGAGAACCCGCGCAGGATCGAGGGCACCGGCCGCGCCGAGAGCCCCTCGAACCGGAAGCTTTGCCGCGCCTCGGTCAGTTCCAGCACCGTCGTCGGCAGCACCTCGTCGCCGTTTGGCGACAACAGCCCGACCGCCAGCGGAATGTGACGCGGCGGTTTCTCCTCCTCGCCCGGGGTGGGCGGGGTCACCTGTGTCACCTCCAACGTGTAGGTGCCGTTTTCATAGGCCTCGGACACCGTCAGTTTCGGCGTGCCCGCCTGCGTATACCAGAGCTTGAACTGGCGCAGATCGCGGCCCGAGGTGTCCTCGAACACCTTGATCCAGTCCTCGATCGTGCAGGCCTGCCCGTCGTGACGCTCGAAATACAGATCGAGCGCGGCCCGGTAGCCTTCGGGGCCCAGAAGCGTCGCCAGCATGCCGACCACCTCGGCGCCCTTTTCATAGACGGTCGCGGTGTAGAAGTTGTTGATTTCCTTGTAGCGGTCGGGCCGCGGCGGATGGGCAAGGGGCCCCGCATCCTCGCGGAACTGGCGCGCGCGCAGGCTGGCCACGTCGTCGATCCGCTTGAGCGCGCCCAGCCGCACGTCGCGGGTGAAGCCTTGATCGCGATAGACCGTCAAGCCTTCCTTCAGGCAAAGCTGAAACCAGTCGCGGCAGGTGATGCGGTTGCCCGTCCAGTTGTGGAAATATTCATGCGCGATCACCGCCTCGATCCGCTCGTAATCGGTATCGGTCGCGGTTTCGGGCGAGGCCAGCACCAGCTTCGAGTTGAAGATGTTCAGGCCCTTGTTTTCCATCGCCCCCATGTTGAAATCATCAACCGCGACGATGTTGAAAAGATCGAGGTCATATTCGCGCCCGTAAGCTTCCTCGTCCCATTTCATCGAGCGGGCGAGCGCGCCCAGCGCGAAATCGCAGCGGTCCTCGTCGCCCGGACGCACCCAGATGTTCAGATCGACCTTGCGCCCGGAGCGGGTGGTGAACGTCCCCGAAGTGGCGCGCAGATCGCCCGCCACCAGCGCAAAAAGATAGGCGGGCTTCGGCCAGGGATCGTCCCATTCCGCCCAGCCAGGCCCCCGACCGACGGGATTGCCGTTTGACAGCAGCACCGGCAGATCCGACTCGATCCGCACATGAAAGCGGCTCATCACATCGGGGCGGTCGGGGTAGAAGGTGATGTGGCGAAAGCCCTCGGCCTCGCATTGCGTGCAATACATGCCGTTCGACATGTAAAGCCCTTCAAGCGCGGTATTCGCGGCCGGCGCAATCTCGACCTCGGTTTGCAGCCGGAACGGGCCTGCGGGCAGCACCGCCGCGGGCAGGACAAGCCCCGTCTCGTCCAGACGATAATCGCCAGAGCCAAGCGCGCGCCCGTCAACGGAAAGTGAGATCAGCTTCAGATCTTCGCCCTGCAGCACCATCTCGGCGCCCGGCTGCCGCGGCGTCACCTCGAGCGTCGCAAGCACCCGCGTGGCCGCGGGATCCAGCCGAAAGATCAGCGAAACAGAGGAAATTTCAAAGGGATAGGGTTTGTAGTCCGAAAGCAGCGTAACGCCGTCCATAAGCTTCCTCGCACTGGGCTTCGACTGGGCTTTCTCACAAGCTAGGCGGTTCGCGTGCCCCCGGCAAGGCATCGCCGAGACGCAAAGTCGATACGATTTTTGCTGGACAGGGGCGGCATCAGGGCCAAGATACCGCCAAAGCTTGGGAGGAGCCGATGACGGAACGCGTGGAACGCGAAGGGCTGCAAGTTGCGGCCGAACTGGCGACGTTCATCGAAGCGCAGGCGCTTCCCGGCACGGGTGTCGATCCGGCGCGGTTCTGGGCCGGGTTTTCGGCGCTGATCCATGAATTCGGGCCCAAAAACCGCGCCCTGCTGGAGAAGCGCGACCAGATGCAGGCGCGCATCGACGCCTGGCACCTGCACAACCGTGGTCAGGGCCATGACGCCACCGCCTACCGCGCCTTTCTGGACGAGATCGGCTATCTCGCGCCCGAAGGCCCCGATTTTGTCATCGAAACCGGCCCGACCGATGCCGAGATCGCCAGCGTTTGCGGCCCGCAACTTGTGGTGCCGATCACCAATGCGCGCTATGCGCTCAATGCCGCGAATGCGCGCTGGGGCAGCCTCTACGATGCGCTTTACGGCACCGATGCCTTGGGAACGCCGCCCGCCGCGCCGGGCTATGACCCCGTCCGCGGCGCGAAGGTGATCGCCTGGGCGAAGGAGTTCCTCGACACCGCCTGCCCGCTGGTGGCGGGCTCCTGGGCGCAGGCGACGCGGCTTTGGGCGCAGGATGGCGGCTTGTTCGCCGACGTGGCGGGCGAGGAAACCGGGCTCAAGGACCCGGCGCAATTCGCGGGCACTCGCGGCCCGGCCGAGGCCCCCGCCGAGATCTTGTTGCGCAACAATGGCCTGCATCTGATCCTGAAGCGCGACCCCGCCCATCCGATCGGCGCCAGCGATCCGCTCGGCCTCGCCGATCTGGTGCTCGAATCCGCGTTGTCCTCGATCATGGATTGCGAGGATTCGGTGGCCACCGTCGATGCGACCGACAAGGTGCTGGCCTATACGAACTGGCTGGGCCTGATGCGCGGCGACCTGACCGAGACGGTGACCAAGGGCGGGCGCAGCTTCACCCGCGCGCTGGCGCCGGACCTCACCTTCACCGCCCCTGAGGGCGGCTCCGTCACGCTCAAGGGCCGGGCGCTGATGCTGGTGCGCAATGTCGGCCCACTGATGACCACCCCCGCGATTCTCTGCCGCTCCGGCGCCGAGGCGCCCGAGGGGCTGATGGACGCGATGATCACCACGCTTTGCGCACTGCATGACCTGAAGCGCGGGGCCAATTCCACCACAGGCTCGGTCTATGTGGTGAAGCCGAAGCTGCATGGCCCCGAGGAAGTGGCTTTCACCTGCGCCACCTTCGCCCATGTCGAAGAGGTGCTGGGCCTGCCCGCGAACACGGTGAAACTGGGGATCATGGACGAGGAACGCCGGACCTCGGCGAACCTCAAGGAATGCATCCGCGCCGCCAAGGATCGGCTGGCCTTCATCAACTCGGGCTTCCTCGACCGCACCGGGGACGAGATCTTCACCTCGATGGAAGCCGGGCCGATGGTGACCAAGGCCGAGATGAAATCGCAGCCGTGGATTTCGGCTTACGAGGATCGCAACGTCGATATCGGCCTGCGCTGCGGCCTGCCCGGCAAGGCGCAGATCGGCAAGGGCATGTGGGCCGCGCCCGACGCCATGGCCGAGATGCTGGCGCAGAAGATCGCCCATCCGATGGCCGGGGCGAATTGCGCCTGGGTGCCCTCGCCCACCGCGGCGGTGCTGCATGCGACGCATTACCACCGCGTCGATGTGAAGGCCCGCCAGCGCGAGATCGCGCAGCTGCAACGGCCGCTGCGGCTGTTCGACCTTTTGACGATCCCGCTCGCTGCCGGGCGCACCTATTCCGAGGCCGAGATCACCGCGGAGATCGAGAACAACGCGCAGGGCATTCTCGGCTATGTGGTGCGCTGGGTCGATCAGGGCATCGGCTGTTCGAAAGTGCCCGACATCCATGACGTCGGCCTGATGGAAGACCGCGCGACGCTGCGGATCAGCTCGCAGGCGCTGGCGAACTGGCTGCATCACGGCATCTGTGGCGAGCCGCAGGTGATGAAGGCGTTCCGCAAGATGGCCGCCGTGGTCGATCGGCAGAATGCGGGTGATCCGGCCTATCAGCCGATGGGCCCCTATTTCGACGGGCTGGCGTTTCAGGCCGCCTGCGATCTGGTCTTCCTCGCCCGGATCCAGTCCTCGGGCTATACCGAACCCGTGCTGCACCAGCGCCGGGCGCAGGTGAAGGCCGCCAAGGCCTGAAAAAGGGGGGCTCTGCCCCCCGTCCGCAAGCGGACTCCCCCCGGGATATTTGGGGCAAGATAAAACACAAAGGGCGCTCCGCAATGGGCGCCCTTTTATCTTGCTCGAAATATCTCGGGGGTGCGGGGGCAGCGCCCCCGCTGCTTCACTTGAAGTTGCGGCTGTCCTTGATCTGATCCCAGGCCCAGACCACCTGCTGCAGCATCTCTTCCTGGCTCCGGTCGCCGCCGTTCATGTCGGGGTGCAGCACCTTGATCAGCGCCTTGTAGCAGCCGCGGATCTCGGTCTTCGTCATCGTGTCCCGGGCATCCAAGAGCTCGAGCGCGCGCCGTTCGGTCGGCGGCAGCTTGCGGCCCACCACGGTCCGCCCGGGGTTTTGCGTCGCATTCGCCCCGAGCAGCTCCATCGGGTCGGTGATGCCGTGCCGCGCCCAGCCCTTTTCCTCTTTCGAGCGGCCAAAGGGTTTCGTCGGCCGTTCCCAGACATTGGCACTGTCCAGAAACTGCTGGAATTCCTCGTCGGACTGGCCCTGGAAATAGTTCCAGCGCAGGTTGTATTCGCGCACATGGTCCTTGCAGAACCAGAAATAGTCGTCGAGCACCTTCGGGCTCTTCGGCGCGCGATACTGACCCGGCTCACTGCACTCGGGGTGATCGCATTGCCGCGTCGACGTTTCAAAGGCGCCGGACATACCGCGCTTGCCTTTGGTCCGACTTTTCTTGTCGGCTGCGGCAGAGATGTTGAAGCCGAAAGGGTCGGTCTTGCTCATGGGGCCTCGCAAATCACGTCCGCAAGTTGGGCGCGGTCAGGGTCTCGGCACGGTTTCTGCGTCCGCTGCCGACTCGGGTGCCAGAGGATAGAGGTTTTCACCGCCAAGCCAAGGGCAAGCTGGCAGATTGAGAAACGAGCCGTTGCTCAGAAGGTCTCGTCGGCCGCCGGACCGAGCCGCGGCGCGCGTCCCTCGGGGGCAAAGGCGGTCAGACGACCGCGCCGCTCCGACGAAAATGTCAGCCCGTCCTCGTCCTCGCCCTCCGCGTCGGAGACCTCTTCGTCTTCAAGCGCGCGGCGGAACACCAGCAGGTGGTGAATCACCGTCGTCTTCGAGGCAAGCCCGGCGCGTTCCTCGGCGGGCAGCGTCTCGGCGCGCCAGTATTCCCAGCCGTCGCGCGCCAGCTCGTTCATCACCTCGCTCAGCGCAAGGGCAAAGCGCTCGGCCCCGGTCAGCCCGCGGTCCTTTTCGCCCCGCACCGGCGCGGGAACCACCTTGTATTCGTAAAGCTGCATGGCGCTCCTCGTTTTGGCGCGACAGATACGCCTCTCGTGCCGGGGGTCAAGCAACGATGGGGTGAACGCGGCCTTCACCGCGGTTCCACAAAGCGCCCGCGGCCTTGTCCCCCGCACAATCCGCCTCTTGCGCAGCCCTGCCCCTTCGGCCACAAATTGGCGGATTGCCAAAGAGGACCCAAGATGCTCGACCTGACCGCCAAGCCCACCGAGGACATCGACCTGCGCGAGGTCTTCGGCATCGACAGCGACATGAAGGTGAAAGCCTTCGCCGAGCGCACCGACCGCGTGCCGGACCTTGATCCGACCTACAAGTTCGACCCCGACACCACGCAGGCGATTCTGGCGGGCTTTGCCTACAATCGCCGCGTGATGATCCAGGGCTATCACGGCACCGGCAAATCGACCCATATCGAACAGGTCGCGGCGCGGCTGAACTGGCCCTGCGTGCGGGTGAACCTCGACAGCCACGTCAGTCGGATCGACCTGATCGGCAAGGACGCGATCAAGCTCGTTGACGGCAAGCAGGTCACGGTCTTCCACGAAGGCATCCTGCCTTGGGCTTTGCGCAACCCGACCGCGATCGTCTTCGATGAATATGACGCGGGCCGCGCCGATGTGATGTTCGTGATCCAGCGCGTTCTGGAAGCCGACGGGAAACTCACCCTGCTCGATCAGAACGAGGTGATCACGCCGAACCCCTGGTTCCGTCTGTTCGCGACGGCGAACACCGTGGGTCTGGGCGACACCACCGGGCTTTACCACGGCACGCAACAGATCAACCAGGGCCAGATGGACCGCTGGTCGCTCGTCGCGACGCTGAACTATCTCAGCCACGACGCCGAAGCCGCGATCGTTCTGTCGAAGGTGCCGCATTACAACACCGAGAAGGGCCGCAAGGTGATCTCGCAGATGGTCACCGTGGCCGA
Organism: Rhodobacter viridis; assembly: GCF_003217355.1. Lineage (GTDB taxonomy): Bacteria > Pseudomonadota > Alphaproteobacteria > Rhodobacterales > Rhodobacteraceae > Rhodobacter > Rhodobacter viridis. The sequence goes on along the minus strand of NZ_QJTK01000018.1, from coordinate 43,833 downwards.
TCTGACCCGGACCGCCTTCATGGCCGGGAACCTTTCGACCGTGATGTCGCCCCGGACCGTCATTGCCTGGGCGCAGAACGCCGACATCTTCCGCAACGTGGGCTATGCCTTCCGGCTGACCTTCCTGAACAAATGCGACGAGCTCGAACGCGCCACCGTGGCCGAGTTCTACCAGCGCCTGTTCGACGAGGAACTGCCCGAAAGCGCCGCCGTCATCGCGGGGCGTTAAGGGGGGGCGATGAGCAAGCCCAACGACAACCCCGCCGATCCGTTCAAGAAGGCCTTGGCCGAGGCCACCCGGACCTTGGCCGATGCACCCGAGCTGAACGTCAGTTTCTCGGTCGATCCGCCCGGCGTGGCGGGCGATCAGATGCGCCTGCCGCAGGTCTCTCGCCGGATGACCCGCGACGAGATCATGATGGCGCGCGGCACCGGCGATGCGTTGGCGCTGCGTCAGCGCCACCACGATACCGCCGTGGCCGCCCGCTATGCGCCCTCGGGCGACATGGCGAAATCGCTTTACGAGGCGATGGAAACCGCCCGTTGCGAGGCTTTGGGCGCGCGCGACATGCCCGGCACGCTGACCAACATCGACTTCAAGATCGGCCATGAGGCCGAGCGCAAGGGCTACGGCCAGATCCGCACGCAGGCCGAGGCGCCGCTTGCGGTGGCCGCGGGCTACATGGTGCGCGAAATGGCGACGGGGCGGAAACTGCCGCAAGCCGCGAACCATGTGCTCGACCTCTGGCGCGGCTTCCTTGACGATCAGGCGGGCGAGGATTTTCAAGGCATCGAAGATGCTTTGGCCGATCAGGCGGCCTTTGCGCGGCTGGCGCGCAAGGTGATTGCCGATCTCGGCTATGGCGATCAGCTGGGCGACGACCCCGACGCGCAGCAAAACGACGAGGCCGATCAGGAGAGCGAGGAAGATCCCGAGGCGGATCAGGACAACCGCTCGGAAGAGGACCAGCAGGACGACGACGGAGAAGCAACGCCCGAGCAAAGTCAGGAACAGCAGCAGGATCAGCGCCAGACCACGGTGTCGCAAGACGATCTCGCCGATGACGAGACCGGCGACGAAATCGACATGCCGCAGGCCGACGCCCCGCCCGAGCCGCCGCCGCCCGCGCCGCATTCCTCGGCCGATCCGAATTACACCGTCTTCACCACCGAGTTCGACGAGGAAATCCGCGCCGAGGATCTGGCGGAACCGGCCGAACTCGAACGGCTGCGCGCTTACCTCGACACGCAGCTTGAACCGCTCAAGGGCGCGGTGGCGCGGCTCGCGAACAAGCTGCAACGGCGGCTGCAGGCGCAGCAGAACCGGTCGTGGGAATTCGACCGCGAGGAAGGCACGCTCGATGCCGGGCGGCTCGCCCGCGTCGTGGCGAACCCGACGACGCCCTTGTCCTTCAAGGTCGAAAAGGACACCGAATTCCGCGACACCTGCGTGACGCTTCTGCTCGACAACTCGGGCTCGATGCGGGGCCGCCCGATTTCCATCGCCGCGATCTGCGCCGACGTGCTCGCCCGCACGCTCGAACGCTGCTCGGTCAAGGTCGAGATCCTCGGCTTCACCACCCGCGCCTGGAAGGGCGGCCAATCGCGCGAAAAATGGCTCGCCGAGGGGCGCAAGCAGGGGCCGGGGCGGCTCAATGACCTGCGCCACATCATCTACAAATCCGCCGATGCGCCTTGGCGGCGGGTGCGGTCGAACCTTGGCCTGATGATGAAGGAAGGCCTGCTGAAGGAAAACATCGACGGCGAGGCGCTGGAATGGGCGTGGAAGCGCTCGATGGCACGCCCCGAGGCGCGGAAAATCCTGATGGTGATTTCCGACGGCGCCCCGGTCGACGATTCCACCTTGTCGGTCAACCCTGCGATTTATCTGGAAAAACACCTGCGCGACGTGATCGCGATGGTCGAGCGCAAGCGGGCGGTCGAACTTCTGGCCATCGGCATCGGCCATGACGTGACGCGCTACTATTCGCGCGCCGTCACCATCACCGATGTCGAGCAGCTGGCAGGCGCGATGACCGAGCAGCTGGCGGCACTGTTCGACAGCGATCCGCGTGCCCGGGCCCGGGTGCTGGGCCTGAAAAAGACGGGGTAACAGAGCCATGTTTCAGGAGTTCACCACCCGCTCGACCCGCGCGAACGGACCGGCCCGGCTTGCGCTTTTGCGGCAGGTGATCGCGAAGGCCGGGCTGACCGGCTATCTGGTGCCGCGCGCCGATGTGCATCAGGGCGAATATGTCGCCGAATGCGATGCGCGGCTGGGCTGGCTGACCGGCTTCACCGGCTCGGCCGGGTTCTGCGTCGTGCTGCCCGATCTGGCGGGCGTCTTCATCGACGGCCGCTACCGGGTGCAGGTGAAATCCGAGGTCGACCTGACCGCCTTCACCCCCGTCCCCTGGCCCGAGGTGAAAGCCGGGCCGTGGCTTCTGGAAAACCTGCCCGAGGGCGGCCGGATCGGCTTTGATCCCTGGCTGCACACCCGCAAGGAGGTGGACGATCTGCGCAAGGCGCTCGATGGCTCGGGCATTGAGCTCGTCGAGACGGCGAACCTGATCGATGCGGTCTGGACCGAGCGCCCTGCCCCGCCGATGCAGCCCGCGCGGGTGCATCCCGCCCAATTCGCAGGCGAGCCGAGCGCGGAAAAGCGCCAGCGTCTGGGGGCCGGAGTGGTCAAACAGGGCGCGCAGGCGGCGGTGCTGACCCTGCCCGATTCCATCGCATGGCTGCTGAACATCCGCGGCGCCGACATTCCGCGCAATCCGGTGATGCAGGCCTTCGCCGTGCTGCATGGCAATGGCCATCTGACGCTCTTCACCGAGGCGGCGAAGCTTTCGCCCGAGCTGCGCGCGCATCTGGGCAACGAGGTGACTTTGCGCCCGGTCTCGGCCTTTGATGCCGCGTTGCGCAGCCTGAAGGGCCCGGTTCTGGTCGATCCCGCCTCGGCGCCGCATCAGGTCGGCCGCGAGTTGGAGGAAGCGGGCACGCTCGTCCTTTGGGCCGAAGATCCCTGCATCCTGCCGAAGGCCCGCAAGACCGCGGCCGAAGTGGCGGGGATGAAGGCCGCCCATATCCGCGACGGTGCGGCGCTGGTCGAGTTCCTGTGCTGGCTCGAGGCCGAGGCGCCGAAAGGCAATCTGACCGAGATCGACGTGGTGGAGCGGCTCGAAAACCACCGCCGGGCCACCGGGCAGCTTCTCGACATCAGCTTCGACACGATCTGCGGCGCCGGACCGAATGGCGCCATCGTGCATTACCGCGTGACCGAGGCGACGAACCGCAAGGTCACCCCCGGGGAACTCTTGCTGATCGACAGCGGTGCGCAATACCCCGACGGCACCACCGACATCACCCGCACCGTCGCCGTCGGCCCGGTGCCCGAGGGCGCGGCCGAGGCTTTCACCCGCGTGCTGCAAGGCATGATCGCGATTTCCCGCGCCCGCTTCCCGCGCGGCCTTGCGGGGCGTGACCTTGATGCGCTCGCCCGCATCGCGCTCTGGCAGGCGGGAATGGATTACGACCACGGCACCGGCCACGGCGTCGGCGCGGCGCTCTGCGTGCATGAAGGCCCGGCGCGGATCTCGCGCATCTCTGACGTCCCCCTTGCCCCCGGCATGATCCTGTCGAACGAACCCGGCCATTACCGCGAGGGCCAGTGGGGCATCCGGATCGAGAACCTGATCCTCGTCACCGAGGCGCCGAAGATCGGCGACGGCCGCGACCATCTGTGTTTCGAAACCCTGACCTGGGTGCCGATCGATCGCCGCCTGATCGTCGTCGACATGCTGTCGCAGGCGGAACACAGCTGGATCGACAGCTACCACGCCGGCGTTCTGGCGCGGATCGGCCCGCTGGTCGGCCCGGCGGCGCGCGACTGGCTGACGGCGGCCTGCGCCCCCCTTTAAGGAAAGGGCGTATTTGCGCCAAGAAGAAGCAGGACCGGATCGACCGGCCCTGCCCCTTGGTTTTCCTTTGCAAAATACGCCGCGGGGTGAATTGCCGCAGGCAAGAGGGGGGCGCGCAGCCCCCCTGCTTCGGGGGTCCGGGGGCAGAGCCCCCGGCCTCGCTCAGATATGCAGCGCGTCCTTCGCCGCGCGGGCGATGACGATTTCCTCGTTCGTCGGGATCACCCGCACCGCGACGCGGCCGGTCGAGATTTCGCGCGCATGCGCCAGGTTCGCCGCTTCATCAAGCGTGATCCCGGCCCAGTCGAGCCCCTCGCAGACCGCCGCGCGCACATGCGACGAGTTCTCGCCGACGCCACCGCAGAAGACGAGCGCATCCATCCCGCCCATCGCCGCCGCGAGCGAAGCGATCTCGCGCTTCACCCGGTGGCAGAAATAGTCGATCGCTTCCTTGGCATGCGGGTTTTTCGAGGCTTCGAGCGTGCGCATGTCGTTCGATACGCCCGACATGCCGATCAGCCCCGAGCGGCGGAACAGCAGATCGGTGATATCCTCGGCGTTCATCTTTTCCTGGTCCATCAGATAGACCACCACCCCGGCGTCAAGTTCGCCCGCCCGCGTCCCCATCGGCAGACCCGACAGCGTCGAGAAGCCCATGGTGCAGGCGATCGACTGGCCGTTGTGCACCGCACAGATCGACGCGCCCGAGCCAAGGTGCGCAATCACCACGCGGCCCGCGCGCAGTTCCGGCTCCTCGGCTTCCAGCACCCCGTCGATATAGGTGTAGCTGAGGCCGTGGAAGCCGTAGCGCCGCACGCCTTTCTCGTAATAGTGCCGCGGCAGCGCATAGGTGTCATCGACAAAGGGATGACCGCGGTGGAAGGCGGTGTCGAAGCAGGCGACGTTCGGCACACCCGGGAAGGCCTCGATCGCGGCGCGCACGCCCGCAAGGTTGTGCGGCTGATGCAGCGGCGCGAACGGGTTCAGCCGTTCGAGGTGGTCCATCAGCACATCGGTGACTTTTTCCGGCTCGGCATGGGCGGTGCCGCCATGCACGATCCGGTGCCCGATCGCGGTGATCTCCAGCCCCGGCAGATCGGTGCGGAACGCGCCAAGCGCCGAGCGCAGCGCCAGCGTGTGGGTGGCGAAGTCATCGGGGCCCAGATGCGGCACCGGCATCGCAACGCCGTCCGCATCCTTCAGCTTGAGCGAGCCCTCGGGCGCGCCCAGCCGATCGACGTGGGCGGTCGCCAAAGGCGCCAGCGCCTCGTCGAAGAGACCGAGTTTCAGCGACGACGAGCCCGCGTTCAGGGTCAGAATGGCTCTGGTCATCAGCGGCTCCCTTCGCGAATGCGGTTCCAGTGGATCGAAGCGACGGCGGCCGAGGCAAGCCGCGCCATGGCGCTGTCAGAGCGCGAGTTCAGGATCACCGGCACCCGGGCGCCCAAGACCACGCCCGCCGCTTCGGCGTGGGAAATATAGGCCAGCTGTTTCGCCAGCATGTTGCCCGCGTCGATCCCCGGCACGACCAGCACATCGGCCTGCCCCGCGACCGGGCCCCGCAGCCCCTTGGTGCGCGCGGCGCCAATGTCGACCGCGTTGTCCATGGCGAGCGGGCCATCCACGACACCGCCCTTGATCTGCCCGCGCTCGGCCATCTTCGACAGAAGCGCCGCATCGATCGACGACGGCATCGCCGGGTTCACCGTCTCGACCGCGCTCAGAACGCCCACTTTCGGCGTTTCCATGCCAAGCGAGATCGCCAGATCGATGGCGTTCTGCACGATGTCGACCTTGGTCGCCAGATCGGGGGCGATGTTGATCGCCGCATCGGTCACCAGCAGCGGATGGCTGACACCGGGCACGTCCATCACGAAGACATGGGTGAAGCGCCGTCCGATCCGCAGCCCCTTTTCCTTGTCAAGCATCGGGCGCAGCAGGTCATCGGTGTGCAGATGCCCCTTCATGATCGCCTGCGCGCGGCCCTCGCGCACCAGATCGACGGCCGAGCGCGCGGCCTCGCGGTGGCTCAGCATCTCGACGATCTCGTAATCCGCCAGCGACTTGCCCATCGCCTTGGCGGTGGCCTCGATCTTCGCCGGATTGCCGATCAGGATCGGCCGGATCAGCCCGCGCTCGGCCGCGATCAGCGCGCCTTCCAGCGCCGATGGCTCCTCAGGGCAGACGACGGCCGTGCCGATCGCCGGCAACGCTTCGGCCCGCTCGAGCAGCGCCTCGAAATGGCGGTGGCGCTGCACGATCAGGCCGGGAGCGTCGATTTCCTCATAGCGGATGTAGGTCTTGGGGGCGAGCACGTGCGCCGTGCCCGAACAGATCAGCGCCCCACCCTCGACCCGGCGCACCTCGGTGTCCATCACGATCACGCCGTCGGCTTCCTTGGCGGTGACCGTGACCTTGGCCACCAGTTCCTCACCCGCGGTGACATAGTCATGGAAGGCCAGATGCTGGTCGCGGTAGCGCGTCCCCGGCCCGGGCAGGATCGAGCCCAGAAGCGACGAGATCAGCGAGGCCACGAACAGGCCCGGCGCCAGCGGCTTTTCCTTCTGTCCATCCTCGTCGACATGTTCGAGGTGCATCGGGTTGTGGTTTCCCGAGGCAGCGACGAAGGCATAAATATCATCTGCAGTGCAGAGCCGGCGCAGCTCTGCGCTCATCCCCGGCTCGATCTCGTGATACATGCGGCTTTCGAAAATCATCGCGGACTCCTTCCATCGCCGCGACTCTGCGGCGTTCTCCTGTCCGAGCGGATTGGTGCATCCGCGAGAGACATTGTTCAACGCCTGTTGCTGCGGTTTTTCGCCCCTTTCGTGCCGACGCCGATGCGCTTAAGACGAAGCGATACCGGGAGGGGCACATGGCGGACGCGACATTCTGGCAAGAGGCGCAGGTAATTTTCGGCAACCGGATCAGCAAAAAAAGGACAGATTGCGAAACCCATGGCCGATCCGAGACCTGGTTCCCCCTGACCCCGCCCGAGGCGGTGGTCTTTCCCGAAAGCACCGAAGAGGTCGCCGCCCTCACGAAAATTTGCGCCGCCCATCGCGTGCCGCTGGTCGGTTGGGGCGCCGGAACCTCGCTTGAAGGCCATGCGCTGGCGGTATCGGGCGGAATCGTCGTCGATTTCAGTTCGATGAACCGGGTGCTGGAAATCCGCCCCGAGGATCGTCTGGTGCGGGTCGAGCCGGGCATCACCCGCGAGGCGCTCAACACCGAACTGCGCGCGACGGGGCTGTTCTTCCCGGTCGATCCGGGGGCGAATGCGTCGCTCGGCGGGATGGCCGCGACGCGGGCCAGCGGCACGACGACGGTGCGCTATGGCTCGATGCGCGACAATGTGGCGGGGCTGACCGTGGTTCTGGCCGACGGGCGGGTGATCCGCACGGGCTCCGGCGCGGCGAAATCGGCCTCCGGCTATGATCTCACCGCGCTGATGCTCGGCTCGGAAGGCACGCTCGGCCTGATCACGGAACTGACGCTGCGGCTGCATGGCCAGCCCGAGGCGATCTCTTCGGCGGTCTGCGCTTTTGATCGCTTCGAGGCGGCGGTGGAAACCGTGCAGCAGGTCATTCAACTCGGCATCGAGGTCGCGCGGATCGAATTCGTCGACGAGGAAATCGCCCGCGTCTTCAACAAGATGAACGGCACCTCCCTGCCCGAGACGCCGCATCTGATGATCGAATTCCACGGCTCGGAGGCCTCGGTCGCCGAAGCCTCGCAGCGCTTCGGCGAGGTGGTGACCGAGATGGGCGGCGCCGATTTCCAATGGGCGACGACGACGGAGGAGCGCACGAAGCTCTGGAAGATGCGGCACGGCGCCTATTCCGCCTGCATCGCCTCGCGGCCGGGCTGCATGGGGCTGGTGACGGATGTCTGCGTTCCGATCTCGCGGCTGGCCGAGGCGGTGGCGCGGGCGCGGGCGATGATCGACGCGGCGGGGCTTCTGGGCCCGATCCTCGGCCATGTCGGCGACGGCAATTTCCACGCCATCCTGCTTCTCGACCGCGAGAACCCCGCGGAACTGGCGACAGCAAAGACCGTCGCGCATGATCTGGCCGAGATGGCGCTGACGATGGGCGGCACGATCACCGGCGAGCACGGGATCGGCATGGGCAAGCGCGCCATGATGATCGAGGAACATGGAGAGGCCTGGGCGGTGATGGGCGCGATCAAGGCCGCGCTCGATCCGCTGAACATCCTCAACCCCGGCAAAGTCGTGCCGCAAGCCGGAGAAACACCGTGAGCCTGAGCCAACCGGCGGACCTGCCGCGGACCTTTGCGATGCTCTGGGGCGCACGCGATGCGCTTGGCATGGCGCAGCTTTTTGCCGAAGACGGCGAGATCCTGAGCCTGACCGGCGGCGCAGCACAAGGGCGCGCGGCGATTGCGGACCTCGTTGCAGGCGAATTCGCCGGCGCCTTCCAGCGCGCGCGTCTGGTGACCGGCCGCACCCGGCTGCGCCCGATCGGCACCGAAGTGACGGTGCTGATGCAACGCTTCGTGCTCTCGGGACTGGTCGACGAACACGGCCAGGATGCGGGCCGGATCGGCGCCGTCCTTTGCGCCACGCTCGAATGCGCGGGCCCGCAGGGCTGGCAGATCGTCACCGCGCAATTCGTGGTGGAATCGTAACGGAAGCGAGGGGGGCGCTGCCCCCCTCTTTGCGCTGAAGCGCAAATTCACCCCCCGAGATATTTGCAGCAAGGTAAGACGAGGCGCGGAGAGGAATCCCCCGCCCTTTTATCTTGCTTCAAATATCCCGGGGGGAGTCCGCTTGCGGACGGGGGGCAGAGCCCCCCTGCCTCAGCTGTGCAAAAGCGATTGCGCCGCGGCCCGGGCGGCATCGGTGACCTCGGCGCCCGAGATCATCCGGGCGATTTCATCCACCCGCTCGGGCGGCGGCAGCGCCTCGACGCGCGAGGTGGTCATGCCGTCACTGACCGATTTCGCTACGCGGAAATGATGCGAGCCGCGCGCGGCCACCTGCGGGCTGTGGGTGACGACCAGAACCTGCGCGGTTTCCGAAAGCTGCGCCAGACGCCGCCCGACAGCGTCCGCCGTGGCCCCGCCGACACCGCGGTCGATCTCGTCGAAGATCAGCACGAGCGCATCGGCGCCCTTCGCCAGCACCACTTTCAGTGCGAGCAGAAACCGCGAGAGTTCCCCGCCCGAAGCGATCTTGTCCAAAGGCCCCGCAGGCGCGCCCGGGTTCGTCGCCACGGTGAAGGCGACGGCATCCCAGCCCTCGGGACCGGGATCGCCCTTGCTGAGTTTCGTCGCGAAAACAGCGCGTTCCAGCTTCAGCGGCGCCAGTTCCGCCGCCATCGCCGCATCAAGCTGCCCCGCCGCCTGCGCCCGCGCAACCGACAGTTTCTCGGCCGCCGCCGCGAAAGCCGCCTCGGCCGCCGCGACATCGGCTTCGAGCCGCGCAATCCCCTCTTCGCCCGCATCGAGCGCCTGCAGCCGCGTCGAGAGCTTGCCGGTCAGATCGGCCAGCGCGTCCGGCTGCACCCCATGCTTGCGCGCCGCCGCCCGCAGGGCAAACAACCGCTCCTCGCAGGCCTCCAAAGCGCGCGGATCGAAGGCCATCGCATCAAGCGCCGCCTCGACGCCAGACACCGCTTCGCCAAGCTCGATCAGCGCCCGTTCGAGCGAGGCCATCGCGCCATCAAGCGCCCCCTCGGCCTTGTCAGCCGCGCCCGACAGCCAGCGGTCGGCATCGCGCATCGCGCCCTCGGCGCCCTCGGGGCCAAGGATCTGATGCGCGCGGACCACATCGGCCCGGATCCGCTCGGCCGCCTGCATCAGCCGCCGACGGGTGTCGAGATCGGCTTCCTCGCCCGGCTGGGGGGCCAGTTTCTCAAGCTCCGCCACCGCATGGCGCAGGAAATCTTCTTCGCCCTTCACGGCGGCCAGCGCCGTGCGCGCCTCGGCCAGCCGCTTCGCCGCCGCCGAGCGCGCCGCCCAGGCCGAGCGCACCGCCGCCAGCAGATCATCGTGGCCCGCAAAGGCATCGAGCGCCGCCCGGTGACCGCGCGCATTCAGAAGCCCGCCGTCATCCTGCTGCCCGTGCAGCTCGACGAGCGTATCAGAGACCGCCCGCAGCACCTCGCCGCTGGCGCGGCGATCATTGATGAAAGCGGTCTTGCGGCCATCGAGCGCATTCACCCGGCGCAGGATCAGCTCGTCCTCGGCCGGAATGCCCGCCTCTTGCAGCACCATCCGCGCGGGATGGCCCGCGGGCAGATCGAAGACCGCCACCACCTCGCCTTGCGCCGCGCCCTTGCGCACCAGCTCCGCCCGGCCGCGCCAACCCAGCACGAATCCCAGACAATCAAGCAGGATCGACTTGCCCGCCCCGGTCTCGCCGGTGAGCACATTCAGACCGGCGCCGAAATCGAGTTCCAGCCGGTCAATCAGCAGCATGTCACGAATGTCGAGCGTGCGCAGCATCTCAGCCCCCTGCCCCGGTCCCCGAAAGGATCAGAGCCATTCGCCCTTGATGACCTGCCGATAGACCGCCGACAGCCAGCTCGACCCTTTCGCCTCGGGTTCGAGACCTTGCTTCTTCAGGCGCTTGTAGGCGTCTTCGTAGAAGGGCGAGGACTGGAAGTTGTGGCCAAGGATGGCGCCCGCCGTCTGCGCCTCGTCGGTCAGGCCGAGCGAGAGATAGCATTCCACCAGTCGCTCCAGCGCCTCGGGCGTGTGGGTGGTGGTCTGGTATTGCTCGACCACGACGCGGAAGCGGTTGATCGCGGCAGTGTAATGGCCCTGCTTCAGATAGAAGCGGCCGATTTCCATTTCCTTCGACGCCAGATGGTCGAAGGCAAGATCGAATTTCAGCGCCGCCGAACGGGCGTAATCGCTGTCGGGATATTCCTCGATCACGGCCCGCAGCGCCTGCAGCGCCTGGAAGGTCAGGCCCTGATCGCGGCCCACCTCGTCGATCTGGTCGTAATAAGAGAGCGCAAGCAGATACTTGGCATAGGCCGCATCCTCGGACCCCGGATAGGTGTCGAGATAGCGCTGCGCCGAAGACCGGGCATCTTCGTATTTCTTCGCCTTGTGCTGGGCGAAGGCCTCCATGATCAGCGCGCGCTTGGCATATTCGGAATAGGGATAAAGCCGTTCCACTTCCGAGAAGTAGCGCAGCGCATCGGTCGGGCGACGCGGGTTGCCGACCTCGAGCTCATACTCGCCGCGCTTGTAGATTTCCTCGGCGGTGAAATTTTCGAGCGGCGGCTCCTTTTGCGACGAGCCGCAAGCCGCCAAAGCCGCGAGCAGCGCGAGACTGCCGACTCGTAGCGCCGCCGTTTTGCCCGTTGCCATCGCTGCCTCTTCCGTTCGTCACCGGAACTTTGTCCGATCTGCCGCCTGAGACCCCGCGAGGGGTCGCTGTTTCGCCCGTCCTAGCACAGAAAAAACGGCGGCGCAAAACGCCTTTCGCTCTTGCGGGGGGAGACTGTCGCAGCCGTGAAGGCTCAGCGCGCCGCCAGCGAACCCCGCAGAACGCCCGCCCCGGGCAGACGATGCGCCTGTTCGGGCGAGCAGGTTTCCCAAACCCAAGCCTCGGGTTGGGCAAAAAGCGCACGCAAGAGCTTGTTCGTCAGGGCGTGCCCGGCGCGATTGCCGACATAACGCGCCATCAACGGCGCCCCGGCCAGCGCGAGATCGCCCATCGCATCAAGCATCTTGTGGCGCACGGCCTCGTCGGAATGGCGCAGACCGCCCGGCGACAGCACTTCGGCGCCATCAACGACGACAGCGTTTTCATAGGTGCCACCGAGCGCGAGACCATTGGCGCGCATGAAATCGACATCGGCCTGACGGCAGAAGGTGCGGCTGTCCATCAGCTCGCGGACGAAGGCGCCATTGGCCATCTTCAGGCTTTTCGCCTGCTTGCCGATCGCTTCATCGGCAAAGTCGATGGCGAAATCGATCTCGAGCGTCGCGGCGGGTTCAAGCCGCGCCACCGCCTCGCCCTCGCGGACTTCGATCGGCGACAGCACCCGGATCGCGCGCAGATCGGCGTCAAGACGCCGCAGGCCGACCCGGCGGATCGCCTTCACGAAGGGGGCCGAGGAACCGTCGAGAATCGGCACTTCCGGGCCGTCGATCTCGATCAGCGCATTGCCGATGCCCAGACCGGCGAGCGCCGCCATGATATGTTCGATGGTCGAAACCGAGACGCCATCGGCGTTCACGATCAGCGTGCAGAGTTTCGAGGGCGTGACATGGTCCCAGACCGCAGGGATGCGCGGGTCGACACCGCTCACATCGGTGCGGCGGAAGACGATGCCGTGATCGGCGGGCGCGGGATGCGCAAGCATCCGCACCGGCTTGCCCGAATGCAGGCCGATTCCGGTGAAGGTGACAGATGCGCCAAGCGTGGTTTGCACGGTCGTGCTTGCCTTTCTTTTTCCCCACCGATCGTGGCGGGGAGTTCCGAGCCTCAGTTAAGAACCGTTGACCAAACACTCAATTCACCTTTTGCAACAAACTGAAACAGAAGGCGGGGAGCTGGGCGAATCCCTGCCGACTTCGGGTTAAAACGTTGATTTAAAAACGAAAAGGGCCGGTCATGACCGGCCCTTGTGCGTCACGTTGTGATGCGTCAATTCGCCTGACGACGCAGGAAAGCCGGGATTTCGATACGATCCTGCTCGGGATCCTGTTCGTCATCATAGGGCTGATGCTGCGGCGCAGCGGGCATCTGACGCTGAGTCGGGGCGACGGCAGCCGCCTCGGCATGACCGGTCATCCGGTTGATCAGCGAATTGATGCCGAAGCGCGGCTTCTCGGCCGTGGCTTGTTGCGGCATGGCGGCGCGAGCGGCGCTGACAGCGCCTTGCGCCACCGGACGGTGATAGCCCGCGGCCGGAGCCTGCGTGCCGCCCGGAACCTTGCTCACCGCCGCTTGCAGACGGGCCAGCGCCTCGGGCGAGGGTTGGCCGGGCGCACGCGGACGCGGCGCAACGAAGCTCGCCTCGTCGTCCTGCATCATCATCTCGCGGGCCGCGGGACGCGGCTGGTAGGCGGGCGGCGGCAGCTCGTCCGACATCTGCTGCGCCACCGGTTGCGGCGCGGGCGCGGCGACCGGCTGCGGCGCCGGAGCGGCAGCGACCGGGGTTTCGAACAGGTTGCGGTCATAGACCGGCTGCGCGGCGGCTTGCGGCGCGGCCATCGGCTGATGCTGCACGGGCTGCGGCGCGGGCTGCTGCACGACCGGCTGCGGCGCCGGTTGTTGCATCACCACCGGCTGCGCCGAGGTCACGGCGAGCGCCGGACGCACGGGTTCGGCGGCCACCGGAGCGGCGACATGCGCGGCCTTCAGCGGCTCGGCCATCGAACGGCGCGGCACCGGGATTTCCTGCGCCACGACGGCGTCGATCCCGGTCGCGACGACCGAAACGCGCATCATGCCTTCCATCGACGGGTCGAGCGTCGAGCCGACGATGATGTTGGCGTCCGGGTCCACTTCCTCGCGGATGCGGTTCGCGGCTTCGTCGAGTTCGAACAGCGTCAGATCGTAGCCGCCGGTGATGTTGATCAGCACACCCTTGGCGCCACGCAGGCTGATTTCGTCCAGGAGCGGGTTCGAGATCGCCTTTTCGGCGGCCTGAACGGCGCGGTCATCGCCCGCCGCCTCGCCCGTGCCCATCATCGCCTTGCCCATCTCGTCCATCACCGCACGCACGTCGGCGAAGTCGAGGTTGATCAGGCCCGGACGGACCATCAGATCGGTCACGCCCTTGACGCCCTGATAAAGCACGTCATCGGCCAGGGCGAAGGCTTCGGTGAAGGTGGTCTTTTCGTTCGCCAGACGGAACAGGTTCTGGTTCGGAATGATGATCAGCGTATCGACGACCTTTTGCAGGGCTTCGATGCCCGCTTCGGCCTGACGCATCCGCTTCGGCCCTTCGAACTGGAAGGGCTTGGTGACCACGCCCACCGTCAGAACGCCAAGCTCACGGGCCGCTTGCGCGATGATCGGTGCCGCGCCGGTGCCGGTACCACCGCCCATGCCCGCCGTGATGAAGCACATATGCGCGCCAACCAGATGATCGACGATCTCCTCGATGGTTTCTTCGGCCGCCGCGGCGCCGACAGACGGACGCGCGCCCGCACCGAGACCCTCAGTCACCTTCACACCCATCTGGATGCGGTCGCGCGAGCGCGATTGCTGCAGCGCCTGAGCATCGGTATTGGCCACGACGAACTCGACGCCTTCCAGCGCCTTGTCGATCATGTTGTTGACCGCGTTACCACCCGCACCGCCGACACCGAAAACGGTGATGCGCGGCTTGAGGTCTTCATGCTCTGACATGCTCAGATTCAAGGTCATTGGAGTCCGCCTGTGTTCACGCGGCCTTCGACGGCCGACTGTCCCCGAAATTGTGTCCAAGTGTAGCCAGCTTTAAGGGTTCCGTCACCCAAAAAACACGAAGAATCCACAAAATGTGGAGGCCATGCTGACGCATTAAGCGGTATTTCGCGCAAACACCATCATCTAGGGGAAAGGAATCGTGCTTCCCCTTCAGATTGAATCACCAATTATCGCGGAACCAGCGGATTGCCCGCTTGAAAGAGCGTCCGCCCATACGGTCCAAAGGAATCTCGAAGTCCCACCATTCGTCCTGCGGCCAGGCCGCAAAGAGCGCCAGCCCCACCATCGCGGCGAATCCCGGGCCGCGCATCGCCTCGGGCATGCCCTGCACGCGCATCGGCCGCCCCAGACGCACATTCTGGCCCAGAATCTTCGCCGCCAGCATGTCGAGACCGGGGATCTGGCTCGCGCCCCCCGTCAGCACGATCTGCTGGCTGGGCAGATGGTCGAACCCGGCCGCATCAAGGCTGGCGCGGACCTCTTCCAGGATCTCCTCGACGCGCGGTCGCATGATGCCGATCAGCTCGGTGCGGCTGATTTGACGACGGTCCTTTTCCCAATCGCCCGAATCGCCCGACAGCTCGATCATCTCGCGGTCGTCCATGCCGGTCGCATGCACGCCGCCGTGGAAGGTCTTGATGCGCTCGGCCAGCTGCGTGCCGATCTGCAGCCCGGCCGCGATGTCACGGGTGACGGTATCGCCGCCCATCCGCACCGTATCGGCGAAAATCATGTGTTTCTTCAGGAAGATCGACACGCCGGTCGCGCCGCCGCCCATGTCGATGCAGGCCGCGCCAAGCTCCTGCTCATCCTCGACCAGCGCCGACAGCCCCGCGACATAGGCCGACGAGGCGATCCCCGCCAGTTCCAGATCGCAGCGCCGGATGCAGTGGATGATGTTTTGCACCGAAGCCGCATCGACCGTCAGCATGTGCATGTCGGTCGCAAGTTTCGAGCCGACATGGCCGCGCGGATCGGACAGGCCCGAGCGATGGTCAAGCGCGAAGTTCACCGGATGGGCATGCAGCACTTCGCGGCCATAGCCGATCTCGGGCAGATCGCAGGCGGCCAGCACGCGGGCCACATCCTGCTCGTCGACATGACCGCCCGCCACATCAACCTCGCCCGCCAGCCCGTAGCTGCGCGGCTCGCCACCGGCAAAGCAGGCGATGACGTGATCGACGCGGGTGTTGGCCATCTTCTGCGCCGCCTGCACCGCGGTGCGGATCGCGCGTTCGGTATCGGCCATCGCATCGATCTCGCCGTAGCGGACCCCCTGCGAGGCGATGGTCTTCGCCCCGATCACCCGCATCGCGGATTGCCGGAACAGCGGCGTGACAACATCATTTGCCGCTTCGGGATTTTCGAAGCGCAGCACCAGACAGGACACTTTCGAGGTGCCGATATCAAGCAAAGCGATCACACCCCGCGCCATGGCGGTGGTCCGCATCGTGCGCATGGCACGCTGAGTCTTGTGAAACTCGGTCATTGCGAGGCCTCTGCTGTGGTTTGCGCGGCCGCCTGCTGAAACGCCACCAGCGCGGGTACGCTGAGACGGATCGTCGGCCGGGTTGCGTTGCGAAGGTCGAGCCGCGTGAAGTCACGGCTCAGAAGATCTTCGGCGGCATTGAGGGCAAGCGCGCGATCGATCGCCTGCACCGGGTCGTTTTCCGGCAGCATGATGCGCCGGTCGTTATCCAGAATGATATCCCAGCGCCGCTCGCCGATGCGGATCAGGCCGCGCGCCCGCGGCAGGATCGGCTTCGCGGCAGCGAGGATCGCCAGCGCCTCGGGCACGGCCTTGTCGGCCCCCTCGCCCGCAATCAGCGGCAGGTCGGGCCGGGCATCGCGGCGCTTGAGCGAAGCGGTGCGGTGGCCGCTTTCATCGAGCATCTGCAGACCAAGGGCGGTGCGCCACAGGATCACCGGTTCGCGCTCGGTCACGCGCACGCTCAGCGTGCCGCCCGGCTGCACCACCAGCGCCACCGTCTTGACCGCATCCAGCCGCAGGATCGCGGCCCGGTAGCCATCAAGATCGAGCGCGAAGCGCGAGGCGGGCAGATGCACCGGCAAGAGCGCCTGCACGGCGGCTTCGACCTCGGGCGAGGCGCCCTCGATCGCCAGCGCCGACAGCTGGAACTCCGGCCGGTTCTCGATCTGCGTGCGCAGATCCTGATAGCGCTCGATCAGATCGGCGCGACGATCGCCATCGCCGAGCCAGAGGCCAAGGCCAAGGGTGACGCAGAAAACCGGCACGCCGACACGGGTGATGATGCGCACGACCGGCGTCAGCCAGAGCCGCTCGAGCCGGAACGCCAGACGAGTCGGCGCGACGGTACGGCGCGGCGCCTTTTGCGGCTTCAGCGCCTGCGCGGGCTTTTGCGGCGCCGCCCCCGGCGCCTGCGGATAGCGCGGCTCGGCGATCAACGGTCGCATGAAGCGTCCTCCACCATCCAGCGGCAGAGATCGGCGAAGGACATCCCCTCGGCCGCGGCCTGTTCGGGCGCAAGCGAGGTGGGCGTCATGCCGGGCTGCGTGTTGGTCTCGAGCAGGATCAGACCCGCCACGCCGCGACTTTCGTCCCAGCGAAAATCGGTGCGGCTGACGCCGCGGCAGCCAAGCGCCTTGTGGGCACGCAGCGCATAGTCGCGGATCGTTTCCGCGATCTCGGCGGGCAAATCGGCCGGGCAGACATGCCGCGAGCCACCCGCCGTGTATTTCGCCGCGTAATCATACCAGCCGGTGGTGATGATCTCGGTCACGCAGAGCGCGCGCTCGCCCATCACGGTGCAAGTCAACTCGCGCCCCGGGGCATAGGTTTCCACCATCACCACGTCGGGCATCTCGTCGGAAAGCTGCGGCGGCTGATTGGCGCCATCGAGCACCAGATAAACGCCGACCGAGGAGCCCTCGTTGTTGGGCTTGACCACATAGGGCGCGGGCAGGACGTGATGCGCCATCACCTCGGCCTTGCAGGCCAAGCGGCTCTCGACGACCGGCAGCCCGGCCGCCTTGTAGGCCGCCTTGGCACGGGTCTTGTCCATCGCAAGGGCCGAGGCCAGCAGGCCGGAATGGGTATAGGGCAGCCGCAGCCACTCGAGGATGCCCTGTACGCAGCCATCCTCGCCCCAGCGGCCATGCAGCGCGTTGAAGACAACATCGGGCGCGAGCGCCCGAAGACGCTCCGCGAGGTCTGCCCCCGCATCGATTTCAGCTACGTCGTATCCCGCCGCCCGCAACGCCGCCGCGCATTCGCGCCCGGAAGACAATGACACCTCGCGTTCAGCCGAGGGTCCGCCCATGAGTACCGCCACGAGGGGGACTGTCCTGCTCGACATGCCCGCCACTTTCGTCCCTGCCGGGGTTCTCCCCCGGACTGTTCTTGCCGCATCTTGTTATGGATTGCGCGACGACCTCAATATTCGCCCACGCGCATGATTTCCCATTCTAGCGAAATTCCCTGGGTCTGCAAAACCTTTTTGCGCACCTGCTCGCCCAAAGTTTCCAGATCATGGGCCGTTGCACCGCCCGCATTGATCAGGAAATTCGAGTGCATCGGGCTGATCTGCGCCCCGCCAAGCGTCGCGCCGCGCATCCCCGCGTCATCGATCACCTTCCAGGCCTTCAACTCCTGGCTGTCATCGGCGCGGCCTGTGGAGGAGGCGCCCGAGGGATTGCGGAAGGTCGATCCGGCGGAACGGTCCTTGGTCGGCTGGCTCGCATCGCGTTTGGCGATCTGCTCGGCCATCCGCGCGGCCAGCACCGCGGGATCGCCCGGCCCGGCCCGGAAGGTCGCGGCAATGATCACCGCCTGCTCGGGCAGGGTCGAGGAGCGATAGGCGAGATGCAGATCTTCCGCCGAGATTTCAACGACTTCTCCCGAGCGCAGCACGACTCGCGCGGCGATCAGATGATCGGCGACATAGGCACCATAGCAGCCCGCATTCATCCGCACCGCGCCGCCGATCGCGCCCGGAATGGTGCGCAGGAAGGTCAGATCGCGCCCGGCCTCGGCCGCCTTGCGCGCCACATGGGCATCGAGCGCCGCCGCCCCCGCGGTGACGGTATCCCCCTCGACCGTGATCGCATTGAAGCCGCGACCAAGCCGGATCACCACGGCGCGGATGCCGCCATCGCGCACGATCAGGTTCGAGCCCACCCCCATCGGAAAGACCGCCACATCGGCGGGCAGTGCGGCCAGAAAGGCGCTCAGATCCGCCTCGTCGGCGGGCTGAAACAGCCAATCCGCCGGACCGCCGACGCGCAGCCAGGTCAGATCGGCCAAAGGGTAGTTCGGCGTCAGCGCGCCGCGCGGGGTGTAGCTCAGCTTTTCCATGACCCTGCCTTAGCGAGAGTGCCCCAATGGGGCAAGGGGGGGCGCTGCCCCCCGTCCGCAAGCGGACTCCCCCCGGCGTATTTCGGCCAAGAAGAAATGGCGGGCTTCTTCTTGGTGCAAATACGCCCGGGGGTGAATTTTGGCGCAGCCAAAAGAGGGGGGCGGCGCCCCCCCTGCCCTGCCCGTCAGTCGCGCGGATGCATCGCGGCAAAGAGCCGCCGCACCGGCCAGCGCAGCACGCTGAGCCCCCCCGCCAGCACCACCAGCCCCCAGACCGGGCCGTTCTCATAGGTGACCCAACCCAGGATCGGCACGCCCGCCGCGATCAGCCCCCAGGCGGCGGGCCAGTGAAACCGGCGCGGACCAAGGGCAATGAGCGATGCGATCACCGCCCAGAGACAAGCGGTGGCAAGCGAGAGGGTCATGGCTGTCCTCCGTTATCCAAGTTTGGCCGGCAGGCCGTTCGCCCAGGTCGAGATCGTCCCCGCCCCAAGGCAAACGACGATATCGCCGGGCCGCGCCTGTTCCTTGACCAGCCGCGCGAGGTCTTCCTCGTTCAGCAGCGCCCGGGCGTGGCGGTGGCCGTGGCGAATGAGCCCCGAGACCAGATCATCGCGCCCGGCGCCCGGAATGGGCTCTTCGCCCGCGGCATAGACATCGGCGATGGCGACGACATCGGCCTCGTTGAAGCAGGTGCAGAAGTCGTCGAAGAGATTGTGCAGCCGGGTGTAGCGGTGCGGCTGATGCGCCGCGATCACGCGCGCGCCCGGCGTGGCGGAAACCGCCTGCCGCGCGGCCTTCAGCACCGCCGCGATTTCGACCGGATGGTGGCCGTAATCGTCGATCACGGTGACGCCGCCCAGCACTTCGCCGACCTTGGTGAAGCGCCGGTTCACCCCCGCGAAATTCGCCAGCGCCTCGCGGATCTCGTCTTTCTTCATGCCCAGATGGCGGGCGACGGCGACGGCGGCCAAGGCGTTCGAGACGTTGTGATTGCCCGGCATCGGCAGGGTGCAGCCCTCGATCACCGCGCCCTCGCCCTGCAGCTGGATGTCAAAGCAGTTGCGGCCGTTTTCAAAGCGCAGGTTCGTCGCGCGCACATCGGCCTGGGCGTTGAAGCCGAAAGTCACGACGCGGCGATCGGTGATCTTGCCCACCAGCGCCTGCACCTCGGGGTGGTCGGTGCAGCAGACGGCCAGACCGTAGAACGGGATGCCGGAGACGAAGTCATAAAACCCCTTGCGCAGGTTCTCGATCGTGCCCCAGTGCTCCATGTGCTCGGGGTCGATGTTCGTCACGATGGCGATCGTCGCGGGCAGCCGGTTGAAGGAACCGTCGCTTTCATCCGCCTCGACCACCATCCATTCGCCCGCGCCTGCGCGCGCATTCGAGCCGTAAGCGTGGATGATGCCGCCGTTGATCACGGTGGGGTCAAAGCCGCCCTTATCCAGAAGCGTCGCCACCATCGTCGTCGTGGTGGTCTTGCCATGCGTGCCCGCGATCGCGATGTTCGAGCGCAGCCGCATCAGCTCGGCCAGCATCTCGGCGCGGCGCACGACGGGCAGATGGCGGCGGCGGGCTTCTTCAAGCTCGGGGTTGCCGGGCTTGATCGCCGAGGAAATCACCACCACGGCGGCTTCGCCGATGTTCGAGGCGCGTTGGCCCTCGAAGAAAGTTGCCCCAAGTTCGACGAGCCGATCGGTGATCTTCGAGGCCTTCGCATCCGATCCCTGCACCGCGAAGCCCTGCGTCATCAGCACTTCGGCAATGCCCGACATGCCGATGCCGCCGATGCCGATAAAATGGATGGGGCCCAGCTCTCCGGGCAGTTTGGTCGCGTTCATGGGCGGGGTCCTGCAAGCTTTTCGACGATGGTCACGAGCCGCGCCGTGGCATCCGGGATGCCTTCGGCCAGCGCTGCCCGCGCCATTTGCACCGCGCCCTCGGGATTGTCCAGCACGAGCGCGATCTGTGTTGCCAGCGCCGCGGCGGTGGCGGCGGTTTCGGGGATCATCACGGCGGCGCCCGCGCGGGTCAGGCCGCGGGCATTCGCGGTCTGATGGTCGCCCGTGGCGGCGGCAAAGGGAATGAGGATGGCGGGCCGCCCGATCACCGAAATATCGGCAATGGACGAGGCGCCCGAGCGCGAGATCACCAGCTGGCATTCCGCCAGGCGACGCGGCACATCGGTGAAGAAGGGCTCGACCTCGGCCTCGATCCCCGCGGCGTCATAGGCTTCGGTGACGCGGGCGGCATCTTCGGGGCGGGCCTGATGGGCGATGCGCAGATGGCGGCGCAGGCCCTCGGGCAGCGCGGCAAAGGCGGCGGGCACGATATCCGACAGGATCCGCGCGCCTTGCGAACCGCCGATCACCAGAACCGACATCGGATAGGCGCCGGGCGGGATATAGGCGGCGCCAGCACGCTCGACCACGGCGGCGCGCACCGGGTTGCCGGTGTGCACGCCCTGCACGCCGGGCGGCAGATCGGTGGGCCAGGTGCCGCAGGCAAAGGCCTGAACGCGGCGGGCGAAGACGCGGTTGACCTTGCCCATCACCCCGTTCTGTTCATGGATCGCGCGCGGAATGCCCAACACCAGCGCCGAGCTCAGCGCCGGGATCGTCGGATAGCCGCCAAAGCCCACCACGACGGCGGGCCGGTCGATCAGATTGCGCGCAACCGCCGAGACCATCCCCCCCGCAAGCCGGAACGGCACCGCGAGCTTCGCTGCAAGACCGCCGCGGGCAAAGGTGGCCGAGGCGACCTGCTCGACCGGCACCTGCGCCGGAAAGGCGCCCGCGTAGCGCGCGCCACGCGCATCGGTCGAGAGCTTCACCCGCCAGCCGCGGCGGACCATCGCTTCCGCGAGCGCCTGGGCCGGGAACATATGTCCCCCGGTCCCCCCGGCAGCGATCAGAAGCAGCGGTGGTTTGGTCTGGCCCATGTCACCCTCCATCAGGCGGCGGGACGATTGCCGAGAATGCGGGCGATCTCGTTTTGCGGCCGGGTGCGGGTCAGCGCGAGCAGGAAGCCAAGCGCGATCCCCGAAGCGATCACCGAAGAGCCGCCATAGCTGACGAAGGGCAGCGTCATGCCCTTGGCGGGCAGAAGCCGCACCGCCACGCCCATGTTGATCAGCGCCTGCACGCCGAAGGCAAAGGCGAGACCCGCGCCCGCGATCCGGGCAAAGGGGTCGCGTTCGCCCATCGAGCGGTAAAGCGAGCGCAGGACGACCGTGCCATAAAGCAGGATGATGCCGATCACGAGGACGAGGCCATATTCCTCGGCCGCGACGGCCACGATGAAGTCGGTATGCGCGTCGGGCAGCGACCATTTCACCGTGCCCTCGCCGACGCCGACGCCGAAGAAGCCGCCTTCCTGGATCGCGTTCGTCGCATAGCCGATCTGGGTGCGGGGATCGACCTCGGCCGAGAGGAACCCGTTGATCCGCCGCGCGACGTGCTCGGAGACGTTATAGGCGAAGACGACGCCCGCGGCGCTCAGACCGCCCGCCGCGACCAGCGGCAGGATCGGCGCACCGGAAACGAAATACATCACCATCCACGAGAACAGGATCAGCGAGGCCTGCCCGAAGTCGGGCTGAAGCGCCAGCGTAACCACGATCAGCGCGGTCAGGATGAAGGAATAAAGCCGCCCGGGCGGGCCTGCGACCTCCATCGCCGCCGACATGAACCAGGCGGTGACGATGACGAAGCCGGGCTTGAGGAATTCCGAGGGCTGGAACGAGGCGAAGCCGAGCGAGATCCAGCGCACCGCGCCCTTGCCGAAATCGGTGCCGATCACCGGTAGCGCCATGAGCGTGAGGAAGGCCAGCGCGAAGCCCACGACCCCGATGCGGCGCACCTGTTGCGGGCTCATCATCGAGAGCGCGATCATCACCGCAAGGCCGATGCCGCCGAAAAGCGCCTGACGCTTGACGTAATAGAAGGGCTCGAGCCCGTTCTTTTCAGCGAGCGGCACCGAGGCCGCAAGGCCAAGCAGCATGCCGACACCAAAGAGCGCGAAGACCGCGGTCAGCGCCCATTTGTCGATCGTGCGCCACCAGCGTGGAAGCACGGGATCCGTCGCCCGCAAGGGGACGGTGCCGAAAACCATTTCCGTCATCGCGAAAACCGCTCGTTTGCCTGTATCTGCCGAGAGACGCCCGGTCACCGGGTCTTGAGGAGCGACTCTAGCCCAAGTTGCGCGCGCTGGCCAGAGCTTTTGCCTGTGGGAAAAAGGCGATTGCGCTTTCGCCCCGGCTGCGCCGGGGCGACCCGCGGGGGCTCCGCCCCCGCACCCCCGGGCGTATTTGGCCAAGGAAAAGCCGAAGCCGGGAGCGCTGCAGACGCTGCGAAACGGGGTTGCGTGGCGGCACGGGCGTGACATGGTAGCGCCACCAATCGGAAGGAGTCGGGCGATGAAGGTCGGAATCGTGGGGGCGGGCATGGTCGGCTCGGCGGCGGGATTTGCCATCGCGATGCGCGGCGGCGCGCGCGAGGTGGTCTTTGTCGATCGCAACGCGGCGCTGGCGCAGGCGCAGGCCGAGGACATCGGCCATGCCGTGCCCTTTGCCCATCCGGTGAAGCTGGGCGCGGGGGATTACGAGGTTCTGGCGGGCGCGGGCATCGTGATTCTGGCCGCGGGCGTGGCGCAAAAGCCGGGGGAAAGCCGTCTGAGCCTGCTCGCCCGCAATGCCGAAGTGTTTTCCGAGGTCATCGCCCGGGTGCGGCAGCACGCGCCCGATGCCCTGCTCATCGTCGCCTCGAACCCGGTCGACATCATGACCGAGGTGGCGCAGCGCGCCTCGGGCCTGCCACCGGAGCGGGTGATCGGCACCGGCACCTTGCTCGATTCCGCCCGTTTCCGTGCGCTTCTGGCCGGGCATCTGGGGGTTGCGGCGCATTCGGTGCATGGCTTCGTGCTGGGCGAACATGGCGACAGCGAAGTGCTGGCCTGGTCGAGCGCACGGGTCGGAGCAGAGCCGCTCGACCGGATCGCCCTGCAGCTTGGCGTTGCGATCACCGAGGAGGTGCGCGCGAAGATCGATGCGGGGGTGCGGCAGGCGGCCTACCGGATCATCGCGGGCAAGGGCGCGACGTGGTATGGCATCGGCGCCGGGCTCGCGCGGCTCGTGCAGGCGATCCGCGACGATCAGCGCGCGGTGATGTCGGTCTCGATCCGCTCGCCCGAGGTGGCGGGGATTGCCGATGTGGCGCTGTCGCTGCCGCGGGTGATCGGCGCGGCGGGGGTGGTGTCGACGCTGGTGCCCTCGCTCGATGACGGGGAATGGGCGGCGCTGAAACGCTCGGCCGAGGTGCTGAAGGACAGCACGGCGGGGCTCTGGTAACCCCTGAAACCGCGAAAACCCCCGGGCCTTGCGGACCGGGGGCATCGTCTTGCGACGGCTCAGAACAGGAAGTCGGTCTCGGTCAGCGTGCCCACACCCGAGAGCGCATCGATCTGGAACACCAGATCCGGGGCGCCATCGGCATCGGTGAAGACGCTGACCACGGTGGCGCCATTGACCACGTTCGTCACCACCGCCCCGGCGCCATCGGCGACCAGCGCCAGATGGAACTCGGCGGCAGGCGAGAGCGCCGAGAGGTCGATCTTGTCCACACCGAGTTCAAAGCGGGTGATGTGATCGCTGCCCCCCACCGAGTTCAGCGAGTCGACAGTGGTCACGAAGACGAACGTATCCGCCCCCGCCCCGCCATCCATCGTATCGGCCCCGGTGCCGCCGATCAGCACGTCGGCACCGTCGTCGCCGCGCAGCACGTCATTCTCGGTACCGCCGTCAAGCCGGTCATCCTCGGTGCCGCCCAAGAGCTGATCCGCCCCATCGTCGCCGAAAATCGTGTCGGCGCCGCTGTCGCCCGTCACCGTGTCATTGCCCGCATCGCCATGCGCCAGATCGTTGCCGGAGCCGCCCGAGACCAGGTCATTCTCGGTGCCACCCGAGACGGTGTCATTGTCGAGCCCGCCAAAGACCGTGTCATTGCCCGCATCGCCGTTCACGCGGTCAGCCCCGGCCTCGCCGTCGACCCGGTCGCCCTCATTGCCACCCGACAGCAGGTCCCCCTCGGTGCCGCCGAACAGCCCGTCCGTGCCATTGCCGCCCGAAACCGTATCGGCCCCGCTGCCGCCGATCAGCGTGTCGATGCCGTCGCGGCCATCGATCCGGTCCGAACCCGAGCTGCCATCCAGACGGTTGCCCAGCGCATCGCCCGAGATCGCATCTGCCTGCGCTGAACCGATGACATTCTCGAAGCCGTGGAAGGTGGTGGCAAAGGCGCGGCCGGTGACCAGATCGATGCCGGTGAAGACGCCCGGCGGCAGGAAGACGGTGGGCAGGGTCGAGAAGCTGAGCGTGTCGATCCCGGCGCCGCCTTCGAGACGATCGGCGTCGGTCCGGCTTTCGAAACGCACGAAGTCGCTGCCATCGCCGCCATCGACCGTGTCATTGCCCGTCCCGCCCGACAGCGTGTCACCATCGGCGCCGCCCGTCAGCACATCGTTGCCGGACCCGCCCAAGAGGTCGTCATTGCCCGCATCGCCCGAAAGCCGGTCGTCATTGTCGCCACCGTCCAGCTGGTCGTTGCCGGTGCCGCCTGACATCAGGTCATCGCCGGTGCCGCCCGACAACGTATCGGTGCCGTCATCGCCGGAAAGCGTGTCATTGCCGCTCTCGCCCGCCAGGCTGTCATTGCCGGTCCCGCCAATGAGACTGTCATTCTCGGTGCCGCCGAACAGCGTGTCATTGCCGCTGCCGCCGTCCAGAACGTCATTGCCACCCGAGCCCGAGACCCGGTCATTGCCGCCCGAGGCCGAAATCCGGTTTGCGGCGGACGAGCCGGTCAGGTTGTCGCTGAAATTGCTGGCGATCAGGTTTTCGATGCTGAACAGACGGTCGCCCGAGGCCATACCGCCCGATTGCGCCGAGCTCGAGCCGAGGTTGACGGTGATCGCCGCGCCCGAGCGGCTGTAATCGACGGTGTCGGTGTCGGAGCCGCCATCGATCGTGTCACGGCCCTCGCCGGCAACGATCGTGTCATTGCCCGCCTCGCCGAAGATCTGGTCATCGCCCGAGATGAAGCCGATCAGCGCGGCATCGACGATGCGGTCGTTGCCGCTGCCGCCGAAGACCGTGTCGTTGCCGTCGTTGATCGTGATTGTGTCATTGCCGCCAAGCGCCGCAACGCGGTCGTTGCGAAAGCCCGGGATCCCCAGCGAGAACGCGTCGTCGAGGGTGTTGGAGCCGTTGGTGCCGATGATGTCCGCCATGGAAGTGACCTTTCGGTTGGAATGTTGCGATGGGGTCACCTTGCCCGGTCGCGGGCGCTGGCGCTGTTCCGCAGGGAACAGGCTTGCAAGACGGCCCCGGCCCGGCCAGCATGGGGCAAGGGAAAGGGGCCACATATGCGGGATCTGGCGGGAAAACCGGCCTTCTGGCGCTCTTTCGCGCTCTTCGAGGGGCTGGATGCGGCAGCGCTCTCGGCGCTGTCGGGTCTGGCGCGGCTGCGGCAGTGGGCGCCCGGAGAGATGCTGTTTCAGCGCGACGATCCGGGCGACTGGATGGTCGCGCTGGCGGCGGGGCGGGTGAAGCTGACGCTGCTGGCCCCCGGCGGGCGCGAGCTGATCCTGCGCCATGCCGAGGCGGGCGACACCTTGGGCGAATTCGCGCTGGTCGATGGCGAGCCGCGCTCGGCCGATGCGACGGCGGTCATGGCGACGACGGGCTTCGTGCTCGACCGGGCGCGGTTTGCCACGCTGGCCGAGGCGCATCCGGCGCTTGGCCTGTCCGTCGCGCGCTATTTCTGCCGCCGTCTGCGCGAGACGACCGAGCAGCTGGAGGGCATCGCGCTTTATCAGCTCGAAGCCCGGCTGGCGCGGTTTCTGCTCTTCAGCCTGCGGCAGTTGAATGGCCCCGATCTGCCGCCAAGCGCGGTCTTGCGGCTCGAAATCTCGCAAGGCGAGCTGGCCGCGGTGCTCGGCGCGAGCCGTCCCAAGGTGAACCGCGCCCTGCAGGCTTTGGAAGCCGCCGGGGCGATCTTGCGCAAGGATGGTGCCTGGACGCTCGACATGGCGGCGCTGTTGGCCGCCGCCGAGCCGGAGGCGTGATGGTCTGGCGCGGCGCGGTTCTGGCGGCAACGGCGGCGCTTGGCCTGCTGCTCGCGCTGCCGCCCGCGTCCTTGCGGGGCCTGCAGGAGCGGATTTTCGATCCCCTGCCCCGCCCGGCGGACAGTCGCGGCATCGTGGTGATCGACATCGGGGCCGAGGACGAGACCGGGCAGGTCTGGACCCGAGCCGCGACGGCGCGGCTTGTGGCGCGGCTGGCGCAAGCGAAGCCCCGGGTGATCGGGATCGACATGCTGATCGCGGACGACTGCGACGGCCCGGCCGCCCGCGATCTGGCCCGGGCCTTGCAGGACCAACCCGCGGTGATGGGGCTTTTGCTTGCCGACACCCCCGGCCCGCGCCTGCCGCCCGCGCGGCTCGGCCAGACCGGGCCGCTGCCGCTTTGGCCCGCAGCCGGGGCCGAGCCGCCCTGCCCGCAATTCGCTGCGCAGGATTGGGCGGTGATGGCGCTGATGGGCGACCCTGACGCCACGGTGCGCCGGGTTCCGGCCGCCGTTGCGGTGGGGCGCGAGCCCCTGCCCGGTCTCGCCGTCGCCATCGCCGCCCGGGCCGAGCGGGTTTTGCCGCTGATCGGCCCCGCGGGCCTGCGGCTTGGCGCCAAAACCTTCCCACTCGAGGCAGGCAGTCTGCGCTTTGCCGCCTCGCGCCCCGCGGACTGGCCCCTTCGCACCCTGCCCGCCGCGGCCGTTTTGGCGGGGCAGGCGCTGCCGCCCGAAGACGCGGTGGTGCTGATCGGATCGAGCCTGCCCGAGCGCGGCGGGCTCCGGCCAAGCGCCGCGAGCCCGGTGATGCCCTCGGTGCAGATCCTCGCCGATGCGGTGGCGGGGCTGCGGGCGGGGCAGATGCCGCAGCGCCCCAGCTGGGCGCCGGTGGTGGAGGGCGGCTTTGCCGCTCTGGCGGGGCTTCTGACGCTGATCTTGCTCTTGCGCCTCCCCCCTTCGCGCGCCGCCGCCGCGGCCGGAACCCTTGCAGCCCTTTGGGCTGGGGCGGCCACACTTCTGGCGCGCGGCGGGGTGCTCATCGATCCGATCCTGCCGGTCTTCGCACTGGCGCTGATCCTGCTGACCGCGCTTTTGGGCCGCGCCGCAGCGCTCGCGCGGGCCGAGCGGGTGCTGCGCGACCGGATGGGGCAATTGCTGCCCCCCGCCCTTGTCAGCCGCATTGCCGCGCAGCCGCGCCTGATGCGGCTCGAAGGCGAAACCCGCGAGGTCACCGCGCTTTTCACCGATATCGAGGGCTTTTCCGCCGCCACCTCGGCGATGGGCGCGGTCGAGATGGTGGCGCGGCTTGACGCCTATTTCGCGCTGACCTGCGCGATCGTGCTGCGCCATGGCGGGATGATCGACAAGCTGGTGGGCGACAGCGTGCATGCGCTGTTCAACGCCCCGCTGGATCAGCCGGGCCACGAGGCGGCGGCGCTCGCCTGTGCCGCCGAGATCCTCGCCGTGACAGAGGTTTTCGCGCGCGAAAACAACGGCTTCGGCATCACCCGGATCGGCGTCGAATGCGGCCCCGCGGTCTTGGGCGATGTCGGTTTTGGCACCCGCATCGATTACACCGCGCATGGGCCCGCGGTGAACCTTGCCGCCCGCCTGCAAGAGGCGAACAAGGCGCTTGGCACAAGGATCTGCATCGGCCCGGCGCTCGCTGCGCGGGTGCCCGGCCTTGTCCCCTTGGGCGAGACCGAGCTGCGCAGCTTCGGGCGGCTTGCCCTTTACACGCTCAGGGCGTGAGCCCGACCGAGGCGAAGGCGGCGGCGATCCGCGGCGCTTTCCATTGCGCCACCGCACTCGGTGCGGCCCCGGGGCGGACGATGTCGATGCCGTCGCCCGGTCCCAGACGCCGGGTCTCGCCGCCCGCCACCACCTCGATCGCGCCGCGCGCGACGAATATGCCGTAAACCCCTTTCGACGGGCCGCAGAAGAACCGCGTGCCGCGCACGCCGATGCGGGCAAAGGCGCTTTGCACCGTCAGATCGAGTTTCGGCAGATCCTCGGGCCGGTCAAACACCATCGCGCCGCCGATGCTGACCACCCCGCCCAGATCGGCGGTGAAGCGATCCAGGGTGAACCGGGTCTCGGGGCCAAGGTTGATCTGCGTCGCGGTGAAAAGCTCCAGCGCCGCGGTCGAGGCGGCCATGGTCGCAACCTCGTCGCCCTCCATCAGCGGATCGCGCGGGTGCAGATCGGCGCTGGTGCCGGCGCGGGTCAGGCTGGCCTGCCCGGTCAGCGCCCGGGTGGTGCCGATCGCGGCTTGCGCAAGGGCGCCGCGCGGCAGCAAGGCCAGCGCAGGCAGAGAGAGCAGAAGACGTCGGCTTATGGTCATGTGACACCCGTTCGGAATTTCCCTGTCGGGCCTCCGCCGGTGCCGCGCTCGATCCCGCGATCCCGCCCCCTGTTCCGGATGTTCCGAAGCGCCCCCGATGAGTATGACGCGAAACCGCCCCGGATCAAGCGCCCCGGATCAGCGCGCCGCGCGCAGGATCGCCCCGGGCAATTGCCCCAGCGCCAGTTCCTGCCCGACCGCCCCGCGCGCCATCGCCTCTTTCGGCATGCCATAGACGACGCAGCTTTCCTCGTCCTGACCAAGCGTCGAGGCCCCGGTGTCGCGCATCTCGCGCAGGCCGCGGGCGCCATCGTCGCCCATGCCGGTCATGATCACGCCGACCGCATTGCGCCCGGCAAACCGCGCGACCGAGCGGAACAGCACATCGACCGAGGGGCGGTGGCGCGACACCAGCGGGCCATCGCGGACCTCGACGTGATATTGCGCGCCGCTGCGGGCCAGAAGCGTGTGCTTGTTGCCCGGCGCGATCAGCGCATGACCGCGCAAAAGCCGATCGCCCGGTTTCGCCTCGCTCACGCTGATCGCGCAAAGCCCGTCCAGGCGCTTGGCAAAGGCCCCGGTGAACAGCTCCGGCATGTGCTGCACGATCACGATCGGCGGGCAATCGGGCGGCATCGCCTGCAGCAATTCGCGCAAGGCCTCGGTCCCGCCGGTCGAGGCGCCGATCGCCACGATCTTTTCCGTCGTGCGCAGCATCGCCCCGCTTTCGCGCGGCGGCGCCAGCATCGCATCGGCGCTCAGTTTCGGCTGCACCGGGCGCTCGCGCATCGGCTGCACCTTGGCCGAGGCCGCGTGGACCAGCACATCGCGGATCCGCTGCGCGCTTTCCGACAGATATTGCTTCACCCCGATCTCGGGCTTGGCAATCACATCGACCGCCCCCGCCGACATCGCGGCCAGATAGGTTTCCGACCGGTCCGAGACGAGCGAGGAACAGATCACCACCGGCAGCGGATGCTGCGCCATCAGCTTGCGCAGGAAGGTCAGCCCGTCCATCCGCGGCATCTCGACATCGAGGATGATCACGTCGGGCACCATCGATTTCAGCCGCTCCGCCGCGGCGAAAGGATCGCCCGCGGTCGCCATCACTTCGAGCCGCGGATCGGAGCCGATGATGTCGGTCAGGGCCTGACGCACCACCGCGCTGTCATCGACGATGAAGACCCGGACCGGGCGGCCGTCGGGCGGCAGGCGGGTGGATTTCGGATCGGGCATCGCGGTCATCACCTAGTCCTTTCGAAAGATCGCCGTGCCCGCCTGGGTCAGGCCCTCGGGCAGGCTGCGCAGATTGTCGGAATGGCCCAGAAGCAGAAAGCCCCCCGGCCGGATGCATTGCATGACATTGCGGATCGCCCGGATCCGATCCTCGCCCGTGAAGTAAATCAACACGTTGCGCAGGAAGACCACATCGGCGAGCGGCACATGCCCCTCGAGTTTCGTCAGCAGGTTGGCGGGGCTGAAATGGGCGCGGTTGCGCAGCGCCGGGGCGATCCGGTAGACGCGCTGCTTGGGCGAGATCCGTGCGCCGGGCTTCGAGCGCAAGAGATATTCCGAGCGCAGATCGAAGGACAGGCCCGAGAGTTCCGACGACGAATAGATGCCAAGCCGGGCCTTGCGCAGGATGGCCGCCGAAATGTCGGTGCCGACAAGCCCCCAGCGCAGGCCACCATGCACCCTGTGGCTGTAGCGATCCAGCACGATGCCCGCCGACCAGAGTTCAAGGCCCGAGGAACAGGCCGCGCTCCAGACCACCAACGGATGCGTCCGCCCTGCCCCGGTCTCGACCAGCTTCGGCAGGCCGACGGTCTCCAGCCAGTCGTAATGCGCCTTTTCGCGGAAGAAACTGGTGGTGTGGGTCGCAAGACTTTCGACCAGCCGCTGGATCTCGGCCGGGCCTTCGGCGCTTTGCAGATGCAGCAGATATTGGTCGTAATCACTCATGCCCAAGGCCGTCACCCGCCGGTCGAGCCGGTAGGAGATGAACTGGGTGTTCGACGGATCGATCCGGATCCCGGCCTCCGCCTTCAGGATCGTCACGATCTCGCGCGCGGCGGCCGTGCTCATCGGCACCGACGGCTGCATCAGCATTTCAGCATAGTCGGCGGAAACCCGCGCGGATCGACGCAAGGCAGCCTCCGTCAGTCGAAATCGAACGGTCCGGGCAAGCCTGCCGACCCAGGTTGGCCGAGGGCGGCCCGCAAATCGATCAGATAGACGAGCTCGCCCTCGACCCGGGTCAGACCGAACATCGCCCCGGCATTCCAGCCGCCCGGCACCGAGGGCACCGGATCGACATCGGCCTCGTCCACTTCGACCACGGTCCGCACCCGATCGACGACGATCGCAATCGCCGCCTCGCGGTCGGTCTGCAGATCCAGAACGATGATCCGGCCGTCGCAATCATCGACCTGACGCGACAGACCCAGCGACAGCGCGATATCCATCACGGCGATCCCCTCGCCGCGCAGGTCGATCATGCCCAGAAGCGCCGCGGTGGCGTTCGGCAGCGGGGCAATCACCTGATGATCAAGGATTTCGCGCACATCCGCGACCTCCGCCGCCAGAATCTGGCTGCCGATGTCGAAGGTCACATAGGCCCGCCTTGTGTCGACGATATCGGCTTCGACCTGGTGGCCGAACGGCGACGTTTCCTTGAGAAGCGGGGCGGCAGACATCCGGGGGTCCCTTTCGGTGCTGAACTTTCCCGCGGCGGGGGGACCCGCGTCGGGGTAAGCCCCGCCCGAAGCCGTGCCGGCCGGGCGGAGCGCTGGGGCATGGCCCGCGGATCAGATCTTTTCGAAGTCCGAATCGTCGATGTCGTCTTCGGACAGATCCAGGGCGAAGCCGCCATTGCGGGTGCCCGCCGCCGCGCGTGTCTTGCGACGGCTGGCCGGGGCCGCAGCGGGGGCCTCGTGCCGTGCGGTGCGGGCCCAGGCCGCATCCTTGGCGCGCTCGGCCCGATCCGAGCGACCGGGTTCGCCCTGCACCTTGAAGAAGCCGATCACGTCATGCAGCTGCTCGGACTGGCTCGCCAGTTCCTCGGAGACCGAGGCGGCTTCGGTCGAGGCCGAGGCATTGCGCTGGATCACCGTATCGAGCTGGCGGATCGCAAGGTTGATCTGATCGGCGCCGGTGTTCTGCTCACGCATCGCGGCGGAGATTTCCTGCACCAGATCGGCCGTGCGCTGGATGGCCGGGACCAGTTCGCCGAGCATGTCGCCCGCATTGCGGCTGACCTCGACCGAGCGGCTCGACAGTTCGTTGATCTCGCGCGCCGCCTGCTGGCTGCGTTCGGCCAGCTTGCGCACCTCCGAGGCGACCACCGCGAAGCCGCGGCCGTGCTGGCCAGCCCGCGCGGCTTCCACCGCGGCGTTCAGCGCCAGAAGGTCGGTCTGACGGGCGATTTCCTGAATGATGGTGATCTTGTCGGCAATCGTCTTCATCGCACCAACCGCCTCGTCCACGGCCTTGCCGGTGTCGATCGCGCGGGCCGAGGCCTGGGTCGCAATCTTCTCGGTCTGGGCCGCATTGTCGGCCGATTGACGGATGTTCGCCGTCATCTCTTCCATCGCCGAGCTGGCCTGTTCGGCGGCCGCTGCCTGCTCGGTCGAGCCCGAGGACAGATCTTCGGCCGTCGCGCTCATCGCATGGGCGCCCGCCGAGACGCTTTGCGACGAAACATGCATGTCGATCACGATCTCCTGCAGTTTGGTGATCATGGTTTCCAGCGCGATGCCAAGCGAATCCGCCTCCGAGCGGCGCTTGATGTTCACCGTCAGATCCCCGCGCGAGATCGACTCGGCGACAGTCGCCATGCCTTCCAGCGCGACGGTCATTTCGCCCAGCGCTTCCATCAGTTCGCCGATCTCGTCCTTCGAGGTCACGCGGACATCGACCTTGAGATCGCCCTCGGCCACTTTGCGGGCCACCGAGACGGCACGGCTCAGGCCGCGGCTGATGCCGATCAGGATCAGCGTCGACGCGATCAGCGAGCCGAGGATCGCCACGCCGGCAATGGTCAGGATCTGCGACTTGCTCGCCGCATAGCTGTCGTTCAGGCCCTTCTGCGAGGCCGCCATGGCCGCGCCAGCCTTGTCGGTGATGGTGTCGAGCTGAGCGCCCAGCGCGTCGATCGCAGCCCGGAAATCCCCGGCCATGATGACCATGGCGCGCGGCTCCGAATTCGAGGCGGCGTTGGCTTCCAGATCGTCGTTGATCTTGAAGTAGTCGGTCACGATCGCCTGCACACTGGCCACTTCCTCAGGGAATTGCGGCCCGAGCATTGCCTGCATCTTGTCCATCTGGGCCGCAACATCAGCGCGCAGCTCCTTGATCTTGCCAAGGAATTCCGCCGTGCCAGCGTCGCTTTCCTCCATGATGGCGCGGGCGTTCATCGAGCTCACTTCCATCAGCGCGCGCTCCAGATCGAGGATCCGCACCTTCGCGGCATCGACCGGATAGGGCAGCATCGGCGCCTTTTCGAGCGCAGCTTCTAGTCGGGCCACCTCGACATCCATCTTTTCGAGCTCGGCATAGGACCCATAGATGAACAGTTTCTTGGCTTTCGCCACGCTACCTTCGCGCGACAGTTTCAGCGCCTGATCGCGCAGGTCCTTCGCTTTGGCGAGAAGCTCGTCATAGCGCGCGAAATCGTCCCGCAGCGTGCCGTCGTCGAGGCTCTTGATCTCGTCCATCAGCTTCGTGCGCAGCGCACGATCGGCGGCGATGCCCTCTTCGTAGCCCTGCATCTCGGCGTCGCTGCTCGCAGCAATGTGCCGATAGGTCTTGATGTCGGACAGCGCGAGGCTTTCCTTCAGCTCGCCCACAAGGGTCTGCATGCGCGCATTCACATTCGCCATCTTGTTCGCATCGGCGTTGGCCCCGCCCAGCGCCGAAAGGCCGATCCAGGATATGGCGGCCAGCAAGATCAGCACCAGCCCGAAGGTGGCCATCAACTTGGCCTTGATAGTCAGTTTCATGGTTGTCTCACTTTGTTCGGTTCAGGCCGCCTGTTCGGGACGGAAGAGGTTTTCGGGATCGAGCAGAAGGATCAGGTCGTCGCCGCGTCTGAGCGCGCCGGTGACATAGTTCGCAGGCCAGGGAGAGCCGTTTTCCGGCAGCGGCTCGACGGCGGCCGGGTCGATGTCGACCACCTCCTGCACCTCGTCGGCGAGCATCGCGAGGCGGAAGGAATCCGCCCCCATCGCAATGTCGAGCACGACGATGCGGCCCTGATTGCCATGGCTCACCGGCATCCGCAGCCGCTGGCGCACGTCGACAAGCGGGACCACCGCGCCGCGCACATTGATCAGCCAGGGCGCAAAGGCCGAGGCCCGGGGCACGCGGGTGCGGGGGATCGGATCGATGACCTCGTGAACATGGCTCACGGGGATCGCAAGCGCCTCGCCGCAGACGCGGATGATCAAGGCGATGGAATTCGCCTCGTCATCGGCAAAGGCAGCGGCACTGGGCATCTGGGTCATGGCTGTCTCCTCAGGCGGCAAGGCCGATGCCGGTGCCGCCCAGACGGCGCAGCAGCATCGCCACATCAAGGATCAGCGCCACCGTGCCATCGGCAAGGATCGTCGCCCCGGCGAAATCCTCGAGATCGGCGTGATAGGCGCTCATCGGTTTGATGACGGTCTGGTGCTGGCCAAGGATGTCATCGACCACGAGACCCATCCGCTCGCCCTCGGCGCGCACGATCACCACGCGGCGGCGGCCATCGTTTTCGACGGTGCCGTCCAGCGCATCGGCCAGATCGACGAAGGGCACCAGATGTTCGCGGATCCGCAGCATCCGGCGGCCGCTGCTGCGGGTCAGTTCGGTGACGTCGAATTCGACGCATTCCTCGACCGCGATCAGCGGCAGCACGAAGACATCGGGGCCAAGCCGCACCAGAAGCCCGTCGATGATCGCAAGGCTGAGCGGCAGGCGCAGCGTCAGCCGCGTCCCCTCGCCCTTGCGCGAGGTGACTTCGACCGTGCCACGCAGCGCGGTGATGGCCGAGAGCACGGCATCCATGCCGACCCCGCGGCCGGAGACGGAGGAGACCTTGTCCGCGGTGGAAAAGCCCGGCGCAAAGATCATCTGCGCCAGCGCGGCCTCGCTCGGGCGGGCGTCGGCTGCCAGAAGACCGCGTTCGATCGCCTTCAGGCGGATTTTCTCGTGATCGAGCCCGCGGCCGTCGTCTTCGATCACGATGACGATCTCGCCCGCATCCTGCGAGGCGGCCAGCCGCACCCGGCCCTGCGCCGGTTTGCCTGCAGCCACCCGGTCAGCCGCGGCTTCGATGCCGTGATCGGCCGAATTGCGGATCATGTGAACGAGCGGCTCGCTGAGACGATCAAGCACGTTCTTGTCGATCTCGGTCTCGCCGCCATCGGTGACAAGCACCACGTCCTTGCCCAGTTCGGTCGACAAATCGCGGACAACGCGGCGGAACTTGCCGAAGACCGTCTCGATCGGCAGCATCCGCACCGAAAGCGTGGTGTCGCGCAGGCCGGTCACCAGCCGATGCACCTCTTCGACCAGACCTTCGAGCGTTGAATCGCCCAGCCGCGCCGCGGTCTGGTTCAGCCGCGCCTGGGCAATCACCAGCTCGCCGAGCTGATCCAGGATCGAATCGAGCTTCGCCGAGGGCACGCGGACGGTATCTTGCGCCGCAAGGCTTTGCGATCTTTGGCCGGAGCGGGCCGCAGGCGCCGCCGGGGCGGTCGCAACAGCCGGGGCCGTGACAACCTCGGCCGAAGCCGCGGTCACCGGCGTGGCCGCGACAATCTGAGGCTCTTCGTCCAGATCCAGTTGCACGATGCGCGGGTCGGCGTCATCGGCGAAGACGAAGACCGTCTCGATCGCCGCGCGCGGCTGTGCGGTCGTCAGTTCGACCACCCAGCCCAGATGCGACAGCGTCGGATCAAGGCTTTCAAGCGACGGCAGATCCGAAACATCGCAGCGGATCCGGCATTCGCCCAGTTCGCGCAACTCCTCGAGCAGCAGATCCGGGCGCATGCCACAGCGCAACGACCCTTTCGACGGGCGGAAGGAGACCTCCCAGCGGTGCAGGCGCACCACCGCGGGCGGGGCCCCGGCCACCGCGCCCTCGAGCGCCGCCAGAATCCTCCGCGCCTGATTCGACCCCACCAGCTCCGCCGTCGCAGCCTCGTCGCCGCCCGCATCGAGCAGCGCGATGACGTGGTCGCGACCTTCCAGCGCCGCATCAAGCAGCGGTTTCGAAATGCCGATCTTGCCCTCGCGCACGCGGTCGAAGGCATCTTCGAAATGGTGCACGAAGGCCGACAGCGCCGGGAAGCCGAACATGCCCCCCCCGCCCTTCAGCGTGTGCAAGGCCCGAAACACCGAGTCGATCGCCTCGGGCGAAGCATCGGTCTCAAGATCCAGAAGCATCTGTTCGAGCTGCGTCAGCAGATCCCGGGCTTCATGAATGTAACTCTGGGCGGCGGGGTTCATGGGGGTCCCTTCTGTCCGTCAGCCGACAAGCTTGCGCGCGACCGCGACCAGCATGGCGGCATCGAAAGGCTTGTTCAGCCAGCCGGTGGCGCCGAGCGCCTTGCCCTCAGCCTTGGCCTCGGGCTTCGTTTCGGTAGTCAGCATCAGGATCGGCACGCCCGAGCCGCGCGGCTCCTGCCGCGCCTTGCGGATGAATTCGAAGCCGTTCATCACCGGCATGTTGAGGTCGACCACGACCAGCGACACCGGCTCGCTTTTCAGCTTCGCCAGCCCCTCAAGCCCGTTTTCCGCCTCGACCACGCGATAACCCGCCCCCGACAGGGTGAAAGACACCATGTCACGGATCGCCTTGCTGTCATCAATCGTCAAAACCGTTTTCGCCATGTTCAGCCTTCCCATCCAAGGTGGGCAAGCGCGGCGCGGCTGTCGGCATCAAAGCTTGCGGCACGGCCCGCGGCATTGGCGGCAGTGGTCGCGGCCAGCGCCAGCTGCATCGCCACCACGCCCAGACGTTCCTCGCCCTCGAACAGCACCGTCACCGGAGCGTCGCCCGCCGCGAGAAGGCCCAGCAGGCGCTGGCGGCACTCTTCAGCATCGGCCACGGCCAGATCGGCCGGGATCGCCAATGTCAGCATTTCGTCGTCGGTCACGCCTGCCTCTCCCTGCGTCTTACTGTCTCAGAGGCAATTTGATACGCGCGATGTCTTTCGCGCCGGTTAATCGCGGCCCGGCAGGCGGGCAAAAGCGGTTTCGGAGAATTCTGGCGATCCTGTCGCAGGCCTAGAGGGTTTCTTAATCACCCTCGTCGAGAGTGGGGGGCACTTGCGGCACTTTGGCGCCGTCCGGGGTCAGTCAGGATCGGGCAGGAATGGACAGACTATCTTCCGTACAGTCCGTGCGACGAGACATGATCGCATCGCTCGATGCGTTGTCCTCGCTGCTCGTCGACGTGCGGGGGCATCTGATGGCGGTGAACGATCGCACCTGCGCGCTTGTCAGCGCGCAGCAGGAGCCGATCGAGGGCGTCACCCACATCCCCGAACTTGCCAGCGATCTGGCCGGGGCGATGCGGCACTGGTCGGGCAGCATGACGAATGGCACCAGCCGGATGCTGCTGCGCGAAACCCGGACGCTGCTGAACGGCCTGACGCGCATTCGCATTTTCTTTCAATTCCTTGCGACGATCACCTCGATCCAGATCTCGCGCAGCCGCTCGGGTCAGCTGAGCGCTTTCGTCGGCGCGCTGCGGGGCGTTTCGGCGCAGATCGAGACCGAACTGGCACAGGCGCAAGGCGGGCTCGACGCGTTCGACCAGTCCTTCGAGTCGATCCTGACCGTCGCGCGTGAGGGCGCCGATCATCTCGATCCGGCCGCGCGTCGGCTGACCGAGATCCTGGCCCCGATCGTCGCCGGGCAGGCGCAGATGGGGACGCGGCGGGGTCGGGTGACGCAGCAGGCGCAGGATCTGTCGGGCCGGATCGAAGAGGTGATCGCCCGTCTTGTCGGCACTTTCCAGTTCTCGGATTCGGCCGCGCAGCGGCTGGAACATGTCGAGACGATTCTGGCGCGCGGCGCCGCCCACCCGCCCGGGCCGGAGCGGGCGGCGTTCGAGCGGCTGGCCTCGGCGCAGTTGCAGGCGCTTGAACAGGACATGAGCGAAATCCTGACCCTGCTCGACGAGAGCTTCCAGACGATCGAGGGGCTTGGCGGCGGCTTCGTGGCCGAACTGGCCGCACAGCGCGCCGAGGTCGAACCGCTTCTGGCGGCGCAGGACCGGGCTTTTGGCCAACTCAACGAGGCGCTTGGCACGGTGATGCCGACGCTGCAGGGGATCATCGCCCGCTCTGCCGGGTTCGAGGGGCAGATCGACCTGCTGCATGAGCGGCTCGACAACCTTGCCGGGATCGGCCAGACGATCGGGCTTGCGGGGGTGAACTCGCATCTGGAAGCCGCCCGCGCCGAGGTCGGACAGAAGGAACTGACCTATATCGCGATGTCGGTGAAGGAGACGGCGCAACAGGCGCTGAAGACCTTTGCCGATACCGGGCGCACGCTCGACAAGCTGCGCACCAGTTTCGACACCGGGGAATTTTCCGCGCTGCAAGACGGGATGAACCGGCTTGAAGGCGATCTGGGCCAGATCGCCGCGGGGCTGGACAAGGCGCGCACGCGGCAGGCGCTGCTGTCGCGGCTCG
Organism: Rhodobacter viridis; assembly: GCF_003217355.1. GTDB lineage: Bacteria > Pseudomonadota > Alphaproteobacteria > Rhodobacterales > Rhodobacteraceae > Rhodobacter > Rhodobacter viridis. Next base: position 5,019 of record NZ_QJTK01000018.1, on the reverse strand, counting down.
AAGATGAGACCCGGACGGAAACCACGGCGCTGGCGCGGCTGGCGGTCTCGGGCCGGCAGATGACCTCGGGGCTCGTGCAGACGATCCTGCGGATCGAGGCTCTGGGCGCGCTCTTGCGCGAGGGGCTGACGGCGGCCCCAGACATGTCTTGCCTGGCCGAGATCGCGCCGATCTACACCATGGACCGCGAACGCGAGGTCCATGCCGAGGTGCTGGGCCTGTCGCCGGACGCGGCCGGGTTCGGCGTGGGGACCCTGTCGGCGCCCGCGCCGCAAGATACGCTCGACTCGATCCTGTTCTGACCGCTGATCCGTCGCGTTTTGTCAGCGACGCGCAAGTTTCGAGACGGTAGAACCGGCGCATGATCCTGCGAAGCGCCCTTTTTTTGCTGCTTCTGACCGTCCCGGGGCTGGCCGAGGACGATCACGACCGCGCGCATTCCGCCTTGGCGCAGGGCGCGATCCTGCCGCTCTCCGCCATTCTTCCGGGGCTGCAGACGCAATTTGGCGCAAGGCTGCTCAGCGTCGAACTGGACGAGGAAGGCCCGCGGTTCGTCTATGAATTCGAACTGATCACCCCGCGCGGCCAGATCGTCGACGTGAATGTCGACGCCGCGACCGGCGCGGTGATCGGGGCGGAGACCGGCGGCCATGACGGGGACGGCGACTGATGCGGGTGCTTCTGGTCGAAGACGATCCCCGCATCGGCGCCGATCTGGCCATCGCGCTGGAAACCGTGGGCTATCGGGTCGAGCGCTGCGCGGACGGCGAAGAGGCCTGGTTTCTGGGCGATACCGAGGATTATGACCTGATCGTGCTCGATCTGGGCCTGCCGCGGCTCGACGGCCTGACCGTGCTGAAGCGCTGGCGGGCGAATGGCCGCGAGATGCCGGTTCTGGTGCTGACCGCGCGCGGCACCTGGTCCGAACGGGTCGAGGGGATCGATGCCGGGGCCGATGATTATCTGCCCAAACCCTTCCGGATGGAGGAGCTTGTGGCCCGCGCCCGCGCGCTGGTGCGCCGCTCGGCCGGGCGGGGCAGCGCGCAACAGAAGGTGGGCGATCTGAGCCTTGATGCGAACCGGATGACGGTGGCGGTGCGGGGCCTGCCGGTCGCGGTGACCGCGCTCGAATATCGGCTGCTCGCCTATCTGGTGCTCAATCGCGACCGGGTGGTGGCCCCGACGGAACTGCTCGAACACCTTTACGGCGACGAGGATTCACGCGAGGCCAATGCCCTCGAGGCGCTGGTGGCGCGGCTCCGGCGCAAGCTCGGTACAGGCATCATCGGCACAAGGCGCGGCTTTGGCTACTATCTGGAAGGTGCCGCAGCATGAGACGCCTTTCGCTGCGGCTGCGCCTTGTCGTGGCCGGGGCCGCGGCGGTGACGCTGACGATCGCCACCGCCTCCTTCGGCTTGGCCGCGCTCTTCTCGGCCCATGTCGAGCGCCGCGCCGTGGCCGAGCTTTCGGTGCAGCTCGATCAGGTGCTTGCGGGGATCGAACGCGATGGCGACGGCAAGCTGATCCTCTCCACCACGCCCGCCGATCCGCGGTTTCAGCGCCCCTATGGCGGGCTTTACTGGCAGATTTCGGCCGAGGGGCGGCTGATGCGCTCGCGCTCGCTGTGGGATGTCGAAATTCCGCTGCCCCCCGATGATCTGAAGGACGGGGCCGAGCATATCCATGCGCTGCCGGGTCCCGCGAACACCGCGCTTCTGGTCGTCGAGCGCTCGGTCACCCTGCCCGCGCGGCTCGGCGCGGCGTCGATGCGGGCGGCGGTGGCGATGGATCGCGCCGAACTCACGCAGGCGCGGAGCGATTTCCTGCGCGATCTGGCGCCCTGGTCGGCGGGACTGGCCTTTGTCCTCGTGATGGCGGGCTGGGGGCAGATCGCGGTCGGGCTGCGCCCGCTCTCCGACATCCGCGCCCGCATCGCGGCGCTGCGGGCCGGGCGCGCGCGGCGGCTGGGCGAGGAATTGCCGCGCGAGCCTCTGCCGCTTGCGGCCGAGGTCGATGCCCTTCTCGATGCCCGCGAAACCGAGCTGGCCCGCGCCCGCACCCGCGCGGGCGATCTGGCGCATGGTCTGAAGACGCCGCTGCAAGCACTGCTGGGCGAGGCCGGACGGCTGCGCGCCGCGGGCCGCCCCGAGGCCGCCGCGATCGAGGAAATCGCCTCGGCGATGCGCGCGCATGTCGAACGCGAGCTGGCCCGGACCCGCGTCGCGATGAAGGGGCCGCAGGCGCGGGCCGATGTGGCGCAGGTGGTGGCGGGGCTGATCCGGGTGATCCGACGCACCGAAACCGGGGCGGCGCGCGACTGGGTCACCGAGATTGCGCCCGGCCTCGTGCTCGCCGCCGAACCGGAGGATCTGGCCGAAGCCCTTGGCGCGCTTGTGGAAAACGCCGCCCGCCATGCCCGCACCCGGGTTCTTGTCCGCGCAAAACCCAGCGCCGAGGGCACGCGGATTTCGGTGATCGACGATGGTCCGGGCATTCCGCCCGACCGCATCGCCACGCTGATCGAACGCGGCACCCGCGCCGATCTGCTCGGGCCGGGCACCGGCCTTGGCCTTGCGATCGCCCATGACATCGCCGAGGCTCTGGGCGGCCAACTGACCCTTCACCCCGCCGATCCCGGCCTTGAAGCGCGGCTGACGCTGCCCGCGGCTCCCTGACAAAACGCTGACGGGCGCTGTCAGAACCCTGTCAGCAGCCCTGTGCGAAACGCTCCTCACCTGCCCAATCGGAGAGGATCGCATGACCGAAGCCACCACGACTCAACCGACCCTGACCCCCGTCTGGGATCTTGGCGTGCGGCTCTTTCATTGGGCGCTGGCGCTGACCGTCGGCCTCGCCGCCCTGACCGGGTTTCTGGGCGAGGCCGACACGCTCAGGATCCACATCACCGCCGGGCTGATCGCGGCGGCGCTGGTGATCGCGCGCATCGTCTGGGGCTTCTTCGGCCCGACCCATGCGCGCTTTGCCGATTTCCTGCCCGATCCGGCCGCGATCCGCGCGCATCTGAACGGCGCCGATGCCCGGCATCTGGGCCATAATCCGCTCGGCGCGCTGATGGTCTTCGCCATGCTTGCCGCGGTGCTTGTGCTTGCCGGAACCGGACTCGTCATTCTGGGCGGCGTCCTGCGCCTTGGACCGCTCGCCGCCAGTTTCGGCCCCGATGCGGGCTTTGGCGCCCGCGAACTGCATGAGATGATTGCCTTTTGCGTCGTCGCGCTGATCGCGGCGCATCTCGCTGGGGTGGTTTTCGAAAGCCGCCGCTCGCGCGAAAATCTGGCCCGGGCGATGCTGACCGGGGTCAAGGAAAGCCGTCCGGGCGATGTGCCGGTGCGCGAGACCAAGGCGCAGCTGCTGATGGCGCTGCTGCTGATCGCCGCCTTGGGCGCAAGCTTCCTCACCGCCAATGCCGCGCTCTCGCACCGCCCGGTGCCGGGCCTGCCGGTGACGCAGATCGACGCCACCACCGCGGCCGAATGTGGCGCCTGCCACATGGCCTACCCGCCCTCGCTGCTGCCCGCCGCCTCGTGGCAGGCGCTGATGGCGGGCCTGTCCGATCACTTCGGCGAGGATGCCTCGCTGCCGCCCGCGACCGCGGCGCAGATCGAAAGCTGGCTCACCGCGAATGCCGCCGAGACCGTGCAGACCCTGCCCGCCCGGATCTTTGCCCGCACCGATGCGAAAGCCCCCTTCACCCTGACCGAGACCCCGGCCTGGAAACGCATTCACGGCGATCTGCCGGAGGCGCTTTTCCGCGCCAAACCGGTGGCGAGCCGCGCCAATTGCGCCGCCTGCCACCACGACGCCGCGACGGGCCGCTTCAGCCCCTTCGCCATTGCCATCCCCAAGGAGTGACCTGATGAAAACGCTCTCTCTGACCCTTGCGCTCTGCGCCCTCGCCCTGCCCGCCGTGGCACAAGACACCACCCCCGCCGCGCTGATCGCGGGCTACGAAGCCGCCGCCGGTGCCAAGGCCGATCCGGCCGCCGGGCGCGATCTCTTCCTCGCCAATCACACTGGCGGCAAACCCGACACGCCGTCCTGCACCACCTGCCACACCAATGACCCGACGAAACCCGGTCAGGCCCGCACCGGCAAGGCGATCGATCCGCTTGCCCCCTCCGCCACGCCCGCGCGCTTCACCGACAGTGCCAAGGTCGAGAAATGGTTCGGGCGCAATTGCGATTCGGTCCTCGGCCGCGCCTGCACCGATGCCGAGAAAGCCAACCTGCTCGCCTGGCTTTCGTCCCTCTGACCTCTGGAGATCCTGATGATCCGTCCTGCTAGCCTGATCCTCTGCCTCGCCCTTGCCGCTACCCCCGTCTTTGCCGAATCCGAGGAGGAGGAAGAGGGCGAAGGCGGGTTCCGCACCGCCGTCGCCGCGAACCCGACGTTCCAGACCGAATGCGGCAGCTGCCACATCGCCTATCCGGCGGGCTTCCTGCCCGCGCGGTCGTGGACGGCGATCATGGCCGGGCTCGACGACCATTTCGGCGAGAACGCGACGCTCGATGACAAGACCCGCACCGAGATCGAAGGCTACCTGACCCAGAACGCCGCCGATGTGCAGTCGGGCTGGGGGCGGCGCGATCCGGCCCCGGGGGCGACGCCGCTGCGGATCAGCGAATTGTCGTGGTTCGTGCGCGAACATGGTCGCGAGGTTTCCAACCAGATGAAGACGAAGGCGAAATCGATGTCGAACTGCGCCGCCTGCCATCAGGGCGCCGCGCAGGGGGCTTTCGAGGGCGACTGAGCTTTCGGACAGGAAAACAGGATTGGCCCCGGCGCAGCAGATGCGCCGGGGCTTCGACGTGAAAAAAGGAACGGAAGAATGAAGATCGACGAAGAGATGCAGCGGCTGATCCTGACGGCGCTGACCATTCTGGGCATGGGCGTCGGGGGCATCGTCCACTGGATCTTTCCCGGTCTTGGCGCGGGCTGGGTCGAGGGTCTTGCGATGCTCTCGGTCTTCCTGACGGGCGGCGTTCCGGCGGCGATCCGGGC
>NZ_QJTK01000017.1 GCF_003217355.1 Rhodobacter viridis | reverse complement strand
TCTGCTCTTCGGTGAACTTCGATCTCTTCATGTCCGGTCCTCTCATTGGGACGGACTCTAGCATCAGATGGACGAGTTATCGGGGGTCACAGCACGACCGGACAATACCGTCAGTAGGGTTGAAAGTAAGGTAAAATGTAGGGTGAAGAATATTTAAGAAAAATCGCAATCTGAGGTATCTCAGCGAAATCAATGAGTTGCTCAAAAGTCTTGATAGGAAGGTGGCGGAGCGGAAGGGATTCGAACCCTCGAGACGGTTCCCCGCCTGCACCCTTAGCAGGGGTGTGCCTTCGACCACTCGGCCACCGCTCCGCCGACCCGTATATGCGGCAAGTGCAGGTAGAACAAGAGCTTTTTCGGTGCGACCGCTGGCCACAGGCAAGCCGTTGTTTTTGCTTATTTTCGGAGAGTCAGAGGCGATTCGGGGCTTCTCTCGGCTTCCCCGCTGCACACGAGACTGTAGAGGTCCCCCACCAAAACCATTGCAGATCAAGGCGTTAAGACAAAAATGGCCAGCGCGGAGCTGATCGCGTGGAAACGTGCGGCCCCCAGGCCTCGCCGCAGCGCCGCGAAAACCTCTCTCGTCGTCATGGATTTAGGCATTCCTTTACGACCCTCAACGAATATCGGCACGCGGTATGCCAGAATGGCGGGCCGGATCATGACACGGGCCCGACGGGGCCCCTTCAGGGTGAGTGGCAGAATGTCCCTTCTCAGCGCGATGACGACGGCCGAAATTGCGGCCCTCTCCACGTCGGCCATTGCCGATCTCACCACCGGAGACATCGTCGGCATCAGCTCGGATCAGATGCAGGCCCTCAGCTCGGGTCAGATTCAAGCCTTTTCTTCGGATTTCGTGGCCGGCCTGTCGCCGCTGCAGGTGCAGATGCTGACCACCGCACAGATCGCGTCCTTTGCCTTCCAGCAGATCGCCGTCCTGCCCACCGTTGCCCTGCGTGGCTTCTCGACCGAGGCGATCGTTGCGCTGACGACGGAACAGGCGGCCGCCTTCACCTCGGAACAGGTTGGCGCCTTTTCGACCTTGCAGATCAGTGCCTTCGAGACTGCCGATCTGGCGATGCTCGGCCCCGATGCGATGGCGGGTCTGACCTCGGCACAGATCCGCGCGCTGGCCGCCAGCCAGTTTTCGGCGCTGACTGTCGATCAGATCAATGCGCTGACCGCCGCCGCGGCCGCCGCGTTGAGCTCGACCCAGCTTTCCGCGCTGGCGACCGCGCAGATCGCGGCCTTGAACGAAGCGGCAATTGCCGCCCTTGGCACTGCGGCGCTGAAGGGCCTCGGCACCGAGGATGTGGTCGCGCTGACCGGCGAAGAGGCCAGCGCACTGACCTCCACCCAGATTGCTTCTTTCAGCACCGATCTGCTGGCCGCCTTCGAAACCGGCGATTTCGCACATCTGAGCACCGCGGCCCTCGCCGGGCTCGGGTCGGCGCAGATCCGCAGCCTGTCGACCGGCAAGCTCGCGGCACTTTCGACCGACCAGATGGCGGGGCTGTCGAGCAACATGATCCAATGGCTGACCACGGATCAGATCACCGCCTTTTCGACCGCGCAGCTGCGCGCGCTGTCGAGCCGGGCAGCCAGCGTGCTGAGCTCGGCGCAGATTGCGGCGCTGTCCTCGGATCAGGTCGGTGCCTTTGCCGGAACGGCTTTTGCCGCGATCGGCACGGCCGCGCTGAAGGGCCTGACGACCGAGGCCATGGCCGCCCTGAGTACGATCGAGATTGCGGCGCTGACCGGCATGCAGGCGGCGGCGCTGTCGACCACCCAGTTTGCGGCGCTTTGCACGGCGCAGATCGCGGCGCTGTCCGAGGTCGCGGCCGATGCGCTCGGTTCGGCGCAGATCGACGTTCTGACGACGGCGCAGATCGCAGCGCTAAGCAGTGAGGCCTTTGCCGCGCTCGGCACCTGGGCCTTGCCGGGGCTCGCGACGGAAGACATCGTCGCGCTGACCACGGCGCAGGTCGCGGCGATGACCGATGTGCAGGTCGCGGCGCTGAGCACCGAGCAGATCGCGGCGATGCAGACGGCGGATCTTGCCCAACTGTCGGGCGAGGCGGCTGCGGGGCTGGATGCATCGAAGATCGCGGCCCTCGACACGGCACAGGTGGCGGTTCTGAGCACGGCGATCATGGCCGGGCTGACGAGCACGGCCATCGGCGGCTTCGGCACCTCGCAATTCGCGGCGTTGAGCACGAACCAGCTTGCGGCACTCAGCAGCGCGGCGGCAGCGGGGCTTGGCTCGGCGCAGGTCGCGGCGCTGGAGACGCACCAGATCGTCGCCCTCAACACCGCCGCGATTGCAGGCCTGTCGACCGCGGGGCTGCGCGGCTTTGCCACCGAAGATATCGAGGCGCTGACGACAGCACAGGCGGGAGCGCTGAAATCGGCGCAAATTGCCTCTCTGACGACGACGCAGATTGCCGCCTTTGAAACGGCCGATATTTCGAAACTCAGCTCCTCTGCGCTCGCCGGGCTGAGTTCGGCGCAGGCACGCGCGCTGACAACGACGCAGATCGCGGCGCTTGGCACCAGTCAGATCGCGGGGCTGGGCAGCGCCGCGCTTGCGGGGCTGAGCACGACGCAGATCACCAAACTGACGACCGCACAGATGGGTGCCCTGTCCAGCACGGCCGTGGCCGGGCTGACGTCTGCGCAGACCGCAGTGCTGAGCACGGCACAAATCGCGGCACTCGCCTCGACCACGCTCGCGGCGCTCAGCACCGGGGCGATCCGGGGCCTGACCACCGCCGATATCGTCGCCCTGAGCACCGCGCAGGCCTCCCGGCTTGGCTCGCTGCAGATCGGCGCGCTGACCAGTACCCAGATCGCTGCCTTCGAGACCGCCGATCTGGCACAGATCAGTTCCGCGACCCTTGCCGGGCTGGGCTCCACCACCATCGCGGGGCTCTCCACCGAGCAGATCGCCGCCCTCTCGACCCGGCAGGTCGCAGGCCTGACAAGCACGGCGATCCCTGGCCTGACCACGACACAGATTGCCAGCTTCTCGACCGCGCAGATCCGCGCGCTTTCAAGCAGCGCCGCGCGCGGGTTGACCTCGACACAGGTGGCCGCGCTGACCACGGCACAGCTCACGGCGATGAACACGGCCTTTCTCAATTCGCTGAGCGCGAATGCGATCAAGGGGTTGGGCACGGATGACATCGTCGCGCTGAGCACGGCGCAGGCGGCCGCCTTCGGCTCGGTGCAGCTCGCCGCCTTGTCGAGTACGCAGGTGGCCGCACTGGAAACACGCGATCTGATCCAGTTCAGCGCCGATGCGCTGGCGGGATTCGGATCGACACAGGTCAAGGGGCTGACGACACGTCAGGTCGCAGCCCTGCTGTCGGATCAGATCGCGGCGCTCGCTTCCGAGGCGGTGACCTCTCTTGCAACGGCACAGCTTGCCGCCCTCAGCATCGATCAGGTCGCGGCGCTGGCCAGCGCGGCGGTGGGCGGTCTGGGCTCGCTGCAGATCGTGGCCCTTGATACCGCACAGATCGCGGCCCTTTCGACCGCAAGCTTCGCAGCCCTCAGCACGCTTGCGCTGAAGGGCCTGTCGACCGCCGATATCGTCGCGCTGACCGGCGATCAGATGGCCGCGATGACCTCGAAACAGCTCGCCGCACTGAGCACGGCGCAACTGCAGGCGATTGAGGTCGACGATCTGATCCGGCTCTCGACCTCGGCACTGGTCGGACTGGGCTCGACGCAGTTGCACAGCCTGAGCGGGGCGCAGATCGGCGTTCTCGGCACGGATCTCATCGCCAGCCTGTCGAGCACCGCCATCGCCGGTCTCAGCACCGGCCAGATTTCGGGCCTGACCACAGATCAGATCGCCGCAGTCTCAAGCGCGGCCGCTGTCGCGCTGACCTCCGGGCAGATCGCGGCGCTGAGCACCGCGCAGATCGCGGCCTTCAGCACTGACGCGCTGGCGGCGTTGGGAACCTCGGCGCTGAAGGGCCTCGGCACGGCGGCCATCGCGGCGCTGACCGGCGCTCAGGCGGGCGCGATGACGCTTGCACAAGTGGCCGCGCTGAGTTCGACGCAAATTGCGGCGCTGGAGACCAGCGATCTCGCACAGCTGTCGACCGCTGCCATTCCGGGGCTTGGGTCGAACCAGGTCAAGGGCTTGAGTCTGGCGCAGATCGCGGCCCTCGGCACGGAACAGGTAGCCTTGCTGAGCGGCACCGCCATCGGCGCGCTGAGCACGACGCAATTCGCGGGCTTCAGCGCCGATCAGCTCGCCGCTCTGTCCAGCAACGCGGGCACGGGCATCGATTCCGCCCAGATCAACGCCCTTTCCACGACGCAGATCGCGGCGCTGTCGACCGCTGCCCTCGCCGCCCTGGCCACGACGGCTCTGGCCGGGTTCGAAACGTCGGATATTGTCGCCCTGACCGTCGACGAGGCCGCGGCTCTCGGCTCGCGGCAGATCGCGGCCCTGACGACCCAGCAGATCGCAGCTTTCGCGACCGACGATCTGGCACAGGTGTCGAGCACGGCGATCCGCGGTCTGACCTCGGCACAGGCGCAAGTGCTGTCGATCGCGCAACTCGACTGTCTGTCGAACGATCAGATTGCCGCGCTGGCCAGTGCGGCCCTTGCCGGGCTCAGCACGGCGCAATTCGCCAGCCTGTCAGGGGATCAACTGGGGGCGCTGTCCTCGGCGGCGGCGGCTGGCCTGACTTCGGCGCAGATCGCGGCCCTCTCGACCACGCAGATCGCGGCCTTCTCGACCGCCGCGCTGAGCCGCCTTGGCACCGCCGCGCTGGCCGGGCTGGCGACGACAGATATCGTCGCGCTGAGCGGCGAAGCCGTGGCCGCGCTCACCTCCTCGCAGATCGCGGCCCTGAGCAATGCGCAGATCGGCGCGATCGAGACGACGGATCTCGGCCAGCTGTCCGCCACGGCCATCGCTGGTCTGGGGTCGCGCCAGATCGCCGGGCTGAGCACAGCCCAGATTGCCGCCCTGACCGAAGATCAGGTGGCCCGGCTGAGCACCGCGGCCATCTCCGGGATGAGCACCGCACAGCTGGCTGCGCTGTCGATCGAGCAGATCGGCGCGCTCTCGACCGCGGCGGCCCGGACGCTGAGCGCGCTGCAACTCTCGGGGCTCACGACCGATCAGATTGCGGCACTCGGCGCGCTCGCCGTCGGGGCGCTGGGGACCGCCGCCCTGGCCGGTCTTGGCACGGCCGCCATGGTCGCGCTGAACGACAGCGCGGTTGCGGCGCTGACCTCGAGCCAGCTCGCGGCGCTCAGCGCCACCCAGATCGGAGCGCTCGAAATCGACGACTTCGGACGATTGTCCAGCACGGCGGTGGCCGGGATCGGCTCGGCGCAGGTGGCGGGGCTGAGCACCGCACAGATCGTCGCTCTGGGGGCCGCCCGGTTCGAACGCCTGTCAACATCGGCGGTCGCGGCGCTTTCGACACAACAGCTTGCGGCCCTGACGACGGATCAGGTGCAACTGCTCTCCGGCGTGGCGGCAAAAATGCTTGGCTCGAGCCAGATTGCAGCTCTCACCTCCGCGCAGATCGCCGCGCTGAGCACCTCGGCCATCACCGCGCTGACCACGACCGCGCTGCAGGGTCTTGCCACCGAAGACATCGCCAGCCTGACAACGGCACAGGTGGGGCGACTGACCTCGACGCAGCTGGCGGCGCTTTCGACCACCCAGATTGCGGCCTTCGAGGCAGAGGATGTCACGCAGATCGCCTCTTCGGCGCTGCTGGCCCTGAGCTCGACGCAGGTGGCCGCGCTCTCGACCGAACAGGTGGCCGCGATATCGACCGCAGCCTTTGGCGCGCTGACGACCGCGGCCCTGCGCGGCCTTGCGACCGAGGATATCGCCGCGCTGACCACGGCCCAGGCGGCGCGATTGAGTTCGCTGCAGCTCGCCGCACTCAGCACGACGCAATTGGCGGCCCTTGAAACCGCGGATATCGCGCAGCTTTCGCTCTCGGCGATCAGCGGGATCACCTCGACGCAGATGGCAAGCCTTGCCACGACGCAGCTGCGGGCGCTGACCTCCGCCCAAAGCGCGCGCCTGACGACAGCCGCGATCCGCGGATTGACGACGCAGCAGATCCTGGCGCTGACAACGGGGCAGATTGCGGCGCTTTCCAGCGTCGCTGTCTCGGCGCTCGGATCGGCGCAGATCGCCGCCTTCCGCAGCAACCAGATTGCCGCCCTGAGCACGACCGCGATTGCCGCCCTGAGCACGACCGCGCTGGCCGGGCTCACCACCGCGGATATGGTCGCCCTGACCGGCGCACAGCTCGGGCGCCTGACCTCGACGCAGATCGCCGCGCTGACCACAGCACAGATCGCCGCGATCGAAAGCGCGGACATCCCGGAGATCTCGGACGCGGCGATGCCGGGTTTCGGGTCGGCCCAGATCGCAAGCCTGTCGACCGCCCTCCTGGCCGGTCTGACCGAAACCCAGATCGCGCGGCTCTCGCTGGCCGCGATCTCGGGCCTGAGCACGGCGCAGATCGCGGTTCTGACGACGGGGCAAGTGCGGGCGATCGCCGCCTCCTCGGTGCAGGCCCTCACCTCGACGCAGCTGGCCGCTTTCGGCACGGCGCAGATTGCAGTGCTTGCCAGCAATGCGATCCCGTCCTTGTCGACGCTGGCTCTGCAAGGCCTCTCGCCGGCGCAGATCGCGGCGCTGACCCCCTCGCAGACCGCGGCGATCACCTCGCAGCAGCTCGCGGCGCTGAGCACGGCGCAGGTCGCCGCCATCGAAGCCGAAGATCTGGCACAGGTGTCTGCGGCGGCTTTTGCGGGTCTCGGCTCGGCGCAGATCGCCTGCCTCGACACAGCGCAGATCGCGGCCATCACTGTGACACAGATGAACCGGCTCGGCGTGGCGGCGATCACCGGATTGACGACCCGACAAGCGGCGGCCTTGAGCACGGATCAGGTGCGGGCGGTCGCGGCCACCACGATCCGTGCCATGAGTTCGGCGCAGCTTGCCGCCTTCTCGACCGCTCAGATCGCCGCGATCGGCACGGGGGCCATTTCCTCCTTGACCACGCAGGCGCTGATGGGCCTCTCGACCGCCGATGTGACCGCCCTGACCACGGCACAGGTCGGCTGCCTGACCGCAAGCCAGCTCGCGGCCTTCTCGACGCAGCAGGTGCGCGCGATCGAGACCGAGGACATCTCGCGGATCACCGCCTCGGCGATCACCGCGCTTGGAACGGCGCAGATCGGGTCGCTGGCCAGTGCGCAGGCCGCCGCCCTGCTCACGTCGCAGGTCGCAAGCCTGACCACGGCGCAGATTCATGCGCTGAGCACAAGTTCCGTCGCCGCGCTGAGCACGCAGGCGATCTGGGCCTTGCGGACCAACCAGATGGTCGGCCTGACGACGTCGCAAATCGCGGCCTTCACCCTCGATCAGGTCGCGGCGCTCGAAACGGCCGATATCAAGGCCCTGAGCGGCACGCAGGTCGCGGCCTTCTCCGACACCCAGCGCGCCGTGATGACGACGGCGCAGATCGCGGCGCTTTCGATGTAAGGGGATGCCTCAGACCACCGGACAGGCGACCTGCGCAAGCCGCCCCAGCAGGTAGCGATGCCGCTTGCGATCGAACCCGAGGATCGTCAGCCCGGCGTCAAAGGCGGTCTGCAGGCTGGCACGCAGCTGCAACCGCTCGGTCAGCGCCCGTTCCGGATCGGCGAGCAAGAGCGCGTCTATATCAGCCGGGATCACCGCCTCGAGATTGGCAAAGGGCGTCGGCAGCACTTGCCCGGCCGCCCGGGCGACGACCCGCGGTGCGTCGAGCTGCCAGACCGCCATCACGCGATCGGAGGGCAGCCCCGCATTGATCCCCGGCATTTCACCATAGTAATCCGGCAGATACTCGCGCGCTGTCGCGCCCAGAACCGCGATGTTCAGCCCCGCATTGATCGCGCGCAAAGGATCATAGGTCCAGCGCACGAGCCGGATGCCGCGCGCCAGACACCAGTCGCGCTGAAACCACTTCAGCCGCGCGCCAAGCCCCAGCCCGCGCGCCTTTTCCGACACGGCCAGCCGGTGCGAATGCTGCACCCCGGGCGTGGCACTCGGAAAGCCGAAAAGAAAGCCGAGCATCTGATCGCCCGCGAAAGCCCCCGCCACCAGCGCGCCTTCGTGCTGCAGCGCCAGCATGATGTCGCTGTTGTCGGGTCGCTCGCCCTCGCCCCAGACCTCGACCTGAAAGCGCTCGGCCTGCTGCAATTCCGCGACGCCGTTCAGCTCGCGCAGGATCACCCCGGAGGTCATGGGCGAAACTCCTCGGTCGAACGGGTGACACTGTCGAGGAACGGCCGATCGAGCGTGACCCCGATTCCCGCACCGTTCCGCGGCACCGGCATCAGCCCCTCCGTCGCTTCCAGCGGTTCGGCGATGATGTCGCGATGGAAATAGCGGCTGGCCGAGGAGGTATCGCCCGGTTTGGTGAAATTCGGCAGCGTCGCCAGATGGATGTTATGCGCCCGCCCGATCCCGCTTTCGAGCATGCCGCCGCACCAGACCGGGGCGCCGAACGCCTCGGACACGTCATGGATCGCCTTGGCCGCGGTGTAGCCACCGACCCGGCCAACCTTGATGTTGATCACCCGCGCCGCCCCCGCCGCAAGCGCCTTGCGGCAATCGGCAGGCGTTCGGATCGATTCATCAAGGCAGATCGCGGTCGCAATCTCGCGCTGCACCAGCGCATGATCGTGGATATCGTCGACGGCGAGCGGCTGCTCGATGTAATCGAGATCGAAGCGGTCCATCGCCCGCAGCGTCGCCAGATCGGCCAGACCATAGGCCGTATTCGCATCCACCGTCAGCTTGACGGCGGGAAAATCGCGCCGGACCGCTTCGAGAAGCTTCAGGTCATGGCCCTGCGCCACCTTCAGCTTGATGCGCTTGTAGCCCGCAGCCTCGGCCTCGGCGATGCGCGCAAGCGTGCGGTCGATCGGCGTGATGCCCAGCGACACCCCCACCGGCACGGCATCGCGCACGCCACCCAAAGCCGCGCAAAGCGGCAGGTTCAGCGCCTTCGTCCACAGATCCCAGAACGCCAGCTCGACCAGCGCCTTGCTCATCCTGTGCCCGCGCCAGGGCGCCAGCAGCGCCGTCAGCTCGGCCGGGTTGCCGATCCGCTTGCCGACGATCTGCGGCAGGATCAGATCACGCAGGAAGGCGAGGGCCCCGGGCAGGGTTTCCTCGAGATAGTCGGGATAGGGATCCATCACCCCCTCGCCATAGCCCTCGATGCCGTCGGCGCGCAGCGTCAGCAGCGGAAAGGTCTTGTCGGTCAGGGTCTGGTTCGACACGGTGAAGGGGGTGATCAGCGGCAGGTGCACGACGCGCAGCTCGGCGCTGTCGATCGTCACCCCGGGAAAGGCTTGGGTCATGCGAAGTCTCGGCGGGTTTTGGAGATGAAACGGGCGAACACCTCGGTTTCGGGGTGGTCAAACAGCTTCTCGGGCGGGCCCTGTTCGGCGATCCGGCCCTCGTTCAGGAAGACGACCTCGGTCGAGACGTCGCGGGCGAAGGCCATTTCATGGGTGACGACGATCATCGTGCGCCCCTCGGCGGCCAGATCCTGCATCACCTTCAAGACCTCGCCCACCAGTTCCGGGTCGAGCGCCGAGGTCGGCTCGTCAAACAGGATCACGTCGGGCTCCATCGCCAGCGCGCGCGCAATCGCCACGCGCTGCTGCTGCCCACCCGAGAGCATCGCCGGATAATGGCCCATCCGGTCGGCCAGACCGACGCGGGCCAAAAGCCCCTCGGCCAGATCGCGGGCCTCGGCTTTCGGCATCCGCTTGACCTGCACCGGGCCTTCCATGACGTTTTCCAGCACGGTGCGATGAGTCCAGAGGTTGAACTGTTGAAACACCATGCCCAGATGGCGGCGCAACCGTTCGATCTGCCGCTGATCGCCGATGCGGCCATTGCGAAAGACGATTTCCTCGCCGTGCACAGCGACGGAACCGGAATTCGGAACTTCCAGACAGTTCAGGCAGCGCAGAAAAGTTGATTTTCCGGATCCGGAAGTGCCGAGGATCGAGATCACATCATGATTGCGCGCGCCAAGGGTAATGCCCTTCAGCACCTCCTGCGCACCGAAGCTCTTGTGAATGTCCTGCGCGCTCAGCACCAGATCGGTTGCGATTTTCGGGGGCATGGCTCAGCTTCCTTGCGTGCGGCGCATGTGGCGGGTCAGGCGGCGTTCGATCTGCCGCCACAGAAAGACGAAGACGACGGTGATCAGCAGATAGAGGGCCGCGGCTTCGAAATAGACCGAGAATTCGAAGCTGCGCGAAAAGATCTGCCGCGTGCGCCCCATCAGGTCGAAGACGGTGACGATCGACGCCAAAGCCGAGGCTTTCATCAGCAAGATCACCTCGTTGCCAAGCGCCGGCCAGGCGATGCGATAGGCATGCGGGAAGATCACCCGGGCCAGCACCCGTGCACGGGTCATGCCGATGGCGCGGGCGGCCTCGATCTCGCCCGGGGGGACGGCTTCGATCCCGCCGCGCAGGATTTCGGTCTGATAGGCGCAGGAGTTGATCACGAAGACCAGCACCGCGCAGTTGAACGGATCGCGGAAAAAGGACCAGAGGCCAAGCCCGGTCAATTCGGCGCGGAACTGCCCCGAGCCATAGAAGACAAGGAAAAGTTGCGCCAGAAGCGGCGTGCCGCGCACGAAGGAGATATAGGCGCGCAACAGCATCTTGGCCGGGGTCGGACCGAACAGGCGGATCAGCGCCAGACCGGGCGAAAAGACGGCGGCCAGCGCCGCGCCCAATCCGGTCAGGATCAAGGTCGTTTCCGCACCGTCGAGCAGTTTCGGCAGATTGGTTGAGAGGCTTTCGATCAGGCTCATCTCAGGCTCTCCGCACGCCACGGTTCGCCCGTGCTTCAAGCCGGGTCAGCACCAGCTCCGAGCCAAGACAGAGCCCCCAATAGATCAGGCAGGCGGCCAGATAGAAGGTGAAGGGCTGCTTCGTCACGCCGACCGCGACCTTCGTCGCCCGCATCAGATCATCGAGCGCGATGACCGAAACGAGCGCCGTGTCCTTGAGCAGGTTGAGCCAGAGGTTCCCCATGCCCGGCAACGCAAAGCGCCACAATTGCGGCAACTTGATGCGCCAGAACACCTGCCGCCCGGTCATGCCGATGGCCAGCCCGGCCAGCACCTGCCCCTCGGGCACGGCCTGAAAGGCGCCGCGCAAGACCTCGGCCGCGAAGGCAGCAAAGACAAGCGCCAGCGCGATCACCCCGGCGGCGAAAGGGGGGAAATCAACCGCGCCGATCTGCGGTGCGAAATGGTCGAGGAGGCGGTTCAGCCCCAGCCCGAGCCCGTTGTAGACGATGAAGAGCGTCAGGATTTCCGGCATCCCGCGCATCACCGTCGTGTACCCCCAGCCCATCGCCCGCAAGACGGGACGGCGCGACAGCGAAGCCGCCGCCACCACGAAGCCCAGCAATAGCCCCACGGGAAGGGTGGCCGCGGCAAGCCGCAGCGTCACCCAAACCCCCGCAAGGAGTTCGTCGCCCCAGCCTTGGGGGCCATATGAGAACAGCGTTTCCATCATCTGCCGCCTCGGCCGGGGCCGCGATCACTTCATCGAATAGATGTCGATCGAGAAGTATTTGTCGTTGATCTTCTTGTAGGTGCCGTCGGCGCGGATCTCTGCCAGCGCCTTGTTCAGCCGCTCGCGCAGATCATTGTCTTCCTGCCGCACGGCGATGCCCACACCTTCGCCGACAAAGGCCGGATCGGTGATCGGCTCACCGGCGAGCTTGCAGCACTTGCCGTCCTCGGTCTTTTGCACGAAATCGAGCAGCGGCAGCATGTCGCCCACCATCACGTCAAGCCGCCCCGAGGCCATGTCGAGGCTTGCCTCGTCCTGCGTCGGGTAAAGCCGCACGTCGGCATCGGGATACATCTTCACCGCATAATCGGCTTGCGTCGTCCCCGATTGCGCGCCGACCACCTTGCCCGCAAGCGTTTCATTCGTAAATTCGGTAATTTCCGAATCTTTCGGAACGACATGCGTCATCGCCGCCTTGTAGTAGGGGTCGGTGAAGGACACCTGCTTCTTGCGTTCCTCGGTAATGAACATCGAGGCGATGATGAAGTCATATTTGTTCGCGATCAGCCCGGGGATGATGCCATCCCAATCCTGCGCGACGACCTCGCAGTCGGCGCCGATGCGCTTGCACAGCTCCAGCCCGATATCGAGATCGAAGCCCGCGATCGTGCCGTCAGGCTGCACGAAGTTGAAGGGCGGATAGGCGCCCTCGGTGCCAAGGCGCAGTTTCTCGGCCTGCGCGGTGCCCGCCATTGTCAGAAGGGCGATCGCACAGGCCAGAAGTTTCGAACGAAGTGTCATGTCTTTCCCCTGTTGGTGGTGATTATTGCGCGACCGGTGTCAGCGGATTGCCGACATGGCCACTAAACGCGCCGTAAAGCCGCGCGATTTCGTTCAGACGGGTCTCGGCCCCCTCGCCGAGCGTCAGGAAGATGTCGTTGATCATCAGATTTCCGAGCAGCGCGAGATGCGCGGTCGAGTCCCAGAACTGGTTCACCTCGGTCGCCACCATGAAAACCTCGTCGGCGTGATCGGCGCCCCAGTTGCAATAGCGGTCGGTGAAGAGCGTCACCGCAATGCCGCGCGCCTGCGCCTCGCGGGCCAGCACGAGCGCCTGCCGCGCATAGCGACGCGCTTCGAAAATCGCGAGACAGGTCTCCTCCGGCACAACCGGCTCCGTCAGCACTTCCGAGAAATTGCCCGCCGACAGGTCCACGACCTGCACGCCCGGGCGGACATATTGCATCTGCGCCGCGAAATATTGCGCGAGGCCCCGCTCGGTCTGAAACCCCGCCACCAGCACCCGCCGCGCCCGGGCAAACCGTTCCGCCACCCGTTGCCAATCCTCGGTCCGGGCCAGTTCGTAAACGCCCACCAGCGCCGCGATCTCGGCCTTCAGCCCCTGCGACAGCCGTTCGTCGCGCTGATCCGGGGCGCGGCGCAGCGCATCCAGCCGATCCTTGATCAGCCAGGGTTGATCGCCGATGTCATCCTTCAGATGCTCTTTCAGGTCCTTGAAATTCGCGTAGCCGATCGCCCGGCAGAACCGCCCGATGCTGACCTCGCTGACCTGCACCTTGGCCGCCAGCGTCGCCGCCGTCTCGAAGGGCAGATCCTGAAACTGCGCCAGCATGAAATGCGCAATCGCCCGCATCGACGGCGAGCCGGTCTCGGCGGCCGTGGCAAGCCGCGCACGCAGGGGCTGTTGGTCGGTGTCGCTCAGGATCGGCTCCGCGAATCAATGTCAGCTTTCTGTCACAGAGACCCGGATTGCATTTATCTTGCAAGCGCCAAGCCGGAACCGGGGTCAAAAAACCGGGATCATCCGCGGCCTGTGCCGCGATTGCGGGCAACGACACAGCATTTCGCGCAACCGCCGCAGCCGGTTCTCCCGCACAGGGCGAGGAGAAAATATCGCAAGCGGCGGAGGTTGACCTTCCGACGCATGCCTCCGATGCTCTCGGCCGGGCCGCGGCGCGGAGCCCCTCGCTTCCGATCCAGACCGCAGGACCCGACCGGGATGGTTTCCACCCCGCTTTTCCCGGCCTGCCGCACCGCAGCGACGGCCGGTCCGACACGAAAGGAAGGCAGATGCCCGCACTCGATCACCCGGCATCCGCGATGCTCGACCTCGATTCCGCCCGCCGACTGGCCTGCGGACTGGTCGCGCCGCTCAGCGGCATCGAAACGCTCGATCTGGCGCATGTGGCGGGGCGGACCTCTGCCACCAGCCTGCGCGCCGAAATCGCCCTGCCCCGCGCCGCGCGCTCGGCGATGGATGGCTTTGCCCTGCGCTCGGCCGATCTGGCCGCAGGTCTGACGCTGCCCATTGTCGGCACGGTTGCCGCCGGAATGCAGGCCCCCGCCCTGCCCGAAGGCGCCGCGCTGCGCATCTTTACCGGGGCGCAGATCCCCGAGGGCGCCGATGCCGTCGTGCCGGTCGAAGACGTGACCGAGACCGGAACTGAGGTGCAGCTGACGACCGTCCCCGCGCCGGGAACGCATATCCGCGCGGTGGGGTCGGAACAGCCCGAAGGCGGGCTGCTGCTGCGCCGCGGCACGCGCATCCGGGCGCATCACATTGGCCTGCTTGCCTCGAATGGCGTGACGCAGCTTGAGGTCGTGCGCCGCCCGCGTCTGGCGATCCTCTCGACCGGCGACGAGTTGCACCGGCCCGGCGCCGAGAGCGGCTCCGCGGACACGATGCCCGATGTGAACCGGCCGATGCTGATCGCGCTGGCCCGCGGTGCCGGGGCCGAGGTCGATGATCACGGCATCCTGCCCGACGATGCCGAGGCGACGTTGGCGAAGTTCCTCAGCCTGCAGGGCCAGTATGATCTGATCGTGACCTCGGGCGCGGTGTCGATGGGCGGGCGGGATCACCTGCGCCCGGCCCTGCTCGCCGCGGGGGGCCAGATCGACGGCTGGAAAGTCGCGCTCAAACCCGGCAAGCCGGTGATGTTCGGACGTCTGGGCAATGCCGCGGTGACCGGGCTGCCGGGCAATCCCTTCTCGGCGCTGGTCGGCTTCACGCTGTTCGTTTCGGCGCAGATCGCCCGGTTGAAGGGCGCGGTTCCGGTGCCGCTCTTCCATTGCGCCGGGCGGGCTGGCTTCGACTGGACCCGCAAGCCGGGCCGCGCCGAGATCTTCCCGATCCGGCTTGGCAACCGCGAGATCGATGGCCTGCCGGTGGTGCATCGCCTGGGCGAAGGCGCATCGGCGACGCTGTTCCCGCTGGCCGAAGCCGATGGTCTGGGCTTCGTCTCGGCCGAGACAACACGGGTCGGGGTCGGCTCGCCGATCTGCTGGCAGACGTTCGAGGCGGGCGCGCGCTGACCCCTCAGCCCGCCCGACGCAAGGCCCGGGCGGCGGCGGCCATCAGCGGCAGGTCAAGACGCGCCAGCGCGCCTTGACCGGGGCCGGGGCTGGTCAGGGACAGGCTGCCGCCCAGCGCCGCAAGCGTATTCGCGCACCAATGCAGGCCCAGCCCGCCGCGCTTGTCGGTGCGGGTCGAAAAGCCACGCTCGAAAAGTCGCGCCCCGGTCGGCTCGTCGAAGCCGTCACCATCGTCGCGCACCAGCACCACGCAGCGCCCAGTCCCCTCGGTCGGGCTTGCCGTGATATCGATCCGGCCCGCCGTGCGTCCGGTGGCCCTGATCGCCTCGGTCGCGTTGACGACAAGATTTTCCAGCACCTGCGCCAACAGAACCCTGTTGCCACAGACCTGCAGATCGGGCGGGCATTCGATCGTCAGGTCGATCTTCGGACCATCGGCAAACCGCGCCGCCGTCGCCGCATGAGCCAGCGCCCGCGACAGATCGCACTCCTCGTTGCGGTTCACCTTCTCCGGGTCGCGCGGCGCGCGCATCGCTTCGAGTGCCTCGGACAGGCAACGCCCGGCCTCCTGCAACAAAGCCCGCGCCTGTCCGGACCGGTCCGCGCGATCGGCTTCAAGCGCGTCGAGATAGGCCACCAATCGGCGCCGACGCTCGGCGGCGGTTTGCGGATCGGCCAATTCGGCGCGGGCCCGCTCGGCCTCGGCCGGCAGGATCGCGCCCAGATGGCGTTCGAGATCGGACAGGATCACCCGCACCGGGCTGAGACTGTTGCGCAAATTGTGCAAAAGCCCGATCGCATTCTGCTCGCGGCCGAGCGCAAAGGATTGCGCAGCATGGCTGAGCCGCAGCGCCTCGAGCTCGGCGGCCATCGCATTGAATTCCCATTGCAGCGCGCCGATTTCGTCTTCGCGCGGCGGCCCCGAAAGCGGCACCAGCTCACCCTCGTGCCGGATCCGACCCACATGTTCCCGAAAGGCAAGCAGCGGGACCATGACCTGGGTGGACAGCCTGCGCCCCAAAAGGGCAAGCAGCGCGGCGAGCAGAGCGAGCATCGCCAGAACCGTCAGATCGCGCAGACGCTCGCCCGCCACCAGCATCTGCCGCGGCAAGTCGAAACGCAGCATGGCAACGGGCGGGCCGGTCGTCGTCGCCACCGGAACCGAGACGTGCAGGACCTTGCCCGCCTCGACAAGCTGCGGCGTCGCGCTCAATTCGGCAAAGTCCAGCCTGACCGGAACCTGCAGGGCTTCGGCCAGGGGAAGCGCGTCGATCCGATGCAGAAAGGCCAGCTTACCTTCGGGAGAGCCGGACCCGTCGCTGCGCAGCACCGGCGTGCTGGCAACGGCGAAAAGCTGCCCGTCATGGGACCAATAACCCACCCGCGAGCCCTTGCGATTGCGTGACGCTTGCAACGGGATCGCCCTGAAACTGCGGGCAAACGCTGCGGCCAGTTCCGGGTCGGGCTCGTCACTGTCGGCGTCGAAGCAGAAGCTGCGCTGCCCGCCGCCATCGAATCGCATATAGGCGGCGCAACTGATTTCGGCATTGACGAAAGAGCCGGCATTGAAGTTCCGCGCTTCGTAGCCGGCGTTGAAATCTTTCAGATAGTCATAGGTCTCGTCCCAGATTCCCCAGTCGAGCACATGCGCTTCGGTTGCGGCAAGATCGGCGGCGAGAGCGGCACGGGTCCGGTCGACGTTGCGGGCGACATCGGCAGCTTCCAGATCACCGAAGCTGTGCCGGATCATCAGGCTGACCACCGCAAAGATCAGCGCCGCGGCACTGACACCGATCACCGCCAGATCGAAGATCAGCGCGGCACGCAGGCTTGTCGGGCGGAGCCGGGGCAGGCGCATGTCGCCCCCTCAGCCCGCCACGCTGCGGGCCGGTGCCACCGCGATCGCGCTGGTCGACAGCACATGCTCGATCGACTCACCATGTCCGAACAGGAAACCTTGCAGATGCGAACAGCCGAGTTGGCGCAACACATCGCGTTGCGAGACGCGCTCCACGCCCTCAGCCACGATGTCAAGTCCGAGACCGGAGGCGAGATGCGACAGCGCGGTGACGATCGCCGCCGAAGGCCGGTCGCTGTCCATGCCGTCGATGAAACTGCGGTCGATCTTGATCGCGTCGACCGCCAGATCCTTGAGATTGGCGATGCTCGAGGCGCCAGTGCCGAAATCGTCGATCGCGACCCGGAAGCCCTGCGCGCGCAGATCATCGACGATCTTGCGACTTTGCCGGGCATGCGAGCGCAGCGTGCTTTCGGTCACCTCGATCTGGATGTGCGCGGGCGGAATGCCGTTCTGACGTGCCTCGGACACGAGCCGTGTCACGAAATCAAGGCGTTGGAACTGGCGGGGCGAGAAGTTGATCGCGGTGAACTTGTCGGGCCAGCCGCGGGCGTCGCGCAGCACCCGTTCAACGACCCAATCGCCCAGAAGCAGCGTCACCGGGCTTTCCTCGGCGATCGGCATGAAGACGCCGGGCGGAACGGCGCCGTAATCGCGGCTGTTCCAGCGCAAGAGCGCCTCGTATCCCGCGACTTCCAACGTATCCGAGGTGACGATGGGCTGGTAATGGATCGACAGTTCCTCGCTTGCCAAAGCGTAGAACAGACCGGCCTCGATCCGCTGTCGGAACTGCTGGCTGGCGTCGAGTTGCTTGTCGAAGACCCGCACGGTCTGGCCGCCATCCTGCTTTGCGGCGAACAGCGCCAGATCGGCGAAGCGCATCAGGTCGGCGGCGTCGCAATCGGGGTGGCAGGAGCAATCGACCAAACCGCAGGAGGCCCCGATGAAGACCGAATTGCCGAAAACCGAGAAATCCCCCGAGCAGGTTTCGAGCATCCCGTGACAGGTGGCCAAAGCCGCGTCCCGGTCCATCCCCGTCAGCAGCACGCCGAATTCATCCCCGCCGAGCCGGGCGACCATCGTGCCCTCGGGCGCGCGGGCAACGAAGGCGGCGCAGGCCATCTTGATCACCTCGTCCCCGGCATCATGGCCGAAGGTGTCGTTCACATGCTTGAAGTGGTCGAGATCGAGAAAGGCCACGAACAGATCGCCGGCCCCGGCGTCGAGCCGTTCGATCAGCGCGTTCTGAAAGGCCATCCGGTTCGCGGCCCCGGTCAGGAAATCATGATTGGCGATGTGCTGGGCACGGGCTTCGCTCGCCGCAAGCTCGGCGACCTTCGCGCGCAGAAAGCTCAGCTGCCGGGTGTCATTGTCCCACCGTTCGCTGAGCGCCCGGGCCATCTGGCGCACTTCGTCGGGTTCGAAGGGCTTGCAGATATAAAAGATCTTGTCCGCCGGACCGGCGACGGCGGCAATGTCGGTCACCGAATGATCCGACCAGGCCGAGACGATGACGATATGCAGGTCGGGGTCGATCGCGCGCAACCGACGCGCGGTTTCCTTGCCGTCGATGCCGGGCGGCATCCGGACATCGACAAAGGCGACCTTGAAGGGGGTTCCCGCCTGCAAGGCGCGGGCGGCAAGCTCGACCCCTTCCAGCCCCTGCGCGGCGAAGCTGACCTCGAATCCCGTTGCGGCTTCGGTCCGTGGCTGCACGGGTGCAGCGCCGAACAGCTCCTCTGCCAAAGCATCGGCGCGCGACACCGGGCG
This sequence comes from Rhodobacter viridis, assembly GCF_003217355.1. GTDB lineage: Bacteria > Pseudomonadota > Alphaproteobacteria > Rhodobacterales > Rhodobacteraceae > Rhodobacter > Rhodobacter viridis. The sequence continues at coordinate 42,506 of NZ_QJTK01000017.1, read as the reverse complement.
GGTGGTCTCGGGACCGGAGAAGAGCAGGCGATAGGCATCGCGAACGCTGGATTCGTCATCGATGACGAGAATGGTCATGCGGCCCTCCCGAAGGGTTTGGGCCGAAACTAGCCGCAAGTCGTTAAGGATCGGTTTTTCCGATTAAGCCCCTAACCGGCGAGAACCTTGCGAAACCGGGCCAGAACGATCGTCACGGCCACCGTCGCCATGCCCGCCATCATCGCCATTTCCGGCCAAACGAGCTCCAGCCCCGCGCCGCGATAGAGCACCGCCTGCGCGAAGATCACGAAATGCGTCGCGGGCGAGACCGTGCGCATCAGCACCTGTAGCCAGTCGGGCATCGATTCGAGCGGCGTCATCCCCCCCGAGAGCAGGATCATCAGCACGATCACCGGAATGACCAGAAGTCCGAATTGCCCCATCGTCCGGGTGAAGGAGGCGAGAAGCAGCCCAAGGCTCGCCACCGCCACGACATAGATCGCGGCCCCCCCGGCATAAAGCGCCAGCGAGCCCGCCACCGGCACGCCCATCGCCCCTTCGACCACCACGACCAGACTGAAGAGCGAGGCCGCAAGGATCACCGCCCCCGAGGCGAGGATCTTGGCCGCGACGATCTCGTGCGGGCGGACCGGCATCACCAGCACATGTTCGATCGTGCCATGCTCGCGTTCGCGGATCATCGAGGCCCCGGAGAGGATCAGCATCAGGATGGTGACATTGTTCATCAGCTGCATCACCGCGCTGAACCAGCTCGAGGTCAGGTTCGGATTGAAGGCGTTACGAAAGACCACCGTGACCGGATCGGAACTGACGGCCCGCGGCGCGAGCGCGGCGGAAAGCTCCTGCGCCAGCGTCTGGCGCAGGAAACTGGCGCCATTGCCCGCCTGCGCCACCGCCGTCGCATCGACAAGGATCTGCAAGGTCGTCTGATGCCCGGCGTGCAGGTCGCGCTCGAAATCGGGCGGGATCGTCAGGACAAGAATGGCCTTGCCCGCCCGTTGCGCCGCCGCGGCCTCGGGGGCGGTCATCGGCACCGGCTCGGCGAAAAGCGGCGGGCGGATCGCATCGGTCAGCCGGGCGGAAAGCTGGCTGCGATCCTCGTCCACCACGGCGGTGGCCAGATGATCGACCTCGGTGCTGGCGGCATCCGAGACCAGCCAGACCGCCAGCGTGAAGACATAGGCGATCAGCACCAGCATCACCCGGTCGCCGCGGATCGCCCGCAGCTCCTTGCCGGTCAGCCACAGGATGTTGCGAAGACTGCGCATTCACCGCTCCTGCTTCGGAAGGGAAAGGATCGCCAGAGCCAGATAGCCAAGGGCGAAGACGCCAAGCACGGCGGCGGCCGAAAGTGCCTCGGGCCAGCCGAAGCCCTTCAGGAAGGCTCCGACCGAGACCGGCTGGAACCACGCGCCGGGGAAGGCCAGACCGAAGATCCGCCCGCCCTCGCCCAGCGAGGAGACCGGAACGACCAAGCCGGAAAAGTTCACTGTGGGGATGATCGCGACGACGGCGGTGGCAAAGACCGCCGCCACCTGCGTGCGGGTGAAGGCCGAGATCAGCTGGCCAAAGCCGGTCGTGGCCGTGACATAGACCAGCGCGGCAAAGGCCAGCGCGGCAAGGCTGCCCGACAGCGGCACGGCAAAGACCGTCACCCCAAGCGCGATCAGCACCCAGAAACTGACCCAGGCCAGCGCCAGATAGGGCAGTTGCTTGCCCAGCAGAAACTCGATCCGGCTGACCGGGGTGGCGTGGAAGTTCGCGATCGTGCCGGTTTCCTTTTCCCGCACGACACTGACCGCCGCCATCACCGCCGGCACCAGCATCAGGATCAGCATCAGAACCGAGGGCACCATCGCATTCGCACTCTCAAACGCCTGATTGAACAGGTAGCGGGTCTCGAAGCCCACCTTGCTGGTGGTGCCGATCCCCTCCTCAGCTGCGATCTTTTCGGTGAAATCCTGCAGCACGCCAAGGGCATAGCCCTGCGCGGTCTGGGCGCGAAACGGCATCGCCCCGTCAAAGGTCAGACCGATTTCCGGCACGTCCCCACGGTGCAGATCGCGCCCGAAGCCCTCGGGGATATCGAGCGCCAGCGTCACGCCCCCCAGCCCCATCCGGGTCTGCAACTCGGTCGGGCTGGCAAAGGGGGCGGTTTCGCCAAATTGCGGGATCGCGCTGAACCCCTCGGTCAGGCGGCGGCTTTCGGCGCTTTGATCCTGATCCATCACGGCAAAGGAGAGCCGATCGACGTCAAAGGAAATCCCGAACCCCATCGCCAGCATCAGGATCACCGGACCCAGAAGCGCGAAGAACAGCCGAATCGGATCGCGGGCCAATTCCAGCGTCTCGCGCCAGGAATAGGCATAGGCCCGGGTGAGCGCCGCCGAAAGCCTGCCCCGCGGGGGGCCGGGTGCGGGCACGGGCACATCGGCGCCGCTCTCGACACTCTCGGCCTCGGCCTCCAGCGCGGCGATGAAGGCAGCCTCCAGACTGTCGGCGCCGCGCCGGGTGACGATTTCCGCGGGCGTGCCCACCTCCAGCACCCGGCCCGCATGCATGAGCGAGATCCGGTCGCACCGCGCCGCCTCGTTCATGAAATGGGTCGAGATGAAGATCGTCACGCCCTTCTCGCGCGAGAGCCGCATCAGCACCGCCCAGAACCCGTCGCGCGCCACCGGATCGACGCCCGAAGTCGGCTCGTCCAAAATCAGGATCGGCGGTTCGTGGATCATCGCGACCGCCAATTGCAGCCGCTGCCGGATGCCCAAAGGCAGGCTTTCGGGCATCGCCTCGGCCACCTCGGCCAGATCGAATTCGGCCATCACCTCGGCCAAACGGGCCAGCCGCCGCTCCGGCGCGACCCCGTAGAGCCGCGCATGCAGGATCAGGTTTTGCCGCACCGTCAGCTCGCCATAAAGCGAAAACGCCTGCGACATGTAGCCGATGCCAAGCCGCGCCGTCATGTCGGAGCGGCCGAGTTCGCGCCCGAAGAGCCGCGTCACCCCCTCGGTCGGGTCCAAGAGCCCGGTCAGCATCTTCATCGTCGTCGTCTTGCCGCAACCGTTCGAGCCCAGAAAGCCGAAGATCTCGCCCTCGGGGATCGAAAAGCCGACATGATCGACCGCGGTAAAGGCGCCGAAGCGTTTCACCAGCCCCTCGGCCTCGATGGCGATGCGGCCGCCGGTGTCGCGCCGGGGCAGGACCGGCACGGCGGCGTGACCGGCGCGGACGGCCGCGGGCAAAAGCGCGACGAAGGCCTCTTCAAGGCTCGCCGCCCCGGTGCGGGCGCGCAGATCGGCCGGGCTGCCGGTGGCGATGACCCGGCCCGCCTCCATCGCGGCGATCCAGTCGAAGCGGTCGGCCTCCTCCATATAGGCGGTGGCGGTCAGCACGCTCATGCCCGGCCGGGTGGCGCGGACGCGGGCGATCAATTCCCAGAACTGCCGCCGCGACAAGGGATCGACGCCGGTCGTGGGCTCATCGAGGATCAGAAGATCCGGGTCATGGATCAGCGCCGCGCACAGGCCGAGCTTCTGTTTCATCCCCCCCGACAGCTTGCCCGCCGGACGGTCGGGAAAGGGCGCAAGGTCGGTGGCGTCCAGCAGCATGGCGATGCGGGCATCACGCTCGGCCGCGCTTTGGCCAAAGAGTCGTCCGAAGAACTGCAGGTTCTCGACCACGCTCAGCGTCGGGTAAAGGTTCCGCCCCAACCCCTGCGGCATGTAGGCGATGCGCGGGGCCACGGCAGCGCGGTGATGGCGCTCGGCCATCGGCCCGCCCAGAACCTCGACCGCGCCCGCCTGCCCGCGCCGGACCCCGGCCACAAGGGCGAGCAAGCTTGATTTGCCGACCCCATCCGGCCCGATCAGCCCGGCCATCACGCCTGCGGGGATCTCAAGGCTCACCGCGTCAAGCGCCGTCACCGCGCCGTAGCGATGCGAAACACCACTGAGGCGGGCCACCGGTTGCATCGGTCTACTCGGGCAGCTTCACCGCCAGATCGGCGGGCCAAGGTGTTTCGGGCGTCGCCCGCACGAAGCCGATGCCGCGCACGCCGACCTTGACCCGATCGGCAAAACGCACCAGCAGATCGCGCGGGATCGCCAGCTTGACGCGGAACACCAGATCGGCGCGCTCGGTGCTGGTTTCGACCGATTTCGGGGTGAACTGCGCCTGCGGGGCGACGAAACTGATGCGCGCGGGCACGACATATTGCGGCACCGGATCGAGCACCAGCCGCGCCGCGTCATTCAGCGCCAAAGTGCCCACGACCGAAGCGGGCAGATACAGCACCATGTAAACGTCGGTCAGATCGAGCAGCGTCACGACGGGGGTGCCCGCCGCGATCACCTCGCCCGGTTCGTGCAGCCGATAAAGCACCCGACCCCGGATCGGCGCCCGGATCACCAGATCCTCAAGCGCGTTTTGCGCCTGTACCCGGTTTGCCTCGGCCGCGGCGATCAGCGCTGCCCCGTTCTGCACCTGCGCCTTCGCCGAGGCGAGCGCGGCCTCCGCCGCCGTCGCCGCATTCACCGCATCATCAAGCTGCGCCTGCGCCGCATGGCCTTCGCCATGCAGCACCGTCACCCGGTCTCGGCTGGTCCTGGCCACATCAAGCGCGCTTTGCGCCTGCATCACCGCCGCTTCCGCCTCGGCCTTCGCCGCTTGCGCCTGCAGGACCGAGGCCTCGGCCGCCAGCAATTGCGCCTGCGCGTCGCGATCATCGAGCCGGGCCAGCACCGCGCCCGCCTCCACCATCTGCCCCTCGGAGGCCGTGACCTCGGTCAGGCGTCCGGCATATTTCCCGGCCACATCGATGCTTTGTGCCTCAAGCCGCCCGTTCGAGGCCGTCACGCCGGTCTGATCCCCCGCCCCCTCGATCCGCGCCAGAAGCCCGGCAAAGGGCGATTCCGCCGCAACAGGCGCGGCCAGCGCGACAAGCACGGCGAGCGACAGCAAAGGGACAGACGGCAGGGACATCGCGGACCTCCGGATCGAGTCTGAACCGAATGGTTCACCTTTGCCGGACGAAGGTCAAGCGCTACCCGCGGGGCGCCCATCGCAACCGCGTGATCCGACGGCGGTCAGAGCGCCTTGATCCCCTGCCGCAGCGTCTCGGCCGCGCGCGCCAGAAGCCCCGCATCGATGCCGATGCCCAGAAAATCGACGCCGATCTCCAGCGCCATCTTCTGCATCACCGGATCGGTGGTCAGGATGCCCGCAGGCTTGCCCGCCGCCTGAATGCGCTTGAGGGTCTCAAGCACCTTCGCCCGCGCATCGGGATGGGCCTGATTGTCGCCAAAGCCAAGCGAGGCCGACAGGTCCGCAGGCCCGACGAACAGCGCATCGATCCCCGGCACGGCGGCAATGTCCTCCAAAGCGTCCAGCGCCGCGACGGTCTCGATCTGCGCGATGACGCAAAGCTCGTCCGCACAGCGCGCCATGTAATTCTCGATCCGGCCAAAGCGGGTCGCCCGGGTCAGGCCCGACACGCCGCGCACGCCCTCGGGCGGGTAGCGGGTGGCGGCCACGGCCGCCTGCGCCTCGGCCACGCTGTTCACCATCGGAATGAGCAGCGTCTGCGCCCCGGCATCCAGCATCCGCTTGATCAGCGCGGTGTCATTGACCGCCGGGCGAACCCAGGCCGAGACCTCGGGGTAGCCGCCAAGGCATTGAAGCTGCGGCAGGATCGTCAGCGGATCCCCGGGGCTGTGTTCGGTATCAAGGCAGAGCCAGTCATAGCCCGCGCCCGCGACAACCTCGAGCGCGAAGCTGGTCGAAAGCGTCGTCCAAAGCCCGATCTGGCAGCGCCCGGTGCCCAATGCCCGTTTGAAGCGGTTCTCGATCATGCTGGCCCCCTTGACGTGAAAAGGGCGACGGCGAAGCCTGCGCCCAAGCCGGGCTTAGCACGTCGCCGTCGCCGATGTCGACCGCCGCGGGCGGAGGGGTCAGGCCGCCCCCGCCTTGCGCCGGGAAAAGGCCGCATTCGTCAGCCGGAAGAAGAGCGGCACGAAGAAGATCGCCAGCCCCGTCCCCGAAAGCGTGCCGAAGAGCGTCGTGTAGCCGATCGCCTCGCGCGCCCCCGCGCCTGCGCCCGTCGACAGAAGCAGCGGCACGACGCCCAAGGTGAAGGCGAGCGAGGTCATCAGGATCGGGCGGAACCGGAGCCGCGCGGCCTCGACCGCCGCCGTCAGGGCATCTTCGCCAAGCGTCCGCATCCGCTCGCGGGCGAATTCGACGATCATGATGCCGTTCTTGCCGGTCAGACCGACGACAGTCAGCAGTCCGACCTGAAAATAGACCCCGTTCGCCTGCCCACCGAGCCACGAGCCGACGAGCGCGCCGATGATGCCCACGGGCATCGCCAGAATGACCGCGATCGGGATCACCCAGCTTTCATACAGCGCCGCAAGGCACAGGAAGACTGCGGCCAGCGAGAGCGCATAAAGCGCCATGGCGCCGTTGCCCGCTTCCTTTTCCTCCAGCGACAGGCCCGACCATTGCAGGGCAAAGCCGGGCGGCAGTTGCGCGGCAAGGCTTTCCATTTCCGTCATCGCCGCGCCCGAGGACAGACCCGGCACCGGCGAGCCCTGAATCTCCATCGCGGGCAGCGCGTCATAGCGCACGATCTGCTGCGGGCCGTAGACCCATTTCTCGGTCGCGAAGGTGGACAGCGAAACGAAATCGCCATTCGCATTCGGAACCCGCCAGAGCGCGAAATCGGCGGGCGTCGAGCGCGCCCAGGGCTCGCCCTGCACATAAACGCGCTTGACGCGGCCTTCGTGCAGGAAGTCGTTGACGTAAGCCGAGGACCAGATCGTGGACAGGAAATCACCGACATCCGCCGCCGTCAGGCCAACGGCCCCGGCCTTGGCCCAGTCGATATTCAGCCGGAACTGTGCCGCATCTTCGACCCCGTTCGGGCGCACGGCCATCAGTTTGCCGCTTTGCCCCGCCATGCCCAGAAGCTGGTTGCGGGCGGCCAGCAGTTCCTCATGCGTCTGGCCCGAGCGCGCCTGCAGGAAGGCGGTGAAACCGTTCGAGTTGCCCAGCTCCAGCACCGGCGGCGGCACGATCGGGATCACGATCGCTTCCTTGATGCCGCCCATCAGCGGCCCGAAGGCCCGGCCCGCAATCGCCTGCGCGCCGTTCTGCGGCCCCTGCCGCTCCTCCCAATCCTTCAGCTTGATGAACATCATCGCCATGTTCTGGCCTTGGCCCGCAAAGGAGAAGCCGACGACCGAAAACAGCGCGTCGATATTGTCGGCTTCCGCCTTGCGCCAATAGCCCTCGACCTGCTCGACGACCTTCTTCGTTTCCGCCGCGGTGGTGCCCGAGGGGGTCTGAATGAGCGTCATCAGCACGCCCTGATCCTCGTCGGGCAGGAAGGCGGTCGGCGTGCGGACGTAAAGCACCCCCATCGCGGCGACGAGGCAGGCATAGACGACCAGCCCCTTGACCGGATTGGCCACCACCCAGCGCGTGATGCCGCCATAGCCATTCGTCAGCCGCCCGAAACGGCTTTCAAACCGCGCCCCGAACCAGTTCGCAAAGCCGCCCTTGGCCTCGGCATGGGGTTTCAGGATCGTCGCGCAGAGCGCGGGCGTGAAGACCAGCGCCACCAGAACCGAGAGCACCATGGCCGAAACGATGGTGACCGAGAACTGCTTGTAGATTTCCCCGGTCGAGCCGCCAAAGAAGGCCATCGGCACGAAAACGGCGGACAGCACCAGCGCGATGCCGACCAGCGCCCCCGAGATTTCCCCCATCGACTTGCGGGTGGCCTCGCGCGGGGACAGGTGTTCCTCGGCCATGATCCGCTCGACGTTTTCGACCACCACGATGGCGTCATCGACCAGAAGCCCGATGGCCAGAACCATGGCGAGCATGGTGAGCGTGTTGATCGAGAAGCCAAAGGCCGCCATCACCCCGAAAGTGCCCAGAAGCACCACCGGCACGGCGAGCGTCGGGATCAGCGTCGCGCGCAGATTGTGCAGGAAGACGAGCATCACCAGCACCACCAGCACGATCGCCTCGAAGAGGGTCTTGATCACTTCCTCGATCGACAGCGTGACAAAGGGCGTCGTGTCATAGGGAATGACGTAATCCATCCCCTTCGGCAAATAGGGGGCGAGTTCCGCCAACCGGTCCTTGACCAGCTTTGCGGTATCGAGCGCATTCGCCCCCGAGGCCAGCTGGATCGCCATCCCCGCGGACGGCGTGCCGTTGTAGAAGGCATCGATGTCGTAGCTTTCGGCGCCCAGTTCGACTCGCGCCACATCGCGCAACAGCACCAGACCGCCATCGGTATCGGCGCGCAGCACGATGCGCTCGAAATCCTCGGGCGTCGTCAGCAGCGATTGCGCGGTGATCGTGGCGTTCAGAAGCTGCCCCTCGGGCGCAGGCAGTGCGCCGAACGACCCGGCCGAGATCTGCGCATTCTGCCCCTTCACCGCGGCGATCACTGCGGCCGGGGACATGTCATAGGCCTTCAGCTTGCGCGGATCGAGCCAGATCCGCATCGCATGTTCCGAGCCGAAGACGGTCACAGCCCCCACCCCCTTGAGGCGCGAGAAACTCTCGACCATCGAGGCGTTCATGTAGTCCGAAAGCTCGACCGAAGACCGCGACTTGTCGGGCGAAATCAGCGCCGCGACCATCAGGAAGCCAGTCGTCGATTTCTCGACCGTGACGCCTTGCCGGGTGACGGTTTCGGGCAGGCTCGCCTCGGCCTGCGCGAGCTTGTTCTGCACTTGCACCTGCGCGATGTCGGGATCGGTGCCAAGCGCGAAGGTCAGGGTGATCGTCGCCCGCCCGGTCGCGGTGGTGTCGGATTTGATGTAGCGCAGCCCGTCAAGGCCGGTCATCTGCTTTTCGATCACCTGCACCACGGTATCGGTGACGGTCTCGGCCGAAGCGCCGGGATAGGCCGCGGAAATCACCACGGCGGGCGAGGCGATCGAGGGATATTGCGACACCGGCAGGCGCAGGATCGAGAGCGCCCCCACCCCCATGATCACCAGCGCGATGACCCAGGCGAAGATCGGCCGGTCAATGAAGAAACGCGCCATGTTACTGCGCCTCCGCCGGAACGACGGCGCCCGGAACGACGGCCACCGGCGCCCCCGGCCCGGTCTTCTGGAAGCCCGAGGTGATCACCTGATCACCCTCCTTAAGCCCCGAGGTCACGATCCAGTCCGTCCCCGAAGAGGTGGCGACCGTCACCGGCTTTTGCGCCACCTTGCCCGCTTCGACGACCCAGACATAGGCTCCGCCCGAAGGCTCGCGCATCACCACATTCTGCGGCAGCGCGAAGGCGCCCTTGGCCAAAGCCTGCGGCAGGTCGACCTCGACATACATGCCGGGCAGAAGGATGTGATCGGGGTTCGGGAAGCTCATGCGCAGTGTCACCATGCCGGTCGTCGGCTCGACGCGCGGCTCAGCCGCCTGCAACCGGCCCTTCATCGGATAGGCGGAACCATCGGCGAGGATCAGCCCCGCCTCGCCCACGGCCCGCATCGCCCGCCCCTCGGGGGTCGAGGTCAGGCGCAGGATGTCGGTCGCCGATTGCGTCACGTCGACATAGACCGGATCAAGGGCGCGGATCGTCGTCAGCGCCGTGGTCTGCTGCGCCGCGACCAGCGCGCCGGTCGTGGCCTGCGTCAGCCCGATCACCCCGGCGATGGGCGCGCGGATCGTGGTGCGATCGAGCTCGATCGTCGCGCTTTTCAGCTGCGCTTCGGCCGCCTGCACCGCCGCATCGGCCGCCGCCCGCGTCGCCACCGCGGAATCGCGGTTCTGCGCCGATCCGGCATTCGAAGCGAAGAGGTTCAGCGCCCGCTTCTCTTCCAGCACCGCCAGATCCCGGTTGGCCTTCGCCTGCGCCACGGCCGCCTTTGACGCGGCGACAGCCGCCTGATAGGTCTCGTCTTCGATCTTGTAGAGCGGCTGGTCCTGCGTCACCGGCGCGCCTTCCTCGAACAGCCGACCGCGCAGGATGCCCGAGACCTGCGGGCGCACCTCGGCTTCGATCGAGGCCTTGATCCGGCCGGGCAGACGCGCCGTCAGCGGCACGTCCTTGGCATGGGCGACAACAACGGTGACAGGCGACGGCCCCTGCGGGCCTTGCTGCGCGACGGCGGGCAGCGGAAGAAGCAGAGCGATCAGCCCGAGAGTTTTCGACAAAGACATGGGAAACCTGTCTGAAAGGGGGAGGGTCAGCGAATCCCGCCTGCGGCGGCAACGCTGAGGGTGATGAAATCGACGGCGCGCTGACGTTCGGCCGCGGCCTGACTTTGTTGTGCGGACAGATAGCTGCGCTCGGCATCGAGGACGGTCATGAAGTCGCCCTCGCCCAAGCTGTAATTGGTACGCGACAGCTCCAGAGTTCCGGCGCTGGTCTCGACCAGATGCGCTTGCGCGGCGATGTTGCGGCCATCGCGGTTATAGGCGGCCAGCGCGCTTTCGACATCGTCGATGGCGGTCAGCACGGCCTGCTCCCAGGCGAGCTTCGCCGCAACCGCCCGCGCCTCGGCACCGCGCAGGTTCGCGCGATTGGCGCCGCCGGTGAAGATCGGCAGGTTGATCGAGGGACCGACTGCCCAATAGCGGATGTTGCTCGCATCGCGCACATGCGTCGGGGTGACCGACCCCGAGAGCGTGACGGAGGGATAGAAGGCCGCTTTCGCGACGCCGATGTCATAGACCGCGGCAGCATAGCTGCGCTCGGCCTTGCGCACGTCGGGGCGGGCGCGCAGCACATCGGCGGGCACGCCGACACTGGCCTTGTAACGCGGCCGCAGCTGGCCTGCGCCCCTTGCGACCTGCGCCCGCAGCGCCGAGACCGGCTGCGCGGTCAGCGTGGCAAGCGTCACCAGCGCCTGATCATAGCCGGTCTCATAGCCCGGCAATTGCGCCTCGCCCTCGGCCACCAGCTGCTCGGCCTGCAACAGTTCGAGCCGCCCGGCGGTGCCGCTGTCGACCTGGGCGCGCGTGAGGTCCAGGCTCTTGCGGCGGCTTTCGAGGGACTTGCGGGTGAGCGCGATCGACGCCTGCTGATAGCGCAGATCGGCATAGGCTTGCGCGATCGCGCCCTCCATCACCAGCCGCGCCACATCGACCGAGGCATAGGCCGCATCGAGCCGCGCCGAAGCCGCCGCACGGCTGGCGCGGTTCGCCCCGAACAGATCGGCCGTCCAGCCCACGGCGAGCGCGCCGGAACTGGTCTCGCGAATGCCCGCGCCGGTGGTGTCGCCCCGCGTCGCGCTGGCCGTGCCCGTCAGCTGCGGCAGATCGGCCGCGCCCGTTGCCGAGACGCTCGCCCGGGCTTCCTCGATCGCGGCAACCGCCTGCAGCACGTCCAGATTGCGCGCCTGCCCCGCCGCAATCAGCTGATCGAGCGTCTTGTCACGGAAGGCCGACCACCACGGCCCCTGCTGCGCACGACCGGGTGCGGCGGCATCGAACCCCGTCGGAACCTTGGCCGCGGGAGCCTCGTAACTGACCTGCGCGCAGCCGGCGAGCGCCGCCGTCGCCCCCAGAAGAAAACCCCGCCGCCCGATCCGCATCATGCTCTTGTCCTTCGCGCTTTCGATCCGACAGGCCGGACCGTTGGAAGCGGATTTACATACATGCGCGTTTGTTTGTAAAGAGGGCGGACACGAAGCTTGACCAAAATCGCGCAAGGCGAAACAAGGCAGGCAGGAGCGGCGGGTCAGGCCCGCCGGGGAGGCGAGCCGACATGCGGCGCAGCAAGGCTGACGCGGAACAGACGCGACTGAACATTCTGGACGCGGCGGAACGTCTGTTCTGCACGCGCGGCATCGCACAGACGACGCTGGAACAGATCGCCCGCGAAGCCGGCGCGACGCGCGGCGCTTTCTACTGGTATTTCAAGGACAAGTCGGATGTGCTGAGCGCGATCTATCAGCGCTACAAGTCGCCGCAACTGTGCCGGATCGAGACCGCCGTCGCCGGGGAATTGCCCGAAGATCCGCTGGAAGTGCTCGAAGTGACGGGCTCGGAATTCCTGCAGATGCTCGAAACCGAGCCGGTGCAGCAGCGGCTGCATCTGATCCTGATTTCGGGCACGCCGAATGACGATGCCGCGAAATGGCGCGAATCGAAGAACGCGGAAATCTACCGGCTGCTGCTTCGGATGATGGAACGCGCCCGCGACGAGGGGATCCTGAGCGATGATCTGACCCCGGAAGAGGCGACGATCGCGCAGATGGTGATGATCAACGGCCTGATCGGCGAATGGTACCGCTCGGGGCAGGCGTTTTCGCTGCATGAGACCGGCACCAAGCTGTTACGCCACCTGAGCAGCTCGCTGCGCAAGAAACCCGCCGAGGGCGCGGAAGGAACCAGGACATGACGATTTATGTCGATGCCGACGCCTGCCCGGTCAAGGCCGAGGTCGAGCGGGTGGGCACACGGCACCGCCACCCGATGGTGATCGTCTCGAATGGCGGCATTCGGCCCTCGGTCAATCCGCTGATCGAGACGGTGATCGTCGCGGCCGGGCCGGACGAGGCCGACAAATGGATCGCCGAACGCGCCGGCCCGAGCGATGTGGTGATCACCGCCGACATCCCGCTTGCCGCGAAATGCGTCGCGGCGGGGGCGCAGGTGCTCAAACACAACGGCGAGCCGCTGACGGCCGACAATATCGGCAACGTGCTCGCCACCCGCGATCTGATGGCCGATCTGCGCGCGGCCGACCCGTTCCTGCAAGGCCGCGGCGGCGGATTCACCAAGGCCGACCGCAGCCGGTTTCTGGACGCGCTCGAACGCGCGCTGCGCCGCATCAAGGGCTGAACGCCCAACCGGGGCGCACATTCCACTTGCCCGACTCCGGCTTTGGGGTGCCTTTTCTCCATCGATATCGTGAGTGATGGCCATGGCGCATTTTTCCCAAGGTGCCCGCATGGGTCAGTTGACGACGGGTCCTGGAGAGGACGTGCCGGTCCTGCAGCGATTTTCCGGTACCGAGCGGCTCAACGCCCTTTTCGATTGGCGGGTGGATTGTCTGGCAATCCAGCCCGACCTCGATTTCGACGCGCTGCTGGGCACCCATGCGACGGTGGCGATCGACAGCGTCTCGGGGCGGCGCTTGGGGCCGTGCTGTCCTCGGGGATGCCGGTCAGCGAGATGATGAAGACGGTGATCGAGACGTTTCAGGCCGACACGATCGGGCTCGCGCGGTCCGAACAGATCGGGCTCTTCAAGAACATCATGGTCGGCGCGGGGCAGAACACGCTGGTCGGCAAGAAGCAGTTCACGAAGATCGGCGAGGAATACACGCCCCATGCCGGCAAGGGCTCGGCCCATTCCTCGGGCAAGCTCTTCCAGATCTCGGTCGAGGAAAAGTTCGAGGGCACGGCCAAGGGCTGGGAGATCAAGACGGATGACACGCTCTTGCTGTCGGCGCCCGACGGCTATGTCGAGATTTCGAAATCCGGCGTGCGGATCCGCGGCCTGACGGTGGTGGTCGAGGGCGATGCGATCGACTTCAGGTCGGGCGGCCCGGGCGAGGGGTCGAAATGCCTGCGCGCGATGGCCGCCTCGGCCACGCCCTTCGTGCGATAGGCGGGGATCATGGGCGATCCGCTGCAGGATATCGTGTTGCAGGAGGCAAACGGCGCAACCCCGGTTCTGGCCGTGCAGGATGGCGCGCAATTCGACGATCTGCCCAGGGCGCTGCTGCTGGGCGGCTTCGACGCGCCCGCGCTTTATCTCGATCGCGGCGACAATGACCCGGCCCGCCTGATCACCGCACCGCAACTCGTCTGGCTGGACGAGAGACCGGTCAGAGGCAACGGCCGCCCCCCCGAAGCGACCTTGCCCGCGCTGCTGGCACTGATTGAAAACCGTCCGGCCGCGGTGTTCTGGCGCTGTGCCGCGGGCGGGGATGCCTTGTTCCGGCATCTGCGCGGGCTGAACATGGTGATGATCCCGAAGACGGCGGCGCGGCTTTTCGGTCCGGCCGAGGCGATCGTGTTCTGCCCCGACCCCGACTGGCTGCCCGAGGGCACCAAGGCGCCGCTGCGCTATGCGCGCCGCCCCGACTGGCCTTTGGCGCAGCCCGGGATGGCGCGTCTCAGCCCGGAGACGCTGGCCCGGATGCAGGCGCTGCGCGAGGCCCGCACGAGCCGCCGCGTCGCGGCCTATCTGTGCAGGGTTGCGCCCGACCAGACCGCGGCGCGGGACGATACCCGGCTGGCCGCGGCGACGGCGCATCACATCACCGAAGCGCGGGGGCTTGGCGTGCGTTCCGAAGCCGCGCTGGGACGCCGGTGCTTCTTGCAACTGCTCTGCGGCGGCAGCCTCGGGGCAAGCCCGGGAGGGACCGCGACGAATACCCGCCCGCCGTCTTCACCCAGGGCGGTCCGGGCGCTTCGCTGCGGCTGATCCCCTCTTCCGACAACCGCAGCGCCGGGGGCAGATGTCCGCGCAATTGCGCGGTGCCCGACCGGGTTGCACCATCACTTTGACTGTGGGGCCATGAATGATCCTCGACGATGTTCCGATGACTGTCGATTACACGCAGATCCTTGTTTACGGGATCAGCCATCCCAGCCCGAGCCTGCTCTGGACCGACGAGCATGTCGCGCAGGGCTTCGCCTGGTCCGAGGGGCTGGTCTCCTTCGGCGTCCCCGATCACGACGGGCAATGCCGCTTGCAGGTCGTCGAGGAAGACAGCCCTGGCCCCGATCCGGCCGCGCTCTGGGCGGTGCAGGTGCCCTTTGCGGTGAACGAGCCCCTCGCCATCGGCTCGGTCTTCGAAACCCGCGAGGTGCAGGTGCCGCTTGGCCCGCATGCGCTCGTGTTCGAGGGGATGGCAGGCACGGAGGACGATGCCTATTTCCTGCGCCTGCGCTTCGTGCCGATGCAGCGGCCCGGTTTTGCGGTGTTGAAAACGGGGCCTGGGGTCACCTCGCCCGTGGTCTTGCGCGATGACGCCGAGATCGCCCAGTAGACCCGCGGCCGGGGCGGTTCTCGGCGCCGCCGCGGTGGGTGCGATCGACCACGATGGCCGCCGGATCCTTGCCAGCCAGACGGAAAACGCCGAGGCCGACAAGACGCGGGACAAGGCGAAGGACAGCGGCCGACGCCAACCCTAAAGATCGGCGGCCGCGATGGACGCGACACAGAAATTCGCTTCCCGTAACCTGACCGGAGCGCGGCATGGACCCTTTCAACGCCTTCATCCCCGATTGCGATGCGCTCGACCCCGCGGCGCTTCAGCGGGCGGATCTGGCCTTCGCGCCCCTGCCCGAACTTCCGGGCGACGAGGCGCTTCTGGCGCTTGCCGCCGCCCTCGGGCCGACCGAGGCGACCTTGTGGAGTTACGGCCACAAGCAGGAACCGCAGGTCTTTGCGGGGCTCGATGCAGCGCAACTGGCCGATCTCGCCTTTGACGAGGGGCACAACAACCTTCTGATCGGGTTTCAGCCGCCGAATGCTGGCTCTGGCAGCCGATGGCGCATGACTTCTGCGTGCTGGCGGCCCCCTTGCCGGTCCTCAGGCCTCTGCTGGCGGGGGGTCTTTTCCCCTGTCGCTTCGCGGATTATTGCGCCGAGCCGAGTTTCTCGCCGCGCAAGCAGGCGGCCGTGGCCGCGATCGGGCAGAAATACAACGGTCTCGCGCTGTCGGCGCGGGGCTGAGGGACCGCGCCGAGGGCGCAACAGCAGACAGGAGGGGACCATGCCGAAGCCGCATTTCGGCGCGCCGGTGGTTGATCCCGGCCAGACGCTGGTGCGCTTCAACGGTCTGCCTGTCGCGGTGTTCGCTGGCAGTTGCTTTTGCACCGGCAAACCCGACCGCGGCGACAAGCCGACGATGGGCGTGCCGACCTTTACCGCCGAACAGGGCTCAGGGCTTCCAGCGATCCTGCACCCGCAGATGCTCGTGCGTATGAGCCCGCGCACCGTGCAGGTGAAACTCGATCTCGGTCTTGACCGGGATCAGCGCGGTCTGCCCATGCAGCACCCCGCGTTGCAGAAACAGCGAATTGGCATAGGCCTGAACCGAACCGACCGTGCCGCGCATCACCGCCACCTCGACCGCGGCGTGATGATCGAGCGGCACCGACAGCGCGGCGATCGTGGTGTCGTGGTGGCGCTGGCGGCTTTCGGGCACGGCCCGGCCCAAATCGCGCTGCGAGGGGTCAAGCGCATAGGTGATCACGCCGACGCATTCGGAGGCATCGGGCGCATCCTCGGCCAGAAGCCCGCGGCGGACCAGATCGCGCAGCGCCTCGGACCGGTTCGAAGCGCCCGAGCGCGCCATGAACCCGTCGAGCGCGGCCAGAAGATCGTCTTCGATGGTGATGGTGATGCGCTGCATGGGGTCCCTCCGCACCCGACCCTTGCATGGGCGTGCCGCGTGCACAAGCGGGCCGTCCGTCCACCGCCCGGCCTCGAGCACGACGACATGATCGGCGAGCCGCGCCGCAATATCGAGATCGTGGGCGGACAGGATCAGCCTGCGCCCCGGATGTGCCGACGGCCGAGGCATTGAGGCCAAGTTAGCCCGCGAGCCCCGCAACGATCACCTGCCGCCACCCACCCGGAGCCGCGCATGCCAAGCCGTCAGACCGCCGAGGCGACAAGCGGCCCGATCACCGCCATGTTGAAGCAAGTCGCGCCAAAGGCGGTGATGCCCCATCGCCGAAGAACACCGCCGGAATGAGCCGCGCCACCGAAATCGCCAGCACCGCGGCCGAACGGCCCGAGAGGATCGCGGTAATGCCAAGCCCGACCGCATGCGCCGTCGTCCCCCCGGGGATCGGCAGGTTGAACATCATGATCACGAAGCTGAAGGCCGCGACGAGCGCGACCAGCGGGATCGTCCGCGCCTCCTCGAACCGCTCGATCTTGCGCATCGCCCCGACCCAGAACGGCAGCGTCGCGGCAAGGGTCACCGCACAGGTGGTCGGGCTGAGATAGCCGTCCGGAATATGCATCGCGAGGATCCTGTCGATGCTTGGCCCGGACGGCACCCTGTCGCGCCATCCCTCCGCGGGAGTCGGTATGATTTTTTACATCCTTTCGTCATAATCCCCGCCTATCAAGGACGTGAGGCGGGCCGCCGCGTTTTCCGGCAAGCACCGGGCGCAACAGCAGGTTTCCTGACCAGAGCTCACGCGATGGCGCGAGAAATCAGCGCGTTGCCAAAAGAGAGAATGAAAAAGGCTTTGGCGCCCCACGATCTTTCAACTAGGAATTGCAATAGAGATGGGGGTAACAATGACCAATTCGCCTCCCGCAGGCCTGCGGTTCGACGCCAAGTGGTATGCGGAAACATATCCGGATGTTGCCCGGGCCGTCCGCTCGGGCGGTGTCCGTTCGCTTGTTTCTCACTATCTAGACCACGGATCACGCGAGGGACGCCTGCCTTTTCCGCCGGAACCGCAGAACGACCGCGTCTTCGTCTATGGCTCTTTTGGCTCGAACAATGTCGGCGACGAGGCCATTCTGGAAGGCGTCCGCACCCTGTTTCCCGCCTGTCACCAATTCTACCTGAACAAGAAACGCAACGGCAACGGCAGCTTCCCGCACAGGGCCTTGGAAAACCCGGACTTCTTCCGCCCGAATGACCTGCTGATCCTTGGCGGTGGCGGGCTGCTTTATGATCGCCCGACCGTGCAACTGATGCTCGACCTTGCCCGCGCGGCGCGGGCGCGCGGGGCCGAGGTCGATATCCAGAGGCTTGGCTGCGAAGCGGCAAGCCCGGACTATCACGACGTGATCCGCGATCTTTTCGCGCTGGCCCGCTTTGCAACAGTCCGCAGCACGATCTCGCAGCGGATCATCCACGACATCACCGGACGCCTTTGCCCGGTCGAGATGGATTTCGCCTTCAACCTGCAGCGGCAAGTGCCGTCGATCCCGCGCTTGGTACAAGAAGATCTGACGATCGGCATCGTCACCGCCTCGATGGGCGAAGCGGACCGGGCGAGCGTTACCGCATTCCTGCGCCACGAAACCCGCCATCGAACGCCGGACGGGCTGCGCTTCGTGCACATTCCGCACTCGCGCTCCTATTTCAACGCGATGAACAACGACTGCATCCTTGGCGAGCAGCTCTGGTGCGGCGCGCATATGCAGAGCGCTTGGGCCGAAGATGCCTTTGCGCTGTGGCCATTCCAGCAAGATCCTTCGGGCGCTTTGGCACAATACCGCAAGCTCGACGGGGTGATCAGCTTTCGCTACCACAGCATGATCTTTGCGCGGCTGTGCAATCTGCCGACGCTCGCGGTCGGTGCCGAGTTGCCGAAAATCGCAAGTTTCGTCGATGACAACCCGTCGCCGCTGCTGCACGCCACCGCGGCAGACAACCTGCAAACCGCCTTTGCGCCGTTCCTGCAACTTGTGCGCGCGGAACGATCAAAAATCAAACCGCGATAGAGCGCGGCCACCGCCGCTTTCCTCTCGGGTCACGCGCATTTTGCGGGCACACGCTTAAATTGTTTGTATGTAATTTATTGTAATCTATGGTTGCATTAAATGCGCCCCGAAGCTTAGTCTCAATCGACGTGAATTTCGCACTCCCCTTTGTCCACAGAATGGTCTGAAAGCTGTGCTCGGATTTCCATCATTCAGAAGAATCAACGAAAAGCTGGTGTTCTCCCGCGAAGACGGAGAGCCCTGGATCAAGATGCGATACGAGGATTTCGAGGCGATCCTGCGCGACATGGTTGCGACGATCGCCATCGACGAAGACTGGTATCGCGCGACCTACCCTGACGTCGATCAGGCGATCCGCGACGGGGTCATCACCCGTGCCCAGGAACATTACATTGCCAGCGGCTATTTCGAGGGGCGTCTGCCCTGCGCCGTGACGGTGGATGAAGCCTGGTATTTCGAAACTTACCCGGATGTTGCCGCTGCCCATGCCGCCGGAGAGGTGTCCTCGGCGACGCAGCATTTCCTGCTCTACGGCTATGCCGAAGGACGCAAACCGCACGGGTAACCCAAGCGACGCAGCATCGCCACAGAGGGAGGAGCACTGGATGATACCTTCGCTGAACCATGACGTGGTGATCGTCGGCGATGTCATGCTGGATCGGTTCGTCTATGGCTCCTGCGGGCGGATCTCGCCCGAAGCGCCGGTGCCCGTCGTGCGCAAGACCCGCGAAGTGTCTATGCCGGGCGGGGCGGGCAACGTCGCGCGCAACGTGGCGGCGCTCGGCGGGGCGGCGCGCCTGATCGGGCTCGTTGGCACGGATCGGGTCGGCGTCGAACTGGTCGATGCGATCGGACCCGCCGCGCAGCTGGTGCGCAGCCCGGACTGGCAAACCATCGTCAAGCTGCGGATCATCGCACAGAACCAGCAGATCGTGCGGATCGACGAGGAGACGCCCCGTCCCGCTTCGGCCACGGAAACCGATGCGCTGATTGCGCGCCTGCGCGGTCAGGTCGAAACCGCCCGGGTGCTGGTGCTGTCGGATTACGGCAAGGGCGTGCTGACGCCGGACATCTGCAGTCATGCGCTGGCGCTCGCGCGGCGGGAGGGGGCGATTTCGATCGTCGATCCGAAGGGACGCGATTTCGACCGCTATGCCGGGGCGGATTTCATCACCCCCAATGCCTCCGAACTGGCCGAGGCGACGGGCCTTCCGACGCGCACCGATGCCGAGGTCGAAACCGCCTGCCGGATGATGCTCGCCCGGGTGGAGATCGGCGCGGTGATCGCCACACGCAGCGAAAAGGGCATGATGATGGTCAGCCGCGCCGGTCAGGTCGTCAGCGCACCCGCCACCGCGCGCGAGGTCTTCGATGTTTCGGGGGCGGGCGACACGGTGATCGCGACGCTGGCGCTGGCGCTGGCCGCGGGAACGCCGGTGACCGAGGCGATGCGGCTCGCCAATCTGGCGGCCGGGGTCGTGGTGGCAAAGCTTGGCACCGCCACCTGCAGCCATGCCGAACTGAAGGCGGCGGACCGGGCGGCGCTTGTGGGCACCGGCGGCGTCTTGATGAGCCCCGAGATCGCGCTGCAAGCCGTGCAGGGCTGGCAGGCCGAGGGGCTGCGGGTCGGCTTCGCGAACGGCTGTTTCGACGTGCTGCACGCCGGACATGTGCAGATGCTGCGCGCCGCGCGGCGTCATTGCGATCGGCTGATCGTGGCCCTGAACGACGATGCCGGGGTACGGCGGCTGAAGGGGCCGAGCCGCCCGATCAACCCGCTCGAAGACCGGGCCGAGGTGATCGCGGGGCTTGATGCGGTCGATGCCGTGACTGCCTTCGCCGAGGATACGCCGCTCGAGCTGATCCTGAAGCTGCAGCCCGACCGGCTGTTCAAGGGCTCGGATTACACGATCGACACCGTGGTCGGCGCGCGCGAGATCGAAAGCTGGGGCGGGCAGACGGTGCTTCTGGACCTGCTGCCCGGGCGCTCGACGACGGGGATCGTCGCCAAGGCCACGGCGGGCGCGCATGGGCTCTAGCACCGCGCTGCGCCCTGCCCTGTTTCTCGACCGCGACGGCGTGTTGAACGTCGATCATGGCTATGTCGGCCGCTTCGCCGACTTCGACTGGATCCCCGGCGCGCCCGAGGCGATCGCGCGGGCCAATCGCGCGGGCTATCTCGTCTTCGTCGTCACCAATCAATCCGGCATCGCGCGCGGGATGTTCGACACCGCCGCTTTTGAGACCCTGATGGCCGAGGTGCGTGCCGATCTTGCCCGGCGCAGCGGCGGCCGGATCGACGACATCCGGCATTGCCCGTGGCATCCCGAGGCCGCGCTGCCCGAATGGCGCCGCGACAGCGACTGGCGCAAGCCCGGCCCGGGGATGCTGCGCGATCTGATGGCCCAGTGGCCGGTGGACGCGCCCCGCAGCCTGATGATCGGCGACAAGGCGATCGACCTGCAGGCGGCCGCCGCTGCCGGGGTTGCGGGGCATCTTTTCCCGGGCGGCGATCTCGACGCTTTCGTGGCGCCGCTGCTGAAGATGCAGGCCGTGCCATGAGACTGCGCGCACTGGCGACCGAGATCGAGATGCTGACGCGCTGGCTGCTGGACCGGGCCTTGCCGCTTTGGTCCGAGACCGGCTGCGACCCTCTTCGCGGCGGCTTTCACGAAAAGCTGGCGCCGGACGGAACCCCGGTCGAAGAGCCCCGCCGTGCCCGGGTCGCGGCGCGGCAGGTCTATGTGTTCTCGGTGGCGGCGCGGCTTGGCTGGCCCGGGGACAAGGCGCGTCCGATGCTCGATCATGCGCTCGGGTTTCTGTTTCGCCATCACTTGCCCGAAGACGGGATCGTGGTCGCGAGCGTCACCCCCGAAGGCCGGGTGCTGCGCGCCGATTTCGATCTTTACGATCATGCCTTCGTGCTCTTTGCCCTCGCCGAGGCGGGCCGTGTCGTCTCCGATCCCGGCCCGCTGGCGGCGCGGGCAAGGGCGCTGCGCGAGACCATGCGGCAGGGCTGGGCGCATCCGCTTGGCGGTTTCGAGGAAAGCCAGCCGCCCAGCCTGCCGCTGCGCTCCAATCCGCACATGCATCTGCTCGAGGCAGCCCTCGCCTGGGAGGAGGTCAGTTCCGATCCGGGCTGGTCGAGGATGGCGGATGCCCTTGTCAGGCTCAGTCTGGCGCAGTTCTTCGATCCGCAGACCGGGGCGCTGCACGAGTATTTCGACGCCGACTGGGCTGCGTTGCAATCCCCGCCCGAGGATGTCGTCGAACCGGGGCATCAGTTCGAATGGTCCTGGCTTCTGGCCCGCTGGGCGCGGCGGCGTGGCGATGTGGCGACGCTGGAAAAGGCCCACCAGCTCGCGGCGCTTGGCGAGCGGTATGGGGTCGATCCGGCGCAGGATCTGGCGGTGAACGAACTCAACGCGGATCTGTCGGTCCGCGACGGGCGGTTCCGGCTCTGGCCGCAAACCGAACGGCTCAAGGTCCATGCGCAGGCGATGGCGATGGCCCCCGACCCGTCAGGGCGGGCAGCCGCCGCGGCACTGGCCGCCCGGTCCGCGCGCGGCCTGCGCCGCCATCTCGATCACCCGCTGGCAGGGGCCTGGTGGGAGCATCTGGGCCGCGATGGAACGGCTTTTGACCGCAGCGAACCGGCGCGGACCTCGAGCCTTTATCACATCGTCTGCGCCATCGCGGAGGCCCGCGATCAGCTGGCGGCACTGCAACCCGGGGCCGCGGTCGCGGACAAGCCCTCAGCCTCCAGAAATGTGATCGCCTTCCGGCGCAACCGGACCGCGCAGGGCTGAGAAGTCGAGCGCTTCCTCGTGGATCAGGAACGGGCGCGCGTTCAGCGGATCAAGGCGCTGGCGCAGGTCCGTCGTCGGTTCGGGCAAGGCCGACTGCCCGGGCAGCGGCCGCAGATGCAGACTGGAAAACTCGATCACCGCAAGCAGACGCAGCGCCAAAAAATCCTGCGCCGTTCCGCCCAGCGCCGCGGCGCGGGCATGGCTTTCGGCCGCCTCGGCCTGCGGCAGCGGCCGCCAGTGCCCGGCAAACTGCGGCACCCGCACCAGCAGCCCCGCGGCAATCAGCACCCCGGCGGCGGCCGAGAGGCTGAGCATCGCCGCCCCCTGCCCGCGCAAAAGGCCGCGCAGCTGGTCTCGTTGCGCCTCGGTCCGCTCCGGTTCGGGCAGATCGGCCGCATCGCGCAGCCGTCCCTGCGCGCCATCCGGCCCGGTGACAAAGGGCAGCAACCGACAGGCCGTGGGCATGTAGCTGCGCAGATAGCTGCCATCCTCGGCAAAGACCGGACGGCGCAGCTCTTCGCTGCGCAGCATCGCGGCCACCATCGGGCCCGCAGGCTGGTCGATCACCGTCACCGCCAGATGGCGCGCCAGTTGATACAACTCAGCCGTGACCACCGGACAGACCCGCAGATGGCGCAGCCGATCTTCACAGCCGCGATCGGGCCAGCGCGCGAGCAAGCTCTCGGTCAGCGGCTCGGCCCCATCGATCAGCGGCAAATCATCATACCAGATCATGCCGTCCCCTCCGGCAGGGCCGAAATCAGCCGTGCCATCATGTAAAGTGACATCCGTTGCGCGGCCAGAAACCGCGCCACCGTCAGCCAATGCGTCGCGGGGATCGACCGGAAAATCGGCACATCCTCCGGAAAGGCAAGGGCGCTGAACATGTCGGGCAGCTCCAGCCGCTCCTGCAGCGTGCCGGGCAGCCGCACCGGCTCGACCAGACCATGGTGGAACAGCTCGGCGGTCAGGCGCGCCCGCAGCCCGATCTCTTCGCCCCAGAGGTCAAGCGCCCGCAGCTTGAGATCGGTTCCGGGCGGAAAGCCGCCGCGATCGTCGAAGATATAGGCCCCGGCATCGCGTTCACGCATCGGCGCCGTGCGGTCGAGCCCGATTTCGCCGCCGCTTGTCAGATCGCGATACCGAAAGGGATAGGCCTGCAGCAGAAGTGGCAGCGAGGTTCGGCTCTGGCTGTGCAGGCCCGGGACTTCGGCGCCCGGCTGCAGCCCGCGCAACACCACCAGATCGAACTCGCCCGAGGCATCGCGGACCCAGAGCACAGGCCAGCGCTCGGCCAGCGCCGGGGCCTCGGAAAGGCAGATCGGCACGGCACGCTCTGTACTGGTGACGCGATAGGAAAACGGATCGAAAATCCGCTGCGCCGAAGTTCGAGCCGCCTCCAGACTTTCAAAACCATTGTACATATCGAGTCCCCCAATCAACTTGTGTCTACATTCAAGTTATGTTCCTGTCGTTAAAGTTGTAAAACCGGGAAACCGCATGAAGGTGTCATCCATTTTCCAGAGCATGAAGGGAAAGTATCTTCAGATCTGGTTTCACAGTGTCTTCATCGCTCTGCTGGCCCTTGTTCCCTTCATTTACATGCTGCAGGTCAGCACCCGCGTCTACAACAGCCGGAGCTGGGAAACGCTGTTCTTCCTGACCGCGCTGACGCTGGCCTTGCTCATGATCTGGACGGTGTTGCACCATTTCCGTGGCCGGGCGCTCTTCGCGATCGGGCTGTCGATCGATGCGGACCTGCGGCAGGGGGTCTTCGACGCCGTGCATCGCGGCAATACCCCCGAGGCGTTCCGCGCCTATGCGGATCTGGGCACCGTGCGGCAGGTGCTGACCGGCCCGCTGATCGAGCTGCTGATGGATGCGGTGCTGGCACCGATCTTCATCGCGGTGCTGTTCGTGCTGCACCCGGCCTTTGGCGGGCTGGCGCTGCTTTACATCGCGGCGCTGGCGCTTTTGGGAACAAGGGCCCGCCGGATCGATCACGAGATGCGCAAGTGCGCGCGCGCACACGAGGATCAGGCCTTTGCCTTCGGCATCGCGACCGCCGCCCGCCGCGAGGCGATCCGGGCGCAGAACATCCTGCCCGGCGTGCGGCGGGAATGGATCAACCTCGAGACCAAAGCCGCCAAGGTCAGCCTCGAGGGCGAACAGCGGACCGGGGTTCTGGAAAGCGCGATCCATGTGCTGCAGCAAAGCCAGATGGTTCTGACCATGGGGCTTGGCGCGGTGCTGTACCTGCTCGACAAGGTCAGCCCGGCCGATGGCATGGCGGCCTTTCTCGTGATGACGCGGGGCATCGGCCCGGCACTGTCGCTGGCGCGCAACTGGTCGATGATCAACGAATTCCGCGTCGCCACCACCCGCATATCGGCGCTGCTCGCATCGGTGCCGCCCAGCGCCGATCTGGCGCTGCCGCCGATGGTGGGCCGGGTCAGCTGCGAAAACCTCGGCCTTGCGGGCAGTGATGGCAAGCCGATCCTCTCGGGCATCCGCTTCGACGTGCCGGCCGGCTCTATCGTCGGCGTCATCGGCCCGAGCGGCGCCGGCAAATCCAGCCTGCTGCGCGTGCTGTCGGGTGCGATGCGGCCCGACACCGGCACGGTGCGGATCGACGGCTTCCCGATCGAGCAATGGCCCGAGGCGCAGCACGGTGACGCCACCGGCTATCTGCCGCAGGAGATGGACCTTCTGCCCGGAACGATCTGGCAGAACGTGACCCGCTTCGCCCCCTTCGATCCGAGCCGCTCCGCAGAGGTGACCGAGGCGCTGCGCCGCGCCGGGGCGCTTGACATCGTGCAGGCGCGCGGTCGCGGTCTCGGCTTTCAGCTGCAAGATGGCGGGGTCCCGCTGTCGGGCGGCCAGCGGCAACGGATCGCGCTGGCCCGGGCCTTCTACGGCAAGCCCCGGGTGATCATTCTTGACGAACCGAACTCGGCGCTCGATGCCGAGGCGGAGGCGCGGCTGATCGAAACCATGCTTGATCTGGGTCGCTCGGGCTCGACGATCTTCTTCAGCACGCACAAGTCCAACATGCTGGGCTGCTGCGACTACATCCTCGTGATCATGGATGGCTACATGCATTCCTTCGCCACCCGCGACGAGATCCTGTGGCGGCTGCGCGCGGCGGGCAATCCCTTGCTGCAGATGCCGCCGCAAGATGCCCCGGGCCCTGAGGTGCTGCCATGAGCGGTTCGGAAAGCCCCGTCCAGTCCTTGTACATGACCCATGCGACCCGGGCGCTGCGGGCCTCGGTGGCGACGATCTTCCTGACCTTCGGCGTCTTTGGCGGCTGGCTCTCGATCGCGCGTCTCGACAGTGCGGTGGTGGCGAGCGGGGTGCTTGAAAACGCCAACACGACCCGGCTGATCCAGCATCTGGAAGGCGGGATCGTGAGCGAGTTTCACGTCCACAATGGTGACACGGTGAAGGCGGGGGATCTGCTGCTGCGCCTCGACCCGACGCAAAGTGCTGCGACGGCGGATCTGTTGACGACGCAGTTGCTGACCGACCGGGTGCAGATGGAGCGGTTGCAGGCCGAAATCTCCGGCGGAACCGATCTGACCTTCTCCGAGGATATCCGTCGGCGTGCCGACACCAATCCGGCGGTGGCGCTGGTGGTAGAGCGCGAAAAGCAGCAGTTCGACATGCACCGCGCCGAGGTCGAGAAGGCGCATGAACTGCTGGAAACCTATGTGCGGCAGGCCGAGGAAGAGGTGCATGGCAACGAGGTCCGCCGCGACATCAGCAACCGGCAGGCCAATCTTCTGCGCGCGGATCTGCAGGATCAGAAGGCCCTGCGCCTGAAGGGGCTGACCAGCCAGCCGCGGGTGACCGAACTCGAGCGCCTGCTGCTCGATACCGAGCAGAGCATTGCGCAATCCGAAATCGACATCGCCCGGATCCGGCAGGCGATCGCGGGCTACCGGCTGCAGATGGTGCAGCAGGAACAGGACTTCAGCCGCCGCGCCGCCGATCAGGCCGAGGCGCTGTCGCGCGACATGAAGACCCGTGAACGCGATCTGATCATCGCCTCGGATTCGCTGCGCCGCGTCGAGGTCCGCGCTCCGGTCGATGGCACGGTGCAGGAAAGCATCCTTGGCACCATCGGCGCGGTGATCCGCCCCGGCGAGACGATCCTGAAAATCGCCCCCCGCGACGACCAATACGTTATCTCGAGCGAGGTGGCACCGAATGACATCGACGGCGTCAAGCCGGGCGGTGCGGCGCTGATCA
Organism: Rhodobacter viridis; assembly: GCF_003217355.1. GTDB lineage: Bacteria > Pseudomonadota > Alphaproteobacteria > Rhodobacterales > Rhodobacteraceae > Rhodobacter > Rhodobacter viridis. The sequence continues at coordinate 16,027 of NZ_QJTK01000017.1, read as the reverse complement.
CCTTTCCCGCCTTCCAGTCGCTGAAGCTGGCGCCCTCGCGCGGGCGGGTGCTGTCGATCTCCAAGGACCGGATCGTCGATGCCGCGCGTCACGCGAGCTATTACGAAGCGCGGATCGTGCTCGACGAAGCCACGCTGCCCGAAGCCCAGCGCAAGGATCTGGTGGCGGGGATGACGGCCACCACGATCATGCCGACCGGAGCCCGCTCGGCCCTTGCCTATCTTGTCGGCCCGATGCTGCGCCGCCTTGATGGCGCGATGCGCGAAAAATGATCGATCGGAGACCAGAATGCGGGAACTGCTGACGCTTGCACCGGGGATCTTGACGCTGACCTTCGTGCAGCCCGAGGGGATGCTGGCCGATGCGGTGATCCGCCCGGTGGTTCCCGCCGAGAGCCTGGGCCAACTGACCCTGATGTTCGAGGCAGGCAATGCGAGCGGCACTCTGAGCCGCCCCGGAGAGATCTGCATCATCCGCTGCAACCGCGAAAGCCGTCTCGCGGTCGACATCACCGCCGCCTCGGGGGAGGGCAAGCCGGTGGGCGGCCTTGAACTCGTGTATCTGTCTCAAGACAATTGCGCAAAATGCGACCGGATCGACGCGCTGGTGCGACGGCAGGATGGCCGGATCAGCGCCGTGCAATTTGGCGAACCGGCCCCGACCCGGGGGTCGGATGCCCCGATCACCGGGCTGTGCCTCGCCCTGCCTCCGGGCCAAGCGCGCCTTCGGGTTCAGGACATGGTCAGCGGGCGGATCGCTGCTCCGGGCAACTGGCTGCACGCCGCCCGCGGCAATCACCCTTTCACCGACCTCAAGATCTGGGTTGAGCAACGCAAGGAGCCGCAAGTTCTACGCATCACCGCCGATTTCGCCCAGGCAGGCAGGATCGAGGCCGAGGGCACGGTTCTGCGCCTGCGGGGCAATGGAACCGATGATCCGCTGCTGCGAATCGGCCTTGCGCTGCTGCCGGAAAGCCCCGTTTCGGGCGGGTCGATGACCGCCGCGACAGAGCAGCGGGGCGCTCGCAAATACAAGGTTTACGGGGCTCCGAAGCCATCCCGAAAAAACAACCTATGATTGTTCAATCTGTAATGAATTATCTGTTTACGATAGCTGCCTCCTTGTCTTAGTGTCTGCGGCACCTGCTCGGGATCCTCGATCCGGCAGCCCCTCTCCCGGGCAGAGCGCCCGGTAAGTTCCTTTGCCGAAGTGAATTCAAGGAGATCCACATGGCTGTTGACGAGTATACGTCAGTCACCGAAGTGAAGCATGGCCTTGCCGCGCTCGGCGTGCCGATGCAGTGGGCAGGCAGCATCGTTGATGCTCTCGGAACACCGCCGGAAACCATCACCGTCGCGCGTCTTGACGCCAACGATCCGCGCCCGCGTTCGGCGGAAGTGGTGGTTCGCGAAGCCGACGACGGCACTCTGACGATCACCACCACCGGCTCTGCGGACAGGGTCCTGATCGGCACGCGGGGGGCCAACGAACTGATCGGCGCGGCGGGCGATGATTCCATCTCGCTGGGCGCAGGAAACGATGCCGGTAGCGGTGGCCGGGGCAACGACCTGATCTGGAGTGGCACCGGCGCAGATACTGTGTCAGGCGACATCGGCAACGATACGGTGCTTGGACAGGCCGGAAACGACTCGCTGCTGGGCGGCGCCGGAAACGACATGCTCAACGGCGGCACCGAAAATGACACGCTGCTGGGCGACGTCGGCAACGACTTGCTGGACGGGGGCGACGGCGACGACTCGCTCGATGGCGGCACCGGAAACGACGTGCTTGATGCCGGCATGGGCAGCGACATGCTGAGCGGGGGCGACGGCGACGACACGCTCCTGGGCGACGAGGCCGCTGACACGCTCTTTGGCGGCGCAGGCCTCGACACGCTGTCGGGCGGGACCGGCAACGACTCGCTTGACGGCGGCACCGGCAACGACTCGCTCGACGGCGGCACGGGCAACGACACGCTCTCGGGCGGCATCGGAGCGGATACGCTTCAGGGCGGCGCGGGCACGGATCGGCTGCTTGGCGGCACTGGTGATGATGTCATGTGGGGCGGCGCGGGCGCGGACACGCTGACCGGCGGGGCAGGTGCCGATGTGATGCGCGGCGACGCGGGCAACGACCAGTTCATCGCGACCGCAGGCGACACGATCTGGGGCGGCGCCGACACCGATACCGTGCGCATCGATGCCAACTTCGACGATGTCACCGTGCGCGTGATTGGCGGAAAAACCGTGATCACCTTCGGCGACGGCTCGACCGTGACGGTCCGCGAGGTCGAAGGCCTCAAGTTCAACGATCACGACGTGCACCTCTGACCGTAACGACGACTGCCACCCCCCCAAGGCGGGCGGCAGTTTCTCGCGGCGGACAGGACAGACATGCATCAAGGGCCATCACATCGCGGGGAAAACAGGAGTGTTCCCGAAGCCGCGGATCGCCTGATCCGGCTGCACCATGCCCTTGATCGCACCCGCGCCCCTGCCGCCAGCTTCTTTCTTGAACGCGCCTTGGCGCTGACCCATCTGGGCGAAACCGATCTTGCCCTGCGCGATCTGGATCTGGCGCGGTCGATCGACCCGGAGGATCCGACCCTCCTCGCACTGCGCTGCAAGCTTGCCGCCGATCGCCCCCCCACAGCCGAGGACCGCGTCGCCGCGCGCGAGCTGATCACCCATCCCACGGCATCCGCCGCACTGCGTCATCACGCCCTGCCCTGTCTCGATCCCGCCGATCTGCCGAAGGTCGCGACCCATCTGCACCCGACCTGTCTGCGGGTCATCGTGCTCAAACGCCCCGAGGACGAAATCACCCTGCAGGGCAGCGATGCGGACGACCACCTCGACCTGCTGCGCGCCCCGGGCTCTGCAAAAGTCGACTGCGTCGACCTGGTGGTGGCGCGACGCGCGGGGCAAGATCGCAGCCTGACCCTCGGCGTGCGAGGCCAAAGCCAGCGGATCGAGGTGCCGGCCCTCCCCGCTCCGCAACCGGCGCCGGTTCTCGGGACGGGGGATCCCGCCTGGCTCTGGATCGTCATGCCGCTGCACGACGGCGGCGATGCCCTTGCGGCCGCGCTGAGCTCGGTTCTGGCAGAGCTCAAGACCCATCCTGCGGCGCGGCTGATCCTCGTCGACGACGGCTCGCATCGGCCCGAAACGGCGGCGCGACTGAAAGACTGCATGGCCCGCGCGCCCGGGCAGGTTCAGCTGTTGCGCAATGAGGTCGGGAGCGGCTTCACCGCCGCCGTCAATCTGGGGCTTTCCGCGATCGGTCCCGGCCCGGTGCTCTTGCTCAACTCCGATGTCTGGCTGCCCGCGGGCACGCTGGCGCGTCTGCGCGCGCATCTCGACGATCCCGAGATCGGCACGGTGACGCCGCTCTCGAACAGCGCCGGCAGCTTCAGCCTGCTTGGCCCCGGGGTTCTCGCCGCAATGCCCGCGCCAGCGCTCTGCGACCGCCTGGCGGCAGCCGCCGCCCGGCTCAACCCCGGCCTTGCGATCGACGTCCCCTGCGGCAACGGTTTCGCCCTGCTGATTTCCGAGGCCTGCCTGCGCGCCGTCGCCCCGCTTTCGACCGTCTATGAAAGCGGCTATTACGAGGATGTCGATCTCTGTCTGCGCGCCTCCCGGCTCGGCTGGCGCCATGTGGCGGCGGCGGATTGCTTCGTCGGCCATGTGGGCAGCGTGACCTATGGCGCGCAGAAACGCGCCCTTGTGGCCCGCAATCGGCGGCGTCTGCATCAGCGTTTTCCCGATCATGCCGCGACCTATGCCCGGTTCACCGCGCTCGATCCGCTGGCCGAGGCCCGGCATCGGCTTCTCGCGGCGCTTGCCCCTGACTGGGTGCCACACCCGCAGCCCGAACCCGCGCGGGCCGAGGGCGTGCGGCAGATCCGTTTGCCCGATGTCGCGGGCGGCCCGGTGCTGCTGCCCAGCCTGACACCCCTGCCCCGCGTCCTTGAGACCGCGCGCTTTGCCCGGCTGCGGCCGGTGCCCGCGACCGCCCTCGTCGCGGCGGGGCTTGCCATCGACCCCGACCATTCCTTGCACCTGACGCAAGCGCCGGATGGTCACGCGATCCTTCTGACCGACACGGCATCCAGGGCGACACTCGCCGCCCTGCCGCTCGGCCCGTTTTCTGCCGCGGCCAGCCGCGCCTTCGAGGCGCAGGTTCTGGCGCATCATGGCTCCCAGAAAGGGAAAACCCGATCCGATGCGGTTTCAACATGACCTGTCCCTGATCGCTCCTGCGCTTTTGCAAGGGCGCCTGTTCGCCCCGCAAGAGCCGGGGCGGCGCTGGCACATCGGCCTGTTCGTCAACGACCGGTTTCAAGGCGCCGTGGCCGCCGATCTGCCACTGACCGCCCCCCCTAGCGCCGCAGCCGACCCGGGCGAGGGCTTTGCCCTCACGCTCAATCTGGCCGCCTTGCACGACGCCGACCTGATCCGGCTCGAGGTTCTGGGCACCGACCACGTCCTTGCCGAAAGAACGCTGGCCGACCTGCGCGGGGGGCGGGCGGCCCCGGTGACCGCCCCCGGCGCCGTCTGGGCGGTGCGGGGCCTGACGCTGGCCGGACGGCTCGAGGATGGCGTGACCTCCCTGCCCGCCTACGAAATTCTGGCCTTCGAAGAGGATCGTCTGGTCGGCCGCAGTCGGGTCTGGCGCTGGCAGCATGTGGGCGAACCGCAGGACCCGATGGGCAAGGCGATCGCCTTTGATCTGTTTCTCGATCCGGCGCTCGCCGACGGGCAGCTGCATGCGATCCATGTCGCGACCTCGACCGGACAGGTTCTGGACGGCAGCCCGGTCGAGGTGATCGCCTGGCCGAATGCGCTGGTGGCGCAACTTGACCGCGGGCAGGTGCCCGGAACCGAGGCGCATCAGCGTCGGCTCGATCGCGCTTGGGAGGGTCTGCTTGGCAACAGCATGGGGCTGGAGGGCTACGGTGCGCTTTACCCGGAACTGTCGGAGACGGCGGATTGGCCCGGCAGCTTTGATGTTGCAGCGGACGGCATCGCTTACCCGATCCCGGGCAGCGGTTGGGTGCTGCTGGCGCATCGTGACATCCGCCCGCTGCCCGCCTTTGCCGAGCGGATGCTGGCCGCCTTGCCGCGCATGCCGGAGGCCCGCGCGGTCTTTTGCGATCTGGCGCTGCGCGAAAGCGATGGCACGCTCTGGCCGCTGCTGATGCCCGCCTTCGACTGGGAGAGGCTGCTCGAACAGGGGCATGCCGCGCTTTGTTTTGCCCTGCCCGTGGCGGCGCTGCAAACGCCCGCGGCCTCGCTCGCGGCGCTGCTTCTGGCCTGGCTTGCCCCCGCGGGGCAGGCCCCCGATCGGCGGCAGATCTGGCATCTGCCGCATCCGGGCGGCATCGCCGAAGCTGCGGCGCTGCGGGCCAGCTGCGCGGCGCGTAGCGCGGCCCTTGCGGCGGCGCTGCACGCGCCGGGGCTGCTGCCCCCCGGAACCCGGGTGCAGGAGAGCCCGCGTCCCCGGGCGCTGTTTCCCGCGCTGCATCTGAACCGGCCGGCGCGGCACAGGGCGATTTCGGTGATCGTGCCCAGCCGCAACAACGCCGCCCTGCTCGACGCGGCGATTGCCGGGCTGCGCACGCAGAATCCCGGCTTCGATCTGGATCTGATGATCGTCGATCACGCCTCCGACGCGCCCGAGGCGCTGGCGCTGTTCGACCGGCTGGAAAGCGACGGCGCCCGCATCCTGCGCGTCGAAGGCGGCTTCAACTTCGCCCGCATGAACAATTTCGCCGCCGCGCAGGCACGGCACGCGCAGCTCTGTTTCATGAACAACGACGTCGATTTTCCCGTCCCCGGCGTGCTGGCCGAATTGTCCGGGCGGCTGGCAGAGGACAGCACCGGGGCGGTCGGGCCGCTGATGATGCGGGCAAGCGAGATCATCCAGCATGGCGGCGTCACGCTCGGGCCCTGGGTGGGCGCGGTGCATGCCTTCGAAGATCGGATGCGCGGCGATCCCGGCTATGCCGAGATGCTGCGCTGCGCCCATGAACCGGGCGGGCTGACCGCGGCGATGCTGCTGACGCGGCGTGACCTGTTCGAAAGGCTCGGCGGCTTCGATGCCGAGCGCTTCGCGGTGAATTTCAACGATGTCGACTACGGGCTGAAGCTGCGCGCGGCGGGCTACCGGCTGGTGCTGAGCCCGCATGCGGTGATCCGTCATCACGAGTCGCTCAGCCGTGGGCGCGAGCGCGGGACACCGGCGGGGCTGCGGATGCAGCGCGAACTGGCCAGCCTGCGCGCGAAATGGCGCGAGGCGCTTTTGAACGACACGCAATTCCATCCGCTCTTCGCGCTCGACGGCCTGCCCTACCGTGGCCTGTCGCTGCGGCATCGCGATCCCGCACCGCGATGTGCGGGATATCCGATCGCCCGTCCCCTCCCCGACGGCTTCTGACCGCTCTTTCAGGAAAGACATGAGTTCGATGCAGGACCAGACACGTCAGACGCTTTTCAACATGGGATCGGGGCCGCAGCGGCTGTTCGAGCTGCTGCCCGATCCGGCGCCCTTTGCCGACTGGCGCGAGATCCGGGTCGACATCAACCCGGACTGTCGCCCCGATATCTGCAGCAATCTCGGCGATCTGCGCCCGGTCATCGCCGATGGCGCGGCCGATCTGATCTATTGCTCGCATGTGATCGAGCATTTCCATGATCACGAGGTCGATGCGGTGCTGCGCGAATTTGCCCGGATCCTGCACCGCGACGGGATGCTGATGCTGCGTCTGCCCGATCTGGCCGCAGTCGTCGCGCAATTCGATCCCGCAGATCCGGCCCGACCGCTTTACGGCTCGCCCGCCGGGCCGATCTCGGCGCTTGATGTGCTTTACGGCCATCGCAGCTCGATCGCCCAGGGCAATGTCTTCATGGCCCATCGTACCGGCTTCACCGAGGCGTCGCTCGCCAGCCGTCTGCTCGAGGCCGGGTTCGACGAGGTGCGGACCCTGCCCGGCCCCTCGGTGGAATTCTGCGCCATCGCCAGCCGCGGCGCACTGTCCTTCGGTCCTCAGCTCGAAGCGCTGATCGGCTGGATGATGCGATGATCTGCGCGAAAGCCCCCGCCCCCTGCCTTTCCCCCTCTCGTCGCGGTCGGCCGTTTCGGTGCTGCACCGCGCCGATGCGATCAACCTGCGAGGTTCCATGACCACCACATCCCCGGCCCCCGCTCCCTTCTCCGCAGCGCCCGTCGATCCGTGCCGGATCTGGCTTGATGTCGCGCGAGTCTTCGAAACCCGGCAGGATGCCGAGGGCCGCAAGCATATCCGCAGCGGTCGGGTTTCCGGCTGGATCCTTGGCCCCGAGCCCTTCGTGCGGATCGACGTGCTTCTGGGCGAGACCCGCGTGGCCTCGGCCAGCCTTGGCAAGTATCGACCCGATGTGGCGAAGCTCTTCCCGCATCTGCCGCATGCCGAATATGCCGGTTTCGAGGCGCGGCTGACCGCAGGCCCCCTGCCCGACGGCCCGGCGCAGATCATCCTGCTTGCCGTGACAGGCAGCGGTCAGCTTTTCGTCAAGCGGGTGATGCTGGCGCTGCCCGATGCGCGGCAGGGCATCGACGCGCTGGCCATGCACACCCATGTCGAGCGTTGCGACATCGATCCGCGCGGCATGGTCGCCGTCTCGGGCTGGGTGGTGTCGCGAACGCCGATCCTGTCGATCCAGCTGATGTCGCAGGGCCGCAAGCTCGCGGGCGTGTTGCCGACGCTGCCGCGCCCGGATGTGGCCGCGGAATACCCCGACTACCCGAATGCCGAACGTGCCGGGTTCTGGCTTGGCGCCGATCTGGCGCAGGACCCGAAGGGCACGGTGACGATCGAATTCATCGCCCGGGACGGCACCTTGCGGCGGATGGTGACGACGCCGAACCCGGTCGCCGAACTGCCCGCGGCAGAGAAGGCGGCCCCCGCCGGAACCGCGCTGTCCCTCCGCCCGATGCCCACGAAGACGACGGCGGAGCCGCCGGGGATCAAGCTGCACCGCGACATGCCGTTTCACTGCGATTTCGTCACGCTCACCCGCGACGGGCAGTTCCGCGCGGCGGGTTGGCTGCTGCCGGAGGGGCCGGTGCGGCGGCTCTCGGTCGCGCATGGGCAGACGCGGCACGGCACGGCGCAGACCGGCCGACCCCGCCCTGATGTTGCCATGTCCCATCCCGATGTGCCGGGCGCGATGAATGCGGGCTTCGAGCTGAAAGCGCAGCTTCCGGCGCCGCTCGACGGGCCGCAAAGGATCGGGCTGGTGGTCGAACTGGAGGATGGCAGCGAACAGAGCTTCGAATTCCTGATCGACCCGGTGGAGGGCGGCGCCGCGACGGCCCCCGGTCAGCCCGCACCCGAGGCGGTGCTGATGGCGGTGGACGGGATGAAGATCAGCGCGAACCATGCCCAGCGGCTGATCACCGGCGCCTTCAACCTGCAGGGCTGGGCGGTGGCGAAGAACGGGGTCGACCGGGTCGAGGTCTATCTGAACGACCGGCTGCTCGGGCGGGCCTATCACGGGTTGCGGCGCGAGGATGTGGGCGCGGCCTATCCCGACCATCCGAATTCGCTTCTGGGGGGCTTTGCCTTCCCGGTGGCGAAGCGGAATCTGCAAACCGGCCGCGCGCAGGTGCGGCTGGTCACGACCGATCGCAAGGGGGGCAGTGCCAGCTTCGAGTTCAGCGTCGACATCGATCTGGCGCAGGGGGAAACCGCGCAGAGCCTGCTGCGCCGCAAGATGCCCTGGGCCGAGGCCGAGACCGGCCTCGCGGCGCTGGCGGCGCGCGGACCGCTGCCCGAATGTGTCATCGTGCTGCGCGTCGATGGCCGCAAGGACAGGGCGGACCGGGCGCTGGCAACGCTGCGCAGCCTGAGCGCACAGGTCTGGCCGCACTGGCGGGTGCTGCTGGCCGGAGCCGAGGCCGAGACGATCCGGGCACAGCTCGTGGCGGCCGGCGCCGGGGGGGCGGAGCGGATCGGCCTCCTCGACAGCACCGCGGCGCTGCCGCCCGAGGCGCTGGCGATGGTGCTGAATGCGGGCGACATTCTGGCGGTCGACGGGATTTTGGCCCGGCTTCTGGATGCCTCGGGCACGGATTTGATGATCTACGGCGATGACCGGCGCCCGGACCCGACCCAGCCCAAAAACCTCATCCCCTGTCTGAAACCGGGGTGGTCGCCCGATCTGCTGCTGTCGCAGAACTACATCGGCCGGGCCTGGCTGGTGCGGGGGGCCTTGCTGCAGCGGCTGGGGATGAGCCTGGCCGATCTGGAAGCGGCGGGCGATCTCGGGGCGCTGCTGCGCCTGACCTCGGCCGTGGCGGCAGGCAGCATCCGTCATGTTCCGGGGCTGATGCTGGAACAGGGCGGTCTGCCCGAAACCCATGCCGCCGAGCGGCGGGCGCTTGTCGCGCATCTGCGCGCCAGCGGTCTGGCCGCGCGCGTCCTGCCCGGGGCCGCCCCCTTCCTGCATCGCGTCGCACGGACCCCGCCGCCCGCGGCGCGGGTCTCGGTGATCATCCCGTCGATCGGGGCGGGCGGCCATGTCGAACGCTGCGTCGACAGCCTGCGCCGGACCTGCACGACCACCCCGGTCGAAATCGTGATCGTCGACAACATCCGCAAGCGCGGGCTTGGCGCCGAGGGGCGACACTGGAAGCAATGGTTCCGCACCCATGCCGATGTCGTCCTCGAGGTCGACGAGCCCTTCAACTGGTCGCGGCTGAACAATCTGGGCGCGGCGGCGGCAAGCGGTGATTTCCTGCTGTTTCTCAATGACGATACCGAGGCCTTGCAACCGGACTGGCTCGAAGTGCTGACCGCCGAGGCGGCCCGGCCCGAGGTGGGTGTGGTGGGCGCGCAACTGCTTTACCCCGACGGCCGGGTGCAACACGCGGGCATGTTCCTGTCGCGCCATCAGGCGGGCGTCGCCCGTCACGCCTTCCGCTTCCTTGCGGGGACGGACCCGGGCTATTTCGGTCTCACCCTGAGCCAGCGCAACGTGCTGTGCCTGACCGGCGCCTGCATGATGACGCGCCGCGAGGTCTTCGAGGCGCAGGGCGGTTTCGATGAAAACCACAGCGTGGTGAACAACGACGTCGACTTCAGTCTGCGCCTGCACGAAGCCGGTCTGGCCGTGCTTTACACCCCGCATGCGCGGCTGACGCATCACGAACTGGCCAGCCGCGCGGCGCTCTCGGACGATTTCGACACGAGCGGATTTCTGGCCCGCTGGGCCGATCGGCAGGCGATGGGCGACCCCTATCTCAACCCCGGCATCGGCAGCGAAGCCGAAGATTACGCGCTGGAGGAAGAGCCGCTGCGCGTTGTCCACGCGGGCACGCCACTTGGTCGTCGGGACCGGATCGCACGCATTTTGGCGGTGAAGCTCGATCATATCGGCGATCTGGTGACCGCGCTGCCCGCGCTGCGGCGGCTCAAGGCGCTGTTCCCAGAGGCGAAGCTGACCGCGCTGGTCGGCAAGTCGGCGCAGGGCATTGCCCGGATGGAGCCCGCGATCGACGAGGTGATGCCCTTCGAATTCTTCGATGCCCGCTCGGGGCTGGGGCGCAAGAAGCTGAGCAAGGCCGATTACGCCGCGCTGGCGGCCGAGCTGACCACGCGGCGCTTCGATCTGGCGGTCGATCTGCGCAAGCTTGGCGACACGCGGCATATCCTGCAGCTGAGCGGGGCCCCGCTGCTGGCGGGCTATGACCACGACCAGAGCTTCCCCTGGCTCGACATCGCCCTCGAATGGGAGGGGGACGCGCAGCAGATGGACAAGCGCAACCATGTCGCGACCGATCTGCTCAATCTGGTCGAGGCGGTCGGCACCGCCTTCACCGAGGATCGGCGCACGATCTCGACCCCGCTTGACCTTTTGCCGCCTCTGTCGGAGCGGCTGCGCAGCGACTTTGCCGATCTCTTCGCGCATCGCTATGTCATCGTGCATCCGGCAGCCGGGACACCGTTGCGGCAATGGCCGACGGCGTCCTTCGCGCGTCTGATCGATCTTCTGGCCGAGCGCGAGGACTTGCGCATCGCCCTGATCGGCGGGCCGGACGAACGCGAAATTGCCGACAAGGTGCTGGCGCAGGTGCAGCGACAGGATCGGGTCTTCGATCTGGTCGGGCGCTCGAGCCTGTCGGAACTGCCGCGGATCATCGCGCAAGGCGTGCTCTTCGTCGGCAACAACTCCGGCCCGAGCCATATCGCCTCGGGGCTTGGCGTGCCGACGGTGGCGGTGCATTCCGCGCTGATCGCCTCGGAGGAATGGGGGCCTTTGGGACCACAGGCGGTGGCGCTGCGCCGGGACATGACCTGCGCGCCCTGCTATATTGTCAGCGCCGCGCAATGCCCGCGCGCGCTGGCCTGCCTGACGCGGATCACCCCCTTTGACGTGCAGGCGCTGTGCCAGCGCTATCTGCCGCCGGCGTGACGTCGCCCCTCGGCTTTGACACGGATGAGCGGGGACCGAACCGGTCCCCCGGTCGCAAAGTGGGGTCACGGGACCGAAGCGCAGCCGCGCTGCGTCACGACGCAGGCCGCGCGAGTGAAATGATCGCAAGCTTTGCTCGCGCAGCCGAACCGGGAGCTCGGTATCACCCCCAAGACCGTTGCGAAGTGGCGCAAGCGCGCAACGGTCGAGAATATGAAGACCGGGCCGTCAGAGCCGCGATCCACCGTCTTCGCTGAATCCGAAGAGGCGATGAACGTGGCATTCCGGCGCCAAACCCTGCTGCCGGTAGACGATTGTCTTTACGCTCCGCAACCTTCGATCCCCCATCTACACCTGCCCGGCCGGCAACGAACTCATCTCTCGCTATACCCGTGAGGAAGGAGGCCTGCAGCTCCGCCGCTACTGGATCAACGGCTGCCAGACCTGCCCCGTGAAAGGCCGTTGCACCACCGGCACGGAGCGCCGGATCACCCGCTGGGAGCACGAGCCTCTGATCGAGGCCATGCGCGAGCGGTTGAGCCGCGACCCGGATCCGATGACGCTGCGGCGCTGCACGGTCGAACACCCAAGAGCGGCGGGTGGCTTGACGTTTCAGGGTGGAGCCCGCTGCGATCCGCGTTTGCGCCGGAGCCCCCAGCCGTGCAGGATGCGGGCAGGACGGTATCCGTCACGAGGCCCGGATTGCGCCCTCGGCAAGGGGCTGCTGTTTCCGGCAAAGCAGGATCAGCCCCGACAGGTACAAGCCCGGAGGACGGCGGAGACGTCCCGTCCGGCGGGGAACCGGGCGGGACGGGCTCTTGTCAAACGAAGATGATGTCGCTGCCCGACAGGCTGAAGCTGGCCGCGGTGAAGCTGCCCGTCAGCCAGATCGTCAGATCCGCCCCGGCGGTGCCGTCAAGCCCGATCGCCAGCGTCGTCACTCCGCCCGCCGACGAGACTGCGACCTGCCCGGCGCCCAGCGTCGTGCCTGCGCCGTCGCTGATCGCGCTCAGCGTCACCCCGTAAAGCCGCATCCGGTCGCCGCTGGCGCCATCGGCGATCGTGTCAACCCCGCAGCCGTAAAGGTTGGTGAACTGGAACAGATCCGCCCCCGCGCCGCCCAGCAGCGTGTCGTTGCCGTCGCCGCCGTTCAGGATGTCGTTGCCGGTACCGGTGCTGATCCGGTCGTTGCCGCCAAAGGTGTAGATCCGGTCGTTGCGGGCCGAGCCGGTGATGCTGTAGGTCTCGAAGTTGTTGAAGGTGGCATCGTAGCTGCCATCGGTGGCATAGATGTGGTAGGCGCCGTTCGAGACGTAATCCGTCCGCAGCCCCGACGTCGCCAGAGAGGCGTTCAGCGTCAGGCTGTCAGTGCCCGCCCCGCCGTCCGCCCATTCCGACCAGCCGCGGCCCAGATTGACGGTGTCATTGCCCTCGTTCGTCGCCACCGCGTCGTTACCGCTTCCCGCCGAGAGGTTGATCGTGTCGGCATTCTGCCCGGTGGTCAGCGACACCGCCTCGATTCCGGTCAGCACCGTGCCCGCCCCGGTCACGGTGGCCGCGCCTGCCGCATTGAGCGTCAGCCCGATCGCCACCGTCACGCCCGCATAATTGGCCTGCCAGGTATCCACCCCCTCGCCGCCGTTGATCCGGTCGGCCCCGGCCGCGCCATTGAGCCAGTCGTTGCCCGCGCCGCCGCTCAAGGTGTCGGCCGCCCCGGCGCCGATCAGCGTGTCGGCCCCGGCCCCGCCGCTCACGTTGAAGCGCTCGACGTTGATGTAGTCGGTATAATGCGCGTCGCCCTGTTCGCCGTAGCGGTTCCAGCCGTTCGAGGTGTAGCGGCTCTGGATCGCCTCGGTGCTGGCGGAATAGTCGAGGATCAGCAGATCGACCCCGACGCCGCCGTCGAACCCGTCCTGGCCAAGCCCGAGCGAGACGGTGTCATTGCCCGCATTGCCCGCAAACCAGTCGTTGCCGCTTTGGCTGGTCGTGTCGACCAGATCGGCTCCGGCCCCGCCCGTCAGGCTGACCTGTTCGATGTTGCGCACGTCGCAACCCGAGCCGGTCGCCTGCGCCGCGGTCTGGCTGGCCGAGGCACTGAAGCGCAACCCCGCCGAGATCGCCGACAGATCGGCCCGCCACAGGTCGGTGCCCGCGCCGCCGTCGATCACCGCCCGCCCGGCGCCGCTCTCGAGCGTGTCATTGCCCGCGCCGCCGCGCAGGGTGTCGTTCATCGTGCCACCGACCAGACTGTCATGGCCCGCGCCGCCGGTCATGTCGTAATGCTCGATGTTGATGAAATCGACCTGATCGCCGCTTGTCGAACTGAAGCGATACCAGCCGTTCGAGACATAGCTGTAGGTGATCCCCTGCGTCGCCCCGGCGATGCCCGACCAGTCGAGGATCAGCGTGTCCTCGCCCTCGGCGCCATTGACCGCATCGACACCGCGCCAGACCGTGGCACTGTCATTGCCCGCGCCCAGGTAGAGGTTGTCGTTATAAACGCCGCTGCGGGTGGTGATGAGGTCGCGCACCGCGGTTCCGGTGTAATTCAGCCGTTCCAGCCCGCTGATCGCCGCGCCGTAACTCGTGGTCTGGGTCTGGAAGTTGATGGTGACGTTGGTCTCGTGTTCGGAGAGGTTCGCCTCCCACAGATCGACGCCGTCACCCCCGGTGATCACGTCAACTCCGCCACCGCCCGACAGCGTGTCGTCACCGCCATTGCCGACCAGCCGGTCGTTCAGCCCCGCGCCCAGAAGATAGTCGCCGCCCGCGCCGCCGGTCAGGTAGAAACGCTCGAAGTTGATGTAGTCAAGACGGTCGCCGCTGGCGGCGCTGAAGCAATACCAGCCGTTCGAGACATAGCTGCGGCTGATCCCCTGAGTGGCATCAGTGATGCCCGACCAGTCCATCACCAGCAGATCCTCGTCCGCCTCGCCATTGGCGCTGTCGACACCGCGGCCGGTGGTGACGGTGTCATCGCTCGCGCCCATGGTGAAGCTGTCGTTGTAGCTGCCGGCCAGCGCGACGACGGTGTCGTTAAAGGCCGAGCCGGTGTAACTCAGCCGCTCGATGCCGCTGATCACCGCGCCAGTGTTGGTGGTTTGGCTGATCAGGCTGACCGAGGTGTTCGCCTCGCTGTCGGAAAGATCGACCTGCCACAGGTCGATCCCGGCGCCACCCGCGACGGTATCGGCCCCGGTACCACCGATCAGCGAATCGTTGCCACCATTGCCGGTCAGCCGGTCAGCCAGCGCGCCGCCCGACAGTCCGTCGCTTCCCGCGCCGCCCGTCAGGAAGTAGCGTTCGAAATTGATGTAGTTCACCTGATCGCCGCTGAGCGCAGAATAGCGATACCAGCCGTTCGACACATAGGAATTGCGGATTGCGAAGCTCGGATCGGTGATCGCGGACCAGTCGAAGGCCAGGATGTCGGTGCCCGCCCCGCCATTGACCCAATCGACGCCGCGCCCGCCGTCGACCTGATCGTCGCCATCGCCCGTGGTGATGTTGTCGTTGCCGACAAAGGCCGAAGTGTTGATCACATCATCGCCGATGCCGGTGGTGATCGTGAGCGTTTCGATCTGGGCGAAGCGGGCGCCGGTGGCCGCGACAAGCTGGGTGATCGCGGGATCGACGGAAAGCGTGATCAGCACGTTATCGGTGACACTTCCGTAATCCGCGGTCCAGCGGTCGAAGCCCGCACCGCCGTTGATCGTGTCGGCCCCCAGCCCGCTGGTCAGGCTGTCGGCCCCGGCGCCGCCATAAAGCTGATCGACGTCATTGGCCCCGCGCAGGTCATCATCCCCCGATCCGCCGCGCAGATTGAACCGCTCGAAGCTGTAGAAGTCGATGCTGGACGATAGATAATCGGTGAAGCGATAATAGCCGTTGCCCGCATATTCGTAGATGATGTCGCTTGAAAGCGCCGCATAGTTCAGAACCAGCGTGTCGACACCCCCCCCGGCATCGACGCTGTAGATCCCCGTGGGCGTGACGGTGACTGTGTTGTTGTCACCGGTGACGGGAAGTCCAGTAATAGGCATGGTCTCCTCCTCTTTCGTCCGCTGCGCAGCACGACGTAAGCCGGAATTGGCCTTGTCCATTGGCACACGGACGACAGCCAGATGGTACACCCGCTCCCCGTCGCCCCAGCTGCGACAAGATTTCCGTTCCGGTCCGCAACACCTGTCTTTTGGGGCAGGCCTGCCGCTGTGGCGCATCGTTTTGCGGGCGGCCTGCGTACCCGTCCCTGAGGTGATCTGGTGGACTGCCCTTCCACCTCCCGCCCCCGAGGCCTTCCGGGGCTGCCGCAGCATGTCCGCCATCCGCAGCCATGGAACCGTTTGGGACGATTGCTTCGCGGAGGGTTTGCGGCTCATGTTGACCCCACATGGTGAGGTGGTCCCCAGCCAGCGGACAGTTTGCTAAGCTTGCCGCCAAGGAAGACGAGGACGAACAGCGTGGCTGGCAAACGGCAGAACTACAGCGCGGACTTCAAAGCGAAGGTGGCGCTTGAAGCCATTCGTGGCGAGGCGACGATCGCCGAGCTGGTGGTGAAGCACGGCGTGCAT
>NZ_QJTK01000016.1 GCF_003217355.1 Rhodobacter viridis | reverse complement strand
AGAGCACTTGCTCAAAGAACAAGACCGCGCCGCGGCGGCCCAGATCGCATGCGCAAAACCGCTTGACTGGGACGACCCCGTTACCGAAGTCCTGAGCCTAAGTCCTTTGCCCGGAGAAAGGTGTCCGTCATGCTGCCCGATGCTGACACCCTTTTTTCTGGATCGGGTCCGCGCGACGTATCTGTCTTATCTGGCGGCGCAGAAACAGCACTTTGACGGGCTTGCCCTGACGGCGTGGCAATCCGGGGTTCCCACCGAGGTGCGGCAGGATTTGCGGGACCGGGCGCACAAACTGGCGGGAAATGGCGACACCCACGGGTTTCATGCGGTCAGTCAAACCGCGCGTGCTTTGGAAGACGCGCTGGAATGGCTGCCCGGTGTCGATGATGCCGAGGTGTCGGACCTGTTGCGGGAGCTGATCGCCGCCTGTCAGGCCGCCTGCGCTCCTCAGACGACCTTTCCGCCGGGGACGGCGCCGGAACCCGTCCCCGGACCGCCGTCCGAGGCGCCCGCGATGCGCGTGTCCCCGCGGCGTCAGCATGTGCTGATCGTGTCGTGTCGACGCGCCTTGGTCCGCAGATCGCGCGTTGCGATGGTAACAGGATGCCCTCGGCCGAGTGGTTGCATGGGCAAGGCGAAAGCGGGCCCGCTATGACGGCGTCGTGTTCCGGCTGGACGGGCGATCTCGGCGCGCCTGACCGGATTTGTCGGCCACAGCGACGCGCCGGAAATTGATCTTGCGACGGTAATCGAGGCGCAAAGCGCTTTCGACGGACTTGCTTATGACGTGAACGACAGGCTGACGCTGCAGGCAAATATCACCCGCGTCCGGGAGCTCAGGGTGTCTTGACGCGCTCGACCTTTGGTCCGCGCAAGGGCTTGGGGCCCTCGATCGGGTTCAGGAAATATTTCGGCCGCAAGATCACATCGGCGAGCGTGTATTTCGCCAAGACGGCGACGAAGGCATCCAGCGCCTCGTTCGCGATGTTGGGCAGCCGACAGGGCCGCGAGATCCGGCATTCATTGCCCGAGAGATAGCATTCGAACAGGCCGAAATCCGGCTCCGTCGCCAGAATCACCTCCGAGAGATTGATCTGATCGGGAAGCCGCGCCAGCGTGAAGCCGCCGTTTCGCCCCTTGCTCGAGACAAGAAATCCGCCCCGCGCCAGCGCCAGAACCACCTTCTTCACATGCGCCCGCGAGATCCCGAACCAGTCCGAGACCTCGTCGATCGTCACCCGGGTCTCGGGCTTGCCGGCCGTATAGATCAACAGGCGCAGGGCATAGTCGGTGAAGGTCGTCAGGCGCAAGGGCCACCTCTGAACAGATGCGAATATCCTTACGCGAAAAAATCTGCGGGTCGAGGTCCGATAAAAAGGATATTTCACATGACTTAAATCAAGGCCGGTGAGAACATCCCCCCCTAGGGAGAGAACATGACCTTCACCGCGCCCCTTGCGCGGCGTCTGACGCCGCTGGCCGCCCTGGCCCTCCGCCTGAGCCTCTGTCTGGCTCTGGTGATGGCGGGCGTCTGGAGCACGGCGGCCTGCGCTGCGCAGGCGGGGCTGAGCCCGATGGAGATCTGCTCGAGCGCAGGCGGCACCGAAGTGGTCTGGCTCGATGCGCAGGGACATGCCGCCCCGGCTCCCACACCGGCCGATTGCGATGCCTGCCCCGATTGCCTTGCCGCCGCTGCGGGCGCGGTCGTTCCGCGTCCCGCCAAACTGATCCGCGCGGCAGACACCCGTTTCGAACCCCTCTGGATCACGGCGCAGGCCGAGATCCCGGCGCGGCCCGATCCTGCTCCTGCTGCCCGCGGCCCCCCGTGCGCGGCCCCTGTCCGGATGATCTCTTGATGCGAAGACCGACCTTTTTCCTCTCCGTGTTCTGCGGGCTTGTGTTCGGGCTGATGGCTATGCTGTCGGGGCCCGCTCTGGCCGGGGGCACCGTGCTCGAGAAATACCTGCCGCAGATCGCGGCTGCCGATCTTGTCCCGGGCGCCGATGGCTTCGGCCCCCTGCGCGAGGATCTGGCGGTCGCCCCGGTGCTGCAGGGCCAGACCCAGCTGGGCTGGGTCTATGTGACCTCCGATTTCGTCGGCACCACCGGCTACTCGGGCAAGCCCATCCATGTGATGGTGGCGCTGGACCCCGCGGGCAAGGTGATCGGCGCCCGTCTTGTCAAACATTCCGAGCCGATCGTTCTGGTCGGCATCCCCGAGGCCAAGGTCAAGGCGCTCGTCGGCTCCTATGTGGGCGTCGATCTGCCGAAGGCCGCCACCGACAAGGCCTCGGCCCATGATCTGCAGATCATTTCGGGCGCCACCGTCACGGTGATGGTGATCGACGATTCGATCCTGCGCTCGGGGATCAAGGTCGCCCGCGCCCTTGGTCTTGGCGGCATGAAGGCCGAGGTCGAGACCGGCCCGAAAGCCGAGATCGACCCCGCCGTCGCCGCGCCCGAGGGCTGGCTGGCGATGCAGGGCGACGGCACGGTGCGGCGGCTGTCGCTCGATGTCGGGCAGGTGAACGAGGCTTTCGCCGCGCTTGCCGATCCGCGCGCCGCCACTCATGCGCTGACCGACGCACCGCAGACGAATTTCATCGACCTCAACATGGCGCTGGTGTCGGTGCCGGGCATCGGCAAGGCCGTGCTTGGTCCGGCCGAAGCGGCGAACCTGCAAGCCTGGCTCAAACCCGGCGAATCCGCGATCGCGATCGCGGCGAACGGGCTCTATTCCTTCAAGGGCTCGGGCTATGTCCGCGGTGGCATCTTCGACCGCATCGTGCTGGTGCAAGATGACGTGACGGTGCGGTTCCACGACCATGACCACCGCCGTCTGGTTTCGCTGAACGCCAAGGGCGCCCCCGATTTCGGCGAGGCCGACCTTTTCAAGATCCCCGCCGATCTGGGCTTCGATCCGGCGAAACCGTTCCGTCTTCAGCTGCTGGTGCAGCGCCCGGTGGCGGCGACGCAGAAGCTCTTCACCACCTTCGATCTCGCCTATCAGCTGCCGCCCCACTACCTGAAACCCGTGGTCGTGGCCGCCGCCGCGGCGCCGCTGGACGAGACCGATGCGCAGGCGACCCTCTGGCGCTCGATCTGGGCGGGCAAGACGCTCGAGATTGCCGTCACCGCGACGATGCTGACGGTGCTGACGCTGGTCTTCTTCTTCCAGAACGCGGTGACGCGGAATGCGCGCGCCTTCTTCTGGTTCCGCATGAGCTTCCTGAGCGTGACGCTGGTCTTCCTTGGCTTCTACGCCAATGCGCAGCTCTCGGTCGTCAACCTGATGGCGCTGTTCGGCGCGCTGACCACGCATTTCAGCTGGCAGGCCTTCCTGCTCGATCCGCTGACCTTCATCCTGTGGTTCGCCGTCGCCGCCGCACTGCTGTTCTGGGGCCGCGGCGCCTATTGCGGCTGGCTCTGCCCCTTTGGTGCGTTGCAGGAAATCACCAACCGCATCGCACGGGCGCTGCATATTCCGCAATGGACCCTGCCCTGGGGCCTGAACGAGCGCCTGTGGCCGATCAAGTACATGATCTTCCTCGGGTTGTTCGGGGTCTCGCTGGCCTCGATCGAGCAGGCCGAACACCTTGCGGAAGTCGAGCCCTTCAAGACCGCGATCATCCTGAAATTCATGCGCGCCTGGCCCTTCGTGGCCTATGCGGCGGCGCTCCTGATGGCCGGGCTTTTCGTCGAGCGGTTCTATTGCCGCTACCTCTGCCCGCTGGGGGCCGCGCTCGCCATCCCGGCGCGGCTGCGGATGTTCGACTGGCTCAAGCGCTACCACGACTGCGGCAACCCCTGTCAGGTCTGCGCGCATGACTGCCCGGTGCAGGCGATCCACCCGACCGGCGAGATCAACCCGAACGAATGCGTCACCTGTCTGCATTGCCAGGTGCTCTACCAAAGCCACACGCGCTGCCCCGTCGTGATCCGTCAGGACAAACGCCGCGCCGCCGTGGCTCCGACATCTGCGTCGGACGCGCCCCCGCGCGACCTGCGCAACCATCCCCATACCCCTCACTGAACTGACAAAGGAGTTCGACCATGACCGAGGAAACCAGAGCCGGCATCAGCCGCAGGATGCTTCTGGGGGCGACCGCGGGCGGCGCGGCGCTGGCAGGCGGGCTTGCCGGGCGTCTGGCGCTTGGCACCGGCGTGGCCGGAGCGACGCTGGCCGCGGCCGGTGCGGCGCAGGCCGAAGGCGCCACGGGCGGCTTCGAAGTGCCGCCGGGCCAGCTGGACGAATATTATGGCTTCTGGTCCTCGGGCCAGTCCGGCGAGATGCGCATCCTCGGTATCCCGTCGATGCGCGAACTGATGCGGGTTCCGGTGTTCAACCGCTGCTCGGCCACCGGCTGGGGGCAGACGAATGAATCGCTGCGCGTGCATCAGCGGTCGATGACCGAGCACACGAAGAAATTCCTCGCCGCGAACGGCAAGAAGATCCACGACAACGGCGACCTTCACCACGTCCACATGTCCTTCACCGAGGGCAAGTATGACGGCCGCTACCTGTTCATGAACGACAAGGCCAACACCCGCGTCGCCCGCGTGCGTGGCGACGTGATGAAATGCGACGCGATTCTGGAAATCCCGAACGCGCATGCGATCCACGGCCTGCGCCCGCAGAAGTGGCCGCGCTCGAACTATGTCTTCTGCAACGGCGAAGATGAAACGCCGCTGAACAACGACGGCTCGACCATGGCCGACGTGAAGACCTATGTGAACATCTTCACAGCGGTCGATGCCGACAAGTGGGACGTCGCGTGGCAGGTGATCGTCTCGGGCAACCTCGACAACACCGACGCCGACTACGAAGGCAAATGGGCGTTCTCGACCAGCTACAACAGCGAAATGGGCATGAACACGGCCGAGATGACGGCCTCGGACATGGACCATGTCGTCGTCTTCAACATCGCCGAGATCGAAAAGGGCATCGCGGCGGGGGACTATCAGGAACTGAACGGCGTCAAGGTGATCGACGGGCGCAAAGGCTCGAACAAGAACTACACCCGTTACATCCCGGTCGCGAACAACCCGCACGGCTGCAACATGGCGCCCGACAAGCAGCACCTGTGCATCGGCGGCAAGCTCTCGCCCACCGTCACGGTGATCGACGTCACGAAACTGGACACGATCTTCGATACCGACGCCGATCCGCGCTCGGTCGTGGTCGCGGAACCGGAACTGGGCCTCGGGCCGCTGCACAACGCCTTCGACGGCAAGGGCAACGTCTATACCTCGCTCTTCCTCGACAGCCAGGTGGTGAAGTGGAACATCGAGCTGGCGAAGAAGCTCTACGCCGGCGAGAAGGTCGATCCGATCCTTGACAAATGCGACGTGCAATATCAGCCGGGCCACCTCAAGACCTCGATGGGCGAGACCCTCGACGCCGATGGCAAGTGGCTGGTCTGCCTGTGCAAGTTCTCGAAGGACCGGTTCCTGAACGTCGGCCCGCTGAAGCCGGAAAACGATCAGCTGATCGACATCTCGGGCGACAAGATGAAGGTCGTGCACGACGGCCCGAACTTTGCCGAGCCGCATGATGCGATCGCGGTGCATGCCAGCAAGATGACCAACATCAAGTCGATCTGGGAGCGCAACGACCCGTTCTGGGCCGAGACCCGCAAACAGGCCGAGGCCGATGGCATCGATCTGGATGGCGAACAGGCCTCGGTGGTGCGCGACAAGGCCGATCCGACCAAGGTGCGCGTCTACATGTCGGCTCAGGCGCCGAACTATGCGATGGAGAGCTTCGAGGTGAACGAGGGCGACGAGGTGACCGTCGTCATCACCAACCTCGACGACATCGACGACCTGACGCATGGCTTCACCATGGGCGGGCATGGCGTCGCGATGGAGATCGGGCCGCAGGCGACCTCCTCGGTCACCTTCGTTGCCGCCAATGCCGGGGTCTACTGGTATTACTGCCAGTGGTTCTGCCACGCGCTGCACATGGAAATGCGCGGCCGCATGTTCGTGCGTCCGAAGGCGTAAGCGATGCGGCTGCCTTGCGTCTCTCTCATCCTGACCCTGCTCGCCTGTCCCATGCAGGCCGAGACGGTCATGGTTTTCCCGGGCAAGGCAGCCCTGCAAGGCGCGATCGCCGCGGCAAGTCCGGGCGACGTGCTGAGCCTGGCGGCGGGGTCTTATGGCCCCGCCGTCATCGACAAGCCGTTGACGCTGGACGGGCAGGGCGCGGCGGTGATCGACGGCGGTCGAAGCGGCACGGTGCTGACCGTGACGGCCGATGACGTCACCCTGCGCGGGCTGATCGTGCAGAACTCGGGCACCCGCAACGAAGAAATCGACGCCGGGATCAAGGTGGTCAAGGGCGTGCATCGCGCGCTGATCGAGAACAACATCCTGCGCGACAACATGCACGGGATCGACTTTCACGGCGCCATCGACAGCACGGCGCGCGGCAATGCGATCACCGGGCGGCAGGACCCGCACATGATCGCCCGCGGCAACGGCTTTTACGTCTGGAACGCGCCCGGCGTGGTGATCGAGGATAACACCGTGCGCTACGGCCGCGATGGCATCTTCTCCAATGCCTCGAAGAAGGACACCTATCGGCGCAATACATTTCGGGATCTGCGCTTCGCGATCCACTACATGTATACGAACGACAGCACGGTCGAGGACAATGTCTCGATCGGCAACCACCTTGGCTTTGCGATGATGTATTCGCGCCGGGTGCAGGTGACGGGCAACATCTCGCTTGCTGACCGCGACCACGGCGTGATGCTGAATTCGACCAACGATGCCGACGTGATCGGCAATCTGGTCGTCGGCGCGGCGAAATGCACTTTCCTTTACGATGCCAACAAGAACCTGATTGCCGGGAACCGCTTTCAGGGCTGCGACATCGGCATTCACTACACCGCCGGATCGGCGCGCAATGCGGTGACCGACAATGCCTTTGTCGGCAACCGCAATCAGGTGAAATATGTCGGCACAAGGGATCTGGAATGGAGCCTCGAGGGCCGCGGCAACTACTGGTCCGACCTTGCGGCCTTTGACCTCAACGGCGACGGCTTTGCCGATCAGGCATTCCGGCCGAACGATCTGATGGACCATATCCTGTGGTCGCAACCCGCGGCCGGGCTACTTACGGGGTCACCCGCCGTGCAGCTGATCCGCTGGAGCCAGCAGAGCTTTCCCGCGACGCTGCCCGGGGGCATCGTCGACAGCCATCCGCTGATGGCGCCCCTTGAAATTCCCCTTGCCCCCGACCTGGCCGCGGCTGCCGCCGAAGTCGGCGACCGCTGGATGAAAGACACCGAAGAAGATGCTGAAACTGACCTCTCTCACTAAGCACTATCAGGAGGTTGCGGCGCTCAGTGCCGTCAGCTTCCATGTCGCCCCGGGCGAGCGGGTGGCGCTTCTGGGCCATAACGGCGCGGGCAAATCCACGCTGATGAAGATCGTTCTGGGCTTGATCCCTTACGACGCCGGGCAGGTCTCGGTGCTGGGCGCGGCGCCCGGTTCGGCGCAAGCGCGCGCGGGCGTGGCCTATCTGCCCGAGAACGTCGCCTTTCACCCCGCGCTGACCGGCGAGGAGCAGATCCGGCTCTTCCTGTCGCTGCGCGGCGAAGACCCGGCCAAGGCCCGCGGTCTGCTCGACCGGGTCGGGCTGCACGGCGCGGCGCGGCGGCGGATCGGCACCTATTCCAAGGGCATGCGGCAGCGGGTCGGGCTGGCGCAGGCGCTGGTCGGGCATCCGAAGCTTCTGATCCTCGATGAACCCACCTCGGGTCTCGATCCGGTGTCGCGGCGGGATTTCTACGCGCTGCTCGATGAACTTGCGGCCGAGGGGGCGGCGATCCTGCTTTCGTCGCACGCGCTGACCGAAGTGGAGGCGCGCACCGACCGGATCGTGATCCTGTCGGGCGGGCATCTGGTGGCGACGGGCACGCTGTCGACGCTGCGGTCCGAGGCCGATCTGCCGGTGACGATGCAGATCACCCCCGCTTTCGGGCAGGCCGCGACCGTGGCCGATTCCCTGCCCGAAGCCGTGTTGCAGGTCGCGCAGTTCCACCTTTGCGTTTCGCAGGGCCAGAAGCTGGCCTTCCTCGCCCGCATCACCGCGCTGGGCGAGGCGGTCACCGATCTCGAGCTGATCCCGCCCTCGCTTGAGGACATCTACAGTCATTTCAGCCGGAGGGACGGCCAATGACGGCGATCCTTGCCCTTGCCCGGGCCGAATTCCGCATCGCCGCCCGCAACCGTTGGCTGGCCATCGCCGCCGTGCTGATGGTGGTCTTCGCGCTGATCCTGACCGCGGCGGGCTCCGGCCCGACCGGCAGTCTGGGGGTCGACCGGCTTTCGGTGACGGTGGCGAGCCTCACCAGCCTGTCGGTTTATCTCGTGCCGCTGATCGCGCTTCTGCTCTCGTTCGACGCGGTCGCGGGCGAGGCCGAGCGCGGCACCCTGTCCCTGATCCTCACCTATCCGATCGGGCGCGGACAGATCCTTGCGGGCAAGGCCGTCGCGCATCTGGCCATCCTGACGCTGGCGCTGATCGCGGGCTATGGCACCGCCGGGGTGGCGGCCTTCCTGCTCGATCCGACCTCGGTGCAGGGTCTTGGCGCGCTTGTGCGGCTGATCTGGACCTCGGTTGCGCTCGGCGCCACCTTCCTTGGCCTTGGCTATGCGATCTCGGCCCGCGCCAAACGCCCCTCGGGCGCGGCGGGGCTGGCGATCGGGCTCTGGCTGCTCGCCGTCGTGCTGTATGACCTCGCGCTGCTCGCCGCGGTCGTGGCCGACAATGGCGGTCTTTTCACCAAACAGGTCTTCCCGCTGACCCTGCTGGCCAACCCGGCCGATGCGTTCCGGCTTTACAACCTTGCCGCCTCGCAGGCGACGGCGGTCGCCGCCGGGGTTGCCGCCGCCGCGCAATCGGTGCCGGTCTGGCAATCTGCGGCCTCCGTCCTGATCTGGCCCCTCGTCTCCGGGGGACTTGCCCTTCTCTCCTTCCGAAAGGTCGTGCCATGAAACGCCTCCTTCTTGCCCTTTGTCTTCTGGCCGCCTGTCGTGAAGAGGCCGCGATCCCGCAGCCCGTCTCGCTGACCGAGGAAGCCGTGGGCTATTTCTGCCAGATGAACATCCTCGATCATGGCGGCCCGAAGGCGCAGGTGCATCTGCAGGAACATCCCGGCAAGCCGCTGTTCTTCAGTCAGGTCCGCGATGTCGTCGCCTATCTGCGCATGCCCGAGAAGGATGGCGAAGTGCTGGCCACCTATGTCACCGACATGGGCGCGGGCGACTGGGCGCAGCCGGGCACGCTGGCCTGGATCTCCGCCCAGAGCGCGATCTATGTCGTCGGTTCGTCGCGGCTCGGCGGGATGGAGCAGCCCGAATTCGTCCCTTTCAGTCAGGACAAGGACGCGCAGGCCTTCATCGCGCAGTTCGGCGGTCAGGCGATGAAGCTGGCCGACATCCCGGCGAGTGCGCTGGGCACCTCCGAGCCCGAGGCCCTGGCCGCGGATGACACGAATTACAGCGGCCGGTTGAAGGCGCATGACCACAGCAAGATGAAGGGGGGCATGTGATGACGAATTTCAACCGCCGCCGTTTCCTGAGCATTTCGGCCGGGATCGCGGCTCTGGCCGCGACGCCGCTGCGCGCCGAGACCCATGTCTGGCAGGGCATCGCCCTTGGCGCGCGGGCCCGCATTCTGGTCGACCATCCGCAGGCCGAGGCGATCACCCGCGATGCCGCTGCCGAGATTGCGCGGCTCGAAGCGATCTTTTCGCTGAACCGTTCCGACAGCGCGCTGGCCCGGCTGAATGCCGCGGGCACCCTGTCGGAACCGCCCTTCGAGCTGCTGGAATGTCTGGCGCTGGCCGACAGCGTCCATGCCGGGACGGGCGGGCTTTTCGATCCGACGGTGCAGCCGCTCTGGGCGCTTTATGCGACCCGGTTCAGTGCGGGCGGGGCCCCCACGGAGGCCGAGATCGCGACGGCGCTGCAAAAGATCGACTGGACGAAGGTCACCTACGACAGCCGCCGTGTGACGCTGGCGCCGGGGCAGGCGCTGACGCTGAACGGCATCGCGCAGGGCTTCATCGCCGACAAGGTCGCGGCGCTCTTGCGCGAACGCGGGCTCGATCGCATTCTGATCGACACCGGCGAGTTCCACGCGCTTGGCCCGCAACCCGATGGCAAGCCTTGGCCGGTGCAGCTGGCCTCGGGCGGCGAGGTCGACCTTGCGGATCGGGCGCTCGCCAGTTCCTCGGCGCTTGGCACCACCTTCGATGCGGCGGGGCGGGTCGGTCATATCCTAGATCCGCGCACCGGCCGCCCGGCGCCCGCGCGCTGGCAGCTGGTGACGATCACCGCGCCCGAGGCGGGTCTTGCCGATGCGCTGTCAACCGCCGCCTGCCTGATGCCGAGCGACACCAGCATTCTGGCCGCCCTGAGCCAGTTTCCCGGCGCAAGGCTTGAACATCTGGCCTGAACCAGCGGTGTAAATAACTTCTTAACCATCTTGGCGGAATGTGCCGAGACGTGACCCCAGCGCAGGTGAGGGGCTTTGCAGAGCGGTCAATACACCCTTCCCAAAAGCCCCATTTTCCTGTAAGGGCGCACAATCTGCGACGTGAGCCCACTCCCCCCGGGCGCATGCAAAGGATTGGGGGGCGGCGGCAATGGGGCCGCCATATGCCGGGAGACATGGGAAGGTCCCATGCGTGCTCCCAGACAGGAAACGCTGATGTTCAACGTTACGAAAAAATCGATCCAGTGGGGCGGTGAGACGCTGACGCTGGAAACGGGCAAGGTTGCCCGTCAGGCTGACGGCTCGGTCATCGCCACTCTGGGCGAAACCTCGGTCATGGCCAACGTCACTTTCGCCAAGGAGGCGAAGCCGGGGCAGGACTTCTTCCCGCTGACCGTGCACTATCAGGAAAAATACTACGCCGCCGGCAAGATCCCCGGCGGGTTCTTCAAGCGTGAGGCGCGTCCTTCGGAAAAGGAAACGCTGGTCTCGCGTCTGATCGACCGTCCCTGCCGTCCGCTCTTCGTCCCGGGCTTCAAGAACGAAGTTCTGGTGATGGCCACCGTGCTGTCGTGCGACCTCGTCAATGATCCCGACATCGTCGCGATGATCGCCGCCTCGGCCGCGCTGACGATCTCGGGCGTGCCCTTCATGGGCCCGATCGGCGCCGCGCGCGTGGGCTTTGCCCATGGCGCCTATGTGCTGAACCCGGCCATGGACGACATGACCAAGCTGCGCGACAACCCGGAGCAGCGCCTCGACCTCGTCATCGCCGGCACCAAAGACGCCGTGATGATGGTGGAATCGGAAGCCTACGAGCTGACCGAAGACGAGATGCTCGGCGCGGTGAAGTTCGGTCACGAGCAGATGCAGCCGGTGATCGACCTGATCATCTCGCTGGCCGAAGATGCCGCGAAAGAGCCCTTCCATTTCGACGCGCCCGATTACTCGGCGCTGCTCGGCCGGGTGAAAGCCGCGGGCGAAGCCGAAATGCGTGCGGCCTTCGCGATCAAGGACAAGCAGGAGCGTTCGAACGCGATCTCGGCGACCGTCGATCTGATCAAGTCGAAGCTTTCGGAAGAAGACCTGGCCGACATCAACCTCGGTTCGGCGATCAAGGCGCTGGAATCGGGCATCCTGCGCGGTGACATCATCAACGGTGGCGCCCGCATCGACGGCCGCGACAACCGCACCGTCCGCCCGATCGTGGCGGAAGTCGGCCTGCTGCCGCGCACCCACGGCTCGGCGCTGTTCACCCGCGGCGAAACCCAGGGTCTGGTCGTGACCACCCTCGGCACCGGCGATGACGAACAGATCATCGACGCGCTGAACGGCAACTTCCGCTCCAACTTCCTGCTGCACTACAACTTCCCGCCCTATTCGGTCGGCGAAGTGGGTCGCGTGGGCTCGCCCGGCCGTCGCGAGATCGGCCATGGCAAGCTCGCCTGGCGCGCGCTGCAGGCGGTGCTTCCGGCGCCGACCGACTTCCCCTACACGATCCGCGTCGTGTCGGAGATCACCGAGTCGAACGGCTCGTCGTCGATGGCTTCGGTCTGCGGCGGCTCGCTCTCGATGATGGACGCCGGTGTGCCGCTGAAAGCCCCGGTGGCTGGCGTGGCCATGGGTCTGATCCTCGAAAACGATGGCCGCTGGGCGGTTCTGACCGACATCCTCGGCGATGAAGACCACCTTGGCGACATGGACTTCAAGGTAGCGGGGACCGAAAACGGCATCACCTCGCTGCAGATGGACATCAAGGTTGCGGGCATCACCCCGGAAATCATGCAGCAGGCTCTCGCGCAGGCGAAAGACGGCCGCATGCACATCCTTGGCGAAATGTCGAAGGCCCTCTCGGCTGGCCGTCAGGAATTCTCGGCCCATGCGCCGCGGATCGAGACGATGCAGATCCCGACCGACAAGATCCGCGAAGTGATCGGCTCGGGCGGCAAGGTGATCCGCGAGATCGTCGAGGTCTCGGGCGCCAAGGTCGACATCAACGACGACGGCGTGATCAAGATCGCTTCGGCCAATGCCGACAGCATCAAGAAGGCCTATGACATGATCTATTCGATCGTGGCGGAGCCGGAAGAAGGCAAGGTTTACCGCGGCAAAGTGGTGAAACTGGTCGACTTCGGCGCCTTCGTGAACTTCTTCGGCAAGCGCGATGGTCTGGTTCATGTCTCGCAAATCGCGGGCAAGCGTCTGAACCACCCGAACGAGGCGCTGAAGGAAGGTCAGGAAGTCTGGGTCAAGCTGCTCGGCTTCGACGATCGCGGCAAGGTGCGCCTTGGCATGAAGATGGTCGATCAGGAGACCGGTGCGGAACTGCCGCCGGAAACCAAGGCCAAGGACGAGCAGCCCGAGGGCTGATCGCTTCCGTCAGAAATGGCAAAGCCCCCGCTCGCGCGGGGGCTTTTGCTTTTCGGCTTGCGGCCGAGGGGCGGTTCAGCGCCCGTAGACAGTGTGGCGGGCCAGATCACGGGCATTGTGGCGCGACAGGCCAAGGTCGAACCAGTCGGCATCCGTCATGCGGTCGAATTCTTCCAGCAGGGCAACATAGGCGCGGCGTTGCGCACGGATTTCGCGGAATTGGGCAACGGCGCGGGCGATCGCGTCAAACAGCGGAACAGAGCGGGGCAGGGCTTGGGCAGAAGCGAGGGGCATCTTTTCGTCTTTCGGTCTCCGGCAGGACCATCCCGCCGTTACCGATAACTTGCGCCTTATGCTGCATTTGCACAATCCGGGGATTGGGCAATGCCGCGATGCCGAAACTGCATGACTGGTAAGTTTTGGTTACCAGATCGACGCAAAATAATTTGATCAAATTTTTCGGCAGGCGGCTTGTTTCACGCGCGATCCGCTGTCAGGCTGGGGCCAACAAGGGAGTGTGCCATGATCGAGAAACGCCAGTTCTACATCGACGGGAAATGGGTCGGGCCGGAGGCGCCGCGCGATCATTTCGTCATCGATCCCTCGACCGAGGAGCCCTGCGCGATCATCTCGCTCGGCGATCAGGCCGATACCGATGCCGCGGTGACGGCCGCCCTGCGCGCGGGTCCGGGCTGGGCCGCGACGCCGCCCGCCGAACGTCTGGCCGCGGTCGAGCGCATTCTCGCGATCTATCAGGCCCGGGGCGAGGAGATGGCGGCGGCGATGAGCCTCGAGATGGGCGCGCCCATCGACTTCGCCCGCGAAAGTCAGGTGGGGGCGGGCATCTGGCATATCTCGAATTTCATCAGGGCCGCGCAGGAGTTCGAGTGGGTGCATCCGCTGGGCGAGGGCACGCCGGGGGCGATGATCGCCTATGAACCCGTGGGCGTCGTCGGGCTGATCACGCCGTGGAACTGGCCGATGAACCAGGTCACGCTGAAGGTGATCCCGGCGCTGATCGCTGGCTGCACGATGGTTCTGAAACCCTCGGAAGAGGCGCCGCTGTCCTCGCTGCTGTTTGCGGAGTTCGTGCACGAGGCGGGGGTGCCCGCGGGCGTCTTCAACCTCGTGAACGGCGATGGGCTTGGGGTGGGCACGCAGCTGTCGACCCACCCGGATGTCGAGATGATCTCCTTCACCGGCTCGACGCGCGCGGGCAAGGCGATCAGCCAAGCCGCAGCGGCGACGCTGAAACGGGTCTGTCTCGAACTCGGCGGCAAGGGGGCGAACCTTGTCTTTGCCGATGCGGATGACAAGGCGGTGGCGCGCGGTGTGCGGCATTGCATGAACAACTCGGGCCAAAGCTGCAATGCGCCGACACGGATGCTGGTCGAGCGCCCGCTGTACGACCGCGCGGTGGAAATCGCGGCCGAGGTCGCCGCCTCGATCAAGATCGGTTCGGCGCATGAACCGGGCCGCCACATCGGCCCGGTGGTGAACGCGGCGCAGTTCGAAAAGATCCAGGGCCTGATCGAAACCGGGATCAAGGAAGGGGCGCGCCTTGTGGCCGGGGGCCTTGGCCGCCCCGAGGGGCTGAACAAGGGTTTCTTCATCCGCCCGACGGTCTTTGCCGATGTCACCCCCGAGATGACGGTGATGCGCGAGGAAATCTTCGGCCCGGTCCTCTCGATCATGCCCTTCGACACCGAGGCCGAGGCGGTCGAGATTGCCAATGCCACGCCCTACGGTCTGACCAACTACGTGCAATCGCAAGACGGCGCGCGGCGCAACCGGCTGGCGCGGCTCCTGCGCTCCGGCATGGTCGAGATGAACGGGCAAAGCCGCGGGGCAGGGGCGCCCTTCGGGGGCGTGCGCGCCTCGGGCCGCGCGCGCGAGGGCGGCCGCTGGGGCATCGAGGAATTCTGCGAAGTGAAGTCGATCTCCGGCTGGGCAGACTGATCCGGCCGACGCGCCCCTGACGCAGCAAGGAGGCGTATTTGAACCAAGAAGAAGCCCATATTTCTTCTTGTTCCAAATACGCCTCTTTCCACGCTCTGCTCCAAAGCGCCGCGCCCGAAGGCTTGCCCTTTCCGCCGCGCCGGGCGATGCTCGCGCAGCCCAAAGGAGCCTGCCCATGAGTTTCACCCTTGCCACCTGGAACATCAATTCGGTCCGCCTGCGCGAGGCGCTGGTGTGCAAGCTGATGACCGAGGAGGCGCCCGACGTGCTCTGCCTGCAGGAATGCAAGAGCCCGGTCGAAAAGATCCCCTTCGAGGCCTTTGCCGCGCTGGGCTATCGCTACCATGTCGCGCGCGGGCAAAAGGGTTATAACGGTGTCGCGATCCTGTCGAAGCTGCCGATGGTCGAGGCGGGGGCGGGCGATTACGCGAACCTGGGACATGCCCGCCACATTGCCGGGCGGCTCGAAAACGGCGTCACCATCCACAATTTCTACGTTCCTGCGGGCGGCGACATTCCGGACCGCGCCGAGAACGAGAAATTCGGCCAGAAGCTCGATTTTCTGACCCATATGCGCGACGATTTCCATGCCCAGCGGCCGGATCGGGCGATCCTTGTCGGCGATCTGAACATCGCGCCGCGCGAAGATGACGTCTGGAACCACAAGGCGCTCTTGAAGATCGTCTCGCATACGCCGATCGAGGTCGACCATCTGGCCGCGGCGCAGGAGGCGGGGGGCTGGGTCGATGTGACCCGCGCCAACATCCCCGAGGGGCAGCTTTATTCCTGGTGGTCCTATCGCTCGCCCGATTGGGATGCGGCAGACAAGGGCCGCCGTCTCGATCACATCTGGGCGACGCCCGACATTGCGGGCGCAGCGCATGGAAGCCGCGTCCTGCGTGCCGCGCGGGGTTGGGAACAGCCCTCGGATCACGCGCCGGTCTTTGCCACATTCGATCTTTGACCACACGCGCCCCTTGGCGCGGCCCGGG
Organism: Rhodobacter viridis; assembly: GCF_003217355.1. Taxonomy (GTDB): domain Bacteria; phylum Pseudomonadota; class Alphaproteobacteria; order Rhodobacterales; family Rhodobacteraceae; genus Rhodobacter; species Rhodobacter viridis. Next base: position 59,766 of record NZ_QJTK01000016.1, on the reverse strand, counting down.
CGGCAGCGCATATAGGGGCAAAGATCCAAAAAGAGGACCTCCATGTTCGGAACCGACACGAAACCCGCGCAAACGTTCGTCAAGGATGTCTCTGAGGCGACCTTCATGGCCGAGGTGGTTGATGCCTCGATGGCCGTGCCGGTCATCGTCGATTTCTGGGCGCCCTGGTGTGGCCCCTGCAAGACGCTCGGGCCGCAGCTGGAAGCAGCCGTCAACGCGCTCAAGGGCCGCGTGGTGATGGCGAAGATCAACGTCGACGAGAACCAGCGTCTGGCGCAGGTGCTGGCGCAGCAGGGTCTGCCGCTGCAATCGATCCCGACCGTCGTCGCCTTTTATCAGGGCCGTCCGGTCGACATGTTCCAGGGCGCGCTTCCCGCCTCGCAGGTCAAGGCCTTCGTCGAAAAGCTGGCCGGTCTGGCGGGTGACGGCGGTCTGGGCGAGGCGCTGGCCGCGGCCGAGGAAATGCTGGCCGAAGGGGCGGCGGTTGACGCGGCAGAGACCTTTGCCGCGATTCTGGGCGAAGAGCCCGAGAATGCCGAAGCCTACAGTGGTCTGGTGCGCGCCCATCTCGCGGCGGGCAATCTTGATCAGGCCGAGCTGATCCTTGCGGGCGCGCCCGCGAAGATCGCGACCGCCGCCCCGGTCGAAGCCGCCCGCGCGCAGCTCGCCTTGGCGAAGCAAGCCGCGAAGGCCGGGCCGCTGGACGAGCTCAAGGCGAAACTCTCCGCCGATCCGAACGATCATCAGGCCCGCTTCGATCACGCCACCGCACTGCATGCGGCCGGTCAGGTCGAAGAGGCGGTGGAGGAGCTTCTCGAACTCTTCCGCCGCGACCGCGAGTGGAGCGAGGGCGCGGCCAAGACCCAGCTTTTCACCATCTTCGACAGCCTGAAGCCTGCCGACCCGATCGCGGTCAAAGGGCGGCGGCGTTTGTCGTCGATGATATTTGCCTGAACGCGGGGGCGGGCTATCTGATGCGGATGATCAAACCCAGTGACCTGCCTGCCCAGATCCCGCTCTTCCCGCTTCCGGGGGCGCTTTTGCTGCCCCGGGGGCGGCTGCCGCTGCATATCTTCGAGCCGCGTTACCTGCAGATGATCGAAGATTGCATGGCGACCCCGCAACGGCTGATCGGCATGATCCAGCCCTGCAAAGGCCGCGACGGCACGCCGAAATTGTCGACCATCGGCTGCGCCGGCCGTCTGACCGGTTTTTCCGAAACCGAAGATGGCCGCTACATGATCACGCTCTCGGGCGTGTCGCGGTTCCGCCTGCAGCGCGAAGTCTCCGGCGACACCCCCTATATCCGCGCCGAGATCGGCTGGACCGATTTCCCCCGCGACATCGGCAATCCCGAGCATGACCCCGGCTTCGACCGCGAGGGGCTTCTGGACCTGCTGGGCCGCTATCTGCACACGCAGGGGCTGGATACCGATTGGGAGGCGCTGAAGGATGCCGAGGATGAATTCCTGATCAATGCGCTCTCGATGCTGCTGCCCTTCGAGCCCGAGGACAAGCAGGCGCTGCTGGAGGCGCCCAGCCTGCCCACGCGGCGCGAAACCCTTGTGACGCTGATGGAATTCGTGCTGCACGGTGGCATCGAGGAGCGGCCGCAATGACCGAGGGCCTGCCGCAGCTTGTCCCCGAGACCGAGCGCGGCGGGTTCGACCGCCGCATGCTCGAGGCGCTGGTCTGCCCGCTGACGCAGGCGCCGCTGTGCTTTGATGCCGAACGGCAGGAACTGGTGTCGAAAGCCGCGGGGCTGGCGTTTCCGATACGCCGCGGCATTCCGATCATGCTGGTCGACGAGGCGCGGCGGCTCGACTAGATCTGCCGCCCCTGCAACAGTTTCGGCTGCGGACCGGCAATGCCTGCCGCCTGCCGCATGAAGCCGCGGCGCAGCGGGCCGATCGCCTGCACGATCCCCATGCCCAGATCCCGCCCGGCCCGCAGCACCGGATTATCGTTGGAAAAGAGCTTGTTGACCGTGTCCATGCCAAGCGCGAGCGTGGTCGCATCGAAGCGGCGCCACATCTGAAAGCGTTCCAGCGTGTGGATCGAACCGATGTCTTCGCCGCGCCGCATCGCCTCGATCAGCACCTCGGCCAGAGCCGCGACATCGCGCAGACCGAGGTTCAGCCCCTGCCCGGCAATCGGATGCACCCCATGCGCCGCATCGCCCACCAGCGCGACGCGCGGCGCGGCATAGGCCTTGGCGAGCGTCAGATTCAGCGGATAGCTGAAGCGCGGCCCGACAAGGCTGATCTGGCCCAGAAAATCGCCAAAACGCGGCTTCACCAGTTCCATGAAATCGGCATCGGACAGTTTCGCGATTGTGGCGGCATTGGCCTCCGTCTCGCTCCAGACGATCGAGGAGCGGTTGCCCGGCAAGGGCAGGATCGCCAGCGGCCCGTTCGGCATGAAGAGCTGATAGGCGATGCCCTCATGCGGTTTTTCATGCGCGATCGCGGCGACAAGGGCGGTCTGGCCGTAGCCCCAGCCCTCGCGGCCGATCCCGGCCCGTTCGGCCACGCCCGAGCGGCGCCCATCCGCCCCGATCAGCACCCGGCCCGACAGGGTTTCGCCCGTCGAAAGCGTCACCCGGACGGCGCCGGGCACGACATCCTGCGCCACGACCGAGGTTTCGGAAATGAGCGTGATCAAGGGGTTGGCCTGCATCGCGGCGAGGAAGGCGCGATAAAGGAAGCGGTCTTCCAGCATGTAGCCGACCGGCTTTTGATCCAGCTCGCGGCTGTCGAAATGCAGAAAGAACGGTGCGGCGCCTTCGCCCGGGCGGCCGTCAAAAGCCTTCACGTCATTGATCGGCTGCGCCTGCGCGGCCACCGCGGGCCAGACGCCAAGCGCGGCAAGCAACTTTTGCGACGCGAGCGCCAGCGCATAGGCGCGACCGTCGAAAGCATCCTCGGCCCGGCGCTGCGCGGGGGCGGCGTCGATCACGGTGACGGAAAGGCCCGCAGCCGCAAGGGCAAGGGCAAGCGCGGGGCCATTCAGACCACCGCCAGCGATGAGAACGTCGTGAACCTGTGTCATGCGCCCAATATGGCGCGGGCGACGGGATTGTCCATTGCCCGCGCGATGGTTAGCCTGTGCAAAACGAAGGGGGGTTGCGATGCTGGAACGGTTCTGGTCGGCCGCTACGCAGGGGCAGGCGATGGCGGAAGGCAGGCTTGATCCTGTCGACATGGTCGAGGCCTATCTGGACGCGGCCGAGGGCCGGACGGATGTCTATGCCCGGCTGACCCCCGAACGCGCGCGGGCCGAGGCGATGGCGGCACGGACCCGGCTGCGGGGCGGTCTGGCGCGCGGGCCGCTTGAGGGCATCGCGCTGAGCTGGAAAGACCTCTTCGATACGGCGGGGATCGCGACCGAGGCGGGCTCGCAACTGCTGGCGGGCCGGGTGCCCGGGACGGATGCCGAGGTGTTGCAGACCGCGACGCTGATGGGCACGCTCTGTCTGGGCAAAACGCATATGACGGAATTGGCGTTTTCGGGGCTGGGCATCAACCCGATGACCGCGACGCCGCCGAATGCGGTGACCGCGGGGCTGGCGCCGGGCGGATCGAGTTCCGGCGCGGCGGTGTCGGTGAAGCTCGGGCTGGCCGCGGCGGCGGTGGGCTCGGACACCGGCGGCTCGGTGCGGATCCCGGCCGCGTGGAACGATCTGGTGGGCCTGAAGACGACCGCGGGCCGGGTCTCCACCCGGGGTGTCGTGCCTTTGTGCAAGCGCTTCGACACGGTCGGGCCGCTGGCCCGCACGGTCGAGGATTGCGCGCTGGTTCTGGCGGCGATTGAGGGCCGGGCAGCCCCCGATCTGCGCGAGGCGACGTTGGCGGGCACGCGGCTTCTGGTGCTTGACGGTCTGCCTTTCGCCTCGGCCCGCGAGGCTCCGGTGCGCGGGTTCGAAGCGGCGGTGAAGCGCCTTGAAAAGGCCGGTGCGCGGATCGAGCGCCGGGCGTTGCCGATGGTCGGGCCCGCGATGGACCTTTCGGGGATCCTTTTCGCGCCAGAGGCTTACGGGCTTTGGGCCGAGGTGATCGAGGCCGCGCCCGAGAAGATGTACCCGGTGATCTTGCAGCGCTTCCGCGGCGGGGCCGACATTGGCGCGGCAGACTATGTGAAGGCCTGGGACGATCTGGCGCGCTACCGTGCCGAATGGCAGGCGGCAGTGGCCGGATACGATGCCGTTCTGGTGCCCACCGCGCCGATCCTGCCGCCCGACGCGGCCCGTCTGCTCACCGATCCGACCTATTTCGCCGCCGAAAACCTGCTGGCGCTGCGCAATACCCGCATCGGCAACATTTTCGGGCTGTGCGTGCTGACCCTGCCCACGGGCGAGCCGATGTGCGGAATTTCGTTGATGGGCAAGCCGATGGGCGAAGAGGCCTTGTGCAGATTGGGGCTTGCGGCGGAAGCTGCGCTCGGCTGAAAAGTCACATTCTGTCGCAGGCCGGGGGCCAGGCCATGCGCTTTTTCTGGACGCGCCCCACAAGCTTGGGTAGTTTCCATGGACAACGGGGCGAAACGACCCCGAGCATGAGGCAAATGATGGAGTTTCCCGAGCGGTTCGCGAACCTGCCCGAATATGCGTTTCCGCGGTTGCGGGCGCTGCTCGACCACCACAAGGCGGGGGGCGAGGCCATTGCCATGACCATCGGCGAGCCGCGCCATCCGATGCCCGATTTCGTCGGCCCTGTTCTGGCGGCGAGCCTTGCGGAATTCGGCCAATATCCGGCCAATGACGGCACGCCCGAGCTTCTGGCGGCCATCTCCGGCTGGATCGGGCGGCGCTACAAGGTCGAGGTGGCGCAGAACCGGCTGATGGTGCTCAATGGCACGCGCGAGGGGCTGTTCAACGCGGCGATTGCGCTTTGCCCGGAAACCAAGCGCGGCAAGCGCCCTGTGGTGCTGGTGCCGAACCCCTTCTATCAGGTCTATGCCGTCGCCGCCGCGACCGTGGGGGCCGAGGTGGTCTTTGTTCCGGCGAGCGAGGAGACCGGCTTCCTGCCCGATTACGAAAGCCTGCCCGCCGAGATCCTTGATCGCACGACGATCGCCTATCTGTGCTCGCCCGCCAATCCGCAGGGCTCGGTCGCCTCGCGCGACTATCTGGCCCGGCTGCTGGCGCTGGCGGAAAAGCATGATTTCCGGCTGTTCTCGGATGAATGCTATTCGGAACTCTGGCGCACGGCCCCGCCGCCCGGCGCGATCGAAGTGGCCGCCGAGATCGGCACTGACCCCGAGCGTGTAGTGATCTTCCATTCGCTGTCAAAACGCTCGAACCTGCCTGGTCTGCGCTCGGGCTTCTGCGCCGGTGGCCCCGAGGCGATGAAGCGCATTCGTCAGCTGCGCGCCTATGCCGGCGCGCCTCTGCCGCAGCCGATTCAACGCGTCTCGGAACGCGCCTGGGCCGACGAGACGCATGTGATCGAAAACCGCGCGCTTTACGCGGAGAAATACGCCGATGCCGCGGAAATCTTCAGCGGTGTCAACAGCTTCCGTTTGCCAGAGGGCGGCTTCTTCCTGTGGCTGCCGGTCGAGAACGGCGAGGAAGCGGCATTGAAGCTTTGGACCGAAACCGGGGTGCGCGTCCTGCCGGGGGCCTATCTGGCCCGCGATGTGGATGGCGAAAACCCCGGCAAGGGCTATATCCGGGTGGCTCTGGTCGCCCCAAGAGAAGAAACGCGGCGCGGGCTGATCAAGCTGCGCGACTGCCTGTTCACGTAAGGAGGGTTCAGCATGGCATCCTTTCAAGCTCGGCAACGCGAACCGCTGCTCGACCAGGACACGCAAGCCGTTCTGGAACGCCGCGGGCGCGAGCTTCTGGGTGTGGTCTTCCTCGTGCTCGCCGTGGCGACGACGCTGATGCTGGCCTCCTATTCGCCCGAGGACCCGAGCTGGATGGCGGTTTCCGACGCGCCGGTGCAGAACTGGTTGGGCCGGATCGGGGCGGGGATCGCCTCGCCGCTGATCGTGATCGTCGGTCGCGGCGCCTGGCTTTTGCCGGTGTCGCTGGCGATCTGGGGCGTGCGCCATGTTCTGCATCGCGGCGAAGACCGCGTGACGGGGCGGATGGTTTTCCTGCCGATCGCGATCGCGGTTGCGGCGGTCTATGCGGCGCTGCTGGTGCCGGGGGCCGAATGGGGCCGTGCCTATGGTCTGGGCGGCAATTTCGGCGACATGATCGCGGGCTCGCTTTTGGGGCTTTCGCCGGTCGAAGGCTCGATCGGGCTGAAGCTGATGACCGTTGTGATGGCGCTGATGACACTGCTGATCACGCTTTTCGTCACCGGTTTCGACCGGGCCGAACTGCGCGCCGCCGGACGCTTCATGCTGCTTGGAACCGTGTCCAGCTATGCGGCGGCGATGACCGCGCTGGGCAAGGGTGCCTCGGCTTCGGTGCGGATGGCGCGGGATGCGGCCGAGACGGCGCGCGAACGTCGGGCCTCTGCGGCGGCTTTTGCGCAGCAGCAGGCGGCGTGGCAGGCGCAGCAGGATTGGCAGTCGGCGCAGGACCGCCCCGCGCCGCAGCGAGCCGATATCGTGCGGGCCGCCGTGGCCTCGCGCGTGCGGCGGGCAGCCGAGCCCGAGCCCGAATATCAATATGACGACTACGACACTTACGCCCCCGAGGCGGAACTGGTCGAGCCGATGCAGGCCTGGCAGATGCCCGAGGCCGAGGCCCCGTCGCAAGACCGGATCAAGGCCCGTATCCTGCAGGCGGTGAAGACCCGCGCGACCGTGCCCACCTCGGCGCCGATGCCCGCCGCGGCTGCAGCGCCGATGGCTGCGCCGCAGATGCGCGCCGAGCCCGGCCTTTATGCGCCGCGCATGGTCGCTGAACCCGTCTATGCGCCGCAGCCCGAGGCGCCGGTCGATCCGGCTCCGGCCTCGGTTCTGGCGGCGGTTTCGGCCCGGCTGGCTCGTGGCCCGAAGACCCCGGCTGCCCCGCTGAAGCGGGTGGAGCCGCCGCTGCAGGCGCGTCCGCGTTACATGCCCGGCACCGCCTCGGCGGCCCCGCCGGTCACCGCCCCGTTGATGGCCGTGCCGCCCGTGATGGCGCCGCCGATGCAGGCGCCGCAGGAACCGGACTGGTCGCAGCCGATGATGTCCATGCGCCCCGTCGAAGAGGTGACGGTCGAAGAAACCTGGGAAGAGGAGGCTTTCGAGCGCAACGTCTTCTCCGATCTCGGCGAGGATCAGCCGCAGCCCGCGCCGATGCCGAAGATCTCGGCGCAGCGGGCCATGGTTGCCCCGCCCGCGCCCGAGCGTCGCGTCGTGGCCCCCACGCGCAAGCCCGTCACCCCCTCGAAACAGGCGATCGCCGAGGAACAGCCGACCCTGCGCTTCGATGCGCCGGAAAAGCCCGCCTATGAGGTGCCGCCGCTCAGCCTGCTGACCAACCCGGGCACGATCCAGCGCCACCAACTTTCGGATGATGCGCTGGAAGAAAACGCCCGGATGCTGGAAAGCGTGCTCGATGATTATGGCGTCAAGGGCGAGATCGTCTCGGTTCGGCCCGGTCCGGTCGTCACCATGTACGAGCTGGAACCGGCGCCGGGGCTGAAGGCGAGCCGCGTGATCGGTCTGGCCGATGACATCGCGCGCTCGATGTCGGCGCTTTCTGCCCGCGTCTCGACCGTTCCGGGCCGCTCGGTGATCGGGATCGAACTGCCGAATGCGCATCGCGAAAAAGTCGTGCTGCGGGAAATCCTCTCGGCGCGCGATTTCGGCGACAGCAACATGCGGCTGCCGCTGGCGCTCGGCAAGGACATCGCGGGCGAGGCCGTGGTGGCGAACCTGGCGAAGATGCCCCACCTGCTGATCGCCGGGACGACCGGCTCGGGCAAGTCGGTGGCGATCAACACGATGATCCTGTCGCTGCTTTACAAGCTCTCGCCCGAGGAATGCCGTCTGATCATGATCGACCCGAAGATGCTGGAACTCAGCGTCTATGACGGCATCCCGCATCTGCTGTCACCCGTCGTCACCGACCCGAAAAAGGCCGTCGTGGCGCTGAAATGGGTCGTCGGCGAGATGGAGGAACGCTACCGCCGCATGTCGAAGATGGGCGTGCGCAACATCGAGGGCTACAACGGCCGCGTCCGCGAAGCGATGGACCGGGGCGAACTTTTCAAGCGCACCGTGCAGACCGGCTTTGACGAGGAGACCGGCGAACCCGTCTTCGAGACCGAGGAATTCCAGCCGCGGCCCTTCCCCTATATCGTCGTCATCGTCGACGAGATGGCCGATCTGATGATGGTCGCGGGCAAGGAAATCGAAGCCTGCATCCAGCGTCTGGCGCAGATGGCGCGGGCCTCGGGCATTCACCTGATCATGGCGACGCAGCGTCCCTCGGTGGACGTGATCACCGGCACGATCAAGGCGAACTTCCCGACCCGGATTTCGTTCCAGGTGACCTCGAAGATCGACAGCCGCACCATTCTGGGCGAGCAGGGCGCCGAACAGCTGCTGGGCATGGGCGACATGCTCTACATGGGCGCCGGGTCGCGCATCACCCGGATCCACGGGCCCTTCGTCTCGGATGAGGAAGTCGAGGAAATCGTCAGCCATCTGAAGAGCTTCGGGCCGCCCGAATACATGTCGGGCGTGGTCGAGGGGCCGGACGAGGAAGCGGCGTCCGACATCGATGCGGTGCTGGGCCTTGGCGGTGGAGCCAACGATGCGGAAGATGCGCTTTACGATACGGCGGTGGCGATCGTGATCAAGGACCGCAAGTGCTCGACCTCCTACATCCAGCGCAAGCTGGGCATCGGCTACAACAAGGCCGCGCGACTGGTGGAACAGATGGAAGAGCAGGGCGTGGTCACGCCCGCCAACCATGTGGGCAAGCGCGAAATCCTCGTGCCCGAACACTGAGGGCGCAGGAAAGTGATGCCGGCCCCGCGCGATGTGACCCGCGCGGGGCTTTTTCTTTGCCCGATCTGCGGTAAGTTTGCGCCATGACCCTGATGCGTTACGCCCTTGCACCCGTCCTCATGCTTGCCCTTGCCGCCCCGGCCTGGGCGGACAAGATCCCGCTGGCCGATATCTCGGCCTATCTCAACGGGCTGACGACCGCCGAGGCGCAGTTCACTCAGGTGAATTCGGACGGCTCGAAAGCGACCGGCAAGCTTTACATCAAGCGCCCCGGCCGGATGCGGTTCGAATATGCGAATGACGATACGCTGGTCTTGGCCTCGGGCGGGCAGGTGGCGATCTTCGATCCGAAATCGAACCAGATCGCCGAGCAATATCCGCTCAAGCGCACGCCGCTGAACCTGATCCTGGCCGACAAGATCGACCTTGGACAGGCGAAAATGGTCGTCGGGCATGAGGAAGATGGCGCCAATACCGCGGTGGTGGCGCAAGACCCGGAGCACCCGGAATATGGCTCGATCCGGCTTCTGTTCTCGGCCAATCCGGTGGCGCTGCGGCAATGGGTGATCACCGATGATGCCGGTCAGAAGACGGCGGTGATCCTTGATCAGCTGAAACCCGGTGTCGATCCGGGCTCGCTGATGTTCTCGATTTCGGCAGAGACGGACGCGCGGAAGAAGTGATTCGTGCTCAGCCGCCGCAGGAATTCAGCTGAGCGCGATACATCTCGGCGCGGGCGGCGACCTTGTCGGCGACGGCCAGAAGCCAGCCCTTGTCGTTGTAGCTGCCATTGGCATAGCCGCTGCGGCCCTCGTGATAGGCGAGATATTGCGCCCGCGCGTCCCATTTCGAGATGCCGAGCTTGTCGGACGAGCCGTCCATGTACCAGCCCATGAAGTCGGTCGCATCGGTGATCCGGGTGCGCTTTGCGCCCCAGGAGTTGGTCTCGCGTTTGTAGTCTTCCCAGGTTGAATCGAGCGCCTGACTGAAGCCATAGGCCGAGCTTTGCCGCCCGATCGGGATCACGCCAAGCGCATAGCGGTGCGGGGTCTTGGCATTGGGGATGAACTTGGATTCCTGATGGATCGTCGCCATTTGCACATGCACCGGCACGCCCCAGCGCCGTTCGGCGCGACGCATGGCCTTGAAATAGGCGGGCTTTTCGCGCTCCAGCAGGCAGGCGTTGTCAAGATTGCGCGGCGCTTTGCCCCCGCCGCCACAGGAGGCAACGGCCACGAGGACGGCCAACATCAGGATTTTTTTCATGTCTGCTCTGCCCGCTCGGCTTTGTTTTGCGACATTCTAGGAAATTTCGGCCCGCAACGAAAGCGAAACCGTGTCGCGATGCCGTGAGAACTGTTGGGCGTGAATCCACAGATTGTTTCTTGTCCGGTGCAGGGGTGCACATGGACAGACCCTGCCTGAAGGTTTAGAATTTATGACCGGGGGTTACCATGCAGACCACGCTTGCCAAATATCACATCGGCCAGATTGTTCGGCACCGCAAGCACCCGTTCCGAGGTGTCGTATTTGACGTGGACGCGATGTTTTCCAACACGGACGCCTGGTACGAGGCGATTCCCGAGGAGAGCCGCCCCGCGAAGGATCAGCCCTTCTATCATCTCCTGGCCGAAAACGATCAGACCTATTACGTCGCCTATGTGTCGGAGCAGAACCTTGTTGCCGACAATTCGGGCGAGCCGGTCGATCACCCCGATCTGAGCGACCTTTTCGGGGATTTCGAGGACGGTCGTTACCCGCTGCAGTTCCAGCTCAACTGACGTTGCCCGGTTTCAGCGGCAGCCGGAACGCCAGCAGGTTGCGACCGTTTTCACGGTGGTAGCCCAGATCCTCCACCAGATCGCGGATCAGGAACCAGCCAAAGCCGCCTTCGGGCAGGGTATCGGGTTCGGGACGCCGGGAATCGTCGATGCCGAGGTCGAGGCAGGAATGCGGCAGTTCCACCCCGTCATCGCTGATCGAGCAACTCAGCCCGCGGTGGTCGCGCACCAGCGACAGGGTGATCGTGCCATGCCCGCTGTCGCCATAGCCATGCTCGACGATGTTGTTGAGCACTTCCGCCAGAACCAGTTCCAGCGTGCCCGCCTCTTCTTGCGACAATTGCCGCAGGAACCGCGCCAGCGCCGTGCGCAGCGCAAAGCGAACCGACAGGGCATCGGCTTCGAAGGAATGGTGAAAGATCTTCGGCTCCGGCCTTGGTGTCTCGGTCGACGCGCGATTGGGTTGCGAACGATCAGCCAACATGGCGCAGCCCCGCCCGAAGTGCCGCTTCGACGTTCTCATGCATGGCAAAGACGGAATCCATGCGTGTCAGCCGGAACACCCGTTCGACATTCGGCGTCAGCGCCGCCAGTTCCAGCCGCCGGTCCGGCGCCAGAGATTTCATCACCGCCACAACCGCCCCCAGCCCGGAACTGTCGAGGAATTCCACTTGCGACATGTCCAGCACCACCCGCCCCCCCGGCTGGGTGGTGACTTCGCGCATGCGTTCCTTGAACCGGATCGCGATCGCGGCGTCGAGGCGTTCCTCGTTCACCGAAACGACCAGTGCGCCTCCGCGTGATTCCGCATAAAGATTCATCTTGCCTCTCCGGCCTCGAAGGATTTGCGTCAGCCTAAGGGCGAAAGCTTACCAATCCGTATCTGGCGGAAAGAATGAAGGAAGACCCATGACCTTTGATCCCGCGACGCTCGCACGCACCATCAAAGCCCTGACAGAGGGGGAAACCGACGAGGTGGCGTTGATGGCCACGCTCGCGTGCGAAATTCACCATGCCGATGACCGCTTCGACTGGACCGGCTTTTATCGCGTCACCGAACCGGGCGTACTCAAGATCGGCCCCTATCAAGGGGGGCATGGATGCCTTGTGATTCCGTTCACGCGCGGCGTCTGCGGCGCCTGTGCGCGCGAAGGCCGTACCCAGCTTGTCCCCGATGTCGAGGCCTTTCCGGGCCATATCGCCTGCTCCTCCTCGACCAGGTCCGAGCTGGTGATTCCGGTCTTCGGCGCAGGCGGGCGGCTGATCGGCGTGCTCGACATCGACAGCGATCAACCCGATGCCTTCACCGAGGCGGATGCAAAAGCGCTTGAAGCGATCCTTGCCGAAGTCTTCGGCACGCTCTGAAGCTTGACGCCGCGACCGCTCCGCGCCATGCCGGGCCGATGACCGAGCACCTTTATTCCCCGCCCGCGGAGCCGCCGCGCATTCTTCATGCCGATCACGAGATCCTCGTGGTCGACAAGCAATCCGGGCTGCTTTCGGTGCCGGGCAAGGGGGATCACAAGGCCGATTGTCTGATCGAGCGGCTGAAGGGCGCCTTTCCACAGGTGCTTCTGGTGCATCGGCTCGACGGTGACACCTCGGGGGTGATGGTCTTTGCGCTGACCGCGCATGCGCAGCGGCATCTGGGGCTGCAATTCGAGAACCGGCAGACGAAGAAGCACTATCTGGCGCGGCTCTGGGGGCATCTGGAGCCGAAGGCGGGCCGGGTCGACCTGCCGCTCTGCGTCGACTGGCCGAACCGGCCGAAGCAGCATGTGGATCATGAAAACGGCAAGCCCGCGCAGACCGACTGGAAGGTGCTGCGCCACGATCCCGATGGCACGACGCGGGTGCGGCTCAATCCGCTGACCGGGCGCAGCCATCAGCTGCGGGTGCACATGCTGGAACTGGGGCACCCGATCCTGGGCGATCCCTTTTACGCCACCGGCCCCGCGCGCGATTTTCCGCGGCTGATGCTGCATGCCGAGAGCCTGCGGCTGCGTCACCCGGATGGCGGGCAGTTCATGACCTTCACCGCGCCCTGTCCGTTCTGACGCCGGACATGAAAAAGGCGGCGGGAGTGGACCGCCGCCTTTTTGATCTGTCGCGAGGCTCAGGCCTCGGTCGTGTCGGCCGCCGGGACGGGAGCCGGAACTTCGCGCGGCTCGCGGGGCGGACGCCCGATCACTTCGCGCAGCGCGTCGAGTTCGATGAAGTTGTCGGCCTGACGGCGCAGTTCATCCGCGATCATCGGCGGCTGGCTGCGGATCGTCGAAACGACCGAGACCCGCACGCCCATGCGCTGCAGCGCTTCGACGAGCGGGCGGAAATCGCCGTCGCCCGAGAACAGCACCGCATGGTCGAGCCGCGGCGCGAGTTCCATCGCGTTCACCGCCAGTTCGATGTCCATGTTGCCCTTGACCTTACGCCGACCCATCGAGTCGGTGTATTCCTTGGCGGGCTTTGTCACCATCGCGTAACCGTTGTAGTGTAGCCAGTCCACGAGCGGCCGGATCGGCGAGTATTCCTCGTTCTCCAGCAGTGCCGTGTAGTAGAACGCCCGAACCAGCTTGCCGCGACGCTCGAATTCCTGACGGAGCAGTTTGTAGTCGATGTCGAAGCCGAGCGCTTTCGCCGCGGCGTAGAGGTTGGACCCGTCGATGAAAAGGGCCAGCCTTTCGTCCTTGTAAAACATTATAAGTCCTTTCGTCGTGGCTCCGCGGCGCGGCGTCCGGAGTGGTTGACGGGGAAAAATAATTTTACCCAATACGCCGCAAGAACCAGTTCAGCAGCGCTTTCTACCAAGCGCGGGGAGGCCGAGATATCTGTCTTTATGGATAGTACCACATTTTTGATAGCGCTAGGGGCGAATCTTGCAACGATGGCAGGCAAACCTCCGCAATCTCTGGTTGCGGCGCTCAAAATGTTGCCCGCGGAGGGGATTCGGCTGCGCGCACTCAGCCGATTCTGGCGCTCCCCGGCTTTCCCGGCTGGAGCGGGGCCTGATTACGTCAATGCCTGTGCCGTGGTTTCCGCCGAAATGCCCGCCGAAGCCATGCTGGAGGCCCTGCACCGAATCGAGGCGCGGCTCGGACGGCAGCGCGACAAGCGCTGGGCGTCGCGCGGGATCGACCTTGACCTGCTCGGCAACGGCGAGTTGATCCGCCCCGATCCCGGCACGGAAGCCGCCTGGCGCAGCCTGCCGCTCGAGACCCAGATGCAGCGCGCGCCCGAGACGCTGATCCTGCCGCATCCGCGTCTGGCCGACCGGGCTTTCGTGCTGATTCCCCTTGCCGAGATCGCGCCTTTGTGGCGTCATCCCGCCATCGGAAAGACGGTTTCCGAAATGCTCGCTGACCTCGACGCGGCCGAAAAAGCTGCACTCGTGCCGTTTTCTGCTCCATTCGACGGGCAGGGCGGCTTGTAAAGGCCCCGGGAAGGGGCTAGATGGGGGGTTCACACCTCCCCCTTCGTCTGGAGTTGCCGATGGCCCGCGTGACGGTTGAAGATTGCGTTGACAAGGTTCCGAACCGCTTCGAGCTGGTGATGCTTGCTGCCCACCGCGCCCGTGAGGTTGCGGCCGGGGCGCCGATCACCATCGAGCGTGACAACGACAAGAACCCGGTGGTCGCGCTGCGCGAAATCGCCGAGGAAACTCAGCTTGCCGACGATCTGCGCGAGCGTCTGATCGAAAGCAACCAGACCCAGATCGAGGTCGACGAGCCGGAAGAAGACGCGATGGCGCTTCTGATGTCGGGCGAGATCGACCGCCCGCGTGTCGATGACATGGACGAAGAACGCATGCTGCGCGCGCTGATGGATGCGCAGGGTCGCGACTGAACGAGGGTAACGAGCGCGGATGATCGATGTCGAAGACCTGATCGCGCTCGTTCGCAACTACAATCCTCGCTGCAACGCCGATCTGATCCGTCGCGCCTATGCCTATGGGCTGAAGATGCACGACGGGCAGTTCCGCCACTCGGGCGAGCCCTATTTCACCCATCCCGTTGCCGTTGCCGCGATCCTGACAGAACAGCGGCTGGACGATGCCACCATCGTCACCGCGCTCTTGCATGACACGATCGAAGACACGCGCTCGACCTTTACCGAGGTCGAGGGGCTTTTCGGCACCGAAGTCGCGGAACTGGTCGATGGCGTCACCAAGCTGACCAACCTGCAACTGGGTTCTTCGGCCAGCAAGCAGGCCGAGAATTTCCGCAAGCTCTTCATGGCGATGTCGAAGGATCTGCGGGTCATTCTGGTGAAGCTGGCCGACCGGCTGCACAACATGCGCACGATCAAGAGCATGCGGCCCGAGAAGCAGGCGCAGAAGGCCCGCGAGACGATGGAGATCTTCGCGCCGCTCGCAGGCCGGATGGGCATGCAGTGGATGCGTGAGGAACTGGAAGACCTTGCCTTCAAGGTGATCAACCCCGAGGCGCGCACCTCGATCATCCGCCGCTTCGTCTCCTTGCAAAAGGAATCGGGCGATGTGATTTCGCAGATCACCGCCGATATCCGCAACGAGCTGGAAAAGTCCGGCATCGAGGCCGATGTCTTTGGCCGCGCCAAGCGCCCCTATTCGATCTGGCGGAAGATGGAGGAGAAAAGCCTCACCTTCTCGCGGCTGTCCGACATCTACGGTTTTCGCGTCATCACCCGTTCGGTTCCCGATTGCTATGCCGTGCTCGGGCTCATTCACCAGCGCTGGCGCTCGGTCCCCGGTCGGTTCAAGGATTACATCAGCCAGCCGAAGACGAACGGCTATCGTTCGATCCACACCACGGTGTCGGGCCGCGATGGCAAGCGGGTCGAGGTGCAGATCCGCACCCGGCAGATGCATGAAGTCGCCGAAGCCGGGGTGGCCGCGCATTGGTCCTATCGCGATGGCGAACGGGCGCTGAACCCCTCTGCCGTCGATCCGGCGAAATGGCTCGCCTCGCTCACCGAACGCTTCGCCGAGGGCGATCACGACGAATTCCTCGAGAACGTCAAACTCGAGATGTATTCCGATCAGGTGTTCTGCTTCTCGCCCAAGGGCGATGTGATCAAGCTGCCGAAAGGCGCGACGCCGATCGATTTCGCCTATGCGATCCACACCCGGATCGGCAATTCCTGCGTTGGTGCCAAGGTTGACGGCATTCGCGTGCCGCTCTGGACGCGGCTGAAGAATGGCCAGTCGGTCGAGGTGATCACCGCGGCCGGGCAGCGCCCGCAGGCGACCTGGCTCGATATCGTCGCCACCGGTCGCGCCAAGGCCTCGATCCGCAAGAGCTTGCGCGAGGAAGACCGGACCCGCTTCGTGAAGCTGGGGGCGGAACTGGCCCGCGTCGCCTTTGAACATGTCGGCCGCAAGGTCTCGGACAAGGCGTTGCGCACCGCGGCCAAGACCCTTGGTCTGCCCGACGAGACCGAGGTTCTGGCCCGTCTCGGCTCGGCCGAGCTGACGGCGCGTGAAGTGGTCGAAGCGCTGTACCCGGAACTGGCCGCCCGTGGTCCCGAGACGGTCGATCCCGGTCGCGCGGTGATCGGGCTTGCCGCGGATCAGACCTTCCACCGCGCCAAATGTTGCCAGCCCCTGCCGGGCGAGCGCATCGTCGGCATCACCTATCGCGGTCAGGGCGTGGTGATCCATGCCATCGACTGCCCCGCGCTCGAAGAGTTCGAAGAGCAGCCGGCGCGCTGGGTCGACCTGCACTGGCACGAGGGCAGCCACCCGCCAGTCTATTCCGTCGCGCTGAAAATCACGATCTCGAACGACGCCGGGGTGCTGGGACATATCTGCACGTTGATCGGCGCCCAGAAAGCCAATATCTCCGACCTCAATTTCATCGATCGCAAACCGGACTTTTACTCGCTTGTCGTAGAAGTCGAGTTGCGTGACGCGGAACATCTGCACCGGCTGCTGACGGCCCTTGAAGCCGAGACCGATGTGGCGCAGGTGCAGCGCTGGCGCGATCTTTCGCGCAGACCCTGAGGGAACGGAAGGCAAGACGTGGTTTTCAAACGGCGGGAGAAGCGGACCTGGGGACAGTCCACGCGGGATCTGTTCTGGCCGCGCAGTGGCTGGGGTCGGTCGGTCAGCTATATCCGGCATCGGCTGAACCGTTTGCCCGATCAGCCGCACCGGATCGCCCGGGGCGTCTTTGCCGGGATTTTCATCTCGTTCACGCCGCTTTACGGCATCCATCTGATCGGCGCGGCGCTGTTGGCACGGCTCTTGCGCGGCAATGTGCTGGCCTCGCTCTTTGCCTCGCTCGTCGGCAATCCGCTGACGTTTCCGGTGATCGCGGTGGTGGCGATCAAGCTTGGCCATCTGATGCTGGGCCAGACCGCCGATCCGATGCTGGCCGATGGCCTGATCCAGATCTTCGCCGAGGCGCTGGCCGATGTTCGTCACAACCTGATCGCCGCCTTCACTGTCGAGGAGACGCATTGGGCGGGCATGGCCGATTTCTTCCGCGGCATCTTCTGGCCCTATCTTCTGGGCGGTCTGCTGCCCGGCCTCGCCTCGGGGCTCGCGGGCTATTACATCTCGCTGCCGCTGGTGACCGCCTATCAGACCCGCCGCCGTCAGCGCATGAAGGAGCGCTCGGCCAAGCTGCGGGCCAAGCGGGCGCAGGCGGCCGAGGCGGCTGATCACGTCCCGGATAACGGCTGAGCGGCATCTTCCCTCGGACGTCGTGCTTCGTCATAGTGATGCCATCTGACCGGAGGTTCCCATGACCCGTTCCCTGCGCCTTGGCGTGAACATCGACCACGTCGCCACCGTCCGCAACGCCCGCGGATCGGCCTATCCGAGCCCGCTGCGCGCGGCGCTGATGGCCGAGGCGGCCGGGGCCGACGGCATCACCGCGCATCTGCGCGAAGACCGCCGCCACATCCGCGACAGCGACATGGCGGAACTGAAGGCGAATCTGAAGATCCCGCTGAATTTCGAAATGGCGACCACGGCCGAGATGCAGCGCATCGCGCTCGCCACCCGGCCGCATGCGGTCTGTCTTGTGCCGGAAAAGCGGCAGGAGCGCACGACCGAGGGCGGCCTCGATGTCGCGGGCGATCAGGCCCGGCTGACCGCCTATATCGCGCCCTTGCGGCAGGCTGGCGCGCGGGTGTCGATGTTTGTCGGCCCGGATCTGCGGCAGATCGAGGCCTCGGCCGCGATCGGCGCGGCGGTGGTCGAACTGCACACCGGCCATTACTGCGATCTGCATTACGAGGGCCGCTTTGCCGAACGCGATGCGGAACTCAAGGCGCTCGAAAAGGCCGCGACGCTGGCCGCCAGCCTTGGGCTTGAAGTGCATGCGGGCCACGGGCTGACCTATGAAACCGTCGCACCCGTCGCGGCGATCCCCGAGATCAAGGAGCTGAACATCGGTCATTTCCTGATGGCCGAGGCGCTCTTCATCGGGCTCGAAGCCTCGATCGCCGAAATGCGCCGCCTGATGGACGAAGCCCGCCGCTGAGTCTCGATACCGGAGCCCGTCATGCCGATTCTGCGCTACGCCCTGATCGTGATCCTGATGACGCTGATCGTCTCGGGCATTGCGGTGCTTCTGGAAACCTATGCCCAGATCCGGCTCGGCATGGTCGGCGGCGGGGCGATCCCCGTCTTCATGACCGCGTTGATCGAGGGGCAGCTTTTCTGCAAGCGCACGGGCGGCCTGCCCGACCGTGGGCAGACATTGCGCTTTGCCGGGATGGCGACGGCGATCAACCTGATGCTGCTCGGCCCGGCTCTGGTGCTGATCTCGCTTGGCGATCCCGCCCTGCTGACGATGCTGCGGGGCTTCGATGCGGTGCTCTGGTCGGTCATCCTGGGCGCGGTTGTCGTCATCACCTTCCCGGCCTCGTATTTCTTCTACCGTCAGGGGGCGGCGAGCCAGCACCGCGCGATGGCGCGGCAGAAGGCCCGGCAGGGCGGGGCGAAATGATCCTCGGCATCGGCTCGGATCTGGCCAATATCGAGCGCATCGCCGGTACGCTTGCGCGCTTTGGCGACCGGTTCCGCCAGCGCGTCTTCACCGAGACCGAGATCGCCAAGGCCGAACACCGCGCCGATGTCGCGGGCACCTATGCCAAACGCTGGGCCGCGAAAGAGGCCTGTTCGAAGGCGCTCGGCACCGGGCTCGCCATGGGCATCTCGTGGAAGGACATGTCGGTGACGAACCTGCCGACGGGTCAGCCGGTGATGCATCTGACCGGCTGGGCGGCGGATCGGCTGGCGGCAATGACGCCGCCCGGCCATCGGGCCGTCGTGCATGTGACGCTGACCGACGATCACCCCTGGGCGCAGGCCTTCGTCGTCATCGAAGCCCGCCCCATTTCCCCCACGATTCCTTGACTTGGACCCGACATCGGGCCAAGGAAGGCTTGGTTTAAACAAGAGGCAGAGCATGGCCAGCAAATCCGAAGGCGGTATCGGCGAAATGGCCCGGACGCTGTTCTGGGCGCTTATCATCGCGGGCGTCTTCCGCACGCTGTTCTTTCAGCCGTTCTGGATCCCGTCGGGCTCGATGAAGGATACGCTGCTGATCGGCGACTTCCTCTTCGTCAACAAGATGGCCTATGGCTATTCGCGCTATTCCTGCCCCTTCTCCAGCGCCGATTTCTCGCCCTGCCCGATCGAGGGCCGCATTCTGGGTGGCGAACCGCAGCGCGGTGACGTGGTGGTGTTCCGCCATCCGATCAAGAACGTCGATTTCATCAAGCGCCTGATCGGCCTGCCGGGCGACCGGATTCAGGTCGTCAACGGCGTGCTGCAGATCAACGGCGCCCCGGTCAAACTGGAAGACGCGGGCACCTTCTCGGAAGTGTTCGAGCCGCAGGGGCCGGAAAAGCGCTATCCGCTGTGCCGCAACGAACCGGTCGGCGAGGGTGGCGATTGCCAGTCGCAGCGCTTCTTTGAAACGCTGCCGAATGGCGTGCGCCACTCGATCCTGAATACCTTCGACGGCGCGCGGGCCGACAATACCCCGGTCTTCGTCGTGCCCGAAGGGCAGTATTTCATGATGGGCGACAACCGCGACAATTCCGAGGACAGCCGCTTCCCGCAAAGTATCGGCGGCGTCGGCTTCGTTCCGGCGGAAAATCTGGTCGGCCGCGCCGATCGGGTGATGTTCTCCTCGGCGGGCAATTCGCTGTTCTTCTTCTGGACCTGGCGGGCGGACCGCTTCTTCAAGGGGATCGAATGAAAGTCGCGGCAGACCTCTCTGCCTTCATGGACCGGCTCGGGCATCGTTTCACGACGCCCGAGCTTCTCGTTCGGGCGCTGACGCATTCCTCGCTCGGCTCGCCCACCCGGCCCGACAACCAACGGCTGGAGTTTCTGGGGGACCGGGTACTCGGCCTCTCGATGGCCGAGGCGCTGTTTCACGCGGATGATCGCGCTTCCGAAGGGCAGCTTGCGCCGCGGTTCAACGCGCTCGTGCGCAAGGAAACCTGTGCCGCCGTCGCCCGCGACATCGACCTTGGCGCGGTGCTGAAGCTGGGCCGGTCGGAAATGATGTCGGGCGGGCGGCGCAAGGAAGCGCTCTTGGGCGATGCGATGGAGGCGGTGATTGCCGCCGTCTATCTCGATGCCGGGTTCGAGGTGGCGCGGGCGCTGGTGCTGCGGCTTTGGGCCGGGCGGATCAGCGCGGTCGATCACGATGCCCGCGATCCGAAGACGGCGCTGCAGGAATGGGCGCAGGCCCGCGGCCTGCCGCCGCCGCGCTATGAAACACTGGGGCGCGAAGGCCCCGACCACGCGCCGCAATTCCGCATCGCCGTGGTGCTCGCCTCGGGCGAGACGGAAGAAGCAAAAGCCGGGTCGAAACGCAACGCGGAACAAGCCGCAGCGAAGGCCCTTCTGGAACGGTTGGAGAGAGGCGCATGACCGAAGAAACGCACGCCGGATTCGTGGCGCTGATCGGCGAGCCGAATGCAGGAAAATCGACGCTGCTCAATCGCATGGTGGGGGCCAAGGTCTCGATCGTCACCCACAAGGTGCAGACCACCCGCGCCCGCATCCGCGGCGTCTGCATGGCGGGGCAGGCGCAGCTTGTCTTCGTCGACACCCCCGGCATCTTCCGCCCGCGCCGCAGGCTGGACCGCGCCATGGTCTCGGCCGCCTGGGGCGGGGCTGCGGATGCCGATATCGTCGTTCTGCTGATCGAGGCGCATCGCGGCCTGACCGAAGGCGCGAAAGCGATCATCGAGGCCTTGAAAGCGCGCGAGGGCTCGCAGCCGGTGGCGCTGGCCATCAACAAGATCGACCGCGTCAAGGCCGAACGCCTGCTGGCCTTGGCCGAGGAAATGAACGGGGCCTTCCCCTTTGCCAAGACCTTCATGATCTCGGCCGAAAAGGGCTATGGCGTCGATGACCTGCGCGACTGGCTGGCGTCGCAAATGCCCGCGGGCCCGTGGTTCTACCCCGAGGATCAGATCGCCGATCTGCCGATGCGGATGATCGCGGCGGAAATCACCCGCGAGAAACTGACCCTGCGCCTGCACGAGGAACTGCCCTATCAGCTGACGGTCGAGACCGAACGCTGGGAAGAAAAGCCCGACGGATCGGCCCGGATCGACCAGATCATCTACGTCAGCCGTGACGGTCACAAGGGCATCGTCCTTGGCAAGGGCGGCGAGACGATCAAGGCGATCTCCACCGCCGCGCGCGCCGAAATGGCCGAATTCATGGGGCGCCCGATCCATCTCTTCCTGCAGGTGAAGCTGCGCGAGAACTGGCAGGAAGAGGCCGAGCGCTACACGGAAATGGGGCTCGACTTCAAGGACGGCGACTGAGGATGCAACCGCGTCTGCGTGCCGAACTTTGGGTGCGTGCCTATCTCAAGCGGCTGGAGTTGAACAATATTCCCGCCTTCATCGCGGCGCGCGGTCAACCTGACAGTGGCGCCGTGATGGTCAAATGCGCGACGCTCGACGGGCTGGCGAAGCTCTACACCCGGACCTTCGATTTTGAGGCCGATTGCGACGTCTGGTCGGTCCTCACCGAAGGCCCCGAGGCCGAAGTGGATGCCTCGATCCGCAAGCAGCGCAGCTTCGACCCCGATCTCTGGGTGGTCGAACTTGAAGCCCGGCACGGCCGTACACTGCTCGATGAAGACGGCCTCAAGGACTGAGCCCGCCTTTCCCTTTTATCTTGCCTCAAATATCCTGCGGGGGCCCGGGGGTGCAAAACCCCCGGCCTTCTTCACGGGCACCATGGACTGGCAAGACAGCGGCACCATCCTTTCGATCCGCCTGCATGGCGAAAGCTCGGCGATCGTCGAGGTGTTCACCGCCACGCATGGCCGGCATCTGGGCGTCGTCCGGGGCGGCGCCTCGCGCAAGATGGCGGCGACGCTCATGCCCGGCTCGCATGTGGCGCTGAGCTGGCGGGCACGGCTCGAAGACCACCTTGGCAGCTTCACCGTCGAACCGCTCGCCTCGCGCGCAGGCGCGCTGTCAGACCGCCTCGCGCTGATGGGGCTCAATTCCGTCTGCGCACTGCTCTCCTTCGTGCTGGCCGAACGCGAACCTCATCCGCGCCTATACGCCGCCACCGAACCGTTGTTCACCGTGATCGGGCAAGCGGCCGAGGGCTGGGTGGTCGATTATCTGATCTGGGAAACCGCGCTGCTCGACGACCTCGGTTTCGGCCTCGACCTCAGCCGCTGCGCCGTCACCGGCACGCGCGATGATCTGGCCTTTGTCTCGCCACGCACGGGCCGCGCGGTCAGCCGCAAGGGCGCGGGCGACTGGGCGCCGAAACTGCTGCCCTTGCCGCTGTGCCTGCTGGGGCAGGGGCCTGCGACCTGGGCGGAAATCGGGCAGGGCTTGACCCTGACCGGCCATTTCCTGACCCGCTTCGCCGAGGAGCACAGCCGCAAGGCCCTGCCCGAGGCCCGTCGCCGTCTGATCGAGGCGATCGCCCGTCAGGGCTGAGGCCGCTCGTCCAGCTTCAGTTGCAGGAACAGCAGATCGAGCCAGCGGCCGAATTTCTGCCCGACCTGCGGCATCAGCCCCACGGCGGTGAAGCCGAGCCGTTGGTGCAGCACGATCGAGGCGCGGTTTTCGGCCTCGATTGCCGCGACCATCACATGCAGCCCCTGCGCCTGGGCGCGGTAGATCAGCGCTTTGAGCAGCGCCGCGCCGCGCCCGCCGCCGCGCAGATCGGCGCGGACATAGACCGAATGCTCGACCGTGCCGCGATAGCCGTCAAAGGCGCGGAACGGGCCGTAGCTCGCATAACCGACGACCTTTGCCCCTTCCTCCAGCACCAGCACCGGGAAGCCCGCCTTCTGCCGGGCCTCCATCCATTCGATGCGGTTGAGCGCATTCACCTCGACCTCGTTCCAGATCGCCGTCGTCGTGCGCACGGCGTCATTGTAGATCGTGGCGATCGCTTGCGCATCGTCGGGGCTGGCGTCGCGGATCATCGGGCACTCCTGAAGAAAACGGGGCCCGAAGGCCCCGCGTCACCGTTTCGAAACGCGCTCAGCCCAGCAGGCGGCGGGCGATCACCTGCGCCTGAATTTCCGCCGCGCCCTCGAAGATGTTGAGGATGCGGGCGTCGCACAGGATGCGGCTGATGGTGTATTCCAGTGCGAAGCCGTTGCCGCCGTGGATCTGCAGCGCATTGTCCGAGGCCGCCCAGGCGACGCGGGCGCCGAGCAGTTTCGCCATCCCGGCTTCGACGTCGCAGCGATGGCCGTGATCCTTTTCCCAAGCCGAGAAATAGGTCAGCTGCCGCGCGATCATGATTTCGACGGCCATCATCGCGAGCTTGCCACCGACGCGGGGGAACTCGATCAGCGACTTGCCGAATTGCTTGCGGTCGATCGCATAGCGCATGCCGATTTCGCAGGCGGCCTGCGCCACGCCGACGGCGCGGGCGGCGGTCTGGATGCGCGCCGATTCAAAGGTCTCCATCAGCTGCTTGAAGCCGCGGCCGGTCTCGCCGCCCAGCAGGTTCTCGCCCTTGACCCGGAAGCCGTCGAAGCCGAGCTCATATTCCTTCATGCCGCGATATCCCAGCACCTCGATCTCGCCGCCGGTCATGCCGGGGGTGGGGAAGGGGTTTTCGTCGGTGCCCGGGGTCTTTTCGGCCAGGAACATCGACAGGCCGCGCCAGTCGGTGGTGTCGGGCTCGGTCCGCGCCAGAAGCGTCATCACATGGGTGCGCTGGGCGTGGGTGATCCAGGTCTTGTTGCCGGTGATCACCCAGTCGTCGCCCTCCTTCACCGCGCGGGTGCGCAGGCTGCCAAGGTCCGAGCCGGTGTTCGGTTCGGTGAAAACGGCGGTCGACAGGATCTGACCCGAGGCGAGGCCGGGCAGCCATTTCTGTTTCTGCTCCTCGGTGCCCCCGCACAGGATCAGTTCCGCCGCGATTTCCGAGCGCGTGCCCAGCGAGCCGACGCCGATATAGCCGCGCGACAGTTCCTCGGTCACGACCACCATCGAGGCTTTCGACAGGCCCAGCCCGCCGTATTCCTCGGGGATCGTCAGGCCGAACACGCCAAGGTCCGCCAGTTCCTCGATGATCTCCATCGGGATCAGCTCGTCCTTCAGGTGCCATTCGTGGGCGTTCGGGATCACCCGTTCCTCGGCGTAGCGGTGGAATTGCTCGCGGATCATCTCGAGCTCTTCATCCAGCCCCGAGGTGCCGAAAAGGGCCCGGCCGTGGTTGTCCTGCATGCAGGCCACCAGCGCCATCCGCGCCGCATCGGTGTTGCCCTTGGTCATCAGCGTGCGGGCGGCCTCCGAGGGGGTCCAGCTCACGCCAAGGTCGGACAGACGCGCGGTTTCGATCTGGCTCATCGGGATGCCGCCAGCGATCTGGTTCAGATATTCGCCAAAGCCGATCTGCAGGATCAGGCTCTCCATCCGCCCGAAAGCGCCCGCCTCGGCCACCCGTCCGGCCCAGCCGCGCAGCTGGATCAGCGACTGGTTGTAGGTCGCCAGCCAGGCCAGCGCATGGGCGGTGAACTGGTCCTCTTCCAGCGCGGCATTCGAGACCTTGCCGCCGCGGCTCACTTTCGCCTTCAGCGCCTCGGTCGCCTCGGCGGTCAGGGCGGCGATCTCGGGAAGCGTCGCTTCGGTCAGCGCAAGCAGGTCGGCAAGAAGGATCGTATCGGTCATGTCAGCCCCATCGACGCCGGGATTCGGCGGTTTTCTGCAGTCGCAGCCTGCTTAGGCATTTTGCAACTGCAGCGCAATAATAATTCGCGAAGGGCGCAGGGCAAGACCGAATGTGTCGTGACGAAATTGCGCCGCTCAGGCCGCCACGGTGCTGCGCCGTTGCCGCCGCCCGGCCGCCAGCGCTTGTGCCTCAAAGGGGGCAAGCGGGCGACGGGCGGGGAAAGCATGCACCGGCAGATCCATCCGCGCGACGAGATCGGCAAGACAAGTGGTCCGCGCCAGCGCCGGATTGCGGGCGAGCCGCCCGATGCTCAGGCTTTCGACGCGGCAGCCATCGGCGATCAGCAGATGATGGCCCTGAAGCAGCAGCCCGTGCCAGGTCAGCACGCAGGGCCGGTCGGGTTGCTGGGCGCTGATCCCGTCCACCAGATGATGCACCGGCACCAGAACTTCGTCTTCGCCGAAGAGGTATTCGACCGCCGCGCCACGCATCGCCACCCGATGCTGCGGCGAGAGCCACAGATCGCGGGTTTCCCCGAAAGAGGGCGCGCAGAGCCGCACCGGGCGCATGCTGCCAAGCGCGGGCAGGGCGATCCGGCCCGACCACAACAGCGGTTGCGGTCCGGCATCGACGGTCATCACCAGATCCCCGGCCTTCAGGCTGGCGGCGGGGCGTTCGCCCTCGGGCGTCGCGATCGGGGTCGCGGGAGCGAAACAGGCGCTCGGCCCGACCGGCTGAATGTGGCTCCCAAAGGCCAGCCATTCGACGCGCGGCCCGATCTGCGCCGGGCTGCGGCCCTTGGCGAGCGCGGACAACTCGGCCCGTGACAGGGCCATTGCACCTTGACCCACGCGCTGGCGCAGTTGCCCGCCGTCGATCGCTTCCAGCGTCAGCCGGGTTTCATCAAGCTTGCAGTCCCAGCTGAAGCACAGCCGCATCCGCCCGCCCGCCTGACAATCGGCCGAGATGTCCAGCGTCAGCGCCTGCACCGCCGCACCTTGCCGCTGCACGAGGTTCAGCACCCCCTGCGCATCAAGCGAGATCGACAGGAACCAGGTCCAGCCGGTCTGATCGCCCAGATGCAGCAGCGGCATCGGCCCGGTC
The DNA here is from genome assembly GCF_003217355.1 of Rhodobacter viridis. Taxonomy (GTDB): domain Bacteria; phylum Pseudomonadota; class Alphaproteobacteria; order Rhodobacterales; family Rhodobacteraceae; genus Rhodobacter; species Rhodobacter viridis. Next base: position 33,855 of record NZ_QJTK01000016.1, on the reverse strand, counting down.
TCGCCCTGCATCAGCGCGAATTCGAGCATCAGGCTGCCTCGGCCCAGAAGCGCGGGCAAAGCGCGTTCCGAAAGCCGCACCGGCCCGCGACCGGGCAGATGCGCCGCAAACCAACCATGTTCCAGCATCATCGCCCCCTCAGATCACCAGCTTGCGCATCATCTGCGACTCCAGGGTGCGCAGCATCCGCGGCGCCCCCGGTTCGGCGGTGACGGGTTGGGTGTCGCCCGGTGTCGGGCGCGGACCGGGGCGGAAACATTCCACCGCCATCCCTTCGGCAAAGATCATGTGCGAGGCGTCGAAGACGATGCGGACATAGTCCACCGCGCCGCCGGGAACCCGCGAGACCATCTCGCCATCGACGAGGGTGCGGGCGGCGACCAGAACTTCGGCCTCGCCAAACAGCACTTCCAGAACCGGATCCCGCACCAGAACGCGCTGGTTCGGGGCAACCAGCACTTCGCGTTCGGCACCATGCGCTCCGGCGGCAAAGCGGATCGGCGCCTGCGCCCGCAGCGCGGGCAGGCGCATCCGCTCGATGCGCACGATCGGCTGCGCGCCGGCATCCTGCGTTTCGACCATGTCGCCGGCTTTCAGCGTTTCGACCCGGCGCAGACCGGCGAGCGTCGAGATCCGCGTGCCCGCGACGAAGCCTTCGTGCAGCTTCGGGCGCTCGACCAGCGGTTCGAGATCCTTCACCGGTCCCATGCGCTCGCGCAGCGCCGAAACCATCGGACCCTCTCCGAAAATCGACCGCGCGATCTGCACCGCGGTCACCGAGGGATCCAGTCCCAGAACTCTGCCAAACGCCATCTCTTGCCCCATTCACCTGCGGGCAAAACATCATCGAGCCGGGAAACTCCCGTCCGTCTCGGCCATCCGGCCTGTCTGGGGGTGGGCGATTCTGCCCTGCTCGTGTGCCCTGCCTCGGGTCGTCTTGATTTTGTTCAACCGTAAGTCAGCTTAACCCCGCTTGGAAACGAAATTTTCCGTGAGGCGGGGTGATCGAAGCGGAGGTGACCCGGGCGCAACACCCAGGGTTGAGGCCCGCGTCCTCGGGCATTGCACGGGGGGGAAAGCGGGGCTAATCCAAGGCATCGCACAGGAGCAACCGATGACCCTCGACCCCGTTCAACTCACCGCCGATCTGATCCGCTGCCCTTCGGTCACGCCCGTCGACGGCGGCGCGCTGGTGTTGCTGGAACGGGTGCTGTCGGCGGCGGGTTTTGCCTGCACGCGGGTCGATCGCAACGGCACGCCAAACCTGTTTGCGCGCTGGGGCGCGAAGGGGGTGAAGACCTTCGGCTTCAACGGCCATACCGATGTCGTGCCGGTGGGCGATGCGGCCGCCTGGACGCAGGACCCGTTTTCCGGCGCGGTGATCGACGGGGTGCTGTGGGGGCGCGGCGCCACCGACATGAAATCCGGCGTCGCGGCCTTTGTCGCCGCCGCCGTCGATTTCGTCACCACGACCCCGCCCGAGGGCGCCATCATCCTGACCATCACCGGCGACGAGGAAGGCCCGGGCAAGGATGGCACCGTCGCGCTTCTCGACTGGATGGCGGCCGAGGGCGAGGCGATGTCGGTTTGTCTCGTGGGCGAGCCGACCTGCCCCGAGCGGCTTGGCGACATGATGAAGATCGGCCGTCGCGGCTCGATGACCTTCTATATCGAGGTCGAGGGGGTGCAGGGCCATTCCGCCTATCCGCACCGGGCGAAAAACCCGCTGCACGCGCTCGTTGACCTGCTGGGCCGGATGACGGCCGAGCCGCTTGACCGCGGCACCGAGCATTTCGAGGCCTCGACGTTGCAGATCACCACGATCGATTGCGGCAACCCCGCGAACAACGTGATCCCGGCGAAGGCGCGGGCGACGGTGAACATCCGCTTCAACGATGCCCATAGTTCGACGAAGATCGAGACTTGGGCCCGCGGTCTGATCGCCGAGATCGAAGCCGAGACCGGCACAAGCGTGACGCTTTGCACCGAGGTCTCGGGCGAAAGCTTCCTGACCCCGCCCGGCGAATTCGTGGCGATGGTCAGCCGCGCGGTGGTCTCGGAAACCGGCCTTGTCCCGGTGCTCTCCACCTCGGGCGGCACGTCGGATGCGCGCTTCGTCAAGAACCATTGCCCGGTTCTGGAATTCGGTCTGGTCGGCAAGACCATGCATCAGGTCGACGAACGGATCGAGGTCGAGCAGATCACCCGGCTGAAGGCGATCTACGCCCGCTGTCTGCGCGATTACTTCGCATGAAGATCGTCGCGACCACCGATCTGACCGCCGTTCATGCGCTGCGCCGCGCGGTCTTCATCGAGGAACAGGGCGTTTCCGAGGCCGAGGAATGGGATGATCTCGACGCGCAGGCGATCCATCTGCTGGCGCTGGAGGGCGACACGCCGCTTGGCACGGCCCGGTTGTTCGTTGCGGGGCCCGAGGGCAAGATCGGCCGCGTCTGCGTCGATCGCGCGGCGCGCGGCACCGGGCTTGGCAAGGCGCTGATCCGCGAGGGCTGCACGCGGCTTGCGGCGCAGGGCTGTGCCCGCGTGACCTTGGGCGCGCAGGTGCAGGCGATGCCCTTTTACGAAAGTCTTGGCTTTCGTGTCTGCGGCCCGGTCTATGACGATGCCGGCATTCCGCACCGCGAAATGGAAAAGGCGCTGCTTTCCGGATCGTGAAGCTTTGCGAAAAATGCGGTCAAGCTTCGAATTCGAAGTTTTCGAAGTCTATCTTTAATCTATTGGGTTGAATCATCCGGGCTGGCAAAGGCTTCGACGAGGCGTCCATGTCTGGGGATCTGGCGCAGCTGCGCATCATGTTCGACGGGTTTCCCGGCGCGGCTTTCGTCTTGTCCCGAACGGCGCAGGTGCTCTGGGCCAATGCCGAAGCGCATCGCTGTTACGGAGAGTCCGATTTCGGACCCGAGCTGATCTCTCGCCCGGTCGCGGAGGTGCTGCCTTGCGAGCTTGGTGCCCGCATCACCCGCATTGTCGATGCCGGGCGCGCTGTCGGGGCCGGGATGTCGCAGCGATTCCGGGTCGATCTGGAGAGCGACGAAGAGACCCCGCCCTGTGCCGATGTCACGCTCTGGCCCATTGCCGGCGCGCAGCCCGAGCAGCTCTGGGCGCTGCAGATCCTCGAGACGGTGCCGCGGCTTGGCAAGGAATGCGGGGCGATGCCGGGGGCCTTACGCTGCGCCGCCTCCGGCGCGCGCAAGGACTTCGATCTGGTGCGCGATCGCGCGCTGGAACGTGCCGACATCCTGCGGATCTCGACCGAGAACAGCAATGTCGTGCCGTGGTATCGCTTCCCTGAACGCGGGGTGGGGCGGATCAGCCCGCATCTGTCGACGATGCTTGGCTACCCCGCCGATTTCCACATCGACCTGCCGGTTTTGAACAGCCTGATCCATCCCGAGGATCTGTCGCGGGTTGCCGAGGAATTCCATGATCTGATGGCGGGCAAGATCGACGCCTTCTGCCATGATTTACGCCTCAAGCGGGCCGATGGCGGCTGGACCTGGATCACTTCGCGCGGGCGGCTCGTGGATCGGGCCGAACAGGGCCTGCCCGCGATGATCTGTGGCAGCCTGACCGATATCAGCGAACGCAAGGCGCAGGAGGCCCGGCTTGCCGAAGCTCTCGCCGAGGCCGAGGCCGCCCGTGCTGCGGCGCAGGCGACGGCCGACACCCTGACCACGGCGCTGATCTGCGGGGAAACGGCCGTCTGGTCGGTCTGCGCCGCGCTCGGCGAAGCCTGGATGCCCGACGAATGCTATCGACATATGGGGTATGAACCGGGGGACTTCGTCCCGAACGACGCGGGTTGGCGCAGCCTGCTCCATCCCGACGATCTGCCCGAGGCCATCGCCAAGATGGAGGATCTGATTTTCGATCGCGCGCCGGTGTTCACCTCAGAGCATCGGTTGCGCCACAAGGACGGCAGCTATCACTGGTATCGCACCGTCGCGCGCAAGATCGACCGTTCCGACCGCGGCCTGCCGTTCCTGGTCAGCGGCGGTTTCACCCGCATCGATGAGGCGAAGGCGATCGAGGCGCGGCTTTCCGCGGCGCTCGACGAGGCGCAAAAGCTGCGCGACCGGGCCGAGGAGCGCGGAGAACTGCTGCGCACCTCCGGGCTCTGCGCGGGGGTCGGCCATTTCAGCGCCAGCCCGGATCTTGACGAAGGCTGGACCCCGGACGAGACCTACCGGCTTTTCGATCTTGACCCGGGGGCCTTCCCGTCGACCGACGCCGGCTGGCGCAGCCGGATCCATCCCGAAGATCTGCCCGGGGCCGTCGTTGCGATGGAGCGGTTGAAGGCGGGCGAGACCGACATTTACAACCATGAGCACCGCTGCCTTCATGCCGATGGCAGCTATCATTGGTATCGCGCGGTCGCCCGCCGTGTCGATCGCTCCGACAAGGGGCTGCCCTATCTGCTGGCGGGGGCGATCATCTCCATCGACCAGTCGAAGGAAAACGAGCGGCGTCTGGCGGAAGAGGCCGACAAGGCCCACAAAGCGCGCGCGCGACTGGATACCCTGGCCGACAATGCGCCCGGGGCGCTGTTCGAATATCGCCGCAATGCCGACGGCTCGATCTTCATGCCCTATTTCAGCGCCAAGTTCCCGACCATGCTCGGCGTCTCGCGCGCGGCCATCGAGCGCCGCGGCGAGACGGTGTTTCAGAATGTTCCGAAGGACACCTGTCACGAGCTTTTGGAGCGGATCGAGCGGTCACGAACCGATGGCGCGCCCTTCGAGGCGCGGTTCCCGGTCGATCTGCCCGATGTGGGGCGGCGCTGGTTGACCGTCTCGTCCCTTCCTTTCGCGCAGGAAGACGGGGCGACGCTCTGGTTTGGCACGATCTTCGATGTCACCGAACAGGTGCGGATGACGCAGCAGACCGAAATCGCCGCCGAAGCGGTGCGCCGTGCGCATGACCGCATGGTGACGATGGCCGAGAACTCGCCCGGCGCGATTTTCGAATGGCAGCGCGAACTGGACGGGCATTTCAAGTTCAACTTCATCTCCGCGGCGCTTCCCGGCCTGCTCGGTGTCTCGCGCGAGGCGCTGGAGGCCGACGGCGCCACCGTCTTCACCCATATCCCGGCCGACGACATCCCGCAGGTCAAAGCCGCGGTCATGCAATCGGTCGAGACCCTGACCCGGTTCGAGATCCTGCATCGCATCACCCATCACGCGCGCGGCTTGCGCTGGCTGCATGTCTCGGCCAGCCCCTTCCCGCAGGAAGACGGCACCATCATCTGGTACGGCAATGCGATGGATGTGACCGAGCGGATCGAGGCCAAGCGCCGCGAGGAGCAGACCGCCGAGGCGATGCACGAGGTGCATGAACGTCTGGCCTCGATTGCCTCGATCGCGCCGGTCGGGCTTTACGAATTCCGCCGCTTCCCCGATGGCAGTGCCTCTTTCCCCTATGCGAGCCCCTATCTCGAGGATCTTCTGGGAATCGAATTCGGGCTGTTCTCGCAATCGATCGCGGTCGAGGATCTGTTTGCCAACGTGCAATTCGACGAGCTGCCGGATTTCCTGACCGGGCAGGGGGCGGGCCCCTCCAATCTCGACCTGTGGAACCAGCGTTTTCGCGTCAAGCACCCGACGCGCGGGGATATCTGGCTGGCCAACTCGGCCACCTCCAAGGGGCAGCCCGATGGTTCGGTGGTCTGGACCGGGGCGCTGCATGACGTCACGGCCGATGTCGCGCGCGAAGCTGAATTGCGCCGCGCGCATCGGCTGGCCGAGGAAATGCGGGCCGAGAACGAACGCCAGGCGCTGCATGACGGGCTGACCGGCCTGCCGAACCGACGCAGCTACGACAATGTTCTGGCCAAGCGCATTTCCGAAGCGGCGGCCGGCGGGCCGCAGGAATGCGTGCTGATCCGCGTCGATCTCGATCACTTCAAGCATGTCAATGACACGCTCGGTCACGAGGCCGGGGACATGGTGCTGCAACGGGTGGCCGACGTGCTGCGCGCGGAACTGCGCGGCGGCGATTTCGCGGCGCGGATCGGCGGCGACGAATTTTCGATCATCCTCTCGCCGGGGCAGTCCGGCAGCCATGCGCGCGAGGTGGTCGAGCGGATGCAGGCGCGCCTCTCCGAACCGCTGATGTTCGAGGGGCGGCAATGCCGGTTCGGCGCCTCTTTCGGGATTGCCGAGACCGAGGATATCGCCGGGATGGGCACCGAGATCCAGCTTTTCGCCGATGCCGCGCTTTACCGCGCGAAAGAGGGCGGGCGGAGCCGGATGGAGTTCTTCACCCCCGAGTTGCGCCAGAACATCCTGTTCGACCGCAAGCTGGCGGGTGAAATTCAGGAGGGGCTCGAGCGCGACGAGTTCATTCCCTTCTTCCAGTCGCAGGTGGCGTCGTCGGATGGGCGGCTGACCGGGGTCGAAACGCTTTTGCGCTGGCGTCACCCCGAACGCGGCCTGCTGGCGCCGGATGCCTTCATGCATGTGGCGCAGCAGTTGCGGCTGGTGCCGGAGATCGACCGGGTGATGATGGAGAAATCGGGCGAGGCGCTGGCCTTCTGGCGGGCGCAGGGGCTGCATGTGCCGAAGATCAGCTTCAACGTCTCGGCCGGGCGGATGCATGATCCCGATGTGGTGCGCGCGGCGCGGGCGATTTCCGATGGCGAGACCAAGGTGACCTTCGAACTGCTGGAATCGATTCTGGTCGAGGAGGAAAGCGAGGTGTTCCGTTTCCACCTTGATGCGATCCGCGATGCGGGGATCGAGATCGAGATCGACGATTTCGGCTCGGGTCATGCCTCGATCATCGGGCTGATGCAGATCGCGCCCTCGGCGCTGAAGATCGATCAGCGCATCGTCGCCCCGGTGGCGCGGGATCCGCGGTCAAAGAACCTTGTGCGGGCCATCGTCGAGATCGCCGAGACGCTGGGCATCGCGACGGTCGCCGAGGGGGTCGAGACCCGGGCGCAGGCCGATATCCTGCGCGATCTGGGCTGCGACGTGCTGCAGGGCTATCTGTTCTCGATGCCGCTTTCGGCCGAGGATTTCGCGCGGTTCTGCACGCTGGAGGCGCGCCGCGCCTGAGCCGCCCTTGTCGCGGGCAGCGGGCCGCCGCATAGTCGGCCCATGTCCAGCCTGCGCCGCCCCCCGCCTGCCCATCCGTTCCATGTCATGGCAAAGCCCATCGGGCCGCGCTGCAATCTGGCCTGCGACTACTGCTATTACCTTGAAAAAGAAGCGATGTTTCCGGTGGGCCATCGCTTCCGGATGGACGATGCGGTGCTTGGCCGGTTTGTCGCCGATTACATCGCCAGCCAATCTGCGGCGGGCCTGCGCGAGATTTCCTTTGCCTGGCAAGGGGGCGAGCCGATGCTGATGGGGCTGGAGTGGTTTCGCCGCCTCGTCGCGTTGCAAACCCGGCTCTGCCCGCCCGGGTATCGGATCTCGAACCTGATCCAGACGAATGGCACGCTGATCTCCGAGGCCTGGGCCAGCTTCTTTGCCGAGCAGGATTTTCTCGTCGGTCTCAGCCTCGATGGTCCGCCCGACATGCATGATGCGGCGCGGCCCGACCGGCGCGGGCGGCCGTCGTCGTCGTCGGTGTTGCGCGGGCTTGACCGGCTGCAGCGGGCCGGGGTCAGGGTCAATCTGCTGACCGTGGTCTCGCAGGCCAATGTCGCCGATCCGGTGGCGGTCTATCGCTATCTGGCGGGACTTGGCCCGGAATTCCTGCAATTCATCCCGGCGCATGAACGCCTCCTGCCCGACGGCCGCCGCGCAGGCGCCCCCGGGCGCGGCGACAAGGGGGCGGTTCTGGCGCCCTTTTGCATCACCGGGGCGGAGTATGGCCGCTTTCTCTGCGCGATTTTCGACGATTGGATCGCCCGCGATGTCGGCCGCATCTTCGTGCAGCATTTCGACGAGATGCTGGGCCTGCTGCTCGGTGAACCCGCGGGGCTGTGCGTCTTTGCCGAGACCTGCGGCACGGCGCTGGCGCTGGAACAGGACGGCGGGCTTTTCGCCTGCGATCACTATGTCTACCCCGAGTTTCGTCTGGGCAACATCAAGGCGCGGCCCGTGGGCGAGCTGGCCGCGCTGCCGAAAGCGCGGAGCTTCGGCAAGGACAAGCAGGCGGGGCTTTGCGCCACCTGCCGCGCCTGCGACTGGCGCTTTGCATGCAACGGCGGCTGCCCGAAACATCGCACCGCCCCCGAGCCGGGCGGGCCGGGCCGGATCAACCATTTCTGCGACGGCTACCGGATGTTTCTGAGCCATGCCGCGCCCAGCCTGCGCCGCATGGGCGCGCTGATCACCTCGGGCCGCCCCGCCGCGGCGATCATGGCCGAGCCCCGCTGAACCGCTCAAATGCCCGAGGTATTTCCCCGTGCTGACAAGGTTTCCTTCATCCCCGCGCGCGATCCTGTGCCGGGGACCGATCCAGAAGGACCAGTGTGATGATTTCCGCCATTTCCGCCGCGCCGCCGCGCGCGCAATCGCAAGATACCTCCTCGGCCACGACCGGCAGTGCCGTGGTCTTTTCCCTCGACGACGCCGAGGCGGCGCGCGAAACCGCCCTTGGCCTCGCGCAAAACTGGGCGCCCGACGCGCAATTCAGCGTGCTTCGCGAAAGTCTGGGGCAATTGCGTGCCTATGAGGCGGGCGAGACGGACAATCTGACGCTGGGCGGCAATAGGGTCACAGTTGCTGATCATGTGTCCACGGAAGGCCGCTTTACTGTTTTTGGTGCGATCGCGGTGACAATCAACGGCGAAGACAGCACCGCCATCCTCACACCGGATATGTTGCAAGACGAACTCGACCTGATGCGAAACTTGATGAGCATGATCCGCGCGGCAGCCGATATTGCGGCGCACATGGCCGAGGGCATCCGGCAGACCCTTGCCGACATGAACCGAGCCGATGATCCCGGGCAATATGATGCCTATGCGCAGATCCTTGCGGGGCAGGAGCGTGAAGCGACGGACGCTCGTATTCAGGCCGATACCGTTGCCGCAGATTGGGGCCCGAAGATGGACCTGCTGGATCAGGTCATCGATGCGATGTGGGATCTGATTCCGGGGGCCGAACGCCCCGACGCCGGTACCGCGACCGCCGTGGCCGACACCCCGGTTTCGACGGCTGCCGAAACCACCGAAACCGGCGCCGCCAGTCAGTCGGATTCGCAGTCCGAGGCCGATCGCAAGAAAGCCGCACGGCTGGCGGCGCAGGCGATGGATGAAACCTGGGAACGGGTGAAGGAGTTGCTGCGCCACATGGAGCCGGTCGAGGCAGCGCCCGGCTCGGAAGCGGCCGCCCGCGCCTGGGATGCCGCCCGCGCGGCGATCAAGGCGACAGCTATCCCGCAGGCATCAACCTGAACTCAACCCCGCCTCGGCCCGTAGCCAGGACCAGAGCGCTTCGGCGGCGGCATCCCGCGGGCCGGTCGCGACCAGAAAATAGCCCCGCTCCGGGCTGGAAAGTTCCGGCCCGGCCTCGACCAGCTGATCGCGGGCCAGAAGCCGGTCGACCAGCCCGCGCCAGCCAAGTGCCACCCCTTGACCGGCGAGCGCCGCCTCGATCACCAGCGCATAGGTGTTGAAACGCAGATCCCCCCGCTCGGCATGGGGATCGCGGGCGAGCGTCAGCGCGCGCAGGTAAGATGGCCAGTCGAACCAGACCGCCCCCGGCTCGGCATCCAGATGAATGAGCGGCGCATCGGGCAAGACCCCCGCGGGCAGACCGGCGCGCAGGGCGGGGGCACAGACCGGCACCACCGCCTCGGGCATGATCTGCACCGCCTCGGCTCCCAGTTCGGCGCGGTTGGCAAAGACCACCGCCATCTCGCCCTCGGCCCGGACCCCGGCGTGCTGCAGCGCGACGATCTGCAATTCAAGCTCGGGGTGGGCGGCGCGGAACAGATGCAGCCGCGGCATCAGCCAAAGCGAGGAAAAGGCGTAATCGGTGAACAGCCGCAACGCCTTGCGCCGGGGTTGCGGGCGCAACTCCTCGGCCAAGGCATCGACCTGGGTGACGGCGCGGGCGAGAATGTCGTAAAGCGCCCGCCCCTCGGCGGTCAGATCCACCCCGCGGGCCTTGCGCAGCAGCAGGGCCACGCCGAACTCCCCCTCGGCGCGGCGGATCTGATAGCTGACGGCGGGCTGGGTGATATTCAACCGTGCGGCCGCCTCGGACAGGCTGCCCGCCCGCCCGACCTCGACGAAAACCCGCATCCAACCGAGATCGACACGCCGCATCAGGCATAAACCTTCTTTATTGCAGGCATTCAGAAATTGCCCCTGTACAGGACAAACTGTCTCACCTTTCATAAGCGAATAAAATAGCTGACAGGGAGCCAGCATGATCCTCTCCATCGCCTGCCGCACGGGGCTTTCCGTTGCACTCCTGTTGTCCAGCGCCGCGATGGCGCTGGCCGATGACGCCTCCTGCTCGGCGATCCGGCTCTCGGACCCGGGCTGGACCGACATCACCGCGACGAATGCCGTCGCCTCGGTGGTGCTGAGCGGCCTTGGCTACGCGCCCGAGGTGAAGACGCTCTCGGTGCCGATCGGCTATGAATCGATGAAGAACGGCGAAATCGACGTGTTTCTGGGCAACTGGATGCCGGCGCAGCAGCATTTCATCGACGATCTGACCAAGGCCGATGCGGTCGAGCATATCACGCAGAACCTGACCGGGGCGAAGTTCACGCTCGCCGTGCCGACGGCCGAGGCGGGCAAGGGCGTGAAGGATTTCGCCGATCTGGCCGCGCATGGCGATGATTTCGACCACAAGATCTATGGCATCGAGCCGGGCGCGCCCGCCAATGCCAATATCCAGAAGATGATCGACACCGATGATTTCGGCCTGAAGGACTGGGAATTGGTTGAATCGGGCGAGCAGGCGATGCTGGCGCAGGTTGATCGCGCGGTGAAAGAGGGCAAGGGGATCGTCTTCCTCGCCTGGGCGCCGCATCCGATGAACGCCAATTTCGACCTGACCTATCTCTCGGGCGGCGACGCCTATTTCGGGCCGGATTTCGGTGGCGCGACCGTGCACACGCTGGCCCGCAAGGGCTGGACCGGATCTTGCCCGAATGCGGGCAAGCTGTTCTCGAACCTTGTGTTCGAGGTCGGCATGGAGAACGAGCTGATGGGCTCGATCCTTGGCGGCACCGATGCCAAGGTTGCAGCGACCGACTGGATCAAGGCGCATCCCGAGGTGCTTGGCCCGTGGCTTGACGGTGTGACGACGCTCGACGGCAAGCCGGGCGATGCGGCGGTCAAGGCCGCGCTGGGACTTTAAGGACGCGCCGGACCATGGACACCCGCCCGAATATCCTTGTCATCATGGTGGATCAGGCCAACGGGACGCTGTTCCCCGACGGTCCGGCCCCGTTCCTGCACACGCCGAACCTGAAGCGTCTGGCAAAGCGGTCCGTCCGCTTTGCCAACACCTATACGGCCAGCCCCTTGTGTGCGCCCGCCCGCGCGTCCTTCATGTCGGGGCAATTGCCCAGTCGCACGCGGGTCTATGACAATGCGGCCGAATTCGCCTCGGACATTCCGACCTTCGCGCATCACCTGCGCCGGGCGGGCTATGCGACGACCCTGTCGGGCAAGATGCATTTCGTGGGCCCCGATCAGCTGCACGGCTTCGAGGAGCGGCTGACGACCGACATTTACCCCGCCGATTTCGGCTGGACGCCGGATTACACCAAGCCCGGCGAGCGGATCGACTGGTGGTATCACAACCTTGGCTCGGTCACCGGGGCGGGCGTGGCCGAGATCACCAACCAGATGGAATATGATGACGAGGTTGCGTATCACGCGATGCGCAAACTTTACGACCTGTCACGGCGGCAGGATGACCGGCCGTGGTGTCTGACGGTCTCCTTCACCCATCCGCACGACCCCTATGTGGCGCGCAAGCGGTTCTGGGATCTGTACGAGGAAAGCCCGGCACTGGACCCCAGCGTTCCAGAGCTTCCGTTTGAGGATCAGGACCCGCAATCGAAGCGTATCTTGGAATCCTGTGATTTCAGAAATTTCGAAATCACGTCTGAAATGATCCGCCGCGCCCGTCAGGGGTATTTTGCCTCTGTCAGTTACATCGATGAAAAGATTGGCGAAATCCTTGACGTTCTGGAGCGCGGACGGATGGCGGAGAATACCATCATCGTCTTCGTCTCGGATCATGGCGACATGCTGGGCGAGCGCGGCCTGTGGTTCAAGATGAACTTCTTCGAAGGCGCGTCGCGGGTGCCGATGATGATTGCGGCGCCGGGCTGGAAACCCGGGCGGATCGATACGCCGGTCTCGACGCTCGACATCACGCCGACGCTCGCGGCGCTGGCCGGGATCGATATTTCCACGCTTGCACGCTGGACCGACGGGGTCGATCTGGCTCCGGTGGCGAAAGGCGCGGGCCGGGCTGCGGTGCCGATGGAATATGCGGCCGAGTCGACGATCGCGCCGATGGTCTGTCTGCGCGAGGGGCGCTACAAGCTGATGCTCTGCGACGCCGATCCGCCGATGCTTTACGACCTCGAAGCCGATCCGCAGGAATTGGTGAACCTTGCCAGTGCGCCCGAGCATGCCGAGACGCTGGCGCGGCTGACCGAACAGGCGATGGCGCGTTGGGATCTGGGCGCCTTCGACGCGGCGGTGCGCGAAAGTCAGGCACGGCGCTGGGCGGTTTATGACGCGCTGCGCAACGGGGCCTATTTCCCCTGGGATTACCAGCCGCTGCAAAAGGCGTCCGAGCGCTACATGCGCAACCACATGGACCTGAACGTGCTGGAAGAAAACCAGCGCTATCCGCGCGGCGAGTGAAACGGTAGGGCTGCCCGCACTGGGCAGCCCTTCAGTGCTTGAAGCGACGCACCAGCGTCCAGATCCCCAGCAGAACCCCCATCTGGATCGCATTCGTCACGAGGCCGATCAGCGCGGCGACGATGAACCAGACATTGCCATTCGGCAAAATCAGCGGGATCAGCAGCGCCACCAGCACAAGCCCGGCGGCCAGTGTCGGGATCTTGCTCAGCCGGTCTTCCAGCCGCGGTTGCAAGCCGATCACCGCGGCCAGAAGCAGGATGCGCAGCGGATCACCGATCTGGGTGATGAAAATGTCGATTAGTCCCAATGCTCTCCTCCCTGTGAGCCAGACCGTGCGACATTAGGCGCCGCTGTCGCTTTCGCCAAGGATTTTTCCGGGTCAGGCTTTCGCATCCGTTGCCGCAGTGACCGAGAGCCGGGCACCATCCAGCGTGCGCGCGGCGCCCTTGCGGGCATCGCCCAGCACGATGGCTTCGCTGCGCAGCATCGAGCGGCTCCGCGCATCGCAAGGGCACCAGCCCGAGGCATCAACCAGACCCGCGGTGCGGGCAATTGTACCCGCCACATGCGGCGGCACGAAGTTGATCACATCGGCCGTCAGACGCCCGGCATCGGTCTCGATCCGGCCAGCATGGGCATCGACGGCGCGAACGGTGGCGCCCTGCGCCGCGGTGACCCAGGCCACCTGCGCATCCAGACCCTGCAACCGTTTCGCCATCGCGAAGGATTGCGCCAGCGCCGGGGTCGGGGTCGCATCCAGAACCGTCAGCCGCGCCGCCGGGCGGGTGGCGGCGAGGTGGCGGCTCAGCACCAGGGCGCGGTTCAGCGCCACCTGCGGATGGCTCAGGTCCGCGGGCAGGCGCAGCACGACATGACCGGCCTCGGGCAGGGCGGCGAGTTGCGCCGCCAGCCGCCGGGCCTCGCGCGGGTTGCCCCAGGCGGCGGGCATCGTGTAGCGGGCCTCGGCATCCAGCCCCTCGATCGCTTCCGGCCGCGCGCTGGTGCCCGGGGCGAGATAGAGCCGATCAAAGGCGGCATCGCGGCCCGAGAAGAGCGAAAGCCGCCCCGCGGTCCAATCCACATCGACCACATCGTCGAGCATCACCTCGATGCCCTGCGCCTTCAGCTGGGCCAGTGTCGCCTCGGTCCGCGGCGCGGTGAAGGCGGCCGCGGCTGCATCGCTGGCTTCGCGGGCCAGTCGGGTCGGATCGCGTTCAAGCAGCGCCACCCGCAGCGTCGGATGGGCGGCCCGCAGGGCAAGCGCGGCCTGCGCCCCGGCCGGACCGGCGCCAATGATCACGGTGCGATCCGCGGGCGAAAGGGCAAGGCCGACCCCGCCCACCGCGGCAACGGCAGAGGTGGCGAAGAGACCGAGGGTGAATTGGCGACGGGTCAGACGGGTCATCGGAAGTCTCCTGACGGAAGGGGGACCGGGCGGTCAGCTTCTCTTTTCCAGCAATTCGGCTTCGGGATAGATCGGGCGGTAGATCTCGACCCGGTCCCCTTCCTTCAGCGCCTTTTCGAGCGGGCAGATCTGGCCGAAGATGCCGATCTTTTGCGTGCTCAGGTCGATTTCGGGGAATTGGTCGAGCAGGCCCGATTTCTCGATCGCGTCGCGCGCCGTGGCGGTTTCCGGCACATCGACATGTTTCCAGACCTGCACGGTCGGCTTGGCATAGGCGACACCCACGATCATGCTTGTTCCTCCGGTTTGGGTTGCAGCACGCCCGCGGCGGTGAAGACGCGCTCGGTGCGGATCTTGCGGATTTCCTGTTCGATCGTCGGCTTGCGGGCGTCGATCAGGCGCTTGAGCGCGAAAAGTCCGCCCACCACCAGAAAGCCGCCCGGCGGCAGGATCATGATCAGAAAGCCCGGGTATTCGGGGAAGACCGTCATTTCCATGAAGGCGAAATGCGGACCAAGCAGCAGCGAGGCCTGGGCAAAAAGCGTCCCCGAACCAAGGATTTCGCGGATCGCCCCCACCACCACCAGCGCCAGGGTGAAGCCGGTCCCCATCATCAGACCGTCAAGCGCCGAGGCCAGAACGCCGAAACGTGAGGCAAAGGCCTCGGCCCGGCCGAGGATGGCGCAGTTCGTCACGATCAGCGCGATGAAAAGGCCGAGCACCTTGTGCAGATCGTGCAGAAAGGCGTTCAGCGCCAGATCGACGACGGTCACGATGGCGGCGATGATCAGGATGAAGGCGGGGATGCGGATTTCCGGGGCGATGGTCTTGCGCAGCGCGGAAATCACCACGTTCGACAGGATCAGCACCACGGTCGTCGCCAGCCCCATGCCGAGCCCGTTCGTCGCCGTGCCGGTGATGGCGAGCGTCGGGCACAGCGCCAGCATCTGGCCCGTCACGATGTTCTTGTCCCACAATCCGTCGCGGGCGATCTTGGCGTAACTGTCCGACATGGGCGCCTCCTCAGGATTTCGCGGGCAGGGGGGCGGTCAGCGCCGCCTTGTTGCGATCGAAGAAATTCAGGCCGCGGTAGATCGTCTTCACCACGGCGCGCGGCGTGATCGTGGCCCCCGAGAACTGGTCAAACACACCACCGTCACGTTTTACCTTCCAGTTCTCGGGGCTTGGGTCTTGCAGCGACTTGCCGGCAAAACCCAAGATCCAGTCGCCCTTGGCCACTTCGATCTTGTCGCCAAGACCGGGCGTCTCGGTATGCGACAGCACGCGGACACCGAGCAGCGTGCCATCGGGGGCGATGCCCAGAAGCACATGGATCAGACCGCTGTAGCCCGGGCCGGACATCTCGAAGGCAAGGCCGGTCACCGTGCCGGATTTGGTCGCGACATAGACCGAAACCGCGCCTTCCTCGGCATCGGTGATCGGGCGCAGCGAGGCGGCCAGATCGTTGTCGTGCAGATCGCGCGGGATCACCTGTTCCAGCGAGGCCGCCAGATCTTCGGCGCCACGGGCCGCGATCGGGGCCGAAGTGCTGTCATTGGCAATCGCGAGCAATACGGCGGTGGCGAGCGAGAAGAGCGCGAGCATGATCCCGTGTGCGAGGGGCGAGGCCTTGAACCACGGCAGTTGCGGCTTTTCGGGGGGGGGCGTGCCGGTCATTTCTGCGCTCCCTTCGCGGGTTTGCCTGCGCCAAGCGGTTTGCCGGTGCGCGAGCGCCCGAAGATCCGCGGCCGGATATAGGTTTCGATGAGCGGGGTGACCGAGTTCATCAGAAGCACCGCGAAGGCAACGCCCTCGGGGAAGGCGCCAAAGGTGCGGATCACGAAGACCAGCGTGCCGATGCCGATGCCATAGACCCATTTGCCTGCGGCGGTGACGGGCGAGGTGACGTAATCGGTCGCGATGAAGAAGGCACAGAGCATCGTCGAGCCCGAGGTCAGATGCAGGATCGGCGGCGCGAAGCGGTCAGGCGCGAAGAAGGAACAGATCGCCGACAGGGCGGTGAGCGTGCCCAGCACCGCGAGCGGGATGGTGGGCGTGATGATCCGGGTGACGAGCAGCAAAAGCCCCCCAAGCGCCACGAGCACCGTCGAGGTCTCGCCCAGGCTGCCCGGCACGAGGCCGATCAGTCGGCTTTTCAGATCGGCCAGTTGCGGGACGATCTCGCCCATGGTTGCCCCGGCGCCGATCTGGCTCTTGATGTGGCTCAGCGTCGAAGCGCTTGAGACCGCGTCGAACTCCTGCGAACCGAGGAAGGTGATCGAGAGCCCGTGCAGGAACGAGGGGCCCTCGAACAGTCCGACCGGGGCGACCCAGGTGGTCATCTGCACCGGCAGCGCGACGACGAGCATGGCGCGGGCGACCATCGCGGGGTTGAACAGGTTCTGCCCCAGCCCGCCGAACAGCTGCTTGGCGATGACGATGGCGATGAAGGCGCCGATCGTGCCCACCCACCAGGGCGCATAGGGCGGCAGCGTCATGGCGACGAGCCAGCCCGACAGGATCGCCGAGCCGTCGGTGGCAAAGGGCCAGATCGGCTTTTTCGCGATCCAGAGGCAGGCGACCTCGAACAGCCAGGCCGAGATGACCGTGGTCAGGAACAGGAAGATCGCGGGCCAGCCGAATTCGTAAAGCCCGAAGGCCGTGGCCGGGGTCAGCGCCGCGACCACCGTCAGCATCGTCCGCGAGACGGTGAACAGCGTATGGGTGTGCGGGCCCGCAACGGGCATGTGCATGGTCACGGCGTGGCCTCCCCTTGGATGGCGGAACCTGTCGCGGGCGGCGGCATTTCGGACGCGGCGGCCGCTTCTTCGGCTTTCTTCTTCGCGGCCATCTCGGCCTTGCGCTTCAGCATCATCTGTTTTTTCGCTTCGGCGATCGCCTCTTCGCGGGCCTTGCGGGCGGCGGCGAGACGCTTGGTTTCTTCCTGCTGGTGCTTGCGGCCTTGCCGTTCGGCGAGCTTGCCGCGCGCGTAGTCGAAGGCCTGAAGCAGCGGGATGCCCGAGGGGCAGGCATAGGCGCAGGAGCCGCAGGACATGCAGTCCATCAGCCCGACCTTGGCCGCGCCCTCGAGATCGCCCGCCTGGATCTTCGCGTTCAGGTCAAAGGGCGTCAGGCCATTGGCGCAGGCGCCGACGCAGGATCCGCAACGAATGCAGGGCATCTGGTCGCTTTTCCGGGTTTCCGAGACCGTCATCGCCAGCACGCCGCAGGTACCCTTGACCACCGGCACGCGCAGGCTGGCGACCGGATGGCCCATCATCGGCCCGCCCAGGATCACGCGGTCGATCTCGCCCACAAAACCGCCGCAGAAGTCGATGATGTCGGAGATCGGTGTCCCGATCAGCACCTTGACGTTCGAGGGCCGCGCGACGCCTCGCCCCGAGACGGTGATGACGCGCGAGATCAGCGGCTCGCCATAGCGCACGGCCAGGTGGACGGCATGGGCCGTGCCGACGTTGTAGACCAGAACGCCCATTTCCGCGGTGCGGGCGCGGGCGGGGACTTCCTTGCCGGTGACGGCCAGCACCAGATGCTTGGCCGAACCCATCGGATATTGCGCGGGCACGACCTTGACCGAGAACGGGATGCCCAGCGCGAATTTGAACCGGCGCAGCGCGGTGATCGCATCGGGCTTGTTCGATTCAATGCCGACGATGATCTGTTTCACCCCGATCGCACGGCCCATGATCCCGGCGCCATCGACGATTTCTTCGGCGTTTTCGCGCATCAGCCGGTCATCGCAGGTCAGATAGGGCTCGCATTCCGCGCCATTGAGCAAGAGCGTATCAACCGCATGGCGCTTGCGCTGATTGAGCTTCACCGCCGCCGGGAAGGCCGCGCCGCCCAGACCGACGATCCCCGCCAGTTCGATATGCGCGGCGATCTCGTCCGGGTCGGCCATCTCGGGGCGCAGACGCGGCAGGTGCGGGCCCCATTTGTCCTCGCCATCCGGGCGGATGGTGATCGTCGGCACCGGCAACCCCGAGGGGTGCGGCGCGGTAAAGGCGCCCAGCGCAATCACCCGCCCCGAGGTCGGCGCATGGATATTGGCCGACATCGTGCCGCGGGCCTTGCCGATCAGCTGGCCTTTCAGGACGTAATCATCGCGCTGCACCAAGGGCTCCGCCATCGCGCCGGAATGCTGTTGCAGCGGTACGCGCAGCAATTGCGGGATCGGCATGCGCAGCGTTTCCGCCTCGGAGGTCAGCGCCTTGCGGTATTCCGGATGAACGCCGCCGCGCACCGTGCCCCATGTCGAGGGTTTCAGAAGATTCGAAAGCGACAGAAAGCTCATGCTGCTTGCTCCGCGGTTTGCGGCTTGGCTTGCCCGCCGAAGGCGACGTCGGGCTTGTCCCAGAACCAGTTGTTGAGGGTTTTCGGCTTCACCCGGGCGACGATCGCCTCGGTCGGGCAGACCTCGATGCAGGCGTCGCAGCCGATGCAGGCATCCATCACGACAGTGTGGATCTGCTTGGCGCCACCGATGATCGCATCGGTCGGGCAGCGCTTGAAGCACTTCTGACAGCCGGTGCAATGATCCTCGAAGACGAAGGCCACCATCGGCTCGATTTCGGCGATCGGACCGGCCTGGGCGCCCTCCTCGACGGTGACGATTTCGGCCAAGGCCAGCGCCACATCACGCCCGCCCGGGGTGCAGGCGGTCACCGGGGCGTTGCCCTCGGCCATCGCCTCGGCCAGACCGTTGCAGCCGGGAAAGCCGCAGGCGCCGCAATTGGTGCCGGGCAGGATCTTGGCGATCTCCTCGACGATCGGCGGGGTCTCGACGTGGAACTTGCGGGCGGCGGCGCCGAGCAGATAGCCCAGCCCGAGCCCGAGGGCCGACATGGAGGCGGCGGCTGTGATCATGGCAGGTCTCCTTTCGACGATCAGACGTGCACGAGCCCGGCAAAGCCCATGAAGGCGAGCCCCAGAAGTCCGCCCGAGATGAAGGCGATGGGGGTGCCCGCGAAGGCGGCGGGAACCGAAAGCTGGGCCAGCCGCTCGCGCATGCCGGCGAAGATCACCAGAACGAGGGTGAAGCCGACCGAGGCGCCAAAGCCGCTCAGCGTGCTCATCGCAAGGCTCAGATGGCCCTGGATATACATCAGCGGCAGGCCAAGGACGGCGCAGTTGGTGGTGATCAGCGGCAGATAGATCCCCAAGGCCTTGTGCAGGTCCGGGGTGACCTTGCGCATCACCGTCTCGATGAACTGCACGATCGCGGCGATGACCAGGATCATGCTCAGGATGCGCAGGAACTGCAGATCGAGCGGTTCGAGGATCAGCGCCTCGACCAGCCAGCAGGCGGCCGAGGCGACGGTGATCACGAAGGTGGTGGCCAGCCCCATGCCGATCGCGGCGTCGGTCTTGCGCGACACGCCCATGAACGGGCACAGCCCGAGGAATTTGACCAGCACCACGTTGTTCACGAGCGCGGTGCTCAAGAGGACGAGAAGGAAGTCTTGCATCGGTCTCCCCGGTTGGCTGTGCCCCCGCATCAGGGATCGGGCGAAGGGCTTCATCGGGGATCAAGCAAGGGTCGTGCCAAGCGGGCGGATCGGGCGCCTTCGCGCCCCCGCGTGCCCGCCCGCGCGTGCGGTCGCGCGCGCATCCGCCCCCGCGCCCGCGATAATAATGTGAGCGCCCCCGCCGCAGCTGCGAAGAACGCCGGTTTGCACGAGAAATCGGTGCGATCACGGCTTGGAGAGGGTGTTTTTCCAGTATTTCCGCCTGTTTCGCCGGAATGTCGGTTTCCCGACAATTTGTCGGAGCCGCCCCGCGATCTCTGTCGTCTTGCGGCCCCACGCCCCTGTTTCACCGGGATTTACGACTTGGCACGTCCCTTGCTGCATCTCCTGTGCGGGCTGCCCGCGACCACAGGAGTATGCCTTGTCCGTTCCACCCTTCACCATTCGCCCGGCTGCGCCCCGCCTTGAAGGCCCCTCGGGGCCGGTCCTGGTGGCGCCCGGCGTGCATTGGGTGGGGGCGCTCGATCCGGGGCTGCGCAGCTTCGACGTGATCCTGAAGACGGCGAACGGCACGACCTACAATTCCTATGCCGTGCGCGGCTCCGAGGGCGTGGCGGTGATCGACACGGTGAAGGCCGAATTCGCCGACGAGTTCTTTGCCCGGCTCGAGGCCGTCGCCCGCTATGACGAGATCCGGCTGATCGTTCTGAACCATCTCGAGCCCGACCACACCGGCGCCGTGCCCGAACTTCTGCGCCGCGCGCCGCAGGCGCAGGTGCGGCTCAGCCCCCGCGGCCTGCCGATGCTGCGCGCGCTTCTGAAGGACGAGTTCGAGCTTTACGACATCAAGGGCGTCACCACCGGGCAATCGGTCAGCCTGGGCGATCGCAGCCTGCAATTCTACACCACGCCCTTCGTGCATTGGCCCGACACGCAATGCACCTGGCTTGCCAGGGAGCGGGTGCTGTTCACCTGCGATCTGTTCGGCAGCCATTATTGCGACGGGCGGCTTTTCAACGACCTCGTCGGCGATTTCCGGTTTTCGTTCGAATATTACTTCGACCGGATCATGCGCCCCTTCCGCAGCTTCGTGGCGCAAGCGATCGACCTGATCGAGCCCCTGGATTTCGGCATCATCGCGCCTGCGCATGGCCCGATCCTGCGTTCGCACCCGCGCGATTACCTGACCCATACGCGGCGGCTGATTTCCTCGCGCCTCGCCTCGGAAACCGGCAGCGAAAAGACCCTGCTGATCTTCTACGTTTCGGCCTACGGCGCCACCGCGCAACTGGCGCAGGCGATTCATGATGGCGCCGCCGAAAGCCCCGAAGTGCGGGTTTCTCTGTTCGATCTGGAGGGCGGCGAGATCGCCCCCTTCCTTGATCTGATCGAAGAGGCCGACGGCATCGCGCTTGGCACGCCGACGATCAATGGCGATGCGGTGCGCACGATCTGGGAGATGCTGGCGGCGCTCGTTGACATTGAAACCCGCGGCAAGCTGGGGGCGGCCTTTGGCTCCTACGGCTGGTCGGGCGAGGCGGTGCGGCTTGTCGAAAACCGCCTGCAGGGGCTGAAAATGCGTCTGCCCGAACCGGGGTTGCGGATCAAGCTGCACCCCTCCGCGGCGGAACTGGAAGAGGGTCGCGCTTTCGGGCGGCGGCTTGCGGATCACCTGACCGGCCGGGCCGCGCCCCGCGAGGTCGACTTTGCCGAAATCGCGGCGCGCTGAAGAACAAGAAAGGACGGATTATGGACAAGGCCACACTGACGTTCACCGATGTCTCGATCACGGTCAACGTGCCGACCGGAACCCGCATCATCGAGATGTCGGAGAAGGTCGGCTCGGGCATCACCTACGGCTGCCGCGAGGGCGAATGCGGTACCTGCATGACGCATATTCTCGAAGGCGCCGAAAACCTGTCGGAACCGACCGCGTTCGAAATCCGGGTGCTGGAGGAAAACCTCGGCGGCAAGGACGACCGTCTGGCCTGCCAATGCCGGGTGCTCGGCGGTGCCGTCAAGGTCCGCCCCGCCTGAGAAAACGAAACGAAGCCAAGCCATTTGCCAGGAAAGGAAACCAGCCATGGCCATGAAGATCGATCCCGAACTCTGCACCTCCTGTGGCGACTGCGAACCGGTCTGCCCGACCAACGCGATCTCTCCGAAGAAAGGCGTCTATGTGATCAACGCCGACACCTGCACCGAATGCGAAGGCGAGCATGACCTGCCGCAATGCGTCAACGCCTGCATGACCGACAACTGCATCAACCCGGTGGCGTAAGATGACGGGCTGCTGCGACGACGGTCTTGCGACCGGCTCGCGCGATCTGCGCGAAAGGCTGCGGGTGGTCGCGGTCAAGGGCGAAAGCCTCGTCGTCGCGGCAGACCGGGCTTCGGCCTGTGCCGCCTGTGCCGAGGCGAAAGGCTGCGGTACCAAGGCGCTTCTTTCGATGAGCCGCACCGATCTGATGACGATCGACCGGCCACCGGGGCTCGCCGTCGCGGCGGGCGACGCGGTCGAGGTGGCGATCTCCGGCAACAGCTTCCTTGCGGGCATCGGGCTTGCCTATCTGCTGCCCGCCGTCGCTTTTGTCATCGCCCTTTCCGGCGCAACCGGGGCTGGGCTTTCGGATGGCGCCTCGGCACTGGTGGCGCTGATCGTGCTGGTGCTGTCGTTCCTGCCGGTGATCTTCGTCGAGCGCCAGGCGCGGCTGACACGGGCGTTGAAGGTGCTCGACGTGATCCCGGGCGGGTGCCGATGACGCGCCGCTCAACCGCGCTTCGGGCCGGTCTTGCCCTTGTGGCCGGTCTCGCGCTTGCGGGCGGGGTCCGGGTTCTGAACGCGCCCGCGCCCGACATCCGCGAAACCTTTTACGTTTTCGGCACGCTTCTCGAGGTCGAAACCCATGGCGTGGCCGAACCGCAGGCCCGTCAGGCGATGGCCCGCGTTGGCGCGCATCTGCGCCAGATGCACCGCGATTGGCATGCCTGGAACCCGGGCGAGCTGGAAAGCCTGAATGCCGCCATCGCGGTCGGGCAGAGCTTCGAGGTCGATCCGGGTCTGGCGAAACTTTTGCAGCAGGGCAGGGAGCTTGCCTGCCGCTCGAACGGGCTTTTCGATCCCGCCGTGGGCGGGATGGTCGAGGCCTGGGGCTTTCACGCCGACACGCCCCCCACAGGCGATCCGCCCGCCGATGCGGTGGTGGCGACGCTTCTGGCGGGTCATCCGAAAATGACCGATCTGACGATCCGCGGCACCACGGTCCGATCCTCGAACCCTGCGGTGCAACTCGACCTTGGCGCCTATGCCAAGGGCGCGGCGCTTGATCTGGCCGAGGAAGACCTGAGTGCCGAAGGCATCACCGATGCCGTGCTGAACGCGGGTGGCGGCGTGCAGGTTCTGGGCGATCACGGGTCGCGGCCCTGGCGGGTGGCGATCCGCGATCCCTTTGAATGGGGCGTCGTCGGCGCGGTGTCGCTGCGCCCGGGCGAGGCCTTGCACACCTCTGGCAATTACGAGCGCTATTTCGACAAGGGCGGCATCCGATTTTCCCACATCATCGACCCGCGCACGGCCCGGCCGATGCAGGGGGTGGTGTCGGTCTCGGTCCTGTCGAACAATGGCGCGCTGTCGGATGCTGCGGCCACGGCGCTTTGTGTGGCGGGAGAAAAGGACTGGCCACGGATCGCCGCGCAGATGGGGGTCAGCGCCGTTCTGATGATTGCCGATGACGGCTCGATGGTCGCCACGCCCGAAATGATGGCGCGACTCGAAGCCGTCGAGGGTGGTTTTCCCGCGCCGATAACGGTCGTCGATCTGCCCAAGGATGTGGCAATCCCCTCCTGCCCCGAGAGGTGAACGCCCTTTGGCACGCGCTTTGCCGCCGCCGCCCTGTCACAGTCTGGATTTGGAACGATTCCATATTGCGGTGCGGCGACGATCACGCTACCCCCTCGGACCGAGATTTCCGCGGGGTCACTTCCCCGCTTGACCGAAGACAGGAGTGAGAGATGAAGACCAACAGCAAACTGCCCGAAGTCACCTTCCACACCCGCGTGCGCGACGAAAGCGTGGGCGGCCCGAACCCCTACCGCTGGCAGGATGTCACCACCGCCGATTACTTCGCGGGCAAGCGGGTGATCCTGTTCTCGCTGCCGGGCGCTTTCACGCCCACCTGCTCGACCTACCAGCTGCCGGGCTTCGAAAAGGGCTTCCCGGAATTTGCCGCGCAAGGCATCGATGAGATCTATTGCCTCTCGGTCAACGACAGCTTCGTGATGAACCAATGGGCCAAGGCGCAGGGCCTGCAGAACGTCAAGGTCATCCCGGATGGCTCGGGCGAGTTCACCCGCCGCATGGGCATGCTCGTGCGCAAGGACAACCTCGGTTTCGGTCTGCGCTCGTGGCGCTATGCGGCGATCGTCGATAACGGCGTCATCGAGGCCTGGTTCGAAGAGCCCGGCCTGATGGACAACTGCCCCGAGGATCCCTATGGCGTTTCGAGCCCGGAAAACGTGCTGGCCTGGCTGAAGACCGCGAAAGCCGCCTGAGCCCTCCGACAGATCTTGCGAAAGCCCCGCCCCTCCGGCGGGGCTTTTGTTTTGCGCGGTCAGGCTCCGACAATTTGTCGGATATGCTCCAAACCGGTCCCGAACCGTGCAAGAACCGGGCCGTTTCGCTTGGCACGTTGCTTGCTTGATCTCTCGTAACAGGGGGATGCACCATGTCCGAAGCCTTGAAGTCGAAAATCGCCGATGTCCTGAACGAGCCGGGCTGCGCCACCAACTCGACCAAGACCGATGTTCTGCGCAAGAAGGGCTGCACCAAGCAGCTGACGCCCGGGGCGGCGGCCGGTGGCTGCGCCTTTGACGGGGCGATGATCGCGCTGCAACCGATCGTCGATGTCGCCCATGTCGTCCATGCCCCCGCCGCCTGCTGGTCGAACGGCTGGGACAACCGCTCCTCGGCCTCCTCGGGGTCGGAGCTGTTCCGCAAGGGCTTCACCACCGATCTTTCGGAAATCGACATCGTCATGGGGCATGGCGAGAAAAAGCTTTATCGCGCCATCCGCGAGGTGATCGAGGCGGAAGCCCCCGCCGCCGTTTTCGTCTATGCGACCTGCGTGACGGCGCTGATCGGTGACGACCTTGATGCCGTCTGCAAGGCGGCGACGGCGAAATGGGGCACGCCCTGCATTCCGGTCAATGTGCCGGGTTTTGCGGGCTCGAAAAACCTTGGCAACAAGCTGGGCGGCGAGGCGCTGCTCGACCACGTCATCGGCACGATGGAGCCGGAAACGACGACGCCCTATGACGTCAACATCATCGGCGATTACAACCTGTCGGGCGAGCTGTGGCAGGTGAAGCCGCTTCTGGACAAGCTTGGCATCCGCATTCTGGGCTCGATCGCCGGGGATGCGCGCTACAAGCAGGTGGCGATGGCGCATCGGGCCAAGGTGACGATGCTGGTCTGCTCGCAGGCGCTGATCAATGTCGCGCGCAAGATGCAGGATCGCTACGGCATCCCCTATTTCGAGGGCTCATTCTACGGCATCTTGGACACCTCGCAATCGCTGCGCACGATGTGCCGGATGCTGGTGGAGCAGGGTGCGCCGAAAGAGCTGCTGAACCGCTGCGAGGTGCTGATCGCCAAGGAAGAGGCGAAGGTCTGGGCGGCGCTGAAACCGTTTCGCCCCAAGGTCGAAGGCCGCCGCGTGCTGCTTTACACCGGCGGGCACAAGACGTGGTCGGTCGTCTCGGCGCTGCAGGAGCTGGGGATGGAGGTCGTCGGCACCTCGATGCGCAAGGCCACCGACAATGACCGCGACCGGGTGGTCGAGATCATGGGCGATGACAAGCACATGTATGAAAACATGGCCCCGCGCGAGATGTATCAGATGCTGAAGGACGCGAAGGCCGATGTGCTTCTGTCCGGCGGCCGCTCGCAATTCGTCGCGCTGAAGGCGCTCGTGCCCTGGGTCGATGTGAACCAGGAAAAGCACGAACCCTATGCGGGCTATATGGGGATGGTAGATCTCGTGCGCGCCATCGATCGTTCGGTGAACAACCCGATGTGGGCGGATCTGCGCGACCCGGCGCCCTGGGAGACGCCGCTCACCGGATCGGTGCTGCCCGCGCCCTCGGGCGCCTGCCCGGTGACGGGGATTGCCGCGCCGAGGAGCCAGGCGCCGGTGCTGGTGCCGCAACAGGCTCCGGCCGCCGCGGTGGCGCCTGCGCCAAGCCCGGAACTGGCGGCGATGACCAATTCCAACACCGATTTCGAGGATTGCTGAGATGGCCGTGCTGATCCACCCCCGCCGTGCGCTCTCGACCAATCCGCTGAAGACCTCGGCCCCCCTTGGCGCGGCCATGGCCTATCTGGGCATCGAGGGCGCCGTGCCGCTTTTCCACGGCGCGCAGGGCTGCACCGCCTTCGGCATGGTCCACCTTGTGCGCCATTTCAAGGAAGCCGTGCCGCTGCAAACCACCGCGATGAACGAGGTCTCGACGATCCTTGGCGGCGGCGAGCAGATCGAGGAAGCGATCGACAACATCCGCAAGCGGGCGAAACCGAAGTTCATCGGCATCGCCTCGACCGCGCTGACCGAAACCCGGGGCGAGGATATCGCGGGCGAACTGCGCGCGATGAAGGCCCGCCGCCCGGATTGGGCTGGCACCGAGGTCGTCTATGCCGCCACCCCGGATTTCGACGGCGGTCAGCAGGATGGCTGGGCGAAAGCGGTCGAGGCGATCGTTTCTGCGCTCGTCCCCGTCACGCCCGAGCGCGACCCCGACCTGCGGCTTGTGACCGTGCTGGTGCCAAGTTCCTTCACCACCTCGGAGATCGACGAGGCGGTGCGGATGATCCGCTCCTTCGGTCTCGATCCGATCGTGCTGCCGGACCTCTCCACCTCGCTCGACGGGCATCTGTCGGACGACTGGTCGGGTCATTCGCTCGGCGGCACGTCACTGGCCGACATCGCCCGCATTCCCCGCTCCGCCTGCACGCTCGCGCTGGGCGAGCAGATGCGCGGCGCGGCGCAGATCATCGAGGATCGGGCGCTGGTGCCCTATCGCGTGTTCCAGAGCCTGACTGGCCTGAAGGCGGTCGATGCCTTTGTCCGCGTGCTGATGGAACTGTCGGGAATGCAGGACCCGCCGCCCTCGATCAAGCGCGACCGGGCGCGGATGATGGATGCGGCGCTCGACGCGCATTTCTTCACCGGCGGCTTGCGGGTGGCCATCGCCGCCGACCCCGATCTGATGTTTTCGCTCTCCACCGCGCTCGCGTCGATGGGGGCCGAGATCGTCGCCGCCGTCACGACGACCCAGCATTCCGCGCTGATCGAGAAAATGCCCTGTGCCGAGGTGATCCTGGGCGATCTGGGCGATTTCGAACGCGCCGCGCGACAGGCCGAGGCGCAGATCCTGATCACCCACAGCCACGGCCGCCATGCCGCCGAGGCGCTGAACCTGCCGCTGGTCCGCGCCGGTTTCCCGATCTTCGACCGCATCGGCGCGCAGGATACCTGCCGCGTCGGCTATCGCGGCACCCGCGCCTTCTTCTT
Source organism: Rhodobacter viridis (assembly GCF_003217355.1). Classification (GTDB taxonomy): domain Bacteria; phylum Pseudomonadota; class Alphaproteobacteria; order Rhodobacterales; family Rhodobacteraceae; genus Rhodobacter; species Rhodobacter viridis. The sequence goes on along the minus strand of NZ_QJTK01000016.1, from coordinate 6,564 downwards.
CGAAATCGCCAATGCGATGCAGGCGATTCCCCATAGTCCCCGCCCCGAGGATTTCGGGGCTGCCCCCATCCCAGAGGAGTTTGACCATGTCCCGCACCCTGCGCCTTGTTGAACCGGCAGGCCCCGCGCCGGGCGAAAAGCCGCTGCGCGTGGCCATCGCCTCGAATGATCTTGAAAGGCTCGACGCCCATTTCGGCTCGGCCCGGCAGATCGCTGTCTATGAGGTCTGGAAGACCGGCGCCCGCTTCGTCGAGGTGCATCAGTTCTCCAATTCGACCGACCAGAAGGGCCGACATGATGATCTGGAGGACCGGATCGGGCCGAAGCTCGAGGCGCTTTCGGGCTGCACGCTGGTCTTTGCGCTGGCCGTCGGTGGCCCGTCCGCCGCGCGGATGGTGCGGGCGGGGATGCACCCGATCAAGCGCAAGGAGCCCGAGCCGATCTCGGCCGTGATCGAGCAGGTGCAGGTGATGCTGAACGGCAACCCGCCGCCCTTCCTGCGCAAGGTTCTGGGCACGCATGTCAAACCCGATTTCACCGCCGATTTCGACGAGGAGGAAACCGCCTGATGACCCAGACCCTGGAAGAAGCCCGCGGAGGCGAGATGGTGGAAAGCCCGTTTCTGGCGCAGCTTGTCGCGGTGATCCGCGCCGAGGACAGCCACGGGCTCTGGGACGACAAGACGAATTCGGAAATCCTGCGCGAGTTCATCGTCACTGCCGAGGAACGCCGGTCGATGCCGATCATCGGCGACCCCGACCCGGAGCTGATCTGGCGGATGACCAAGTTCTATGACGCCATCGGCCTGCAGGTCGAAAAGCGCACCGGCGTGATGGCGAGCCAGATGCAGAAGATGCACCACGAGGGTTTTGGCCGCGTCGTCCTGATCGCGGGCAAGCTCGTCGTCGTCTCGAAACACCTGCGCGACGTGCATCGTTTCGGCTTCGAGACCTGGGCGAAACTCGCCGAGGCGGGCGAGAAGCTGGTCGAAGGCGCCGTCGCCACGATCGAAGAATTCCCCGAAGCGGCGAGGGCCTGAGATGACGCTCGAAGAGTTGGAAGCCAAGGTCAAGAAGCTGTCGCTGCGCGCCACCGATGCCAAGATGAACCTGCACGACCTGTCGGAAGAACTGCCGACCGACTGGCAGAAAATCCCCGAGGTGGCCGAGGCGACCTATCAGATCTTCAAGGACCTGGACGAAGCCCGCAAGGCGCTCAAAGCCGCCAAGCAAGCATAACAAGGACAAAGCGATGCCGACTGTTGCCTATACCCGCGGAGGCGCGGAATACACGCCCGTTTACCTGATGAAGATCGACGAGCAGAAATGCATCGGCTGCGGCCGTTGCTTCAAGGTCTGCGGCCGCGATGTGATGAGCCTGCACGGGCTGACCGAAGATGGTCAGGTCGTCGCGCCGGGCACCGATGAATGGGACGAGGTCGAGGACGAAATCGTCAAGAAAGTCATGGCGCTGACCGGGGCCGACAATTGCATCGGCTGTGGCGCCTGTGCGCGGGTCTGCCCGTCGGAGTGCCAGACCCATGCTGCACTTTCCTGATCCCTTCGCGACAGACCCGGGGCCGATGATCCCGGCCGAGGCCATCGGCTTCATCCTGGCCCATGGCTTGCGCGAATGCGCTTCGGGGCTTGGGCCGCTGACGGTGCGGCTCGGGCTCTCGGGCGCGGATCTGGCGGCCCTGCGTGATCGCTTCGCGCCGGGCCTTGATCTGCCCGATCTTGACCTGCCGCGTCCCGTGGCCGGTCCCGATCAGCAGGCGATCGAGACGCTGATCCTGTGGCGGGCGGGCGTCATTACGCCCGAGGCCCGTTGGCTTGCCGCGATCCTGGCGCGGCGGTCGATGGAAAACCGTCATCTGTGGGAAGACCTTGGCCTGCCCTCGCGTCCGGCGCTGAGTGCGATGATCCGGCATTTCCTGCCCGGCCTTGCCGCCGCCAATTCCCAGAACATGCGCTGGAAGAAATTCTTCTACCGGCAGATCTGCTCGGACGCGGCGTTTTCGCTGTGCCTCTCGCCCTCTTGCGACGCGTGCGACGAACGGGCCGCCTGCTTTGCCCCCGATTGATCCGGCCCGGCTTCTGGCCGGGGCCGAGGGCGCCCGGTCCGACCCCGCCGCCAGCGCCGAGGTGATCTTGCGCGCGCTCGACACCGCGCCCGAGGATCTGGAGGTGCGGTTGGCCGCCTATCGCTTCTATTTCTTCACCCATGATTACTCTGCCGCCGTGCCGCAGGCCGAGGCGGTGCTGCGTCTGGCGGCGCTGAGACTCAATCTGCCACCCGATCCGGCGCTGGTGTGCCGGGACGACGCCGATTTCACTGCGCATGACTTCGCGCCGGGGCTTTATCTGCAGGCGCTGATCGGGCTGGGCTATTCGGCCGCGCGATCTGGTCAGCGCGATCTGGCCCGGCAGGTGCTGGCCAAAGCCGCCGAACTTGACCCGACCGACCGCTTCGGCGGCGCCTGGCTTCTGGCCCGCGTCGAGGCGGGCGAGGAGGACGCCGACTAGGGGATGCGACAATCTCTGTCGGGAATCCCTCAATGTCGGCCCGAAACTAGCATCCGCGTCACCGATCCCGGCCCGAAGCTTGCTGATTTCACCCCGGCCGGTTGGCACGCTTCTTGCTGCATCCCTGATGAACTCATCACACGGGAGAGCGCCATGATCGAGATCACCCAACCCGCCCGGGAAGCCATCAAGGCCGCCATCGACGGCGCCGGTCAACCTGTTGCCGGGCTGCGCCTGATGGTGCAGTCGGGCGGCTGCGCCGGGCTGAAATACGGCATGGCGCTGGAGCTGGAAGCCCAACCCGACGATGCCAGCCTGACTTTTGGCGAGGTCACGGTGCTGATCGACCCGCTCACCCGCGAACATATCGAGGGCACGAAGATCGATTTCGTCAGCAACCTCGAAGGCGCCGGGTTCACCTTCGAGAACCCGAACGCCAAGAACGCCTGCGGCTGTGGCAAATCCTTCTGCTGAGGGGAAAGCGATGCGCGACATGCAAGACGACGACACCAAGTCTCCCGCGCCGCCCCCTGCTGCCGCGGCCGCCGCGCGACGGGCGGCGGGGCAGGCCGCCCCCGATGCCACCGCGCTGCGCGAGCGCTTCACCAAGGTGGCCGCGGTTGAAACCCCCGAAGCGGCCGCCGATCCTGCCGCCGACGAGGTGACCCGCATCCTTGCCCTGATCGACGAGATGCGCCCGACCTTCCGCCGCGACGGTGGCGATATCGAGCTTGTCCGGGTCGAGGGCAACAAGGTCGTCGTGCATCTGTCCGGCGCCTGCGCGGGCTGCATGCTGGCGGGCCAGACCCTGTTCGGCGTGCAAAAGCGCATCACCGACGTTCTTGGCCGCCCCTTCCGCGTCATCCCCGACATCCGGCATTGATCATGACCCAACCTGCCATCTACCTCGACAACAATGCCACCACCCGGGTCTACCCCGAGGCGGTGGCGGCGATGCTGCCCTATTTCACCGAACATTACGGCAATGCCTCTTCGGGCCACGGCTTCGGGGCGCAGGCGGGGGTGGGGCTGCGCAAGGCCCGGATCGCGGTGGCGGGGCTGATCGACGCCACCTCGGAGCAGGAAATCATCTTCACCTCCGGCGGGACTGAGGCGAACACCACGGCCATTCGCTCGGCGCTGGCGGTGCAGGAGGGACGGCGCGAGATCGTCATCTCTGCGGTCGAGCATCCGGCGGTGCTGATGCTCGCGGCCGATCTGGAAAAGACCGAAGGCATCACGGTGCATCGCATTCCGGTCGACACCCTCGGGCGGCTTGATCGTGCGGCCTATGCGGCGGCGCTGTCGGACCGGGTTGCCGTCGTCTCGATGCTCTGGGCGAACAACGAAACCGGCACGATTTTCCCGGTGGCGCAACTGGCGGCCGAGGCGCATGCGGTCGGCGCGCTGTTTCACACCGATGCGGTGCAGGTGGTGGGCAAGCTGCCGATCTCGGTGCAGGACACCGTGATCGACATGCTCTCGCTCTCCGGCCACAAGTTCCACGGGCCGAAGGGGGCAGGGGCGCTTTACCTGCGCAAGGGCGTGCCCTTCCGCCCGCTCTTTCGCGGCGGCAAGCAGGAACGCAGCCGTCGGGCGGGCACGGAAAACGTGCCCTCGCTGGTCGGCATGGGCGTCGCGGCCGAAATCACCGCGGCGCGGATGGAGGCCGATCTCTCCCGCATCGCGACGCTGCGCGACTGGCTGGAGGCGGGTCTGCTGAAACTCGGTGGCGTCATGGTGCTGGGTGATCCCGCGCATCGGCTGGCCAACACCTGCACCGTCGCCTTCGACCGGATCGACGGCGAGGCGGTGCTGACGAAACTCGCCCGTCTCGGCATCGCGGTCTCGACCGGCTCGGCCTGTGCCTCGGGCGCGATCGAGCCGAGCCATGTCACAAGGGCGATGGCCGTGCCCTTCACCTCGGCGCATGGGGTGGTGCGGTTCTCGCTCTCTTCCGAAACGACGGCGGCGGAAATTTCCCGCGTGCTGGCCGTCCTGCCCGAGATCCTGGCCGAACTGCGCCCCGTCCCCGTCGCTGACCCCGTAACCGCCTGAAGGGAAAAGATCATGCTCCGCTTTCCCGACCCCACCCGCAGCCTTGCGCTTTGCGACACCACCCTGCGCGACGGCGAACAGACCGCCGGGGTGGCCTTTTCGCTTGCCGAAAAGAAGGCCATCGCCCGCGCGCTCGACCGCGCCGGGGTGGCGGAAATCGAGGTCGGCATCGCCGCGATGGGCTGGGCCGAGGTTGCCGAGATCCGCGCCGTCGTCGCCGAAATCGCCCACGCGACGCCCGTCGTCTGGTGCCGGTTGCGGATGACGGATCTCGACATGGCGCAAAAGACCGGGGTGAAGCGGGTGCATTTCGCCGTACCGACCTCGACCGCGCAGCTGGAGGGCAAGCTGCGCGTCGATCGCGACTGGATCCTGCGCGAGACCGCGGCGCTCGTCTATTGCGCCACCGATCGCGGCTTGCAGGTCTCGGTGGGCGCCGAGGATGCGAGCCGCACCGATCCCGAGTTTCTGATCCGTCTGGCCGAGGTCGCCGCCGCCGCCGGGGCCATCCGCTTTCGCATCGCCGATACGCTTGGCCTGCTCGATCCGCTCGGCGCGTTTCGCCTTGTCGCGCAGCTTTCGGCGCGGATTTCCCTGCCGATCGAGATGCACGCCCATAATGATTTCGGCATGGCGACGGCGAACACGATCATGGCCGCCCATGCCGGGGCCACGCATCTGTCCGTCACCGTGAACGGGCTGGGCGAGCGCGCGGGCAATGCCGCGCTCGAAGAGGTCGGCGCGGCGCTCGAGGCGGGCAATATCGACACCGGCCTTGATCTTTGCGCGCTGCCCGAGCTTTCCGCCGTCGTCGCCAAGGCCTCGGGCCGGGCGCTGCCGCCGCAAAAGCCGATTACCGGCGAGATGGTCTTCGCGCATGAATCCGGAATCCATGTCGATGCGATCCTGAAGCGTGCCGACACTTACGAAGACCCCCGCTGCGCCCCCGCCCGCTTCGGCCGCGAGCGCCAGATCGTGATCGGCAAGCATTCGGGCGCCGCCGGTCTGCGCGCGGCCCTGCTCGAGGCGGGCCTGCCCGCGACCGACACCGTGCTGGACCGGCTGAAACCGATGCTGCGCGCCCATGCCGTGCGGGTGAAACGCCCCGCCAGTTCCGATGACCTGCGCCGCATGGTGGCGCGGCTCGACCGCCTGCCACCCCAAGCCTGACCCCGGGAGACACCGATGACGACCGAAAGCCCGACCTTGACCGCCCTGGCCAAACTCTCCTCGGCCGAGGAGATCTTCGCCTTCCTCGGCATCGAGCCAATCCGCGAGGTGCTGAACTCTTCGCGGCTGCACATCATGAAACGCTTCGGCGCCTATCTGCGCGAAACCGACATGACCGGCCTCAGCGAAGAGGCGATCCTGACCCATGCCCGCGATGCGCTGACCCGGGCGCAGGGGGATTTCGTCGCCTCGAGCCCGCTCAAGGAAAAGGTCTTCAAGGTCTTCGAGACTCAGGCCGCGAAACAGAAAGCCCGCTTCGTCGGTCTTGAAACCCTGAAAGTGATCAAATCCTGACGTCCTGCAACCTGCCAGATTTTCCGGCCCCCGGGTCGGCAATGCCGCATAATTGCGCAATCGACCCGGTGCCTACGCAAAAATGAACCGAAATTGCCTGCCGGGCACGTCCTCGGGATGTGCCTTTCCCCGTGTGCGGTCTATGATGATCTGCAGAAGTCCCGACTGCTGCGGGCGTCGCGCGAGTCCCATGATCCGGGTCGTCCGCTGCAGGATATTCCTTCTTGCAAGGGGGTGACTGCATGACCGATCAACAATCCCGCCCCGGCTCGCCCGACCATCCCCGCCGCCGCTCGACCCAGTCGATTGCCGACCGTCTGGCTTTGGACGCGCTTTACGAGATCGCGAAGACGTTTGCGTCGGCGCCCGATCCGGTGGCGGAGGTGCCGCAGATTTTCAACGTGCTCTCGTCCTTCCTCGACCTGCGGCACGGGGTGCTGGCGCTGCTCGCCGAACC
>NZ_QJTK01000015.1 GCF_003217355.1 Rhodobacter viridis | reverse complement strand
GCGTGAGCTGACCGATTACAGCCAGCTGATGCCCTGGCATTACAAGGCCGCCAACGAGGCCCCGTCGCAAGGCAAGGCGGCCTGACCTCGCGCCCCTGATCGCCGCTTTCTGGGCGGCGATCCCACCCCCCGCGACAGGCGGATATCGTGTTTTGAGCCGGGCCCCGGGATCGGGGTGCCGGCCAAAAGCCGTGCGCGCTCGCCTTCTGCACACCGAAGCGCCGCGTTGCATGTGCTTCCCGGTTCCAGAGCCTTTCTCACGCTCCCCGACACAGTCGACCGCCGCCGCGCCCACCGCAGGGCCTCGCGTGGAAGGCGCGCGCCGGTCGCGCTCATTTCCATTCCGTTTTGCGCCCCGCAGGCAGGCCGACACGCCGTCCGGTCTGCGGGAACAGCACCGCCATCGCCCCGTATGAGGGCCGAGGGGGGCAGCATCCGCGTGGCGACAGCCCGCGACACGGGTCTCGAACCGACCGTAGCCGGTTCTCACTCCCCAACTCCGTCACATCCTGAGCGCCGCAGGCGGTCCGGCATGCCGTCGGGTCCGCAGGAGCATCATTGTCATCGCCCCGTATGAGAGCTGGACGCGGTATCCGCGACCCCGGCAGCGGTGCCGAACCGGGCGCCCCGCCGGTCAGCGCCCACCTCCACCACCGTTCCGATCATCGCGCGATTCGACCCCGGGCGCGGAATGGCGCCAAGAATCTTTCCCCTCAGGGGCCGAAAATCGGGGTTTATCGGGCCGATGCACCGCTTACGCTGCATCCGTCGCAGGCCGAAGCGATCTGCGATCACGCTTTCAGCGGGGTTGTATCGTGACCGCTGACCAGGACGACACCCCGGAGGGGATCGATCGCGTTCGGGCCGTGATGGGGCGGGCCGAAGAGGTCGCGCCGATCGAACGGGGCCAGAGCGCGGGTGGGAATGTCCGGCCGCTTCGTGGCAACGTCGATGCTTTGAAGCCTCGGGCGCGGGCGCTGCTGGGGGCGATCACTTGGGCGGGCGACTTGCGTCCGCAGCTCGAACGCCCGTATCTGGTCAAGGGCTGGCTCGATCAAGGCGGGGTTTCCGTCCTTTACTGCCCCTCGAACGCGGGCAAGAGCTTTCTTGCCTTGGACATTGCCCATCACGTCGCCAAGGGGCGCAGCTGGGGCGGGCGCAGGACCCGCAAGGGCCGGGTGCTTTACGTCGCGGCCGAGGGTGGCGGCAGCTTTGCCAACCGGGTTGCCGCGCTCGATGATCCGGAATTCTTCGTCTACTGCGCACCGCTGACCTTGACCGGCCGCGACGGGGCGGCGGGGCCGCTGTCCGAAGTGGCGCAGCATCTGGCCGCAGTTGGGGGCGAACCCTTCTCGCTGATCATCTTCGACACGCTCGCTCGGGTGATGGGCGGCCTTGACGAAAATACCGCCCCCGACATTGCCCAGCTGGTGGCGGGCCTCGATCTGATCCGCCGCGCCACGGGCGCGCATGTCATGCTTGTGCATCACACCGGCAAGGACGCGGCCCGGGGCGCGCGGGGGCATTCCTCGTTGCGCGCGGCGATCGATACGGAAATTGAACTGACCCGCGACGAGGTGGGCCAGATCACGGCAGAGGTGACGAAGCAACGCGACGGCCCGACCGGCTATCGCTTCGCTTACACGCTTTGCCAGGTGGAACTTGGCCGGGATCAAGACGGCGATCCGGTCACGTCCTGCCTTGTCGAGCCGGTGGAGACCGCCCGGGCGGGCCACGCGGACGTGACGGGATCGGCGCGGGTTGCGCTCGATCTTCTCGACAAGGTGCTTGCGGAAGCGGGGGAGATCCACCGCAAGCCGCAATACCCGAGCGGGCGCGGCGTGGCGCTCGATCGGTGGCGAGAGGCTTGCATCGACGCGGGAAGCCTCTCGACCTCGGACAATCGAGAAACGCAGCAGAAAGCATTCCGTCGCGCGCGGGAAGGGCTCGAAGCCGCGCGGTTAATCGTGGTGCGCGATGAACTGGTGTGGAGGGTGGAATGATCCGGATACGCCTCTTTGTCCGCCCGTGTCCGGCGTGTCCGACGCCTTCGGACATGGGCGCGTGTCCGGCCTTGTCCGGCGTGTCCGGTCGAAAGGTTAGGTCATTGAAATACAAATGCAAAGTGACCTTGCGGGGCGTGTCCGGTCAATGTCCGGACAGACAGGCAAGGCGTTATGTGGACCGGACAAGGCGGGGGAATGGTTTCCCCCCTTTAGGGGGGGAACCATCCCACCCCCGGGACACGCCCGGGTCGGTTCTGTCCGTCCGGACGGGGAAAGCAGGTGAGGCATGAGCACGACGAAGAGAACCACGACGACGAAAGGCGCGGGCTTCGGTGAGGCGACAGTCACGGCGTTGCAGCTGCTGGCGCTCGACCGGGCCCTTGCGGGTCTCGTGATCGGTGCCGATTGCCTCACGATGCGGGCCAAGGGTGATCTGGTGACGATGCAGCGCAAGCTGCGCGTGATGCGGATTGCGATCGAGGTCGAGCACGGGTTGCCGGATCTTGGTCGATCGGACGGGCACAAGATGTTGCGGGTCCTTCCCGGGCATACTGCCGACGCGGGTAATTCGCACCCCGATGGTTGCAGCCCACTTAACCTCAAGGGAAGCCTTAACAAGGCGGGCGGCTTAACAAGCGGTGCGCTTAACGCGGTGCCCCTGGCAGAAGCCGAGCCATTCGACCGATGCAAAAGGCTCGCGCTCCCCGCCCGTCGATCGCCTCGGGATCGGCCGGGGTAAGGCACGGAATGGGTTGGTGCGCCCGAGCTGATCCGCTTGGCCGAAAGCACCCCGTAAGCCGGTGAGTGGGCAAACCCCGGCAGGATCGCGGCTCCAAGATATCCGGGGCAACGGCATCCACCGGCACCGTCGCGCCCCTGGTGTAGCCGTTGCCAAACCGGAACCGAGCGCCTCGGTGGGCTCGATATTCCGGGCGAAGGGCTGGTGCGCCTGCGCAACCGTCATCGCGCGAAAGCACCCCGTAAGCCGGTGAGTGGGAAAACCCCGGCAAGATCGCGGCCCGTCTCCTGCGGGCGGCGGCGATCCAGCGAAGCGGCCTCGCCATCGGGTGGGGCCGCTTTACCATTTGCGCTTTGGAAATAGAAACCCCGCCGAGCTTGTTATCGCCGTGGCGGGGTCGCCGCTTGCGCGGTCTTGAGGCTCAACGCCGAAGCGCGAGCAGACAGAGCACATATAGGCACCGCAGTGTTAAACGTCAATGAACACGGCGCCGCAGTTCAGAGGCCGAAGACCTCGCGGATGCAAGCCATGATCTGCGCCAGCTGCGCATCCGAGACGCGGACAGTCACATATTTGCGCGCGCCTCCTGGTCCTCGGTCTGTGCGAAAGAGATCGAGCCGCTGAAAGGAAACCGTGGTCACCATGTCGCCCTTCACCCAGCACTCGGTCTTATCGAATCGTGGGTGCGGAAGAGGCTTTTCAAGCGTGATCTGGCAGTGATGGGCAAGCACCGGGTCGGGGGCTGTGGTGCTGAGGGGCACCACCGTAAGCAGCCCGGACGAGCGGCGCTTCCGTTTGGATATCACGACAACCGGGCGCGGTTTCACCATTTCCGGGGCCTTGAACCCGCCCGCGCTGAAATCGCAAACAAGGATTGTGCCCGGCGTTTGGTCGTATTGAATCGGCATGGGTTAGAGCGCTTTTGTCAGTTGCCGAACCCAAGGGCCAAAGGAAAACTCCATCCATTTGGCGAGGTTCGAAACAGGGACATTGAACCGCGGATCGCTGAAGTATTCCTTCTCGATGTCGTGCCCGGCAAGATCCAGATCGAACTTTTCGCGAATGTATTGCAAGACAAGTCGATACTCTTCTGCGAAGCGCCCGGCGGCTCTCTTCGGGTCGCAGCTGACTGCCCAAGCGATCGCCATACTGAAGTCTTCATCTTCGCTGAATGGCCTCGGATACTTGTCTTCGAGCGTGGCGACGATTTCGGAATTCATGCTGCGGTTGTTGGCATCCGCCGCAGCTTTGATCCTGTCGCGCATCCCATCCGGAAGGCGAAGCATGAACTTGTCGTTGAGGGTCCGGTTCTCTTGCTCTGGCATGGTGTCAAATGGACATGAGAATCCGCTTGACGCAATGGTGTCCATTGGACATATAGTAATGTCACTTGGACACCATGAGGTTCGCAATGACCGACCGCAAACCGATGCAGCTTCGCCTTCCGCCCGATCTGAAGGACTGGATCAAGGACCAGGCCGAGAGCAACGGGCGCTCGCAGAACTCGGAAGTTGTCCAGGTGATCCGGGCCGCGAAGGTCCGGTCCGAACAAACCGCAGCCTGACAAGAGGAAACACCACGCCTGCTATCAACCCCGCTTCGGGGAACACCCCCGGCTTGCCTGACGTCAAAATTTCCCCCTTCAGAAGCGCTGAAGAGGCAAGATCCGTGCGCTATGTGCGCGTTCTCTCGGATATCCCCGCTTTGAGATACCGCGAGGGCGACATGATCCAGATCACTCCCGTCGATCGCGTTACCGTGGATGCCAAATACAGGCTGGTCACTGGTGAAATCGCGCAGTTTTCCATGTGGTCTGGCGGGAAGTGCCGAGTGGTGAGCCCGGACGGGACGGTTCACCTCCTCGATCGGGAAGGGTGTCACTTTATGGTCATTGGCCGAGTGGAACGGGTTTTTCGTGACGTCTGCCACATCGTCTCGGGCGCAGACACGCCCGGCCGAGGCGATGCACGCCCGTTTTTCGAGGATCGAGCCTATGCCGTTGTGCGGCGCTCCGATCTGGTCGCCCTGGCAGAAGCGATCGCCAGGAGCGCCGGCCAGGGCAGCAAAGAAATCCGGGAGACCCCTTGATGAACGCCTTCAACCCCGCCTCGAAGAACGCTCACCGCTTTTCCGCTGAAGAGGTCGGCCCTGAAAAGTTTGACCGCGAGGAATTCAAGCGGCGCTTTGAGGCGCTCTCGCCCGAACATAAAGAGGAGTTCCTTCGCTATCTCCGGGAGCTTGCGGCGCGGGCTGGCAGCGAGGCCCGGTCATGATGGCGACAGACGCGCTCAGCCCTGAGAAGGGCAACTTGAACCTTGCCGAAACTCGGGCGTTTCTGGCCGGGTCGATCATCACCACGTGCCGCCTCGCTCTCGAAAACAGCTCGACCGTGATGGATGACCGGGCGGTGCGCGAGAGTGTGGCAAGCACGCTCGAATTCGCACAGCACCTCATGATGTTGATCGAGGACGGGTTGCCGCGAAGGAGCCCGACCGAACTCCCGAACGAGATGATGGCCGCGATTGGTTTGGGGGCGAACCGGGTGCAAAAATAAATCTGGTAACGTTGCCATATTTTAGATATGGCAACGTTACCAGATACAGGAAAGCCCGAACGGAGATCATGATGCGCCTTGCTGGACTCTTGAACTGCACCGACTGCAAGAGGGAGCACTTCAACGCCCTCCGCCGTCACGGAAACCTCACCTTCTTCTCCGCGGCCAATGCCTCGGATGTCGAAGCGCAATGGCAGGCCTTCACCTTGTCGCAAGCTTTTGAGCTTCGCCTTCAGCTTGATCTGATGGGCGGCGAAGCCGGAGCGGAGATTGCTGCCATTGGCATTCCCCCCTCATTTGCTGCGAGTGCCCTTTCGAATGCCCTCGGGCGTGGCCGTGCCGAAGGGATCGATCTTGCCGCCCCCGGCACCTATGCCGGTGTTGTCGTCTTCGAGGCGATCGACGGGGATGGTTCGCCGCTGCGTTTCACTCGTTGGTTCTGCCAGAATATCGGCATGCTGGAGGCGTCGCTGGCGATCCTGGAGCAGAAAGAAAAGGCGACCGCCGTCCGCGTCTTCCTGGTCAACACGGCGCGGGCCGCGGCCTTCGTGCGCAAGCGGGCCGAGGATCTGGGCCTTTCCGAAGCCTCGGACGAAATCTGAGGTGCGCGGATGGTTGCGCAACTGATCCTCGAAGGCTTCGTGGGGGAAGACCCGTTCACCCAAACCGGAGTGGGCGAGTTTCTCGCCTTTCATCAAGGCGAAGCCGTCGAACTGGTGGTTAACAGCCCGGGCGGTTGCGCCTTCACCGGAGCGGCCGTCATGGCGTCGATCGAGGCGCACGGCAAGGTTACGGCGCGGGTAGTCGGCCTTGCCGCTTCGGCGGCTTCGCTGGCGATCATGGGCGCGGCCCGGATCGTCATGCATGACGCAGCGCATCTGATGATTCATGACCCGTCAAGCCTGACCATTGGTGCGGCCGAGACGCACCGCAAAGCGGCGGATACTCTCGACAAGCTGTCCGCCACCTATGCCCGGGCTTATGCGCGGGCAACCGGGCAGCCCGTGGCGCGTGTCGCGGACTGGATGCGGGCCGAGACCTGGTTGACCGCGGAAGAGGCGGTGACTCTGCACTTTGCCGACGAAATCGCCACGGGGCAGGTGCGCGCTTGCGCCATGCCGTCGGGCTTCGACCTCAACGCCTTCAAGCACACCCCCGAGGCGGTTCGGATGCGCTTTGCGGGCAGCAACCGTGCGGCGTGACCGCGACCATCAGAAAGGAAAGATGATGCCGAATGACATGATGCACCCGCCCGCGCGGCTGCTGGCACAGATGAACAGCCTTGCGAGCAAGAAGGGGCTGCCCGACTGGGCGGGCGAAGTGATGGCCGCCGCAGGCCTGACGATGACCGCGGCCGAAACGCTGGCGCCGTCGCTGAAGAAGATTGCCGAACTTGGCAAGATGGCGGAGCTCAACGCGGCCGAGATCAAGCAAATCGCTGAACAGCTGCTGGCGGATCAGGGCGAGGCCGAGCCGACCAAGAAGGACGGCGAAGTGATGGCCGATGCGGCAGTGGCGGCGATGCTCACGCTCCGGAAGCAAAAGGATATCGAACTGAGCGGCGGTGCGCATCACGCGCACCCGCCCGCCGATTTCTACCGTGCCGACCGGCAGTCGGTCAGCTTGTCCGCGCGCCTGGGCGATGCGATGGCGGCCCAGATGGCCCAACGTCTGGGGCTGTCCTATGAGCCGACCACGGGGCGCGAATTCGTCGGCATGTCGCGGCCGGACATGGCTCGCATGGTTGCGCGGGAAGCCCGCGCGGCCGTGGCGGGCGACACGGACGCGATGCGGTTCTGGATGAGCGGGGCGCACACGTCCTCGGATTACTATCACGCCACGACGGCGGGTCTGAATGCCGTTCTCGGCCGGGCGATCGAGACGCAGCCCCCGGAGATCCTGCGGGCCACGCACGAAATGAGCGCCGAGGATTTCCGATCGCATCGCCTGGTCGGGCTGTCCGCTTCGGGCAAGCTCAGGAAGATTGCCGAGGGTGCCGACATTCAAAGCGTGACCGTCGATGAAACCGGCGAAGCTGCCCCGCTTCTGTCGCACTATGGCGCGAACTACCACATCACGCGCGAAGCGATCATCAATTCGGCGAACTCGCTCAATCTGGAATCTCAGGTGGCGCGGAAGATGATCGATGGCGCGATGGGAACCCTGCGCGACGTGATCCTGGAACCGCTTCTGGCAAACAGCGGCGCGGGCCAGACTCTTCTCGATGGCAAGACGACGTTCCATGCCGACCGCGGCAATCTGGCGGCGACTGGCGCAGCGCCGAACGTCACTTCGCTTACGGCCGCGCGGGCGGCGATGATGCTGCAGAAGGACACGCAAGGGGCCCTTCTGTCGATCATGCCGGCGCAACTGGTGGTTCCGCCCGATCTGCTGACCGTCGCGGAGCAGCTGGTGGCAGAGCTTGCCGCGACGACTGTCGATGGCGTCAACCCGTTCTCGAAAAAGCTCGACATCGTTTGCGAGGCGGGTCTGCCCTCGAAGGCGTGGTATGTCACGGCTGATCCGAAGCGGGCCGATGGCCTGGCCGTTTCCTTCCTTGACGGCAATCGCGCCCCGGCTGTCGAAATGCGCGACGCCTGGGAACGCCTCGGGCTCGAATTCCGCGTGGTCTGGGCCGTGGCTGCGGCCTTCGTTCAGCCGAAAACCTGGTATCGGAACCCCGGCCAATAAGCTGAGCGCTTCGAGGGGCCGTCCACTAGGCCCCTCGGGCGCGGCGGGGCGCCAAAATTTCCCGCAACCTATTCCTGTTCAACCTGTGTCGAAGGCGACCCCGCATGGCGCGTCACCCCCTCATTCGCAAGTCTGACCTGACCCCTGCTTTCGAAGCCGCGAAGGCCGCAGGCTGGGAACAGGTTAGCGTGACGGTTGAGACGCCTGAGGGGGTGCGCTTCCGTATCACGGCGGGCGGCGCTTCCGAAGCGGCGCAGGCCAATCTGACCCCGCTCGAGAAGTGGAAAGCTGGCCGTGCATCGTGAGCGCCCGAAGAGTTTCCCCGACAAGGTGCACGCGGTGAAGCGCAAGCTGGCCGGTGGCAAGGTCAAGTGGCACTTCTACGCGTGGCGCGGTGGCCCGAAATTCTGGGAAGACGTGCTGCACTACCCGACCTCGCCCGAATTTTTCCGTGCCTATGCCGAGGCCTCGACCCGGCCGAAGTCGGCTGTCTACATGACCCCCGAAATGGTGGATGACTTCCTGTCCAGCACCGCAATGCCGAAAGGCGAGCGGTCCCGCCTCGATCTGCGCAAATGGGCCTTGCGATTCGCGGAACACTTCAAGGACGCCCCCGCGATCATCTTCGAAGATCGCGGATCGCGTGGCGAAGTGAACGCGTGGCGGGCGCTCTGGAAGCATTCCCCGAAACAGCACGATATGGCGGGCATTCACGCGGTGCGCGTCCTGAATTGGGCGGTAGAGGAAGGCAAGCTTTCCGAGCATCATTGCCACAAGCTGCGCAAGATTTACGATGTGGACCGCTCCGAAGTGGTCTGGACGCCTGCGCATATCGAGGCCTTCAATGCGATCGCCCCGGAGTGGGCGCGGCGGATCTTGTGCGCGGCTTGCGAAACTGGTCTGCGCCCGGCTGACCTGATCAAGCTCACGACCGGCAACGTCGAAGACACCCCGAAGGGCCGTCGCCTGCGGGTCAGGACAAACAAGCGCGGCCGTCTCGCCCATATCCCGATCACCCCGGCGCTTGCCGCTGTGATCGACGCCACGCCCAAGGATCGCCTATTGATCCTTACCAATGCGAGGGGCAATGCCCTGACCCCGCATCGCGCCTCGGAAGGGGTGCGGCAATGGCGTGACAAGGCGAAGGTTTCGGATGATTTGCGCCTCTATGACGCCCGAGGCACGGCCGCGACCCGGCTTCTCAACGCTGGCCTGTCGCTTGCCGAGATCGCCAACCACATGGGGTGGTCGGTACGCTATGCGGCGAACGTGATCGAGCATTACGCCCGCGTTTCGCCAGACGAAACTGATTCTGTGCTGGTCAAGCTGGCACAGGCAAAAGGGGGCGCAGCGTGAACAAAGTTGTAAACGCCCCTGTAAACGGCGCAGGGAGCGCAATGGAGAAAGTCTCGCAAGTGCTTGATAATGCTTGGAGGCGGGTACCGGAATCGAACCGGTCTTCACGGATTTGCAATCCGCTGCGTAACCTCTCCGCCAACCCGCCGCCGTGAGGTGTGTTCCAACTACCCAATCAGAAGAGCCCGTGCAAGGGGTCTTGCAGGCACAATCCGCCTTGTTCCGTGCACCATGGTATGCAAAACCGCGCAAAGCCTGCCGCCGACCGTTGCTCCCTTGCGACTTCTGTGGCAAAACCGCGCAACGCAACGCTCAGACGGAAGAGTTCCCCCATGCCGGATTTCGCCGCCCGCCGCACCATGATGGTCGACACGCAGGTTCGCCCCAATGACGTGACGAAATTCCCGATCATCGAAGCGATGCTCTTCGTTCCGCGCGAGGCCTATGTGCCCGAGGCCCGTCGTGAGGCCGCCTATGTCGGCGAAAACGTCGATCTGGGGCAGGGCCGCTGGCTGCTCGAGCCGCGCAACTTCGCCAAGATCCTCGATGCGGTGGATGTGCAGCCGGGCGACCGGGTGCTCGATATCGGGGCGGGCATGGGCTATTCGGCCGCCGTTCTGGCGCGGATGGCGAAAGAAGTGATCGCGCTCGAGGAAGGCGCGCTGGCGGCTTCGGCCGAGGCACATCTGTCGGTGCATGACATCGACACCGTGACCGTCGTCGAGGGCGCGCTGGCTGCGGGCGTGGCCGCCGAGGCCCCCTATGACGTGATCGTGATCGAGGGCGGCGTCGAGCATGTCCCCGCCGCGATCGAGGCGCAGCTGAAGGAAGGCGGCCGGATGGCGGCGATCTTCATGCAGGGCGCGCTGGGAACGGTGCGAATCGGTCGCAAGATCGACGGTGTGGTCGCCTGGCGCGATGCGTTCAACGCGGCGGCGCCGGTGCTGCCGGGTTTCACCTGCACAAAAGAATTCGTCCTCTGATTGCCTTTTTCGCCGAACTGGTCTCATATCGGCGGAAATGAATGTCACTGTCGTTGAACGACGGGGCAACCGCGGGGCAGCGGGACAGCAAGAGGACATGAGGCATGACGCGCAGACAGTTCAAACCGCTTCTTCTGGCCACCGTCGCCGGGCTCGGGGTGCTGGCAGGGACGATCTCTGCTTCGGCCGAGACGCTCGCCGATGCGCTGGTGTCTGCCTACAAGGTCTCGCATCTGCTGGAACAGAACCGCGCGACGCTGCGGGCGGCCGATGAAGATGTCGCCGGTGCGGTGGCCGATCTGCGCCCGGTTGTGACCTGGGGCGCAGAGTTCACGAAGTCGCGCTGCACCATGCCCTCGAGCTTTACACGATCCTGCACCGGGCAATGGAGCGATCTCTCCGCGGCGATGGCGCTGACCTGGCAATGGACGCTGTTCGATTTTGGCCGCGGGTCTCTGGCGGTCGGGATCCAGAAGGAAACCGTTCTGGCGACTCGCGCCGCGCTGCTCTCGACGGAACAGGATGTCCTGCTGTCGGCGGTGAAGGCCTACGCCGATGCCAAGGCCACGGCCGAGCAGGTGGCGATCACGGAGAACTCTGTCCGCGTGATTTCCGAACAGCTGAAGGCTGCCCAAGACCGCTTTGACGTGGGCGAAGTGACGAAGACCGACGTGTCGCAGGCCGAAGCCTCGTTGGCCGGGGCGAAAGCTTCGCTGGCCGCTGCGCAGGGTCAATACAAGGCGGCGCGCGAGGCTTACAAGGCGGTGATCGGCCACTATCCGGAACGGCTGGCCGCCTTGCCGAAGGCACCGAAGCTGCCGAAGACGACGGATGAGGCCAATCTCACCGCGCTGCGTCTGCATCCTGCGATTACCCAAGCCCAGCACCTTGTCTCGGCGGCGGATATCGGGGTGCAGCTGGCGCATGCGCAGCATCTTCCGACGGTCACTGGCGAGGCGCAACTGTCCGATCCGCAAGATCAGGGCGCGCAATCCACTCTCACGCTCTCGATCGGGCAGACGATCTATTCCGGTGGCGCCATTGCGTCGGCCAATCGCAAGGCGGTTGCCAACCGGGACAAGGCGCGGGCAGGTCTCAGCGAGGCCGGCGTCGAGGTTGCGCAGGGTGTCGCCAATGCCTTCGCCGCGATCGATGTCTATCGTGCGCAGATCCGCGCCTATGACGAACAGATCCAGGCGGCCGATCTTGCCTATCAGGGCGTGAAGGAAGAGGCGACGCTCGGCGCCCGCACGACGCTTGACGTGCTGAACTCGGAGCAGGATCTGCTTGATGCAAAAGCTTCGCGCATTTCGGCCGAAGCCTCGCTGCAAGTAGCATATTATCAACTTTTGTCCGCTATGGGACTCTTGACGGTAGAAAACCTCAAGCTCGGGATCCCCACCTATGACCCCGCAGCCTACTACAATGCGGTGCAGAACGCGCCTCTCAGCGATCAGGGCAAGGCTCTTGATCGTGTCTTGCGCGCGATCGGCAAGAACTGAGTTCTTGTGCACCTCATGGCTGTGATTGTGTGTGACCTGGCTTCCCACGGACGAAGTCCTGCGGAAGGGGGATTCTGCTTCATCGAAACGGCCGGAGCTTCGACCGGCAAGAGAGCAGGATTTGTGGCATGATGTCTGAACCCGAAACGAAAATCGAAATCGAAGACGTTCTGTCGTCGATCCGTCGTCTGGTATCGCGCGATGCCGGTGCCGTGCGGTCCATGCCGACAGCGCCTCGCGCCGCCGCGCCTGCCGCTGTCCCCGTCATCGCACCCGCGCCTGCGCCGCAACCGGTCGAGGCGGATTGCCTGGTGCTGACCCCCGCGCTGCGGATCGAGGACGCCGAGGAAGAGCGCGCCGTGATGGTGCCGCCGATGCCGGAACCCGAAACCGAAACCGCGCTGACGACGACCTTCGAGGCTGTCGAGGCGGCTGAAGCCGAGGCCGTCGCCGAAGCCGAAATCGTGGCCTCCGTGCTGCAGGATCTGGCCACGCCGGTGCCGTCCGAACCTGACGAGATCGAAGACCTGTCGGAGGCTCTGCCGGTCGAAGCGGAGGCCGCAGATGACGCGGCGCCGCTGCTTCTGTCCGATGCGGATCTGACCCTCGCGCCGAGCGCCCTTGACGATGCGGCTCCGCTGCTTCTGCAGCCCTCAGAGGCTGTGGTCGAAGCCGAAATCCTGCCCTTCGTGCCCCCGGCGCCGCCGCGTCCGATGACCGAAACGGAGATCCTGCTTGCGGAAGCTGAAGCCGCGCTGCTGGAAACCGGGGCGGTGCTGGACGACGCTTCAAGCGCGATCGACGCCGCGGGCGATGCTGACGTGCTGAGCGACGTCGCTGAGGAGGCGCCGCTGGCCGCGACCGATCTCGGCGACGAGCTGTCGCGTCTGGAAAGCACGATTGCCGAGCTGGAAGCCGCGGTCGCCGAAAGCGGTTTCGACTTCGAGCCGGAAACCGGCCATCCCTTCGACGCGGCCGAGGTGACCGATGACATGCCCGAAGCGTTCGAGGCCGAGGTGCGTCAGGCCATCGACGCGCCGCTGATGGACGAGCTGCCGGTGCCGGAGCTTGTGGCGGACCCTGCGGTCGAGCCGGTGGAAGAGGCGCCGCTCGCCCCCATCGCGGAAGCTGCGGTTTCGGCAAGTGCCGAGGCCTGGGCCGAAGATGCGGCCGAGGACGCCGCCGAAGCCTTCGACGCGGCCTTCGAAGCCGAGGTCGAAGAAGAGGTTCTGGCGCAACAGGAATTTGCCGCGGCCGCGCAGGCCGAGATGACCGATCCTGAAGAGCTGGCACAACCGAGCGCCGAAGATAGCGGCGTCGGCATGGACTGGGCCGAGGCGACGCTCAACCTTGCGCGCCGGACCCCGCCGCGGCGGCTGGCCGTTTCGGAGGCCGAGGAAGCGGTGCAGACCGCGGCCTCGATGCGCTCGAGCTACGAAGAGCTGCGCGACGAGCTGTCCGAGACCATGGCCGACCCCGATGCGCTTTACGCCGAGGATCTGGTGCCCTCCTACGAGGACGGGCTGATCGACGAGGCGGTGCTGCGCGACATGGTGGCCCAGCTTGTGCGCGAAGAGCTGCGCGGCAGTCTGGGCGAGCGGATCACCCAGAATGTGCGCAAGCTGGTGCGTCGCGAGATTCAACGCGCCCTGATGGGGCAGGATTTCGAATAAATCCGGCCCGCCGATCACCGGCGGACCTGCATGAAACGAAAACGGCGCGCCCTTGGCGCGCCGTTTTTGCATCCGATCCTGTTCGGTTGCGGCGGTGGGGCGCTCAGGCCGCCTCCGCCTCTTCCGCCGCGATCCGGCGTTCGCTCTCTTCGCGCGACAGCGCCACCGAAGTCCGCACGCCTTTCGAGACGAATTCCATCAGGCCCTTGACCACGCGCTCGTTCGGGTCGATCCCGGCGCAGGACAGCACCTCGCGCCCGTCGCGCGACCGCGCCCAGCGGGCGATCTGCTCGGGGCCGTTGCCGTATTTCTTGTCATCGGCAATCGCATCATCCAGAGCCGCCAGAACGACTGCGGCAAACAGCTTGCGCGCCCTCTGACCTTGCTCATAGTTGAAAGCGGAGCCGTCAACGAAATCGCGCATTATTCCGTCCTTTTTTATTGCTCTTGCGTTTGCTGGCGTGGCGGCCATCTAGGCCCCCTGACCACCGATTCGATATGCCCTGAAAGGCATGTCTGGCATGCATGTGACGCATGGCTTGTCGCAGCAGCCCCCGTATTTAGCTGCCGTTAACGGCAACACCGGCGCATATATGGTTACCAAACCGTTGCGTTCAAGTCCGGAGCGTGCAAAACAAGGGCAATTGCGTGACGCCGCCTTTTTGCGCAGCGGGCACGCGTTGCCGCCTGTCCTTTGGGCGCGCCACAAAGCGGGGCGCGCCGATCACGCGTTTGTGATCGCTTCGGCGGCCCGCAGCTGCGCAGCCCCGGCTGTCATCGGCCCTTCCAGGGCCTCAAGCCGCAGATGCGCCAGCGCATGGCCGCCCGATTGCGTGTAAAGCGTGCCGACGACCTTGCCTGCGGCTTCGATCGGGGTGCCCACAGGCGCCGCACCCTCGATCGCCAGCCGCACCAGACCCTTGCGCAGCTCGGTTTTGTGCTTCATCCGCGCGGTGACCTCCTGCCCGACATAGCAGCCCTTGCGGAAATCGACGCCGTGGAGCTGCTCGAACCCGGCTTCAAGGATGTAGGTCTCGGAGGTCAGCTCGATGCCCGTCGCCGGGATCAGATGCGCGACGCGGATCGCGTCCCAGTCGCTGCCATCGTCGCCCGCCTGCGCGCCATAAAGCCGCCAGCCCATCGCCGGATGGCGCGGGTCCGTCACCGCCCCCTCGGGCGCGGGGCCGGTGCCGCAATAGACCGAGAGCGCCGAGGGCGCGATCGCCACATCCGCGCGCAGCCGATACATGGTCAGCCGCGCCACGGTCGCCTCGGCAAGCGTGGCGTCGATGTCGAGCAGGATCGTCTCGCCCCGCGCGATCAGGAAGAAATCCGCCAGATATTTGCCCTGCGGCGTCAGCAGGGCGGCGTAAAGCGGGCCTTCGGCCAGCCGCCGCACGTCATTCGTCACGAGCCCTTGCAGGAAATGCTCGCGGTCCTTGCCGGTGATGTCGAAAATCTTGCGCATGACGTCCCCCTTTTTCCCCATTATGGGGCGGCGGGCTCATTCCACAAGCTGCATCCGGCACAGGTTGGCATAGGCGCCGCCGCGGGCGAGCAGATCGTCGTGGCTGCCTTCCTCGACCACCTGCCCCTCGACGATCACCACGATCTTGTCGGCATTGCGCACGGTGGAAAGCCGGTGCGCGATCACCAGCGTCGTGCGGCCCTGTGACAACTCGGTCAGCGCCTCGGCCACCTTCGCCTCGGAGGCGGTGTCGAGCGCCGAGGTGGCCTCGTCCAGCAGCAGGATCGGCGCATCGCGCAGCACCGCCCGGGCGATGGCGACGCGCTGACGCTGCCCGCCCGACAGCGCGGAGCCGCGCGGCCCGGCGGGGGTGTCAAGGCCAAGCGGCATCGCCTCGACGAACTCGCGCACATGCGCGACCTCGATCGCGCGGGCCAGCACCTCGGGGGTGACATCCTGGCGGCCCAGAAGGATGTTTTCGCGGATCGTCTCGTCGAACAGCGCCGCATCCTGCGTCACCATCGCGAAAAGGCTGCGCAGCACCGCGGGATCAAGCGCGGTGATCGGCACACCGCCGAGCGTGATCGCCCCCGATTGCGCCTCGACCAGACGGGTGAGCAGGTTGAAGATGCTCGATTTGCCAGCCCCCGAGGGGCCGACGAGGGCGGTGGTCTTGCCCGCTTCGGCGCTGAAGGAGAGCCCGCGCAGCACCGGCTTCTGACCGTAGGACAGGCCGACCTGTTCGAAGCGGATCAGGGTCGATGCCGGACGCGCGGCAGGGGCGGCGGGGGCAAACACGCCGGGGGCGATGTCAAGCACCTCGTAAAGACGCTCGAGGCTCGCGCGGGCCGATTGCCAGGTCCCCGCCAGCCCGCCCAGACGGCGCAGCGGCTGGAAGGTCAGGGTCATGGCGGTGAAGAAGGACATGAACTCGCCCACGCTGCGCTCGCCCGAGGTGATTTCGGGAGAGGCCATCATCAG
Source organism: Rhodobacter viridis (assembly GCF_003217355.1). Classification (GTDB taxonomy): domain Bacteria; phylum Pseudomonadota; class Alphaproteobacteria; order Rhodobacterales; family Rhodobacteraceae; genus Rhodobacter; species Rhodobacter viridis. The sequence goes on along the minus strand of NZ_QJTK01000015.1, from coordinate 64,191 downwards.
CACGGCAAAGAAGCCAAGCCCGGTCATCACGTCGATCAGCGCCGGCACGATCGATTGCGAGAAGCTCATCTTCACCATCGCGCGGCGGATCCGGTGCACCAATCCGGTGAACCGGCCCAGTTGATACTCCTCCATCTGGTAAAGCTTCACCGCGGCGATGCCGTGAAACACCTCGTCCAGTCGTGTCGCGCGCTGGCCGGATTCGTCGCGCATCTGCTTCGTCTTGCGGCGGATATAGCGCTGCGCCATCGCGGTCGGCGCAATCAGCAGCGGCGCCCCGATCAGCGCGGCCAGCGTCCAGCGCCAGTCGATCGCCAGCGCGACGACGAAGAGCGAGACAAGCGAGACCGCATCGCGCCCCGCGCCCGAGACGAAGACGCTCCAGACGCCCTGCACCGCCTGGGTGTCGCCCTGCACCCGGTCGATCAGCGCGCCGGGCGGGTTGGCCTGAAAGAAGCTTTGATCGAGCCGCAGGATATGGCGGACGATATCGATCTGCATCGCCGTCGACGAGCCCTGCGCGACGCTGGTCAGGAGCGTCTTCGAGGCGACCGACGTGATCGCCCGGATCAGGAAAAGCCCGAAGATCGCGCCCCCCACCCAGATCACGGCACCGGTCTGGCCCTGCGCGAAGACCCGGTCGAAGAGCGGCTCGATCATCCAGCTGAGAAGGCCAAGCGTCGATCCCTCGACCATCAGCAGCAGCATCGCCACCGCCATCAGCGGCCATTGCTGCCGCAGATAGTCGCGCCAGACCCGGGCGAAGATGCGCTGCGCGGCGGGGGCGGAGGGGGAAGAACTGGTCACGCGGTCCTCGATCTTTGCCTGCGGCATCGCGGTTCGATACCGTGAAAGCCGGGGCGTCACAAGCTGCGCCCGGCTTTGTGACGGGTACAAGCCCGGCCGTTGACCCACGGGATGCGCTTCGCTACCCCTGTCCGGCGCAATCGGAGAGACCGCATGAGCCTTGCCCAGGGACGTTCTTATCTTGCCATTCCCGGCCCCTCGGTGATGCCCGACCGGGTGCTGAACGCGATGCACCGCGCGGCGCCGAACATCTACGGGGGCGAGCTGATCGATCTGACCGCGCAGGTGATGACCGATCTGCGCCGCGTGGCGATGAGTTCGGGGCATGTGGCGATCTATCTGGCGAACGGGCACGGCGCCTGGGAGGCGGCGATCTCGAACCTGTTTTCGCGCGGGGATACGGCGCTGTCGCTGATTACCGGGCGCTTTGGTGTCGGCTGGGCGCATCATGCGCGGTCTTTGGGCGTGACGGTCGAGACGATCGATTTCGGGATCAAGGCGCCGGTCGATCCGGCCCGGGTCGAGGCCGCGCTGCGCGCCGATACCGGGCGCAAGATCAAGGTCGTGCTGCTGACGCATGTCGACACCGCGTCTTCGGTGCTGAACGATGTGGCGGCGGTGCGGGCGGCGATCGATGCCGCGGGCCATCCGGCGCTTCTGGCCGTCGATTGCATCGCCTCGCTCGGCTGCGACGAATTCCGCTTCGACGATTGGGGCGTCGACGTGATGGTGGCCGCGAGCCAGAAGGGGCTGATGGTGCCGCCGGGCCTTGGCATCGTCTGGATCTCCGACAAGGCGGTGGCGGCCTGCAAGGGGGCCGATCTGGTGACGCCCTATTGGGATTGGACGGCGCGGATCTTTGCGCAGGAATACTGGCAGCAGTTCGGGGGCACGGCGCCCACGCATCACATTTTCGGCCTGTCGGAATCGCTGAAGATGATCCTTGACGAGGAAGGCCTGCCGCAGGTCTGGGCGCGGCACCGCACGCTGGCCCGCACCGTGGCGGCCGCCTTTGACGCCTGGGGGCAGGGCGGCGATATTCGGCTGAATGTGCCCGTTGCGGCGCATCGCTCGGGCGCGGTGACGGCGGCGCGGATCGGGCAGGGCGGGGCCGAGCGGCTGCGCAACTGGTGCGAAACGCAGGCGGGGGTCACGCTCGGCATCGGGCTTGGCATGGCAGCGCCCGGCACGCCCGAGGCGGGGGATTTCCTGCGCGTCGCTCACATGGGCCATGTGAACGCCCATATGACGCTGGGCGCGCTCGCGGTGATGGAGGCCGGGCTGCAGGCGCTGGCCATTCCGCATGGCACCGGCGGCATTCAGGCCGCGGCGGCGGTCATCGCAGCGGGCTGATCTCGCCCGGATCGCGCTTGCTCAGCCAGTCCTGCATCTGGCTGATCTGCGCCTGATTGGCCTTGATCACCTGTTTCGCCATCTGCCGCACCGTGGCATCGGCGCCGTTGTCGATCTCGATCTGCGCGAGATTGATCAGGCCCCGCTGCTGCACGATCATCGCGCGCACGAAATCGACATCGGTATCGCCGGTCAGCGGCACCTCCATCGCCTGCTTCAGCCGGTCGTGTTCGGCAAGGAAAGCGGCGGTCGAGGGGGCGGCATCGGCGGTGTCGATCTCGGCGCTCAGGCCGCGATCGAAGGGGGCGCCGATCTCCTGCGCCAGCGCCTGCAGGGGCAGCGCCAGCAGCAACAGGACAGGAAGAAGAGGGATGGTTCTGTGCGGATTCATGCGCTCCTCCTGACACCGGGTCAGAAGAAGGTGCGGCAGGGCGGGGCCGGGCGCAAATCACCGTGGTGCGCGATTGCGTGAACTCAGCGCGCCGCTGTCACGGCTCTGGCGCGGGCCAGCGCACCGGGCAGGGCCGCGGCGAGTGCCGCCATCTCGGGCTCGGGCCCGCAAGAGATGCGGATGCAGCGGTCTTGCGGCGGCACAGCGGGCTTGCGCACGAAGATCTCGGCCGCGGTCAGCTCTGCCAGAACGGCGCGGGCGAAGGCGCCATCGGCACCGCAGTCGATGGCGACAAAGTTGGTGGCCGAGGGCAGGGCGGTCAGGCCGTTTTCGGCCGCAATCGCCGCAATCCGATCGCGCGAGGCGGCGACAAGGCGGCGCATGTAGACCTGCCAGGTGGTGTCCGAGAGCGCCGCCAAGGCCCCGGCCTGCGAGATCCGGCTCATGCCGAAATGGTTGCGGATCTTGTCGAAGGCGGCAATCAGCGGCGCCGCGCCAAGCGCATAGCCCACCCGCGCCCCCGCCAGCCCATGCGCCTTGGAAAAGGTGCGCATCCGGATCACCCGGGGATCGTCGGCCGCGATCGGCGCCGCCGTGCCCTCGGGAGCAAGCTCGACATAGGCTTCATCAAGCACCATCAGCGTGCCCTCGGGCAGATGATCAAGCATCGCGGCGATCACCGTGCCCGGATGATGGCTCGCCATCGGATTGTCCGGGTTGGCGATATACAGCAGCTTCGGGCGGACCTGATGGGCCAGCGCCAGAAGCGCCTCGGGGTCTTCGGCATCGTTGCGGTAGGGCGCCTTGTGCAGCACGCCGCCAAAACCCGCGACATGGAAGTTGAAGGTCGGATAGGCCCCGTCCGAGGTCACGACCGCATCGCCCGGCTCCAGAACCATCCGGCACAGATACCCCAAAAGCCCGTCGATCCCCTCGCCCACGACGACATTTTCGGGGCCGCAGCCGTGCGCGCGGGCGAGCGCCTCTTTCAGGTCGTGGTTTTCCGGGTCGCCATACATCCAGGCCTCGCCCGCCGCGGCGGCCATCGCGGCAATCGCGCGGGGGCTTGGCCCGAAGCCGTTTTCATTCGCGCCAAGCCGCGCCGTGAACGGACGGCCGCGCAGGCGCTCCTGCGTCTCGGGGCCGACGAAGGGAACGGTGGCGGGCAGGCTGGCGACAAGCGGCGTGAGGCGGATCTGGGTCATGCGACATGGCTAGGGGCTTTGGCGCGATGCGTCCAGCCCGTTTCGCAGCGTCATGCGGGCGCGGGTGGGCGGGATGTGGTTTGATGGCGCAAACGGGAGGCCAGTACGGGAGGGTTGCGATGGAACGGGTGAGCCTGCATTGGGTCGAGGGCGTGGCGGTGGTGACGCTCAATCGGCCCGACAAGATGAACGCCGTCGATTTCACCATGATCGACGCGGTGATCGCCGCGGCCGAGAGGCTCGCCGCCGAGCCCGGTCTGCGCGCGGTGGTGCTGACGGGCGCGGGGCGGGCCTTTTGCGCCGGGCTCGATGTGGCGAATTTCGCGGCCCTTGCGGTCGGTGACCCCGAGGCGCTGATCGCGCCGCGCAGCCACGGTGACGCCAATCGCTTCCAGCAGTTTTCGCTGTGCTGGCGCGCGCTGCCGGTGCCGGTGATCGCGGCCCTGCACGGGGTGGCCTTCGGCGCCGGGCTGCAACTCGCCGCCGGGGCCGACATCCGCATTGCCGCGCCCGGCACGCGGCTTGCGGTGATGGAGATGAAATGGGGCCTGATCCCCGACATGGGCGGCATGGTGACCCTGCCCGAGCTTCTGTGCGCCGATGTGCTGCGGCGGATGACCTACACGGCCGAGGAACTCCCGGCCGAGGAGGCCCTGCGACTGGGTCTCGTCACCGAACTGGCCGAGGACCCGCTGGCCCGGGCGATGGCTCTGGCGCAGGCGATTGCCGGACGCTCGCCCAGTGCCATCCGGGCCGCGAAACGGCTGGTGACGGCGGCCTATACCGCGCCCGCGGCCGAGGTGCTGGCAATGGAGAGCCGCGAGCAGATCGACCTCATCGGCAAGCCCGATCAGATGGCGGTGATTGCCGCCAATATGGCGCGTCGGGCGCCGACGTTTGGCTGATCAGATCGACAGTTTCTTGAAGATCGGCTCCGGGATGTGGCAGATCACCCGCATGATCAGGAACCAGATCTTCGCCGTGTAGATCTCGTTGCGACGCTTGGCGATGCCTTGCAGGATATCTTCGGCCACGGCCTCGGGCGTCGTCATGAAGGGCAGCTTCATCCCCGCGGTCATCCGGGTTTCCACGGGGCCCGGTTTCACCGTCATCACATGCACGCCCTTCCGCCCAAGCCGGTTGCGCAGGCCGGAAAGATAGGTCGCAAAAGCCGCCTTCGCCGCGCCGTAGACATAGTTGCCAACGCGCCCCCGGTCGCCCGCGACCGAGCCGACACCGACGACGACGCCCGTGCCGCGGGCTTCCAGAACCGGGGCAAGCAGGCTCAGGAAGGTCGCAGGCCCGGTGAAATTGTCGGCAATGACTCCCGCGATCAGCCCCGGATCGGCATCGATCGCCGCCTGATCCGGCATCGAGCCAACGAAAGAGGCCGCGTTCAGCACGCCCTCGCAAGCGGCCAACCGGGCCACAAGCGCCGGATAGTCCGCGGCGTCGCGGGCGTCAAACGCCATCACCTCGGCCGCCGCCGCGCCCCGCAGACGCAGATCCTGCGCCAGCGTTTCGAGATCGGCGGCAGTGCGACCGGCCAGAAACAGGCTTGCGCCTTCACCCGCAAGGCGGCGCAGGAAGGGGCGGGCCATGTCGGATCCGGCTCCCAAAACAACCCAATGTTGCATGATCCAGTTCTGCATCTCAGGCATTCCTCAGGTTCAGCCGACGCACAAGGTCGGTCTCATAGGCCCGGGCGGGATCGGCTTTCGCCACCTCCTGCTGCCAGGCCGGCAATTCGGGATACATGGCGCGGATGCGCGCGCCCTCGGCCAGCGCATCCTTGGCGAAATAAAGCCGCCCGCCCGCTTCGGCGGTGTCTGCTTCCAAGGCGCGGATCAGATCGCGCGCCGCGGCCCGGTTCGGGAAATCGACGGCAAGGGTGTAGCCCTCCATCGGGAAGGAGAGATACCCGGCCCGCCCCGGCCCCATCCGCTTGAGCACGGCGAGGGGCGAGGCAAGGCCCGAAGTGGCAATGCGGTCGAGCATCGCCCGCAGCGCGCCCGCGGCCCCCAGCGGCACGACGCATTGGAACTGATGAAAGCCGCGCTTGCCGTAAAGCCGGTTCCAATCGAGGATCTTGTCGAGCGGAAAGAAGAAATCCGCCATCGGCCGTACCACCGTCCGCCCGGCGGCAGGCACACGGGCGTAATAGGCCGCGTTGAAGGCGCGCACGATCGGCGCCGAGAGCGCGAAATGCGGCGCATCCATCGGCACTTTTGCGGCCTTGGCCCGTTTCTTCACCAGACCGCGGGCGACCTCGCCCTCTTCGACGATGCCGCGGCCAAGGCTGGCGCCAGTGGCGGTCGCATCGATCCAGCCCACCGTATAGGTCGCGGTCGAGCTGTCCAGAAGGCTCAGGTGATGGTTCCAGTCGCGGGCGCGGCGTTCCGTGACCAGCATCACCGTGCCCTTGCACGGCACCAGCCGCAGCTTTGCGCTGACGATGGCGCCGGTCTGCCCCAGCCCGCCGACGGTGGCGCGGAAAAGGGGCGTGCCCGGCAGAACGGGGACAAGGGTGCCGCTCTGCCAGAGCGTGATCTCGGCCACATGCGCGCCGAAACTGCCCGCGTGATGGTGGTTCTTGCCATGCACGTCCTGCGCGATGCAGCCGCCCACCGTGGCAAAGCCGGTGCCCGGCATCACCGCGGGCAGGAAGCCGCGCGGCGCGAAGGCTGCGGCCACCTCGCCGATGCGGACGCCCGCTTCCAGCTCAAGGATCCCGGTCTCGGCGTCAAAGGCAAGGAAGCGGTCGAGCCCGCTCATGTCGATGGCGCGGCCGCCATGGTTCAGCGCCGCATCGCCATAGGAGCGGCGCATGCCGAAGGCGGGGGCGGGATCAAGGGCGGCCAGCAGGCTCGCGCGATCGGGCCGGGCCACCGTGCCCGAGGCCCGCAGCGCCCGTCCCCAGCCCGCATATTCCGTGTGCTTGAAGGCCATGATCGCCCCCTATGCCCCGGCCCGGACCGAGGCGCGCTCGGCCATCGGAAAGACCGCGAGACCAATGGCGATGGCAAACCAGAGCGTCGTCAGCCGGATCACCGCGGTCGCCGGAACCGAGATTTCGAGCGGCACGTCCTCCAGCGACAGTAGCGCCACCATCGCCGCCTCGGCGCCGCCAAGCCCGCCGGGGGCGCCGGTCAGCCCGCCCGCGAGTGTCGAAAAGACGAAGATCGACAGCGCTTTCCACAGGCCGATATCGGCGCCCATGAAGCCTAAAAGCAGGTGGAAGGCATAGCCTTCGGCCAGCCAGCCAATGAACCCGAGCCCCAGCACCAGCGCGAGCGTCGGGCCGTGGCTGAAGCGTGCAAGCAGCCGCGCGGCGCCGCGGGCGCGGGCAAAGAGGCGCGGAAACCGGCCCAGGGTGCGGTACAGCAGGGTGACGAGTGCCGAGAGCAGCCGCGGCCGGGTGGCGACGATGGCGGCGGCCAAGGCGAGCACGACGACGGGCACCGCCCCCGCGATGCCGCCCGAGGCCAGCGTCAGACCAAGCGCCAGCAAGAGCGCCATCACCGCCAGATCGCCCGCCCGGTCCATCAGGGCAAGGGGCGCCGTGCGCTCGATCGCCCAGCCGGTCTCGCGCTTCAGCCAGCGCATCCGCACCAGCTCGCCCAGACGGCCCGGCGTCACCGACATGGCAAAGCCGCCCAGATAATGCCGCAGGTTCTGTGCCAGACCTGTCGGCAGGCCGAGCCGCCGCGCCAGCCCGTGCCAGCGCAGGCTGCGCAACAGGTAGTTCCCCGCCGACAGCGCCAGCAGTGCCGCCACCTGCCAAGGGTGCAACCGGGCGAGTTGCGCGCCGATCTCGGCCCAGCCGGTGGCCGATCCCACGCCCCAGAGCCCAAGCAGGACAAGCCCGATCAGGGCGGGCACCATGATCCGCTCGCGCCAGGAGCGCGTTTCAAGGGGGGCAGAAAGGTCGGGCGTCTGGCTCATCATTCCCCGCGGCCTAATGGTTAATTGGGGCAGCAAGATGACGTTGTTGCGCAACAAGGGACAATATTAGGGAAAGGTTAAAGGGCGCTGCCCCTCGCGGCTTTGCCGCTCACCCCGGCGTATTTCTACCAAGAAAAAGACCCGCAGCTTTTTCTTGGTGCAAATACGCCCTTCGCGCCGCAGGCGCAAAGCCCCGCCCGAAGGCGGGGCCCTGACGTGTCAATCGACGATCGTCGCTTCGGTGGCGGCGCGCAACTCCGCCTCGGTCACGCCATCGGCCAGCTCGACGATCTTGAGGCCGCCCGGCACCACATCCAGAACCCCGAGGTTCGAGATGATCCGGTCCACCACCGCTTTGCCGGTGAGCGGCAGGGTGCAGGCGTGCAGCACCTTCGACTCGCCCGCCTTGTTGGTGTGATCCATGACGACCACAACCCGCTTCACCCCGGCCACAAGGTCCATGGCGCCGCCCATGCCCTTGACGAGCTTGCCCGGGATCATCCAGTTCGCCAGATCGCCCGTTTCCGAGACTTCCATCGCGCCCAAAATCGCCATCGCGATCTTGCCGCCGCGGATCATCCCGAAGCTGGTGGCAGAGTCGAAATAGGCGGTCTGCGGCAGCTCGGTGATCGTCTGCTTGCCCGCGTTGATCAGATCCGGGTCTTCCTCGCCCTCATAGGGGAAAGGCCCCATGCCGAGCATGCCGTTTTCCGATTGCAACGTCACCGAGACGCCCGGCGGGATGAAGTTCGGCACCAGCGTCGGAATGCCGATGCCGAGGTTCACATAAGTCCCGTCTTTCAGTTCCTTGGCGGCCCGCGCCGCCATCTGGTTGCGATCCCACATGGCTCAGGCCTCCCGCTTTCTGGTGGTGCGCTGTTCGATGCGCTTCTCGTGTTGGCCCTGAATGAGCCGGTGCACGTAGATCCCGGGCAGGTGGATCGTGTCGGGGTCAAGGCTGCCCAGGGGCACGATTTCTTCGACCTCCATCACGCAGATCTTGCCGCACATCGCGGCCGGCGGGTTGAAGTTGCGCGCGGTCTTGCGGAACACCGCATTGCCCGAGGGATCGGCCTTCCATGCCTTGACCAGCGAGACATCGGCGACGATGGCGCGTTCAAGGATGTAGGTCTCGCCATCGAACTCCTTGTGCTCCTTGCCCTCGGCGACCACGGTGCCGACGCCGGTCTTGGTGTAAAAGCCCGGAATGCCGCAGCCGCCCGCCCGCATCCGCTCGGCGAGCGTGCCTTGCGGGTTGAATTCAAGCTCAAGCTCGCCCGACAGATACTGGCGCATGAATTCCGCATTCTCGCCGACATAGGACGAGATCATCTTCTTGATCTGCCGGGTGTCGAGAAGCTTGCCCAGACCGAAGCCGTCCACGCCGCAGTTGTTCGAGGCGATGGTGATGTCCTTGATGCCGCTTTCAACGAGCGCATCGATCAGCATTTCGGGGATGCCGCAGAGGCCAAAGCCCCCCGCCGCCAGCATCATCCCGTCGGAGAGAAGCCCGTCCAGAGCCTCACCCGCCGAGCCGTAGATCTTGTTCATGAAACCCTCCCGTTACCTTGCGCAAAGCTTCGCAAGGCCGAGGGGCCAAGTCAATTGCCGCGTTGCGGCGAGGCGTCAGTCCTCGACCACATCCTCGCTCGCGGCAGCCTTTTTCGGGGCGGCTTTCTTGGCGGCGGGCTTCTTCGCGGCCGTGGTCTTCGCGGCAGCCTTCTTCGCCGGGGCCTTCTTCTCGGCGGCAGGTTTGGCGGTCTTTTTCGGCGCGGTCTTCTTGGCCCCCTTGCCCGCCTTCGCCTCCAGCAGCGGCAGCGCCTCCTCCAGCGTCATCGCCTCGGGCTCGGTGCCCTTCGGCAGCGTCGCATTGACCTTGCCCCATTTCACATAGGGCCCGTAGCGGCCGGGCATCACCTGCACCACGCCGCCGTCCGGGTGTTCGCCCAGATCCTTCAGCGGTTGCGCCGCCGCGGCCCCGCGACCGGCCCCACGGGCGGCCTTCAGCGCCAGCACCTCGACCGCGCGGTTCATGCCGATGGTGAAGACCTCTTCGACATCGGGCAGGTTCGCGTAGGTGCTGTTGTGCTTCACATAGGGGCCGAAGCGACCGATACCGGCCTCGACCAGCGCGCCATCCTCGGGGTGGTTGCCGATCGGGCGCGGCAGGTTCAACAGCTGCAACGCGCGGTCCAGATCGATGCTTTCGGGCGACCAGCCCTTCGGCAGGCTGGCGCGCGGCGGTTTCGGAACCTCCTCGCTCGCCTCGCCCTTCTGGATATAGGGGCCGAAGCGACCGACGCGCAGCGTGATCTGCTGGCCTTCATCCTCGCCCAGCACCTTGCCATCCAGCACGCCCACTTCGCCATCGGCGGGGGCCGAAAGCGGCCTTGTGTACCGGCATTCCGGGTAATTGCCGCAGCCGATGAAGGCCCCGCCCGAGCGCGCGGTCTTCAGATGCAGCCGACCGGCCGAGCAGACCGGGCAGGAGCGCGGGTCCGAGCCATCTGCACGCACCGGGTAAAGATGCGGGCCAAGCACTTCGTCGATCTTGTCGAGCACTTCGCCGATGCGCAGATCCGCGGTCTCGCCCAAAGCGGCCGAGAAATCGCGCCAGAACCGGGCCAGAACGTCCTTGTAGGGACGGTCGCCCGCGGAAATGTCGTCGAGTTCCGTTTCCAGATCGGCGGTGAAATCATATTCCACATAGCGGCGGAAGTAGTTCGACAGGAACGCCGTCACCAGCCGCCCGGTGTCCTCGGGGATCAGCCGGTTCTTGTCCTTGCGCACATAGCCGCGGTCGACGATCGTCGTCAGGATCGAGGCATAGGTGGAAGGCCGCCCGATGCCGAGCTCCTCCATCCGTTTCACCAAGGTCGCCTCGGTGTAACGCGGCGGCGGCTGGGTGAAATGCTGCTCGGGGGTGATCGCCCCTTTCTTCGCGGGCTCGCCCTGCATGATCTGCGGCAGACGGGCGCCATCGTCGCCCTCGTCATCGTCGCGGCCCTGATCGTAGATCTTCAGAAAGCCGTCAAAGGTCACCACCTGACCGGTGGCGCGCAACTCGACTTCGTTGTCCTTCGAGCCGACATCGACCGTGGTCCGTTCCATCACCGCGGCCGACATCTGGCTGGCGAGCGTGCGCTTCCAGATCAGGTCGTAAAGCTTCCACTGGTCATCGGCGAGCTTCAGCTTTTCGGGCGAGGCCGACATGTCGGTGGGGCGAATGCATTCGTGCGCTTCCTGCGCGTTCTTCGCCTTGTTCTTGTACATCCGCGGCGAGGACGGAACGTAGTTGTCGCCAAAGCGGCGCTTGATCTCGTCGCGGGCGGCCATCACCGCCTCGGGCGCCATGTCGATGCCGTCGGTCCGCATGTAGGTGATGTGACCGGCTTCATAAAGCCGCTGCGCCGCCGACATGCAGGCCTTCGCCCCCATGCCGAACTTGCGGCTGGCTTCCTGTTGCAGGGTCGAGGTCATGAAGGGCGGATAGGGGTTGCGCGAGGCCGGTTTCGCCTCGACCGATTTCACGGTGAGATCGCGGCTCGTCACGGCCTGCACCGCCAGTTCCGCATCGGTCGCGGTCGTCAGATCGAACTTGTCGAGCTTCTTGCCGCCCAGAACCGTCAGTCGCGCGGTGAAGGTCTGGCCGCGCGGGGTGGTCAGTTCGGCCGTCACCGTCCAGTATTCGCGGGCGCGGAAGGCCTCGATCTCCATCTCGCGCTCGACGATGAGGCGCAGGCAGACCGACTGCACCCGACCGGCCGATTTCGCGCCCGGCAGCTTGCGCCACAGAACCGGAGACAGGTTGAACCCCACGAGGTAATCGAGCGCGCGACGGGCCAGATAGGCATCGACCAAGGCTTGGTCGACCTCTCGGGGCGCCTTCATCGCCTCGGTGATCGCCGATTTGGTGATCGCGTTGAAGGTGACGCGGCTGACCTTCTTCTTCTTCAGCTTCGGCGCGAGCGCCTGCTGCAGGTGCCACGAAATCGCCTCGCCCTCGCGATCAGGGTCGGTTGCAAGGATCAGTTCGTCATCATTCGCGAGCGCCTCGGTGATGGCGCGGATATGCTTCTTGCTGTCCGCCGCCACTTCCCATTTCATCTCGAAATCGGCGTCGGGATCGACCGAGCCATCCTTCGGCGGCAGATCGCGGACGTGACCGAAAGAGGCCAAGACGGTATAGTCGGAGCCGAGATACTTGTTGATCGTCTTGGCCTTGGCGGGGGATTCGACAACGACGACGGCCATGACTTCCTCTCGATCACTCTCGCAAACCGGTTCAGCGGCGGACCATGCGGGGGGTTTGGGGCAAATGTCAATCCGGCTTCCGTCGCAACCTGCGCGGGTCGAAAGGGGGAAAGATGCGGGCAATTGCGGTTTTGGGATGGGTTCTGGCGGCTGGCACTGCCGTGGCAGGCGACTGGCAGGAGCCCGCGCGGGGCTCGCAACTGCGGGCTGATCTGCTCGATGCGCTGCGCCCGATGGTGGAGTGGGAGCTGGGCGCGCCGGTCGAATTCGTGGTGCAGGAAATGCGGGTGCAGGGCGATCACGCCTTCGCCGCGCTGGTGCCGCAGCGCCCGGGCGGCGGGGCGATCGACATGCGGACGACGCCGATGGTGATGCGCGAGGAATTCGACCCGGAGCTGGCCGATGGCGGCGCTCATGTCGAGGCGCTCTGGGTGAAATCCGGGCGGCAGTGGGTGGCGGTGCATCATGCCGTGGGCGCGACCGATGTCTGGTATTCCTGGGAGCCGATCTGCGCCGAATTTCGCGACGTCATTCCCGAGGCTTGTGGCGGCCTGTGATCAGCCGCGGCTGAGCAATCCGCCCGGGTGGCGGGTCACCTCGCCCTCGATCTCGAGGCCGACGAGTTCGCGCGACAGCGTCGCGGCGTCGATGCCGAGATCGCGGATCACCGTATCTTCGGGCGTGGGCGCAGGTCCCAGCAGCGACAGCAGTTTCGCGCGCAGACCGGCCAGGGCGGGCTTGGGCGGCGGCGCGGGGATCGGAGCCGGGGCCGGTTCGGCGCGCGGCAGGGGGGCGATGCCCATCGCCTCCAGCACATCCTCGGCGCCGCGAAGGAGCGTCGCGCCATCGCGGATCAGCATGTTGCAGCCCGAGGCGCGGGCATCCATCGGATGGCCGGGCACCGCCATCACCTCGCGCCCGTAATCAAGCGCCATCCGCGCCGTCAGCAGACTGCCCGAGCGCGCGGCCGCCTCGACCACCAGCGTCGCCCGGCTCAGCGCCGCGATGATGCGGTTGCGCTGGGGAAAATGTCGCGCCTGCGGCTCGGTGCCGGGGGGCAGTTCCGACAGCCGCAGCCCCTCGGCCGCGATGCGCCGGGCGAGTTCGGTGTTTTCGGTCGGGTAGATCACGTCGATGCCGCCCGCCATCACCGCGATCGTGCCGGTGGGCAGCGCCGCCCGATGCGCGGCGGCATCGATGCCGCGCGCCAGACCCGAGACGACGGCGAATCCCGCCCGTCCCATCTCCTCGGCCAGTTTCTGTGCCATGCGCAGCCCCAGCGACGAGGCATTCCGCGCCCCCACCACCGCGACGCGCGGGCGGGTGAGCAGGTCGACCTTGCCAAGCGCCCACAGAAGCGGCGGCGCATCGGCAAAGGCCAGCAGATCGGCGGGATAGCCCGGCCCGCCCGGCAACAGCAGCCGCGCCCCGGCGCGGCGACCGGCGGCAAGCTCGGTCTGGGCCAGAGCGATCGGGCAGGGGATGTAATCGGAAGACCCGGCCGCCCGGGCGATCTCGGGAAGCGCGTCCAGCGCCGCCTGGGCGCTGCCGTGGTCTTTCAGCAATCGGTGGAAAGTCGTGGCCCCGACACGACGGGAGCGAGCGAGACGGAGAAACGAGAGTTCATCTTCTTCCGTGGTGGGTGGGGTGAAGGGGGTGGGGTAAGAAAACAAACTTGTTTCCATCCGTCCCTCCGCCTCGTCGCAAGATCAAATTGCCGCATTAATCTTAACAAAGAGTTACCAAAACTAAGATTCTCGTTAAAGTTGAGGAAATTTTTAATAGAAATACTATAAATTGTAGAGCGCTGCTGGTCGAGCCGCCGTTCATTGTGCGTCAGTGCGCAGGTCCCGCTAAATGTTGCGAATCAAGCGGCCGAGCCGCCCACCGTCAGACCGCCGATCAGCAGAGTCGGTTGCCCCACGCCTACCGGCACCCATTGCCCGGCCTTGCCGCAATTGCCGATGCCGGGATCCAGCGCCATGTCCGTGCCGATGGCGCGGATCTGCTTCATCGCACTCGGCCCGTCGCCGATCAGCGTCGCCCCGCGCAAGGCCGCGCCGATGACACCATTCTTCACCCGGTACGCCTCGGTGCAGTTGAAGACGAACTTGCCGTTGGTGATGTCGACCTGACCGCCGCCGAACCCGACGGCGTAGATCCCGTCCTTCAGATCGCCGACGATCGCCGCGGGATCGGCGGTGCCCGCCAGCATGTAGGTGTTCGTCATCCGCGGCATCGGCGGATGCGCATGGCCTTCGCGGCGGCCATTGCCCGTGGGCGCCACGCCCATCAGCCGGGCGTTCTGCCGGTCCTGCATGTAGCCGACCAGCATGCCGTCCTCGATCAGCACGGTGCGGCTCGAGGGTGTGCCCTCGTCGTCGATGGTGATCGAGCCGCGCCGGTCGGGAATCGTGCCGTCATCGAGCACGGTGACCCCCTTCGCCGCGACCTGCTGGCCAATGCGGCCCGAGAAGGCCGAGGATTTCTTGCGGTTGAAATCACCCTCGAGCCCGTGGCCCACGGCTTCGTGCAGCATCACGCCGGGCCAGCCCGGGCCGAGCACCACCTCGAACGCCCCCGCGGGGGCCGGTTCGGCCGACAGGTTCACCAGCGCGATCCGCAACGCCTCGCGCGCGATCGGTTGCCAATGGCCGGGCGCGATCAGCCCCGCCAGACCAAAGCGCCCGCCGCCGCCATTGGTGCCGCTTTCGCGTCGGCCGTTTTCCTCGACGATGACCGAGACATTGACCCGCGCCATCGGTCGGATGTCGGAGGTGATCCCGCCCTCGGGGCGCAGGATGAACACCTCCTGCAGGCTGGCCGCCACGGTGGCCGTCACCTGCACCACGCGGGGGTCAAGGTCGCGGGTCCAGGCGTCGATCTCGCGCAGGATGTCGATCTTGGCGGCAAAGGGCGCATCGGCCATCGGATCGGCGGCGCCGTAAAGATGGCGGTTGGTGCGCGCGGGGGGCGGCGCCAGCACGCCGCCGCCATCGCCCACCGCGAGCCGCGCGGTTTCCGCCGCCCGCTTCAGCGCGGCTTCCGAAATCTCGGTCGCATGGGCATAGCCCGTCACCTCGCCGCGCACGGCGCGCAGCCCGAAGCCTTCGGAGGCGTCATAGGAGGCCGTCTTCACCCGGCCGTCGTCGAAGACCAGACTTTCCGAGCGCATCCGTTCGAGGAACAGCTCGCCATCATCGGCGCCCGCCGTCGCCGCGCGCAGGATCGCCAGCGCCTGAGCCTCGTCGATCTGAGTCTCGAAAGGGGCGAAATTCGCGTCGGTCATCTGCGGCTCCTCTGGGTGATCCGTTTCAGATATAGTCGCACCGGGGGAAAGGAAAGGTAATCGCGCAAAAGCGAGGGTATCGCGGCCCCGGCCTTGCATGCATGGGGCTGACAAGGTTTCCGTTCTCGCGTATCAGGCGGTACCGAAATCGAAGGGCGAATGATGCGTTATATCTCCACCCGGGGGCAGGCCCCGGTCCTGAGCTTTGCCGAGGCCATGCTGACCGGGCCTGCCCGCGACGGCGGACTTTATGTCCCCGAGACGGTGCCGACCCTGAGCAAGGCCGAGATCGCCGCGATGGCGGGGCAAAGCTACGAGGAGGTGGCCTACCGCGTGATGGCGCCCTTCGTCGGCGACACTTTCACCGAGGCAGAGCTGAAAGGCGCGATCGCCAAGGCCTATGCGGGCTTCGGCCATGTCGCCCGCGCGCCCTTGGTGCAGCTGGCGCCGGGGCATTTCCTGCTCGAACTCTTCCACGGTCCGACGCTGGCGTTCAAGGATTTCGCCATGCAGATCATCGGGCAGCTGTTCCAGATTGCTTTGGCGAAACAGGGCAAGCGCATCACCATCGTCGGCGCGACTTCGGGCGACACCGGCTCGGCCGCGATCGAGGCGTTCAAGGGCCTCGAGAACGTCGATGTCTTCATCCTCTTCCCGCATGGCCGCGTGTCGGACGTGCAGCGCCGTCAGATGACGACGCCGCCTGAAAGCAACGTGCATGCGCTGGCGCTGTCGGGCACGTTTGACGACTGCCAGAACCGGCTCAAGGACATGTTCAACGACTTCGCCTTCCGCGACGAGGTGGGGCTGGCGGGTGTGAACTCGATCAACTGGGCGCGGGTGCTGGCGCAGGTCGTTTACTATTTCACCGCCGCGGTCAGCCTTGGGGCGCCGGAGCGGCCTATCAGCTTCACCGTGCCGACGGGGAACTTCGGCGATATTTTCGCGGGCTTCATCGCCAAGGAAATGGGCCTGCCGATCGAGCAGCTGGTGGTCGCGACGAACCAGAACGACATCCTGCATCGCTGCCTGACCACGGGCGAGTATCGGATGGACGGGGTGAAACCGTCGATCTCGCCCTCGATGGACATTCAGATTTCCTCGAACTTCGAACGCGCGCTCTTTTGGGCCTATGGCAAGGACGGCGCCGCCGTGTCGCAGCTGATGGAGGAACTGAAAACCAAGGGCGGGTTCACCGTCAGCCAAGGCGCGCTGGAAGCCCTGCGCGAGACCTATGCCTCGGGCCGGGTGTCCGAGGCCGAGACCGCGCAGACCATCACCGACGAGCTGGCGCGTTCGGGCGAGCTTCTGTGCCCGCATTCGGCGGTCGGCGTGCGGGTGGGCCATGCCCATGCGCGCCCGCAAACGCCGATGGTGACGCTGGCCACCGCGCATCCGGCGAAATTCCCCGATGCGGTCGAGGCCGCGACCGGCCTGCGCCCCGGCCTGCCGCCGCGCATGGCCGATCTGTTCGAACGCTCCGAGCGCGTCACCCGGGTGCCCAATGATCTTGCCGCCCTTGAATCGCTGATCCGGAAGGCCAAGACTGACGGGGAGCCCCGGGCATGATCGAACTGACCACGCTCGCGAACGGCCTGCGCATCGTGACCGAGCGCATGCCGGGCCTTGCCTCGGCCTCGGTGGGCGTCTGGGTGCTGGCGGGCGGCCGCCACGAACGGCTGGACCAGAACGGCATTGCGCATTTTCTGGAACATATGGCGTTCAAGGGCACGAAGACCCGCACCGCCCTCCAGATCGCCGAGGCAATCGAGGATGTGGGCGGCTATATCAACGCCTATACCTCGCGCGAGGCGACGGCCTATTACGCCCGCGTGCTGAAGGCCGATGTCGGTCTAGCGCTGGATGTGATTTCCGACATCGTGCTGAACTCGGTCTTCGATCCGCGCGAGATCGAGGTCGAGCGCCATGTGATCTTGCAGGAAATCGGGCAGGCGCTCGATACGCCCGACGACATCATCTTCGACTGGCTGCAAGAGGCTGCCTATCCCGATCAGGCGATGGGGCGCACGATCCTTGGCCCGTCGGAAAACATCGCCCGCTTCGGCCGCGAGGATTTCGAGCGCTTCGTGTCGGAACATTACGGCCCGGATCAGATGGTCCTTTCGGCCGCAGGCGCCGTGGATCACGCGGCGATCGTGAAACAGGCCGAGCAGCTCTTTGGTCATCTGCGTCCGGTGGGCGCGCCTGCGGTGCAAAAGGCGCTCTGGTCCGGCAAGGAACGGCGCGAATTGAAGGATCTCGAGCAGGTGCATTTCGCGCTGGCCTTCGAGGGTCCGGCCTATCGCGACGCCGACCTTTACACCGCGCAGGTCTATGCGACGGCGCTGGGCGGCGGCATGTCCTCGCGGCTGTTCCAGAAGATCCGCGAGGAACGCGGCCTGTGCTATTCGATCTTCGCGCAGGCGGGCGCTTATGACGATACCGGCATGATCACCATCTATGCCGGGACCTCGGGCGAGGAAGTGGCCGATCTTTGCGGTCTGACCATCGATGAACTCAAACGCGCCGCCGACGACATGACCGAGGCCGAGGTGGCCCGGGCACGCGCGCAGATGAAGGCGGGGATGCTGATGGGGCTGGAAAGCCCGTCGAGCCGCGCCGAGCGAATGGCGCGCAATCTGGCGATCTGGGGCCGGGTGCCGGGGCTGGATGAAGTCTCGACGCTGATCGATGGCGTGACGGTCGAGGCGGTGCGCTCCTATGCCGGTCGGATGATCGCGCAGGATCGCACGGCGCTCGCGCTGTACGGACCGGCCGAAGCCGCGCCGGATCTTGCGGGGCTGCGGCGGAGGCTCGCGGCCTGATGTTCCTGCGGCGTCGGAAACCTCAGGTCGAGACCGAGCGGATGCTGCTCCGTCTGCCCCTGCATTCCGACTACCGCGACTGGGCGAGCCTGCGCGAGGAAAGCCGCGCGTTCCTGATCCCCTGGGAGCCCTCCTGGTCGGCCGAGCATCTGAGCCGCAAGGCCTTTGCCAACCGGGTCTATTGGGCGGCCCGGGCCGAGGCGGCGGGCACGGCGCTGCCGTTTTTCCTGATCGAGCGGATTTCGGGGCGGGTGCTCGGCGCGATCACGCTCGACAACATCCGCCGCGGTCCGGCGCAGGCGGGGACCCTGGGCTATTGGGTCGGCGCGCGCTACGCCCGGCAGGGCTTCATGCGCGAGGCGATCGCGGCGGTGGTCGATCATGCCTTCGGGCCGATGGATCTGAGCCGGATCGAGGCGGCCTGCCTGCCCGAAAACGCCGCCTCGCGCGGGGTGCTGGAGAAATCCGGCTTCAAATACGAGGGCGTGGCGCAGAGCTATCTGCAGATCAACGGGCGCTGGCGCAACCATGTGCTTTACGCCAACCTGCGCCCGGATCGGCGTGGGCGCACCGATATCGGCTGAGGAAGCCGGGATCGACCGGGGAAGCCGGGGGGCTTCGCGCCCCCCCTGACCCCCCGCGAGGTATTTGAGGCAAGATGAAGGGGAAAGCCGTGCTGAACCCGGCGGATGCTGCTTTTGTGAAACGATTGGCCGTGGCGGTGCCGGGGCTGTGGCTGGGCGCGGCCGAGCCGCGCTATCTGCAAGAGCCGCGCGGACGCTGGCGGGGTCAGGCGGGCGTGCTGGCCCGGCCCGAAACAACGGCACAGGTTTCGGCGCTTCTGGCCTTTTGTCATGCCGAGCGGGTGGGGGTCGTGCCTTTCGGCGGCGGCACCGGGCTGGTCGGCGGGCAGGTGGCGCCCGACGGGCCGATGCCGGTGCTTGTGAGCCTCGAGCGGATGACGGCGGTGCGGTCGGTCGCTGGCCAGGCGCTGGTGATCGAGGCGGGGGCGACGCTGCAGGCGGTCCATGACGCGGCCGCGGCGGCGGGCAAGCGCTTTCCGCTGACGCTGGCAAGCCAAGGTTCGGCGCAGATCGGCGGCTGTCTCGCCACGAATGCGGGCGGGGTGAACGTGCTGCGCTATGGCTCGGCGCGGGCGCTCTGTCTGGGGCTGGAGGTGGTTCTGGCCGATGGCACGATCTGGCACGGGCTGAAGCGGCTCGCCAAGGACAACACCGGCTATGACCTGCGCGATCTGATCATCGGCGCCGAGGGGACGCTCGGCCTCATCACCGCCGCAAGCCTGCGGCTGCACGAGCCCCCCGCGGTCGAGGGGGTGGCGCTGATGGCCGTGCCGTCCCCCGCGGCGGCCGTGGCGCTTCTGGGCCTCGCGCAGGCGCGGTTTGCGGGTTGCGTCTCGGCCTTCGAGCTGATCTCGGGGCAGGGGCTGGCGTTTTTGCGCGCGGTCGGCCCCGAGGTGGCGCTGCCCTTTGCCACCGATCCCGACTGGTCGGTGCTGATCGAACTCGGCCTGCCTGCGGGGATGGACAGCGAAGCGGCCTTTGGCGCGCTTTACGAGGCGGCGGGCGAGCTGGTGCGCGATGCGGTCGTGGCGCAATCGGGGGCGCAGGCGGCCGCGCTTTGGGCGATGCGCGAGTCGATCCCGCTCGCCAACCGCCGCATCGGCGCGATTTCGAGCCATGACATCGCCGTGCCGGTGGCCGATATTCCCGCCTTCATCACCGCCGCGACCGCGCGGCTGGCCGAGATGGGCGATTTCCGCATCAACTGCTTTGGCCATGTCGGTGACGGCAACCTGCATTTCAACGTCTTCCCCGCCGAGGGGCGGCGGCGTGATGACTACGAGGCCAGCCGCAGCGCGGTGATGGCGGCAGTGCATCGGCTGGTGGTCGACAATTTCGACGGCTCGATCTCGGCCGAGCATGGGATCGGGCGGCTGAAGGTGGGCGAGTTGGCGCGCACCGCGGCCCCGGCGAAGATGGCGATGATGCGGGCGATCAAGACGGCGCTTGATCCGCGCGGCATTCTCAATCCCGGGGTGATCCTGCCCGCAACCACCTGAGCGGGGCCAGAAATGAACGCGCCCTGCCGGGGGCGGCAGGGCGCTGCACTTTTGGTTCACGTGTTTGCAAGCAGCAGAACCATCAGGCCCGCTCTGAGTAGCGCGATTCGGGTTGTCAAAAGGTTAAGCCCGTTAACGAACCCGATTTTTTCTCACGCGGTCAGAAGCTTGATCGCCGCGACGGTGACGAAGAGCCCGCCCGAGATATAGGCCGCATGGCGGAAACCGTCTTCGCGGGTCCAGAACTGCGCGACCGCTTGCAGGGCGCGGGGCAGGACGGGAAGGCCAACGGGGGCGAGAGCGGTGTGGGCCATGGGAAGAGCTCCTTGGTGCGGTCAACTGTTGTTACCAATATGCGACTTTCTGCAGATGCAAAGTAGATGCCGCGTCTGCATAGCCCTTTTGCGGCGGATGCATGGCAATCGTATTGACCTAATTGTGATCGCCAAATGAAAAGGCGCCCCGCAGGGCGCCCATCAGGCGATGTGACGACGCCTCATGCGCCGTCGAATTCGCACAGCACATGCACCTGCATGCCGAGATCGCGCAGAAGCTTGCGCCCGCCGAGTTCCGGCAGATCGACGATGAAGGAGCAACCGACGATCTCGCCGCCCAGACGCTCGACGAGCTTGATTGCCGCCTCGCAGGTGCCGCCGGTTGCCAGCAGGTCATCGACCACCAGAACCTTTTCGCCCGGCTGGATGGCGTCGTCATGCAGCTCCATGATCGCCTCGCCATATTCGAGCTTGTAGGACTGGCTGATCGTCTGCCCGGGCAGCTTGCCTTTCTTGCGGATCGGCACGAAGCCCTTCGAGAGCTGGTGCGCGATGGCCCCGCCCAGAATGAAGCCGCGCGCTTCAAGGCCGACGACCTTGTCGATCTGCTCACCCGCCCAGGGGTGCAGAAGCTGGTCGATCGCCATGCGGAAGCCGCGCGGATCCGCAAAGAGCGTGGTGACATCGCGGAACATGATCCCCTCGTGGGGAAAGTCAGCGATGGTGCGGATGTAATCCTTGACGGTCTTCATCTTTCAGCCTTTCAGGACGCGGCCCATCACGGGCATCAGGCGCGTCATCACTTCGGGGTCGCGCTTGGCGGGGGCGGTCATGATCGCGCCGTCAAGAACATGGGTGCAGCCTTTATCGCAAGCCTCGGCGGGGCCTTTCAGAAGCGCGGGCAGGGCGGCCACAAGCGACCGCGCCTTGCTGGCATTGGCAATCGCCGTCGCCACCACCTGCGCCACATCGACCGCATCATGGTCGGGGTGCCAGCAGTCGTAATCGGTGACCATCGCGACGCAGGCATAGCAAAGCTCAGCCTCGCGCGCGAGTTTCGCCTCGGGCATCCCGGTCATGCCGATCACATCGGCGCCCCAGCTGCGATAAAGGCGGCTTTCGGCCAGCGTCGAGAATTGCGGCCCCTCCATCGCGACATAGGTGCCGCCCTCGTGCACCTTGACGCCGGTCGCCCGTGCCGCCTCGGCGCAATGGGCCGAGAGCCGCGCGCAGACCGGATGCGCGACCGAGACGTGACCGACCAGCCCGGTCTCGAAGAAGGTCTTCACCCGCGCGAAGGTGCGGTCGATATATTGATCGACGATGACGAAATCGCCGGGCGCATAGCCTTCCTTCAGCGAGCCGACGGCGGAAACGGCCACCAGATCGGTCACGCCCATGATCTTCATCGCCGCGATATTGGCGCGGTAATTCACCGTCGAGGGGGTGAACACATGCCCGCGCCCGTGCCGGGGCAGGAAGGCCATCGCCACGCCATTCAGCCGCCCGGTCAGGATCTCGTCCGAGGGCGGTCCGAAGGGGGTGTCCACCGCCTGCCATTTCGCGTCTTCGAGCCCGTCGATGTCATAGACACCCGAGCCTCCCATCACCCCGATCATCCGGTCTGCAGTCATTCCATAGTCCTCGCCCAGGCCCTTCGCGGCCCCGGGCAGCTTAGGCGTGCGGGGCGGATCGGAAAAGGGCATAGAAGTCCTGCGCTCCGCGTCATATTTACACTTTGAGGGCAGGGAGAAAGCATGGATCACCACCGCGAACTGGGCGCCGAGAATCTCCGCGGCGCGGGGCTGATGACACTCGCGATGGCGCTTTTCGCGCTCGAGGACATGTTCGTGAAACAGGCGGCGAAGGCGCTGCCGGTGGGCGAGGTGCTGATGCTGTTTGGCGCTGGCGGCATGATCTGCTTTGCCGCGCTGGCGCTCGCCTCGGGGCAAAGCCTCTGGCATCCGGCCGTGGCAAGCCGGCTCATGGGCATCAAGGCCGGGTTCGAGATCACCGGGCGCTTGGCCTATACGCTCGGCATCGCGCTGACGCCGCTCTCGAACGCCTCGGCGATCTTGCAGGCGACGCCGCTCGTCGTCGTCGCGGGGGCGGCGCTGATCTTTCGCGAAAGGGTGGGGGCGGCACGCTGGGCAGCGGTGGGCATCGGCTTTCTGGGCGTGCTGGTGATCCTGCGCCCCGGGCTTGACGGCTTCGTGCCCGCGGCGCTCTGGACGGTGCTGGGCCTCTTCGGCTTTGCCGGGCGCGATCTGGCCACCCGGGCGGCGCCGAAGGTGCTGACGAATTTCCAGCTTGGCATCTACGGCTTTGCCGCGCTGATCCCCGCGGGCGGGATCATCCTGAGCGTCACCGGCGGCGCCCTGCCGCCCACGCCGCTGAGCCTGCTACCGGTTCTCGGCGCGATCCTCTTTGGCGTCACCGCCTATTGGGCGCTGACGAAGGCGATGCGCACGGGCGAGGTCGCTGTGGTCACCCCGTTCCGTTACACCCGGCTTCTCTTCGCGCTGGTCCTGGGCATCCTCGTCTTCCAGGAAAGCCTCGATGCGGCAACGCTCGTGGGGGCGACGCTCGTTGTCGGTTCGGGCGTCTACACATTGCTTGCTGGCGCTAGACGGCTGAAACGCTGATCCTTTATCTTGCCCGAAATATCCCGGGGTGCGGGGCAGAGCCCCGCTTGCACGCCCCTTGGGGGGCGCCTAACCTGCCGCCATGAAACCCGTGATCGTCTTTGTTTCCGCCGTCACCCCGGGCCAGTTCAATGGTCTTGCCGAATACCTGCACGACAGCGGGCTGGCCGAAACCTGGTATCTGACCTCCAAGGGCCATGTGAAGACCCACGGCAGCACCTACAAGCGCCTGCTGCCCTTCACCCCCGATGGGCCGATCGTCGGGGCGCAGAGCTATTATTACTCCGACAAGACGGAACGCTCGGCGCGGATTTCGCGCGGCGTGCTGACTGCGCTGACCGAGCTGCGCAAGACGACGAAGATCGATCTCGTCTTCGCCCATTCGATGTGGGGCGCGCCGATGTTTCTTTATGACGAGATCGATGCCGCCATCGCCTCCTATGTCGAATTTCCAAGCTATGCGGCGCATGGCTGGGACACCCGCTATCCGCCCGACCTCAGCCAGCGCCTGACCGATCGCAACATGGAGATGCTGAGCTTCCATCAGATCCTGAAATCCGATCTCACGATCATGCCCTCGGCCTATGCGCGCAGCCTGCTGCCCGCCGAGCTGCAGCCGCGGGTGGCGGTGCAGTTCGAGGGCTTCGAGATCAAGCCGCTGCCGCCCGCGCCGCCCGGCCCCTTCACCATCGGCTTTTCCGCCCGCGATCTGTCGAATGCCAAGGGCTTCGACATTTTCGTGCGGCTCGTCGACCGGCTGGTGCGCGAGGGGACGGCGGACCGGCTTGGCATCCGCTTTGCCGCGATTGGCGATCCCAAGGGGGTCACCTACGGCTACGAGCAGCAATGGGTCGATCGCAATCTCCGCAAGGGGGCGAGTTTCGCCGAATATCTGGTGCGGACCTATCCTGCGGGTGGCGAGCGCATCCTGTTCCCCGGCAAGCTGCCCTATGACACCTTCACCGAGGCGCTGTCGCAGGTCGATCTGTTCCTGTACCCGCTGCGCTTCGGGGTGGGGAACTGGGGGCTGATGGAGATCCTTGCGCGCGGCAAGCCGGTGATCGCCTCGAACGCGACCTTCGCCCCCGAGATGATCGAGGATGGCGTGAACGGGGTGCTGCTGCCGGTCGGCGAAAACGGCGAGGACGATCAATGGATCGCCGCGATCGAGCGTTTGGCGAGTGATCCCGCCCTGCGCGCGCGTCTGGGCGCGGCGGCGGCGGAACGCGGCAAGGCCTATCATCTGGATCAGGTCGCGCCGCGCTACATGGCGCTGTTCGAGCAGGCGATCGAGGCGGGCAAGCGCCGGAGGACTGGGGGCTGATCTGGCCGAGGCCATCGCCGAGGCTGCACGCGACAGACGCCCCGTGACCGCCGAGGGCCCAAAGGCACTCGGCCAGCGCCCGCCCCGCCCTCGGCGGGCGCTTCTCGCCCGCCGGGTCAGGCGCTGGCCTCTGTCGTGCTTGGGGATGCGCTCGTGCTGAAACGTGGTCGCGAGCGGGCGGGGAAAGGCAGTGCCTTTCCTTTTCCGCCCGACCTTACGGCCGCGCCATTTCAAAGGTCTCGGTCACCGTCGCGTAATCCATGTAGCCCAGACGGCTCAGTCGGTCGGGCGGGCTGTAGCGGCCGTCAATCACGCAATCGGGGCGGATATGCACCCCCACCACCGCGCCCAGCACCATGAAGTTGCTCTTGCCCAGAAGCGGCACGATCTGCACCAGACGGCATTCGAGCGCCGCAGGCGCCGCCGCCACGCGGGCGCAATCGATCACCTCGCAAGCCGCCTTCTCAAGCCCCGCCGCCAGAAATTCATCCTCGCCCGCCGCCAGCATCGCCGAGGTGGCGTTCATCTGCGCCCCCAGATCCGAGGTCACAAGATTGACGCAAAACACCCCGCTTTCGCGGATCTGCGTCACCGTATCCTTGGTGTCGCCGCGGTCGGGCTTCGTCGACGTCGAGGAAAAGATCACCTGCGCCGGGTTGGCCGACACGGCGGTGAAGAAGGAATAGGGCGCCAGATTGTCGCCCATCTGCCCGCGCGTCGAGATCCAGCCGATCGGGCGTGGCGCGACGATGGCGTGGAACGGGTCGTGGGGCAGGTCGTGACCCTTGTCGGGGCGGTAGAACATGCACGGGCTCCTTTGATTTGAACCTGACATAACCGCGTGTTAGGCGCGTTTCGAGGGCGAATCGCAAAGGGTCGGGGCATGTATCAGCTCGAAGAAGAGACCGAAGCCGACTGGTGGGAAGTCGAGGCATTGTATGACCTGTGCTTTGCTCCGGGCCGAACCGCGCTGTCGTCTTACCGCCTGCGCGATGGCGTCGAGAAGGTGGCCCCCCTCTGCCTCGTTCTGCGCGAAGATGGCGTTCTGGCGGCGGTGATCCGCTACTGGCCGGTCAAGGTCGGCGGCCAGCGCGTGTTGCTGCTTGGTCCCGTCGCCGTCCACCCGACCCGGCAGGGCGAGGGGCTCGGCGGCCTTCTGATGCACGAAAGTCTGGCCGAGGCGCGGCGTCTGGGCTGGGAACGGGTGCTGCTCGTCGGCGACGCGCCCTATTACAACCGCTTCGGCTTCGAGAAGATCGAGGGGGTGGAGATGCCGCCGCCCACCAACCCCGACCGGGTTCTGGCGCTCGAACTGGTGCCGGGCGCCTGGGACGGTGTGCGCGGGCCGGTGGAAAAGTTCCTGCCCTGATCTTTCGCGCCGCCCCGGGTCTTCCCATATGTCAGCCGACAAGGAGGCCCCATGCAGCCCGAAATCCTCTATCCGGTGACCGACACCCGCCTGACGACCGAGCTTGATGCGCTGGCGCGGCGCCATCGCGCGGCCTCGGGGCCGATGATGCAGGTGATTTCCTTTGTCGGCGCGGGGGCCGAGACGCTCGTGGGCAAGCTCTCCGCCCCGATCCGCGATCGGCTGGAAGGCGCGACCGAGCGCGCGCTCGAAACCGCCTTCACCGTCGCCACCCGCTCGCGCGAGGTGGTCTCGGACCGGCCCGATTGGGTGAATACCGCGCTCGCGACGGCGATGGGGGTGGCGGGCGGCGCGGGCGGTCTGCCCGGCGCGCTGGCGGAACTGCCCTTCACCGTGACGATGCTGTTGCGCGCCATTCAGGGCATCGCGGCCGAGCATGGCTTCGACCCGGACAGCGATGAGGTGCGGCTCGAATGTCTGCGCGTCTTTGCGGCCGCCGGGCCGCTTGACCGCGACGACGGCGCCGACATGGGATTTCTTGCCGCGCGGCTGACGATCACCGGGCCGGGGCTTTCAAGCCTGATCGCCAAGGTGGCGCCGCGGCTGGCCGCCGTTCTGGGCCAGAAACTCACCACGCAGACGGTGCCGGTTCTGGGCGCGGTCGCAGGCGCGGCGGTGAACTACGCTTTCACCAGTTACTATCAGGACATCGCCCGGGTGCATTTCGGCCTCAAGCGCCTGGCCCGCGACAGCGGCGAGGACGAGGGCCTCTTGCGCGAAGAACTGGTGATGCGGATCACCAAACGCTGATCGGCATTTGCCGCATTTTCCCTCCTCCCTTCGTTGACCCGAAAGGTGTCGGTGCTAACGTGCCGGTGCGCAAAACGCCGGCCCGCTCGCCTTGCCCCGATGTCGCTGTGACATTTTGTCCACCTGCGACAGGGCGCACAGGGGTGGTCGCCGCCGGCTTTGGCCATAGCTGAGCCGTAATCCCGCATGGGACGCTGCGGGCGAACCACCTTGGAGAGAACGATGGAGTTCGGATTAGTCGAGCTGTCACGCCTGCAATTTGCGTCGACGGCGATGTATCACTTCCTGTTCGTGCCGCTGACATTGGGTCTGTCGATCCTCGTCGCCACGATGGAGACGGTCTATGTGATGACCGGCCGCCCGATCTGGCGGCAAATGACCAAATTCTGGGGCACGCTCTTCGGGATCAACTTCGTCCTTGGCGTCTCGACCGGGCTGACGATGGAATTCCAGTTCGGGATGAACTGGGCCTATTACAGCCATTACGTCGGCGACATCTTCGGCGCGCCGCTCGCCATCGAAGGGCTGATGGCCTTCTTCATGGAGGCGTCCTTCGTGGGCATCTGGTTCTTTGGCTGGGAAAAGATGACGGCGCGGGCGCATATGATCGTCGCCTGGTGTGTCGCCATCGGCACCAACTTCTCGGCGCTCTGGATCCTGATCGCGAACGGCTGGATGCAGAACCCGGTGGGGGCCGAATTCAACCCGATGACGATGCGGATGGAGCTGGTCGATTTCTTCGCCGTGCTTTTCAACCCGGTGGCGCAGGCGAAATTCGTCCATACCGTTTCGGCGGGCTATGTCACGGCGACGATGTTCGTGATCGGCGTCTCGTCCTGGTATCTCTTGCGCGGCCGTCACATCGAACTGGCGCGGCGCTCGATTGCCGTCGCTTCGGCCTTTGGTCTGGCCTCGTGCCTGTCGGTGCTGCTGCTGGGCGACGAGTCGGGCTACGAGGCGACGCATAACCAGCGCATGAAACTCGCCGCGATCGAGGGGATGTGGGAAACGGAGGAGGCTCCGGCCTCGTTCAACCTGTTTGGCATCCCCGATCAGGAAGCGCGCGAGACGAAATATGCGATCAAGGTGCCCTATGTGATGGGGCTGATCGGCACCCGCTCGCTCAATACCGAAATGCCCGGGATCAAGGATCTGGTGGCGCAGGCCGAGGGGCGGATCCGCTCGGGCGTGATCGCTTATGACGCGCTCTTGCAGATCCGTGCTGCGAAAGGCGCCGTCACCCCCGAGGTCAAGGCGAGCTTCGAGGCGCATTCGGCCGATCTCGGCTATGCGATGCTGCTGACGACGGTGGTGGCCGACCCGAAACTGGCCACCGATGCGCAGATCACCGAAGCGGCCTGGAAGACCGTGCCGCAGGTGCTGCCGCTGTTTTGGTCATTCCGGGTGATGGTGGGGGCCGGGGTTTTCATGCTCGTCTTCATCGGCTTCATGTTCTTCACCTCGAACTTCCGCGGTGGTCGCTTCCCGACCTGGGCCTTGCGCACGGCGGTTCTGGCGATCCCGGTGCCGTGGATTGCTGCCGAAACCGGCTGGTTCGTGGCCGAATTCGGACGTCAGCCCTGGACGGTGGATGGGCTGCTGCCCACCGCGCTCTCGGTGTCGAACCTGTCGATCTGGGATGTGGCGCTGACGCTGGCGGGCTTTGTGACGCTGTATTCGGTGCTGCTGGTCATCGAGATCCGGCTGATGCTGGCGGCGATCCGCAAGGGGCCGACGCATGACATCGACGTGGTCGAGGCCTGGGCCGCCAAGCACCATCCCGTCGCCAAACCTGCGGAGTAACACCATGATCCTGCATGACCTTCTGAGCTATGAAATCCTGCGCGTGATCTGGTGGGGGCTGCTGGGTGTCCTTCTGATCGGGCTCGCGGCCACCGACGGCTTCGACATGGGGGTGGCGGCGCTGAACCCCTTCGTCGCGCAGACCGATGCCGAGCGGCGGGTGGTGATCAACACCATCGGCCCGGTCTGGGAGGGCAACCAGGTCTGGTTGATCCTGGGCGGCGGGGCGATCTTTGCCGCCTGGCCACCGCTTTATGCGGTCAGCTTCTCGGGCTTCTATCTGGCGATGTTCCTTGTTCTGGCGGCGCTGATCCTGCGGCCGGTGGGGTTCAAGTATCGCAACAAGAAGGAAAGCCATGTCTGGCGCACGCGCTGGGACTGGGCGCTGGTGGTGGGCGGCGTCGTGCCCGCGCTGATCTTCGGCGTGGCGGTGGGCAATGTGCTGCAAGGCGTGCCCTTCACCCTCGACGAGACGCTGTTGCCGATCTATCCGGGCAACCCGCTGATGAAACTGCTGGGCCTCTTGAACCCGTTTGCCTTGTTCGTCGGTGTCGTGTCGCTCTCGATGCACATCGCGCATGGCGCGGCCTGGCTCGTGCTGAAGACCGAGGGCGCGGTGCAGGCGCGGGCGCGGCGGATCGGCTCTTGGGCTGGCGTGGCGACGATCGTCACCTTTGCCCTTGCCGGGGTCTGGCTCGCCTTCGGCATCCCGGCCTATCAGTTCGTCACCGAGCCCGATCACTTCGGCCCGTCGAACCCGCTTCTGTCCGAGGTGGTGCGTGGCGGCTCGTGGATCGATGCCTATCAGACCCGGCCGTGGATCGCCGTTGCCCCGGCGCTTGGCGTGCTGGGCCTTGGCAGCGCGGTCGTGCTGATGCGGTTCTGGAGCGGCTGGGCGGTGACGGCCTCGATGATCGGCATCTTCGGCGTGATCTCGACCGTGGGGCTGAGCATGTTCCCGTTCATCCTGCCCTCGTCCTTGAACCCCTCGGCCTCGCTGACGGTCTGGGACAGTTCCTCGTCGCACATGACGCTGTTCATCATGCTGGTCTCGACGGTGATTTTCCTGCCGATCATCCTGGCCTACACGTCGTGGGTCTACAAGGTGCTCTGGGGCAAGGTGCGCCCCGACGACATCGCTCGCAATCCGAACGCCTACTGAGGGAGACGCAACATGTGGTATTTTGCCTGGCTTCTGGGCCTGCCGGTGGCGGTGATGTTCGGGGTGCTGAACGCGATGTGGTTCGAGATGCAGGAAGATCGCCGCCGCCGCGGCGAGCTTTGAGCAAGGTTTCCCGATCCCGCGTCCCTTCGCGGTTCGGGGTGCCCTGGCCGGTCGGGTTCTGCCCGGCCGGCCCTTTTGTTTCGCCGCGGCCTTGCCGCGGCGACCCGCCGGGGGCTTTGCCCCCGGACCCCCAGCGTATTTGCGCCAAGAAGAAAAGGGATCAGTCTTCGAAATCGACGATGCTGCCGATGTCCTCGCCCGCGGCCTTTCGGGCGGCGAGTTTACGCGCCAGCGTGCGGCGGTGCATGCCCAGACGCCGCGCGGTTTCCGAGACGTTGAAGCCGGTTTCCGCCAGGGTGCGCTGGATCAGCTCCCATTCCTGCGCTTTCACGCCGACCTGCGGGGCTTCGATTTCCGGCATGGCCATCCCCGCGCGGTGGGAAAAGGCGGCTTCGATTTCGCGCGCGGTGGCGGGCTTTGCCAGATATTGGGTGGCGCCGAGCTTGATCGCTTCGACCGCCGTCGCCACAGCGGCAAAGCCGGTCAGCACGACGATGGCGGGCGGGGCGTCGAGGGTGGCGAGGGCCTTGACGACCCCAAGGCCCGAGCCCTCGGCCAGTTTCAGATCGACCAGCGCATGGGTGGGCCGGATCCGCGCAGCCAGCGCGATGGCGCTGTCTTCGCGCAGCGCGGTGTGGACGGCATAGCCGCGGCGCGTGAAGGCGCTGGCGAGCGTTTCGGCCAGATGCGGGTCGTCCTCGACGATCAGCAGGCAGCGGTCAGGCGCGGGCATCGGCGGCCTCTTCGGTCTGGGGGCGGTCAAGCAGCGGAAAGGCGATCTCGACCTCGGCCCCGGTGGCGGCATTGCGCAGGGTCATCCGGCCGCCAAGGCGATCGATCGCATTGCGGGCGAGAAAAAGGCCCAGCCCGCGGCCCGGCGCGCCCGTGCCCGAGACGAAGGGGGTGCCGGGCTGCGACAGCACGGTTTCGGGAAAGCCCGGACCGCGGTCGGAAAGGCGCAGGATCAGCCGCTCGCCCGCACGGCTCAGGCAGGCGGCGACCGTGCCGGGGGCGGCGCTTTCGGCATTGTCGAGCAGGTTGATCAGCGCGGCTTCTAGGATCGGCGCCGAGAGCATCTGCGCCCCGCGCAGGCTGGGGTCGGCCGTGACCGGCACGCGCGTGCGGCCGCGCGCCCCCGACCAAAGCGCAAGGATGTGGCGGATTTCGGCCTCGGCGGGAACGGCGGCGGCGGCCTCGAGCCGCTCGCGCCCGGCCGCCTGCAGGGTGCGGGTGACGATGGCGCGGCAGCGCTTGAGCTGGGCGACCATCGTTTCCAGATCCTTTTGCCGCGCCGCGCCCTCGGGCAAGCCGATCTCGGCCCAGTCGTCGAGCGTCACGGCGAGCGTCGTCAGCGGCGTGCCCAGCTCATGCGCCATCCCCGAGGCGAGAAGGCCGAGCCCGGCCAACTGATCCGCCTCGGTCTTGGCGCGGCGCAGTTCCTCGATGGCGCGGTCGCGGGCGGCAACGGTCAGGCGCAGGCGCAGCACGAACCACGCCATCAGCGTCGAGCTGAGCCCGAAGGCCGGCACCAGCGCCGTGCCGGAAACTGGGCCGAAGGCGACAAGCGCCCCGATGCAGAGGTTCGCCAGAAGATAGATCGGCAGCGCCGCCCGCGGGGAACAGAGCGACAGCGCCAGCAGAAGTGGCACGAGGAGCAGCATGGCAAAGGGGCTGGCCGTCGCCCCGGCGAGCGCAATCAGCGCCGCCAGCGTCAGCGTGTCGACGCCCAGTTGCAGCGCCAGCATCGCATCGGGCAGCCTTGCACCGCGCCGCATCGCGAGCGCGATGATCCCGTTGAAGCCGACAAGCCCCGCGATCACCAGCGCCATCCGCTCGAGCGGTAGCGCCAGCCCCAGCACCTGCGCGGCAAAGAACGTCGCCGCGATCTGACCGGCGATCGCCAGCCAGCGGATCTGCACCAGAAGCCGTCCGGTCTCGCGCGCGGCGCGTCGGTCGCTGTCGGTAGGTTCGGGGGGCTGCATGATGCCTTGCGGAAAGGGGCGCGGTTTCCGGGAAGATGCCGCATCGCGCGGGCAGGGGCAACCGCACCGCTTTGCCCTTGCCCCTTTCGTGCAGGCTGCTACCGTGAGGCGAGATTTTCACGAGGTTCCCATGCCCATTGCTTCCGCCCGCACCGCATCTTTGCTGCTTCTTGCCCCGCTTGTGCTTGCTGCCTGTGTCGAGGGCATGCCCGCCGATCCGAAGGCGCCCCGGATGTCGCAGGCCGGGACCTGCTTTGCCTATGTCACCGCCGAGCCCGGGGGCCAGTTCGCGCTGGTGACCGGCAAGGGCGACGGCTCGCTGGCGCCGCTCGGGCAAAAGTCGAAGCCGATGTCGGCCGAGGCGGTCGATGCCGCCTATGCGAAAGAGGTGCAGGTGATGGGCATCATGCCCGAGTGCCTTGCGATCTATGCCAGGGACCGCTCGGCCGCGCAGCCCGCGGCGCTGACGACCGCCCCGGCTCCGGCGGTGCCGAAAGCCTGATCCAGGTGACCCGGCGCGGGCGCCTGAGTCCGCGCCGCCACAGTTGCCGCCCCGTATCTGGTAGGTGCCGATTTGCGCTACCCGATCCCTCGCCCTCCCCCTATAGTCCTGTGGATAACCGGGGCGACAGACCCCAATCTGAGGCAGGAACATTAGAGGGGGGACGCCATGCGCTGCCCGTTTTGCGGTAATGTCGATACTCAAGTGAAGGACAGCCGACCGGCCGAGGATCATGTGGCGATCCGGCGGCGTCGGTTCTGCCCGGCCTGTGGCGGTCGCTTCACCACCTATGAGCGCGTGCAACTGCGCGATCTGGTGGTGATCAAGACCTCGGGGCGGCGCGAGGATTTCGACCGTGACAAGCTGGAACGCTCGATCCGGATCGCGATGCAGAAACGCCCGATCGAGCCGGAGCGGATCGATCAGATGATCTCGGGCATCGTGCGGCGGCTGGAAAGTCTGGGCGAGACCGACATTCCCTCGCGCGCGATCGGCGAGATCGTGATGGAGACGCTGGCGCGGATCGATACCGTCGCCTATGTGCGCTTTGCCAGCGTTTACAAGAACTTCCAGGCGGCGGACGATTTCGACAAATTCGTGTCGGAACTGCGCCCGCAGTCGGGGGATGCCGAGTGACCGAGGCCGACAGCCGCTTCATGCGGCTGGCGCTGGGGCTGGCCGGGCGCGGTTTGGGCAATGTCTGGCCCAATCCCGCCGTCGGCTGCGTCATCGTGAACGAAGAGCGCATCGTCGGGCGGGGCTGGACCCAACCCGGCGGTCGTCCGCATGCCGAGCGCCGGGCGCTGGATCAGGCGGGGGCCGCCGCGCGTGGGGCCACGGCCTATGTCACGCTCGAACCCTGTGCCCATCACGGCAAGACCCCGCCCTGTGCCGAGGCGCTGATTTCGGCGGGGGTGGCGCGGGTCGTTTCGGCGATGGAAGATCCCGATCCGCGGGTCTCGGGTCGGGGCCATGCGATGCTGCGCGCGGCGGGGATTTCGGTGCAAACCGGAGTGCTTGAAGCCGAGGCGCGGGCGGCGCAGGCGGGGTTTCTGAGCCGGATCGAAAAGGGACGTCCGTGGCTGGCGCTGAAACTGGGCGCGAGTTTCGACGGCAGGATCGCTTTGGCGAATGGCGAAAGCCAGTGGATTACCGGGCCGCAAGCGCGCGCCCATGTGCAGGCGCTGCGGGCGCGGTTCGATGCGGTTCTGGTCGGCGGCGGCACGGCGCGGGCGGATGATCCGCTGCTGACTGTGCGCAGCTTCACGCCCCTGCGCGCGCCGGTGCGGGTGGTGGCGTCGCGCCGTCTCGATCTGCCGCGCGGGCGCTTGGCGGGTTCGGTCGGGCAGGCGCCGCTGTGGTTGGTTCATGGGGTCGAAGCGCCCGAAGCGGCGCGGGATTTCTGGGCCGGGGTCGGGGCCGAGTTGATCGAAGCGCCTGCGGGTGAGACGGGTCTTGACCCGATGGCCCTGATGGCCGCCTTGGCCGCGCGCGGTCTGACCCGGGTCTTTTGCGAGGGCGGCGGGCAATTTGCGGCAAGCCTGATGGCGGCCGGTTTGGTCGACGAGCTGATCGGTTTCACCGCGGGCGTGGTTCTCGGCGGCGATGCGAAGCCCGGGATCGGTGATCTTGGGGTGAGCCGCTTGAGTGACGCCCCGCGCTATCAGCTCGCGTCTGTGCAGCCGATGGGCGAAGACGTGCTGGCGCGTTGGCTGCGCGCCTAACGCCAGAGAAACGCAGCCCCCGCAAACAGCCCCTGCAGCTTTGCCAAGCTTCGGTTCAGCGGACCGGGGCGGGGCAGGGGGCCGTGCGCCAACCGGTCGAGCACCACCTCGGGCGGGCAGGGACGGCGGGTCACCGGATCAAGATACCGCGGATAGGCGATCAACGCGGCATGGACGAGCTCTTCAAGGCTCGGCCGGGCCTTGCGGCGGTCGGGCACTGCGCCAAGATCGCGGGTCAGACCCCAACCGGCATAAAAGGGCGCTCCGGTCACGGTGACGTTCTTGCCGCGCAAGAGCGCCTCGAATCCCAGAAGCGAGGTCATTGTCCAGACCTCGTCCACCGCGGCGATCAGCGCCATCGGGTTCGATTTGTGCAAGATCTGGTTTGCGAAACGCAGCGCCTCGGCCTCGGGGATGGCGCCCGGCCGCAACCCGGCCTCGACATCCGGGTGCGGTTTGAAAAGGACAATCGCCGCGGGGTTTGCTGCCCGAACCCGCATCAGCAAGGCCAGATTCGTGCAGATTTCCCCCGCGCCGAGGCGGATCGAGGCGTCATCTTCGACCTGCCCCGGAACAAGGATGCGATGGCCTGCGGGCAGATCGGGGGTATTCCCGTCAAGGTTGTATTTTGACACTCCACTCTTGCGCAGCGCGGCGATCAGGCGCGCGGCCCGGGCGACGCCGCCGGGCGGCGGCGGGCGGGAGATCAGGTCTTCAAGATCCGACGGGCGGGTCGGATCGAAGTAAATCCCCTGCGCATCGGTGACAAGCGACAGCGGCGGAACCAGATCGGCACCCAGACCTTTCGACCTCAGGAAACCGTCCTCGACCCGCAGCGCGGGGGCTGCAAAACCGGGCGGTTCCTTGCCCGCCCAGATCAGCAGGCTGCGCCCCGAGGCCTGCGCCGCAGCCGCGGCCTGCTCCGGGGGCTCAGCAAAGCGCAGCGGTTTTTCGCGGCCGAAGAACTGCTGCAGCGGGCGGCGTTTCCACAGCCGCATGCCGGTGGCGACATGGCCCGCACGGTCGGCGCGAAAGGCGCGGACCTCGGCTTCAAGCTGATCGACCGCCTCCTCGAAACGGCACAACCGGCCGCGACAGGGATCGAACCAGGTTGGCGCAAGGATATGGCTGACCGCAAAGATCTGCGCCCGGGTCAGCCGTCGTTGCCGCCGCGCGACCGGGTTTTCATCCTGCGTCAGACCCCAGCCCGCGTAGAAGGGCTGGCCGAAAACGCGCGGCTTGTGACCGGCCAGGATCGCCTCGTAGCCCATGAGCGAGGAGACGGTGTAGACCGCGATGGCGCCTTCGAGCAGCGCCCAGGGCGAGACCGGATCGCTCAGAAGCACCGTGCGGGCGTCCTCGTTCGCGGGGCCGTAGTGGCCCGGGCGCAGGCCCGCCCGGGTCTCGGGATGGGTCTTGATCACGATCCGCGCGCCCGGATTTTCGATCTGCGCCACGGCAAGCATCTCGCGGAAGGTTGCCGCACTCGCCCGGCCATGCAGGATCGAGGCATCCCCCGCGGTCTGGTCGATCACCAGCACATAGCCGGGCGCGGGCGGCGCAAGCTTTTCGTCGAAGTCATTGTATTTCGACAGATCTAGCGCCTTCAGCCGGGCGATGCCATCGCGGGCGCGATCGAGAAGCGCGGTGTCATCGAGCGGCTCGCGCGCCAGCATCCGTTCCAGAAGCGAGGGCTGCGCGGCATCGAAATGCACGCCGAACGGGTCGATCAAAAGCCCAAGCGGTCCGCCCGCCCCGCTGACGCGCCCCGGATGGATCGAACGGAGGAAGGCATCTTCGAGCCGCACCAGACCGACATTTCGTTTCGCCGCCACCGCCTCGCCGCGGGCGGCGTAGGGCGAGCGGCCCCAGACCGCGACGCGATCCTCGGGGCCGGGCAGGCCCAGATGCAGGCGGTAGCCCGCCGCGCGCAGCATCGCGCGCAGCTGCGGTTGCCAGAGAAACCCGGCCGCATATGGAAAAAGCCGCCCGGAGCCGGGCTCCGGAGCGGCCTTGTCCTGTCTCTCTCGGGACATCAGTTCCCGGAGGCGACGCTGTCGAGCGAGCTTGCGGCCGTGGCCGAGCCGGTCAGCGCCGAAAGCGATTTCTGCCACTGCACGAACGGCGCTTCGGTGACATAGACGGTGTCGCCGTCGCGGATCACGAAGTCACGGGCCAGGAACATGCCGTTCGGCTCGGTCAGGTTGAGCACGTAGACCAGGCGCTGATCGCCAACGAGATCGGTCCGGCCCAGCACCACATTCGCGATTTCCGCCGGCTCGTTGCGGAAGACGAAGACGCCCTTCGGGTCGGCCGTGTTCGAGGCCAGACCGCCGACGGTGGCGATGGCTTCGAGGGCCGAGAGCGTCTGCGTCTCGAAGGGCACGCGGGCCTGCGCCCCGGTCGCGCCCAGCGAGGTGAAGGCGCGGGTGTCTTCCTCGACGAGGATCACGTCGCCCGGACGCAGCGCGATGTCCATCTTCGGGTTCTTGTAAAGATCGGTCAGCCAGACCGTGCCCTGCTTGCCGCCGCGTTTGACGGTGATCTTGGTGATCTCGGGCTTGATCGTCACGCCCCCGGCGCGGGCGATCATCGCCGAGAGCTTGCGGGTCGGCCGTTCGATCGCATAGACGCCCTGACCGCCGACCGAACCCATGACGGAGACGGTGGCGCCATCGCCCGCCGCCCGCGCGATCAGCACCTGCGGATCGGGGGTCTGGGCGTCGAGTTTCTCGGTGATGATCTTGCGCAGGGCATCGGGGGAATTGCCCGCCGCCTTGATCTTGCCCGCATAGGGCACGAAGATGTAGCCCGCGCCATCGACCTGCACTTCGGTCAGCTGCGTCGCGGTCGTGCCCTGCTGCGCCAGAAGCCCGTCATCGACGTTTTCCCAGATCGTCAGCTGCAGCGTATCGCCCGGGTTGATCGTGTCCGAGCCGACGACGCCCGCGTTCTGGAAGCTGGAGGAAAAGCCGAGCGCAGGCTGCACCGCTGTCGCCCGCGCCACATGGTCATCGACGGTGACGACAAAGGCATCGCCCTTGCGCATCACCGATCCGGCAAAGATTTCGCGTTTGTTCGGGCCGGGCCGGGGCAGGCCACAGGAGGCAGTGCCAAGAAGCACCGCCGAAAGACCCAGCAAAAGGGTCCTGCGGGGAAGGGTCACGCTCACTGCTCGGGCTCCTCTTGGGGATTGCCGTTTGTTTTCCGGCCATCCTAGCGGCGAGACGGCAAAATTTCCAGCGCGATCAATTCACAACGCGCAACTGTTGCCGCGGCGCCGCTTTGCCCGCGCTCAGCGCCTCATAGGGATCTTCGGGAGAAAGCATCATGTCGACCACCTGCCGCAGCAGGATCCGCCGCCCCCGGGCCGAGTAGAACCCGCCCGGAATCTGCGACGTCTCCAACAGGTAGTGGCGATAGTCGCGATAGGCCCGCGTATCTGGTCTTTGCGGGGCGGCGAAGAACTCGGGCAGGGGTTGGGTCGAGACGAATTCCGGCTTGTCGAAGACCGCCCGGCCAAAGGCCTTGAGCGGCAGCCCGCGCCAGAGCACCTGCTGCGCGGCGGTCGAATTCACCGTCACCGCCGAGCGCGCCTGTGCAAGCAATTCCGCCAGCTTGCCGCCGCGGATGAAATGCACCCGGCCCTCGAGCCCATGCCGCGCCGTGGCGGTCTTGATCGTCTGCGGGATCGGCGCGCGTCCGTCTTCAAGCGGATGCGCCTTGAAGACAAGGTGATGATGGCGAGGGGCCCCCGCCGCGAAGCCGGCCATCACGAGGTCGATAAACTCGGTCTGGGAGGCGAAAGGCGAGTGCATCCGGAACGAGGCGTCATGTTCAAGCTGCAACAGCACCAGATGGATCGGGTGGCCCGAAAGCCGCACCCGCATCGTGGCGAGCATCCGTTCCAGCGCCTGCACCGGCATCAGCACCAGACGGCGCAGGTAAAGCCGGAACTCGTCGAAGACGGAAATCCCCCGGTGCGGCGTGAAATTGCGATACCGACGGTTCTGGACCATGACGAGGAAATGATAGAGCGCGCCATAGAACACATGCTGGCGCATGTCGCCCCACCGCGGCGGGGCTTCGGGGAAGTCGATCTGGCTTTGCGCCAGCGCCCGGCGCATCTCGGGCACCGAAAGCGTCATCAGCCGCGAATGGCCATTGGCGCCGCCGCGTTCATAGGTGACCCAATAGGGCCGGAGATAGCCTTCCTCGAAGACATGCACGGTGACGCCCGCGGCCGTGGCGGCGGCGATCGCCTGCGCATGCACCGGGCGGGTATCGCCGTAAAGCACCAGATCGGTGATGGATTTTTCGCCGATCAGCGTTGCGATGCGGGCGGGCCAGGTCTCGGGCGGCTCGGCAAAGCGCAGGAAGCTGGCCGGATCATCCCAGAACGCCTCGTCGCCGCGGTTGAAACCGACGCGCCAGACCGAGCCCCCGGCCGCGCGCAGCATCGCTCCCAATTGCCGAAAGAAAGGCCCGTGCGGGCCTTGCAGCAGCAGGAAGGTGCGGGGGGGCGGGCAGTTCATTGGACTCACGCTCAAAACGCCCCCTTTTGGCCCCTTGCTTGCAGGCTGTCACGACAAATTGCACGCGAGCTTAACCTTTTGGCGGCAAAACCGGGGCACCGCGACGGCGGGCCGCATTTTCGCGCCGCAGCTGTGCGCCCAAGCGTCGGGGCCAAGCCTTGCGTGCGGCGCCTGTGCAAGCTAGGCAAGAAGAAATCACGGTAGGGAAAGCCATGTTCACCGGAATCGTCACCGATCTGGGCGAGATCGTCGCCCTTGAAAACACCGGCGATCTGCGCGCGCGGATCCGTTGCGGCTATGACATGAGCACGGTCGAAATCGGCGCCTCGATCGCCCATGCGGGGGTCTGCCTGACGGTGATCGCGACCGGCGCCGACTGGTATGACGTGCAGATCTCGGCAGAGACCGTTTCGAAAACCAACCTTGGCGGCTGGACGGTCGGCAAGCGCATCAACCTTGAACGCGCGCTGAAGGTGGGCGACGAGCTTGGCGGCCATATCGTTTCGGGCCATGTCGATGGCGTGGCGGAAATCACCGCGCTGCGCGACGAGGGCGAAAGCACCCGCTTCAGCTTCCGCGCCCCCGAGGCGCTGGCGAAATACATCGCCCCCAAGGGCTCGGTCGCGCTTGACGGGGCGTCGCTGACCGTCAACGAGGTGGACGGCTGCAGCTTTGGCATCAATATCATCCCGCACACCAAGGCCGTGACCACGTTCGGCGCTGCATCGGTGGGCGACAAGGTCAATCTGGAAATAGACACGCTGGCCCGTTACGTGGCCCGGCTGACGGAGTGGAAGGCATGACGAACCCGGTGGACAAAGCTGGCAATCACGAAACCCCGGGCCCGGTGGAGCAAAGCTACCGCGATGCGATGTCCTCGATCGAGGAGATCATCGAGGATGCCCGCAACGGCAAGATGTTCATCCTCGTCGATCACGAGGATCGCGAGAACGAGGGCGACCTGATCATTCCGGCGCAGATGGCGACGCCGAATGCGATCAACTTCATGGCGATGCACGGCCGCGGGCTGGTTTGCCTTGCGCTGACCGCCGACCGGATCGAGGCGCTCGGGCTGCCGCTGATGGCGTCTTCGAACTCCAGCCGTCACGAGACCGCCTTCACCGTCTCGATCGAGGCGCGCGAGGGGATTTCGACCGGGATTTCGGCGCATGACCGCGCCCGCACCGTGGCCGTGGCGATCGACCCGACCAAGGGCCGTCAGGACATCGCGACGCCGGGCCACCTGTTCCCGCTGCGCGCCCGCGATGGCGGCGTGCTGGTCCGCGCCGGGCATACCGAAGCCGCGGTCGATATCTCGCGTCTGGCGGGGCTGAACCCCTCGGGCGTGATCTGCGAAGTGATGAACGAAGACGGCACGATGGCGCGTCTGCCCGATCTGATCGCTTTTGCGCAAAAGCATGGGCTGAAGATCGGCACGATTTCCGACCTGATCGCCTATCGCCGCCGCTATGACCATCTGGTGCGGGAAACCGCGCAGCGCGCCGTGCAGTCGGAATTCGGCGGCGACTGGTCGATGCGGATCTTTGCCGACCAGACCGAGGGCGCCGAGCATATCGTTCTGACCAAGGGCGATATTTCCGGCCCGGAACCGGTGCTCGTGCGGATGCATGCGCTCGATCCGCTCTCGGATGTGCTGGGGCTGCGTCCGGGCAAGATGAACGATCTGGGCCGCGCGATGGAGGCGATTGCCGCCGAGGGCCGTGGCGTCGTCGTGCTCTTGCGCGAAACCACCGCGAAGATGCCGATGCCGGGCGAAGCCTCGCCGCAGACCTTGCGCCAATACGGTCTGGGCGCGCAGATCCTTCTGGCGCTGGGCATCAGCCATCTGAAACTGCTGACGAATTCGCCGAAGCCCAAGGTGATCGGCATCGAGGGCTATGGGCTTTCGATCGACGAAACCCGGGGGTATTGAGATGGCGGCGAACGAAAACCACTACACGCTGCCGCTGCCCGTCTTCGACAAGCCGGTGAAGCTTCTGATCGTCGTCGCGCCCTATTATCGCGACATCGCCGATTGGATGATTGCGGGGGCGAAGGCGGTGGCCGCCAAAGCCGGGGCCGAGGTCGAGATCGCCGAAGTGCCCGGCGCGCTGGAGGTGCCGACCGCCATCGGCATGGCCGAGCGGCTCTCGGATTACGATGGCTATGTGGCGCTTGGCTGCGTGATCCGTGGCGAAACCACGCATTACGACACCGTCTGCAATGACAGCTCGCGCGGTCTGATGATGCTCGGCCTGCAGGGGTTGTGCATCGGCAACGGCATCCTGACGGTGGAAAGTCGCGCCCAGGCCGAGGCCCGCGCCAAGCCCGAAGATCAGGACAAGGGCGGCGGTGCGGCGGCTGCGGCCTTGCATCTGATCGCGCTCTCGCGCAAATGGGCCACCCGGACGCAGGGAATCGGCTTTCGCCCCAAGGGCGACACCGTCTGACCGGGCCACCTGAGGATCGCACAATCATGACCGACACCACCCCCGAGACGCCCCGCAAGCCGACGCCGGAAGAAAAACGCCGGATGCGCTCGGCCGCGCGGCTTTATGCCGTGCAGGCGCTCTTCCAGATGGAAGCGGCGGGGCAGGGGGTGGACCGCGTCGCCCGCGAATTCGAAAGCTTCCGCTTCGGCATGACCACCGACGAGGGCGAAGAGCTGGCCGAGGGCGATTATGACCTGTTCCGCCGTCTGCTCGATGATGCGGTGATGTGGCAGGCGAAGATCGACCAGACCACCGACCGCGCGCTGGTCGCCACCTGGCCGATCGAGCGCATCGACCCGGTGCTGCGCGCGCTCTTCCGCGCCGCGGGGGCCGAAATGGTCAATCCGGCGACGCCGATCAAGGTCGTGATCAACGAATTCGTCGAGGTTGCCCGCGCCTTCTTTCCCGAGGGCAAAGAGACGAAATTCGTCAATGCGGTGCTTGATCACATGGCCCGCGAGGTTCGCCCCGAGGCGTTCTGAGCCGATCGTCCCGCCGGGACGGGACGCCTTCACCAATATTTTGTGACGGAACTGCGGCAAAACGGCAAATTTGCGGTTTGAATTCGCGCAGACTGCGCTAGAATGATTCCAACGACGGAGGAATCGTCATGCCGGAACTCGTGCGCCTCTACATTCGCAACGTGCTCTTCGGGGCGGGGCTCTCTGCCCTGTTCGTCGGTTTGCTGCTGGGCTTTGATGTCGCGCATCTGCGGCATCTGATCTTCAGTTCCGACATTGGCTATATCGCCGTGACCCTGCTTTTCGTCTTCAACACCGTGGTCTTTGCGGGCGTGCAATTCGCCATCGCCGTGATGAACATGGCCGAGGATCAGACGCCGCCCGGTGGCGGCAAGCGCGATGCGATCCCGAGCCATGACATGGCCGCCGAGCTGATCGCCATCCCGGTTCCCGTGCGCAGCGAAAGCCGTGCCCGCCGCCAGCTCGGCCGCACCCTGCGCTAAGTTTTCTCGAAGGCCTCCGGAAGACGAAAATCCCCTCGCTGAAAAGCGGGGGGTTTTCGATTTCGGGCTGTCGTGAGGTGGCGGAAACCGCAGCGACCGTGGGGGCGAAATTTCCCGAGAGCCTGACAAGTCAGGTGGGTGCCAGATACAG
Source organism: Rhodobacter viridis (assembly GCF_003217355.1). Lineage (GTDB taxonomy): Bacteria > Pseudomonadota > Alphaproteobacteria > Rhodobacterales > Rhodobacteraceae > Rhodobacter > Rhodobacter viridis. Next base: position 22,178 of record NZ_QJTK01000015.1, on the reverse strand, counting down.
AGGCCAGGGCCAAAGCAGAGCCGGCTCCCTCAGGAATGGTTATCGGCCACTGGAAAAAGGCCCCGTTCACGCGAAGAGCAGTAACCGCCAAGACGCAAGATAGGGGCAGGAAGAGACCGCGGCAAGGGCGGTCAGAGATCTTCCCAACGGCTCAGCTTCACCGACTGCCAGCGCCGCAGTTCATAGCCCAGCATCAGCATCGAAAACAGCGCCACCGTCATCACCGTCGAGACGACGGCCTCGCCCGGCTCGATCGGGCGGTCTTTCCAGCGCAGGAAGAAATTCGCCGCGGTCCAGATGAAGGCATAGGGAATCGCATAGGCGCTCATCCGCACGCCGAGCGGCAGATAGGGCCAGGGCCGCGCCTCGCCACCGAAGAGCCGCATCACCCTGTCCTGAATCGGATGCGGCAGTCCGCGCAATCCAAGTGCTTCGAGTTCTGCCCGGGCGGCGGCGAGTCGGCGTTGGTAGTCTTCCATGGTGCAACCTTTGATGGTTCTGGAAAGCATGTTTGCAATCGAGGACTTGCGCGTCAACCCTCTCGACAGATGTTCATGCTTCGTTCATATTTCCCGCATGGCGAATGATCTTTCCCCCGGTCAACTTCTGGCGCGCGGCGTGAGCCGGTGCCTGATGGATCACGGCTTTGCCTGTCTGACCGAGGTCATGCCCCGTCCGGGTCTGCGGGTAGACGTGATGGCGCTCGGTCGCAAGGGTGAAATCTGGATTGTCGAATGCAAATCTTCGCGCGCCGATTTCACCTCGGACCGGAAGTGGCAGGGCTATCTGGATTATGGCGACCGATTCTTCTGGGCTGTCGACACCGATTTTCCGGTCGAGATCCTGCCCGAAGAGACCGGCTTGATCTTGGCCGATCGCTTCGGCGCCGAGATCCTGCGTCATGGTCCCGAGGCGAAACTGGCCCCCGCGCGGCGCAAGCTTGTGACGCAGGGATTCGCCCGCACCGCGGCCTTGCGGCTGGCGGGGCGGGGCGATCCGGGCGCCGGCTTTCTGGCCTAGCGCTTGCCCTTCGGCTTGCCGCCCTTCGCGCCGCCGTCGGCGATGGCGCGCGCGACCTCGGCCGCATCCATCAGCTCGCGGGCGATTTCCTCGGCTTCTTCGGGGTCGAAATCGAAGGGCAGTTCGAAGCCGTCGCCCGTCACGAAGATTCGCACCATGCCCTGATCGGTGGGGCCGATCTGCAGGTCGCCAGCCAGGTCGTTTTCGTCGTTGATGCCCATCGGAGCCTCCATTTTGCCCGTGCCTAGCCAAACTGCGGCGACGGGGCAAGCATCGGCTGTGCGGGACCCGATTTTCCCCTCTTGCATTCCCCCGCCCCGCCCGCTAAATGCCCCCTCAGTGCCGCCTTAGCTCAGTTGGTTAGAGCGCTGGATTGTGGATCCAGAGGTCCCCCGTTCGAGCCGGGGAGGCGGTACCATCTCCCCCATCATCGATGTGCGCGGTTCGCAATGTCCTCAGGATCTTGCGCGTGGCCCCAGCAGCGCCGGGGCAAGGGCGATCAGGAACAGCACGAAGGCGAAGGCCCAGAGCGTCGCGGCCAGGATCGTGCCCGGGTAGTAAAGCGCCAGCGGCCCGGCCGCCGCGATCCAGCGCAGCAGCGCCGCCACCGGGATCAGCGCATAGGCCAGCGCGACGGGGAAGGGCGCGACGAGCGGGCGTCCGGTGTGGCCCAGCGTGGCCCGACTCATCACCCCCATCACCATCGTGCCAACCCCGCCCACGGCCGAGAAATGCATCGCGCCGATCTCCGAGCCGATGCCGAAGGCGGCCAAGCCTTGCAGCAGGGCGCCGACACCGACCAGAGCCATCGCCCCGTGCAGCACGACGAGGATTGGTTCCGACCGCACCGACCAGCCGCGCCAGCGCGCGATGCGCAGCAGTTGCGCGGTGCCAAGGGTCAGTTCCGCCGCGCCGATCAGCGCGTCCGGCAGGCCGAGCGTGATCGCCACGGCGGCGGTGATGGCCGCCCCGATCGCCACGCGATCGGCCTGCGGTAAGCTGACCGGCAGGCCGGGGGCTCCGGCCTTGCCAAGATCGGGGGCCGCCCCCGCCAGCATGGCCTTGCGCGCCAGCACATTGCGGGTGAAGGCGGGGGTGATGCGCCCGCCGACGATGACGATCAGCGCGATCAGCGCCGCCAGCGCCCCGTGCAGCCCCGCGACGGCTTCGCCCAGCGGCCAGCCAAGCGCATCGAGCATCACCCGTGCCTCGGCCAGCCAGATCAGCCCGACCAGCGCCAGAACCATCAGGTTGGCCGGTTTCGGCGCCTGCCGCAGCATGGCCCAGATCCGCGCTGCAAGCAGCGGCAGGAACGCGAGCGCGAGCGCGGCCGCCAGCGGTCCGGGGACGATCCCCCAAAGCCACAGGCCGATCCGCCCGGCCAGCCAAAGCGCCGCCGCCGCGATCAGGAACCGCGGCCCGGCCGAGGCGGCGCCGGTCCAGTTCGGCACGGCCGTCAGCAGGAACCCCGCCGCCGCGGCAGAGCCGAAGCCGAAGATCATCTCATGCCCATGCCACCACTGCGGCGGCAGGTCGGCGGGCAGGTCCATCATGCCGCCGAACGCATGCACCGCAAGCCACAGCCCCCAGATCAGCATCGCCAGCGCTCCCCAGAGCCCCGCGAGCAGGAAAAAGATACGAAACCCTTCAGAGAAGAGACGGGTGAGGGCGGTCATGGCAGGTCCTTTCGCGAGCGTGCTCCGATCCTTGTGGGAAAGTGCCTGCGACCCCTTGATGAAAGTCAAGGTGGCCACTGTGGCCGGGCGGAGTCGGACCTGCAAGATCAGCCTTGCACGCTTTGCGTGTGGTTTTGGCTTCTGTTAATCTTGCGCGCGTAGACTTGCGGACCTGTCGTTCTGTTTTGTTCCGAAAGCCGCCGCATGTTTTCCAAGATGAATGCGCTGGACCTGTCCCGGCGCCTGCCAATGATCATGATGATCGTCGCGCTGCTTGCGGGAATGTTCCTTGCCGTGCCTGCCTATGTCATCACACGCCAGACGCTGATCGAGAGTGCGAAGACCAACCTCGACACGCTCGCCCGCGGTCCGGAGCAGGCGCTGGGTCTGCTTCTGGACGGCACGAAGGCGGATCTGATCTCGATGTCGCGCGACCATGCGATCCAGCGCGCGCTCAGTGCGATGACCGCGGTCTATCAGGCCATGCCGGATGCCCGCGCGAGCTTGCAGGGAACCTATATCGACAAGAACCCGAACCCGCTGGGCGAAAAGAACCGTCTGATGTCTGCGGGCGATCACAGCCCCTATGACGCGCTGCATGCCGATCTGCATCCGGGACTGGCCAAGCGCCTCTCCGAGCGGGGTTTTTACGATATCTTCCTGATCGATCCGGCGGGCGACGTCGTCTACACCGTGTTCAAGGAGCGGGACTTTGCCTCGAACGTGCTGACCGGGGACTGGAAGGACACCGGTCTGGCCGAGGTGTTTCGCGATGCGATGGCCCTGCCCGCGGACGGCGCGGCCTTTCGCGATTTCGCCCCCTATGCCCCCAGCGCCGATGCCCCGGCCGCCTTCATTGCGGCGCCGGTGCTGACCGAGGATGGCAAGCGTCTGGGTGTGATCGCCATTCAACTGCCGATCGCGGCGATGAATGCCGCGGTGCAAAGCGTCACCGACGGCAGTGACGGCAAATCGGCCTATCTGGTGGGCGCCGATCGGCTCTTGCGCTCTGATCTCTTGTCGACCGCGCAAGACGACATTCTGAAAACGCGCGAGGACAACGCGGCCTTGCGCGCGGCGCTGGCGGGTGAGTCGGGGGTGATGCGACTGAGCGATGCCGCGGGGGATCGCTACATCAATTATCGCCCGATGACGTTCCTTGGCACCCGATGGGCGCTGCTTACCAGCCAGAGTTCGACCGAAATGCTGGCGGCGCTGACGAAGATGACGATGGCTTTCGGGGCGATTGCTGTCCTGGTGATTGCGGTTGCCGCCGCTCTGGCGGTGCCGCTGTCGCGCTCGATCAGCCAGCCCTTGACCCGGCTCACGCTGGCGATGAACGAGGTCGGACAGGGGCAGCTTGATCACGAGGTTCCGCACCGCGACCGTCTGGACGAAGTCGGCCGGATGGCGCGGGCGCTGGAACGGTTCCGTCAAGCGCTGCTGTCGGCGCGTGAGACCGATGCACGCCTTGCCGCCGAGCGAACGGCCAATGCTGCGCGGGAACGCGAGCTTCTGGTGCAGGAGGCGGCGCGCGAGCGTCTTGAACAGGAACGTGCCCGGGAGGCCGAGGAGGCCCAGCGTCTGGCCGAGGATGCCCGGCGTGCCGAGATCGATGCCGAACGGGCCCGCGCCGATGCGGCATTGATGGATGTGGTGCAGGCGCTCAGCAATTCGCTGCGGGCGCTTGCCGATGGACGGCTGGACGTCTCGATCGACACGTTCTTCGGCGAGACCTACAAGGGGCTGCGGATGGATTTCAACGCCGCCGCCAAGAGCCTGCGCCAGATCGTGACCGAGATTTCGACCGCGGCGCAATCGATCCGCACCGACAGTGACGAAATCGCAAATGCCGCCGTGAACCTGTCGCGGCGGACCGAATCCTCGGCCGCGGCTCTCGATGAAACCTCTTCGACGATGCACGAGATGCTGACCGCGGTCGGGCAGACCAACTCCGGCATCAATCGCGTGCGCGCGCTGGCCCATGATGCCTGCGACCGGGCAGAGCGCTCGCAGCAGACCATGCGCGCGGCGGTCGAGGCGATGCAGCGCATCGAGGCCTCGTCAGAGGCGATCAGCCGCATCATCAGTGTGATCGACGATATCGCCTTCCAGACCAACCTTCTGGCGCTGAATGCCGGGGTCGAGGCCGCCCGCGCGGGGGAAGCCGGCCGCGGTTTTGCCGTCGTCGCCTCGGAGGTGCGGGCGCTGGCCCAGCGTGCCGCCGACTCGGCCGCGCAGATCGGGTCCTTGATCGCCGACAGCGGGGCCCAGGTGCGCGAGGGGGTCGCGCTGGTGCGCGACTGCGGGACAGCGCTGGAAAACATCTCCGGCGCCGTTTCCGATATTTCGGGGCGGGTGAGCGAGATTGCCTCCAGCGCCAGCGAACAGGAGCAGGGCATTTCCGAAGTGACCAAGGCGCTGGGGCAGCTCGATACGGCGACACAGGAAAATGCCGCGATGTTCGAGGAGACGACGGCGGCCACAACCTCGCTTGCGGCGGCGGTGGCCGATCTTGGCAAGCTGATCGCGCAATTCACCGGCTGGGAAGAAACCGCCGAGGCGGAACGCAAATCGGCCTGAGGGGCAAGGCTGCAGAGCGAAGGCGCAAGCGGAAAGCAACAAGATCTGGGCGCCTGATGCGAAAGCCTTCCCGACGGTCGCGCGCCTTTTCGATGTGGTTTGCGGGCGTTCCCCGCGGTCGGCAAGGGCCAGAAGCCGCCTCGAAGACCCCAGACCTTGTCCGGTGCCGGTCTAGCGTGACCAGGACAGGCCCGGGTCTTCCTCGACATAATCGCGCAGCGCCGCGACGTCTTCGATCTCCGCCACCGACTGACGCACCTGCACGCCCTTTTCGCGCAACCGGGCAAAGGCGCGGCTGAGGCTTTCCGGCTTCATGCCCAGACGTCCGGCGATCAGCACCTTGTCATAGGGCAGAACGACGGCGCAGGGACCGCGCTCTTCGTTCACATGTTCAAGCAGGAACTCGGCCACGCGCTGCGCCCCCGAACGCGCCTTCAACTGCTCGATCTGGCCCACAAGGCGATGCAGATGCGCGAAGGTGGCTGCCAGAAGCGAGACGGCCAGACCCGGTTGCCGCTCGATCAGCCGCAGCATTTCGGCGGTTTCGATCCGGACGAGCATGACATCGGTCGCGGCCTCGGCCGAGACCGGATAGCTGCCGCCGGTAAAGGCCACCGCCTCGCCGAAACTGTCACCCCGGGTGAAGACGCTCACCACCGCCTCGGAGCCATTCGGCGCGACGCGGTAGAGCTTCACCCAGCCTTCGATCACCACATAGACCGCGCTTGCCTCTTCGCCCTGCAGGAAGATGGTCGCCCCGCGGTCAAAGGCGCGGTCGCGCGCGCTGGCGAGGATCAGATCCTGTGCCGGTTTCGGCACATTGCCCAGCAGCAGGGATTTCCGGGCGATCCGGTCGGCATCGGGGGTCATCAGCAGCATTCTCCTTGAGTGCGGTATCGCATGGCGGCGTCTGAAGCGAAAGCCGGAGGTGGCGCACAGGCGGCCTGCCCGATGCGGCCCGCGCCTGTCAGGCGCCGATCCATCCTTCCTCCCCCGGATACGTCTGCCAGATCTTCCCCGTGGCACCACGCCGCAGAGGCGCCGAGTTGACGCCTTGGGCACCGCGGGCGCAGAACAAAACGATAGTTCTGAATATTTGCCGTGCCGTCTTCGGCCTTGCCTTGCCGATGCCGCAGGGTCTCGCAAGTTGACGCAATTCGCCGGAGTGTTCCCATGGTCGACATCGCCTCCGATCCCATCATCATCATCGTTGATCCCTATGTTCCCCCGGTCACGATCACGGGCACGATCTTCCCCGAAACGCTGTCGGGAGGCGAGGGGGATGACACGATCAATGGCGGCGGCGGGCCTGACCTGATCCACGGCAACGGCGGCAACGACAGCCTGCTGGGCGGCGATGACCCCTCGAACGACAGCCTTTACGGCGATGCGGGCAATGACACGCTTTTGGGGGGCGTGGGCAACGATCGGCTCGATGGAGGCGAGGGCGCCGATGATCTGGCGGGCGAGCTTGGCAACGACACGGCTTATGGCGGTGCGGGCAATGACACGCTCGATGGCGGCGAGGGCAGCGACGTCCTTTACGGCGAGGACGGTGACGATGTTCTCTGGGCCAGAGCGGGCAACAACAGTCTTTACGGCGGTGCGGGGCAAGACTCGCTTTATGGCGGTACGGGAAGCGCCGATCTGCTGGATGGCGGCGATGGCACCGACTCCATCGAGGGGGACGGCACGGACGACACCCTTTATGGCGGCGCAGGCGACGACAGGATCATCAATGCCCACATCGGCTATGGCGGGGACGGCCGTGACAGCATTCTCGGCACGGATGTCAACGACAGCCTCTATGGCGGGTCACATCATGACGACATGAATGGGGGGATGGCAACGATCTGGTCGATGGCGGCGACGGAGATGACGCCATCGAGGTTTGGTCGGGGTCGGATACCCTCATCGGCGGCAACGGCAACGACAGGTTCACGATCACCCGGACCGGTCTTGATGGCGCGACGATCGTCATTCGCGGCGATGCCGGACTGGATATCGTCTCCATCATCTCGCAGCCCGAAGCCTTGCTGGTCGATCTGCGGACCCAGAGCGTTTCCGGCACCGGGGACATGACGCTTGTCCTGTCGGGAATCGACGGCTTTGTAGGGTCCAGGTACAACGACACGCTGATCGGCTTTGATGCGGAAGGCACCGTGCCCGGCAGCGCCTATACGAACAATCTGTCGGGCGACTGGGGCGATGACCTCATCTTCGGGCTGGGCGGCAGCGACGGTCTTTATGGCGGTGGCGATAACGACACGCTTTATGGCGGGTCGGGCAATGACCTGCTTGATGGCGGGCAGAACGACGATCTGCTCTACGGCGATGAGGGCGACGATACGCTTGACGGAAGCGATGGCAAAGACACGCTTCTGGGCGGCCTGGGCAATGACAGCCTTGTCGGCAGTTGGGGCGACGACGTGCTGGACGAGAGCAGTGGCGATGACACGCTGTCGGGCGGCGATGGCAACGACCTGCTGAAGGACACCGAGGGCCGCAACGTGTTTTCGGGCGGTGCGGGCGATGACACGATCTTTGCCGGGACAGGTGCAGACAGTGCGCTTGGCGATGCCGGGGCGGATCAGATCGATGGCGGTCTTGGCGATGATACGCTGTCTGGCGGCGCCGACAATGACACGCTTTCGGGCGATGAGGGCAACGACGAAATTTGGGGCGATGACGGCAACGACAGTCTGGACGCTGGCGCAGGTGACGACACGCTGGCGGGGGGCGCGGGCAACGATCGCCTCGACGCGGGGGCTGGCGACGACCTTCTGATGGGGGAAGCGGGCCGTGACATCTTTGCCGGGGGCGCGGGCGACGATCTGATCGTGCTGTTTGCGGGCGGCGTCGGAACGGCCATCGTGGATGGGGGAGGCGGGGACGAACGCCATGGCGACACGCTCGACGCCAGCGCTCTGACGGCGGACATCTTGATCGGTGATACGTCCCTGCATCTGCGGGGAACCAGTTTCCAGTCGGCGCAGGGCGATGCCTCGCTTTTCGGCTTCGAACATGTGATCCTCGGATCGGGCAGCGACACCACCCTCGGCGACGCCGGCAACGACGACTTTGCCGGCGGGGCGGGGAATGACCTGCTGTCTGGCGGCGGGGGCGACGACACGCTGAGCGGCGACACCGGCGGCGACACGCTGGCGGGCGGTGCGGGCAACGACAGCCTTTCGGGCGGGAGCGATGCCGATCTGTTCGAGATCGGCTCTGGCGCGGGCACCGACACGATCCTTGGCGGGGAAACCGGCACCGACACCGACAAGATCACCTTTGCCTCGGCCTCGGCCGGGGTGAGCCTCAGCTTCGACGGCTTCGGCGCGGGGGTATGGAGCTTTGGGACGGGGCTGGGTGCGGGCAGCTTCAACGAGATCGAGCGGATTGCGGGCTCAAATGCCGCTGATCTGCTCGACGCCTCGGGAACGGCCGGGGCGATCTGGCTCGAGGGGGGGGAAGGCAACGACACGATCAACGGCGGCAGCGCTGCGGACACGCTCGAGGGGAACGCGGGCGACGACGTGCTTTGTGGCGGGTCGGGCAACGACACGCTGCGCGGCGGCGATGGCAACGACTTCCTTTATGGCGGCAGCCTGTTCATTGGCGCCGATCCCGGCAATGAATATCTGCAGGGCGATGGCGGCAACGACACGCTGCAGGGCGACAGGGGCGATGATTGGCTTGCGGCGGGCGAGGGCAATGACTCGCTTGTGGCCTTGTCGGGCAATGACATGCTGTCGGGCGATGCGGGAGATGACACGCTTGAAGGCGGGGCGGGCGACGACAGCGTGCAGGGCGGTGACGGGGCCGATCTGTTCCTGATCGGCAGTGGCGACGGCACGGATACCCTGATCGGGGGCGAAGGCGGCTCCGATATCGACAGGCTGCGTTTTGCGACCTCCGAAGACGGGGTGACGGTGATCCTTGAGGGCGCCGAGGCGGGCAGTTGGCATCTGGGGGCGGGCTCTTCCGGGTCGTTCACCGAAATCGAGTGGATCGAGGGGACCGCAGCGGCGGATATGCTGGACGGCGCTGCCGCCACGGGCGCGGTTACGCTGTTCGGTGGCAACGGGGATGACACGCTGACCGGCTCTGCCTTTGGAGATTCGCTGGAAGGCGGTGCGGGCAAGGATACGCTGGAGGGCGGCGCGGGGGACGACTGGCTCATCGGTGGCGACTCGGGCGGCTCGACCCTGTCTGGCGGGGCGGGCAACGATTCGCTGAGCAGCGGCGCAGGTGGCGACTGGCTTGACGGCGGTGGGGGCGACGATCTGTTCACCCAGCCCTATGGCGCCGACACGCTGCGCGGCGGTGACGGGCGTGACACGATGCAGATCGCCCAGTTCCCCGGCATGTTCGGGCATGAGATCACATGGCTGATGCTGGATGAGGCCGCCAGCATCGAGGTTCTGAGCGCCTATAACGATGTTTTGGGCAGCGACCTCGGTGACATGTTCACCCTGACCGGGGTGCAGACCTATACCGACTTGGCGCAATTCCAGCTTCTTGCGGGCGATGACACTTTCCTTGGGGCCAATGCGGCCGAGACGATCTTTGGCGGCGCCGGCCATGACACCTTGGCGGGCAATGGCGGGGACGACGCCCTTTACGGCGGCGACGGCGCTGACACGTTGAGCGGCGGGGATGGCGTCGACTGTCTCGATGGCGGGGCGGGGGATGATGTCTTTGTCATTTCCGCCGCGTCGCCCGGCCTTGCGGGGGCCGACCTGATCATCAGCGGCGGCGGCGCGGGCACGGATACGCTTCGTCTGACGGGCATCGATCCGGCCCATGCCCGTTTCAAGATCGACGGACAGAACGTGCTTTTGCAGGTTGCCGATGTTGCGGGCGCCCCCGTCACCGTTGCCGTCCAGCAGGCGCAGTTTGCCCTCGACGGCACGATCATACTGGCGTCTTTGGTGGAGCGCGTCGTGTTCGACGATGGCACGATCTGGGACATTTCGCTGGGTCTGCCGGGAACTGCGGACGGTGAGACGGGCGATATCGTTGGAACCGGCGGCGACGAGCGGCTCCTGGGCACAAATTTTGCCGATACGGTCCTCGGCCTTGGCGGAAATGACACGCTGGTCGGGCTCGAGGGCTACGACAGTCTGGACGGTGGCGCGGGGAATGATCTGCTTGACGGCGGTACCGGCGCCGATACGCTGACCGGCGGTGCTGACGACGACACCTATGTTACGGATGGCGACGACACGATCACGGAGGCGGCAAGCGCGGGCACCGACACGGTGCGCAGCTCGGTCAGCCTGGCGCTGGGGGCGAACCTTGAAAACCTGGTGCTGACCGGGGCCTCGGCGCTCAGTGGCACCGGCAACATGCTGGCCAACAGCCTGACCGGCAATGGTGCGGCAAATACCCTGATTGGCGACGAAGGTGCCGATACGCTGACCGGCGGTGCGGGGGCCGATACGCTGTCGGGTGGTGTTGGCGACGACACCTATCTGACCGAGGGGGGCGACACGATCACCGAGGCGGCGAACGCAGGCACCGACACGGTGCGCAGTTCGGTCAGCCTGACGCTGGGCAGGAACCTCGAAAACCTGGTGCTGACCGGGACGGCCGTGATCAACGGCAGCGGCAACAGTCTTGCGAACCGGCTGCTTGGCAACAGCGCGGCGAACACGCTGAGCGGTGGTGGCGGCGCGGACACGCTGGCGGGGGGGCGTGGCGACGACACCTATGTGACCGAGGGGGGCGACACGATCACCGAGGCGGCGAACGCAGGCACCGACATGGTGCGCAGTTCGGTCAGCCTGACGCTTGCGGCGAACCTCGAAAACCTGGTGCTGACCGGGACGGCCGCGATCAACGGCAGTGGCAACAGCCTTGCGAACCGGCTGGCGGGCAACGGCGCGGCGAACACGCTGAACGGCGGCGCGGGGGCGGACACGATGGCGGGGGGCGCGGGGCACGATACCTTCGTGTTCAACACGGCCCTCTCTGCCACCAATGTGGACCGCATCACCGATTTCTCGGCGGTCGATGACACCATCCGCCTCGAGAATGCCGTCTTCACCGGTTTGTCGACGGGCGTCCTTGCCGCCAGTGCCTTCGCCGCGAACGCCAGCGGTCTGGCCATGGATGCCCAGGACCGGGTGATCTACGAGACCGACACGGGCCGCCTCTACTTTGATGCCGACGGGACAGGGGCGGGTCACCGCATGCTTGTCGCGGTGCTGAACATCGGATTGGCCATGACGGCGGCGGATTTCACGGTGATTTGACCCGATGCGAGATCACCCCGCTGAATGACCGCGCGACGCGGCATCGTCCGCCGCGGCCAGAGAGAGCCACGTCAGACCGGGCCAGGTCGGAGAATCAGGGGGACTCTCGTGGCGTTGCCGCACAAAGGCTGCCTGAAGCGTGATTTTCCCTGTCCCGTTCAGGTTCAGGCCGGGCGGACGACCTTGGCAGTGCCGAGCGCGTTGGAGCGATTGATGAGGGCGACCCGGATGTCGATTTCGGCGGTTTGGCGATCAGGATCCCTCGCGGCGATGCGCTCGCCGAAAGCCTTCAGGTCAAGCAGGTTCAGCGCCACCGGTTCGCGCGAACCGGCGAGGGCATCTTGGCCTTCACGCGACGGCGGGTGTGGTATCCGGTCCACCGCTTTCGAGACATGCCCGATCGTAGCAACGCGTGGCGCGCAGGGTTTCGTTGCGCGCCTTGGCAGCCGTGCAGGCCCTGTCGCCGGGTGTTTGTCAGCCTCCCGGCGACAGGCCCGAGATCAGAGGAATGCTGCCATTGCGCGGTCTTTGGCCCTTTGATGCGAAGGGACGCTTTCCCAAAGATCGCGCTGTGCGTCAAAGAATACTTTGCTGCACACCTGCGCTGATGTGCAGCGATGTCTCCCTGTCGTGCTGGTCGGACCATCATTTGGGGCTGCCTACGGGCAGCGCCTAGCTGCGCGAGGCAAGATCACAAGGCTCCTGTCGTCGGGTCGCAAAAGGCGGTGCTTACAGCTACGCCATGGACAGCGTGCGCCGTGCGTGCCGCGAGTGGCCACGCGAAACGACAACGGAAAATTTTACGGGGTTTCGTGTTGTTCGAGAACTGAAAGAGATATCGCGGTCGCAAGGCCGGTAACAGGCTGCGAGGTGGCGGTGGAAGGCCGAGCGCAAGCCGACCGAGAGGGTGTGGCATCGGTGCCGCCCCGCACCCATCGCTGCTGCCTGGGTTTTCCCTTGTCGGGCCTGTCCTTTTGGAGGTCGCCGATTGTCACGGGTGCGCAGCCCTCAGCCGCCGGTTGGTCATCCCGGCGCTTGCTGCCGAAGCGGCCGCTGACCGTGTCGCAGCGTGAGGCGTGCGATGCTGCCCTGCTGTCTGAAGCAACATGACGTCGGGCACTGATGAACAGGGCGAAAATCTGACAGAAGCGGTTGTTGCTGTGCATCTGCGCAACGAGGATCTCGGCAAGGGCGAGGGCATGGCGGCGTGTGCCGTCGGTAGATGCATCGTCGACAAGCACGATCTCATGCGCGCAAACCCGTTGCATCGCCGCGCAAATGCCTGCGACGAGTTCGGCGGGGTTTGGCTCTTCGTCGCGCAACGGCACCACGACGGACACCACCGCAACACCCGGCAAGAGCCCCTCGCCACCCCCCGAAGCAGGTGTCACCAGTTTGCGTTCGATTGCGATGTTCATCCGAGCCCCCTCTTGAGGCCCGGCCGCGGTCACGCGCGGACCCGGGTTCCGACCGCTTCGCGCCGAGGGGCCGGGATGCGGAACCGGTCCGAGGCGAAAGCGGCATCGCGGGCAGGGGAGAAGAAGCGCACGCGTTCATTGGCTCGACCATCCTGACGGCGATACAGAAGGGTGCGGTCCGAGGCATCTTTGCGAACGAGGCAGGCGCAAGTCTGACGGCACGATCTGGAAGCGGGCATCGCATGTCAGAAACGCGAGGATCCGGGCAGGGACTTCGGGGGCAAGGGTGATCGGGTTGCGAGCGTAATTTTGGGGATCGCCGGTCGGGTCCGGTTGGAACAAATGGTTCAGGCCCGCCATGACCTCGACTTGCACCCCTCTTTCCCGGAACAGATTGCGCAAGGCTGCGGCGCTCTCTGCGGCATCGACCTGGGTGTCGCTGCCACCGTAAAGCGCCAGAACGGGCCCTTGAAAAGCGCCGATCAGGGTCCGCGGATCATGACGCGCGGCATCGAACCCCCAGGGCGTGGCAAGCGTGGCGGCATAGGTCTGGCGCACCTCCGGGGGCAGCGGGGCAAGGGCCGCCTCCAACCCCGGGTGCGCCGCCGCAAGGTCGGGCGCCGCGCGCAAGGCGGCAAAGCTTGCCTCCAAGGCGCCATCAAGCGCGGCGATCTGCTCGGCCGAGGCGCCTTGCAGGGCGGCGATGCTGCGGGTCTGATGGCGCAGCACCTGCTCCATCGGCACCGCGGGACCGGCCAGAAGCACCAGCGCCGCCACCTTGCGCCCGCGCGCAGCAAGGGGCGCGGTCAGCCCGCCCTCGGAATGGCCAAGGATCGCGATGCGCGTGGGGTCGATCTCGGGCTGTGCCGCCAAAGCGTCGAAAGCCGCCCCGGCATCGCGAGCAAAATCCATGATCGTGGCGGTGGCGAAATCGCCCGCGCTGCCGCCGACCCCGCGCTTGTCATAGCGCAGGCTTGCGATCCCCGCCCGCGCCAGCGCATCCGAGAGCACGAGGAAGGGCCGATGTCCCGCCACATGCTCGTCGCGGTCTTGCGGCCCGGAGCCCGCCAGCAAAAGGATAGCGGGGAACGGGCCCGGGCCTTCGGGCAGCACCAGTTCCGCGGCAAGCGGTCCCGCAGGCCCCGGTACCCGCAGCGCGCGGTGCGGATAGGGGCGGGATCCGGGATCTTGCGACCGCAGGCAGGCCATCAGGGGCAAGACGGTCAGCAGAGCCAGAAAAGAACGACGGGTCATGGGAGCCTCCGGGGTTTTCCCCGGATCTCTCAGCTTTGCACGCCCCCGGCGACCGGGCCGATGGGGCCGGACGCCCGCCAGCGGCTGGGGGTCATGCCCGTGCGCTTCAAGAAGGCTGCGTTGAAGGTGGATTTGGCGTTGAACCCGGTGGCATGGGCGATGTCGAGCACGGTGTGATCGGTCGCGCGCAACAGCTCCTGCGCCTCGCGCACCCGCCAGCCGTTGACGTAGTCGTAAAAGCTTTCGGCCCGTCCCTGATTGAGCGCCTGACTGACGTAGAAGGGCTTGGCGCGGGCGGCCTCGGCCAGATCGGCGAGCGAGAGGCCGGGGGCGCGCCACAGGCTGTCGCGCCGCATCGCCGCGTCGATCCGCCCCAGAAGCTGCGCCATCGCTTCGGCATCTAGCCCCGACCGGGCGTAGCTTGGCAGGGCGGGCGGGGTCTCGGTGGCGGCAATCACGGCATCGGCCCAGTCGGGCCAGTGCATCCGCAAGGTCAGCCCGTGCAGCGCCGTCCCGAGGATCAAAGCGAACAGGAACAGGTCCGAGAGAGGCCCGATCAGCACCCGGCCAAGGGACAGAAGGTCCAGAAGCTGGATCGCGAACAGCGCGGCAAGGAAGGTGCCCAGCAGGGCAACGCCACTGAGCCGGGGCGTCGGCGGCGCAGCGATGATCTGCGCCAGCGCCTTTGCGTGGCGTTTCAGCGCGCGCAGGATGCCGATCCCGGCCAGCGCCGTTCCAAGGCAGAGCGCCAGCCAGAACAGTCCGACCCCGGCCAGCGCCACCAGCAGCCACAGCGGCGAGATCGTCGGCAGAAGACCGGCCTCGAGGGCGGCGCGGACCTCGGTGGGCATCAACAGGAAGGGCAGGCACAGAAGGCCGCTGGTCGCCAGCGCCGCCTCGATCCGCGGCCAGCGGGCGGGCCCCGCCAGACTGCGGACATGTTGGGCCAGCAGGACCGGCAGCGGCGGCAGAACCAGCACCTGCCAGTCCTCCCAAGCGCTGCCGTCAAGCGCCAGCAGCGCCGCCAGCCCGAGCGCAAAGAGCGCAAGACAGGCCACCGCCGGGGCCAGCCGCGGATCTGCGCCACGCCCCCGCAGCCAGATCGCCAGCGCGGCCATCGCCGCCATTCCCGCGAAAATTCCCGTCATCCGCCCCCCGCTTCAGGGCAGAATGCGGGGAAGTCGGATCGGGCGCAAGCGCGGCCCGGCGTCCGGCCCCTTTGGATCGGTCGCCCGCCGCACAAGAACTCGCCAAGGATTGCGGCACATCCAGCCCGGAGGCCCCATGACCCCCCTTTTTCGCGCCGCCCTTCTTGTGCCCCTTCTGACGGCTTGCGCTGCGCCCGCGCCAGAGGTCACCCGCGCCGCCGGTCCGACCGTGATCTTCGAAGCGGGGCTGGGCGATACCGCGTCGGTCTGGAGTGGCGTCGACACGCCCCCCGGCCTTGGCCGCTTTGCCTGGACGCGGGCGGGATACGGGTTCGGCGCCGATCTTGTCGCGGGTCAATCCTGGCCCGGCGATGCTGACGGCCGCCGCACCGGCGCAGAGGTGACGGCCCAGCTTGGCCAGGCGCTTGCCAAGGCGCAGGCAGGGCCGCCCTATATCCTTGTCGGCCATTCGATCGGCGCGCTTTACGTGCTCGACTTCGCCCGCACCCATCCCGAGGCGGTGAAGGGCATCGTCCTTGTCGATCCGCGCCTGCCCGGGTTCACCGCGCGCTGCAAGGCCGCGCATCTGCACGGCTGCGAGATCCCGCCGCTGCTGCGCCTGACGCTGTCGGAGGTCGAGCGGATCGAACTCGACGGCGTCCCCGAGACCGAGGCGGCGCTGCGCGACCTTGGCGCCCTGCGCGACATTCCGCTGACGATCCTTTTGGCCGAAAAGGCCGGTCTGGGCGAGGACCCGCGCTGGCGTGCCGTCTGGGCCGACCATGCCCGGGCCTTTGCGGCGGGCTTCAGCCACGCGCGGCTGATCCCGGTCGCGAGCGGCCATTACATCCAGACCACAGCCCCCGATCAGGTCTCGGCCGCGATCAGGGCGGTCAGCCGACAGGATCGCCGGGCCGAAAGCGCGGAGTGAGAAGCGTCCGGATGTCGAGCTCGTCAAACGTTACCGGAGCCAGAAACCAAACCCGGCCCAAGGATCACGTCGCGGGAATGACCCGGATGATCGAAGACGCGCCGTCGCACACCAAACGAATACATCTGCAAACTCTGCCCCTAGGGATCGGAGCATGGCATCCTCGAGCCGGTCCACCGAATGCACTCACGGAACATCTAAGCGCCTGCTTATTCGGGCGTGTCCCCCGTAGATCGGGGGGTTATTTGCACGATCGGCCAAGGCGAAGCCGGGAATTGGCGGTTGCGAGCCGCAAGTCCTGCGGCAAGATGCGAGTGAACACAGCCCCCCATTCACGGCAGCAAAGGAAATGCGCATGCCCACGCTGATTGACGGCACCGCCGGAAATGACTTGCTGACCGGAACTTCGGGCAACGATTTCATCCGCGGTTACGCGGGGAATGACCGGCTGGTCGGGCTTGCGGGAGATGACACGCTCGATGGTGGCGCGGGCACGAACCAGATCGATGCGGGGGATGGCAACGATACGATCCTCATCGACGGCAGCGCCTCGAACGGGGTGATGAGAACGCCCGCCACCGGCATTGATGGCGGCGCGGGGGTCGACACGATCCAGTTTGCCGGGGCGATTTCGAGCTTTCACATCGTGCAGATCGCGGGCGGCTGGTTGCAGGTCGATGATCTGGTGAACGGCGGGCGGACACTGGCGGTCAACGTCGAGCATCTGCAGTTCACCGACACGGACCTTTGGCTGGTGCCGCAGGACAGCGCGCCCGTCGTCTCGGGGGATCTGGCGATTTCGGTGACGGAGGGGGCGGGTCTGGTGACGATCGATGCGCTGGCGAACGCCCATGATCCGGAGGGCGCGGCGCTGGCGGTCACGGGGCTGTCGGCATTGCCCGAGGGGGTGAGCTTCGACCCCCTGAGCCACAGCTTTACCGTGGACGGCAACGCGGGCGCATTCGACGCGCTTGCCGCCGGAGAGCAGCTGACACTGCGCATCGACTATGGCGTGACGGATGGCACATCGGTGACGGCGACCTCCGGTCTGATCACGGTGACGGGCACCAACGACGCGGCGCAGGTCGCGGGCGTGCTCGCAGGGGCCGTCAGCGAAGATTCGGTCCTCACGGCCTCCGGGCAGGCAAGTGTCAGCGATGCGGATCACGGGCAATCGGCCTTCGTCGCGGAAACGATGGCGGGACTTTATGGAAACCTGACGATCGATGCCGACGGGCTTTGGTCCTATGCGCTGAACAATCGCGGCTTGGCGGTGCAAAGTCTGGCCCAGGGGCAGATTGTTCAGGACCTCTTGACCGTGCAGTCGGTCGACGGCACGACCTCGACGATCACCATCGCCGTTTCAGGGGCGGCAGATCGACTGATCGTCGGGACAGAGGCGTCCGACCGTCTCACCGGGACGAAGGCCGCCGAGCAGATCTTCGGGCTTGGAGGTTTCGACCGGATCAACGGCGGCGGCGGAAACGACACGCTCACCGGGGGCGCGGGCGGCGACACCTTTGTCTTTTCGGGACATTTTGGCCACGACACGATCACCGACTTCGACCCTTCGGCCGCGCGCGAAGTGATCAATCTGTCCCGGGTGACGGGCGCGCACGATTTTGCCGATCTCGTCGCCCATCACATGACGGAAACGGGCGGAAGCACGCTCCTGGCCTTCGGAGACCAGACGATCACCCTTGAAGGCGTGAGCATGTCCAGCCTGACGGCTGCGGACTTCCTGTTCTGAGATTGCCCGATCGGGCCGGGCCCTCTCTGCCATCGCCCTGGCAGACGCATTCGCGGATCCGCGTCAGGCAGCTGCAAGGTCAATGCAGCTAGAACATTTCTTGACGCGCGTCGTCCTGAAAAGGCGGAGGCTGGCGGTTTCAGACCTGCGGCTGACTTGCTTCGGCGGCGGCGCGTATCGCGCAAACAGCGGAGTCTCCTGCGAATGAAATGTCCGATCGACAATGAAACCCTGCTCATGACGGAACGTAGCGGCGTCGAGATCGACTATTGCCCCAAGTGCCGTGGCGTCTGGCTCGATCGTGGCGAGCTGGAGAAGATCATCGAACGTGTGGCAACGGTGGCGCCGGGATTTGCCCCCTCCTCTGGCCATGATCAAGACGGCCTGCGTCGTCATTCTTCGGGCCATGGACACGACAATCACGATAGCCACGGGCGCGATCCCCACCACGGTGAGCATGCGTCCAATGCGTATCGTGGCCGGCGTGAGGGTCTTCTGAGCAATCTGTTCGATTTTTGAAGGCCGATGCCAAAAGAGGTTGGCGCCCCGCGAGGCTGACTTGCGGGGTAAGGCTGGCCGTCTCTCTTGCCGCGGGATGAGCCATCGCCCTTGCCGGCGCCGCACCGGTCAGGGTCCCGAAACGTCGGCCTTGGAATGGATCCGAGTCCTCTGCGCCCGCACCGTGCCCTGCGACGCAGCGGCCCGACGCTCGCGATTTTCCCGGTCACCGCATGTCCCAATGCTGAACCCGAACTGACAGAAATTCTTGTGTCCCTTCAGGTTGCCGTAAGTCTGATGCCGCAAGTCGAGCCGCATCAGTAGGTGAAAAGCGGGTAGCAATGATCAAGAAGGCAATGGTGCTGACGGTCCTTGGCGAGAACGTCTGCGCGGCGGAAGACTGCGCCGCGCCGATGATCACGTGGCAGCCGATCGCGGCAATCGAGGCCCGCGCGCAGGCGGCGGGCTGGCAGGTGGAGTGGCTTCAGGTCGAGGACGGTTGCTACGCGCTTGGCGCCCACGATCGCATGGGCCGGGATCTGAGCGTGACGCTCGATCCCGCGACGCTCGCCATCATCGAAACGAACAGGAACGACGAACGGCGCAGCCGCTCTCGTTCGCAAAAGCAAGAGGAGTGAGAGGGAATGGTTCGTGTCTGGGATCCGGTTGTCCGGGTGTTTCATTGGGGACTTGCAGCCTGTTTCGCGCTGGCCTGGTTGACCGCCGAAGAGGTGCAGCCGGTGCATGAGTTCCTGGGCTACACCGCCGCCGCTCTGGTTGCGGTGCGCGTGGTCTGGGGCTTTACCGGAACGCATTATGCGCGGTTTGCGCAATTCGTGCGCGGCCCCGGGGCGGTGCTGGCCTATCTGAAGGATATGCTCGCGCATCGCGAGCGGCGTCATCTTGGGCATAACCCCGCCGGGGCCGCGATGATCGTCGTCTTGCTTGCGTCAATGGCCGGGACCGCATGGACGGGCTGGATGATGGCCGAACCGCAGCGACAATCGATGCTGCCCTCGATCGTGACGCCTGCCTATGCGGACGATGACGAAGCTGGCGAGCGGGGCGATGGCGGCGGAGAAGGCGCGATCAAGGAGGTTCATGAAGCTCTGGCGAACCTGATGCTGCTGCTGGTGGTCCTGCATGTCGGGGGCGTGGCGCTGGCCTCCGTGCGGCACCGCGAAAATCTTGCACGTGCGATGGTGACGGGGCTCAAGCGTCCCGCTGGCCCCGAAGATATCGGCTGAGTTACGTCCTCTCGGATACCATGACGTCGGAGGCGCCCGCCGGAGAAGATCTGGCGGGCGCTTTGCGTTTTCGGGGGGAATGTCTATTGCCGGGACAGGGTGATCACCGCTGCCTGGCCGTCGGTGAACCACGGATCGCCCGCCACGGACCGACCCAGACGCGGTTGCGTGAGCCGCTGGGCCGTCACGCGGCTTGCGGCGCCTTGCGCGCGCAGGTCTGCCACCAGCGTCGCGCGTTCTGCATCGATGTCGGGCGCGATATGATGCAGCAGATTCCAGTCGAGGCCATCGTCAAAACTTGCCGCACCCACGAAGAGCCGCTGCCCGGTCTCGGTGACGAATTCGGTGCGCCAGAACCGAACGTGATGACGGTGTCGCAGCGTCGCTTCGGCGGTCGGTTTCTGAAAGGCCAGATCGTTCGGCGTATTGCGCCAGAAATACGGGGTGACCGGCGCCACAGGATCGGCGGAATTCGTCCAGACGGCCACTGCGGCACGCAGCAGCGACACCAGATCCGGCGGTTGCGCCGGATGCCACCCCGCCCCCGTCAGCGCATCGGCAAGCTCCGCCTCATCCGCGGCAAGAACGATCACGTTGATCGGTTCGAGCGGTGCCCCGCCCAGCGAGGCCGTTTGCGCAGGCAGATTGCCCGCCGCGATCAGGCTGTCGAGCGTGGTGAACGTCACGTCTCCCACCGGGCCGGGGCTGATCTTGCGGGCTTTCTCGTAATCGGCGACCTGCCAGACGGCAATGAGTACGAGCGCGACGACGGCCGCCGTTCCGCTGCGGCGCAGGGAAGCCGTGACAGGAGGCGTCACTGGGGGCGTCCTGGTCCGGGCGGCGCGCCACCATTCGGCAAAGGCGATCCCGATGACCAGCCAGATGGCCCCCACCAGCCAACCGTTGATGACATCTGACAGGTAGTGCTCGATCAGCGTGATGCGGCTTACACCGATCAGAAACGCGATCACCGCGGCCCCGAACGCAGCGCTCACGGCGCGCAGCAGCCGCAAGCGCCAGAGCATGAAGGCGGCAAAGCCATAGAACGCCACCGAAATCGCGGCATGTCCCGAGGGGAAGCTACCCGAGGTCTCGACGAAATAGGCAAGCTCCGGGCGCGGGCGGTCGAAGATGCGCTTGAGCGCCGCCACCGAGGCAAGATTGCCGCAGACCGCGACGGCCAGTCCGCCAAGCAGATCCGGGCGCCGCCGCAGGAGGGTCAGGATCCCTGCGGCGGCGATCAGGGTTGCGATGACCTTGGCATCCCCCAGCGCGGTGACATGGGTAGCCAGCCGCAGCAGGTCGGGCGACCAGACGTCGTGGATCAGATTGGCCAGCCGCAGGTCCGCTTGCACGATCGGATCAAGCATCAGCAGATCGAAGACCGAGCCGAGCCACACCCAGATCAGATAGAACGCCGCAAGGCAGAGCAGGGTCGCCGTCCGCCCCGAAAACCGGTTGCGATCGAAGCGGCCTTCGACAAAGCGGGACAGGCGCGGGTGTCGCCCGCTCCAGTCGCGCACCTCCGGAGTGTCGCGGATCGCCGCCCCGACCGAGCGCAGGATCGACCGCGCGAAGGGCGCAAGTCGCACCATGCGCGCAATCAGTCCCCAGAGCAGCACAAGCGCCAGCACCAGCAGCACGATGGCCAGACCAACACGGTTGACGAGTGGTCCAAGACGGCTTGCGACACCCCCGACCAGGACCCCGACGCCGGAATGGACGAGCGCATACAGAACCGCGCTCACGATGTTCCAGACCATGAAGCGCCGCCGCGGCAGCCCTGCCAGCGCCGCGACCAAGGTCACCAGACCGAAAAGCGGCCCGAGGAACCGCCCCGGCATCAGGGCGAAGCCGCCGTGGCGCTGAAAGAGCCGCGCGGCTTTGCGATAGGCGATGGATTTCGGCGGCTGCCACCTTGCGCTCAGCATCCTGCGCGCCAGACGGCCAAGGCCGTAGCTTGCCTCGCCGCCGAGGATCGCGCCCGCCGCAACGAACCAGACGAGATCCAGGTAATCGAGCAGGCCCTGCTGCACCAGTATGCCCCCTGCCTCGACGATCAGGGTGCCCGGCATGAAAAGGCCGGTCGGAACGAACGCTTCCAGAAATGCGGCAAGGCCGAGCGCCCAGTAGGACCAGAGCCCCAGCGCGGCAAGGGAAGGCAGGAAGGCGTCGAGCGGCAGGGTCATTTTCTCCTTGGTGCGACGAAACGAGGGACCCTTGTCGTGCGGGCGACGTCGGGCCTTGGCCTATCGTCGCATATCCCGACGCGAAGGGGGAGACGTGTCGGACGCAAGACACGGCCATCCTCGCCGCGGCCGGGTGATGCCTGCCAAGGTTAAGCCCGCCCTCCTGACGGTTATCAGGGCGTAAATAAGCGGCTGCTTATTGAC
>NZ_QJTK01000014.1 GCF_003217355.1 Rhodobacter viridis | reverse complement strand
ATGCACGCCGTGCTTCACCACCAGCTCGGCGATCGTCGCCTCGCCACGAATGGCTTCAAGCGCCACCTTCGCCTTGAAGTCCGCGCTGTAGTTCTGCCGTTTGCCAGCCACGCTGTTCGTCCTCGTCTTCCTTGGCGGCAAGCTTAGCAAACTGTCCGCTGGCTGGGGACCACCTCAGAGAGATATGAGAGTGCGATTTCCCTGGATGGGACGACCTGCGCCGCAGCTGCCCGCCGTCAACCGCTTGCCCCTGCCCGAGGGGATCTGCGTGACGGCCCCTCCCATGGGCTACGGCGCGGGGCTTGCGCCCTTGCCCGAGGCGCTGGTACGGTTTCCCCCGATCATGCGCTGCTCGATCTGCCCTGCGGCGGCACGGTCGGGTTTTTCCAGCCAGACCGCGTTTCGCGGCACTTTCTGCTGGCTGGGTTTTGCGATCTGCGCTTCGATCTGGGCGGCCCCCCGCTCGGGCTGCGCGCGGCGGATCTGGCGCGGCGCTTCAATCACCCCCCGCACCCCGATTGGGTCGATGGCTACCAAAGCGGCCTTGTGCGCGAAGGGGATATTTTTCTTTGGAATTTCTGGGGCTTCCGCCTCACGATCTCGCATGACCTCGCCCCCTTGGCGCTTGATTTCACCAAGTGATCCGCCCCGCAGACCCTAGCCCCCTGCGCCCGGATCCAGCCAAACCGTGATCGCGGCAAGGTCCACGCCATTGGCACTGAGCGCGGACACCCGCACCTGTCCATGCCGATAAAGCTTGCCCGGCAGCGTTGGCGGGCGCCCCGGCAGGCGGATCGAGGGGATGTCCTTCTCGGGCGCCCCAAACCGCGCGGTGCAATCGGCGAGCCCGGCCAGCCCCGCAATCCGCGCGGCAAGCGGACGGGTCGCGGCATCATACTCCTCGGTCGGGGACAGATAGACCGTGTAGCGATCCATTCCCGCGCCCATCGGACCGCTCGACAGAAAGAACCCCGCCGATTTCGAGGAGACAAAGGCCGTTTCCCCCACCTGAACGACCTCGAGGTCACGGACGGCCTCGCGCAGCGCGAAAAAGATCTCCTGCGCGGCTCGCCCGATCTGGTCCTCAAGCTCGATCGCGGGCGCGGCCGCCTCGGGGTGGTGGACCTGCGGCCCGATCCAAGCGCAAAGCCGCCCCGCCGCAGTGTCACAGGGCGCGTCGAGGCCCAGATAGCCGCAGGGGATCGCCCCCGCCTCGAAGATTTCCAGCATCGCCAGCGCCACCGGAACCTCGTCGAGCGGCACGATCACGGCAAGCTGCAGGAGCTCGAGGACAGAGGCGTTGCTTGCATTTCTCAGACTATCCAGCGGGGGACACGGCCCAGTCTCGGCGGGTAAACGGCGGGTGAGCCGCGCGAGGGCAGGATCGATCAGAGAAAACAGCGCCGCGCTCAGCCGGTCCTGAATTCGGCTGGTGTGGAGCGTCAGGGCCTGTTGCGTGTCGCCGTCCAGCGTGGAAAGCAGGGTCTTGCTCAATTCCGGCAGAACGCCCGGAAAATACGAACATTCAAGGGTTTCGAGGCCTTCTCGCGAGACCATCAGCGCGAGCGCGCGGGGCAGGTCAGCCACCGGCACCACGCCTTTGGGCAGCGCGGGTTGCTTGGGGAAGCTCAGGAACATCGGGCTTTCGACCGCATCGAAAATGCGCCCAATCCCGTCGCGGGCGGTTGGCGGCAGCGAAGGGTCACCCAGAGCATCGAAAAACGGCGCCAGCGGGCCGGATTGCGGTCGGATCGCCTTCTTTTCTGCGGATTTGCGCCCCAGCAACGCTTTGAGAAAATGGGGAGGTTTCATCGGTTTCGTCCGTTGCAAGGGGATCGGGTCAAAATGGGTTTCGGCGATTGCGGGTCAGGACCTGCGGCAAGCGGCGGGCGAGCGCCCCCCCAACGCGCCCCGATACCCCCAGCCCTTGCTGGCGAAGGTCACAAAAACTGTACCATCCGCGGGAGAGGCCCGAAATGGGCGAAACGCCCCGCGTCGGTCGCTCTGCACGAGATCTGCACGCCTTGCGCGCGGCACCTGCACAAGGGCCGAGGCAAGGTCCCGCAGACAGTTTGCGGAGCCAGATCATGACCCAACCCGTTCTCATTCCCGGATTGCTCCGGTCGCTTGCGCGTGACGGCTGGTGGCTCGATGCGCCGACCTCAGTTCCGCCCGATGTGTCACTGGGCGAGGGCCGGAGCACCAGAGGCCCGCATTGGGCCGGGCTCGCGGGTTTGGTCGCGCTGGCGGATCTGCTGTTCTGGCATCACGCCCCCGGTCTGTCGCTGGCGCTCTTTGCCCTTGCGATCCTTGGCGTGGCGGCGGCCGGGAGCGGTCGGCTCTCAGTGCGGCCGGTGGTGCAGCTTGCGTTTGCGGCGGCGCCGGTGGTCGAGCATCTGCAGGCACTCTCGCTGGCGCTGACAGCGGCCTGGCTGCGCCGCCTGCCTGGGCATTGGCTGGCACCGCTTTCCCTGCGGGCGGGTTTGTTGGGACACATCAGTCGCCCCTCTCGCGTCAGCCAGAGCGCGCGCAAGGCCCTGCGCGACTGGCCCTTTCCGCTGGCCGGAAGTCTTGTGTTTCTGAGCTCTTGAAGCTGGCGAACCCGGTGCTGGCGCGGGGTCTGGCGATTGATCTCGACGTCTGGGCGCTTGCGGCACGGCTCCTGTTCTGGGCGGGCATGGCGCTTTTGCTTGTACCGTTTCTGGAGCACGACCTGCCCGAACTGCTGCGGCTTGCGACGGATGGGTGTGGAACTTCGTGCTGCACAGGACCTTCGGCCTTGAACTTGCGATCATCGTGGCGGCGGGGCTGACGCTGCGTCGGGATCTCCTCCGCAGGCGCCCCGCCGCCCCATGATCGCGTTCTGACCTGACGCCGCCGGATCGTGCGCTCGATCTGTTCGGGATGCACGATGGCACCGAAGGACCGGAACTTGCCGTCAGCGCCGCGCTCGCCGAGGCGATGACCGAAAAGGCGGGCGATGCGTTTGAATTTCTGCCGGTCTTCCGGATCTGGAGCCTCGCACCAAACGCCGAGATACTCTGGCCGAAATCTCAATACATGCACATTGTGGCCCGACGGGACAGCTGGGACGAAAGCCGGATGAGCGTGTTTCAGCGACGCGACCGCAAGCGCAACCTGCCGCTGGACAGCTATGGCATCGAGGGCGCCGAGCGCGTCGTGAAGGCATCGGCCCTGACCGGGGCGACCCTCTGGCGCGATGCACGGACGCTGCACACGCTTTGCACCGAAGAGATCAAGGCTGTCTTCGAGTCCTTCGCGCACCCCGCGCTGCACTTCCGCCCGGTCGACATCAGCGAGAATTAGTCTGCGGATCGGGGCGCGTCGGTGCCGGACCGCCCCGGCAAGGATCGTGACGCCGCGGGACCCGGGCGCTATGGAAGGGCGTGTTACCTTTGCGCGGCGGAGGCCCGAACCCGATGCAGTGGATCTTGCAGCCCTTCGACGACATGGAAAAACTGGCCCACGCGCTACCGAAAGCGGCTTGAAACTGCTGGAGACGAATTGCATCAATGCGGCCGGGTTCTATGCGGCCGATGTGATGAAGCTGGCGGCGGCAATCGACGCGCTTGGCTGAGCGGTCCGGCGGAAAAAGGACCTCACAACTGGATGTGGATGTGATCGTCATGCCGGGCGGCGGCGCAGCCCTGAAAGCGGATCTTGGAGGCGCCGGACCCGAATTTCGCCGCCAGATGCGGTTCAAGGAAAATCTTGCCGATCCGCGGGTCGCGCGAAAGCAACCGCAGCGCAAGGCGCATCCGCGCAGGCTCGGGCGCGTAATCGGGCCAGAGCGGTTGCAGCCAGTCAAGGTCCCAGCGCAGGGTCGGAAAGCGCGGCGGGCAGACGCTTGGCCCCGGCTCGAAGGCGAAATAGCCCAGCAGCGACCGGGTCCGCCCCGGCAGGTAGCGGCCTTGGTCCGCATAATAAAGCGCAAGGTCAAGCTTGCGGCCATCCTTGTGCGACAGATGCGGCAGAAGCGGAAAGCCGTTCAGAAACGGGAAGTTGCCATCAAGGGCAAGGGTCACGGTGCCGGGATAGGTCTGCGCCATCGCGGCCGCCATGTCCTCGGCGGCGGCCTTGAGACCCGGCGCGACGTAATTGCGGTTCGCAAGGCAGAAGACCCAGGACCGCATCCCCAGCGGCCCTTCGCCGTGACAGGCGATCGGCACCCGCCCGAAGATCGGCGCGATCATCAGCGCCGCCAGCCAAAGCCCGGCGTAAAGCACCGCAAAGGCGAGAGCCTTGCGCCGAAACAGCCGACTGAGCAGCCAGGCCAGCCCGCCCAGTTGCGTCAGCACCGTCAGCACGGCAGCCAGCACCAGATGCAGGGCGGCGCGTCCGAGGCTCATGCGCCCTTCAGCCCGTTCGGCACAAGGGGGGCGTGCATCCAGTGCGTCTCGCTTTGCACATGGCCCGCGCGGACATATTTGCCCATCCGGCGCGGCATCTCGGCCTCCGGGAAGGCCGCGGCCACGCGGGCGACGAAGCCCTCCTGCCGGTCGCGGTCGAGCCCCGCCGCGATGGTCTCGAAGAGCCCCGGGCGGAACGGTCCGCGCCAGAGCACCGGCACCGGGGTGATGCCCAGCTCCTCGAACCGCAAGAGCGTCAGATCCCAGGGCTGCACCTCGTCGCCGACGATCCAGGCAAAGCCCAGAAACCATGCGGGCAGCGCGTCATAGCCCACCGAATGGCGGGCATAGAGGTTCTCGCCGACAATCCGCTCGCCCTCGGCCAGCTGCGGCGTGATGCCCGCGGCAAAGGCCTTGAGCCAATCGCGCGAGGGGTGGTTGCGGCTGTCGGGGCTGCGCGCATGGCACCCGCCGCGGTGCAGCGTGGTGTTCTCGCCGTCCATCTTTTCGGTGATCACCAGATCGTCGACGGCCAGCCCCTCGAGCGAGGTCATGATCTTGTCGTCGCTGCTGGCGCCGGGCGAGATCGGCAAATGAAAGGTGCGGGGATATTTCTTCGTCATCGGGCAAGATTACCCGGATGCGGCAAGGGCGGAAAGAGGCGTCAGACCGGCGCGAGCGTGGCCAGAAAGCCGGGTGCGGGCGTGCACTTGAAACCGGCAGGCTCGGCAAGTCGCCCGGGATGGGCAAGCGGTGTGAACCCCATCGCGCCATGGGAGCAGCTCTTGACCGAGATGACCTCCTCCTGAAGGATCAGCACGGCGTGCAGATACCAGTGCGACGTGTTCTTGGTGCCGGTCCGCGTCGTGTAAAGCGACAGGCCGCGCGCGTGCCCTTGCCGCCACCGCATGGCTGGCGGGCGAGATGTTCCGCAGGCTCAGTTCGAACATCTCCGCGCCGGATCTGCGCTGCGCCGAGGCGCAAAGCAATTTCGAGATCGCCTGCATGGCGCTCGGGCGTAGTCTTGAGCCAGAGCTGCACCTCGGGGCTGTGGTCCTGTTGTCCCTCCCAGATGTAGAAGGACGTGCCCGGCGCCGAGACATGGGCGCAGGCGACCAGCCGCGCGGTGACGAGCGCCTTGCCGAGGGTTTGAGCCGAGATGGTGTCGGGCAGGGTGGTGAGGATGCGGGTGAGGGTCATCAGATTATGCTCCAGCCCGTATGCACCAATTGGCGAGTACTTCAATTCCTCGCGCGAAATGGATGGCTTGCGTAATATCGAAAAGCGAATGGCAATATCTCATCCATATCCCAACAAGACTGCTCTGCATCACACAGTTTGAGGTCTGAGCCAATGTCGTGCTCAAGATGCCTGCGCCTCTCTAGCGCCATCTCCCATTTCGATCGCAGATGCTCCGGTAAAAATACCTTGAACGCCTCCAACTTTTTGCGCCCATCTCCGACAAGACTTTTTGCACAGGCAATTAATAATGGAAGTTGCTGATAGGCATTTTCAGCCTCTTGCGCAGCCAATAACAGGTGCTGTGCGCTTGGCGCCGATGAGATGAGATTTTCTATCTTGACATCCGCCATGTCTTCAATTTTTCGCCCATCATTGGAAAATATACCGCTAGTGGATCCCTGAAAAGATCTGAGGTTCAGCATGCTATCTTTCCTTGAAACGTCGACAAAAAATGTAATTCCCGGGAAATAAATCTCGTGGCGTGAGAAAGCCCATCTCGCCTCAATTACGACCTCCTTCAATTTGTCTGAGAACTTCGCTAGGCGTTGCTCAATATCGCCATTTGGGAGTGAGCCTTTTTCGTCAGGTCCCGGACGGAACTCCTTCAGCGTCAAGTCTGGCGCAGGCTGACTTGCCAATATTATAAAGTCATCGGTGGAAAATTCAAGGCGTTCGTGGTAATTTGAAAATTTTTGCCTTGCTCGGCTAAATAGTAATTTGCACTTTGATTGATAAAATGTCGCTGATTCGGTGAGGGCGATGTGATCGAATGAAATAACGCCGCCGGTGGCGTCATTCATTTTTCTTGAGGCAATTTCCTCAAGGCCTGGCGCGATCAATATCGGGGAAAATATCCTGCTTTCGGTCAGCAGATGGCGTGCATATTTGACGCAGAAGTTGAGGTTGAGGTCATCTATTGATCCATCGTTGCTGTTGGACACAGAATTTCCCTCAAAGAAATTGATTGGCCAAGATCGCTTGGCCAATCATTGCTTCACACACGTCTTACCGCGTGAACTTCTTGTATTTCACCCGCTTCGGCTCGACCGCATCCGGGCCCAGGCGGCGGATCTTGTCGTTTTCGTAATCCTCGAAGTTGCCCTCGAAGAATTCCACATGGGCGTCGCCCTCGAACGACAGGATGTGCGTGCACAGACGGTCGAGGAAGAAGCGGTCGTGCGAGATGATCACCGCGCAGCCCGCGAAATCCTCGATCGCCGCTTCCAGCGCCTGCAGGGTTTCCACGTCCAGATCGTTCGTCGGTTCGTCAAGCAGCAGCACGTTGCCGCCCGATTTCAGCAGTTTCGCCATGTGAACGCGGTTGCGTTCCCCGCCCGAGAGCTGGCCGACCTTCTTCTGCTGGTCCGCGCCCTTGAAGTTGAACGCACCGACATAGCTGCGGCTGGGCACCGTCGCATCGCCAAGCTGGATCAGCTCCGCCCCGCCCGAGATTTCCTCCCAGACGTTCTTCTCGGCATCCAGCGCATCGCGCGACTGATCGACATAGGCCAGCTTCACCGTGTCGCCGACGACGATCGTGCCCTCGTCCGGTTCCTCGGCGCCGACGATCATCTTGATCAGCGTCGATTTCCCGGCGCCGTTCGGACCGATCACCCCCATGATGCCGCCCGGCGGCAGCGAGAAGCTGAGGTTCTCGATCAGAAGCTTGTCGCCCATGTGCTTCTTGAGGCCCGTGACCTCGATCACCTTGCCGCCAAGGCGCGGGCCGTTCGGAATGATGATCTGCGCCTTGCCGACGCGTTCCTTGACGCCTTCCTCGGCCATCTTGTCGTAAGCCGCGATCCGGGCCTTGGATTTCGCCTGCCGGGCCTTGGCGCCGGCGCGGATCCATTCCAGTTCCTTCTCCATGACCTTCTGCTTGGCCTTGTCCTCGCGGGCTTCCTGTTCGAGCCGCTTGGCCTTCTGTTCCAGCCAGCTCGAATAGTTGCCCTCGTAGGGGATGCCGCGGCCGCGCTCGAGTTCAAGGATCCACGAGGTGATGTCGTCAAGGAAGTAACGGTCGTGGGTGACGCAGAGGATCGTGCCCTTGTAGTCGATCAGGTGCTTTTGCAGCCAGGCGATGGTTTCGGCGTCAAGGTGGTTGGTCGGTTCGTCCAAGAGCAGCATGTCGGGCGCTTCAAGCAGCAGCTTGCACAGCGCCACGCGGCGGCGCTCGCCCCCCGAAAGCGTTGCGACATTGGCATCATCGGGCGGGCAGCGCAGCGCTTCCAGCGCGATATCGACCTGGCTGTCGAGATCCCAGAGGTTTTCGGCGTCGATCTCGTCTTGCAGGCGCGCCATCTCCTCGGCGGTCTCGTCGCTGTAGTTCATCGCCAGATCATTGTAGCGGGCGATCTTGGCGGTCTTTTCGGCGACACCGAGCATGACGTTTTCGCGCACGCTCAGCGACTCGTCGAGTTGCGGCTCCTGCGAGAGGTAGCCGACCTTGGCGCCCTTGGCAGCCCAGGCCTCGCCCTGAAAATCCTTGTCGATGCCCGCCATGATGCGCAAAAGCGTCGATTTACCGGCGCCGTTGACGCCGACGACCCCGATCTTGACGCCCGGCAGGAAGTTCAGACGGATGTTTTCGAAGCATTTCTTGCCACCGGGATAGGTCTTCGAGACGCCATCCATGTGGTAGACATATTGATAGGAAGCCATTGCGCGCACCTTGGGAAAGGGAAGTTTGTGGCTAGATAGGGGAAATGGGGCCTTTGGGGAAGGGGTGAGCCGCCGCAGGCCTGCAGGGGAGAGCTTATGCTGAAAGATCTGCGCAACCTCTATCACGGGCGCTCGAAGCGGGCGCAGCGGTTTCGCTATGCGCTGCTGGGGTTCGATCTGGCGACGATCGTTTTCGTGATCGTGACCTCGTTCCTGCCCGCGGCGCCCTGGGTTCTGGTCGCCGATGTGGCGATCGGTGCGGTGATCGTGATCGATTTCGGCGCGCGGTTCGCGGTCGAGGAGCGCAAGGGCGCGTTCTGGCGGCGGCTCTCGACCTGGGCCGATGTGGTGGCGATGGTGTCGTTTCTGGCGCCGCTGCTGGGGGCAGAGCTTGGCTTTCTGCGCGTCTTGCGGACGCTGCGGCTTTTGCATGCCTATCAGATGCTCGGGCGGCTGCGGCAGGATTTCCGGCTGTTCCGCAAATATGAAGAGGTGATTCTGGCCGCGATCAACCTTGCGGTGTTCCTGTTCGTGATGACCGGGCTGATCTATGCGACGCAGATGGGCCGCAACCCGGATATCCGCCATTACGCCGATGCGCTTTACTTCACCGTGACGACGCTGACGACGACGGGCTTTGGCGATGTGACGCTGAAGGGCACCTCGGGGCGGATGATCTCGGTCGTGGTGATGATCGTTGGCGTGACGCTGTTTTTGCGGCTGGCGCAGGTGCTGTTCCGGCCGCTGAAGGTGCGCCACAAATGCCCGAGCTGCGGGTTGATGCTGCATGACGCCGATGCGGTGCACTGCAAGCATTGCGGCGTGGTGCTGAACATCGCGGACGAAGGGCTGGTGTAGGGGGCTGACCAGGCCGAAGCCCGGGCTGCGCCGCTCACATCCCGCCTTGCGTCTCGGTCGCTTCCTTCGTCACCGCATGGCCCGCGGCCTGCATGTCACGACCCGCGCCCTTGACGGTTTCGCAAGCCCCCAGCGCCAGAACGGCCAGCAGAACGATTGCGCTCTTGTGCATCGGTTTCTCCCTTGCAGATGACAGCGGGTCAACGCGCGGGATCGGCAGGGGGTTCCGTGCGAAAGGGGGCATTTGCCCCCTTTGCGGCGGCTTGGGATCAGGCCCGAACCCGGGTCGATTGCGGGTCGTAAAGCGGCGCGAGGCTTGCCTCGGCGTCAAAGATGCGCCCGGCCACGTCGATCGTATACTGCGAGGCCAGCAGCTCGGCCGCGGTTTCGTCGGGGCGGCAGGGGACGTACCCCAGACCGATCGCCCCGCCCAAGGCATGGCCATAATTGCCCGAGGTCAGCTGGCCGACGATCTTGCCATCGCGCAGGATCGGTTCGTTGTGAAACAGCAGCGGCTCCGGGTCGCGCAGGCGGAACTGCACCATCCGGCGCGACAGACCGCTATCGCGCTTGCGCAGAACCGAGTCGCGGCCGATGAAATCGCCCTTCTCGGTCTTCACCGCGAAACCGAGACCGGCTTCAAGCACATGATCCTCGTCGGTGATGTCATGGCCGAAGTGGCGATAGGCCTTTTCGATCCGGCAGCTGTCCATCGCATGCAGGCCGCACAGCTTCAGCCCGACCTCGGCCCCCGCCGTGACGAGGGTTTCGAACACATGCGCGGCCTGATCGGCGGAGACGTACAGCTCCCAGCCCAGCTCGCCCACATAGCTCACCCGATGCGCCCGGGCGAGGCCAAGGCCGATCTCGATCTCGCGCGCCGTGCCGAACGGATGCGCCGCATTCGACAGATCATCGGGCGAGACGAGGCGCAGCAGATCGCGGGCGCGCGGCCCCATCAGCGGCAGCACGGCCTCGGCGGCGGTGACATCGGTGATCGTCACGAACGCATCCGCCAGATGCTTGCGCAGCCAGACCAGATCGCGTTGCAGCGTCGCGCCCGGCACGACCAGGAAGAAGGCGGTTTCCGAAAGCCGTGTCACCGTCAGGTCGCTTTCGATGCCGCCGTGCGCGTTCAGCATCTGCGTGTAGACGATGCGGCCCGCGGGCACGTCGACATCATTGGCGCAGAGCCGTTGCAGGAAGGCCGCCGCATCGCGCCCCTCGACCCGGATCTTGCCGAAGCTCGACATGTCGAGCAGCCCGACCCCGGTGCGCAGCGCCATATGCTCGGTGCATTGGTTCGCAAACCAGTTCTGCCGCTTCCAGCTCAGGCGATATTCGCGCTCCTGCCCGTGGGTGGCGAACCAGTTCGCCCGCTCCCAGCCCGCGACCTCGCCAAAGACCGCGCCGCGCACTTTCAGATGTTCATGCAGCGGCGAGCGGCGGACGCCCCGGCTCGTTTCCATCTGCCGATAGGGGAAGTGGTCGGCATAAAGCAGGCCGAGGGTCTCGCTGACCCGTTCCTTCAGGTAGCGGCGGTTCTTCTGGAACGGCTGGGCGCGGCGGATATCGACCTCCCACAGATCGAAGGGCGCCTCGCCGTCATGCATCCATTGCGCCAGCGCCATGCCCGCGCCCCCCGACGAGACGATGCCGATCGAGTTGTAGCCCGCCGCCACCCAATAGCCGCGCAGGTTCGGCGCCTCGCCCAGATAGTAGCGATCGTCCGGCGTGAAGCTTTCCGGGCCGTTGAAGAAGGTGTGGATCCCGGCGCTTTGCAGGATCGGCATCCGCGAGATCGCCTTTTCGAGGATCGGCTCAAAGTGATCGACATCTTCGGGCAGCTGATCGAAGCAGAAATCCTCGGGAATGCCGCCCATGCCCCAAGGCTTGGCCTTCGGCTCAAAGGCGCCAAGCAGGATCTTGCCCGCATCCTCCTTGTAATAGGCGCATTCGTCCGGCACCCGCAGCACCGGCAGCTGCGAAAGGCCGGGGATGTTCTCGGTGACGATGTAGAAATGTTCGCAGGCATGCAGCGGCAGCGTCACATCGTTCTGCGCCGCCAGATCGCGGCCCCACATGCCGCCGCAGTTCACCACCAGATCGCAGGCGATATGGCCCTTGTCGCCCTGCGCTTCCCAATCGACCCCGGTCACCTTCCCACCCGCCGTGGTGATCCGCGTGACCTTCACCTGTTCGAGGATCTTCGCCCCGCGCGTGCGCGCCCCCTTGGCCAGCGCAAGGGCGATATTGCCCGGATCGGCCTGCCCGTCGCCCGGCAGATGCACCCCCGCCACGACATCGGCGATGTTCAGATGCGGATAGCGCGCCAGCACCTCTGCGGGCGAAAGCTCGTTCACCTCGACGCCAAAGGCGCGGGCGAGCGCCGCCTGCCGCAGGATTTCTTCGCGCCGTTCCCCGGTCAGGGCGACGGTGATCGAGCCGCATTGCCGAAAGCCGGTGGCAAGGCCGGTCTCGGCTTCCAGCTTCGCGTAAAGGTCGGCCGAGTATTTCGCCAGCCGCGTCATGTTCTGGCTGGCGCGCAGCTGACCGATCAGCCCGGCAGCGTGCCAGGTCGTGCCCGAGGTCAGCTGCTTGCGTTCCAGAAGCACGATATCCGTCCAGCCCAGCCGGGCCAGATGATAGGCGACGGAGCAGCCGGAGATGCCGCCTCCGATGATGACGATGCGGGCTTTGGCGGGGATTTCGGTCATGGGGGCATCCGGTTCTGAAGGGCAGGGGGCGACGATGCCTTCAGAAATCCATCTTCAAAATGAAATTTCAACAAGAAATTTCATTTATGTGTAGATTGTTGGTGGAAATTCCAAATCCGTCCCGGTTCCGGCTTGAGCTTTTCAACCGTGTCCCGCATGGTGGCGCGCGAAAAAGGACAGCTCATGGGCCATCACGTCGGCGAAGATATCCGCGCGCTGCGCAAGACCCGGGGCATGACCCTGGCGCAACTGGCCGCCGCCGTGGGGCGCTCGGTCGGCTGGCTCAGCCATATCGAGCGCGGCCAGACCACGCCTTCGGTGCGCGATCTCGGCCAGATCGCCGAACGGCTCGAGGTGACGCTGAGCTTCTTTTTCCGCTCGTCGGGCCGGGCGCCCGAGGAACAGGGGCTGGTGCTGCGCGCCGCCGATCGCCAGACCATCGGCACCACCGAAAGCGGGCTGGTCGAGGAACTGCTCTCGCCCACTTTGGGCGGTTCGTTCGAGATGATCCGCTCGGTCTTCGCCCCCGGCGCCTCGAGCGAGGGGCCGCGCAAGGCGCGCCCGACCGAAGATGGCGGCGTCGTGATCTCGGGCACGCTGACGCTGATCCTTGGTGAGACCGAGTTTCACCTCGCCCCCGGCGACAGCTTTCAATTCGGGCAGACCGAATATGCCTGGCGCAATGACGGCACCGCGCCCGCGGTGGTGATCTGGATCGTTTCGCCGCCGATCTACTGATCCTTGACCCGTCGCCGTCTTGTCGTCAAACTGTCAGAAAGACGTGACCTTGCCGTGACATTGCCCTGCTAGCGGGTCTCCGGAGGGAGATCACGATGGACCTTGCGACCGATTTCAACCTGTCGATGCCGGTGCCCGAGGCGCGCGGTCCTGCACCCGTGTCGGCGCCCGTCGTCTCGGTCGTGGTTCCCCTGCATGACGAGGCGCCGAACCTGCCGCCGCTGGTTGCGGGCATCCGCGCCGCGCTGACCGGGCTTTGTGCGCACGAGATCCTGCTTGTCGACGATGGCTCGACCGATGACACCCGGGCGGTGGCGCTCGATCTGGCGGCGCAGATCCCCGAGCTGCGGGTGATCGCCCATGCGATTTCGGCCGGGCAGTCGGCGGCCGTCCATTCCGGGGTTCGGGCTGCACGGGGCGCGCTGGTCGCGACGCTCGACGGCGATGGCCAGAACCCGCCCGAGAACCTGCCGCAGCTTCTTGCCCCGCTGCTGGCCCCCGAGAGCGATCCGCAGCTCGGGCTGGTCGCCGGGCAGCGGGTGGGGCGGCAGGATGGGCTGTCGAAACGGCTGGCCTCGCGCTTTGCCAATACGCTGCGGCAGGCGATCCTGCACGATGCCACGCGCGACACCGGCTGCGGCCTCAAGGCTTTTCGGCGCGCGGCCTATCTGGATCTGCCCTATTTCGATCACATGCACCGCTATCTGCCCGCGCTTTTTGCCCGCGATGGCTGGCGCGTCGCCCATGTCGATGTCAGCCACGCGCCG
The DNA here is from genome assembly GCF_003217355.1 of Rhodobacter viridis. GTDB lineage: Bacteria > Pseudomonadota > Alphaproteobacteria > Rhodobacterales > Rhodobacteraceae > Rhodobacter > Rhodobacter viridis. The sequence goes on along the minus strand of NZ_QJTK01000014.1, from coordinate 69,024 downwards.
CGGCAGCATGGCCGGTCGAAATACACCAATCTGGCGCGGGCGCTGGTGGGGATCAGCGATCTGATCGGCGTGGCCTGGCTGATCCGGCGCCGCAAGAGGGCGCAGCCTCAGGAATTGCCCCGTGCCGACCGGAGTTGAAGCACTCTGCTCGCCGCGTCGGGCGGTGTCGCTGCCACATCTGGCCCTGATGCTGATCGGCGCCCTGACGCTGTGGCGGTTTGGCTTCGGGCTGTTTGACGCCACCGAGCTTTCGACCGACGAGGCGCAATATTGGGTCTGGGGGCAGGCGCCGAGCCTTGGGGCCTATTCGAAACCGCCGCTGATCGGCTGGCTGATCGGCGCCGTGACCACGGTCTTCGGCGCGTCCGTTGCGACTGTGCGCCTGCCAGCGGTCTTCCTGCATCTGGCTGTGGCGCTGGCCATTTTCGCGCTGGGGCGGCGTCTGGCGACCTCGCGCGTCGCGGCCGTCGCGGCGCTTGGCTATGCCACGGCCCCGGCGGTGACGCTGGGCTCGGCCCTGATGACCACCGACACGCCGCTGCTTCTGGCCTTCGCGCTGGCCTTGATCGCCCAATGCGATCTGGCGCAGGCGCGGGCGCAGGGACGGTCGCAGCCGGGGAAGGCCGCGGCTCTCGGGCTGGCGGTGGCGCTTGGGGCGCTCGCCAAATATGCGATGCTTTACGGTCTTCTGGGCATGGCCTTGGCGGCGGTGCTGTCGCCGCGCTGGCGGATTGGCCGGGGCGATCTGGCGCTTGCGGCGGGGGTCGCGCTCATCGTGCTTGCGCCGCATCTGGTCTGGCTGCTTGATCATGGATTCGTCACCTTCCGCCATCTGTCCGATACCGCCACGGGTCCGGTGCGCGGGCTTGATCCGCTTGAGCCCCTGCGCTTTCTGGCGTCTCAATTCGCGGTTTTCGGGCCGATCCTGTTTCCGGCTGCGGTGCTCGCAGGGGCGCGCCGGTCCGAGGTCGGACTGATCGCGCTTGCCGTCGTGCCGATTGCCATTGTCAGCCTGCAGGCTTTTGGCGGCAAGGCGCTGGCGAATTGGGCGGTGCTGTCGCTTGTGCCTGCCGCGTTGCTGGCGGCACCGCTCTTGGCCGCGCGGCCGCGGCTGCTGGCGGTGTCCCTGACACTGGGCGGGGCGCTGGCGCTGGCCGTGCCCGCCGCCCGCGCTCTTGCGCCCGAGTTGCGCTTGCCCGACGGGCGCGAGGTCTTTGCCCGCTATCTCGGTCATGCGGCGCTGGCAGAGCAGGTCCTTGCGCTTGCCCGCGCGCACGGGGCGCCGACGCTGGTCGCCGCGGATCGGGATTTGCTTGCCGATCTTGCCTGGTTCGGCCGCGACACCCGCCTTGCCCTGCGCGCGGTGCCGCCGCAGGGACGGCCGCGCAACCACTGGGAAATGACCGCGCCTTTCCGCGCCCAGACCGATGCGCTGCCCGTGCTGCTGGTGCAGCGATCCGGCGCCGCGATGCCCTGTCCTGCTGCGCCGGTGCTGGCGCGGATCGCACCGACGACGGGCTTTGCCCGCGGATCGGACGTCACTCTTTCGCTTCTTTCCGACGCCTCCTGCCTTGAAGGACCTGGCCGACCATGATCGACCCGTTGCGTTTTCGTCTTTTCATCGCGCTTTTGCTGGCGGCGATCGTCGCCCAGATGGTTTTCGCACTGTTTCCCGGGCTTGATCTGCGGGTTTCCGCCATGTTCTTCGACGCGACCGGAGCCTTTCCTGCCCATTCCGGTCCCTGGGTGCTGCTGAACGATCTGATCCGCATGGGCGGCGAGGCGCTTGCCTTTGCGATCGTCATCGGCGTCATCGCGGGCAAGATTGGCGGCGTCTTGCGGCAGGCCGAGATGCGCTGCGCCGCCTATCTCGCCGCAAATCTGCTGCTGGCCCCGGGGCTTCTGGTGAACGGGCTGCTCAAGAGCCATGTCGGGCGGGCCCGTCCCGATCAGGTCGCCGAGTTCGGCGGGCTGGCCACCTTTACCCCCGCCTGGCAGGTGACCGATCAATGCGCCCGCAACTGTTCCTTCAGTTCGGGGGATGTCGCGCTGATTGCCACGCTGGTTCTGGGCGGGCTGGTGCTGGCCTGGCCGCATCTTTCCCGGCTGCAAAAGTCGCTCGGGACGCTTGGCGGCCTCGCTCTCGTGCTGGGCACGGGGCTTTTGCGGATCGCGCTCGGGCGGCATTTCCTGTCGGATGTCGTCTTCTCGATGCTGTTCTCGGCCGCGATGGCGCTGGCGCTGTATCCGCTGTTCGGGATCGGCGCCGCGCGGCTCGAGCTGCGCCCGCGCCGCATCGGGCAGGGCGCGCGGCAGGTCTTGCAGCGCACCACAACGCAGTTGATGTCGCGCAGCCGTCCCGTGATGGCATCGGCTGCCAGCAGGCTGCGCGCGACCCTTCCGCCGCAACCGCCGGTCTGAGGATCAGCGCCGCTGGCGGCATTCCCGCTGATGGCGGCGCAACAGATCGACCATCTGTCGGCCGGAAATGAACCCGCCACGCTTGAGTTCCACGATGCTGCATTCGGTGGCGTCAAGCGCTTCGGTATCGACATGCAGGCGTGCCATTGTGCCGATGGCAAGATCGCCGGTGGCGCGTTCCAGATCGACTTTGCGCAGGCGCACGACGCGCGCGACGAGCGCGGCAACCGGAGGCCGAGGTCTTTTCATGAGGTACCTGTAAACTGAACTGAACTGTTTGGCCTCCCTGGAGTACCCTAGAGAATTTGCCAAGGCTCTGTCCATGCTTGGTATTTTCAGATTTCTGCGACAAATGATCCTGCGATCCGGTCGCAGGTTTGTGCAGCAAGACACGCGCCTGACCCGCGTCGGGTCAGGCAACGGTCCGTGACGTCTGCGCGGTCTCAGGCTTCGGTCGGCGCGGTTTTCCGGGCTTTGCGGACCGGCTTCTCCGTTTCGGGCGCGTCCTCGATCGGCGCGTCGGCATCGGTGGGAGCTGCAACGTCCGCGCCGGGCTCGGCGGTCGCGACGGGAGCTTCCACTTTCTGAGCCTTGCGGGATTTCGGTGCCGGTTGCTCGGCCTGCGCCGCGGCGGCGTTCGAGGCAACGAACTCGCGCATGAAACGGCGCAATTCGCGCCCTGCGCTGGTGTCCAGAGCTTCGCACAACTCGAGGAACGCGGTCTTCTCCGCTTTCTCGACCCGGATCACCAGCTGGCTTTCCTTCTTCTTTTCCTTGTTCTTGCCCATCGCAGCCCCCTTCAGATGCAACGGCAATGTAACGACAAAATAGTTGGCGGCAATTGATTTATTGTAACAAATTCATGACATTCGAATGACGCCATCCTGCGGAAATGCGCGCTTGCGTCGCGCCCTTCTGTCATCCGACTTTCATGAAGCGATGTCCCCCTCGGGCCAGTATGACGGATCAAGAGGGACGGGATGAGCAGGATCAGGGCGGTCATCTTCGACTGGGCGGGCACGATGGTCGATTTCGGTGCGCTGACCTCGATCGGCAGTCTCGCCCAAAGCTTTGCGGAATTCGGGCTCGTGCTTGGCACGGCCGATCTGCGCAAGGCGATGGGGATCCGAAAATCGGATCACATTGCCGCCCTTCTGGCCGAGCCGCTGATCGCCGCGCGCTGGCAGGAGGTGCACGGCATTCTGCCCGACCGGGCCGCGGTCGCGCGGCTTCATGAGCATTACGTGACGCGGCAGACTGCGGCGGCGGCGCGAGTGACGTTTGTGCCCGGGGCGCTCGACACGGCTGCATGGCTGCGGGCGGAGGGCATTCGGATCGGGTCGACGACCAGCAGCACGCGCGCGATCATGGGGCGCGTGAGCGCCGCGGCCGCGGCGCAGGGCTATGCGCCTGATACGCTCGTCTGCACCGACGATCTGGCCGAGGGGCGGCCCGGGCCGCTGATGATCTACAAGTGTTTTGCCGATCTTGGCGTCTATCCGCCGCAGAGCGTGATCAAGGTCGATGACACCGAACCCGGCATCGCCGAGGGGCGGGCAGCGGGCTGCATCACCGTGGGCGTGACGCTGTCGGGCAATGAGGCGGGCTTCAGCGCGGCCGAGATCGCTGCCTTGCCCGAAGCGAAACGCAACGACATCCGTCGCCGTGCCCGGGCGCGGTTCAAGGCGGCCGGGGCGGATCACGTCATCGACACGGTCGCCGATCTGCCGTCGCTGATCCAGACCTTCGACGCGCGCGACCTTCCCTGATCGCATCGCTGTTCACGCGGCCCGCGAGACGGTCTTGGCGTGCCCGGTGCCAAGATCGAAGCGCGCGATCGCCTGAGACAGCATCTGGGCGGCGCTCAGAAGCTCGCGTCCCGAATGCGCGGTCCGTTCGACCCCCTCGGCGCTTTTCTGCGTCGCCAGATCCAGAACTTCCGTCGCGGCGGTGACTTCCCCGATGCTCGCCGACTGTTCGCGGCTGACCTGCGCCAGTTCCTGCACATGCCGGACGATCGCCTCGATCACGCCCACGGTGTTGGCAAGGCCCCGATCGGCCTCCGCGACCAGCGTTTCGCCCGCGCCGACATTGCCGCGGGCCTCCATGATCAGCCCCCCGATCTCGGCGGCGGCGGCGGTGGTGCGCTGCGCCAGATCTCGCACTTCCGAGGCGACAACGGCAAAGCCGCGTCCGGCCTCGCCCGCCCGCGCGGCCTCCACGCCCGCGTTGAGGGCAAGAAGGTTGGTCTGGAACGAGATGTCGTCGATCACCGAGATGATCCGCGCGATCGCATCGGACGAGGTCGTGATGCGCGCCATCGCTTCGACCACGCGGTTGACGGCGGCCTGCGCGTTCTGGATGCCGGTCCGCATCTGCTCGGCGCTTTGGGCGGTTTCGAGGGCCCGCTCGGCGCCGGTGCGCGACGCGCCCGCCAGTTCGGTCATCGCAGCGGCGGTTTCTTCCAGCGAGGCCGCCGCCCGGGCCGATTGCGCCGACATCTCGGCCGCCCCGCGGTCCAGATCGGTCGAGGTGGCGAGAATCCCGTCGGTGCTGTGCCGGATCGTCTCGACAAGCTCCGCAAGGCCCGTCAGAGCGGCGTTGAAATTGGTGCGCAGGCTTTCGTACTGCGGCGGGAAGGGGCTTTGGATCAGCGCGGTCAGATCCCCCTCGGCCAGCCGGTGCAACCCGGTTTCGAGCGTGGCGACGATCTGCTGCTGCTCGGCCAGCTGCCGCGCGCGTTCGGCCGCAAGCTCCGCGTCCCGCCGCTTGTGCTCGGCCTCGGCAGCGCGTTCGGCCTCGTGTCGCGCGGTTTCGCGCAGGGCTTCGGCGCGCTCTGCCGCCCGCTCGCGTTCGATCTGCGCCAGCGCCTCGACTTCCCGCTCGGCCGCGGCGCGTCTTGCAGCCTCGGCCAGGCGGTCGTTTTCGGCAAGATTGTCGCGAAAGACGCACAGGGCCTCCTGCATCTCGCCGATTTCGCCGCCCCTGCGCCGCATGTCGTCGAGAACGCTGCGATTCCCCGCAGCAAGGCCCCGGGTCCGCGCGGCGAGGCGGCGCAGCGGGTGCACGATCAGCGCCCGCAGCGAGAGCACGACCAGCACCAGCGCCAGCCCGGCCCCGGCCAGGAGAAGCGAGAAGGTCCGGTCCGTGCGCGCGGCATCGGCGTCCAGACCGCGGATCTCGCCCTCCACCGCATCCAGCACCGCAAGCCCCTTGCGTGTCACCTGGGTCGTGATGTCTTCGGTCGCGGCAAGGGCCTGACCCGACAGGGCCGTCGCCTCCGCGCTGTCGGCCAGAACCCGCTTGCGCAGCGCGACGAGCCCCGTGTCGGGATCCGCCAGCGCCAGAAGCCTTGCGCGCCCTGCGGCCTTGGCCTCGGGCACCGAGCGCGCGACATTCGCGGCCGCTTCGGCGAATTTCCGGCCCCGCGGGGCAAAGGCGGCGGGGTCGCGTTCGGTCAGGATGCGGATGATCTCGGAGCGCAGGCGGATCACATCCTTCGGCTCGTAGGCATTGAAGCCGGTCACCACCGTCTGCAGCACCGAATCGATATCCTTGAGCGCCTGCGCCAGATCCGCTTCGGCGGCCATCCGCGCCGCCAGCATCGCCGCAAGTGCATCCAGCCGGTCGCGCAATCGGGTGAAATGATCCGTCAGTCCCGGCACGGCGGCCACCTCGGGCGCGGTGGCAAAGCGGTCGATCCGGGCGGCGAGAGCGTCGTGGGCCGCCTTGACCGCGGCCGTGTCCGGCGCCTGCAGGATCTGCGCAAAGCCTTGCGGAAGCGCGGAAATCTGCGCAACGAGCGTGCTTGTGCTGCGCAGGTCGGGCACCCGTGTCCGCGTCATCTCTCCCGTCTGGGCGCGAAAGCTTGAAAACCCGTCATGCGAGGTCCAGCCCAGGACCGTGAGCAGCACGGCAAAGAGCGCGGCGCAGAGCCCCACCTGCACGCCGATTCTGCCGAGAAGAGCCCGAATTGTTGCCATGCCGCACCTGATTTGTCGTCACGGTGACAAGTGTTGCGGCAAGGCGTTACTCAAGGCTGAACAACCTTGGGTTGTCATGAAAACTTCATCTTGCCGTTACATCCCGGGGCGCGGTGTCGGGGCGGGTATCCGGACCGCCGCCACAGGCCATCGTTGGCATCGACAGATTTCCTGCGCTTTCCCGCTTGACGCCCCCGCAGGCAGCCGTTACACCCCGCCCCATCGCGCGGTTGTAGCTCAGTTGGTTAGAGTACCGGCCTGTCACGCCGGGGGTCGCGGGTTCGAGCCCCGTCAACCGCGCCACTTTCCCCCTCCCTCTGGACGCTGTTCCTTTCGTGGCGTATCACGCGCCGAACGGAGGACTTCTGATGCGCGACGAGCTGGATGCGAAAACCCTGATCGACACCTTGGGCCAGGCGGCCCGTGCCGCGGCGGCCGAACTGGCCTTTGCCAGCGCCGAGCGCAAGCATGCCGCGCTGATCGCCGCCGCTTACGAGGTTGCCGCCCGCAAGGACGAGATCATCGCCGCCAATGCCGAAGATCTGGCCTATGGTCGCGAAAAGGGCCTTTCCCCCGCGATGATGGACCGGCTGATGCTGGACGAGGGCCGGATTCGCGGCATCGTCGATGGGCTGCGCGCCGTGGCCGAGCAGCGTGATCCGGTGGGCGAAATCATTGCGGAATGGGATCGGCCGACGGGGCTGCATATCCAGCGCGTCCGCACGCCTTTGGGCGTGATCGGCGTGATCTACGAATCGCGGCCCAATGTGACCGCCGATGCCGGGGCGCTGTGTCTGAAGGCGGGCAATGCGGTGATCCTGCGGGGCGGTTCGGAAAGCTTCCATTCCTCGCGTGCCATCCATGCCTGCATGGTCGCCGGGCTGAAGGCGGCGAACCTGCCCGAAGCCGCGATTCAGCTGGTGCCGACCCGCGATCGCGCCGCCGTAGCCGAGATGCTGCGCGCCGTGGCCCATATCGACGTGATCGTGCCGCGCGGCGGCAAGGGCCTCGTGGGTCTTGTGCAGGCCGAGGCGCGGGTGCCGGTCTTCGCGCATCTGGAGGGGATCTGCCACACCTACGCCGATGCCGATGCCGATCTGGACAAGGCGCGGCGCGTGGTGGTGAACGCCAAGACCCGCCGGACCGGGATTTGCGGCTCGATGGAATGCCTGCTGATCGACCGCAAGTTCTACGAAAAGCACGGCGCGGTGCTGATTGAAGATCTGATCGCGAAGGGCGTCGAGATGCGGGTTTCGGCCGATCTCGCGCATATCCCGGGCACCGTTCCCGCCGCCGAGGAGGATTTCGGGCGTGAATTCCTCGACATGATCTGCGCGGCGAAGCTGGTCGACGGGGTGGACGAGGCGATCGCTCATATCCGCCGCTATGGCTCGAGCCACACCGAATCGATCCTGACCGAGAATGACGCCACCGCGGCGCGGTTCTTTGAACGGCTCGATAGCGCGATCCTGATGCGCAATGCCTCGACGCAGTTTGCCGATGGCGGCGAATTCGGCATGGGGGCGGAGATCGGCATCGCCACGGGCAAGCTGCATGCGCGCGGCCCGGTGGGCGCCGAGCAGCTGACCTCGTTCAAATATCTCGTGCGGGGCGACGGGACGATCCGCGCCTAAAGCTGGGCCGGGCGTAAGGCCGGGCCACGCGTAAGGCTCAGAACCGGATTTCGACGCGCGTCTCGGCCACGTCCCAGACGATGCGTCGGCCGTGATGGCCCGCCTCGCGCGGCAAAAGCAGGAACTGCACCTGCGCGGGGGTGACCGTCGCCAGACTGCCCGAGAGCCGCGACCACAGCTCCGGGTCGGGCTTCGTGCGCTTGGCCTGGGCCACGAGACGCCATTCGCCGTCTTCCTCCGAGATCACGACTTCGCCACCCCAGGGCAGCGCGGGCTCGAGGCAGAGGATCGCAAGGAAGATCAGTTTCACCATCCGGCGCGACTGATCGCCCGCCCCGAGCCAGTGGTATTTCACCCGCCCCCCGCGCGAGATTTCTTCAAGCACGCCAAGGATTTCCGAGGTTCCGATCCGCTGGTCGACCGAGGCCTGACCAAAGGCGATGCGGAAGAATTTGATCCGCGCATTGGCCGAGGTGACGCTTTCCGAGATCAGTTGCACCTCGGGGCTGCTGCCCAGACCCGACATCGCCAGCAACTCCACCCCGTTGCCGATCGCCCCCAAAGGGCTGATAAGGTCGTGGCAGAGTCGCGAACCGACAAGGGCGACCAGATCGGCCTCGGAGGGCGCGGTTTCGGGAAGCGGGGCGGTGGCAAAAGCGTCATGAGGCATGAAGGGTCTCCCTTTCGGGGGTCGCCGAAGCGAGGGCAGGATGAACGAGTTTCTGGAACCGGGGATGCTGGTCAAGAACCCCCAGGCCCCGGATTGGGGGCTGGGACAGGTACAGTCGCGCGTGGGCGACAAGGTGACGGTCAATTTCGAACATGCCGGCAAACAGGTGATCGACGGGACACGGGTGCAGCTTGCTCTCGTTATTCCTGACCAAGGTTGATAAAAGGTTAACACCTTTAAAAATGGTTAACACCCGGGCTTCGGGAATGTAACCCCACGTCGCGGCGTGGTTGAACGTGTCTGCCGTCATTGCACCTTCGCGCGCGGACGCATAGACCGGAAGAAGACAGAAGGCATTGATCATGGCGGCAGCACCGCTTTCTTATGAAGTCAGATTGGCGCGCGATGCCCAGGACATTCGGGCATCGCAACGGCTGCGCTACGCCGTCTTCGTGGAGGAATTGGGGGGCGCCGGGCCGCTCATCGACCACGAAAACCGGCTCGAAGCGGATGAATTCGACCCGCTTTACGACCATCTGATGCTGATCGATCCGAGCAAGCCAGAGGATGATCTGGACCGTGTCGTGGCGGCCTACCGGCTGTTGCGCTCGGATCGGGCGGCAGAGATCGGGCGCTTTTATTGTGATGCGGAATATGACCTTGCGCCCTTGCGGGCCTCGGGGCGGCGGCTGCTGGAACTGGGGCGGTCCTGCGTGCATCCCGATCACCGCGGCGGCGCGGCGATGCTGATGCTGTGGAATGCGCTTGCAGATTACGTGCTGGCGCATGAGATCGAAATCCTGTTCGGCGTCGCCTCGTTCCACGGCACCGATGTCGAGACGCTGAAACAGCCACTTGCCTGGCTGCACCACCATCATCTCGCACCCGAGGGGCTGCGCCCGCGCGCCAAGCATTTCCAGAGCATGGATCTGGTGGCGAAAGATGCGCTCGATCGCCGCAGCGCGATGGAGGCGATGCCGAATTTGATCAAGGCTTACTTGCGCTTGGGGGGGTTCGTCGGCGAAGGCGCCTTCGTCGACCGGCCGTTCAACACCACCGATGTCATGCTTTTGATGGATACGCAGGCGATGTCGGAAAAGCACCGGGAATTCTACACGCGACGGGTGGAGGGGAGAGGATGACGCGACCGATCTGGATGGGGGATGAGCCGCCGCCCGACAAGCCCGCGACCCTTGCCGACCGGATGCGTTTGGTCTTGCGGGGCGTGCCGATCGCGACTGCGCTGCTCGTCGGGCTGATCGTCTTGCTGGCGGTGCGGCTGATCGAGCGGCCCCTGCATGGCGAGCACCGGCCCTGGACGCCCGCGATCACCACCGTCGTGTGCCGGATCTGTGTCGCGCTCATCGGTCTGCGCTTCAGCGTGCGCGGCGAACCCATGCGCCACATCGGCGCGGTCGTTGCCAATCACACCGGCTGGCTCGACATCTACACGCTGAACGCCTGTCAGAAATGCTACTTCGTCTCGAAGGACGAGGTGGCGCATTGGCCCTTTGCCGGCTGGCTGGCGCGGGCGACCGGCACCGTCTTCATCCGCCGCGACCCGCGTGAAGCGAAGGCGCAGCAGGCGATCTTCGAGGGCCGCATCCGTGATGGCCATCACCTGCTGTTCTTCCCCGAGGGCACCTCGACCGACGGGATGCAGGTGCTGCCGTTCAAGACGACGCTCTTTGCCGCTTTCTACACCCATGGCCTCGACAAGGTGATGCAGATCCAGCCGGTGACGGTGAATTACACCGCGCCCGAGGGCGAGGACCCGCGGTTTTACGGCTGGTGGCGGGACATGCCCTTTGCAAGCCATCTGATCAAGGTGCTGTCGGCGCCGAAACAGGGCGCGGCGGAGGTGGTTTTCCATCCGCCGCTTGATGTGTCGGATTATCCCTCGCGCAAGGATCTGGCCGCGGCCTGCGAGGCGGCGGTGCGCTCGGGGCTTGTCGCGCGGTCGCGGTAATAGCGCAGCACGGCCAGCCGGATCGCCGTCGCAAGCCCGGTGCCCGGATCGCGGGCCGCGTCGATTTCCCGCGCGGCCTCGTTGATGCCCAGACCACGTTCGGCCGCGAGTTCCTTGAATCCCACCCAGAACTCGTCCTCGAGCGAGACCGAGGTGCGATGCCCGCCCAAGGTCAGCGAATGCTTGCGCGGGGCTTCGCTCACGCCTTGTCCTCTGGTTCATCCTCGCGCCGATGCGCGTCGAGGGTGGCGCGGGCTTTGGCGGCCTCGGCCTCCTCGAGCTTTTTCTGCGCCTTGGTGCGGCCGAATTTGGCGGCATTGGCATCGGCCGCGGCCTTGGCTTCGGCACGGGCGGCTTGCTTGCGGAAACGGTTCAGATTGACGATCTCGGCCATGGCTTATCATCGCATGGCCCCGTCCTTCGCGCAATCCGGGCAATCGTCGCCCGCTTTGGCGGCTTGCCGCCGCCAGCCGCTTGCGGTTCCCTGAACCAAAGAGGAGAGCCGCCATGAGCCTGACCATTGCCCCCGTCACCCCCGCCGACCGCGCCGATTGGGAGGCGCTGTTTCGCGCCTATGCGGCGTTTTACAAGACCGATGCCTCGGGTGCCGAGGCGCGGGTCTGGGACTGGATCCAGTCCGAAACCGAGCCCTACTGGGCCGACATCGCCCGCGATGAAGACGGCACCGCGCTCGGCCTCGTGCAATATTCGCTGATGCACCGCTCGCTTTCGGGCGGGATGGTCGTTTACCTGAGCGACCTGTTCACCGTGCCCGAGGCGCGCGGCAAGGGGGTCGGCCGGGCGCTGATCGAGCATGTCCGGGCCTTTGCCCGTGCGCGCGGCTACACTTCGGTGCGCTGGCTCACGGCGGAAACCAACACCACGGCGCGGGGGCTTTACGACACCTATGCCCCGGCCTCGGGTTTCATCCTCTACACCATCGCCCCCTGAACGGCGCTGCCGCAACATTCGGCCGCAGCGGTCTTGCGAGCGGGGGAGGGGGTGCCTATCTGCCAGATATCCTCTTCAGATCCGCGTGAAATCTCCGCTCATGACGTGCCGATTTGCCATGTGCCGCCCTTGCCTTGTCCGCATTCCCCAAAGGGTGCGGGCATGAGCCGGATGTCGGGCCCCGCCGCGCGTGCCCGGGCGCGGGCCGTTGCCGCGAAGCTGCGCGCGCGTCTGTCGCGCAAGCCCCGGCCCGAGCGGCTGTCGGATCTGCTGACCGAGCTGGCCGAGGATCAAAGCCGCGACCGCATCGCGCTGTCCGATCTGCTTACGCGGCTCAGCGTGCGCGCCTTTGGCCCGCTTCTGGTGATCTTTTCGCTGCCGAATGTGCTGCCGACGCCGCCGGGCACTTCGGCCGTGCTGGGGCTGCCGCTGATCTTCCTGACCTTTCAGATGCTGATCGGCGGGCCGCCGTGGTTTCCCGCCTTCATCGCCAAACGCTCGATCGCGCGGGCGGATTTCGCGCGTCTGGCTGCCTTTGTCGTGCCGCGCCTGACCCGGGCGGAAAAGATGCTGAAACCGCGGCTGGGCTTTCTGTCCTCGCGCTGGGCCGAGCAGGCGCTGGGGGCGCTGGCCCTTGTGCTGGCGATCATCCTGACGCTGCCGATCCCGCTCGGCAATATCGGCCCGGCCTTTGCGCTCGCCTTGATCGGCATCGGTCTTTTCGAGCGCGACGGGCTTTGGGTGATGGCCGGGGTGACGGCAGGGCTTGGGGCGCTCGCGCTGGTGCATGGGGTGATCTGGGCGATGATCGCCGCCGCCGCGCATGTGCTGCAAACCTGGTCCTGATCGGCTGAGATGAAAAAGGCCCCCGTCGCGGCGGGGGCCTTTTCAGTTCGATAGCCTTGCGATCACTTCGGCAGGATGCGCACGCCGCCCTTGGCCGCTGAGGACGCGAACATCGCATAGGCCTTGAGCGCGGTCGACACATGGCGCGGACGGGGGGCAGCGGGGGCCCAGGGCAGCGGGCCCTTGGCGGCGCGGCGGGCGGCGAGCGTTGCCTCGTCCACCGCCAGATGGATGGTGCGGTTCGGAATGTCGATCTCGATCACGTCGCCGGTTTCGACAAGCCCGATCAGCCCGCCTTCCTCGGCCTCGGGCGAGACGTGCCCGATCGAGAGCCCCGAGGTGCCGCCCGAGAAGCGGCCATCGGTCAGCAGGGCGCATTTCTTGCCCAGCCCCTTCGATTTCAGATAGCTGGTCGGATAGAGCATCTCCTGCATGCCCGGGCCACCGCGCGGGCCCTCGAAGCGGATCACCACCACTTCGCCCTCGATGACCTTGCCGGTCAGGATGCCGGACACCGCATCGTCTTGGCTTTCAAAGACTTTCGCCGGGCCGGTGAACTTGAGGATCGACTCGTCCACGCCCGCGGTCTTCACGATGCAACCGTTTTCCGCGATGTTGCCAAAGAGCACCGCCAGACCGCCGTCCTTGGTGAAGGCGTGCTCGACCGAGCGGATCACGCCGCCCTTGCGGTCGCGGTCCAGCTCCTTGTAGCGGTTCTGGGTCGAGAAGGCTTCGGTGGTGCGCACGCCCCCCGGTGCGGCGCGGTAGAACGTGTCGACGGCGGGATCGTTCGCCACCATCACGTCCCATTTCGCAATCGCCTCGGCGATGGTCGCCGAATGCACGGTTTTCGCATCGCCATGCAGCAGACCGCCGCGCAGCAATTCGCCAAGGATCGCCATGATGCCGCCCGCGCGGTGCACGTCTTCCATATGCACGTCCTGTTTCGCCGGGGCGACCTTGGACAGGCACGGCACCTTGCGCGACAGCCGGTCCATGTCGTCCATGGTGAAATTCACCTCGCCTTCATGGGCGATGGCGAGCAGGTGCAGCACGGTGTTGGTCGAGCCACCCATCGCGATATCAAGGCTCATCGCGTTTTCGAACGCCTCAAACGTGGCGATGTCGCGCGGCAGCAGGCCCTTTTCCTCGCCCTCATAGTGGCGCTTGGTGATCTCGACGATCTTGCGCCCGGCTTCAAGGAAGAGCGCCTTGCGGTCGGCATGGGTCGCCAGCATCGAGCCGTTGCCCGGCAGCGCCAGCCCCAGCGCCTCGGCCAGACAGTTCATCGAATTCGCGGTGAACATCCCCGAGCACGAGCCGCAGGTGGGGCAGGCGGCTTTCTCGATCGCTTCGACCTGTGCGTCGGTGTAGCTGTCGTCGGCGGCCACGACCATCGCATCGACCAGATCAAGGTCATGGTCGATCACGTCGGAACTGATCTTGCCCGCCTCCATCGGCCCGCCCGAAACGAAGATCACCGGGATGTTGAGCCGCATCGCCGCCATCATCATGCCGGGCGTGATCTTGTCGCAGTTCGAGATGCAGACCATCGCGTCGGCGCAATGGCCGTTGACCATGTATTCGACCGAATCCGCGATCACTTCGCGCGAGGGCAGGGAATAGAGCATGCCGTCATGGCCCATCGCGATGCCGTCATCGATGGCGATGGTGTTGAATTCCTTGGCGACACCGCCCGCGGCTTCGATCTCGCGCGCGACCATCTGGCCGAGGTCCTTCAGGTGGACGTGACCCGGCACGAACTGGGTGAAGGAGTTGACGACGGCGATGATCGGCTTGCCGAAATCGCCGTCGGTCATGCCGGTGGCACGCCACAGGCCACGGGCACCGGCCATGTTGCGGCCATGGGTCGATTTGCGGGAACGGTAATGGGGCATCGGATGTCTCCGGGCTGGCATTGGCTCGCGCCGTTCTAGCGCAGCCGGGGCGGAAAGCCAATCGCTGCGGCAGGGAACGATTTCGTGCCTGCCGCGTTGGGGAACAGGTGCGTCGGAAAGCCCCGCACCCAAGCGGAGTGCGCCATGATCCTCGAGACCCGTTTCCCCCCGATCCCGCGTTTTCCGGCCGGTGCCGCCGAGCAGATTTGCGTTGTGGTCAATTCCGGCTCCGGAACCGGCGCCTCTGAGCGGATCGCGGCGCTGCACGCCGCCTTCGAACGGCATTTTCCGCAGGGCGGCTGGACGCTGCTTTCGGGCGGGCCGGAAAAGATCGTGCCCAACACCCGCGCCGCGCTGGCGCAGGGGGTTGGCACCCTCGTCGCCTGCGGCGGTGATGGCACGATTTCGGCCGTTGCCGACACGATCCACGGCGCCGGGGTGCGGCTCGGGGTCATTCCGACCGGCACCTTCAATTTCTTCGCCCGCGGTCTGGGCATTCCCGAAGACATCGACGCCGCGGTGGCGGTGCTCGCCGGGGGCACGGCGCGCGCGGTGCAGGCGGGGCTGGTGAACGACCGGCTGTTTCTGAACAACGCCTCGATCGGGCTTTACCCCCGCATCCTGCGCGAGCGCGAGGCGATCTACCGCCGCTGGGGCCGCTCGCGCCTTGCGGCGCATTGGTCGGTGCTGCGCACGATGCTGGTCGCACCGGGCGGCATGTGGCTGACGATCGAGGGCGCCACCGGCACAAGGCGGGTGCATTCGCCGCTCGCCTTCGTGATGAACAGCCCCTATCAGCTTGATTTCCTGGGCATTGCCGGGGCGGGGCGCTTGCGCGCGGGCGAGCTGGCGCTGCTTCTGGCGCCGGAAACCAGTCTGCGCGCGATGCTGACGGGGGCGCTCAAGCTGGGCATGGGCTGGGCCGAGCGGCATGTCGATTACCAGATCGACTTCGGCTCCGCCTTCACCATCACCCCGGCGAAGCCGCGGCTTTTGACCGCCCGCGATGGCGAAAGGTCCGAGATGGCGACGCCCTTGCACTACCGCGCCCTGCCCGAGGGGCTGACGGTGATCGGCCCCGAGCTCAGTGCCCGCGCGGGCGCGGCCGAGGAGCAGGGCGGGCTTGCCGAAACCGTGGTCGACGCGCTGGCGGAGGGGATTCCGGCGTGATCCGGCTGTTGCACCTTTCGGATCTGCATTTCGGGCGCACCCATCCCGAGCTGATCGCGCCTCTGGTGGCGGCGGTGCAGCGGCTGGCGCCCGATCTGGTGCTGCTTTCGGGCGATATCACCCAGCGTGCCCGGGAGGCACAGTTCCGTCAGGCGCAGGCCTTTCTGGACCGGATCGAGCGGCCCTGGCTTGCGGTTCCGGGCAATCACGACATTCCGCTCGATCGGCCCGTGCTGCGGTTCCTGCGCCCCTTTGGCGGCTATCGCGCCGCGATCTGCGACGACCTCTACCCGGTGCGGGAGCTGCCGGGGGTGACGGTGCTTGGCTTCAACACCGCGACGCCGCGGCATTGGCAGGCGGGCCGCATTCGCCGCGGCGGCTTCGCGACGCTGCTCGCGCGGGTGCGCAAGGCCGTGCAGGCGGGGCGACAGGTCGTGGTGGTGGCGCATCACCCGTTCACCCAGCCCGACGACAGCGACAAGACCCTGCTTGCGGGCGCCGCGGACGCGCTGGAGGCGATGGCCGAAGCCGGGGTGGGGATGCTGTGCACCGGGCATCTGCATCTGTGGCGCACGCAGCCCTTCGTCACCCGAGAGGGCGCGGCGCGCGTGCTGCAGCTGCAGGTCGGCACCGGTCTTTCGACCCGCGAACGCGGCGAGCCGAATGATTTCGGCGTGATCGATCTGGCGCCGGACCGGGCCGAGATCACCCGCTTCACCCCCGCGGGCGTGGTGGGCTTTGCCCGCGCCGGGCGGGTGGTCTTCGCGCGGGCAGACGGGCTCTGGCGGCGGACGGACGAGATCCGGCCCGCCGCCCGCCCGATGACCTGCCGCGCCGGTTAGGCGTCGATCCGCTCGATCGCCATCGCCGTGGCTTCCCCGCCGCCGATGCAGAGCGTCGCCACCCCGGTTCTCAGCCCATGCCGTTGCAGCGCGGCAAGCAGCGTCACCAGCACCCGCGCGCCCGAGGCACCGATCGGATGCCCCAGCGCGCAGGCGCCGCCATGCACATTGACCCGTTCATGCGGCAGGTTCAGCACGGTCATCGCCGCCATGGCGACGACCGCGAAAGCCTCGTTCACCTCGAAAAGATCGACCGCCCGCAGGTCAAGATCGAGCTTTTCCGACAGTTTCGACAGCGCCCCGATCGGCGCGGTCGGAAACAGGTTCGGCTTGTCGGCATGGGTCGCATGGCCCAGCACCCGGGCGAGCGGCGTCAGCCCGCGGGCCTCGGCCTCGGAGGCGCGCATCAGCACCAGCGCCGCCGCCCCGTCCGAGATCGACGACGAATTCGCCGCCGTCACCGTGCCGCCCGGCCGGAACGCGGGTTTCAGCGTCGCGATCTTGTCCATCCGCGCCTTGCCGGGCTGCTCGTCGGTGTTGACCGTGACTTCGGTCTTGCCCGAAATCACCACCGGCGCGATTTCCGCCGCGAAAGCCCCGCTCGCAATCGCCGCCTGCGCCCGGGTCAGCGAGGTGATCGCATAGCCATCCTGCGCCGCGCGGGTGAAGCCGAACTCCTCGGCGCAATCCTCGGCAAAGGTGCCCATCAACCGGCCGCGGTCATAGGCATCCTCGAGCCCGTCCAGGAACATGTGATCCATCACCTGCCCATGCCCGAGCCGCAGCCCGCCGCGCGCTTTCGGCAGAAGATAGGGGGCATTCGTCATGCTCTCCATGCCGCCCGCCAGCACCACCTGCGCCGAGCCCGCGAGCAAAAGGTCGTGGCCGAACATCGCCGCCTTCATCCCCGAGCCGCACATCTTGTTGATCGTCGTCGCCCCCGCAGCAAGCGGTAGTCCGGCTTTCAGCGCCGCCTGCCGTGCCGGGGCTTGACCCTGACCTGCGGGCAGGACGCAGCCCAGGATCACCTCGTCGACCGCCTCGGCCGGAAGACCCGCCCGCGAAAGCGCCGCGCGAAGCGCCACCGCGCCCAGATCGGCGGCCGCCAGATCGGCAAACGCGCCCTGAAAGCCGCCCATCGGCGTGCGGGCCATGCCCACGATCACCACCGGATCCGTCATCATCTCCCCCCTCATTTCGCGGCCATCCGCAGGGCGCCATCCAGCCGCAGCACCTCGCCGTTCATCATCTGGTTTTCGCAGATATGGCGCACCAGCGCGGCATATTCCGCGGGATCTCCCAGCCGGTTCGGGAAGGGCACCGAGGCGCCCAGATTGTCCTGCACCTCCTGCGGCAGGCTCGCCATCATCGGTGTGCGAAATATGCCGGGCGCCACCGTCACGACGCGGATGCCATGCCGGGCGAGTTCGCGCGCGGCCGGAAGGGTCAGCGCCGCGACGCCGCCCTTGGACGCGGCATAGGCCGCCTGTCCGATCTGCCCGTCAAAGGCCGCGATGGAGGCCGTGTTGACGATCACCCCGCGCTCGCCGCCCGGGCCGGGGGCGTTTTTCGCCATCGCCTCGGCGGCCAGACGCAGCATGTTGAAGGTGCCCACAAGGTTCACCGTCACCGCGCGGGCAAAACTGTCGAGCCGATGCGGCCCCTCGCGGCCCAATATCTTTTCGCCCGGGGCAATGCCCGCGCAATTGACCAGCGCATCGAGCCGCCCGAAGACCGAAATCGCCAACTCGATCGCGGCGGTGCCGTCGGCTTCCTGCGTGACATCGGCGCGGCAAAACCGCGAGATGGCGCCGAGGTCCGAGGCCATCGCCATGCCCGCCTCGGCGTTCAGATCGACGATCACCACCTTGCCGCCATTGTCCGCAACCATCCGCGCGACCGCGGCACCGAGCCCCGAACCGCCGCCGGTGACGACAAAGACCTTGCCTGAAATCTGCATCCTCTCCTCCCTTTCCCTGACGTCAAATCCTATCGGGGGCGGGGTCTCTGGCAACGGCAAAGGCGGCACATCCTGCGGTTGCGACGCAACGGAATTTGCGGCGTTGACGGGGGGAGGGGGGCTTGGCAAGACGGGGAAAAGGAGAGCGCCATGAGCACAGCCACCCAAGCCACCCGCGCGCTCGAGGCCGCGAAGGTCGGTTTCGAGCGGATCGAATATGAGTACGTTGCCGGGCAGGACAAGATCGGCCTGCATGCGGCTGCGGCGATCGGCGCCGATCCCGCCGAGGTGCTCAAGACGCTGATGGTCGAGGTCGATGGCAAGCCTGCCTGTGCGGTGATCCCGTCGGATTGCACATTGTCCATGAAGAAGGTGGCGGTGGCTTTCGGGGCCAAGACGGCGGCGATGATGCCGCCCGACAAGGCCGAGCGGCTGACCGGCTTTCACACCGGGGGGATTTCGCCGTTCGGGCAGAAGAAGCGGGTACCGGTGGCGTTCGAGGCGACGGCGCTGGGCGTGGAGCGGATCGTCGTGAACGGCGGCAAGCGGGGCTTGATGGTGCGGCTCGCGCCTGCCGATGCGCTGGCGGTGTCGGGCGGCGTGGCGAAGGGGCTGGTGGCCGAGGGGTGAGAGGCGTCTGGCCAAGGCCATTGCCTTGGCCATGCGGGACATCGGCCCAGTGACCGCCGGGGGCCCAAAGGCCCTCGGCCAGCGCCCGCCCCGCCCATGGCGGGCGCTTCTCGCCCGCCGGGTCGGGCGCCGGCCTCTGCTGTGCTTGGGGAAACGGTCCTGGGACGACCGGATCGCAGCGGGCGGGGAAAGGCCGTGCCTTTCCTTTTCCGCCCGAAATCGGGCAGTCCCTCAATGAAAATCCCGGCTTGGGAACAGTTTCTTCGCCTGCTCGCGCGGATGCCGTGCCCCGGCCTGCGCCCTTGGCCGCGGCGCGTCGTCGGCCTGCGGCTGGGTCAGCCCCACCACGCTGTCGAGCGGATGGCCCAAGGCCGCAAGATGGCCCGAAAGATCGGTGATCTCGTCCGCGATCAGATGCACCACGATCCCCTCGCGCTGCAACCGCCCGGTGACGCGCAAAAGCCGCCCGCCGATCACCGCGCGGCGGAATTGCGCATAGATCTTCGGCCAGACGATCACGTTCGACACCCCCGTCTCATCCTCCAAAGTCAGGAAAATCACCCCCGAGGCCGTGCCGGGGCGTTGGCGCGTGATCACCAGACCGCAGACCGAGGTCCGGGCGATCGGCGCGCTGCCAAGACTGGCATGCGGCGTCAGCCCGGCAATCATCGGGCGCAACAGCTCCATCGGATGGGCGCGCAAGGACAGCCGCAGCGACAGGTAATCCTCCACCACCTCCTCGCCCAGATGCATCATCGGCAGGGTGGGCGGGGCTTCCACGATCCCCTCGCCATCAAGCGGGTCCGAGAACAGCGGCAAGGGCCGCGGCGCGCGGATCGCCCGGACCTGCCACAAAGCATCGCGCCGGGTCAGGCCCATGCCCGCAAAAGCATCGGCCTCGGCCAGCCGTTCGAGCGTCGCGGCGCCCACCCCCGCCCGCAGCCAGAGCGCCTGCGGATCGGGATACCCATTGCCGCGTGCCGCGACGATCCAGCCCGCGTCGTCTTCGCGCAACCCCTTCACCTGCCGGAAGCCGAGCCGCAGCGCGAAGCGCCCATCGGTGCGGCGTTCGAGCGTGTTGTCCCAGTCCGAGGCATTGACCGAGACGGGCCGCACCTCGATCCCATGCTCGCGCGCATCGCGCACGATCTGCGCCGGGGCGTAAAAGCCCATCGGCTGGGCATTCAAAAGCGCGCAGGCGAAATGCGCCGGGTAATGGCATTTGAGCCAGGAGGACACATAGGTCAGCATCGCGAAAGCCGCGGCATGGCTTTCGGGGAAACCATATTCGGCAAAGCCCTCGATCTGCGCGAAACTGGCCTCGGCAAAGGTCTGTTCGTAGCCGCGGTCCAGCATCCCGGCGATGAAGCGGTCGCGGAAGGTCGCGATCGTGCCCATGCGCCGGAAGGTGGCGATCGAGCGGCGCAGGCGGTCGGCTTCCTCGGGGGAAAAGCCCGCGCCGACGACGGCGATCTGCATCGCCTGCTCCTGGAAAAGCGGCACGCCAAGGGTCTTGCCCAGAACGCCTTCCAGATCTTTTGACGGGAAGCTGACCGCCTCGCGGCCCTGACGGCGGGCGATATAGGGATGGACCATGCCGCCCTGAATCGGGCCGGGGCGGACGATGGCGACCTCGATCACCAGATCGTAAAAGGTGCGCGGGCGCATCCGCGGCAGGAAATTCATCTGCGCCCGGCTTTCGACCTGAAAGACGCCGATGGCATCGGCGCGGGACAGCATCGCATAGGTGGGCGCATCTTCCTGCGGCACGGTGCCCAGCGTCAGGCTGGGCCCGCCGGTCTTTTCAAGCAGGGCAAAGGCCTTGCGCAGGCAGGTCAGCATGCCAAGGCTGAGGATGTCGACCTTGAGAATGCCCAAGGTGTCGATGTCGTCCTTGTCCCATTCGATCACCGTGCGCCCCTCCATCGCGGCATTCTCGATCGGGCAAAGCGCGTCGAGCCGACCGCGGGTGATGACGAAGCCGCCGACATGTTGCGACAGATGGCGCGGAAAGCCGATGATCTCGCCGATCAGGCGGATGGTTTGCGCCAGACGGCGGTTCTCCGGATCAAGGCCCAATTCGCGCAGCCGGGCGGGGTCGGCGCCTTTGGAGGAACTGCCCCAGATCTGCCCGGTCAGCGCCGCGGTGGTGTCGGCGGACAGGCCCATGACCTTGCCCACCTCGCGGATCGCGGCGCGGGTGCGGAAGTGGATCACCGTCGCGCAAAGCCCGGCGCGGTCGCGGCCGTAGGTGTCGTAGATATGCTGGATCACCTCTTCGCGGCGTTCGTGTTCGAAATCCACGTCGATATCGGGCGGCTCGCCGCGGTGTTTCGAGATGAAGCGCTCGAAGACCATGGAAATCTGGTCGGGGCGGACATCGGTGATGCCGAGCGCCCAGCACAGGATGGAATTCGCCGCCGAGCCGCGGCCCTGACACAGGATGTTGCGCGCGCGGGCGAAGGCGACGATGTCGTGGACCGTCAGGAAATAGGCGGCAAAGCCCAAGTCGGCGACAAGGGCGAGTTCCTTCTCCGCCAAGGCGCGGAAGCGGTCGGGGATGCCGTCCGGGCAACGGCGCGCAAGGCCCTCCCAGGTCAGGCGGGTCAGGCGGTCCTGTGGCGCCTCGGGGCCGAGGCTTGCGGGGTAGTCGTAGCTGAGATCGGACAGGTCGAACTGGATGCGCGCGGCGATGTCGAGCGTGCGGCGGATCGCGGCCGGATGGTCGGCGAAAAGCCGCGCCATTTCGGCGCCGGATTTCAGGCGGCGTTCGGCATTCGGCAGGGCCTTGGTGCCGATGCGGTCGATGGTCAGCCCTTCGCGCAGGCAGGTGAGCACATCGGCGAGTTGGCGCCTTGCCGCGCGGTGCATCAGCACGTCCCCCACCGCGACCATCGGCGCCGAGGTGGCAAGAGCCAGCGCCGAGAGGGCGGCGAAATGGGCGCGGTCGGAGCCGTCATAACGCGGTGCGGCGCCCAGAAAGACATGGCCGGGGAAGCGCCGCGCCATCTCGGTCAGCTCATGGGCGATCTTCGGCGACAGGGGCGCTTGCGGCAGGGCGATCAGGATCAGGCCGCGGCCCTCTGCGTGCAGATCGGCAAGGTCGAGGTGGCAATCGCCCTTCGGGGCGCGGCGTTTGCCGAGCGTGAGCAGTTGGCTGAGCCGTTCATAGGCGGCGCGGTCGGTGGGGAGCGCGATCCAGTCGCAGAGCGCGTCGCGCAGGATCAGCCGGGCGCCGGTGATGAGCCGCGGCAAGGCGTCGGCCTTGGGGCGGGGGAGGGTGGTTTCGGTGCTGAGGCGGGCCGAGGTGTCGGTCACGGTGGCGCTGCGGATGGGCACGTCGTTGCGGGCGCGTCTGAGTTCCTTCAGCGCCGCGAAGGCCCGCACGACGCCCGCAAGCGAATTGCGGTCGGTGATGGCCAGTGCGGTCAGGCCCAGATCGGCGGCACGGGTGACCAGTTCCTCGGGGTGGGAAGCGCCGGTCAGAAAGCTGAAGTTCGAGGTGATGCAGAGTTCTGCATAGGCGGGCTGCGCTGCGGGCCCCGAAAGGGGGGCGCTGCCCCCCTCACCCCCCGAGGTATTTTCGGCAAGATGAAAAGGGGAGGGGGGTGCGGGAGGGGGTCTTGATCCTGCCTTTGCTGGCCCCTGCGACGCGCAGGGGCGTTCGCCGGGGACCCCCTCCACCGGAGGGGTTCGATTTCCCGGCTCACTCACGCGAATTCGCCTTCGGCGAACCAGCCGGGGGCCTCGGGCGTGAAGAAAAGCCAGAGCCGCGGGCCAGTGGTGGTGTCGATGCGCCAGTAGTCGCGCAGGCCGCCGCGCCAGCTTTCCTCGCCCAGCCACCATTCGGGCGCGATGCGTTCGGGGCCCGTTGCGCGGGCGGTGGTGAAGGCGCGGCGGCGCCAGCGGAAGTTGCGTGGCGGTGCCGGGCGGGCGGGGGCGGCGACGGGTTCGGGCGCAAAGAGCGTCACCGGGCGGGGGCGGGCCACGGCCCAGCCGGTGCGCGGGGCTGGCGGCACGAGGGCGGCGGGGGCGATCAGGAAGCTGCGCGCGGGGATGTGGCTTTCGGCGGGGAGCGCACGGCGGATGTTCTCCAGCCCGATGCGGGTGCCAAGCCGGGTGATCAGATCGTCAAGCGCGCCCTCGGGCGGGGTGGTGCCCGCGGCGCGGGTGGCGAGCTGCGTGGCGGGCAGGGGCTCGACCCCGGTTGCGGCGAGACGCAGCTGGTCGATGCCGAACCCCGCATCCGCAGCCTCGATGCCGCGCAGGAACAGGGGCAGGATCCGGCGCGGATCGCGCAGGGGCGCGGCGAGGCGCAGCGCGACCTGATGCTCGGCGGCATCGACCCGGCGCAGCGTGAGCGTCAGGTGCCGCGCCCCGGCCTCGGCCGCGGCGAGCCGGTCGCACAGGGGGCGCAGCAGCCGGTCCGCCCCGGCCATCACATCTTCGACCCGGCCGATCGGTTCGGGCAGGGTCAGGCGCAGCGCGAAGCGGGGCGGTTCGGGCAGGGGGGCCAGCGCCTCGGGCAAAAGCCCCAGCGCGCGGTCGAGCGCGAGACCGACCTCGGGGCCGAAGCGGCGGCCAAGGGCGGCGCGGGGCAGGGCGAGCAGGTCGGAAATCTGCCGCAGGCCGAGCCGTTGCAGCGGGATCGTGGTGGCGGGCGGCAGGCGCAGCGCGGTGACGGGCAGCGGCGCCAGCGCCGCGCGGGTGGCACCGGGGGCGGCGACGCCCTCGCCGCTATGCGCCAAGGCCCAGGCGGCTCCGGGCGTGTCGGCCAGTCCCAGTCGGGCACCAAGCCCGGCCCGCGAGAGCGCGCGGCGCAGCTCCGTCAGCCAGTCGGCCTCGCCCCCCCACAGATGCGCGACGCCGGTCAGATCCAGCAAAAGCCCGTCGGGACCGTCGAGCGCCACGCGCGGGCTGAACCGGCCGAGCCAGCGCGCCAGACCGCGCAGGAAACGTGCATCCCCCGCCGGATCGGCCGGGTGGACGACAAGCCCCGGGCATAGCGCCCGCGCCTCGGCCAGAGCCATGCCGCGCGCCAGCCCCTGCGCCTCGGCGGCGGCGGTCAGATCGTGCAGACGTTCGGCAGGGCCGCTGCGCAGGGCCAGCGCAAAGGGCCCCTCAACCGGGCGCGCCCGCAGGGCCCGGTCCACCGCCAGACGCGGCAACCACAGCGATACGATGCGTTTCGTCATCCCAGCGCAGGTCCCAAGAGTCGATTGTTCCCGATTTGTTCTTTGTAAGAGACCAGCGCCACAGAGTCGAGTCTTCGGGGGAAAGCAGGGGCGCGCAGTGCCAGCGGGTTTCCGCGGCGGGCGAGCCCAGACCCTCGGAAATCAACGCCAGACCAAGGCTTTGCCCCGCCTCGGCCGCCAGTTGCAGCCGCCGCCCGGCGGTCAGGGTCAGGGGTTTCGTCACCTCGAAGATCACCGCCGCCACCGCGCCCGAGCGCAGCGCCTCCTCCGCCACGGCCAGAACTTCGGTCGGATTCGGCGCGGCGGCGAAGAGCAGCGCCGAGGGATCGCAGAATCGGGCAAGGCCGGGCGGATGCAGCGGATCAAGGCCGCGCGGCGGGCGCACCCAAAGCACCGGAGCGTCCAAAACCCCGGCGAGAACAGCGGCAAAGACCTGGGCGCCGGGGCCCTGCACCTCGTGGGTGCGGCCGCGGCGGGGCGGAAAGGCGGCGGCAAAGCCGGTGGGGGATGGCTCGGTCATGGGCCAAGAATAGCGCGGGGCGGCGGCGGGGGCGAGTCCGTGTGGCGGCAAAGTCGCGTCCCGCAGATACCGCGACAGGGCCGCATTTTCGCCGGGATCGGGCGCGAAGGCGTGGTTAATGTGACCCTACCGAAACGTCTTCGACCGACAGGAAACCATGCCGCGCCTGATTTCGCTCGTTCTGGCCCTTTGCGGCCTTCTGGCCCTTCCCGCGACCGTTCAGGCGGAAAGCCCGGCCTCACGGGCGCTGGGCTTTGGGCATTTCCTGAACAACGACCTGCTGGGCGATGGCAAGGACCGCTGGCAGACCGGATCTTACGCGATGTCCTGGCTGCGCGGCCCGGGGTGGAATGGCACGTTGCCCGGGCGTCCCTTCGAGATCCTCGAATACCGGCTGAGCGGCGCGGTGATCGCGCCGTCGCGGCTGCAAAGCCTGCACGGCGATCGGCGCTATGTCGGCAAGGCGAGCTATGCGATCCACACGCCCTTTGCCCCCACCGCCACGACCGAGGCGGATCTGGGCTTCGGTCTGGTCTGGACCGGCCCGGCGAACGGGATTTCCGAGTTGCAGGGCGATCTGCACGACTGGCTGAACCAGCCCAGCCCCCGCGCCGCCGACAGCCAGCTGCCCAACCATCTTTATCCGGTGATCAGCGGCGAAATCGCGCGGCCCGTGGCCCTGGGGCGGGCCGAGGTGCGCCCCTTTGCCGAAGCCCGGGCCGGGGATGAAAGCCTGCTGCGCGTCGGTGCCGATCTGGCCTTTGGCGAGCGCGAGACCGGGGCGCTGTGGCTGCGCGACGAGGTGACCGGGCAGCGCTATGTCGGCATTTCCGGCACCGGGGGCGAGGGCACGTCGTTCGTCGTCGGGGCCGATATCGCGCATGTCGTCGACAGCGCCTATCTGCCGGGGGGCTGGGATGTCCAGCCCGAGCCGACCCGCACCCGTCTGCGCGCGGGCCTTTCCACGCGGCTTGGTCGGGTGGGGGTCTTTTACGGCGTCACCTGGCTCTCGCGCGAGTTCGTCGGTCAGCCCGAGGGGCAATTTGTCGGCTCGATCCGGTTGCGGATGAAATTCTGAAAAATTCAGCCTGAAGTTGTCTTTTTCTTGATCTGGATCAAAGGGGATTCACAAGCCGAATCACCCGTGTTAGGTTTGCCTTAATCAAGGACCGAAGGGTCCATACTTCGAGGCAGGACATACAGGCAATGAAGCCGGGCTATCTGGGCACCTTCGTCATATCGTGGGTCCAGACAGAGATCGATGGCGCTTTCGGCGCTCCGGTCTCAAGCCTTTCCACCGGGGCGTGTTGGCGCTGGACCGGTGACGCGGTCCGGGTCGATGGGCCAAGCGACGTTCTGATCCTGAGCGGGGCCGAGGGCAGCGAGGCGCTGCGCCAGCGCGCGGCGCGGGTGGTGCGCCGACTTCTGGGCGTGGCGGTCGACGGCGGTGGCAGTGCCGCCTTTCGCGCCGCGGCAGATCTGCCCGACCTTCCGGATCAAAGCTTTACCGTGACCGACGGCATCGCCTCCTATGTCATCACGCTGGTCGAACTGCCCGAAGCGCGGGCGCGTCTGTTGATGTTTGCAGGCCGCATGCCCCCGCGCGACACCGATCTGTGGCTGGTCGAAAGCAACGTCGATCTGCGCCCCGAGAGCCAGCGCTTGCCCGAACCCGGGGTCATCTGTTTCACGCCGGGCACGCTGATCGACACGCCGCGCGGGCCGCGCCCGGTCGAGGCGCTGCGGCCCGGCGACCGGGTCTGGACCCGCGACGAGGGCGCGCAGGAGCTGCTTTGGATCGGCTCGCGGCGGATGAGCGGGGCCCGGCTTTATGCGCTGCCACATTTGCGTCCGGTGCGGTTGCGGGCGGGGGCGTTCGGGTTTCTGCAATCAGGAGGCGAGTTGCGCGTTTCGCCGCAGCATCGGCTTTTGGTGACGGGCCGCGCCGCGCGGGCGCTGTTCAACGAGCCCGAGGTGCTGGTTCAGGCAATCGATCTGGTGAATGGCACGTCCGTCCGGGTCGAGACGACCCTGCCCGAGGTCACCTATCTGCATCTGCTGTTCGAGCGCCATCAGGTGCTGCGCGCGAACGGGGTCGAGACCGAAAGCTTCCACCCCGCCGCGACCGAGATCGAGGGCATCGCCGAGGATCAGCGGCGGGCGCTGCTGCGGCTTCTGCCCGGGATTGACGCCGATCCGATGCGCTACGGGCCGTTCGCGCGGCGCATTCTGAGCGCCTCGGAAGCGGCGATCCTGCGCCACGATCTGGCGGCTTAACGCTCGGTCAGCTTCAACTCGATCCGGCGGTTTTGCGCCCGCGCTTCGGCGCTGTTGCCCACGGCCACCGGGCGGAATTCGCCAAAGCCCGCCGCCGCCAGCCGTTTCGGCGCGAAGCCCTGCGCGTCGATCAGATATTTCACCACCGAGAGCGCCCGGGCCTGCGACAGCTGCCAGTTGTCCTTGAACGCGCCCTGACCCGAGAGCGGCGTGTCATCGGTGAAACCGTCCACCTCCAGCACCCAGTCGATCTCGGGCGGGATCTCGGCGGCCAGCTCGCGGAAGGTCTCGGCCACGCGCGAAATCTGCGCCTGCCCCTCGGGCGAAAGATCGGCCGAGCCCAGCTCGAAAAGCACTTCGGAGGAAAAGACGAAGCGATCGCCGACGACCCGCACCCCCGCGCGCCCGTCCAGCAGTTGCGACATCCGACCGAAGAATTCGGAGCGATACCGGGCCAGATCCTTCGCCTCGGCCTCGGCCTTCTTGCGGGCCTCTTCCTCCAGCGCGGCGCGGCGTTTCTGTTCCGCCGCCACTTGCGCCAAGGCCGAATTGAGCTGGCTTCCCAGCGCCTCGACCTGCACCTTGGCGTCGGCATCCTTGGCCTTGGCCGCATCCAGAACCGCCTGCAGATCCGCCAGTTGCGTGCGCAAAGCCGCCACCTGCTGGTTGAGCAGCGCCACCTGTTCCGCCTTGCGATCGCCTTCGGCCCGCGTCTCGGTCAGGGTCTTTTCCGCCACGGCCTTCAGCGCCGCCTGTTTTTCGGCCTCGCTCAGCTGCACATCGAGCTTGCCCTGCAGATCCTTCTTTGCCGCCTCGGCCGCGGCCAGAAGCGTCAGGGTTTCCTCGGCCTTTTTGCGCGCTTCCTCAAGCTGCAACCGGGCCGCCGCCAAGGCCTCGTCCGAGGTCTTCAGATTGCCCTGCAGGCTGGAAATCGTCGCCTCCTGCGCCGCCTTGTCGGCCAGAAGCCCCGCCACCTGCGCCTCGAAGGCGGTGATCCGCGCGCCCGCGGCATCCAGCCGTCCGGTCAGGGTCTCGGTCTTCGCCTGTTCCAGCGACAGCGCCTGCGCCAGCCCGGCGACCTGCGCCGACAGTGCGTCCAGCTCGTGGTCCTTCGTCGTGATCGTGTCGCGCAGCATCGACTGCACCATCATGAAGATCGACAGCACGAAGATCAGCACCATCAGCAGGGCGCCCATCGCATCGACGAAGCCCGGCCAGACGTTGGTGGTGGTGAAGCGCTGCCCGCGACGGCCCGAGAGCGCCATCTCAGCCCTCCCCGCCGCGGGCGCGGGCCATGATCGCGCGCGTCAGCGCCGCGAAATCGTTGCGCAGATCGGCCATGCTTTCCTGCCGTCCGGCGGACATTTCTTCCAGCATCCGCGACATCTGCATGTCGATCGAGCGCAGCCGCATCCGCATTTCGGCATCGACATCCAGATCGGCGTCGCGTTCTGCCGCGGCCTGTGCGGCCATCCGGTCGAGCGCCGCGATCAGCCGTTCCTGTCCCTCGGCCATGCGCGAGAGCGCCAGCGCCTGCGCCGCCCGTGCGTCGAGTTCGGCGCCGAGTTTGAGCGACAGATCGCCAAACCCTTGTGTCAGCTGCGCGAGCCGCGTCTCGGTCTGCCCGCGGGCCTGTTCGGCCCGGATGAAGAGCGTCTGCAACGCATCCATCTGCTCGGCCATGTGGTCAAGCACCCCGGCCACGGCCGAAGCCTCGCCCGCACCTTCGACCTCGGCCGCGGCAAAGGAAAGCCGGGTGATCGAGGAAATCCAGTCCTCCAGCTCGCCATAGAAGCGGTTCTGCCCATGCGTGGCGAAAAGTTCGAGAAGTCCGACGACCAGCGATCCGGCAAGACCGAGCAGCGACGAGGAAAAGGCCGTGCCCATGCCGCCCAGCTGGCCCTCAAGCCCCGACATCAGCCGCGAAAAGACGGCGGTGGCCGCTTCGCCCTCTTGCGGGGCAAGGGCGCGGATCGTGTCGACGACGCCCGGGACGGTGGTGGCAAGGCCGTAGAAGGTGCCAAGCAGGCCAAGGAAGATCAGCAGGTTCGAGAGATAGCGGGTGATGTCGCGGGCCTCGTCGATCCGCGCGGCCACCGATTCAAGGATCGAGCGGGCGGCGGTCGTGGCGATGGTGCGGCTCGCGCCACCGCGGCCCAGAAGGGCCGCCAAGGGCACCAGCATCTGCGGCGGGCGATACATCGGCCGGCCGGGGCGGTCGGCGGCGAAGCTTTCGATCCAGCTGACCGCTTTCACCAGCTGCACCACCTGCCAGAAACAGCCCAGAACGCCGAGCACGAAGACCCCGCCAATGAGCCCATTCAGCAGCGGATTGGTCTGGAAGATCGGGTAGATGCGGGCATAGGCCAGAAACCCTCCCGCGCCGACAAGCGCCAGCACGACCAGCATCGAGACGATCTGTCGGACGGGTTGCGAAAACTGCGGGGCTTGGACCCGGACCGGTGCGCGCATGTTCTGCCTCTCTGCTCGTTGCTGCGAGGATATGCCGCGTTGGCCCCCCTGCCAAGCCTCAAGCCAGAAGCGCACGCACCCGTGCAGCCAGCGCTTCCAGATCGGGATCGGCCAGTCCCAGATCGGTCAGATGCGCGGCGGTGTTGAACAGGTAATCGCGGTTCGGCCCGCGCGCGCCCACGGCATGGGCGATGGTCCGCGCCTGAGTCTCGAAATCGAGGGCGCAATATTGCGGTCCGGCGCGGTCGATGACGTAGGTGATCGCGGTGACCTGCCGCCCGTCGGCAAGCGTCACCGGCAGCCTGCGTTCCAGATAGGCGTCGGACACCAGTTCGCGGGCGCGGATCTCGGCCAGAACGCGGTCCGCCTCGGCCTCGGCCACGCGCAGGGCAAGGCCCTTGCACTGCGCGCCCTCGGCCGCGTCGAGCGCCAGCACCAGACCCGGCGCCTCGGGCGTGCCGCGGAAATGGATCGAATGCATGCAGAAGCTGCGGTGCCAGCCGTCGAGCCGCGCCGCAGCCGTCTCGGCCGGGGCGAAACCCGGGTCCCAGATCAGCGATCCGTAGCCGAAAATCCAAAGCGCCTCGGGCATGGCTGGCCCTCCTTTCGGACGGGGGATAAAAGGAAGGTCGGGGTTTGGGAAGGGGCTGCGATGCGGGGGCGGGTTTGGGCTGTGGTTCTGGCAGGTGGGCTGGGGCTGGTCGACTGGGGCGCGGGGCAGGGGATGGCGCTTTGGCTGCGCGGGGCGCTGGACGGGTCCGATGCCGCGGGGGCGGCGCAAGTGACGGCGACCGGCTTTCCGGCCCGGATCGGCGTGCAACTGGACGCGCCCTGGGGGGCGAATGCGGGTATGCGGGTCGTGGCGCTCGAGCGGGCGACGATCACCGCGCCGGTCTGGAACCCGCTGGCCTGGACGCTCGATCTGCCCTTGCCGCAACGGGTCGAGGTGCAGGGCCTGCCCTTCGCCCTGACGGGCACGGCGGCGGCGCTGACGGTTGCGGCCGCCCCGGCGCCCGATCTGCCGCTGGCCGGGGTGACGCTGCGGATGCAGGCCCCGGCGCTGCAGCTGGAGGCGGCCAAGGCCCCCTCGCTCGCCGCCGAAAGTGTCGATCTGGCGCTGCGACCGACGGAGGACCCGCAGACTTACACGCTCGCGGGCGCGATCGTCGGGGCTGCGCTGCCGCCCGGTCTGGCCGCGAGCCTCAGCCGTCAGGCCGGGCTGGAGCGGCCTCTGCCGGATCTGTTGGAGCAAGTTTCGCTCGACGCGGGGGTGGGACTTGCGCAGCCTCTGGTGCTGCTGTCCCCCGCGCCGGTGGCCGTGAGCGCGCTTGATCTGCGCCGGGCCGAGCTGGTCTGGGGCGGGCATCGGATCAGCGTTTCCGGCCATCTGACGGTTGACGCCGAGGGCACGCCCGAGGGCACGCTGACGATCGCGCTCAGCGATTTTCCGGTCTGGCTCGATCTCGGTCTGGCCGCGGGGCTGGTTCCGCCCGAGCGCAAGGCGATGCTGGCGGCGATGGGCGACTATCTGTCGAAGCAAAGCCCCGACGGGTCGGTGCAACTGCCGCTCAGCTTTGCCAACGGCCGGATGAGCCTTGCCGCGCTGCCGCTTGGCCCCGCGCCGCGACTGCGTTAACGGCAGTAGGTGCCCGAGCGGTAGTGGATCGTGTCCACATGGATGTGGTTCTGGTGGTAGCGGTCGGCCCTGGGCCCCAGCACCGTGCCGAAAAGCCCACAGGCCGAGGCGTGAATCGACTTGAACAGCCGCGGCTGGCTTCTCCAGCCCTTGAGCACGTCAAGGCTCTGGCCGTTGCGCAGCACCAGCCCCATCAGGTCGATCGCCTTGCCATGGCCGTGCTCTGACAGTTTCGCCCCGCGCACGCCATTGCGCGGACGGCAGACATAGCCCGGCCCGACATCGAGTTTCGCGATGCCGCCGCCCTTGCCGCCCACCGCCGGAACGATGCCGCGATCGACCCAGCGCTTGAAGCTGGTGGCGGTCTGGCAATCGACGGTCATCGGCTGTGTCAGCTTGATGCCCGAGACCGAGGTGATCCGCACCGGTTCGGCGATGCCGCAGCCCGAGCCGCGTCCGCCATTGCCGATCGGCGGCACTTCCTGCCCGATCAGGCCGGGCACGCCGCAGACCGAGCCGCGCAGGCTCTGCTCGGGGGCGGGGGCCGTGGCCTGAACCTCGGGTTTGGGCACGTTGCGCTTGCGCGATCCGAACAGCCGCGACAGCACCCCGCCCGGCGGCGGTTTCTGCGCCACGGGCTCGACCGGTTCCTCGGGCACGATCGGAACGATCGGTTGCGCGGCGGCTTCCTCGCTTTCGGCGGGGCGTTGAATTTCAAGCGCCTCGGGGCGCGGTTTCGGACGGTAGCCCGCCAGCCGCGGGTCCGCCTTGGGGGCGGGACCGGGGGCGGCCTCCGTGGGCGGCAGCGTCACCAGCCCCTCGGGGCGGGGTTTCGGATGCGCCTTGGCCAGACGCGGATCGGCGGGGGGCGGCAGGCTGTCTGTCGGCGCGCTGGCCGCGATCGATGCGGGGCGCGGATGCGGGCGAAAGCCTGCCAGAGCCGGATCGGAGGTGGGGGCCGTTTCGGCCGCGCGCGCCTCGGGCGTGCCGATCGGCGATTGCCCGGAGCTTGTGGGCAAAGCGACCCCGCCCGGTGTCGCCTTTGGCGCTTCGGGCTGCGGTGTCGTCGTCGCGGCCGATTTTGGGCGGGGCAGGGGCAGCGGAGAGCTTTTCAGGCTTTCGGCGGGAACGGGTCCAGACGCCAGCGCCAAGATCAGCGCCAGCGCAAGGCTCCGTGTCGCGCGCATCAGCGTGTCTCCGCCTTGGGGGGCGGCACGCGGCCGAAGTCGGGGGCGGCGGTGTCCTGACCGGCCTCGATGATGCCGCGGCGGATCGCGCGGGTCTCGGTGAAATAGTCAAACAGCATCTGCCCGTCACCCATGCGGATGGCGCGTTGCAGCATGAACAGTTCCTCGGTGAAGCGGCCCAGAATATCGAGCGTCGCTTCCTTGTTGGTCAGGAACACGTCGCGCCACATCGTCGGGTCCGAGGCCGCGATCCGGGTGAAATCGCGAAAGCCCGAGGCGGAATATTTGATCACCTCTTCCTGCGTCACCCGGCGCAGGTGGTCGGCCACACCCACCATCGTATAGGCGATCAGGTGCGGCGTATGCGAGACGACGGCCAGCACCAGATCGTGCCGGGCCACCTCCATCTCGTCGACATTGGCGCCAAGCGCGGTCAGGAAGGCTTTCAGCCGGGCCACGGCGGCCGGGTCGTTGCCCTCGAGCGGCGTCAGCAGCCACCAGCGGTTGACAAAAAGCGTCGCAAAGCCCGAGCGCGGCCCGGAATGTTCGGTGCCCGCCAGCGGGTGGCCGGGAATGAACTGCGCATGCTCGGGCATGTGCGGCGCCACGGCTTCGACCACTGCCTGCTTGACCGAGCCGACATCGGTCACGGTGGCCCCCGGCGCCAGATGCGGCGCGATCTCGGCGGCAATTGCCGCCATCGCGCCGACCGGCACGCAAAGCACCACCAGATCGGCGCCCTCGACCGCTTCGGCAGCGGTGTCGAAAACCCGGTCGCAGATGCCGATTTCCAGCGCCGTCGCCCGGGTCTCGGCCGATTTCGCATGGCCGATGATCTCGCCCGCCAGACCCTTTTCGCGCATCGCATGCGCCATCGAGGAGGCAATCAGCCCCAGCCCGATCAGGGCGACGCGCTTGTAGTGTGTCATGCCGAGGCGCCCGCCTTGAACAGGCCGATCATATGCGCCACGCGCCGGCATGAGGGCTCGTCACCCACGGTGATGCGCAGGCAATGCGGCAGGCCATAGCTGGCCACGCGTCGCACGATCAGCCCGTCCTTTTTCAGGAAGTCGTCGCAGGCCTCGGCCTCGGCTTCCGAGCCGAACCGCGCCAGCACGAAATTCGCCATCGACGTGTCATTCGGCACGCCGCGCTCGGCCAGAGCTCCCGACAGCCAATGCCGCAGCCGGGCGTTTTCCGACCGCGACTGGGAAACCCAATCCTGATCGCGCACCGCCGCCTCGGCCGTTTCCAGCTGCGAAGTCGACAGGTTGAACGGATCGCGGATGCGGTTCAGCACATCGATGATGTCCTTCGGGCCGTAACCCCAGCCGATGCGCAGCCCGCCCAGACCGTAGATCTTGGAAAAGGTGCGCGTCATCATCACGTTGGGCAGCCGCGAGGCCAGTTCGGCACCGCCGTCATAGCCCTCGACATATTCCGCATAGGCGCTGTCGATGATCAGCATCGCCTGTTTCGGAATCCCCATCGCAAGCCGTTCAAGTTCCGCCAGCCCGACCATCGTGCCGGTCGGGTTGTTCGGGTTGGCGATGAAGACGAGCTTCGTCTTCTTGCCGCACGCCTTCAGGATCGCATCCACATCCAGCGTGCGTTCGCGCTCGGGCACCGAGACCGGCGTCGCCCCCGCACCCAGCGCGGCGATGCGATACATCAGGAACCCGTGTTCGCTGTGCACCACCTCGTCCTTCGGCCCGGCATAGGCGTTGACGATCATGCGGATGATTTCATCCGAACCGACGCCGCAGATGATGCGCGACGGATCAAGCCCGTGCACATCGCCGATCGCCTGACGCAGGGCGGCGTGATCGGTCGAGGGATAGCGGTGCAGCTTGTGCACCGTGCGCGAGAACGCCTCCTTGGCGCGGTCCGAGGCGCCATGCGGGTTCTCGTTCGAGCTGAGCTTGATCGCATCGCTGACGCCGGCCACATGCGAGGCGCCACCTTCGTAAAGGGCGATGTCGAGGATGCCGGGCTGGGGGCGGATCGGGTCTGTCATGCTGAGGTCCTTGTCCTGGATGCCTCAATAGCCGGGGGAAAGCCGCATGGGAAGCGCTGTTTCGGCCCGAAATCGGCGTGACTGCGGCAGTGATGCCGTCAGACCGCAACCTGCAGATCAAATTTTAGGAAATTTTTAGAACATCCGCCCCATATTGCCGTCGCAGCCGCCGTTTGGTGCCACATTTCGGCCCGATGGGATGACGGTTGGTAAAAGTTGGAAGGTCCTGATGAAACACCCCTCTCGTGCTGTCCTGTTTGCCAGTGTCTGCTGCCTCTTCGGCTCGGGTCTCGGATCTGCGGCTTTGGCTGGGGATCTTGGCGCCGCGTTCCACGCGCTTCCGATCGATACCCGTGTCGCCATCCAGTCGGAATTGGCCGAGGTCGATCTCTACCTTGCCGATCCCACCGGGGATTGGAGTGCCGCGACCGAGCGTGCAGTGCTGCGGTCGGTCGAAACGATCGCGCTGAATTCCGGCGATCGCGTGCATCCGAAGCTGAAAACCACCCGCTCGATGCAAACCTATCTCGAGGCGCTGGCCGAGGGCTCCTACGCCACCTACCTGCGTCCCGGCGACTATTCGGCGGGCAGCGCCTTCCTGCGCAAGATCCATCTGGGCGGCTGACCTCCTCAGGGGCGGGGGCACCGCCCGCTCCGCAACACGCCAGGCAAAGCAAAAGGCCGCCCCGAAGGGCGGCCTTTCGTTTGGGAGGCAAAGAACCGGATCAGTTCTTCGCGTAGAATTCGACGACCAGGTTCGGTTCCATGTGCACCGGATAGGGCACGTCGCTCAGGCCCGGGGTGCGCACGAAGGTCGCGGTCATTTTCGAGTGGTCGACTTCGAGGTAATCCGGCACGTCGCGCTCGCCCGACTGGGCGGCTTCGAGGACGATCGCCAGTTGCTTCGAACGGTCACGAACGGCGATCACGTCGCCTTCCTTGACGCGGTACGACGCGATGTTGACGCGGGCGCCGTTGACGGTGACGTGGCCGTGGTTCACGAACTGACGCGCTGCGAAGATCGTCGGAACGAACTTGGCGCGGTAGACGATCGCGTCCAGACGGCGCTCGAGCAGACCGATCAGGTTTTCACCGGTGTCGCCCTTGACGCGTTCGGCTTCGCCGTAGATCTTGCGGAATTGCTTCTCGGTCAGATCGCCGTAGTAGCCTTTGAGTTTTTGCTTGGCGCGCAGCTGGGTCCCGAAGTCCGACAGCTTGTTCTTGCGGCGCTGGCCGTGCTGGCCCGGACCGTAGTCACGCTTGTTCAGCGGCGACTTGGCGCGGCCCCAGATGTTCTCGCCCATGCGGCGGTCGATTTTGTACTTGGCAGCGGTGCGTTTGGTCATCGCTGATCTCCTTCTTGACTGTGAAGGGCGTTGTCCTTTCCCTCCCCTTGCGGTTCGGGCGACAGGCTTCCCCTTGCGGGGTCCACCAACACCAATGAAAGCCCCGGCAAGCGTCGCCGCTGCCGGGATGGGGGGCTTATACAGGGGGCGGGCGCAGAGTCAACGCCCCGCGGGCGGCTTTCGCCGCTCAGGGCGCGGTGACGGTTACGAAAACCTCCTTGCGGCTGATTTCGGTGCCGTCGCGGCTTTGAGTGACGGTGGCAGTATACCCGCCGGGGGCGAAACCGCCCGCGGGCGCGCGCTTGCCCGCATAGCGGAAAAACAGCGCCTGCGGTTTTTCCAGCACCTCGTCATGCGCGAAGGTAAAGCCCCCGGGGCCGGTGATCGTCATCGTCACCACGTCGCCCTTGCGGCTGTCATAGCCGTAAAGCCAGAGCACGAGCGCCGAGGCATTGGCCGGAAGCGTGTCTTGTGCAAGTAAACCTGCTTTGACCGCCTCGAAGCTCGGCGGAGTGTCGGTCAGCGCGGCCTGCAACAGGCCGCCGCCGACATAGGCGGGCGGGGTCTGCCAGAGCGTGCGGGTCGGAGCGGGGCCGCAGGCGGCCGCGGTGTCGGGTTGGAACGGGTCAAGATCGGCGCCATCATGGCGCACGGCCAGATGCAGATGCGGGAATTCGGCCTTGCCGGACATGCCGACCTGACCAAGCTTCGTGCCGGCAGCGATCTTCATGCCCGGCTTCACCGCGACCGAGCCGTTCTTCAGGTGGCAATACTGGGTCTGCCAGCCGCCGCCATGGTCGATCAGCACGCCATTGCCGCATTCCTTGTCGTCGACCTTGACCCCGGCGGCAAAGGCGCCATCGGCTTCGCCATCGCGGACAGCCCGGACACGGCCGGGGGCGGCAGCCAGAACATCGACGCCCGCCTGCATCGCGGCGAGGGTTGGCAGGGCGAAGTCGGTGCCGTCATGGCCCTGATAGGTCGCAGTGCCACAGCCGAAATCGCGCACCTCCGGGCCGGGGTCGTGATCGACGTAATGCTGGATGTAACAGGTCTCGCCCAAGGTGCAGGCGATCGGTTGTTTCAGGACGATGTCCTGCGCCCGGACCGCGCCGGGCAGGGCGGTGAGGCCAAGGGAGAGCACCAGAAAGACGGCGCGGCGGTCAGACTGGCGAAGAGAGACCAGAGGCATCGCAATATCCCCGCAAAACAGAACAGGCGCCCCCGAGGGAGCGCCTGAAAAGCGTAGCACAGCGATATTGGCCCGGTCACGCGCCATTGGGCGCGCTCCTGCGCATGTGACCGTCAGCGCCGACCCGCCGCGGCCGAAGCTCAACCCGCGGGCAGAAGCCGGGGTTTCGCCCCCGCAAGGCGCGGTTTGCCGGGCTCTTCGACATCGAGCGCGATCGCATCGTCGCGCACCGTCACCCGGACCACCCCGCCCTTGATCAGGCGGCCGAACAGCAGTTCTTCCGCCAGAGGCTTCTTGATGTGCTCCTGAATGACCCGGCCCAGCGGACGTGCGCCCATCTTGTCGTCGTAGCCCTTGACCGCCAGCCATTCGGCGGCTTCGGGCGTCAGCTCGATATGCACGTTGCGATCGATCAGTTGCGCTTCGAGTTGCAGCACGAACTTGTCCACCACCTGCAGGATCGTGTCGCGCGGCAGCGGCGCGAAGCTGACCACCGCATCCAGACGGTTGCGGAATTCCGGGGTGAAGGTGCGTTCGATCGCCGCCGTATCCTCGCCCTCGCGGCGCTCGCGGCCAAAACCGATCGCCGATTTCGCCTGTTCGGCCGCGCCCGCGTTCGAGGTCATGATCAGGATCACGTTGCGGAAATCGACCTGACGACCATTGTGGTCGGTCAGCTTGCCGTGGTCCATCACCTGCAGCAGGATGTTGAACACGTCCGAATGCGCCTTTTCGATTTCATCGAGCAGCAGCACGCAATGCGGATGCTGATCGACACCATCGGTCAAAAGCCCGCCCTGATCGAAGCCGACATAACCCGGAGGCGCACCGATCAGCCGCGAAACCGCGTGTTTCTCCATGTATTCCGACATGTCGAAGCGCAAAAGTTCCACGCCGAGCGTGTTGGCCAGCTGTTTCGCCACCTCGGTCTTGCCGACGCCGGTCGGACCCGCGAACAGATAGTTGCCGATCGGTTTTTCCGGTTCGCGCAGACCGGCCCGGGCGAGCTTGATCGCCGAGGCCAGCGTCTCGATCGCCTTGTCCTGACCGAAGACCACGCGCTTGAGCGTCTTTTCCAAATCGCGCAGGATCGCGGCATCGTCTTTCGACACGCTCTTCGGGGGGATGCGGGCGATCTTCGCCACGACGGCCTCGATCTCCTTGGCGCCCAAAGTCTTGCGCTTCTTGCTTTCGGGCAGCAGGTGCTGCGCCGCCCCCGCCTCGTCGATCACGTCGATCGCCTTGTCGGGCAGCTTGCGGTCATGGATGTAGCGCGCCGCCAGTTCCACCGCCGACTTGATCGCGTCGTTGGTGTAGCGCACGTCGTGATGTTCCTCGAAATAGGGTTTCAGCCCCATCAGGATCTTGATGCTGTCGCCGACCGAGGGTTCGTTCACGTCGATCTTCTGGAACCGGCGGCTCAGCGCGCGGTCCTTTTCGAAGTGCTGACGGAATTCCTTGTAGGTGGTCGAGCCCATGCAGCGCAGCTTGCCGCCCTGCAGCGCGGGTTTGAGCAGGTTCGACGCGTCCATCGCCCCGCCCGAGGTCGCCCCGGCGCCGATCACGGTGTGGATCTCGTCGATGAAGAGGATCGCGTCGGGATGTTCCTCGAGCTCCTTCATCACCGCTTTCAGCCGTTCTTCGAAATCGCCGCGATAGCGCGTGCCGGCCAAGAGCGCGCCCATGTCGAGCGAATAGATCGTCGAGCGCGCCAGAATGTCGGGCGTCTCGCCGCGGGTGATCTTCAGCGCCAGACCTTCGGCGATGGCGGTCTTGCCGACACCCGGATCGCCCACCAGAAGCGGGTTGTTCTTGCGGCGGCGGCAGAGCACCTGAATGCAGCGCTCGACCTCTTCGGCGCGGCCGATCAGCGGGTCGATATCGCCCTTTTGCGATTTCTGGTTCAGGTTCACGCAATATTTGCCAAGCGCGGATTCCTTCGCCTCGCCCGGTTGCGCGGGTTCGGCCTTGGCGGTCTCTTCCTCGGCGCCGACGACCGGACGGCTTTCGCCGAAGGCCGGGTCCTTGGCCACGCCATGGGCGATGAAGTTGACCGCGTCGTAGCGGGTCATGTCCTGTTCTTGCAGGAAGAAGGCCGCGTTCGACTCCCGCTCCGCAAAGATCGCGACCAGGACGTTGGCCCCCGTCACCTCGGTCCGGCCCGAGCTTTGCACATGGATCGCGGCGCGCTGGATCACCCGCTGGAAGGCGGCGGTCGGCACGGCCTCGGACCCCTCGACCTCGGTGATGAGGGTCGACAGATCATCATCGATGAATTCGGTGAGCGTCTGGCGCAACTCGTCGAGATCGACGCCGCAGGCGCGCATCACGCGGCTGGCATCGGGCTCGTCGATCAGCGCGAGCAAGAGGTGTTCGAGCGTGGCCAGTTCATGCTTGCGCGTGTTTGCCAACGCCAGTGCGGCGTGGATTGCTTGCTCGAGCGTGGTCGAAAACGAAGGCATGCGGCGCTCCTTTCCTCGGGTCTCCCGATACTGGCCTCATGTGATTAAGTTTCGGTGGATTTCGCCGCGCTTCAAGACCCGCTTGCGTGTTTTTTCCACCTCTCCACGCTGTGTTGCAAATCTGACCAAAGGGTGAGGGTTCCGCGCGATCCGCAGGCACCGTGCAAAAATGCTTTCAGAACTTGTCTTTGCGGGCGCGGGCCTCGGTAAAGACCGAAAGCGGGCTTGCCTCTTCGGCCATGCCAAGTGCTGCACGCAACGCGGCGTCATGGCTGCGCAGGAAGGGATTCGTCGCCAACTCCTCGCCCAGATGCACCGGCAGGCTCGGTTCACCCGCCAGCCGCAGCGCCGTCACCCGGTCCATCCGGTCGTGCAGCCGCCCGTTGCCGGGTTCGAGCGAGAGCGCGAAACGGCCGTTCGCGGCGGTGTATTCATGCCCCGAACAGACGAGCGTTTCGGCGGGCAGGGCGGC
Source organism: Rhodobacter viridis (assembly GCF_003217355.1). Taxonomy (GTDB): domain Bacteria; phylum Pseudomonadota; class Alphaproteobacteria; order Rhodobacterales; family Rhodobacteraceae; genus Rhodobacter; species Rhodobacter viridis. The sequence goes on along the minus strand of NZ_QJTK01000014.1, from coordinate 29,274 downwards.
CAGACGGGCGAGCGTGTCGAACATCTGCGCGGGCGTGCCCTCGAAAAGCCGCCCGCAGCCCCAGCTCATCAGACTGTCGCCGGAAAAGAGCAGCCCCGCCCCCGGCAGATACCAGGCGATATGCCCGACCGTATGGCCATCCGCCGCCAGAACCTGCGCCGCCTCCATCCCCAGATGCACGACATCGCCGGGCGCCACCGGATGATCGAGCGGCGGCAGGCGATGCGCATCGGCCGCCGCCCCCGCCACTTTCGCCCCGGTGGCCTGTGCCAAGGCCTCGACCCCCGCGATGTGGTCGGCATGGTGATGCGTGATCAGGATGTGATGCAACTGCCAGTTCCGTTCGGCCAGCGCGTTCAGAACCGGGGTGGCCTCGGGGACATCGACCACGACGACGGTATCGGTGGCGGTATCGTGCCAGAGCCAGGCGTAATTGTCTTTCAGACAGGGGATCGGGATCAGTTCGAGGGTCATGGTCTTTTGCGCATCTTTCGCTATCCTGACCCAGCTTCGCCGAAGGAAGGCCAACCTGCAATGCATCTCGACGTGCTCGACCTGCGTGATTTCTATTACCGGACCCAGCTTGGCCGCACGGCGCAAAAGGCGATCCGCGACAAGGTGGTGGAGCTGTGGCCCAACACCCCCTCCGGCGTGGCCGGGCTGACGGTGGCGGGCTATGGTTTCGCGGTGCCGCTGCTGCGGCCCTACCTCGGGCAGGCGCGGCGGGTGATCGGGCTGATGCCCGCGCAGCAGGGCGTGATGCCCTGGCCCGCGGGCGAGCCGAATGTCTCGGTCCTGTGCGCGGAAACGAACTGGCCGGTCGAGACCGGGATGATCGATCGGCTGGTGGTGCTGCACGGGCTTGAAGTCTCGGATGACCCCGATGCGCTGATGGACGAATGCTGGCGCGCGCTCGGCCCCGGGGGGCGGGCGCTCTTCATCGTGCCGAACCGGGTCGGGCTTTGGGCCCCGCGCGAGACCACGCCTTTCGGCTTTGGTCGCCCCTATACGATGGGTCAGCTTGAAGCGCAGGCACGAAGGGTGGGGTTCGCCCCCGAGCGTCAGGCGGCCGCGCTGTACATTCCGCCCTCGCAGCGGCGGTTCTGGCTGCGCTCGTCCGAGGTCTGGGAGCGGCTCGGCACACGGGCGGCGGGCTACCTTGCGGCGGGGGTGGTGATGCTGGAAGTCATCAAGCAGGTGCATTCGCCGCGCCGCACCGGGCTGGGGGCGGCGGTGCGCAAGCCGCTTTCGATCCTCGAAGGGGCAGCAAAGCCGGTCGTCGGTCGCACCTGAGCGCCCCGATCGCACGAGAGAATCGCCATCGCGAAAATGTGCGTTTCCGCGTCACTTCGTCCCGCGGTTGGGGGACGCAGAACGGGTGCGTCCGACCCTTTGCGCTAACACTCCGTGCTTGTGCAGAAAATGTGCCAGCCTGATGTAGATTCATGCCGCCAAGATGGTTGCGAGGGTCTTTATGCTCTGCTAGACGCAACCCCGAATGCGGCGCGCGGGAGATACTTGGGCGCCGAGGGGGGCCTCTGAATCGGTGACGGAACGGTTACGTTTCGGTCGTCGGCGTGCGGAGGCAAAAGCATCGGAAGGGTGGACGTGTCCGAACCAGCTTCGATTTCCGCAGCCATTGCCGGGCGTTATGCCACGGCCATCTTCGACCTCGCGCAGGAAGCCAAGGGCATCGACGCGCTCTCGGCTGACGTGGATGCGCTGACGGCGGCTCTGGCCGCTTCGGCGGACCTGCGTGACCTGATTTCGTCGCCGGTCTACAGCCGCGACGAACAAGGCGCCGCGATCGCCGCGGTGGCCGCGAAGATGGGCCTGTCGGCACCGCTCGCCAACGGGCTCAAGCTGATGGCGGGCAAACGCCGGCTGTTCGCGCTGCCGCAGCTCCTCGCCGGGCTCGCTGCCGCAATCGCCGAAGCCAAGGGCGAGATGACCGCCGACGTCACGTCGGCTACCGCGCTGTCCACGGCGCAGGTCGACAAGCTGGCGGCGACGCTGGCGAAACAGACGGGCAAGACCGTCAAACTGAACGTCGCCGTCGATGAGAGCCTCATCGGTGGCATGATCGTCAAGCTGGGTTCGCGCATGATCGACACCACGGTCAAAGCCAAACTCGCTTCCCTCCAGAACGCCATGAAAGAGGTTGGATAATGGGCATCCAGGCTGCTGAAATCTCTGCGATCCTCAAGGAGCAGATCAAGAACTTCGGGCAGGATGCCCAAGTCGCCGAAGTGGGCCGTGTGCTCTCGGTCGGTGACGGTATCGCGCGCGTTCACGGGCTCGACAACGTCCAGGCGGGCGAAATGGTCGAATTCCCCGGCGGCATCCGCGGGATGGCGCTGAACCTCGAAGTCGACAACGTCGGTATCGTTATCTTCGGGTCGGACCGCGACATCAAGGAAGGCGACACCGTCAAGCGCACCAACTCGATCGTGGACGTTCCGGCGGGCGAAGGCCTGCTCGGCCGCGTCGTCGATGGTCTTGGCAACCCGATCGACGGCAAAGGTCCGATCGTGGCGAAAGAGCGTCGCATCGCCGACGTCAAAGCCCCGGGCATCATTCCGCGGAAATCGGTGCACGAGCCGATGGCGACCGGCCTCAAGTCGGTTGACGCGATGATCCCGATCGGCCGTGGCCAGCGCGAGCTGATCATCGGCGACCGTCAGACCGGCAAGACCGCGATCGCGCTCGACACCATTCTGAACCAGAAGTCGTACAACGACGCCAACCCGGGCAACAAGCTGCACTGCTTCTACGTCGCCATCGGCCAGAAGCGTTCGACCGTTGCCCAGCTGGTGAAGAAACTCGAAGAAGCCGGCGCGATGGAATACACCACCGTCGTCGCCGCGACCGCTTCGGACCCGGCTCCGATGCAGTTCCTCGCCCCCTATTCGGCGACCGCGATGGCGGAATACTTCCGCGACAACGGCAAGCACGCCCTGATCATCTATGATGACCTGTCGAAGCAAGCCGTGGCCTACCGTCAGATGTCGCTGCTTCTGCGCCGTCCGCCGGGGCGTGAAGCCTATCCGGGCGACGTGTTCTATCTCCACTCGCGCCTGCTGGAACGTTCGGCGAAACTGAACGAAGACTTCGGCGCCGGGTCGCTGACCGCTCTGCCGGTCATCGAAACCCAAGGCGGCGACGTGTCGGCCTTCATCCCGACCAACGTGATCTCGATCACCGACGGCCAGATCTTCCTTGAAACCGAACTGTTCTACCAGGGCATCCGCCCGGCCGTGAACACCGGTCTCTCGGTGTCGCGCGTCGGTTCGTCGGCTCAGACCAACTCGATGAAATCGGTTGCCGGTCCGGTGAAACTGGAACTCGCGCAGTATCGCGAAATGGCCGCCTTTGCGCAGTTCGGCTCGGACCTCGACGCCGCGACGCAAAAGCTGCTGAACCGCGGTGCCCGCCTGACCGAACTGATGAAGCAGCCGCAATACTCGCCGCTGACCAACGCCGAAATCGTGGCGGTGATCTTCGCGGGGACGAACGGCTTCCTCGACACCGTTCCGGTGAAAGAAGTCGGCCGGTTCGAGAAAGGCCTGCTGGCCTATCTGCGCTCGACCCGCAAGGACGTGCTTGAGTGGCTCACCAAGGAAGACCCCAAGATCAAGGGCGACGCCGAGAAGAAGCTCAAAGACGCGATCGCCGAGTTCGCCAAGACCTTCGCTTGACGGCCTGAAAGGACAGGGAGATGCCCAGCCTTAAGGACCTCAAAAACCGGATCGTGAGTGTCAAGAACACTCGCAAGATCACGAAAGCGATGCAGATGGTCGCGGCGGCGAAACTTCGCCGCGCCCAGGAAAGCGCCGAAGCTGCCCGGCCCTATGCCGAGCGGATGAACGCCGTGATGTCGAGCCTTGCCTCTGCGGTGGGCTCGACCGAAGGCGCTCCCCGCCTGCTGGCTGGCACGGGCTCCGACAAGGTCCATCTCCTCGTCGTCATGACGGGCGAGCGCGGGCTTTGCGGCGGCTTCAACGCCAACATCGCGAAGCTCGCGAAGGCGAAGGCGAATGAACTGCTGGCGGCCGGCAAGACGGTGAAGATCCTCACCGTCGGCAAGAAAGGTCGCGACGCCCTGCGTCGCGATCTGGGCCAGTACTACATCGACCACATCGACCTGAGCGAAGTGAAGAAGCTGAGCTACCCGGTGGCGCAGAAGATTGCCCAGAACATCCTCGACCGCTTCGACGCGGGCGAATACGATGTCGCGACGATCTTCTTCTCGACCTTCGAGAGCGTGATCAGCCAGGTGCCGACCGCCAAGCAGGTGATCCCGGCGCAGTTCGAAACCGAAGCGGCTTCGGCCTCGGCGGTCTACGACTACGAACCGGGCGATCAGGAAATCCTGACCGCGCTTCTGCCGCGTGCGGTGGCCACGGCGATCTTCGCCGCGCTGCTGGAAAACAATGCGTCCTTCAACGGGGCGCAGATGTCGGCCATGGACAACGCCACCCGCAACGCGGGTGACATGATCGATCGTTTGACCATCGAGTTCAACCGTTCGCGTCAGGCCGCCATCACCAAAGAGCTCATCGAAATCATCTCGGGCGCCGAGGCGCTCTGACGGAACCGGAGATAGGAAACAATGGCAAGCAAAGGCAAAGTGACCCAGGTCATCGGCGCCGTCGTCGACGTGCAGTTCGAAGACGGTCTCCCGGCGATTCTGAACGCCCTTGAAACCACCAACAACGGCAAGCGCCTCGTTCTCGAAGTGGCGCAGCACCTTGGTGAAAACACCGTCCGTACCATCGCCATGGACGCGACCGAAGGCCTCGTGCGCGGCGCTGCCGTGTCCGACACCGGCGGCCCGATCACCGTTCCGGTGGGCAACGCCACCCTCGGCCGCATCCTGAACGTCATCGGCGAGCCGGTGGACGAGCGCGGCGACGTCGCGAAAACCGAAGCCCGTGCGATCCACCAGCCGGCCCCGGACTTCGCCGCTCAGTCGACCGAGAGCCAAATCCTCGTCACCGGCATCAAGGTGATCGACCTGCTCGCCCCCTACTCCAAGGGCGGCAAGATCGGTCTCTTCGGCGGCGCCGGCGTGGGCAAGACCGTTCTGATCATGGAACTGATCAACAACATCGCGAAAGTGCACTCGGGCTTCTCGGTGTTCGCGGGCGTTGGCGAACGGACCCGTGAAGGGAACGACCTGTACCACGAGATGATCGAGTCGGGCGTTATCAACCTCGACAAGCTCGAAGAGTCGAAAGTGGCGCTGGTCTATGGCCAGATGAACGAACCCCCGGGGGCCCGTGCCCGCGTGGCGCTGACCGGTCTGACGCTTGCGGAACAGTTCCGCGACCAGTCGGGTACCGACGTGCTGTTCTTCGTCGACAACATCTTCCGTTTCACCCAAGCGGGTTCGGAAGTGTCGGCGCTCCTTGGCCGTATCCCGTCGGCCGTGGGCTACCAGCCGACGCTCGCCACCGACATGGGCGCGCTGCAAGAACGCATCACCTCGACCAAAGCCGGTTCGATCACCTCGGTGCAGGCCATCTACGTGCCGGCCGACGACCTTACCGACCCGGCTCCGGCCACCTCGTTCGCCCACCTCGACGCCACGACCGTTCTGTCGCGTGCGATCTCGGAACTCGGCATCTACCCGGCCGTGGACCCGCTCGACTCGACCTCGCGGATCCTCGACCCGCAAGTCGTCGGCGAAGAGCACTATCAGGTGGCGCGTGACGTGCAGGGCATGCTGCAACGCTACAAGTCGCTGCAGGACATCATCGCCATCCTCGGCATGGACGAACTGTCGGAAGAAGACAAACTGACGGTGACCCGCGCCCGGAAGATCCAGCGCTTCCTGTCGCAGCCCTTCGACGTGGCGAAAGTGTTCACCGGCTCGGACGGTGTGCAGGTTCCGCTCGAAGACACCATCAAGTCGTTCAAGGCGGTGGTTGCGGGCGAATACGACCACCTGCCGGAAGCGGCCTTCTACATGGTTGGCGGCATCGACGAAGTGATCGCGAAAGCCCAGCGCCTCGCCGCTGCGGCGTAAGGGGGCATCATGGCCGATACGATGCAGTTCGACCTCGTCTCGCCCGAACGGAAGCTCGCTTCCGTTCAGGCCCGCGAGGTCCGTCTTCCCGGCGTGGAAGGCGACCTGACGGCGATGCCGGGCCATGCGCCCGTCATCCTTTCGCTGCGGCCGGGCATCCTGACCGTGGTCAGCGCCGAAGGCACGGCCGACTACGCCGTGACCGGCGGCTTCGCCGAGGTTTCGGGCGACAAGGTGACCGTTCTGGCCGAGCGCGGTCTGACCAAGGCGGAACTGACCGCCGCGGTTCATGCCGAGATGCTGGCCGAGGCCAAGAAAGTCGCCGATGCGGCGCATCCGACGGTGGCCGATGCCGCCGCCAAGATGCTCGCCGACATGGAAGCGCTTGGCACGCACATCAACCTCTGAGGGATCACCTCTTAGGCGAGTTTGGGCCCCGGTCTTCGCGCCGGGGCCTTTGCTTTTCGCTTTTTTCTTTCCGCGCCGCGGATTAGCGTAAGTTGAGTGGACGACCGGAGTGAACGGTAAAGGCAGATGAAGAAGTATTCCTCGACCCGGATCGGCGTGGCGCAAGGCTCGCTGGTGCTGTTTTCGGATTATCAGGACGGTGGCGTGATGTGGACGGGCGAGGGCCCGCGCGAATTGCGCCGCGCCGTCATCTTCGACGAGCCCTTCCGCGAGAGCCCGGCGGTGCAGGTCTCGCTGTCGATGTGGGACATTGATCAGAAGCACAATCCGCGCATGGACATCACCTCGGACATGATCACGCCCGAGGGTTTCGTCATCGTCTTCCGCACCTGGGGCGACACCCGCGTTGCCCGCGTCCGCGCCGACTGGCTGGCGATCGGCGGCTGCGCCCATGAAGACGATTGGGACGTGGGCTGAGCCCGGGACGCCCTTCAAAGTCCCGTCATGCGGGGGCGGGGCCGTCGCGCCTCGCGTCAGCTTGACTTTCGCCCCCCTCTCCCCGATGGTGCGGCCACCTTCTCCATCCGCGAGGCTGACCCGTGCACCACCTTGCCGACATCTGGCAGCGCATGGAAAAGCCCGTTCCTGCCCGAAGCGCCGCCGCGCCGGGCCGAGACCTTCCTCACAGCAACCTGATCGCCGGTGACCGGCAAGGGGACTTCGCATGATCCTGGGCCATATCGGCGCACGCAAGGGCTCGAAAGGCGTGCCCGGCAAGGACTTCCGGCTGATCGCGGGCAAGCCGCTGATCGACTGGTCGCTCGATCAACTCTTCGCCAATCCGCGCATCGATGCCGTTGTCGTCTCGACCGATGACGAACGCATTTACGAGCATGCGGTGGCGAAAGGCGCGCTGCCGATCGGGCTGCGGCCTGAACATCTGGCGACTGACGCGGCGCCGAAATGGGGCGTCTGGCAACATGCGCTCGAGGCCGGGCAGGCGGCTTTGGGCAAGCCCGTGACCACCTTCGTCGATCTCGATTGCACCTCGCCGCTGCGCCTGCCCGAAGACCTTGACGGCGCGCTCGATCTTTTCGCCCGCGAAAAGCCCGACATGGTGATGAGCGTCTGCGAGGCGCGCAAGAACCCCTATTTCAACCTCGTCGAGGCGGATGAAACCGGGGCGCTGCATGTCTCGAAGCCGCTGCCGGGCGGGGTCTGGTCGCGGCAATCCGCGCCCAAGGTCTGGGAACATGCGGCCTCGACCTATGTGCTGTCCTCGGACTATCTGCGCCGGGCGAAGACGATCTACGAAGGCCGGGTGATCCCCTTCGAGATGCCGCCCGAGCGCTGCCTTGACATCGACACGCCGTTTGATTTCCGGCTGGTCGAAATGCTGATGAACGACCGCATCGCGGAAGGAAACTGAGATGACGAACCAACTTTCGGGCCGCACCATTTTCATCACCGGCTCGGGCGGTGTGCTGGGCTCGACCTATGTGCGCCGGATGCTCGATCAGGGCGCCCGCGTCGTGGCGACCGATCTGCCCGGCCATCGGGCCGAGGCGCTGCAAGCGGCGCATGCGGGCAACGAGGCCTTTCGCTTCTACGATCTGGACGTGGGTGATGAAGCGCAGGTGACCGAGATCTTCCAGCGCGTTCTGGCCGATGGCTGGGAGCCCAATGTGGTTCTGAACAATGCCGCGATCACCGGCGAGATGCTGATGGGCGCGGGCAAGCCCTTCCCGGATTTCGCCGATACCTCGGTCGCCGATTTCGAGCGCACCCTGCGCACCAACCTCACCGGCGCCTTCATGGTGGCCCGGCAGATGGACCGCGACATCGTCGGCCGCTGGCCCGCGACGCTGATCAACGTCGCCTCGATGTATGCGCTGAACGGCGCGCATCACCCGATCTATGACGGCATGCCGTTCAAGAATTTCTCGGCTTACGGCGTGACCAAGGCGGGCATCCACGGCCTGACCGTCTGGCTCGCGGGCTACTGGGCACCGCGCGGCGCCACCGTCAACACCATCGCCCCCGGCGCGGTCTTCAACAACCATTCCGAGGAATTCCAGCGCCGCGTGGGCGAGTTGATCATGCTCAACCGCATGGCGAAACCGGATGAGATCGCCGATGCGATGCTGTTCCTGTGCTCGGCAGGCGCGGGTTACATGACCGGGCAGCTGGTCAATGTCGATGGCGGGTTCTCGGCGTGGTAAGCGCCCGGATCGCCGTCATCGGCGCAGGCTCGATCGGGCGTCGGCATGCGGCCAACCTGACGACACTGGGCTGCACCGTCTCGCATCTGCCTTGGCGCAGCTTCGATGCGGCGGCTTTCGCGGCGCGGACAGATCTGGACGGGGTGGTGATCGCCACCGAAACGCAGATCCGGCTGGAGTTGATCGAGACTTGCGCGCGGATGGGCCTGCCTTTCTACGTCGAAAAGCCGCTCGCCTACACGCCCGAACAGGTGGCGGCGATCTATGCCGCCGCGGCTCCGGTCGCCGATCGCAGCCTCATTGGCTTCATGATGCGCTACAATCCGGCGCTGCAGGCGCTGGCGGCGGAAGATCTCTCCGACATCTACCGCTTCTCCTTCGAGATCGGCCATGACGTGCGGCAATGGCGGGCGAACTGGCGCTTTGGCGACAGCTACGCCGCGCGGCCCGAGGGGGGCGGGGTGCTCCTTGACCTCTCGCACGAGGTCGATCTGGCGATGACGCTCTTCCCCGACCTTGCGCTCTGCGGCGCGGAAAGCCTGGGCCATCCGTCGTTCCCCGGCGTCGATTTCGCCACGACCTTGATGCTTGCGGCTGAGGGCGGGCCGGTCGGCACCGTCTCGATGGATTACCTCTCGCCGGTCTTCATCCGCCGCGCCCGTCTGGTGGGGCTGAAGCGCCTGATCGAGGTCGATTTCCTGACGCCCGAGATCACGTTCCTGACGCCCGGACGGCGCACCAGCCAATCCTACGTCTTCGAGCGCAACGACATGTTCCTCGGCGCCATGCGCGACTTCCTGCGGCTCATCGCCGAAGGGCCGGGGGCGGATCTCTCTCCGCGCGCGCCGCGTTTCACCACGATGCGGCCGGTGAACGAGATGGTCGCCACAGCCTGGTCGGCTCGCCGCTTCACCGGGCAGGTCGAGATGGAGATGGGCTGAGCTCAGCCGTGATCGGCGAAGGTCTTCTGCAACCCGCCCTGCCAGAAGCCTTCGTCGGCCAGCACCTCGATGAAGCGCTCGGCAGCGCGGCCCTCGCCAAAGGCGGTATGGGGCGGGTAGCGCTTGCCCCATTCGCGGCTCAGGAAAGTGTCGATCTTCCCCCGCTCCGCCGCATGGGCGGAAAACAGCGACGGCGCCTCGGCCCGGTTTGTCTGCCGCGTCCCGATATCGAGCGAGGGGATGCCCAGAAACGGCGCCTCGCGCACCCCCGCGCTCGAATTGCCCACCAGACAGGCGGCGTTCTTCATCAGCTCGGAAAAATGCGCAAACCGCATCGAGGGGATCAGCCGGAACCGCTCCCGCGGCAGCTTTTCCAGCACCGCAAAGATATCGCGCGATCCCGGATCGTTGTTCGGTGCGATGACGACGAAATTCCGTCCCGAGGCGTCGAGTGTCCCGAACAGATCCGCCGCTTGCCGCCCCATCGTCGCCGCTTCCGAGGTGACCGGGTGAAAGGTCGTCACGCCGTAATCGTCGAACGGGATGTCATAGCGGCGCAGCACGTCGGTCAGGGTGACGCCCGACGGCCGGGCGTGAAAATCAAGCTCGGGCGAGCCGATCACATGGATCTTGTCAGCCGGTTCGCCCAAGGTCATCACCCGCTTCGCCGCCGCTTCCGAAGACACGAAATGGCAGGCGGCCAGCTTGGTGTTGCAATGCCGGAACACCTCGTCGATCGTGCCCGAGACCTCGCCGCCCTCGATATGGGCCGAGCGGATGTAATTCGTCGCACAGACGAGCGCGCAGGCCAGAGCCTCGATCCGATCGCCGTGGAAGACCACCAGATCGGGGCGCAACTCGGCGAAGATGTCGGAAAAGCCGGTGATCGACTTCGCGAGGATCAGATCCTGCGGGTCGCCCTCGCGCTGGTTGAGGAATTCATGCACGGTGGCGCCCGCCACCCGATGCACCTCGATCTTGGTCAGCCCATAGCGTTCCAGCATGTGCATGCCGGTGACAAGGAACGAGACCTTGAACCCCCCATCGCGGGCGGCGATGGCGAGCGGCTCGATCTTGCCGAAATCGGCACGGGTGCCGGTGACGAAGAGGATATGACGGGTCATTGGGATTCGGGATGCGCTTCGGGCCAGCCGGACTGGGCGATGTCTGTCGTCCAAGGTTCTTACGGAGTTTGCGGCGCCAGTGCAAACAGCGCGATCATCTCCCGTCCCGGGGGATGGGGCGCCGATCCGCCTGCTTAACGCCCGCGGTCGCGCCGTACCCGTTGACGGATTTCGTCCAGCGCCGCCGGGGCGTCGACCTGCAGATCGCCCGCATCCACCGCTTCGAGGTATTTTTCGCGGGATCTCTGAAACAGGACGCCATTGTGCTTCTTGATGAAATGCGTCCCAAAAATTTCTTCGGTCGCCCAGCAGAAGGACGCATTCACGCGCCGCCGCAAGGCGACTTTGATCACATGCGCGCGTTTGCGTTCGCAAAGCGTCTCATCGCCGTGCGACTTGGCCAGATCCATGGCGCCCTTGAGGAAGGCTTCGTCCGAATAGGCGGCGTAGCGCAGGGTCTTGTCGAGAAAGGGTTCGCCCTTTTCCCGGATCGCGGCGATGAAATCGTCCCGGCGCAACACGGCGCCGAAGGAAAAGCCCGCACGCCGCATCGCCTTGGAAAACCCCAGTTCGCCGCGCTTGACGGTGAAGGCCTTGGAACTGCTTTGCTTGTAAGTGTCCCAGTAATCCCGGAACGGCGCGCTTTCCCAGGTCGAGCGGCGCAGGTGGATGAGATAGGATTCAAGAAACTCGAACGGTCGCTTGTCGGCGCGGAACATGGCGTGGAGCTTGCGCATCTTGCCATTGCGTCGCAGGTTCAGCAGCAATCCGGTAATATCGGCCGGCAGGGCTTCAATTCGCGCCAGCACGTCGGATGTCGCCTGCATCGGAAACCAGATGCTGTCATTGAGCAAGACCAGATGAGCGGGCGACAGCCCTTGTTGCTGCAGGAAGTGCACGCCATCGCGATAGCCGCCGAAGTCGTAGCCGAAATTCGGCCGTTCCAGAACGTAGCGACAAAGCGCGCCCAACTCAGAGCGCGCCTCCTCCCGCAGAGTGCCATTCGAGACCAGCACGGTCTGATAGCCGTTCGCAACGAGATAGCGGCAGGTTTCCAGGATCGATCCCGGCAGCGGGCCCGGCTGGTAGATCAGGAATATCGCGTATTTCTCGCCGGGCAGCGCAGGCCCTTCGGTCACCGTGATCTTGTCCCAGCGTGTCCGCTCGTAATGCACGCGGGCGAACTTTTCCATGAACCGGCGCGGCAGGCCCGATATCTGCGCCCCCAGGCGCAACAGCTCGCGCTTGACCTTCCAACCAGGGACCATATCAGCGCACTCCGTGTCCGTCGCGTTGCGTTTCGGGGCCGGGCGCTTCGGGGCGGCGCCAGCTCCAGATCGGGTGCCCGGTCGGCGGTCGCAGTCTGAGCCTGAGTTTTTCCAGTTCGGCAGACAGATCGATCCCGGGGGGCTGCGGCGCGCGCAGGCGCGGGTAATATTCGTCGAACAGGAAGCCAAGGAAGGCATCGCGGGCGACCGGATCGAAAGTCAGCGCGTCGCAATCAGCCAGCAGCCGGGACAGCGTCTCGTCGTCCATCGCGTGATCGGCAACGCCCGCGATCGCCCAGAAACACTGACCCGTGGCGATCACGGGCTTGTCAAAGCACATCGCCTCCAGCCCGACAGAGGAATTCACTGTTACCACCGCCCGCGCGGCGCGCACCTGCGCAAAGGTGTCGGTCTCATTGTCCAGAAAGACGCGGCTGCCCTGCGCCTCACGGGTGATGAACTCGGCCAGCGAGACCTCGGCGGTCGGGTGCTCCTTGATCCGCATGTGCCAGCCCTCCGGCAAGGCCGCACTGGTCCGCACGAGCGAGGTCACGAAATCCTCGACAGTACGATGCCGCCCGCCGAAAAGACGCAACTGGCTGTCGCCGGGGGTTTGCAGCGGGGCAAAGACGAAGGGGGCGTCAAGCGGTGGCAGGGCCGCAGCATTCGGCTTGGCTTCGCCCGAGGCGGCGCGCTGGCGGATCGTATCGGCGAGACTGCGCCAGCCCGGACCCGTGCGCGGCGTTTGTGCGCGCCAGACCAGATAGGGGGCGATCTCTCGGGGGAGGCCATTGACGAAATTCACACCGCAGGGATCGGCGGTAATGGTGCCCGGAAACGGCCCAAGTTCAAGGAACAAACACTGCGCTCCGGCATCATGCGCGCCCTGCATGAAGGCGTAGCGGTGACCGGCTTGCGCATTCCAGGCCACGGCAATGCCATCCTGACGCCGTTCGAACAAACTCCTTGCGCCATTGTACTGCCATTTCAGCAGACTGAGCTTCAACATGCGCATGAAGCCACTGGCGGCGGGATCCTTGCGACGATCGTAAGCCTCTTGCGCCCGCGCTTCGGATTCGGGGTAGTCCGTCTTGCTCAGCGGTGGAGCAATCAGCCAGAGCGTGTCGCCAAGAGCCGAAAAAACCGATTTCAACTCCGCGCGCTTGCCTCGCCGCTCTTCCAAACAGACGAAGCGCAGCTGCGGGTCGATCACGCCAGATCCTCCCATTTCAGCTGGGTGTTGCGGGGCAGGGCGCGGGTGGTGCGCTTGCCCACCACCTTGTCGAAATCATAGCCCGCGATCTCGCCCGAGCCGGGGCGGCGGGCCCAGATGTCGGCCTCGGTGATGACATGGCCTTCGGGCAGGTCGCGGTCGGCGACGACCGAAGCCCGCGCGAAGCGATAGACCGGCTCCTCGGCCGGGGTGCGTTCCTTCGGATTGCGCGAGGCGATCCAGATTTCCTTCGAGCGGTCGATCAGATGGCGCAGCTCCGACGGGTCCATCGAATTGATGATGTCAGGCCCGATCCGATAGCGCGTGTCGGTGTAGTGGCGTTCCAGAATGCAGGCGCCCAAGGCGACCGAGGCCAGCGCCATCTCCGGCCCGATCGAGTGATCGGAAAAGCCCACCGGCACGCCCGGGAAGGCGTCTTGCAGATCCTTGACGCCGCGCAGCGACACGATTTCGGGCGGCGAGGGATAGAGGTTCGTGCATTCGAGCAACGCAAATTCCACGCCCGAGGCCTGCAGGATCGCGACGCTCGCGCGGATGCTCTCGATGGTCTGCATCCCCGTCGACAGGATCACCGGCTTGCCCAGCCGCGCGATGTGGCGAATGAGCGGCAGGTTGTCCGCCTCGCCCGAGCCGATCTTGTAGGCCAGAACGCCGATGCTTTCGAGAAACTCCGCCGCCGCGCGCGAAAACGGCGTCGAGAGATAGATCATGCCGAGGCTCTCGGTGTAGCGCTTCAGTTCGATCTCGTCCTCGCGCGACAGGGCACAGCGCGCCATCACCTCCCAGATCGAGACATCGGCATTCGGCGGAAAGATCTGCTTCGCCTCGTCGGTCATCTCGTCTTCAAGGATATGGGTCTGATGCTTGACGCATTCGCAGCCCGAGGCTGCGGCCAGACGCACCATTTCCTTCGCCACGGCCAGCGAGCCGCCGTGGTTGATGCCGATTTCCGCAATCACCAGCGGCGGATGCTCCGGTCCGATCTCGCGCGTTCCGATCTTCATGGCCTGTCCCCTTCGCTGGTTTCGCCCTTTGGCGATAGAACCCCGGGCCGCACCCGTCAAGCGGCCGGGAAAACGCGAGGGGCGCCCGAAGGCGCCCCCATTTCTGAAACCGGACCTCAGAACCCGGCCTTGATCTTTTCGAACTCGGCGAGCTGCTTTTCGCGCAGCTGCGGATCGTTCGGCACCTGCGGCAGGATCGGCGCGCTGACCGGGCCGATGCCGGCCTTGACCTGCTCTTCGAGCGGAATCGTCGCCATCGCTTTCAGGCTCGAATGGCCGTAACCGATGTTGTCGAGAAGCGCGCGGGCGGCTTCGGGGCGCAGCCACGAGTTCATGAAGTCATAGGCCTTCTGCTCGTCGCCGGGGCCGTCCTTCAGGTTCACATAGCCGCAGAAGAAGGTCGAAGAGCCTTCCTTGGGTTCGCGCTGGAAGGCGACCGGGTAGTTTTCGTTGCGCAGGTTGGTGACGCCATCGTTCCAAGACCACGAAATCAGCACCTCGCCCGAGGCCATGGTCTGCGCCTGCTCGGCCGGGTCGGCCCAGTAGCTCAGCACGTTCTTGTGCGCCTCGCGCAGCCAGGCGGCGGCGGCGGCGAATTGTGCGTCGGTGACCTTGGTCCAGTCGGTCACGCCGGTCGCCAGATAGGCCAGCGCCCAGACGTCATCCGAGGAATTCGGCAGCGAGATCCGGCCCTGATATTTCGGGTTCACGAAGACTTGCAGCGAGGCGACATCCTCGGCCGGGACTTCGTCGGGGTTGTAGGCGATGGCGGCGGCCCCCCAGTCGGTCGGGATGAACCAGACGCCCTTGTCATCCTTGAAGATCGGCGAGTTCAGGTATTTCGGATCGATATCGGCGATGGCCGGGATCTTCGCCGGGTCCCAGGGCTCGATCAGCCCGGCATCGCGGTATTTCGACACCATCTGCGAACAGGGGTGGGCGACGTCGGCTTTGAAGCCCGAAGCGATCTTCTGATAGGCCTCGTCGTCATCGCCGTAGAAGGAATAGGTCGGGGCATCGCCGTATTTGTCCTTGAACGCCTGATAGATGCCCTCGATCTCGAAGCCTGCCCAGTCGAAGACCAGAAGCCCGGAATCGCCCGCACGGGCCGGGGCCGAAGGCAGCGACAGCAGCAGCGCGGCCGTGGCAGAGGCAAGCAGAAGCGATGTTTTCTTCATGAGTGGCGTTCCCCGTTGGATGTGGATTTGGCGAAACGCTAGTCCGCGCAAAGCGTGCGAACAAGTGAATATTTTGCCGCCGCTGCGGCCCGGCGTCCCCTTGCCGAACCAGCCGCGCTGCCCCAGTTGGGGGACATGACCGATGAAACACCGATCCTTCTGTGGCTGCGCCGCGATTTCCGGCTGAGTGACCATCCGATGCTGACCGAAGCGGCTGCCTCCGGGCGGCCGGTGCTGGCGCTGTTCATTCTGGATGCTGTGGCCGAGGCCTATGGCGCGGCGCCGAGATGGCGTCTGGAACAGGCGCTTGCGGCCTTTGGCCCGGCGCTGGAACGCTGCGGCGTGCCGCTGGTGCTGCGCCGGGGCGCGGCTTTGGCCGTGCTGCGTGCGGTCATCGCCGAAAGTGGCGCGGGGGCGGTCTGGTGGAGCCGCGATCTCGATCCGGCGGCGATTGCGCGCGATACCGAGATCAAGACGGCGCTGAAAGCCGAAGGGCTGGAGGCGCGCTCGTTTGACGGGCAGGTGCTTTTTGCGCCCTGGGAGGTGAAGACGGGGCAGGGCGGTCCCTATCGCGTCTACACGCCCTACTGGAAAGCGGTGCGGGGTCTGCCGGTGGCCGCGCCCTTGCCCGCGGTCACGGCGCTCAGGCCGGGGCCGATCCTGCGCGGCGACAGCCTTGCGGCGCTGGGTCTGGGCCTTCCGATGCGACGGGGCGGAGCGATCGTTGCGAAATATGCCCGTGTCGGCGAGGCGCAGGCGCAAGCCCGGCTCGACCGCTTTCTGCGCGACGGGATCGAGACCTATCAGGCGCGGCGGGATTTTCTCGCCGATCACGCCACCTCGGAGCTGTCGGAAAACCTCGCCTGGGGCGAGATTTCGCCGCGCATGATCTGGCATGCCGGATGGCGCGCGATGCAGGAGGGGCGGGCCGGGGCCGAGACCTTCCTGAAGGAACTCGTCTGGCGCGATTTCGCCTGGCACCTGATGTATCACTATCCGACCCTTGCCCGGGCGAATTGGCGGTCGGAATGGGATGACTTCCCCTGGGCGGGCGACAGCGATGCGGCCGAGCGCTGGCGGCGTGGTCAGACCGGCGAGCCCGTCGTCGATGCGGCGATGCGCGAGCTTTACGTGACCGGGCGGATGCACAACCGGGCGCGGATGATCGTGGCGTCTTATTTGACCAAGCATCTGCTCACCGATTGGCGCGTCGGGCTGCGCTGGTTCGAGGACTGCCTGATCGACCATGATCCGGCCGCGAATGCGATGGGCTGGCAATGGGTGGCGGGTTGCGGCCCGGATGCCGCGCCCTATTTCCGCATCTTCAACCCGGCGTCGCAGGCCGAGAAATTCGACCCCGAGGGTGCCTATCGCCGCCGCTGGCTGGCCGAGGGCAACCGCCATGCGCCGCAGACCGCGCTCGATTTCTTTGCCGCCGTGCCGAAGTCGTGGAAGCTGGTTCCCGGCCCGGCGCTGCCCGCGCCGCTGATCGATCTGGCCGCCGGACGGGACCGGGCGCTGGCCGCCTATGCCGCCCGGTCAACGAAGGAGGGTTAACAGCAGGACCGTTTCCGTTCTCGCCATGATTGCATCCCGATTCGCGCCACATTCCTCGACGATAACGTTAAATCATGATTGCCTGGTTCAACGAGTTTCGGTCGGAGTTCGGAAATGCAGAAAGTCGTGCTGCGCGACACGCAGATGGCCCTGCCCACGACAGCAAAGCTGTTCGGGGCTGTGGGTCTTGCGGCCACAGGGTTCTTCACCGCGGAATTGATCCCCGAGAAGCTTCATCCCGGGGCCGAGATCCATGGGTTGGCCTTGATGGCGGCTTCTTTCGGGTTGCTGCTCGGCTGGCGGGTGATCGGCATGCATCCGGGCAAGGGCCTGACGAAAGCGGTTGAGCGCGGCTTGCATGCGGCGATCTATCTGCTGCTCTGGACGATGCTGTTCCTTGGCGCGTTGCAGATGATGCGCGAGATGATGCGTGGGCGCTATGGCAGCCCGAGCGAGGCGCTGCTCGACATTTTGGCACAGGGCATGCGGCTGGGCAGCGAGGCGATCCAGCTGGACGTGCTGGCCACGCTCTTTTGCGGGGCCGTCCTTTCCGCTATGCTCGCCGAATGGGCGTGGAAACGCTGGCAATAGGCCGCGCCCCAACCGCAGCGGGGCGTGATGTCATTGAGCAAACTCTATTTCTTTTACGGAACTCTGGGCCATCCGCCGCTGCTTGCGGCCGTTCTGGGCCGCTCTCCCGACCTGCATCCTGCCCGCGCGACCGGCTATGAGGTCCGCCATGCCTGCGATCCTGCGGGCGCCGAACTTGGCTATCCGCTGCTGGTTCCCGGCCCCGAAGGCGTCGAGGGCTTTCTGGCCGAGGTGACTGCGGCCGAAGAAGAGGTGCTCGACTGGTACGAGATCGGCTATCGCAAGGATCTTGTCAGCGTCGTTGATGCCAATGGAACGGCGCTCACGGCGCTGGCCTATCTGCCCGAGGATCGGCGCTGGACGCCGGGGCGGCTTTGGGCGCTCGCGGAGTGGGCGGCGGAAAAGGGTGACCTCGCGACGCTCGCCGTGGCCGAGGTGATGGCGCTGCGCGGGCAGGTCTCGTCCGAGGCCGCGATCGCGCGCTATCCGATGATCCGGGTCCGGGCCGCCTCGCGGCTGCGCGCGGCCCGGCCGCGCCCGGCCACGCTGCGCCGAAACACTGTCGCGGCCGATGTGCAGGTCGAAAGCCTGACCACGCCTTACGCGAAATTCTTCGCGGTCGAGGATTACCGCCTGCGTCATCGCCGTTTCAGCGGCGGCATGAGCGCGGTGCTCGACCGGGCCGCCTTCATCTCGGGCGATGCGACGGTGGTGTTGCCTTACGATCCCGTCCGCGACACCGTGCTGCTCGTCGAGCAATTCCGCCCCGGTCCGTTTGCGCGCGGCGATGCGAACCCGTGGTCGCTGGAAACCGTGGCAGGCCGTGTCGATGCGGGCGAAACCCCCGAAGAGGCCGCGCGGCGCGAGGCCGAGGAGGAGGCGGGCGTGACCTTGGGCCGCCTGATCGCGGCGCCTGCGCATTACCCCTCGCCCGGGGCGAAAAGCGAATATCTCTATTGCTACATCGGTCTGTGCGACCTGCCCGAGACCGGCGCGGGGCTTGGCGGGCTTGAGGCCGAGGGCGAGGATATCCGCAGCCACCGCATTCCTTTCGCGCAGATGATGGAGTTGATCGACAGCGGTGAAATCGAGAACGGGCCGCTCATCGTGATTGCTCTCTGGTTGGCACGTCTGCGCGAGGAGTTGCGCAAAAGCGCCCTCGGGACTTGAGGCGCCCCCGCTTGCCCTTTAGTCTTGCCCGACCGGGCCCAACGCCCCGGCACGAGGGAGAGACATGATCTGCAAGGACCTGGCTGCCGCCATCGGCAACACGCCGCTCATCCGCCTCAAGAAGGCGTCCGAAATGACCGGCTGCGAGATCCTCGCCAAGGCCGAGTTCATGAACCCCGGCCAGTCGGTCAAGGACCGGGCGGCGCTTTACATCATCCGCGACGCGATCGCGCGTGGCGCGCTGAAACCCGGCGGCACCATCGTCGAGGGCACGGCGGGCAATACCGGGATCGGTCTGGCGCTGGTCGGCGCGGCGATGGGCTTTCGCACCGTCATCGTGATCCCGGAAACCCAAAGTCAGGAAAAGAAGGACATGCTGCGGCTGGCCGGCGCGGAACTCGTGCAGGTGCCCGCGGCGCCCTATTCCAATCCGAACAACTATGTCCGCTACTCGGGCCGCCTGGCCGAGGCGCTGGCCGAGACCGAGCCGAATGGCGTCGTCTGGGCGAACCAGTTCGACAATATCGCCAACCGGCAGGCGCATCTGGAAACCACCGGCCCGGAAATCTGGGAGCAGACCGGCGGCAAGGTCGATGGCTTTGTCTGCGCCGTGGGCTCGGGCGGCACGCTGGCGGGCGTCGGTCTGGCGCTGCAGCCCAAGGGCGTGAAGATCGCGCTCGCCGATCCCGATGGCGCGTCGCTGCACAGCTTCTACACCACGGGCGTGCTGAAGGCCGAAGGCTCCTCGATCACCGAGGGCATCGGGCAGGGCCGGATCACCGCGAACCTTGAAGGCTTCACCCCCGACATGAGTTTCGCGATCTCCGATGCCGAGGCGCTGCCGGTCGTCTTCGATCTGCTGTCGGAAGAAGGCATCTGTGTCGGCGGCTCCTCGGGTGTCAACGTCGCGGGGGCGATCCGCATGGCCCGCGCGATGGGGCCGGGCCATACCATCGTCACCATCCTGTGCGATTACGGCACCCGCTACATGTCGAAACTGTTCAACCCGGAATTCCTGCACGCCAAGGGCCTGCCGGTTCCGGTCTGGCTGGATGGCCGCGGCCAGGCCGTGCCGGAGGTGTTCGAAGGATGATCGCCCGCCTCATGCTGCGCGTCCTGCTTGTGACGCTTGTCCTTGCGCTGCCGGTCGCGGCGCAAGACACCCCCGAACCGAATTACAAGTCCTTCACAAAGGCGTCGTCGCAGGTCGAGGAAGCCGTCGCCAAAGGCGAGATTTCCGACGCGCGGCTTTCGGACATGCGGGCCGAGATGGTGAAATGGCGCACCACCTTTACCGATGCGCAGGGCACCAATGCCAGCCAGATCGAGACGCTGAAAAGCCAGATCGCGGCGCTGGGGCCAGCCCCGGCCGAGGGCACGCCCGAAGATCCGCTGATTGCCAATCGGCGCGAGGATCTGAACGCGAAACTGTCCAAATTGCAGGCGCCGGGGATTTCGGCGACCGAGGCCGCAAGCCGCTCGGATGCGATCATCCGTGCCATCGACAAGCTGATCCGCGAACGTCAGGCGGACAAGCTGTTGCGGCTTTCGCCCTCGGTGGCCAATCCGGTGAACTGGCCCGCGGGGGCCTCGCTTCTGCGCTGGATGGGCGAGTGGATCTATGACGAGACCCGCTGGCGCTTCACCCAGCCGGTGAATTACGAGACCACACGCGACAATGCGCCCCTGATCATCGGTCTGATCCTCGGCGCGCTGTTGCTGATTGCGCGCGGTGGCGCCTGGATGGCGCGGCTGACGCGCTGGCTTTTGACGAAAACCGCGATGCGCGGGCGCAATCTGATTTCCGGCATCGTCAGCTTCGGTCAGGTGCTGTTGCCCACGGCGGGCGCGGTGATGGCGACGACGGCGCTGGAAAAGACCGCGCTCTTCGGGCCGATCCTGTCCTCGCTTTACCTTCTGGCGCCGGGGATGCTGTTTGTCGTGCTTGCGGCGCGCTGGCTCGGCACCCGGGTCTTTCCGCCGCAGGCAGGCGAGGGGGTGATCACCCCCGGCGCCGAGGGGCGGGTCTATGCGCTGATGCTCGGCCTTGCCTTCATGGCCTATCGGCTGATCGAAATGTGGGTCGCCCCCCGCGCCGAGGATTTTCTGGGCGGGGCGGGTGAACTCGGCTCCGACCGCGCCGCGGCGGTGGCCGACAAGGCCGATGCGGCCCTTTCCGTGCTGCAGGTGCCGTTGCAGGTCTTTGCCGCGCTGGCACTTTTCCGCATGGGGCAGCTGCTGCGCCGTCAAGGCCATGGCGCGAAACAGGCTGAGGAAGCGGATGGCGCCTTCCGCCTTGGCCTCCTGCGCTGGCTTGGCAATGCGCTGTTGCTGATCGCGCTGGCCGGGCCGGTGCTGGGCGTCGTCGGCTATGTCAGCGCCGCCAATGCGCTGATCTGGCCCGCGGTGCAGACCCTTGGCCTTTTCGCGCTGGTGATCACGCTGCAAAGCTTCCTTGCCGAGCTTTACGTCACCATCTCCGGCCCCGAGTCCCGTCGCGACGCGCTTTTGCCGGTGCTGGGTGGCTTCCTGCTGTCGCTCGCCTCGATGCCGGTTCTGGCGCTGATCTGGGGCGCGCGGGTCGATGATCTGGTCGAGCTCTGGACCTCGTTCCGGGCCGGGATCGAGGTCGGCGGCGTGCGGATCTCGCCCTCGTCCTTCATCACCTTCACTATCGTCTTCACCATCGGCTACACGCTGACACGGATCTTTCAGGGCGCGCTCAAGGCCTCGATCCTGCCGCGCACGACGATCGACAAGGGCGGTCAGAACGCCATCGTCTCGGGGCTGGGCTATGTCGGCATCCTGCTCGCCGCGCTGATCGCGATCTCGACCGCGGGGATCGACCTGTCGTCGCTCGCCATCGTGGCCGGGGCGCTGTCGGTGGGCATCGGCTTCGGTCTGCAGACGATCGTGCAGAACTTCGTGTCGGGCATCATCCTCCTGGTCGAGCGCCCGATCTCCGAAGGCGACTGGATCGAGGTCGGCGGCCGTCAGGGCGTGGTCAAGACGATCTCGGTGCGCGCGACGATCATCGAGACCTTCGACCGCACCGATGTGATCGTGCCGAACGCCGATCTGATCTCGGGCGCGGTGACGAACTGGACGCGCGGCAACAAGACGGGGCGGCTGATCGTGCCGGTGGGCGTGGCTTACGGCAATGACACCCGCCGGATCGAGGCGATGCTGACCGAGATTGCCCAGGCCCATCCGCTGGTGATGATGACGCCGCCGCCCTTCGCCGTTTTCGTCGGCTTCGGGGCGGACAGCCTGAACTTCGAGATCCGGGCGATCCTGTCGGATGTGAACTTCAAGCTGCGGGTGCATTCCGAGATGAACCACC
This sequence comes from Rhodobacter viridis, assembly GCF_003217355.1. Lineage (GTDB taxonomy): Bacteria > Pseudomonadota > Alphaproteobacteria > Rhodobacterales > Rhodobacteraceae > Rhodobacter > Rhodobacter viridis. The sequence continues at coordinate 7,203 of NZ_QJTK01000014.1, read as the reverse complement.
AGATCGCCGAGCGCTTCGGCCGCGAGGGGATCGAGATTCCCTTCCCGCAACGCGACGTCTGGATCCGCAACCCCGAGATGCTGCGCCCGGACTACGTGCCCCCCGCCGAGAAGATGGTGGTGGGCCACGGGACGATCGCCGCAGCCCCGCCCGCGCGTCCGGAGACGGGCGAGGGGATTGCGACGCTTTCCGACAATGACGGCGCCGAGGAAGGCGATGATCGCTGAGCGTGTTTCGGGATGATCTCCCCCCTTGCGAGGGGGGAGATTTGCCGCTAAACCCGCCGACGGACGGGTGGCCGAGTGGTCGAAGGCGCACGCCTGGAAAGTGTGTAGGCGGGGAACCGTCTCGTGGGTTCGAATCCCATCCCGTCCGCCAGCATCTCACAGGTAAAGCGCTGAAAACGAAGGAAAACCCAGTTTTCCTTGCTTTCTCATGCCAAATCTGACACACATTTTGATACTCATTTCGACACACGAGCCCCCGGATGCCGATCCCCAAGCCACCGAAAGTTGTGCTGCGCGGTGCGAGTTATTACCTGCGGCGCAGAGTGCCGGGGCGCTACAAAGACATCGAACCGCGCACCGATATCTTGATGTCGCTGCACACGGACTCGCAGGCGGAAGCTCAACGCAAGGCGATTGCCATTTGGGACGACCTGCTGCGGGCATGGGAGGCGCGTCTGGCAGGCAACTCAAAGGAGGCAGACCAACGCTACGCCGCAGCGGTGGAGATAGCTCAGCGCTACGGACACAGGTATCTGCCGGTCGAGGACGTTGCCGCTCTGCCCCTCGAAAAGATTGCGGAGCGTATCAGCCGGATCCCTCAAATTCGTGGCGAACCGGATGCCGTGGTTGCTGCCGCTCTGCTCGGCACGGTTGCCAAGCCGAAATTGACCCTCTCCAAGGCGCTTGATGACTTCTGGGGCATCGCCGCTGATCGGGTCATCGGCAAAACGGAGGATGACATCCGTCGCTGGCGCAATCCACGCATCAAGGCAGTGAAGAATTTCATCGCCCTCGTCGGCGATCGGGATCTCGGCGAGATCAATACCGACGACATGCAGACATTTCGCCGCTGGTGGATTGATCGCATCCGGGATGAGGATCTGACCGCCAACAGTGCGAAGAAGGACATCGGGCATCTCATGGATGTCCTGCGCACCGTGAACGATGCTAAGCAACTCGGGCTACCTTTGGCATTCGGCAGGCTCAGCATTGCTGACACAACCTTGCGCAAGGAGCGCCCGCCTTTCAGCCGTGAGTGGATCACCAAGACCCTGCTCGCGCCGGGGGCATTGGACGGTCTCAACCCGGAGGCTCGCGCCATCTTCCTGACCTGCATCAACACGGGTTGCCGCCCGTCTGAGATCGCAGATCTTCTGAGCGAGCACATCAGGCTCGACGCCAAGATCCCGCACATCCACATCCACAAAGGCAAGACGCGGAATGCCATACGGGACATTCCCCTGCTTGGTGTCTCGCTGGAAGCCATCAGACAGTTCCCGAACGGTTTCGCTCGCTACCGCGATAATCCGACGCTCTCTGCCACCACCAACAAGTTCCTGCGTGAAAATGGACTGATGGAGAGCGACGAGCACACGGCCTACAGCCTTCGCCACTCGTTCGAGACGCGGATGATCGCGGCTGGCATAGAAGAGCGCGTGAAGGCAGATCTGATGGGGCATGCGATCAAGCGCGAACGATACGGCGTGACGCCGCTCGAAACCTTGCGGGACGCCGTCGTGAAGATCGCGATGTAATCCACCTGCGATGAATAGAGCCGTTCGCTCAGATTTTCACTTTATTTTCGCCTCTAAACGCGCGCCGGGCACACGATGTCAACCGTTGATGTGTAACTGCGTTTGCGCCAGCGCTTTTGGGGACGATTCTTCGGCTCGGTGTCTGCGCAAAATTGCACGGTACAGGGGGCATCATGGATTGGAGCGAGTTACAGAGCACCATTTCGGAGATCTTCAAACGGAGGTATCCGCCGAAACTCACGGAGGAAGGTGAACAGTCAAGCGAAGACCCGATCGCGATTTTCAGTGGAGAGCCAACCAACGACAGAAATGATGTTGCGTACGAGCGATGGGCGATTCACAAGTTGCTATCTGAGCATAGTGAAAGGGTATTTCTACTGGATCGGAACGGAGTGAAATACGCTCCTCTGCATCAACTTTTCATCTCACATGCACTGCCCAACGAGAGGGGCGAGGTTAGTCTATATTGCGGGGACTTCCCAGAGGATGCGAAGAAGCAATATGATATTATGTTTGACGTATTCCCTCTTCCATTCGTCAACATAGAAGGCGGTTGCATAGACACAAAAACAAACAAAACGCAAATCCGAAGTCTTGGGTTGCAAGAGTTCGCATCTGATGCCGATGCCCATGGCTTGGACGGATGTAAGATACATTTTAGGGTGGAAATTCCAGATGGCTTAGAAGATTGCTTGTATCCGTCGCCGCCAAAACCTTTGAAGCCACTGCAAAATCGTACAACAAATGAGCATAACGATAAAATGATTCAGCATATCATTACGCTAACCCATGCGGGCTTATCAAAGGCGCAGATCAAGGTTCGGTTGCAGGAAATATATTGCGTGAAGGTTTCGGATATTTTTTATCGCTCACTACGGATCGCTGCAGCCGCCAAGGATCCGTTGGTTGCAAAGCCCGGAAGGAAGCCTTGACTGTTATATTTTGCAAAATCATTCATTGTCCGACCGTCAACGCCGCTCACATAGATATTCATCGCAATTCGCAGGCTGGGGTAAAGATTTTTGCCTTCAACAAGTCGGCGGAAAAATCAATTTTTTGAAAAACTCGGAACAATGCAGCAACGGCAATATTTTTCGATTTGGCGGCTGACCATTCATATAAATTCAGTTGCATGGACTTAGGCGCAAGGTGAATTCACGTGGTGAAGATATCACTCCATTGCGCATTCCGGGCTTTTCGAAAAAGTGCACTCATTGCGCATCTTCTCGAAATATTTTGGTGATCATCAAGTAATTTGAATATGATTGGCTTTTGCTGTTTTCATCATTTCAGACTGAAATCATGTCAGAGATCGTGTCAAAACTGACGTCGAGATCGTGTCAACGCCACGATTGTCGCTCATGCTGAATTCGGACTATGAGTTTTTTGCGACCTATTGGCCGCAAATGTTGACCACTCTAGCAGCACAGGATTCAGTGATGAAGCGAATCATCAATGGCAAACGGTATGACACCGATTCCGCAAATTATATTGGCACATACGCTCATGGTCATCCGGGTGACTTTGGCTGGTTTGAGGAAGATCTTTATCGGACTTCCAAGGGGGAATATTTTATTGCAGGAGAGGGAGGAGCGATGAGCAAATATGCTCGTTCTGCTGGTGGAAACTCATGGTCAGGAGGTTCTGCTATTACTCCGATTGAAAAGCAGTATGCGTTCGCTTGGGCACAGGAATGCTTGAGCGCTGACGAGGTTGATCAAGAGTTCGGGGATGAAATTTCGGATGCGTAGCATGCAAAAACTCGAGATGGGAAATATGGCGTAACGTAGGCGCAATAGGCGTTTCCTCAATCGCAACTTTAGTTGGAATGCATCCGAGCGTAAGATCATGGTGAACATATCTGACAGAGACCTCGAAAGTATGCTTCTGACGGCGGCGATTTTGTCCGATAAAGACCCATCATATCTGCCGATTTTTGTGCGCCTGCATGCCGAATTCGACGCCAGAAAGGCGCGGACTGATGCGCTCGGGAAGGCGAGAGCCATCGTTTCACGGCATAAATGCGCCGCTCCGAGCAATGTGACCTCTTTTTTGCGGCTCACAGGCTAGCGCAACACAAATTGGCTGAATCCCAAAAACCACTTGGCAAAACCCGCTGAAATACTCAGCCCCTAGCAGCGGGGGCAGCGTCGGACACCCCCCATAATCAATGCGGCTCTGCACCAACCTCCGATCGGCGGACCGGACAGTCACGCCCTGATCACACGCCCAAATCGGGCTCGGCCATTGTCGAGCCCCACCAATCCCCTGCGCAGCCCCGTTGCGCAGGACAGCCAATCATTGCCCACCGGAGGGGCGCATCGTGTCTATCGTGGACGACGTTCAGCAGGCGCTCGACGCGCACAGAGCAGGGAATGCGCTCGACGCCGATCTCGTGCGCGCGCTGCTGAACGCCGTCGCGAGCCTGACCACTGTCCCACTGGTGCGCGTCGTCGCCGACGCTGCATCGCGAAAATTCAAATACGGTAGCAGTGCGGACTTTGACACGTTGTTTGCTGACCCACTGAGGGATGCCCTGAACAATCTGGCTCGTCAGGTGCGCCCCAGCCCATCCCCCGAGGAACGGGCGGCGACAACGCAGAGCCGCGAGGCATCGCGTGCGATCCGGGACAATGCCCTCGCAGCAGCGCGCGCCGACATCCTCGCCCAATTCCGCCTCGACTCTCCCGCCCAATCCCGCGAGGATCTGCTGGCAGTTGTCAGCAACCAGCGGCAGGGTGATCGCGCGATCGTCGATCTGCTCCGCGACGGGACAATTGCCGCCTGCGAGCTCGACCGCTATGTGCTGAGCGACCCCTCAGCCAAACCCGCTTCTCTCCCGGATCCCGACGATGATCGGATCCACCATTGGTTGGACGATCACGAGGGAGAGGATCCCGAGGGCGATGCGATCATCCGGGTGATCCGCGCCAGACTGTGGGGAGATGCGACACCGCCGTCGCCATCAACGCTCTGGCACGCCTGCGGAAACGCCACTCAAAAATCGTTGCGCATTGGGGCGAGCCCGCTGCGTTATGTCGGTGGGAAATCCAAGGTTCTCAACAAAATCCTGAACTATTTTCCAAGGGAAATCGACGAGTATCGCGAGCCGTTTCTGGGCGGTGGATCCGTAGCATTGGCGGTCTCCGAGAGTCATCCGCAGGCGTCGATCTGGGTCAATGACGCCAATCCAGCGGTTTGGGCGTTCTGGCTGGCACTGCGTGATCATCCCGACGCGCTGATCAATGAACTCATGCGCGCGCGCCTCAGTTGCAAAACTGACGCCGATGCGCGGCATCATTTCGACGAGTGCAAGAAAGCGCTTTCAAAGGGTGCAGGCGACATTGTCGATACTGCCGCGTGGTTTTACGCCGTAAATCGACTTTCGTTTTCAGGTCTCGGCGAACACGGCAGTTATGCGCCGACCAGCAACTCGGTGCATTGGAGGGAGGAGAAAATTCAGCAGCTCGAACACTACTCTCGCCAGATCCAGCATTGGAAAATTTCAAACTCGGATTATCGAGAGGTGCTGACATCGCCCGTCTCGGGCAGGCACCCGCTATTTTATCTGGATCCACCATACGAGATCCCATGGAGGCTCTATTATCGACACAGACAATTTGACCACGATGCGTTTGCGAACGCCGCGAGGGAGCAGCCATCCCCTATCCTGATCTCGTATAATCGGTCGGAGCAAATCAGATCCAGATTTCCTGAGTGGCACGCCAGAGCGATAGAAACCACCTATACCTGCGCGACATCCTCGGGCAGCGGGTCGAGATGCACGGAGTATCTGCTGACCAACTACCAACCAAGTTTTGAAATCGAAATGTGAGCGCGCTTCGATTTCGACCAGATCAGGAGAAATATGCGTCAACACCCGCGCCCCGCATCATCTGCATCAACCGATCATGGTGCTGTGCGGTTGGCAGGTAAATTCTCGCAAACTCGGCGATCTGAACTCGATCTTGCAGGGAACATTGGTGGAGCACAGGATCAACTAGGCTGCGGGCGTATGGTGGATCCGCCAAAATCACGATGGTTTCATCCCCGTCATCGAAATCTGCAATACCCGGGGGCATTGCCAGTCTGAGCAGCGCCAGATCTGAATCGTTCTCGAAACCGACGGCGCAACCGGTCTCCGCAATTTGCACATCAGCCAAGGGCAAACCCGCAAGCGCTGGCATAATCGCCTGCATAATATCCCCGAGCACGATATAGATGTGGGCAACGGAATTATTCTGCAACGGCATCACAGATCTCCAATGGATAGCATCTAACAGTCTCCGCATGCCCATTGACGGTCATCAGAAAATCCTCGTGATCGCTCTCGCTGTAAAAACCAATGTCATACAGTTCCAGCAAATTGACACGGGAGTGCAACGAGCATTGCTCGATAACTGAGTTTATGGTCGCCAGCCCGAACGGCAAATCAACGGGCAAGACCAGATCGAGCCCATGCCGCTCTATGTGCGGCAGCCAGTTTTCGTCGCATGCCAAATAAAACAAGTTTTGATCTGAGTGGTTTTGAAAACGGGCGACACAACCGGGAGCACCGATCCCGAGAACGGCGTCTGCTAATATTGGCACCTGCTCTAGGTGCTCAGCAAGGTCATCAAACGGATCCGAATCGAAAGCGTAGCGATGGTAAATCAAGTCAGTTCTCCTCGTTATAGGCAAACGACGGATTGCGATCTGAATCTATCCGCCTCATGTATTTATCTGCATAGATTCCGGCCATCCTGCGAAATTCCGTCGCATATCTGGTGGTATCAAGGATTTTGGGCGACGATCGAGGAGAGGGTTTCTCACGATGACCGCATAACTGGATAGACGAGTGAGATAACGAGTGTAATGGATCTGTCGTGAAACGAGTTGGGTGCGTAGCACCTGCTGACGATTGGCGCCGAGCGAGCATCGAAACGCCGTAGGCGTGAGACGCGGAGCGACGTCGACATTCGTCAGCACTACCCCTGCTGCACGAACGACGAGCAGTGCGAGGCGTGCGTGCAACAGGGGTCAGTCAGTTTGATTGCGAACGGCTAGAGCCGAATAGTTGTATCCACGAGCCATTCGTTATTATCCCTCAGTTTATCGTTGAGAAAATAAAAATTACTTACATTGATGACGACGTCCCGCAACAGCGCTGTTCGCGCAATTGCGATCCGTACCGCCGTCGCCCCACCGCACTCGGCTAACGCCGAGCACGGATGTTGCTCGTCGGTGTTCCTTTTTGCCATTTGCCCTTTGATCCACCAACTTCCACCTTATTCTTCTATAGACAAGCGGTGGAACTAGGCGGAATCAACTTGGCTTTTGCTGTGACCCCCGATGTTCATCCGGCTAAAACCAGAGTCCTTTGCTGAATTTGGCGCGGTTGCGCCGACGGAGCAATGGGCGATCTGCGCAGCCGTTCAGTTGCGCGAAGCTGATCGCCCATT
>NZ_QJTK01000013.1 GCF_003217355.1 Rhodobacter viridis | reverse complement strand
GGGCAACGCGGCGGCCGGAAATCGAGGTGTCGACCACCGCGGCCAAGCTCTCCTTGGTGACATCGTCGATCACGTTCAGAATGCGGAAACGCCGCTGGAGGGGGGGTATTTCATTCGGAACGATGGGAATTGAGCCGGAATGAAATATGCTCAAAGGGTTACGGGTGAAGGCGCAGAAATGTCTTTGAAATCTCGGGCTGTTGAAGCACGTCAAATCTCGCACTGAGCCAACATTTTCTGACGTTTTCCCCGCGATTTCCGGGCATACGAACGCATTTGGTAACACCAGCAACGAGCACCAACGGGGGATGCGTTGAACAGCTGGTCCGGTCTGAATACTATGGCGAAGCTGGGAAGCGCTCCGGTGGAGAGGAATCGAAGGTCCCGGCAAGGCGGCTGTGCCACCGCAGTCGCCATCCATTCAGATGTTCAGGGGCGCTCTTGCTTCCCGAAAGTTCCCGATGGCGTCAGGATTGAACGCGCTCCGGGCCGTGGATCACAAGCGCAGCCATTCTTCTGCTGCTTCAAGAATGCGCTCCTGATCCAGATCGGAAACACCGATGTAGGGACGTGCCGGAATTCGGATGGTGTGCGCCTTGATCGCCACGTCATTACCGCCCTCTTTGTCGCGCTTGGCAAAGCGGCGCCCGACCATGTAGCGGCTGCCAGCGTCCTTGTTGATCGTGCCGCCAAGCTGGTGGATCGCCGCCCATAGAACAGGAGAGCCAACCCTCACGTCCTTGTCGGAGGGGATTGCGTTGAGCGATGCTTTCAGGCTGCTGTTCTTACCATTCGTGTTTGACTGAAGGATCATCAACGGCAGCTGATTTTTCTTGATCCGTGCCCGGACCGTCGCCGGTTTCAGCGGTGCCCAGGGCGCGCCATTCGGGCCGCTCTGGCTGTCGAACCGCTCACGCGCGGAATTCAACAGGATTTCCCCAACACCCTTGTAGAAGGGACGCAGATCGCCCATCCGGGCAAGCATATCGCGCAGCGCCTGCCGTGCAGTGGCCTCTTGCAGTTCAACCGAAATGCTGATGCCCGCCATCGTTGAAAGCTCCCTTGGTTTCGGTTATGTTCCAATGGTCGAAGCGGTGCGGCGGTGACTGCCCTTCTAGCCGCTTCGGTGTGGCGGCCCGATCACCCGGGCCGTCTTTCGTTTTGAGCGTTACGGTTCATTCCGCAGCCCGATAACCAGCGTCAGGAATACGGCCTTGGTGACGGTGTTCCCGACGAAATCCTGACGCTCGAGGAACTCGCCCAGGAACACCGTGTCGGTGTCAGCCATGATATGCCCCGTGTTCAGGCGTTCCGTGAATTCGGTGTCGAGCACGATTGCAGTGAACGGGTGTTCCCCGCCGTCATTCAGGCGGATGTCATCACCTGCCGGGATTTGCCCCGGCAGGATCTGGAACAGCGAATGGCGAATGTTCGTGATGCTTCGAGCGGCACCGCGCGCAGGGCCTGTTTCGGTCATCACCGCACCTGCCCTTGAACAAGATCGAGCGCGTCAGCAAAGCTGATGCCCTTGGCACGGCTGACTTCCGTCGCCCGCGCCGCGAGGTCGCTGCCGCGCGGGTCGATGGTGTAGCCTGCCGGAACTTCGACCCCACCCGCCGCGCGCGGCGCGCCACCAGGCGAAAACAGATCGGGGCCAAGGTCGAATTCCCCGAAGCTCACGACAGGCGGCTGTTTGGCGAGATAGTCGAAGAACCAGTCGCGGGCGGGTTTCTCGCTGCCGTCAGAAAAGCTGACGGTATCGGAGCTGCCCAGATGCGCGGCGAAGCTCAGCACCTCGTCCTTGAACACGGGCAGCACCCGGCCCGCCCCGATCAGGTCTTCCACCCGCCGTTCCACGGCTTCGCGGCGCAGCTGCGCCAGCTCTTGCGCCTCGGGCGAAAGCGGCGCGGCGAAGTTCTGCGAAAGGGCGATGCTTTGGCCCGCCCCGCCCGCGAACTTGACTGGCTTCAGGCCGGGCACGGCGGGGGCCTGCGCTCCGAGGAAGCCGACATGGCGCAGGTGGAAGTCACCGGGGGTCGGGTTCGCCGTCGAGTCGGGCGTGAAAAGCGAGATCGAGACGCGCTTGTAACGCCCAGCCTTCACCGCGTCGGCAAATTCCGGCACCACGTCGCGCACGGTCGCCTTGAGAACATCGTTTTCGACAAAGAGGCGATCCACCCAGCCGAAGGCCGGGGCATCGGTTTCCGGGTGACCGATCACCACCGGAGCCGGGTTGGCTTCGGCGTCATAGTTGGCCGCGATGCGGGCCAAGTTCTCGCGCTTGATGGTCTGCTTCGTGCCCGCCATGTCGGTGAAGCTTCCAACCCGAAAGATCTCGATCGGGCCGAAGCTGCCCGGCGCGGGTTGCATGGAAAAACCTGTTCCTTGGTTCGCCATGATCACGCCCCCACGATGTTCTGGAACAGGAAGCCCGAGGCGATGCCCGTCAGCTGCGGCGCGCGCTGATAGGTGACGCCATAGACCCACGACCGGCAATCGCCATCCCAGCGCGGAGCTTCCACGAAGGGATGCCCGGTCAGGGTGTAGGTGTAGCCGAAGGACGGCTGATCCATGGCAGCATCCTGCGACGGCACATAGCCCAGCACGGCGAAGTTGCCCCAAGCTTCCTTGGCCGCGGCATCCGGGGTCTTGGGGTCGAGATAGGTGGCCCTGCCCACCACCAGATTATTCAGCTCGAACAGGCCCGCCAGCATGTCCGTCGTGATGCTTTCGGCGGTGGTGTATTTGAACCGTTCGACGATTCTCGGATGATGCTTCAGCGCCCGGAAACCTTTCGAGCTGATCACCATGCGGTTCGGATCGACGCCGCAAGTGGTGCGCACCTGTTCTTTGGCGTTTTCGATGTCCGCCATGGGGTTGCTGGTATCACTGTTCCAACAGCTGGTGCCGATCAGGGAGAGCTTGTTGTCGTTGCCATAGTTCGCCGCATTGGTCGCCAACGCCGCCTGGTCGATTTCCAGCGTCAGCGTCAGCGAATTCATCACCGTGTTGACGGCACGCCTGCCCAGATCGAGACCCGGCACGGCTGCGGCGTCCTGGGCGAATTCACGGGGCACCGGCGTATCGAGCGCGAAGTTTTGCAGCGCATAGGGTTTCCCCTCATAGCCGAACTGGATGCGCTGGACGGTCGATCCCGGCGCGCGGCGCGAGTTGTAGTTGACGAAGCCTTCGCGCCCGAACTCGATCACCTGCCCGCCCGAGGCGGGAACCGGGATCGAGGGGAACAGGACATTGCCCACCCGTTGCGGGTGGATATAGCCCTGCGCGATGCCCGACAGGACGGGGTCGATCACGCGGGCGGCATTCTGGTTCAGAGGTTGCATTTGCGTTCCTTGGCTCTGGTTGATTTCCGCGCCGCTGGGCGCGGTCTGTGCCCTGCCCGGTGGTCACGCCCCGGAAAAGGCGGGAAGTGGTGTTAACCCCCCGTCAGGATCGCGGCGCGGGGCATCTCAGGACGCCCCGCCCGCTGCGGTGGCGCAACTCGCGCCGAAATAACGGTTGCGGGGCTTGCGGTTGGGATTGCTGACGCCAAGCTGCGACAGCCGCCGCCGCACATGCCGTTCGGTCAGCGACACCGCGCGGGAAATCTCCCAGTTGGCGAGGCCGCGGCGCACCATGTCCACAAGCCGGGCGTCCCGGTCTTCGGCCTTGCAAAGGCGCGGCACATAGAACCGCGCAGGCCCGACCGCCTCGCACAGCAGCCGGGCGTTATCGAGGCCCAATGCCTGGGAAAGAAAGTGCCCTTCGGTGACAGTGTTCGCCCTGGCCGGAATGTCGATCTGTTGCCCGCCGAACGCCTTGCAAATCTGCCCGAAGGCCCATTCGCCCAACTCGTCAAGGATCGCTTCCTTGATCAGGGCGGCGTCGGTTTCGTCCGCGTAACCGGACCGAACGGGAAGGGGTGTCATGCCGAAAGACCTCCGTTTTGCCTGTCCCCCGGACGCTAGTCCGGGGAGGTATCATTATACCACCGGACATTTGTCCGGGGCAAACAGGGGGCGATTGCGGCGAAGGTGGTCTGGCCCGTTCCTTGGTAGATGACAGTTGCTTGCGTTCGCGCTGGCAACACCCCGGACGGGGCGCAACGGTAGGTTCACAGCGTTGCGCCTTCTGGCTCTGGCTGATCGCGGTGGCGCAATCGCCGCAGAAGACGCCGGATCGGTGGCAGGGTTTCGGGCGATGCCCTGCCACCAAACTTCAAACGGGATGTGGATTGCTGCCTTGTCGATTCGGAGTTAGGCTATCAGCGCAGGGCGAAGACTGGTGATGGGTCCTGTAAGCCCTGCTTCGCGCGCGCCGCAATCACCTGCCGCGCGCGACCATTTTAGTCAAAGCGCCGATGACACGGCGGGCCGTGCCGCCATCGAGCCATCCGACGCTGCAACCGTAGCCCCGCTTTTCCATCCAATGCCGCAGGCTGGTTTCTGTGCCCGTGCCATCGGTGAAGATCGCCCAAAGCTCTGAAATTTTGCGCATCTGCGCCTCGGTGGCTTTGAGGGGATGACGGGAAGCGTTCTTTTTCGCCTCTGTCGAGATGAAGCCCAAAGCTTCGAAATGCGCCATGAGCTTCTTGAATGTCTGGGGCGTCAGGGCTTTTGCCGTCTCTTGCCCCGTGAGGCGGGACAAGAGCGCGCGGTAATCGTCTTCCGACATGCCAACCTGTTCCTTGGCAACGCGGATGATGGCGAAGTGTTTCGGGGTGATGGTGTCAGGCATTTGCCCCGTCCAGTTGCAGCTTGCCCGCTTCGCGAAAGGAAATGCCCGTCGCAAGGAAAAGGCAAAGCTCCGCCTTGTGGATGGGCAGGCCAGCCGCGCGGGCCACCTCACTGATGTTGTTGATGGCCAGTTTTCCTTTCGCGAAAGCATTGATCTTGCTGCGAAGTTCGTTCTCGATCTCACGAAGCGAACGGCATTGTTCATCAAGGATTTCGGAAATGCCGAAGCTGTGCATGCGCAATTCCTCGCCCGACTCCAAAGACCTTTCCAGCATTGCCGAGAAGGCTGCGACCTTGTCGGTCACCGTGTCCATGCCGTCCAGCAAGTCGATGATGCCGCCGATTTGGTTGTTGCGAATGTCGTTCATGGAGAGAACTCCTTCCTAGGATTTGGTTTTTCAGTCTTCGCGGCTGTCGAGAACTTTCAGCGCGGATTGCTTTCCCTTGAGAGAGAAAACAGCGTTGCGGATGTGGGGCAGTTGGATCGGTGCCGCACCGCCCGTCATGTGTTGAGCGAGCTGAAGCGTCCTGCCGAGTTCGCGGGCGCTGGTCTTCGTGCCGAGGTTGCGAACCGCCTTCAGAGCGTCATCACCTGATACGCCATAGGCTTTGGCGATAAGGTCGCAGTCTTCGGCGTCAAGGTTGGGCAGCGGCATTGTGAGGCCAATACGGCTCTGAACCTGTTCGAGTTCTCTTGCCGTGCCACGGCGATCAGACCCCAAACGGCCTTCGTTTCCGCTGATCACCAGAGCAAATCCGGCCGTTTCGTGGATGCGCAATAATTCGCGTTTTGTCGTGTCTTCCAGTGTCTGGAACTCATCGACCACAAGAAGATCCTTGTTGGCCCCGGAGTAGCGCGCGCGCCGCTCGAACTGGCGCAAGACACTGTCGAGGGTTTCGCGGTCATATCCGCCCAGAGAAGCACCAATCGCCAAGGCAATGCCGCGATACATGCCGCCGATGCTCTTTTGCTGCGCGCCGATTTCGATATAGGCACCATCGAATTCCGTGGCGAGGTAGAAGAGGGCGGTCGTCTTTCCGCGACCAGGCTCGCTGACGATGCAGGCCGGATAGGCGGAAATCATGGCGTATTCGATCGCCTTGCGGACCATTTGAACGGCCTTGGTTTCGACAAAGGTTTTGGGGATCAGGGGCTTGGTAAGCATCAGGATGCCTTTCTGGTTTTGCTCGGGAGGGCCGCTTCTAGCGCATCCATCAGTTGGCGCGCTTCGTCTTCTTCTTGTTGCCGGGTTTTCCCTTTCGGGGCGGGCGTCGGGGACAACGCGAGGCCCTTTCCGCCGCGCCGGTTGACCGAAATCACAGCGTCAGGATTGTTGGGTGTCACGGGTTCCTGACGGTGGCCGAAACTCATCAGTTCCTTGCCAACGTCGATCGTCGGGACCGACTTGCCGAGCGTGGTCAAGGCGCGGTTGCGAACAGAGCTGCGCCGAGCGCTTTCTTTTGCCCCGCGTTCGTCCAGGACCTCATAGGGTCGATCGGCATGGGCAATGCCAATTTCGTGCCCCCGTTCGTCCGTGATCCGAAGGGCAGAGAAGCCATGATAACGTGGGATATGCACGATCACTTTCCGATCAAAGCAGCTCAGAAGCCCGTCGCAGGTCCAATACTGCCCAAAGACCTCGACACAGTGCTTCCTGACGTCACGGGTTTCCGGACGGGTGAACAGGGTCAGAAGGTCTTGCGGGTTCATCAGGGTGGCTTTCCATCCCGCTTCCACGTGCTTTTTGAACGCCGCGGCGGGCGAGATGTTGTTGAGGGAACCACTTTTCTGGGGGATGTTCTCGTAAGCAGTCAGAAGGCCGTAGATCGTGTCTTGAAAGGTATCCCAGCCATCATCAAAGGGCGGGGCCTTCTTGCCGACCTCGGGGCTTTTCGGGTTCATCCGGTCATCGTCGATCCAGCCTTTGATGTGCCGGAAATACTGCTGGTTCATCTGGCGGAACCAGCCTTCCACGTGTTTCGCAGCAGCATTGTAGGGCTTGGCGCGGATAACGCGGTTCCGATCCTCGCTGCCATTGAAGCCGATCACGCTACAATTGAGTTGCAACGCATCCGCGAGATCGTCGGCGAACCCGTATTCCGCACCGTTATCGGCATAAAGGGTTCCGGGCACCCCGAAGGAAGGATCCTGACACATGTTGATGAAAGCTTCGATGACGTCAGCATTCCTGACGCCTCCGCGTTCCTCGAACAGGATGATTTCGCAAAAGACCCTGTTGGTCGCGATGTCGTGGAAGGCGATCAGCTTCGGTGTTGCGGTGGTGCCGTTGTCTCGTTGCACCAGAACATTGATATGGTGAACGTCCATCACCACGACTTCCATCGGGGCCAGATTGGCTGTTGTGCGCCGGATGCGCGGTTTGTTGTCCTCGCTGGCCTTCCGGTCGGTCTTGTGCCGGTAGACGGCCTTGAACCGCTGTTCTTCGCGGTAGAAGTCGAGGGGGATCGCCCAGGTCTTCCGATCGGCGAGTTCTACCCCATAGGCGAGCGTGATTTGCCTAAGCTTCTCGCCCGTCAGGGTCAGGGCGATTTTTCGCTGTGCTCCCCCTTTGATCAGGCTACGCATGTATTGCTTCAGATCTTCATGGACCTGTTCCCGCGTGGCTTGATCAAAAGAGACTGCTTTTTCCCATTCCCGGCTGACAAACACGCGCCGCTGCCCCTTGTCGTTGCGTGGTTTCTTGGCAAGGCACAGGTGCCGCCCGCCGCAGCGTTCAAAGGTTTCCACCCAGTCATAGAGGGTGGATTTGGTGAGGTGGCGCGGTGTCCCTGTCCAGTCGATCCGCGTTGTTCCGATCAGGCGCCGATACTCCCCCGCGCGGGCCGAGCTGCCGCGCGCCGTTCCAAGGATCGGGCGAATGACGTCAAGTTTCCAGTTGTGTTCCGCAAGGCCAGTAGCGTCGATCCGAAGCCCTTCGGGCGCTATGCCCTCCGCCGCCAGATCATGCAGGCGTTGCCGAAGATGGGCTGGGAGGCTTGAAGAGCTGACAATGTGCATATAGCCACCGTGGCTACGGGTGCCTTCGATGGTCGTAACTTGGAGCGGATGGCCTTGAATTTCACCTTTGGCGATAGCCCTTCTGGCTGCCTGCTTTGATATTTGCGCCAGCTCCGCCAAGGTCGTGCTGTCGATGAAGCTAGGCAGCATCTTGCATGACCTCACGGACAATTCGCGCTCTCAAGGCTTGCGCTTCGGGACCGTTGCGTTTGCCAGTCAGGGCATCGCTTGCCCATACGCGGTCAATGCTCCTTTCAGCGCACCACTTGTTTAGCGAATGCCCTTGCGCGATAAGGGTTCCGCGCACCTGTGCGAGAAGTTGCTTGCTTGGAGTGATGGCGCTCATGAATGTGGTCTCTGACTGCATAAAGTAGTCAGAGACTATAAATCGGGATATGTCAAGAACCATGGCTGAGGACGTCAGGGTATACATTGAGCGTGTCAAAGCTGCCCTGAGCGTCACGACCGACGAACAGTTGGCGGCAAAGCTTGGTTATTCAAAGCAAGCGATTGCGAGCTGGCGCAGTCGGCGCGCGGTTCCCTACAAGGCAGAGCTTCGGATTGTTGGCATTTTGGGCGATGAGTTCGGCCTCCGTGAACCGATACTCGGGACGCGCAAGCTGAAATGGGAAGACACCATTCATGGCTTAGCCATCTTCGCCATTGGAGAGTATACTTCTCATTGGCAGCGGCCTTTCTCGTATCCTCAAATTCGTGCGATCGGGCGGCGATTTGATGAAGTAGAAGACGAGATTCGTAGGCTTTTCCTAGCCTACTCCGCCGCAGCATATCCGCAAAATGAGCTTCTCGAACTCGTGGTCCGCATCATTGAGAAGAGACGAGATCAGCAGATCGACGAACTTCTTTCCGTTTTGGAGAGCGAGGACTTTCTGGAAATCGAAGCTGGGTTGGGTTCCTAATGGGTAGTTAATGCCTGTCTGACGTTGTGAGGCCCCAAAGGGCTCAAGGCGATTAGTCAAGCTTTTTCAATGGGATGAATTTGCATCGGATTGTTGCTTTCATCGGACCACTTGCTTTTCCAGAAGGTTTGAAATCGCTATATTTCCCAATGCCTTGGTGCGGTTTCGTTCCGGCTCAATTATCTCCATATTCCGAAATAATTTTCGCCCTTACATAGTTCTGCCGTTTGCCAGCCACGCTGTTCGTCCTCGTCTTCCTTGGCGGCAAGCTTAGCAAACTGTCCGCTGGCTGGGGATCACCTCACGCGCCTCACCACATGCACAGGCTGACCCGTCGCTCCCAAGTTCGACAGTTCGTGGCGATTTTCGGCACCTGCACGCTAGGCGATCCACGGGATTTCAATGCGTTAGCTTGATGGGTGGTGCCATTTCGGCAGATTTAGTGTAGTTACACGCCGCATCAATATTGTGCATTGCGTGAATGACCCAGAGGCGCCATCCTGCATCACATGTTCACGCGCATCACCGAGAGCGGCGGGCGCCGCTACCTGCAGATCGTCGAGTCCTTCCGCAACGAGGCCGGGAAGCCTCGGCTGCGGGTGATCGCCAATCTGGGGCGCGTCGACGAGATGAAGGATGGGCAGCTCGACGCCCTCATTCGCGGCCTCAGCCGGGCCGCCGGTTGGACCGAGCCCGCGAAGCTGAAGATCAGCTACGGTGCCGCCCGCAGCTTCGGCGGCGTCTTCGCGCTGCACGAGCTTTGGAAAGACCTTGGCTTCGACCGCGCCCTTGGCCGGGCGTTGTGTTCGGGCAAACGGGGGGTCGACGCCGAGGCGCTGATCCGTGCCATGGTGTTCAACCGGCTTTGCGAGCCCGAAAGCAAGCTGGGCTGCCTGCGCTGGCTCGAGACGGTGGCGATGCCGCCATGCCCGAGACCGTGACGCATCAGCACCTGCTGCGCGCCATGGATGCGCTGATGGATCATGCGGAGCGGGTCGAGATGGAGCTGGCCAAACAGATCCGACCTCTGGTCGATCGCGATCTGGCCGTGGTGTTTTACGACCTGACCACGGTGCGCATCCACGGCGAGGGCCGGCTTGAGGAGGACCTGCGCGCCTTCGGAATGAACAAGGAAACCGGCGGCATCGCGCGGCAATTCGTGCTCGGCGCGGTGCAGACGGCCGAGGGCCTGCCGCTGATGCACACGGTGCATCCCGGCAATGTCGCCGAAACGAAGACCCTGCAGGCGATGCTCGCGACGGTGCTGGCGCGTTTCCCGGTCGAGCGGGTCATTCTGGTGGCGGATCGCGGCCTGCTGAGCCTCGACAATATCGATGCGCTGGCGGATCAGGGCGGGCGCAAGCTCGAGTTCATCCTGGCCGTTCCCGCCCGCCGTTACGGCGAGCTGAGCGATACCTTCCGTGGCCTGTCCTTCGATGCCGAGGGCCTGGCCGAGACCGCCTTTGCCGGGCACCGCCTGATCGTTGCGCAGGATCCGCTGCGTGCTGCCGAGCAATCCGCCAGGCGCCGCGCCCGCATCGCGGAGCTTGAGGCGCTGGCCGAAAAGATGGTGCGCAAGCTTGACGCCCAAGATGACGGGCTGACCGATCGCGGCCGCCGCGCCTCGGACCGGGGCGCCTTCAGCCGCTTCACCCGCGCCGTCGCCGAGGAAGAGCTGACCCGCTTCCTCAAGGCCGATTACAGCGCCGACCGCTTCAGCTGGTCGCTCGACGAAGAGGCCATCGCCGAGGCGGAACTCTTCGACGGCAAGCTTGCGCTGATCACCAACGCGCCCGAGCTGAGCCCCGCCGACACCGTTGCCCGCTACAAGGCGCTGGCCGATATCGAGCGCGGGTTCCGGGTGCTGAAATCCGACATCGAGATCGCGCCGGTCCATCATCGGCTGCCCGACCGCATCCGCGCCCATGCGCTGATCTGCTTTCTGGCGCTGGTGCTTTACCGCGTGGTGCGCATGCGGCTGAAGGCCAAGGGCCACGCCGCCAGCCCCGCACCGCCCTCGATCTTCTGGCGCGCATCCATCGCCACCAGGCACGGATCGCCGACCGAAATCTCGAGGGCATCACCACACCGAGCCCCGAACAACTGGACCTTTTCGACACCCTCAACCTGCCAAAGCCGACCTGAAATCCAGCCTGTAGTTACATTTTGGCCATCTTCGCTATAGTGAAATCAATTACTTGGTCGTTTTGCTGTCGAAGTTGGGGTCGCTAGACGCAAAAGCCCTGCCAGCGAGCCGTGAAGATCCGCCACCAGTTCCACGCCCCCCTTTGCCGTCGCTGACGGCACAGGATGCAGCATGATCTTCTCGATCAGCGCGCGCAACGTCTCGGCACGGTCGGGCGTGTCCTGACCGCGTTCCGATTTTTCGCCTTCAAGCGCGATGAGGTGGTCGAGATCGTCGCGGACCCGCGCGATTGACTGCCGGATCTGCCGCCTTTGGCCTGCCGGAGGTGCCCAACATGACCTGGTCGATGGACTTCATGGCCGAGAGGCCAGGTGACGGACGCCAGTTCCGGCTCTTGAACCTGCTGGACGACTGCAACCGCGAAGGGCTGGGCATCGAGGTCGATTTCTCGCTGCCCGTCGAGCGGGTGATCCCGAGGCTTGAGCGCATCGTCGAATGGCGCGGCAAGCCCGGCACCATCTGGGTGGAAAACGGCCCGGACCACATCAGCGGCAAGCTGCTGATCTGGGCTGAGAAACGGGGCCTCACGATCCGGCGCATCCAACCCGGCCAGCCTCAGCAGAACGCCCGTATCGCGCGCTATAACCGCGTTCGCCATTGTACTCGGACCAGTGGCGGGCAAAGGCTCGATGCTCTTCGAAGCCAACGAAGACTGGCAATCATCAAGCCGCTCCATGAGGATCGAGGCTTTCGCGCAGATCGACCCCTTCGCGGCACCACCACGAAAGCCGCGTGATCATGGCCTCAGGCCGCCCGGGAAATTGCACCGGCTTGACGGACACGACTGAAAAATAATCTCCCAAAAGACGACAGAATTGAGCGAGAATATTTCCTTGAAAACACGACCGAGTTTGTAGAGTATATCGCCATGGCCAGTCGTAAAGGAAAGGAAACGCCATGACCTACTTCCTGCCGATGTCCGTAACTCCGGGTGCGCGGAGCCATCGTCCCATTCAGATGCAGTTTGCGGCGCCCATTCTGACCGCGGAAGCTTATGGCTTCGACGCCGCGCCCGTTGCCTTGTGCCGAACTGGCGTGGGCGAGGGGGAGGGCGGCGCGAAACTTGCTCTGCCGTCGGGTGCGGTTGCCGCCGTCGCCCTCGGCCTTGGCCTGATGATCTGGACCGGGGCGATTTACTGGGTGCTGGCATGACGGCCTTGCCCCTTTTTGTCGTCATGATGATCGACACCCGGACCGAGCAGCCGCATCGGATCAATGGCCTCGTGCTGCGCAAGATCACCGACGATCCGGAGGCCGCCCGTCAGGAATTTCTGCGTCATCGCGATCCGCAGATCTGGCGGATCGTCGTGCGGCCGCTTTCCGGGGCGGTCGCGGCCTGATCGGCCGGACGCGGCGGCCCGTCTCTGCCGCGCCGTTTTGTCACGAAGGAGGACGTCATGCTGTCGCGTCTGCTTCTTGCCCTGACCACCCGCCGCCCGCGCGACTGGGAGCTTGCGGAGACCGGCCTCGATCGCCTCGCCGCCGATCTGGCGCGCGACGGATGGCGGGTTCGCTTTGCCGGGCCGCGTTGGGATCTTGTCTGGACGCGGGAATGGCAAAGGCCGCAGCGCTGCAAGGTGCTGGTCCTGCCCGATCCGGGGCAGGGCGGTTGGGGCCACGCGAGATGGGCAAACCACTGCCTGCCGCCCCTGCGCGCCGGATGGCAGTGGCAATCGCTTGTCACGCAACGCCTGCGCTACCGGTCTTTCGCCGCGATCTGAGCGATCATCCGGACTCCCCCCCAGACCGATGCTGCGCCGCCGTCCGGCAAAAGAAATGGGCGCCTTGCGGCGCCCAGTCTGCCCTTCCCTTGTTATGGAAGCGCCCTCAGATCGCCGAGCTGTGCCCGGCTTTCGAGAGGTCATAGCCATCGAAGTGACGCGCGATCATCCGCGTCAGCGGGCGGCCCTGTTCGGGGATTTCCAGCCCCGCTTCGGTCACCGTCACCATGTCTTCGAACTTCGCGGCGCAGGAGGCGAATTCGGCGTCCAGCGCCACCGGATCGGCGCCCCATTCGGTCACGAGTTCCGCCTTGTCGGCCTTGAAGTCGCACATCAGCATCTCGATCAGACGGCCGCGCATCAGGTCTTCCTTCGAGAAGACGAAACCGCGGTGGGTCGAGAACTTGCCGTCGCGGATCGCCGCCGTATAGGTGCCGGTCGGGCTTTCGTTCTGCGCATAGCCCTGCGGGAAGCGCGAGATCGACGAGGCGCCGAGACCCACCAGAGCTTCCGCCTGATCGTCGGTATAGCCCTGGAAGTTGCGGCGCAGCTTGCCCGCTTTCAGCGCGGTGGCCAGACCGTCATGCGGCAGCGCGAAGTGGTCGATGCCGATCACGTCGTAGCCCGCATTCGTGAACAGCTCGCGCGACAGGTGGAACAGCTCCAGCCGCTCGGGCGGCGTCGGCAGGTTTTCCGACGGAATGAGCGACTGACGGCGCGACATCCACGGCACGTGCGCATAGCCGTAGAAGGCGACGCGGTCGGGTTTCAGCGACAGCACCTTTTCGACGCTTTCGGTCATCTTCTGCGGCGTCTGATGCGGCAGGCCGTAAAGGATGTCGGCGTTCAGGCTGTTGATGCCGCGGTCGCGGATCATGTCGACGACCATCTTCGTCACTTCGAAGGTCTGTTCGCGCCCGATCACCGACTGGATGAAGGGGTCGAAGTCCTGAATGCCCACCGAAGCCCGGTTCATGCCCGATTGCGCCAGCGCATCCATGCGCTCGTCGTCAATCTCGTTCGGGTCGATCTCGACCGAGAATTCGCCCTTTTCGCCCAGCGGCACCGCCTCGAAGACGGCGTCGCAGATCTTGCGCATCGAATCGGCCGGCAGAAGCGTCGCGGTGCCACCGCCCCAATGCAGACGCGACAGCTTCACGCCCGGCGCGAGATGCGATTTCAGAAGCTCGACTTCCTTGATCAGCGTCTCGGCATAGGTTTTCACCGGTGCATCGGTCTGCGTGCCCTGGGTGCGGCAGGCGCAGAACCAGCACAGGCGCCGACAGAAGGGCACGTGCATGTAAAGCGAGATCGACGCCCCCGCCGGAATCGCCTCGATCCACTCGATGAACTGCGAGGGGCCGATATCCTTGGAGAAATGGGGTGCAGTCGGGTAGCTGGTGTAGCGGGGCACCTTGGCATCGAAGAGACCGAGCCGGGCGAGTTGCGATTCATGTTTCATGGGCGTATTGTATCCTTCACGACGCGAACAAAGTATTGTCCCAAATCAAGCAAAGCAATGTCTCACGACGACGCTCATCCAGTCTCGCTGCAGTGCGGAGACTGCCCGATCAGGCACCGGGCCGTCTGCGCAAGATGCGAGAGTTCCGAGCTCGATGAACTCGAGGCGGTGAAGTATTACCGCAGCTTCGAAGCCGGTCAGACAGTGATCTGGTCGGGGGACAAGATGGACTTTGTGGCCTCGGTCGTTTCGGGGATCGCGACCCTCACCCAGACCCTCGAAGATGGTCGCACGCAGATGGTCGGTCTCCTCTTACCCTCTGATTTTGTTGGAAGACCTGGCCGCGACCGCGCCGCTTACAACGTCACGGCGACGACCGATATCCTGATGTGCTGCTTCCGCCGGAAGCCGTTCGAAGAGCTGATGGAGCGCACGCCGCACCTCGCGCAGCGGCTTCTTCAGATGACTTTGGACGAGCTCGACGCCGCCCGCGAATGGATGCTTTTGCTCGGCCGCAAGACCGCGCGCGAGAAGATTGCCTCGCTTCTGTCGATCGTCGCGCGCCGCGATGCGTCGATTCGTCACCGCAAGCTGCGGGGGCATCTGACCTTCGATCTTCCCCTCACGCGGGAGGCGATGGCGGACTATCTCGGCCTCACCCTCGAGACGGTCAGTCGGCAGATTTCCGCTCTCAAGCGCGATGGTGTCATCGAACTCGAAGGAAAACGTCACGTCACGGTGCCCGACATGGATCGGCTGCTGATCGAGGCGGGCGAGGACAGCGACGGGGGCCTGATTGGCTAAGATCGTGGCGCTTGCGCTGGCGTTCGGACTGCTCGCAAGCGCGGCGCAAGCCGAGGCGCGGTCTGAAACCCGCTGCGGCTGGTTCGTCAATCCGACACCGGGCAACTTTTACCTGACCGATGCCGATGGCAGCTGGTGGTTCGCCTCGCAGGGCTCGCTGGAAGTCGGCGGCTGGGAAAATCTGGACTGGTCCGACGCGGAGTTCGGCGACGAATGGGTCGAGACCAACGGCTCATACGGCTATGGCTGCGCTTGCGCCTCGGGCGATTACGGCAATGCGGCCGAGGGCGAGGTCTGGTTCATCGACAAGCTGCGAGCGCTGCCGCTGTCGAAATGTCTGCGCGATCCGGCCTTGCCGCCGCCGCCCCGCGACTGATCTACCGGTTCAGGCGGTCTTGCCGTTCTGGTGCTGCAACCGCAGCCGCGCCAGCGCTTCGTGCTTTTCCGCCTTGCGCGACTCGGTCAGGGCCACTTCCACGAATTCCATGTGCACCGCCACCGCCGCCCGCGCCGCCACGCCGTCACGCGCCTGAATCGCCGCGTTGATCGCCCGGTGCTGTTCCAGCAGCGATTCCCGCGTCGAGCGGTTTCGGAACATGATCTGACGGTTGTAGAACACGCCTTCCGACAGCAGATCGAACATCGAGCGCATCATGTGCAGCATGATGATGTTGTGACTGGCCTCGACGATGGCCATGTGGAACTGCGCATCCAGCGTCGCCTCGTCGGCCGGGTTGCGCTTGCTGTGGGCGGTTTCCATCTTGGACATGATCGCGTCGATCACCTTCAGATCGGTGTCCGAGCC
Organism: Rhodobacter viridis; assembly: GCF_003217355.1. Lineage (GTDB taxonomy): Bacteria > Pseudomonadota > Alphaproteobacteria > Rhodobacterales > Rhodobacteraceae > Rhodobacter > Rhodobacter viridis. Next base: position 77,280 of record NZ_QJTK01000013.1, on the reverse strand, counting down.
CATCTTGGCCGCTCGCTCTGCCGCCATGCCTTCCAGATCACGCCGGAAGGCGAGATAGTCGAAGACCGCCTGATCGTTTCGGGCGAAAAGCCGGATCAGCGCGGGCGAAAAGGCCGAGCCGAGCACCTCGGCGACGAAGATCCCCGAGCCGGCGCGGGTGGTCAGCAGGCCCTCTTCCTGCAACTCGGCCACGGCCTCGCGCAGGGACGGCCGCGAGACCGCCAGACGCTCGGACAATTCGCGTTCGGAGGGCAGGCGCTCGCCCGGGCGCAGCACACCCTCGACGATCAGATTTTCGATCTGACGCACCACGGCCGAGGCAAGTTTCTCGGATTCGATCTTCTGGAATGGCATTTCTCTCTCCCGTGGTCAGAAACTATGACCAATGAAAAAGCCGGGCAATGGGAAATGGTAAGGCCGGGCACGGGGCCCGGCCTTTTTGCGCGCGTCGCCCGGTCTCAGCGGTTCGGGCGGATGATGAATTCGACGCGGCGGTTTTGCGCCTTGCCTTGCGCGCTCAGGTTCGAGGCGACCGGCTGTTCCTCGCCGCGGCCATAGGCGACGACGCGATAGCGCGGCACGCCAGCGCCGATCAGCACATTGGCCACCGAATTGGCGCGGTCCTGCGACAGGCGCTGGTTGTAGGCGGCATCGCCGTCCGAATCGGTGTGGCCGACGACATCGACGGTGGTGTCGGGGTAACGGTTCAGGCTGCCCGCGAGCGTATAAAGATCGCGCTGCAGGTCGGGGCGCACCGAGGCGCTGTCGACGGCGAAGAGCACGTCTTGCGGCATCGTCACGACCAGACGGTCGCCCTGACGCACCACCGAGACGCCGTTGGTATCCAGATCGCGCCGCAACTCCTGCGCCTGCTTGTCGAGCTGGTTGCCGATCAGCCCGCCAATCGCGCCGCCGATCATCGCCCCGGTCGCGGCCTTGGCCAGCTTGTCGTCGCCGCCCCGGGTCGCCCCGAAGACGCCGCCGATCAGCGCCCCGGTGATCGCGGCGCTTTTCGTGTTGGCATAGGGGTCGGCGCTCGAGGAGTCGCTGTAGCCCTGATCATAGGGGTCGGTGCAGGCGCTCAGCGCGAAAAGGCCGGTGCAGGCGATGAGGAGGGTAGAGGTCTTGGTCATGGAACTGCCCTTGTGCTTGCGGCCATCCTGGCCGTTCTGTCCCATTCTACGCCAGATTTTCGCTGCGGTTCCATGCCCTGTGAAATCTTGGCGGAATTTTGCGCATCAACTTCAGGCGAGAATGTCAGGCCGAGGCGGCGCAAAGGCCCTGTTCCGCCTCGCGCCGGGCGGCTTCGCGCGCCAGAAGCGCCCGTTTGAGCGGCAGCCCCCAGTGATAGCCGCCCAGCCCGCCCGAAGCGCGCAGCACCCGGTGGCAGGGGATCAGCACCGCGACCGGGTTGCGCCCGACCGCCGTGCCCACCGCCCGCACCGCGCGCGGGCTGCCGATGCGATGGGCGATGTCGGAATAGGTGCAGACCTCGCCCGAGGGGATGGCCAGGAGCGCCTCCCAGACCTTGATCTGAAAGGGGGCGCCGATGACGGAAAGCCGGGTCTCGGCCGCACCGCCAAAGGCCGCGGCCACCCAGTCGGCGAGCGGGGCCGGGTCCTCGATCAACTCTGCACCGGGCCAGCGCGCGATCATGTCGGCAAAGGCGGTGTCAAATCCCATCTCCTCGGTGAAGGCGAGGCCGCAAAGCCCGCGCGCGGTGCCAAAGCCCAGCACCGGGCCGAAGGGCGAGGGGAAGCGGCCCCAGCGGATCGTCAAGCCGGTGCCGCCTGCCGCCAGCTCGCCCGGGGTCATCGCCTCCCAGCGCAGGATCAGATCGTGCAGCCGCGAGGCGGTCGACAGCCCCGCCGCCTCGGCCACCCGGTCAAGCGGCAGTTTCTGCGCCAGCAGCTCGCGGGCAAGGCCAAGCGAGAGGTATTGCGTGTAGCGTTTGGGCGAGACCCCGACCCAGGCCGAAAACACCCGCTGGAAATGCGGTGCCGAAAGGCCAAGCCGGGCCGACAGCGCGTCGAGCGAAATCCGCGTCGGGCGGCCTGCCGCTTGCGCCTCGGCCTGCGCCGCGTCGATTTCCGCGATCGCACGGGCGATCACGCGATAATGGTAGTGGTCTTCGACCGGAGTGTTTTCGGACATGGGCACGCCTTTCTTCGCCGCAGCTTAGGGGGATCGCACCAGCAAGGCGACCCGAAAGCTGCGGTTTCGGCGCGCGCGGCTCAGGCGGCGACGCGGCGGGCCCGGGCGAGGCGTTCGCGGCGGAACATCGCCACTTCCCAATCCTCCAGCCAGGCGCGGATCGGATCGGCATGGCCCGCCTTGACGCGCGAACCGATCGAACCGCGGATGCGGTCGGGCAAAAGCGACATGTAGGCGGCATCGGCATGGACCGAACTGACCCACATCCCCTCAGCCAGTACGACCTCGGGCGTGGCGAGCAGCATGGAATAGAGCTTCTGCGGCCCCGCCTCGGCCTCGGCCTTGGGCAGGGCGTGGCAGGCCTTGGCGAACATCTCGGATTCGCCGAACCAGAGTTCCAGTTCATGCCCGGCCAGAAGCACCCCGGTTCCGGGCGACAGCAGCACGTCGCGTTCGGGCAGGGCCTCGCCGAAACAGGCGGCGGCGAGCAGAAGCGGGCGCGTGTCGCTGGGCGCGCGGCGCGGCATCGTGTGCTGGCCGACCCAGAGGAGCGGCTGATAGCCGTTGTCGCGCGTCAGCACCCGATCGCCCGGACGCAGCCAGTCGATCGGCACCGGACCTTCGGACGTGGCAATCATCGTGCCGCCGCCAAGGCAGGGCAGGGCGGCGATTTCCTCGGGACCGGCGGCGCGGGCGGGCAGGGCGAACGGCTCCGCCTCGGCATAGTCGATGCCGGGGGTCAGCAGTTCCGACGGCACATAAAGGCACAGCACCCCGTCGATTTCGATCCGGTCGAGACGGATCGTCCCGCCTTCGGGCTTTTGCAGCACCAGCGGCACATCGGCGGTCAGCGTGCCTTGCAAGATCACATGGCCCATCGCATCGCACAGCTCTGCCCCGGCCTCGCCATGGGTGATCTGCCAAAGCATTGTGGCGGCATCGAAATCATGGTCCAGCGACCAGAGACCCTGCTCGGCGGCGCGGCCAAGCACCGAAACCGGATAACCGTAGTCCATGTTGCCTCTCCCGTCCCTTCAGAACAGCCCCATTCTTTCGCATCACGGCAAACGAAAGATTAACGGCGGCGGCGAATTGTCCGTAAATTGCCGAATTCGGTTAATCCTGCGCGCTTCCTCTTGCCCCGTGCGGGATCGGCGGGCAGAAGGGGGCCATGGTTGCGCAGCTTGATTACCCGACGATGAAAGAGGTCTTCCGCCGTTTCGCGGAGGCCAACCCGCATCCCGAAGGCGAACTGGAGCATGTGAACGCCTTCACCCTGCTCGTCGCCGTCGCGCTGTCGGCGCAGGCGACCGATGTGGGGGTGAACAGGGCCACGCACGGCCTGTGGCCCGTCGCCGACACGCCGCAAAAGATGCTGGCCTTGGGCGAGGACGGGCTGATCGAGCATATCAAGTCGATCGGGCTTTACCGCAACAAGGCGAAGAACGTGATCGCGCTGTCGCGCCTGCTGATGGAGCGCTTCGGCGGTCAGGTGCCGTCCTCGCGCGCGGCGCTGGTCAGCTTGCCCGGTGTCGGGCGCAAGACGGCGAATGTGGTGCTGAACATGGGCTGGGGCCATCCGGCGCAGGCGGTCGACACCCATATCTTCCGCGTCGGCAACCGCTCGGGCATCTGTCCGGGCAAGGATGTCGACGTGGTCGAGCGCGCCATCGAAGACAATGTGCCGGTGGAATATCAGCGCCACGCGCATCACTGGCTGATCCTGCACGGGCGCTACATCTGCACCGCCCGCAAACCCCGCTGCGCCGATTGCCTGATCCGCGATCTGTGCCGTTTCGAGGAGAAAACCGCATGAAGAAATATCAGGTCGTCGGCATCGGCAACGCCATCGTCGATGTGATCGCGCAATGTGACGACGAATTCCTGACCGCGATGGGCATCGAAAAGGGCATCATGCAGCTGATCGAGCGCGACCGCGCCGAAAAGCTTTATGCCGCCATGCACGAACGCACCGAGGCTCCCGGCGGCTCGGTCGGCAACACGATCGCGGGTCTGGGCAACCTTGGCCTTGGCGCCGCTTTCATCGGCCGCGTCGCCGATGACACTTTGGGCCATTTCTACAAGGCCGCGCTGAATGCCGAGGGTACGGATTTCCCGAACCCGCCGGTGAAGGGCGCCGATCTGCCGACCTCGCGCTCGATGATCTTCGTGACGCCCGATGGCGAGCGCTCGATGAACACCTACCTTGGCATCTCGGCGGAACTCTCCACCGAAGACGTGGCCCTTGAGGTGGTCGAGAACACCGAGATGCTGTTCCTTGAGGGTTATCTTTTCGACAAGGATCACGGCAAGGCGGGTTTTCTCAAAGCCGCGCAGGGCTGCCACCGCGGCGGCGGGCGGGCGGGCATTTCGCTCTCGGACCCCTTCTGCGTCGATCGTCACCGCGACAGCTTCCGCCGTCTGGTGAAGGACGAGATGGATTTCGCGCTGGGCAACGAGCACGAATGGGCCTCGCTTTACCAGACCGATCTGGAAACCGCGCTGAAACAGGCGGCTACGGAATGCGGGCTGGTGGTCTGCACCCGCTCGGGCGCCGATGTGGTGGTGATCCGCGGCACCGAACGGGTGGAGGTGCCGGTGCATCGCGTCGTCCCGGTCGATGCGACGGGCGCAGGCGATCAATTCGCCGCCGGGTTCCTTTACGGCATCGCGACCGGGCAAAGCCTTGAGATCGCGGGCAAGATGGGCTGCATCGCGGCGGCCGAGGTGATCAGCCATTACGGCGCGCGGCCCGAAACCGACATCAAGGCGCTGTTCAAGCAGGCCGGGCTGCTCTGATCGATGGGCCGCTCGCCCTATCTGGCGCCGGATTTCTACGGCAAGGCGCTGGCCGAGGGGCGACACCGCGCCATCGTCGGTGGCCGCTGGGATGAAACCGGGCGGGCGCAGATGGCGGCCTTGACCGAGGTGGGGGGGCTGGCCCCCCACCACCATCTTCTCGATATCGGGGCGGGGGCCTTGCGGCTGGGCTGCAAGGCCGTCGCTTATCTCGAGCCCGGGCATTACTGGGGCACCGATGCCTCGCGCGATCTGATGCTGGCGGGGCATGCGGCGGAACTGACCGATCCTGCGCGGCTCGACCCGGCGCAGCTGATCGCGGATGACGCCTTCGCCTTTCCGGGCCTGCCCGACACGATCACCCATGCGATCGCCTTTGCCGTCTTTCCGCATCTGCCGAACGACTGTCTGGCGCAGGCGCTGAGCAATCTGGCCCGGTTTCCGCGGCTCGAAGTCTTTCTCTTCACGGTGTTTCTGGCGCCCGAGGGGCAGGCGCATCAGCCATACCGTCAGCCCGATGGCGTCGTGACCCACCCGGACCGCCCGCCCCGGCACAGGCTGGAAGCCGATGTTCTGGCCGCGTCCAAGGGCTGGGACTTGACGAAACACGACCGCATGCTGCCGCGCGGTCAGGTACTGTTCGAGGCGCGCAAGCAGCCCGCCTGACCTCCTGCTTCATCTTGCCCCAAATATCTCGGGGGGCCGAGGCATCGCCTCGGCGGGGGCAGCGCCCCCTGCGCGGCGGACCTCAATCGCCCAGCTTCACATGCACCTCGTCCAGATCAACCTCGCCAATCGGCATCTTGTTGTCGGGATTGTCGAAGTCGTATTTGAACAGCTGGAAATCCTTGCGGTAGATTTCCCACACCAGATGCCGTGACAGATCGTCGAAATAGGCGCTTACCGGATGCGCCCGCTTCGGCCCGTGGCCTTCGCTTTCGTTGAATTTCGGCACTTTCTTCAGATCGACCGGATGCGGCGTCTGGATGTTGTTCAGAACGACCTGCATCCCCTCGTCGAATTTCTCGGTGAAGAAGATGTGGTCGTAGCGCCCGCCGTTGACGATGAAGGTCGAGATATGCCCCGACATCGCCGACCAGTGAATGTCGGGCTCCATCGGGCGGCGCCAGCGGATGGTGTCGCGCGCAAACAGCAAAAACCGGCGGAACGAGGCCACCTGATCGAAGTCGAAGCCGTTCTCCGGGCTGCCGACATCGATGCCGTATTTCTGGATCAGCTGCGGCACCAGCGCGCCGCGATAGCGTTTGCCGTTCCGCTGAATCCCCGCGATCTTGTCGAAGAAGGACGACAGGATCCGCGCATAGGGGTTGCGCACGCAGGTGAAGGCATAGGACTTGTGCGCCTTGACGTTCGCCTCGATCGCCGTCTGGCTTTCCTCTTGCGACCACTTGTGCAGGCCCGCGGTACTGTCGTGAATGTCGCCGTCGAAGAACTTGCCGTTATCGGAATAATACATGATCTGCCCGATCGACGAGCAGGCGCATTTCGGAACGACCCGATAGACGACGCTCTCGCTCTCGGTCATCCAGGTGCCGGGAAACCCCATGAAGTCAACCTCCAGTCGCAGTGCGCCAACCCTGTCACACCACTCTTCAAGAATTCCTTCCTATGAAGCAAAGAACCTCTGTTTTTTCAATGTCCTTTGACGGTATCTAGGCGAATAAGGCAAAAGAGCGGGTGGCTTGTTTCCAGTATGGCAAAAATCGCCTTCATCCTGCTGACGCACAAGGATCCCGAGGGGATCATCGCGCAGGCCGAGCGGCTGACCTCGGCGGGGGATTTCGTCTCGATCCACTTCGACGCCCGGGCCTCGGCAGAGGATTACGCGCTGATCCGCGAGGCGCTCGCGACCAACCCTTCGGTCACCTTCGCGCGCAAGCGGCGCAAATGCGGCTGGGGCGAATGGAGCCTTGTCGAGGCGACGCTGCAGGCGGTCCGCGCCGCACTCGAGGCCTTTCCGCAGGCGACACATTTCTACATGCTGTCAGGCGATTGCATGCCGGTGAAGACGGCGGAATTCGCGCATCACTTTCTGGATGCCAGCGATGCCGATTACATCGAATGTTTCGACTTCTTCACCTCGGACTGGATCAAGACCGGCTTCAAGGAAGAGCGGCTGACCTATCGGCACTGGTTCAACGAACGCACGCAACCGAGACTTTTTTACACCTCCTTCGAGTGGCAAAAGCGGCTCGGCCTGACCCGCAAGGTGCCCGACGATCTGCAGATGATGATCGGCTCGCAATGGTGGTGCCTGCGGCGGCGCACGATCGAGGCGGTGCTGGGGTTCTGCGCCGCGCGCCGTGATGTCGTGCGCTTCTTCCGCACCACATGGATCCCGGACGAGACCTTCTTCCAGACCATCGTGCCGCATCTGGTGCCGGAACCCGAGATCCGGCGCCGCACGCTCACTTTCCTGATGTTCACCGATTACGGCATGCCGGTGACCTTCTACAACGACCATTACGACCTGCTGCTGGCGCAGGATTACCTGTTCGCCCGCAAGATCAGCCCGGATGCGCTTGAGTTGAAAGACCGTCTGGGGGCGCTCTGGGCGCAGCGCGGGGTGTCGTTCAATGTCTCGAACGAGGGGCGCTCGCTCTTCAGCTTCCTGACGGGCCGCGGCCGCGAGGGGCGCCGCTTCGCGCCGCGGTTCTGGGAGCGCGAGGCCTCGCTTGGCCGCGAGCGCACGCTGATGCTGGTCGTCAGCAAGAAATGGCATGTGGCGAAGCGGCTGGTCGAACAGGTGCGTCATCGCACCGACCTGCCCACGCTCGACTACATCTTCAACGAAGCGGGGGGGCTGCCCGATCTGGGCGGGATCGAGCGCACGCTGGACAAGCGCAACCGGCACCGGCGCGCGCTGTTGCGGATGATGTTCGACTATTACCAGAGCAACCGGCTCGTGCTGTGCCTTGATCCGGCGGCGATCGATCTGATGCTGGATTTCGCCGCCGACAAATGCGCGACGCGGGTTCTGGAAATCGAATGCGACTTTTCCGACGACTATCTGATCGGCCATGCCCGCCGCGTCGGGCTTGCGGGCGAGCACACGCCGCCCGAGGTGCTGGCGCGGCTTCTGCCGACGATCCGCAACGATCTGGCGCATGAAAGCGAGCAGATGCGGGCCGCTGGCTTTCCGGCCTTCCACCGCATCCGGCAAGCGGCAAGCCCCGAGGACAACGCAGCCCCGCTGGCGGCCTTCCTCGGCATCGACCTCGATCTTGCACATCAGATCGCGGCAACCGATTATCTGTTCGTCGATTGAGGAGAACACTCTTGGCCTATGTCTATGACACCACGAACATCTTCGCCCGCATCCTGCGCGGCGAGATCCCCAACCGCACGGTTCTGGAAACCGAGCACACGCTGGCCTTTCGCGACATCGCGCCGAAAGCGCCCGATCATGTGCTGGTGATCCCGAAGGGGCCTTACGTCACCTACGATCATTTCTGTGCCGAAGCCTCGGAGGCCGAGATCGTCGATTTCACCCGCGCCGTCGCCGCGGTGGTGAATCTGATCGGCGCCGAGGCGCATGGGGCGGGCAAGGGCTTCCGCGCGATCACCAATGCGGGCGAGAACGGCGTGCAGGAAGTGCCGCATTTCCACCTGCACATCCTGGCCGGGCGCTGCATCGGCCCGATGATCTGCACCGACTGATCTTTCTCTCAGCCGCACCGGCGACAGGGCGTATTTGGGCCAAGAAGAAACACCCCATTCTTCTTCTTGGTGCAAATACGCTGGGGGCCCCGGGGGGCAAAGCCCCCCGGCCTTTGCGTTTGTGGCGGGCAAAGCCCCCGGCGGCCCGACCGGGGCCCCCGTTTGGAAAGCTTGCGCGCTGCGGCGATATTTCGCATAACTCCGCCCGACCCAATTGCCTCGCTCAGGAGCCAGCCATGCCGAACGCCCCCGAAATCAAGGTCGTCACCCATTGGAAAGGCGCCTGCGACGGCGGCGAAGGCGCCTTGGGCCATCCCAAGGTCTATCTGACGATCCCGCGCGACACCGGCGAGATCTGCTGCCCCTATTGCGGCAAGAAATTCATCATCGACCGCGCCAACGCCGTCGAAGACCACTGACACTCCACGCCCCGTGCGCGTTTCGAAGGCGGCCCCCGCGGCCGCCTTTTCGTTTGCGGGGGGCTGTGGCACAAGAGACCAAAAGGGGAGGCCACCATGAGTTTCGGCAAAGGCTGCCATCTGCATCTGATCGACGGCTCGGCCTTCATCTTCCGCGCCTATCACGCGCTGCCGCCGCTGACGCGCAAATCCGACGGTCTGCCCGTCGGCGCCGTGGCGGGCTTCACCAACATGATCTTTCGCTACATCGAGGACGCCAAGGGCGCCGATGCGCCGACCCATGCGGCGGTGATCTTCGACTACAGCTCGAAGACCTTCCGCAACGAGATCTACCCCGCCTACAAGGAAAACCGCCCCCCGGCGCCCGAGGATCTGCGGCCGCAATTTCCGCTGACCCGCGACGCTACCCGCGCCTTCAACCTCGCCTGTCTGGAGATCGAGGGCTATGAGGCCGATGACATCATCGCGACGCTCGCCCGACAGGCGCGCGAGGCTGGGGGCAAGGTCACGATCATTTCCTCGGACAAGGATCTGATGCAGCTCGTCGGCGATGGCGTGGTGATGCTCGATGCGATGAAGAACATCGTGATCGGCCCCGATGAGGTCGAGGCGAAATTCGGCGTCCGCCCAAACCGGGTGATCGACGTGCAGGCGCTGGCGGGCGATTCCGTCGACAACGTGCCCGGCGCGCCGGGCATTGGCATCAAGACCGCCGCGCAACTCATTGCGGACTATGGCGATCTGGAAACGCTGCTGGAACGGGCAGGCGAGATCAAGCAGCCGAAGCGCCGCGAGACGCTGGTCAATTTCGCCGATCAGATCCGGGTCTCGAAGCGGCTCGTCACACTCGAAGATCACGTGCCGCTCGACTTCGGGCTGGAGACGCTCGAGGTGAAAGAGCCCGAACCCGCGGCGCTGATCGCCTTCCTTGAGGCGATGGAGTTTCGCACCCTGACCAAGCGCGTGGCCGAGAAATTCGGCCGCGCGGTGCCGGTGGGCGCCCCCGCGCCGAAGTCCGATGCCGCCGCGCGCTGGGCCGAGGGGGCGGCGCCGCAAGCCCGTCTGGCGCCCGAGGCAGAGCAGGTCGCGCCGATCGACACCGCGCGCTATCTGTGCATCACCGATGCCGCGGCGCTCTCGGTCTTCCTTGCCGAGGCGCAAAAGACTGGCGTGCTCGCCGTCGATACCGAGACCACTTCGCTCGACGAGATGCAGGCCGATCTGGTCGGGGTCTCGCTTTCCACCGGGCCGGGGCGGGCCTGTTATGTGCCGCTTGGCCATACCACCGGGGGCGATGATCTCTTCGGCACCACCGCGCGGGCCGCGGGGCAGATGCCGATGGACGAGGCTTTGGCGATCCTGAAGCCGGTTCTGGAAGACCCGGCGATCCTGAAGATCGGCCAGAACATGAAATATGACTGGAAGATCTTCGCCCGGCGCGGCATTCGCGTCGCGCCTTTCGACGACACGATGCTGATGTCTTACGCGATGTTCTCGGGGCTGCACGGGCACGGGATGGACGCGCTTTCCGAGGAATATCTGCATCACCGCCCGATCCCGATCAAGGAGCTGATCGGCACCGGCAAGGCGCAGGTGACCTTCGACAAGGTGGCGATCGACAAGGCCACGGCCTATGCCGCCGAGGATGCCGAGATCACCTTCCGGCTATGGGCCGCCTTCAAGCCACTCCTGCACCGCGCGAAAGTGACGACGGTTTACGAGACGCTGGAACGCCCGCTGGTGCCGGTTCTGGCCGAGATGGAGATGGCGGGCGTCAAGGTCGATCCCACCGTCCTTGCCCGGATGTCGAATGTCTTCGCGCAGCGCATGGCCGGGCTCGAGGAGGAAATTCAGGCCCTTGCCGGGCAGCCTTTCAACGTCGGCTCGCCCAAGCAACTCGGGGAAATCCTCTTTGACAAGCTCGGCGTGCCGGGTGGCGAGAAGGGCAAGACCGGCGCCTATGCGACCGGGGCCGATGTGCTGGAAGACATCACCACGATGGAAGATCACAAGCAGGCGGCGGAATTGGCGGCGAAGGTGCTCGACTGGCGCCAGATCGCGAAGCTGAAATCGACCTATACCGACGCGCTGCAGACGCATGTGAACCCGGATACGGGGCGCGTGCACACGTCTTACAGCATCGCGGGGGCGAACACCGGGCGGCTCGCTTCGACCGATCCCAACCTGCAAAACATCCCCGTGCGCTCGGATGAGGGCCGCCGCATCCGCGAGGCCTTCGTGGCGACGCCGGGGCACAAGATCGTCTCGCTCGACTATTCCCAGATCGAACTGCGCATCCTTGCCCATGTCGCGAACCTGCCCGAGATGAAGGACGCTTTCGCCAAGGGCATCGACATTCACGCGATGACGGCCTCGGAAATGTTCGGCGTGCCGGTCGAGGGGATGGACCCGATGGTGCGCCGCCGCGCCAAGGCGATCAACTTCGGCGTCATCTACGGCATCTCGGGCTTTGGTCTGGCGCGCAACCTGCGGATTCCGCGGGCCGAGGCGCAGGGCTTCATCGACCGCTATTTCGAGCGTTTCCCCGGCATCCGCGCCTATATGGACGAGACCGTGGCTTTTGCAAAAGCGAACGGCTTCGTGCAGACGCTGTTCGGGCGCAAGATCCACACGCCCGAGATCAACGCCAAGGGTCCGGGGGCGGGCTTTGCCAAACGCGCCGCGATCAACGCGCCGATTCAGGGTGCGGCGGCCGACATCATCCGCCGCGCGATGATCCGCATGCCAGCGGCCATCGCCGATCTGCCCGCGACGATGCTGTTGCAGGTGCATGACGAATTGATCTTCGAGGTCGAAGAGGGCGCCGTCGATCGGCTCATCGCCGCGGCGCGGGCGACAATGGAAGGCGCGGCCGATCCGGCGGTGCGGCTCTCTGTGCCGCTTGTCGTCGATGCGGGGCAGGGGGCGAGCTGGGCCGAGGCGCATTGAGGCCGGGAAAGGCGGGGCCTTTCCTGATCCGCCCGACCGCCCCTCAGGCCCTTTCGCCGAGCGACAGCGCCCGAACCTCGCGGCGGCGCAGGAGCGGCAGCGCCCGGGGGCCATAGGCGTGCTCGACCGGGACGAGGCCCAGCAGGCCCGATGCCAGTTCGGGAAACCGGCGCAGAAGATCGCAGCGATCGCGCGGCGTCAGCGCGGCGCAGGCCATCGGCCCGGGCCAGAGGCTTTCCGCCCAGATCCCCTCGGCGCTTAAAAGCGCATGGGCGGGCAGCAGCAGGTGGTGATAGCTGACCGGCCGCGTCGGCGGCAGGATCATCGCGCGCTCGGGCGCCATCTCGGCCAGATGCAGCGCCCGCACCAGCGCCGCGCCGCAAAGGACGCCATGCTGCGCCGACACCCGCAGCGCCCGTTCATTGCCGAAAGCGCCCGCGGCGAGCTCGATCGGGCGCAGGCGCGGCCGTGCGGCCATCTCGGCCACGCTCACCTCGCGGCTGGCGCGCCAGAGCACCGGCTGCGCCCCGTGATCGCGCGTCATCACCCGCATCCCCACCGTGATCTCCTCGACCGGACGCAGGCCCTCGGGCGTGGCGATGCGGGTGCCCGCGACATAGCAGGGCAGACCCATCGCATGCAGCTTGCCCAGCGTGTTGACGCTGCCGATGCTGGTGCCGGTCAGGACCAATTGCTCGCCCGTGGGGAAGGTGAGCACGGCAAACCCCAGCGGATTGGTGCTGACCACCACATCGCGGGCGGTGACCTGCCCGCCCGGTCCGCTGCCTCCGGTCAGCGCCGAGGTGTCGAGCTGGTCGGTCGTCTGCCAGCCATTCGCGGTGAAATCGAAATCTGAAAGCGTGTCGGTGCCGCCGCCCGCGCCGAGCACGATCTCGTCAAAGCCTGCGCCGCTGGTCAGGCTGTCGTTGCCAAGCCCGCCGATCAACGTGTCGTTGTCGGTGCCCCCGATGATCGTGTCGGCGCCGTCGCCGCCATCCAGCCGGTTCGCCCCCGAAATCGCGTTCAGATAGTCATTGCCCGCCCCGCCCGAGAGGGTGTCATTGCCGCTCCAGCCGGTGAGCAGATCGTCACCGAGCCCGCCCGAGACGCAATCGTCCCCCTCGCCGCCCGAAAGCGTATCCGCGCCGTCGCCGCCCGTCAGCGTGTCGTTGCCCGCATCGCCCACCAGATGATCGGCGCCGCTGCCCCCGGTCAGGCTGTCGTCGCCCGCGCCACCGTTCACCGTCACGCCGCCCGTCGTCGCGGCCGCGTTCACCGTGTCGGCAAGGGCCGAGCCCTGAATCCACTCGATCTGGGTGAAACTGCCCGAGCCGCCGCCCACAAAGCTGTAGCTGCCCGCCTCGTTGCCCGAGAAGGTGACCGAGACCCCGTTCAGTCCGCCTGTCGCGTCGAAGGTGATGAAGTCGCTGTCGGTGCCGGTTTCGCCGCCGGAGATCAGATCGGTGCCGTCGCCGTAGCGGATGAAGATGTAATCCGCGCCGCCGCCGCCCGAGATCGTGTCATTGCCCGCCCCGCCGTCGAGCGAGTCATTGCCCGATCCGCCGACGAGGCTGTCATTGCCGCCTTGTGCCGCGAAATAAGCGCCGTTGCTGTCCAGCGCCCCGTTCAGTGTGTCGGCATAATCGGTGCCCGAGATCGCCTCGAGCTGGTTGAAGACGCCTGCACCGGTCGTGCCGACGAAATCCCAGGTACCGGAATCACTGCCGGTGAAGTTGACCACGACGCCTTGCGTCGAGGTGAAATTGCCGAAATAGACCCAGTCGTATTCGGTGCCGCCATCGACATTGTCATAGTCGTGGTCATCGACGATCAGGAACACGTCGTTGCCCGCGCCGCCGCTCAGATTGTCGTCGCCCGCGCCGCCGGTCAGGGTGTCGTTGCCTTCGTCGCCCCAGATCTGGTCGTTGTCGGCCCCGCCGTTCAGGCTGTCGTCGCCGGTGCCGCCATGGATGCTGTCGAAACCGGCCTCGGTCGAGAAACTGCCGAAAGTGTCGTTGCCCGCGCCAAGGTCGATCGTATCATTGCCCGCCCCGCCGGTGACACTGTCGTTGCCCGCGCCACCGTAAAGCGAATCCGCCAGCGTGCCGCCGCTGATCGTCTGCGCCAGGCTCGGGTCGGTGGTGGGTGCATGGATCGTGGCGTAGCCGGGCCAGGTTCCGGCGGCGATCGCATCGGTGTAGGTGGTGATCTGAAAGGTCACGCCGGGCGGGATTTCCCCATCCGCGATCAGCCCGATGCGCGCGCCGCCGCTGGCCCCGGTCCAGACGTCCCAGACATGCAGGGTTGATCCGTCGGGGGCGGTGAAGGTCGCCTCCCAGCCGACGCGCAGCGTGCCGGTGTAAAGCACCGTTCCGGCGCCATTGGTGACGGTGCCGCTTTGGAACGTGCCGTCAAGGATGCCGCCCGATGAGCCCGACAGGCTCGTGTCGTCGTCGGTGACCGAAAACGAGACGGCATCGGTGGGCGCGCTGAAAGTCGAGCGAATACGAAAGGTCGCGCCCACGGCGGGCGCGCCACTCACCGGCACGTAGTCGGTGAAATTGTATCCTTTGAACGTATATGTCGCCACCTGAGCCCCAAGTGCGCCAATTCACCATGTCTCGAAGAGTGGCGGAGATATGGCAATATTCCCTGAATTCAAAAGGATAACTGCCAAGCATTTTCGGTGTATTGTTGCGAGCAGCGGGGCGACCTTGCGCTGCATCAGAGCGCGGGCGGACGATCCGTGGTTGAGTCCTGTGGCAAAGGGAGGTGTGCGATGCGTGTGATGCTGATCGGTTTCGGACTTGCGATGACACTTGCGGCCTGTGTCGGGTCCGCGGATTTCGGGGCGCCTTCGGCCGCCAAGGACTATGCCGATTATTGCGCGGGCTGCCACGGGAAGGGGGGCGATCCCGGCCCGATCGCGAAAGAACTCAAGCTGCACCCGGTCTCGCTCGCCGATCTGACGATGATGAACGACGGCAACTTCCCCGAGGCGCGGGTGATGTCGAAGATCGTCGGCTACAAGAGCCACGGCGAGATGGTGGGCGCGGTTCCGGGGCAGATGCCGCCGTTCGAAGTGCTGACCGAGGGGCCGACGGTGCTTTACGACAGTGGCGACGGCATTCCCACGCCGACGCCGGTGCGGCTGGTGCGGCTGATGGAATACATCAAGGGCCTGCAGCAGTAACGAAAAAGGGCGCCCTTGCGGGCGCCCTCAGGTCTTCCCGCTTGGGGAAGATTACATCATGTCCATGCCGCCCATGCCGCCCATGCCGCCAGCCGGAGCCGCTTTCGGCTCGGGCTTCTCGGCGATCATGCATTCGGTGGTGATCAGGAGGCCCGCGATCGAGGCCGCATCTTCCAGCGCGGTACGGGTCACTTTCGCCGGGTCGATGACGCCGAACTTGAACATGTCGCCATATTCTTCGGTCTGGGCGTTGAAGCCGAAGGCCGGATCGGTCGACTCGCGCACCTTGCCGGCCACGACAGCGCCATCGACGCCCGCGTTTTCGGCGATCTGACGCAGCGGCGCTTCCAGCGCGCGACGCACGATCGAGATGCCCGCATCCTGGTCCGAGTTGGCGCCGGTCAGGTCATGCAGCTTCTTCGCCGCCTGAACCAGAGCCACGCCGCCGCCGACGATGATGCCTTCCTGAACGGCCGCACGGGTCGCGTTCAGCGCGTCGTCCACACGGTCCTTGCGCTCTTTCACTTCGACTTCGGTCATGCCGCCGACCCGGATCACCGCAACGCCACCGGCCAGTTTGGCGACGCGCTCTTGCAGTTTCTCACGGTCGTAGTCCGAGGTGGTTTCCTCGATCTGGGTGCGGATCTGCGCCACGCGGGCGGTGATTTCCGCCTTGTCGCCATGACCGTCGACGATCGTGGTGTTCTCTTTCGAGATCGTCACTTTCTTCGCACGGCCGAGCATGTCGAGGGTGACGTTTTCCAGCTTCATGCCCAGATCGTCGGAGATCACCTGGCCGCCGGTCAGGATCGCGATGTCCTGCAGCATGGCCTTGCGACGATCACCGAAGCCCGGCGCCTTGACGGCGGCGATCTTCAGGCCGCCCCGCAGCTTGTTGACCACGAGGGTCGCCAGCGCTTCGCCTTCGACGTCTTCCGCGACGATGATCAGCGGACGGGTCGACTGGATCACGGCTTCCAGCAGCGGCACCATCGGCTGCAGCGACGAGAGTTTTTTCTCGTGCAGCAGGATGTAGGCGTCTTCCAGATCCGCGATCATCTTGTCGGGGTTGGTCACGAAGTAGGGCGACAGGTAGCCGCGGTCGAATTGCATCCCTTCGACGACTTCGACTTCGGTGTCCATGCCCTTGTTTTCTTCGACGGTGATCACACCCTCGTTGCCGACTTTCTGCATCGCGTCCGCGATGAAGCGGCCGATCTGGGCTTCGCCGTTCGCCGAGATGGTGCCGACTTGCGCGACTTCGTCGCTGTCTTTCACCGGGCGGGCGGCGGCCTTGATCGCTTCGACGACCTGAGCGGTGGCCATGTCGACGCCGCGCTTCAGATCCATCGGGTTCATGCCGGCGGCGACGGCTTTCATGCCTTCGCGGACGATCGCTTGCGCCAGAACGGTCGCGGTGGTGGTGCCGTCACCGGCTTCGTCGTTGGTGCGGGAAGCGACTTCCTTCACCATCTGCGCGCCCATGTTCTCGAACTTGTCGGCGAGTTCGATTTCCTTGGCGACCGACACACCGTCCTTGGTGATGCGCGGCGCCCCGAAGGACTTTTCGATCACCACGTTGCGGCCTTTCGGGCCGAGCGTGACCTTGACCGCATCGGCGAGGATGTTCACGCCGCGCAGCATCCGGTCGCGGGCGTCGGTCGAGAATTTGACTTCTTTGGCTGCCATTCTTTCGGCTCCTTCAAATATCGTTGGGGATCAGGGTCTTCTCGTCGATTACGAGATGATCCCCATGATGTCCGACTCTTTCATGATCAGCATCTCGACGCCGTCGAGCGTCACTTCGGTGCCGGACCATTTGCCGAACAGGATGCGATCGCCCACGGCGACCGACGGGGCGATCAGTTCGCCCGAATCCTTGCGCGCGCCCGCGCCCACGGCGACGACTTCGCCCTCGGCCGGTTTTTCCTTCGCCGTATCGGGGATGATCAGGCCGCCCTTGGTTTTTTCTTCGCTTTGAACGCGTTTGACCAGCACGCGGTCATGCAGCGGTTTGAATGCCATCTGGGTCACTCCCTAAGGTTCCAGGTTCATGCTTTCAGCACTCACAGGTGGCGAGTGCTAACGGCAGGGGAGTTAGTCATCGCCCCCCCGGCCTGTCAACACCCGGGGGGCGAAAATTTTAGCGGTTCGCCCATCACGCGCGCGTGATGCTGCGAGTGCAAAATCCATTGCGCAAAGCGTGACAAGCGGGGGGCAAGGCCCTATAAGGCGCGCAAATCCCCATCCAAACTTCCGAGGAACGCATGACCACCAAGGTTTTCGGCCACAAATCCCCCGACACCGACTCGACCGGCTCGCCCATCGTCTGGGCCTGGTACATGACCGAGGTGCTGGGGCAGCCCGCCAAAGCTGTCCTGCTGGGCGAGCCCAACACCGAAGCGGCCTTCGTGCTGAAGCACTGGGATCTGCCGAAGCCGGAAATCATCTCGGGCATCGAAGCGGGCGAGAAAGTCGTCATCGTCGACACCAACAACCCTGCCGAACTGCCCGAGGGCATCAACAAGGCCGACATCACCGCGATCATCGACCACCACAAACTGGTCGGCGGTCTGGAAACCAAAGGCCCGATCGACATCACCATCCGTCCGCTGGCCTGCACCGCGACGATCATGTTCGACCTGATGGGCGAGGCCGTGGCGAAAGCGCCGCGCGGCATCAAGGGCGCGATGCTGTCGTGCATCCTGTCCGACACGCTGGAATTCCGCAGCCCGACCACCACCGCGCATGACAAGGCCGTCTGCGAGAAACTCGCTGCCGATCTCGGCGTGAACATGGGCGAGCTGGCCACCGCGATGTTCGAAGCCAAGTCGGACGTGTCGGACTTCTCGGATGCCGAACTGCTGCGCATGGATTCGAAGGAATACACCGTCGACGGCAAGGAACTGCGCGTCTCGGTGCTCGAAACCACCGCGCCGAAGCTGATCCTTGACCGCAAGGACAGCCTGATGGCCTCGATGGTCGACGTGGCGAAAGAAGACGGCGCCGATCAGGTGCTGCTGTTCGTCGTCGACATCCTGAAGGAAGAAGCGACCCTGCTGGTGCCGAACGACTTCGTCAAGCGCATCGCCGAGGCCTCGTTCCCCTGCACCGTGAGCGGCGACACCGTCGTTCTGCCGGGTATCATGAGCCGCAAGAAGCAGATCATCCCGGCGCTGAAGGTCTGATCAAGACGCGTTTGCCCGGATCTTCCGGGCGTCGACGGGGGGCTTTGGCCCCCCGTTTTGCTTTTGGCCGACACGGGTTCAGAATTTGCGGCGCGGGCCGAAATCGTCGGTCGTCACGACGCCATCGCCGGTGCGCTCGCGCAGCGCGAACCATTGATCGGTTCCGGCGACGAATTCGGCTTGGGTGATCGTGCCATCGCCATTGCTGTCAAACCGGCGCATCTGGTCCTCGGCCGAGGCGAAGAACCCCGCGCCCTGACCGCCCCCTTGGCCCATCATGCCGCGGCCCTGACCCATGCCGCGCCCGGCGCCACCGCCGGGTTGCATTCCTTCAGGGCGCTGATGGCCGGGGCCCATGCCCGCCTCCAGCTGCGCCGCCTTGAATTCGTCGATGCCCTTCAGCTCGTCAGCGGTGAACGTGCCGTTGCCGTCGCTGTCGAACATCGCAAACAGATCGGCGCGATGCGTGCGGGCCTCGTCCAGCGTCACCTTGCCGTCGCTGTCGAGATCCCATTGCAGCATGAACTCCTGTCCGGGGACCACTTGCGCGGTGTCGGGCGTCGTCTGCGCAAACGCCGGTCCGGTCGCCAGCAGGGCCAGTGTCGCGGTAAGGGGAAGAACGCGTGTCATCTCAGGCTCCTTTCGTTCCGATATTGCAATATGAACGCGCGAGCGGCGGATTTCCGTCGCGCCGCTTCCGCTGTCAGGCTCGCGTAAGAAAGCCCGTGCTAGATCCGGCCGTCGGGCAGCGAAGGGGGCCCGATCCGGTTCGGCCTGCCTCGCAGGCGGCTGGGCGCTTGAGCGGTGACAGGGGGGCGGCTAGGCTTGGCGCATCGTCCCGTCTGACGGCGCGGCCCTCTTCGAAACGAGGAAGACAAGGTGGACCATTCCGCAACCGATCCCGGTTTGGCGCCGCAGGTGCTCACGACGATCGTCGTGCCCTGCCGCAACGAGGCTTTGAACATCCTGCCCCTGATCGCGGAGATTGCCGCGGCGATGGCGGGGCAGGGGGCGTTCGAGATCATCGTCGTCGATGACGGCTCGGACGATGGCATGGCTGCGCGGCTCGAGGCGGCGCGAGGGGACTGGCCGATGCTGCGGGTGCTGCGTCATGACCGCTCCGGCGGGCAATCGGCGGCGATCCATTCCGGCGTGCTGGCGGCGCGGGGCGCGCTGATCTGCATGCTCGATGGCGACGGGCAGAACCCGCCCGCAGAACTGCCGCGGCTGATCGCGGCCTTGCGCGCGCCGGGGGCGGCGCCGATCGGTCTTGTCGCCGGGCAGCGCGTCGGGCGCAAGGATACGCTGGCGCGCCGTCTTGCGTCGCGGTTCGCGAACGGGCTGCGGTCGCGCGTGCTGAAGGATGGCACCCGCGATACCGGCTGCGGTCTGAAAGCCTTCCGCCGCGACGCCTATCTGGCGCTGCCCTATTTCGATCACATGCACCGCTATCTGCCCGCGCTTTTCGCCCGCGATGGCTGGCAGATCGCCCATGTCGATGTCACACACCGGCCGCGCGGCGCCGGGCGGTCGCATTATTCCAACCTGCAGCGCGGGCTGGTCGGCGTCGTCGATCTGATGGCTGTCGCATGGCTGTTACACCGCCGCAAGAAGGTCCGCGCGACCGAAATCAGCCCGATCGCGGGCCCTGTCACGGAAAGGCAGCCATGACCTGGCTCATGCAGGCACTTCACGTCACCAGCGAGACCGAACTCGCTTGGGTCATCTTCGGCTTCAGCGCGCAGCTGATGTTTACCGCGCGCTTTCTCGTGCAATGGATCGCCTCCGAGCGGGCGCGCTCTTCGGTGATGCCGGTCGCCTTCTGGTATTTCTCGCTTCTGGGCGGGGTGATGCTGCTGGCTTACGCGCTCTATCGTCAGGATCCGGTCTTCGTGCTGGGGCAGGCGCTGGGCGTGGTGATCTATTCGCGCAATCTCTGGCTGATCCATGCCGCTCGGCAAAGCTGAGCGTGCCTGCGTCGCCTGTGGTCCTGCGCTGGCCGTCGTGCTGGCGCTGATCGCCGTTTTCACGCTGCTGTTCCGGCTCTGGCCCGGTCTCGATCTGACGGTGACGCAGCTTTTCCACGATCCGGCGACCGGCATGGCGCTGGCCGGGCAGCCGTTCTGGCAGGGCGTGCTGGCGCTGATGAAGCTTGCCTCGGGCCTTTTTGCCGGCGCGGCGCTGGTGCTGTTCCCGCTCAGCCTGCTGCGCAAGGGCCGCCGCGACGCGCTGGCCGTGCGCTTCTGGGGGCTCGTGATTCTGCTTTACACCCTTGGCCTTGGCGTTCTGGTGAACGGGGTGATGAAGCGCGGCTTCGGGCGACCGCGCCCGGTGCAGATCGAGGCTTTCGGCGGCGATGCGCCCTTCAGCGCCGCGTGGCAGGTCTCGGGCTATTGCCATTCCGCCTGTTCCTTCGTCTCGGCCGAGGTCGCCGCCGCCACCGCGCTCAGCTTCGGGCTGTCGCTCGGGGCGCTCTGGTTTGCGGCGCGTCCCGGCGCGCGGCTTTGGCGCGGGCTCTCGTGGCTGTCCTTCGCGCTGCTCGCGCTGACCGCGATCGAGCGGATCGGCAGCGGCCGCCATTTCCTCTCCGACGTCATCTTCGCCGCCCTTCTGATCGCCGCGCTGGGCCTTGGCCTTGCCTGCCTGCTGCGCCCACGGGCCGATGCCCTTCCCCCAAGCCCCGAGACCCTCTCCATGACCTCACCGCCCGCCTCGTCCGCCCGCAGCCTCGGAGTGACCGCGCTTCTCCTCACCCTCGGCCTTGCCTTGGCGCTGCCGCTTTTGCGCCCGGTGCTGCCGGTGGACGAGACGCGCTATCTGACCGTCGCCTGGGAGATGCAGCGCGATGGCACCTTCATCGTGCCGCATCTGAACGGCGAGATTTACGGCCACAAGCCGCCGCTGCTGTTCTGGTTGATCAATCTCGTCTGGTCGCTGACCGGGGTAAGCGAGGTCGCCGCGCGGCTGGTGGCGCCCGGTTTTGGCGTCTTGGCCGTCGCGCTGACCTGGGGGCTCGGCAACCGGCTCTTTCCCGATCGCCCGGGTCTTGGGGCGCGGGCGGCGCTGATCCTTGCCTCGACCGGGGTTTTTGCGATCTTCGCCACGCTGACGATGTTCGACACGATGCTGACGGTGGCGACGCTGCTGGGCCTTCTGGCGCTGCTGCAGCTCGATCGCGGTGGGCGCTGGCCTGCGGTGCTGGGCCTTGGCGCGGCGCTCGCCTTTGGCGTGCTGGCGAAGGGGCCGGTGATTCTGGTGCATCTGATGCCGCTGGCGCTCGCCCGTCCGCTTTGGACCGCCGCCGCATCGCCTGTCGGGGCAGGGGGCTGGTATCGCCGCATTGCCGCGTCGATCGGCGTCGCGCTGCTGCTGCTCGCCGCTTGGCTTCTGCCCGCGCTCTGGCTTGGCGGCGCCGATTACCGCGCCGAGATCCTGTGGCGGCAAAGCGCGGGGCGGATGGTGAATGCCTTCGACCACGCCCGCCCGGTCTGGTTCTTCGTGGCGGCGCTGCCGGTGCTGCTCTGGCCCTGGGCCTGGCGCCTGCCGACGCTCAGCGGGCTTTTCCGTGCCGGAACCTGGGCTGATCCGCGCGCGCGGCTGCTGGCGATCTGGGGGCTGAGCACGCTTCTTCTGTTCTCGCTGATCTCGGGCAAGCAGGTGCATTACCTGCTTCCGGCGCTGCCTGCCGCGGCCCTGGCGCTGGCCGCGGCCCCCGCGCCGCGCCGCGGCTGGGGGGCGCTTGTCGCCTGTGCACTCGTCACCGTTCCGGTGCTGATCTGGGCGGGGCTGCTCGCGGCAGGTCGGGCCAAGATCGACGGCGGCGCAGTGACCGCGCTTGGGCCGCTGACGCTGCTCCTCGCCACGGCGGTGGCGCTTCTGGGCCTTGGGGCGATTCACCTGGCCGCGCGCCGGGTGCCGCATCTCGCCTGGGCGATGGTCGCGCCGGTCGCGCTGCTGACCATGCACCTTGCGCTCCGTCCCGCGCTGTTCGAGCATTTCGACTCGGCCCGCTTCGCCACGGAACTGTCCCGCGCGCCCGAGGCCGGGGTCGCCATCGTCGGCTATCCCTATCAGGGCGAATTTGGCTTCACCGCGCGGCTGACCACCCCGATTCAGGTGCTGGCAGAGGACGAGGTGGCGGGCTGGGTCGGGCAGCATCCGGGCGGGCTGATCCTGAGCGCGAGCGACGCGCCCGAGACTGGCACCGAGGTCGGCGAGGCCTGGCTGGCCGGGCATGAATTGCGCGCCTACCGCCTGCCGTAAGGCTCAGGCGCGGCACTCCCCCTGCGGCTTCGGCCGCGGGGGAATCGGCTTGCAATACCGAGGCCCAAAAACGACGACGCCCCGCACGAGGCGGGGCGACTGTCGTTCAAGTCTTTGTTTTATTTGGTGGAGCCACGGGGAATCGAACCCCGGACCTCTTGAATGCCATTCAAGCGCTCTCCCATCTGAGCTATGACCCCACCGGGTTCCGCTCGACGTTTCCGTCTTGCGTGGGGGCTTATTACGGGCCCCCAGCGGCGGGTGCAAGAGGAAAAAACGAGCCGCGATGCAAAAAGTTTCGACGCGGCTAAAATCCTCAAGCGACAAAGGAAAAGGCGCGAAGTTGCCCTCGCGCCTGGTTCCCGTTTCGGCAGTGATCCGACCCTTTCGGGCCGACTCAGGCCTCGTCTTCGCCGCCTGCGACATCCGCGATGTCGTCGAGCGAGACGTTGTCGTCCTCGTCATCCTCGAGCAGATCGTCGTCCAGATCGACGTCGCCGCCGTCTTCGTCCAGATCGTCATCAGCCAGATCATCGACATCGAGATCGGCCGCGCGCGGGGCCACTTTGTCCGACACCATCACACGGCTGCGGCCCGCGGCCGTCAGGCTCTCGAGCGAGAAGCTGTTCGAGCAGACCGGGCAGGTCATCGGGTCTTTGGCCAGATCATAGAACCGGCTCGCGCAATGCGGGCAGAGGCGCTTGACGCCCCAATCCTCTTTCGGCATGGAAGTCTCCTGGCAAGCTCTATCGCACAGAGTCGCAGCCAACTGCCACAACCGCCGCGGGGTGTCAAAGCCTTTTCGCGTGCAACCTGTCGCTTCCAGCCGGACCACAGCCCGATATGACGGAAAGCCCCCTGATCCTGCCCGATCTGCCCGGTGTGGCCGTGCATCTGCGCCGTTCCGCACGGGCGCGGCGGTTTTCGCTGCGCGTCAGCCGGATCGATGGCGCGGTGACGCTGACGCTGCCCGCCCGCGCCCGTCTGGCCGAGGCCGTGGCCTTTGCCGCGGCGCAGTCGGACTGGCTGCGCGGCACGCTTTTGCAACTGCCCGCGCAAACCCGCCCGGGTTTCGGCGACACGCTTCCCTTCGAGGGGCAGGCGCTGCGGATCGAGGCGGCGACGCTGCGCGCGCCGAAGCGCGAGGGCGATCGGCTGCTGGTGCCCGCGGGCGCCGATCGGCTCGGCGCAAGGCTCGAGACCTTCCTGCGCCATTGTGCGCGGATCCGGCTGCAAGCGGCGACCGAGACCCATGCGAAGGCGCTCGATCGCGCCTTCAAACGCATCACGCTGCGCGATACCCGCTCGCGCTGGGGCTCCTGTGCGCCGGATGGGTCGCTGTCTTACAGCTGGCGGCTGATCATGGCCCCGCCCGAGGTGCTCGATTACGTTGCCGCCCATGAGGTCGCGCATCTGATCGAGATGAACCATTCCGCGGCCTTCTGGGCGGTGGTGGCGCGGCTCTGCCCCGATTACGCCACCCATCGGGCCTGGCTGAAACGTCATGGCGCGGCCTTGCAGGCGATCCGTCTGACGGATTGACCGCGGCGGGATTCGTGATCACAGTGGGGCATGGCCCAACCCGCAACCCGCCCGACCGAGACCGCCGCCCATGATCGGCTTTATCGCAGCCTGCGTCAGCAGATCCTGACGGGCGAACTGATGCCCGGGCAGGCGATGACCCTGCGCGGGCTTGGCAAGCAATATGGCCTGTCGATGACCCCGGTGCGCGAGGCGCTGCGCCGGCTGGTGGCCGAGGGGGCGCTGACGCTGTCCTCCTCGGGTCGGGTTTCGACGCCAGAACTGACGAACGAGCGGATCGAGGAATTGGCGGCATTGCGGGCGCTGATCGAGCCGGAACTGGCTTCCCGCGCGCTGCCCCGGGCGCACCTTGCCCTGATCGACCGGCTGTCCGCGATCAATACGGCGAATGCCGAAGCGGTCGCGCGCCGCGATGCGGTGGCCTATATCCGCACCAATCTGGAATTTCACCGCACGCTCTATCTGCGCGCTCAGGCCCCCGCGATGCTGGCCGTGCTCGAAACCGTCTGGCTGCAGCTGGGGCCGACGATGCGGCAGCTGCACGGCAAGTTCCCCCGCACCGAGCCGCCGCGGCATCACCGGCTGATTCTGGCGGCGCTGCGGGCGGGCGACGAGCCGGGGCTGCGGCTGGCCGTGCGCACCGATGTCACGCAGGGCCTGCGGCATCTGACCGGGTAGGGGGCTCTGCCCCCCGGCTGCGCCGCCCCCCGAGATATTTTTCGCAAGATGAAGCAGGGGCTGCGGCCAATTCTCCGATCGCGCAAATGTGCCAAGAAGCTGTGGCAGTTTCTTCTTGGCTGAAATACGCCTCTTGCCACGATTTCGATTTGCACGAGGCCGCAGATGATGAACCCGCTTTCCGCCGAAGAACGCAAGACGCTGGAAATGACCGTGCTGATGACGCCGGATCTGGCGAACTTTTCCGGCAAGGTGCATGGCGGCGCGCTGCTGAACTGGCTCGATCGCGTCGCCTTCTCGCTCGCCTCGCGCTATTCGGGGCGCTACGCGGTGACGATCTCGGTCGATCAGGTGATCTTCAAAGAGCCGATCCATGTGGGCGAGCTGGTGCGGTTTCGCGCCAGCGTGAACCATACCGGGCGCTCCTCGATGGAGATCGGCATCCGTGTCGAGGCCGAAAACATCCGCGAAGGCACGCGGCGGCACACCAACAGCTGCTATTTCACCATGGTCGCGGTGGATGAGGCGGGCAAGACCGTTCCGGTGCCGATGCTCGTTCCCGAGACCGAAAGCGAAAAGCTGCGCTGGAAGGCGGCCGAGCTGCGCAAGGCGCTGCGGCGCGCGCATGAAGAGCAGATGGAAGCCGCCGCACAGGGCAAGGCCGAGTGACACCGGGCGGGCAGGGGCGCGGCACGTCGGCGCCGCGCGCCGGTTCGGAACCCGGACATCCTTTTGACGTTGAGTGGTTGCGGGGGCTTTGCTAGCCTGCCCGCAACCGAACCGGGAGACCCCAATGCATCGCCGCACTTTTATGACGAGTCTTGTCGCGCTGGGCGTGGCCTCAAAGCCGCTCTTTGCCCAGACCCAACCCGCGGCGGCCCCCGTTGCGGCGACGCCTGCGGCGCCCGCTACGGCAGCTGCCCCGGTCAAGCCGGTGGCGGCGCCGAAGAAAAGCTGGCCGATCGCGCCGCAATTCTACCCGACCGAGGTCGCGGTGAAACCCGAGCTGGCCGTGGGCTCGATCATCGTCGTTTCGGACAAGTTCTTCCTTTACCACATCATCGCGCCGGGCAAGGCGATGCGCTATGGCGTGGCGGTGGGCAAGACCGAACTGCAGTTCCGCGGTCAGGCCACGGTGGCGCGCAAGGTCGAATGGCCGAGCTGGAAGCCGACGCCCGAGATGGTGAAGCGCAACCCCAGCCATTACGCGAAATACGCCGAGACGGGGATGCCCGGCGGCCCCGGCAACCCGCTTGGTCCGCGCGCCATGTATCTGTTCCAGAACGGCCATGACACCGGCATCCGCATTCACGGCACGATCGAGCCGTCGTCGATCGGCCATGCCGTCTCGAACGGCTGTCTGCGGATGGAAAACGAGCATGTGATCGAGCTTTACAAGACCGTCGACATCGGCACGCCGGTGACGGTCTACTGATGCAGCTGACCTCGGTCGCGCAGGCGGCGGCGCTTGACTTCGACACGATCATCGACGTCCGGTCGCCTGCGGAATATGCGATCGACCATCTTCCGGGTGCGATCAACCTGCCTGCGCTCGACAACGAGGAACGCGCCCGGGTCGGCACGATCTACAAGCAGGTGTCGCCCTTCGACGCCCGCAAGATCGGCGCGGCGCTCGTTGCAAAGAATGTCGCCCTGCACCTTGAAGGCCCGCTGTCCGAGATGACCGGCGGCTGGCGGCCGCTTGTCTATTGCTGGCGCGGCGGGCAGCGCTCGGGCTCCTTTGCAACGATCCTGCGCGCGGTGGGCTGGCGCACCGATCTGGTCGAAGGCGGCTACAAGACCTGGCGGCGGCTGGTGATCGACGCGCTTGATCAGCCGATCCGCGCGCCGGTGGTGGTGCTCGACGGCAATACCGGCTCGGCCAAGACCGCCGTGCTGCAGGCCGCCGCGGCGCAGGGCGCGCAGGTGATCGACCTCGAGGGGCTCGCCAATCACCGCGGCTCGATCTTTGGCGCGATGGCGGGGGGGCAACCGGCGCAGACCGGCTTCGAGGGCAAGCTCGCGGTGGCACTTGCGCAGCTTGATCCGGCGCGGCCGGTGATTCTGGAGGGCGAAAGCTCGAAGGTGGGCGAGATCCAGCTGCCGAAATGCGTCTGGAACGCGCTGCGCGTCGCGCCGCGGGTGCGGCTTGTGGCGCCGCTGCCCGAGCGTGCCACCTATCTCGCGCGCGCCTATGCCGATATCGTCGCCGATCCGCTGCGGCTGACGCGCCTGATCGACCAGCTGCGCTCCTATCACGCGGCCGAGGTGATTCACGGCTGGCATGCGCTGGCCGAAGCGGGGGATTTCGTCGCGCTCGCGGCCGAGCTGATGCAGCGCCACTATGATCCGCGCTACGACAAGCACCGCGCGCGGCAGGAGCGCCCGGTGATCGAGGTCGCAGCACCGACCCTTGCGCCCGAGGCTTTGGGCGCGCTCGCACGCGATGTCATGGCCGCGGCAGAGAACTTGGTGCGCTGAGCCGGATTTTTTGCAGATTTCGCCCTTGACGCCCCCGCCGCCATCCCTTAGTGACGCCGCCAGTGGCTAGGTAGCTCAGCAGGTTAGAGCACGTGACTCATAATCACGGGGTCGGGGGTTCGAGTCCCCCCCTCGCCACCAAGATCCCCCTCTCTCCCGTGTGATGCCTCCCGAAGGCTCAGCTTTCGTCTGGGTTTATGAGGCTCTCGCCATCGGGTTCCCAGCCGGGGGGCTGGGTGTCGGAAGTGCGTTGCAGTTCCGGGAAGGCTTCCCGCAATGCCGCGCGCAATTCCGCGGCGATGGCCGCGGTTTCCGGGTCCTTCTCGGCCCGGTGCATGATCGCGGTGATCCGCGTGAGCAAAAGGTTCGTCGCGGCGGCATGGGCGGCGATCGACGCCGTGGGGGGAGTGAAACAGATCTTGGCCACGGTGGTTCCGAAATCCTGTCCTGAGAGGGATGGTCTGGCTGTCGCTGTGTGACCCGGGCGGTCACCTTCGGACCGTGCCGCCCAGACGCTCGAACAGACGGGCATAGACGCTCTGGCCGCGGCGGAAGCAGTCGAGGCGCAGGAATTCGTTCGGTGCATGCAGGTTCTCGTCGTCATGCGAGAAGCCAAGCACCACCGCCTGAAGCCCGAGCACATCGCGGAAGGTCGACAGGATCGGGATCGAGCCGCCGACCCGGGTGCGGTACGGGGCGCGGCCGTAGACCTCGGTCAGCACCGCCGCTGCCTCGGCGGCTGCGGCATGACCGGCGGGCAGAAGCAGCGGATCGGAGCCGCCCTTGCTGATCGTCACCTCGGCCGTCACGCCCGCGGGCGTGTGGGCGCGGACATGATCGCGGATCGCCTGCGCCACTGTCTCGGGCCTCTGCGCGGCGACGAGCCGACAGGTGATCTTCGCCCGGGCCATCGCGGGCAGGACCGTCATCGAGCCGTCCCCCTGCCAGCCCGAGGTCAGCCCGTTCACATCAAGCGTGGGCCGCGCCCAGAGCCGTTCGCGCGTCGAATAGCCCGGCTCGCCCACTGCGGCAGGGGCCCCGGTTTCGGCCAGATAGGCGGTCTCGTCATAGGGGATGCGGGCGATGGCGGCCCGATCCTCGGGCGCGAGATCGATCACCGCGTCGTAAAAGCCCGCGATGGTGATCCGGCCGTCGGGCGCCTTCATCGAGGCCAGAAGCTGCGCCAGCGCCATCGCCGGGTTGGTGATGCCACCGCCATGCAGGCCCGAATGCTGATCGGCGCGCGGCCCGCGCAGGACGATTTCAAGTTTCAGGATGCCCTTCAGCGCCTCGAGGATCTGCGGCTGATCGGGCGCCCATTGCAGCCCGTCGGCGGAAAAGATCATGTCGGCGGCCAGCGCCTCCGCATGGGCGCGCACGCAATCGGGGATCGAGGGCGAGCCGATCTCCTCCTCGCCCTCGAAGAAGAATTTGACATTGACCGGCAGCGTGCCCGTGGTGGCCAGATGCGCCTCGAGCGCAAGGATCGGGATCAGCATCCCGCCCTTGTCGTCCGAGGCCCCGCGCGCATAGACCCGCCCGTCGCGCAGATCGGGGGCGAAGGGCGGCGTCGTCCACAGATCGAGCGGCTCGGGCGGCTGCACGTCGAAATGGCCATAGATCAGCACCGTCGGCCGGTCGGCCCCGGCGTGAAGCCAGTCGGCCATGACGACCGGATGCCCCTCTGTCGCCACCACCCGCGCATTCTCGGCCCCGGCGGCGGTCAGCCGGGCCACCACCCAATCGGCAGCGCGGGCCATGTCGGGCCGATGCGCGGGATTGGCCGAGACGGAGGGGAT
Source organism: Rhodobacter viridis (assembly GCF_003217355.1). Taxonomy (GTDB): domain Bacteria; phylum Pseudomonadota; class Alphaproteobacteria; order Rhodobacterales; family Rhodobacteraceae; genus Rhodobacter; species Rhodobacter viridis. Next base: position 48,134 of record NZ_QJTK01000013.1, on the reverse strand, counting down.
GGCAAGAAACGCCAGCAATTCCTGCAGGAAGCGGGGCTGGTGGGCATCAAGATAGTCGTTGGGGGTCATGGCGGTCTTCCGGTTCGAATGACCGCAGTCTGACAGGATCGCGGGCGGGTGCAATCGCGAACGGATTGCACCGGTGTCGATCTCCCCCGCCCGGTCTTTCTGCTCAGGGCAGGGGCAGTTTCGCCATCCGCCCGCCATCGAGCGTCCAAACCTGACCCGAGACGAACCCGGCTTCCTCGGAGGCGAGCCAGGCCACCAGCGCCGCCACTTCCTCGGGGCGGCCGGTGCGGCCGACCGGGTGGATGCGGCCGATATTGGCGCGGAAGGCCACGGGGTCGGGCATGGCGTTGACGAAAGCCTCGTTCAACTCGGTATCGATCCAGCCCGGGGCGACGGCGTTGCAGCGCACCTCGGTGCCATGATCGACCGCGACCGCGCGCGTCAGCCCGTGCAGCCCGGCCTTGGAGGCGCAATAGGCTGCGTGGAGCGGGTTCGACCCCAGCCCCTCGATCGAGCCGATGTTGACGATGGCGCCGCGCGCTTGCCGCAGGGCGGGCAGGGCGGCCTTGATCAGCAGGAAAGGCGCCGTCAGGTTCATCCGCAGCGTGCGGTCCCAGTCTTCAAGGCGCATCGCCTCGACGCCCGCCTCCTGCATCACGCCCGCGTTGTTCACCAGCACATCAAGGCCGCCCGCGCGGGCCAGCACGGTCGAAACCACCCGGGCCGGGCAGTCGGTATCGGTGATATCGGCCTCGATCGCCTCGAAGTCGGGGTCTGGCCCGCGCTGGGCGGTGAAGACGCGGGCGCCCTCGGCGGCCAGCCTGCGGGCAATCGCCTGCCCGATGCCCGAGCGCCCGCCGGTGACCAGCGCGGTTTTCCCTGCGAAGCGGCTCATTTGACGGGCTTCCCGCCATTCACCTCGATCACCGCGCCGCAGATGTAGCGCGCCGCGTCCGAGGCGAGGAACAGGATCACATCGGCAATATCCTCGGGGTCTGCGATGCGGCCAAGGGGCACGGTCTTGCCCAGTTCCGCCACGGCCGTATCCGGGTCGAAACCGCGTTTCGCGAAGCCCGTGCGCAGCATCGGCGTGTTCACCTCGTTCGGTGCCACCGCGTTGATGCGGATGCCCGATCCGGCGTGGTCCATGCCCATGCATTGCGTCAGGGACGCAATCGCCGCCTTCGTCATGCAATAGACCGCATGGCCGGGGCCGGGACGCAGACCCCAGCAGGACGCGACGTTGACGATGGCCGAGCCGGGGGGAAGCAGCGGAATGGCGGCGCGGCAGATCCGGAACGGCGCCTCGACATTGACGCCGACCGACAGATCCCAATCGGCGTCAGAGGTTTCATCGACCTTGCCGCGGGTGATCACGCCCGCGTTGTTGATGACGATATCGAGCCCGCCGAGCGCCCGATGCGCCGCCGCCGCCAGCCCGTCGGCATAGGCCGGATCAAGCAGGTTGCCGGGCAGATGCGCCTCGGCCTCGATGCCCGCGACCTCCCGGTCGGCCACGGCGACCGCCGCCCCTTCGGCGCGCAAAGCCCGCACCACCGCGGCGCCGATGCCCCCGGCGGCCCCCGTCACCAGTGCCTTTTTCCCTTGCAGCTTCATGTCTTACTCCACCGACAGAATGGGATTGCCGAAGAGGCCGTCCTCGGGCACGACGCCGAGCCCCGGACCTTCGGGCAGTTTGATATGGCCGCCGATGATCTCGGGGCCGTTTTTCGGGTCGTAATGCCCCTCGACATAGGGGGCGGCGAGCCAGACCCCCTCGTTCAGCCGGGGGCTGACCGTCGCGCCGATATGGGTGCAGGCGGCGTGGATGATGTCCCCGCCCCAGGCATCGTCGCAGGTATGCGGCAGCGACCGCGCCTCGCAGATATCGCGGAAGGTCGCCATCTGCTGCAGCCCGCCGATGCGGGTGACCTTCATCCCGAAGCCATCGACCAGCCCTTGCCCCACGGCGCGAATGACCGTCGCCAGATCCTCGCCGTTTTCGTCCATGTAAAGGCCGTGATGGAGCTGCGGCCGGATCGCCGCCAGTTCTTCAAGGCTGTTGCAGGGCTGTTCCAGGATGAAGGGAATGTCCGGGCATTCGCGCGAGAGCCGCAGCGCATCGCGCGTCGGCAGGCCACGGTTGCCATCGGCGGCCAGCCGCATGCCGGAGCCGCGGATCACCTCCCAGACCTTGCGCAGCACGGCGATGTCTTCCTCGACGGGGCGACCGCCGATTTTCACCTGCATCCGGGGGTAACCTTCCGCCATCTTCTCGGCGGCGATACGGGCGATTTCATCCGGCGCCCCCACCCCCGAGGCATAGTAGGAGGGCACGTTTGCCGTGGCGATCCCGCCCAGAAGCTCGGCCACCCGCAGCCCCGTCGCCTTGCCGATCGCGTCATGTGCGGCGATATCGAGCGCCGCTTTCGCATAGCGATGCCCGTTCAGCAGGCTGTCCATCTTGCGCCTGAGCGAAACCGGATGCAGCGCGGCCCCGATCAGCCCCGGCGCCATCTCGGCCAGCGCCGCCCGGGCGCCAAGCGCATGATGCGGCTGATAGGTCGGGCCGACCGGGCAGGTCTCGCCCCAGCCGACGTGGCCGGTGTCCGTGATCACCTGCACCAGCGTCGTGTCAAGCTTGTAGACCAGCGCATTGGCCATCCGGTAGGGGCCGTTCTTCACCGGCAATTCATGGGCGTAAACGTGGATCGCCTTGATCTTCATGGGGGCCGCCTTTCGGGAATATGCCTGCCATGACAGCGCCAGATCGGCCCCGGCACAGTCGCTTTCCCGAAGCGACCGGTGCAAATTGCGACATTGCGCGACAGCCTCAGCCCAGCGTTGCGCGGTGGCTGATCGGGGCGACGCCGTAGCGGGCGCGGAACACCTTGGAAAAATGCGAGGTCGAGGTGAAACCGCAGGCCATGGCAATCTCGGAAATCGACTGTTCGGTCTGCACGATCAGGTTGCGGGCGCGGTGCAGCCGCATCTCCATCATGTAACGCTTGGGCGAGGTGTTCAGATACTTGCCGAACAGACGTTCCAGTTGCCGGGTGGAAATGCCCAGCCGGTCGGCCAGTTCGAAGGGCGTCATCGGCTCTTCGATCTGCGCCTCCATCAGCGCAATCGCCCGCGACATGTGATCGTTGCGCATCCCGTGGCGCGATTGCAGCGAGACGCGCTGCGCCGCCGTGCCTTCGCGCACCGCATTGTAGACCATCTGATCGGCGACGGCCGTGGCCAGATCCTTGCCATGTTCCAGCGCGATCAGATGCAGCATCAGATCCGCCGCCGCCGTGCCGCCAGAGGCGGTGACGAATTTCGCATCGGTGACGAAGACATTGCGCACCAGATCGACCTCGGGGAAATCCTCCATGAAAAGATCGTGGTATTCCCAGTGGATCGCGGTTTTCACCCCGTCAAGGAACCCGGCCTTCGCCAGCACATAGGCGCCCGAGCAGATTGCGCCGATGGGGGTGCCTGCGGCCCGTTCGCGGCGCAGATAATTCAGGATCGCGGGTGTGGTGTGGCGCTGCACATGGATGCCCGAGATCAGGAACAGCCTGTCGCCGCGGTCCAGCGGTTCGAGCCCGCGATGCACGAGCGTCACCGACCGGTTCGAGCAGGTGGCCGAGACCCCGTCCTCGCTGGCCAGCGACCAGCGATAAAGCTCCTGACCTGACAGCAGATTGGCGATCCGCAGCGGTTCAAGGGCGCAGGAAAACGCCAGATGCGAGAAGTTCTCGACCAGAAGAAAGACGAAATGCGCGGTTTCGGCCATCGGGGACTCCGTCGAACGGGGAAGCCCCGGCCCAATGACTGAGGCCGGGGCCGGGGCGGAAAGGGGCGGGGGGCGCCCCCATGCCGTCGGTTTATTCGGCGGCCTTGCGGGCCTCGGCCAGCCAGCCGTCATAGGTCGCCTGATGCGCCTTGATCCAGTCGTCGGCATGTTTGTCGATATCGGCCGAAGTGTTCTGCCCGTCGGTGATCAGCTTGTTTTCCGCCGAAACGTCGTTGATGTCGATCTTGGCCACCTCGAACAGCTTCGCCGCCGCCGGGTTCGCCGCGAGGAAATCGTTGCGCGCGACGACGCCGATGCTGTCCACCGCAAAGCCGAGGTTCTTGCCGTTGAAGGTGGTGTTGCCGGTGCCGCCGTCGGGCAGCGAGGTATAGGGCACGGACAGCCATTCCACGTCGCGGCCCGGGACCAGCGCGCCCGAGACCCAATAGGGGGTCCAGGTGTAGTAAAGCACCGGCTGCTTGTTGGCGTTGCGCGCAATCACATCGGCGATCATCGCCTGATAGGCGCCCTGATTGTGGGTGACGGTGTCGCGCAGGCCGTATTCGGTCAGCTCGTGCTCGATCACGCGCTCGCAGCCCCAGCCGGGGATGCAGCCCGCCAGATCGGCCTTGCCATCGCCATCGGCGTCGAATTTCTTCGCGATTTCCGGGTCCTTGAGCTGGCTCAGGTCATGCACGCCCGAGTCATAGGTGGCCTTGTCGATCAGATAACCCTGCAGCGCGCCATCGATCAGCGTGCCGACCTTGGTCATCACCTTGTCGCCGCCCGCTTCCTGATAGAAGGCGTCATGCAGCGCCCGCCAGCTGACGGCAGTGAAATCCGCGTCGCCGGTGCCGATGGCAAGGTGGATGGTCTGATATTCGACCTCGTTCGGTTCGGCGATCGTGTAGCCGAGGTCTTGCAGCGCGCGGAACAGCACCCGATGCTGGAAGAATTCCTCGATCTGCGTCGGCAGGATCGGGCGCACGGTGACGCCCGCGCCGGGGGTGTCATTGGCCATGAGCGGCGTTGCGGCGACCGACATCAGAAGTGCGCACGCAAGGCTGAAGTGTTTCATGATTTCTCCTTGTTGGTTGGGCAGTCGGCGCCTTCAGGCGCTCTTTTGGAAAAGGCTCAGGATCAGGCCGACGGGGCCGTCCTGCCACCAGTGACGGTGGTTGCGGTCGCGCCCCGAGCGGCCAAGGCCCTGGGTCACGCGGTCCAGCACAATGGCGAGGATGACGATGCCAAGCCCGCCGACGATGGCCTTGCCCGCATCAAGCCGCCCCATCGCGCGCAGCACTTCGTTGCCAAGGCCGCGCACCGAGATCATCGAGGCGATCACCACCATCGAGAGCGACAGCATGATCGTCTGGTTCAGACCGGCAAGGATGGTGGGGGTGGCCAGCGGCAGTTCGACCTTGAGAAGGATCTGGGTGGGGCTGGCGCCAAAGGCGCGGGCGGCCTCGACCACGCCCGGATTGACGCCGCGAATGCCCAGCGAAGTGAGCCGGACCAAGGGCGGCAGGGCGAAGATGATCGTCACGATCACCCCCGAGACGTTGCCGATGCCCAGAAGCATGACCACCGGCACCAGATAGACGAAGGCCGGAATGGTCTGCATCGTGTCGAGGATCGGGCGGATCGCCCCTTCGAAGCGGTCGCTTTTGCCCGCCAGAACCCCCATCGGCAGGCCGATGATGATGCACAAAGCCACGGCCGAATTGACGATGGCAAGCGTCGTCATCGCCAGACCCCAGGCCTCGGGCGACAGAAGCCCCAGCGCGATCAGCGCCACCGCGACGACGATGCCGACGCGCCGTCCGGCCGCCTGCCAGGACACCAGCACGATCATCACCAGCATCACCGAAGGCGGGATCGCCTGCATCAGATGCTCGATCCCGGTGATCAGCCCGTCAAAGAAGGTCTTGATCGGTTGCAGGGCGGCGCGGTTCTCGATGGCCCATTGCTTGACCACCCCGGCGCGGCCGTCGATATCGAGATCGATCGCGGAAAACGGGTCGAGCAGGCTGAAAGCTTTGTCCACCATCACAGGGTCTCCGCCTTGGGCGACGCTTCTTCGCGGCCCTGGATGCCGCGCAACAGCGCGCGTTTCGACACGACGCCGATCACGGCGCCCTCGGCTTTCACCAAAATCGGGTAGTCGGTGCCCACCGCCATATCGACCAGCGTGTTCAGCTTGTCCTCGGGATGGCAGGCGGGCCAGTCGGCAAAGCCCGCATCGCCGCGTTGGGCGATATACTGATCGAGCGGCTGCATGATCCGCGCCGCCGAAACGAGGTCCAGTTTCGAAATCCCCGCGACGAAATCGGCGACGTAATCATCGGCCGGGCGGGTGACGATTTCCTCGGGCGTGCCGATCTGCACCAGCACGCCGTCTTTCATGATCGCGATGCGGTCGCCAATGCGGATCGCCTCGTCGAGGTCATGCGTGATGAAGACGGTGGTCTTGTGCAACTCGGCCGAGAGCGACATGAAGGTGGTCTGCAACTGCCGCCGAATGAGCGGGTCAAGCGCCGAGAACGGCTCGTCCATCAGAAGGATGGTCGGATCGGCGGCAATCGCGCGGGCCAGACCCACACGCTGTTGCATGCCGCCCGAAAGCTCGTCGGGATATTTCTTTTCCCAGCCGGTCAGATCGACCGCCTCGATCGCATGGGCGGCGACTTTCGCCCGCTCGGCCTCCGGCACACCGCGCACTTCAAGCGAAAACACCACGTTGTCGCGCACGGTGCGGTGCGGCATCAAGGCCATCGACTGAAACACCATGCCGATGCGTTCGGCCCGCAGCGCCCGCAGATCGCGCGCGTTCATCGCGTTGACGTTCTGACCCTCGATGATCACCGATCCCGAGGTCGGCTCGATCAGCCGGTTGATATGGCGGATCAGCGTCGATTTTCCCGACCCCGACAGCCCCATGATGCAGAAAATCTCGCCGCGCTTGACCGAAAAGGAGGCGTCCTGAACGCCCACGACGCAATCGAACTCTTCCCGGATTTGCCGTTTGGACAGCCCATGCGCGCGAATGGCTTCCATCGCCTGATGCGATCTCTTGCCGAAGATCTTCCAGATCCCCTCGCAGCGTATGACGTCCTCTCTGGCGGATTTGGTCATGCGGATTCTCCCCGTTGAAAGAAGACAAACATGAAACCCTATAGTAGACAACATGTATTTTGTGTATGTAGACAATATGTATTGTGCTCAGCTAAGGTTGCGTAACGACCCGAGTCAGGGGCAGGCTTTGCGCAACGAAACCGGCAGGAGACACGGCCTTGGACGCGCCCGCAAAAACGAAGAAAACCCTGTGCATCGAGGATCTGCGCCGCAAGATCCTGACGCAGGAGATTGAGGCGGGCACCTATCTCGACGAGACGGAACTGTCCGAGATCTACGGTATGTCCCGGCCGCCGCTGCGCGAATTGCTGCGCCAGATGGCGGGCGAGGGCTATGTGATCCTGCACGAGAACCGCGGCGCTCAGGTCGTGCCGATGACGCACAAGAGCCTGCACAATTTCTTCGTCGCGGCGCCGATGATCTATGCCGCGACCTCGCATCTGGCGGCGGAAAATGCCCGCCCGCAGCAGATCGAGCGGCTCAAGCAGGCGCAGATCGCCTTTCGCGCCGCGATCCGCTCGGGCGATGCCGCCGAGCGCGCGCTGACGAACGAGCGGTTCCACGCCATCATCGGCGAAATGTCGGATAACGAGTATCTGTTGCCCAGCCTGCGCCGTCTGCTGATCGACCATACAAGGATCGGCATGACCTTCTACAACCCGCGCCGGAGCAACATGGCCGAGCCGCAGGCGCTGGCGGTCGAGCAGCATGACGCCTTCATCGCCCTGATCGAGGCGGGCGACGCCACTGGCGCGGCCGAACTGGCCGTCGCGCATTGGGAACTGTCGCGCGCGCAGATCGAAAGTTTCGTCACGCCGGAAGCCATCCGCATGCCTCTTGGTCGCGCACCGGGGGCCTAACGCTCAGAGGAGCCCATGAAGTTCGAGGGAATCTACACGCCCGTCATCACGCCCCATCGTGACGACGGATCGATCGATCACGCCGGTTTCGAAGCGATGATCGAGCATCTGATCGCATCAGGCGTGCATGGCCTGATCAACGGTGGCTCGACCGGCGAATATTACGCCCAGTCGATGGACGAGCGGGTGGAGATGGCGCGCCGGGCGAAAGCGATCATCGGCGACCGGGTGCCGCTGATCGTCGGCACGGTGGCGATCCGGCTCGAGGATTCTCTGCGCATGGCGGAAACCGCGGCGAAGATCGGCGCGGCGGCGCTCTTGGTAGGCTCGCCGCCCTATGCGGTGCCGACCGAGCGGGAAAATGCGCTCAACGCGCTTGCCATCGACCGCGCGGCGGATCTGCCGATCATGCTTTACAACTATCCGGGCCGGATGGGCATCATGATGGGCGAGGAGTTCCTCGACCGCGTCGGGCGTTCGCGGAACTTCTGCGCGATCAAGGAAAGCTCGGGCGATATCAACCGGGTGCACCTGCTCGCCCGCGACTATCCGCATATCCAGATGTCCTGCGGCATGGACGATCAGGCGCTGGAGTTCTTTGCCTGGGGCGCGCGCAGCTGGGTCTGTGGCGGCTCGAACTTCCTGCCGGGGGAGCATCTGGCGCTGTGGCGCGCCTGCGTGGTCGAGGGCAATTTCGCCAAGGGCCGCCGCATCATGTCGGCGATGCTGCCGCTCATGCGCGTGCTCGAACAGGGCGGCAAGTTTGTCCAATGCATCAAGCATGGCGTCGAGAGGACGGGCCTGCGCGCCGGTCCGCCGCGGCCGCCGCTGAAAGCGCTGAACAAGGATGACAAGCGCGAGCTGGAACAGGCCGTGCATGTCCTCAAACAAACCATTGCGATGATCGAAGCGGAGGCCTGAGATGACCCTTCTGACCCACGAGGATTACAAGGCCATCGCCGCCAACCTGTCCTTCCCCACGGGCGCCTTCATCGACGGCGCCTTCCGCCCGGCGATGTCTGGGGCCACCTATGACACGGTGAACCCCGCCACCGGCGCGGTGCTGGCCAAGGTCGCGGCCTGCGATGTGCTCGATGTGGATTTCGCCGTGGCGAAGGCGCGCGATGCGTTCGAGGACGGGCGCTGGTCGAAGCTGCCTCCGGGCAGTCGCAAGGCGGTGCTGATCAAGCTTGCGAAACTGATCACCCGCAATGCGCGCGAATTGGCGGTTCTGGAAAGCCTCGACAGCGGCAAGACGATCTATGATTGCGAAACCGTCGACGTGCCCGAGACGATCCATGTGATCAAATGGCATGCGGAACTCATCGACAAGATCTACGATCAGGTCTCGCCCGCCTCGGACAATCACATCGCGATGGTGGTGCGCGAGCCCGTGGGTGTCGTCGGGTTGGTGCTGCCGTGGAATTTCCCGCTGCTGATGCTCGCTTGGAAGATCGGCCCGGCCTTGGCGGCGGGCTGCTCGGTGGTGCTGAAACCGGCTCTGGAAACGCCGCTGACCGCGCTGCGCATTGCCGAACTGGCGATGGAGGCGGGGCTGCCTGCCGGGGTGCTGAACGTCGTTCCGGGCGGTGGTGCCGAGGTGGGTGAACCGATCGGGCGGCATATGGATATCGACGCCGTGTCCTTCACCGGCTCGACCGCGACGGGGCGGCGGTTCCTGCGCTATGCCGCCGAAAGCAACCTCAAGGAAGTGACGCTCGAGATGGGTGGCAAGAACCCGGCGGTGGTGCTGGATGATGCCGAAAATCTGGACCGCGTTGCCGCGCATATCGTCAACGGCGCGTTCTGGAACATGGGCGAGAATTGCTCGGCCGCCTCGCGTCTGATCGTGCAGCGGGGTGTGAAGGAGAAGCTGCTGGCGAAGATCCTCGCCCATGCCCGCGAATGGCCGATGGGCGATCCGCTGGACCCGGTCAATCGGGTGGGGGCGCTGGTGTCGAAGGCGCATTTCGACAAGGTGGCCAGCTATCTGACCACGGGGCCGAAGGTGCTGATGGGCGGCACCGCCGAGGCGGGCTTCGTGGCGCCGACCATCCTTGACATCACCGACCGCGCCGCGAAACAGGTGCGCGAGGAAATCTTCGGCCCGGTGCTGTCAGTCCTGACGGTCGAAAGCTTCGACGAGGCGATCGCGCTGGCGAATGACACCGAATACGGGCTCGCCGCCTCGATCTTCACCGCCAATGTGAAACGCGCGTTGCGCGGCGCGCGGGCGATCCGGGCGGGCACGGTGACGGTCAACAGCTTTGGCGAGGGCGACATCACCACCCCCTTTGGCGGCTTCAAGCACTCGGGCTTTGGCGGGCGCGACAACGGCATCCATGCGCATGACCAATATACGCAGCTGAAGACGATCTGGGTCGATCTGAGCGACGACGCGGGCGAGGAGGTGGCATGAGCACCTATTCCGCCGTCCGAACGCCGCGCCATCGCGGCCCGGCGGCCTGGTCGGCGATCCTGCCCGGTCAGGCGCCGCCCCGGCCGCTGGCAGGGGGCATGACCGCGGATCATGCGATTGTGGGGGCCGGATTTGCCGGCCTCGCCGCCGCCCGTCGGCTGCGCGAGCTGGACCCGCGGGCGAAGGTCGTCGTGCTGGAAGCCGGGCGGATCGCCGAAGGCGCTTCGGGGCGCAATTCGGGTTTCATGATCGACCTGCCGCATGATCTGGCCTCGGACGATTATTCCGGCCATGGCGATGACCGGCTGATGATCGGGCTCAATCGTCAGGCCATCGCCTTTGCCCGCAAGGCGGTCGAGGAGTACGGCATTCCCGCCGATTACTTCGACCCCTGCGGCAAGGTGAATGGCGCGGCCTCGGCCACGGCGGATGCGCTGAACACAAGCTACGCCGCGCATCTGACGAAGCTCGGTGAGCCTTCGGAACGGCTCGATGCGCAGGCGATGACCGCGCTGACCGGCTCGCGGCATTATCTGTCGGGGCTTTACACGCCGGGCACGGTGATGCTGCAACCCGCGGGCTTCATTCGCGCTTTGGCCGAGGGTCTGCGCCGCGATGGCGTGACGATTGCCGAAACCACCCCGGTCACCCGCCTCGACCGTCAGGGCGACGCGTGGGCCGTGACGACGCCGCAGGGAACCGTCAGCGCCGCGCGGGTGATCCTGGCCAATAACGGCCAGCTTGAAAGCTTCGGCTTTGCCCGCGGGCGGCTGATGCATGTCTTTCTTTACGCCTCGATGACGCCCGATCTTGGCCCCGAGGCGCTCAACGCGCTGGGCGGCGCGCCCCGCTGGGGCATCACGCCCTCGGACCCGATGGGCACGACGATGCGGCGGATCGACACCGGGCAGGGCGGCAACCGCATCATCACCCGCACCTGCGCCAGTTTCGAGCCGGGGATGGAGGCGTCAGCCGCCTCGATGGCGCGCACCGCCGCCGTCCATGCGCGCAAATTCGCGGAACGCTTTCCGCAACTTGCGGGGATGAAGATGGAATACGCTTGGGCTGGGCATCTGTGCCTGAGCCGCAACGGCGTCGCGGTGATGAAACAGCTCGACACCGGGCTTTTTGCCGCCTGCGTGCAGAACGGCCTTGGCACGGCACGGGGCACGCTGACCGGCATCGGCGCGGCAGAACTGGCTTGCGGCGTCGAAAGTCCGATCAGCCGCCATTTCAGTGCGGAACCCGAGCCGACGAAACTGCTGCCGCCGCCGATCTCGACCCTTGGCGCGAATATCTTCCTGCGCTGGAAGGAATACCGGGCCTCGGCGGAATAAGACTCATGACATCGAAAAGGGGCGGCTTGCGGGCCGCCCCTTTTGCGTCACAGAAAGGGCCGCCCCGAGGGGCGGCCAGTCGGGGAGTGTCAGTGCTCGGTGTTGAGCGCGTCGACGGCCGGGATTTCCCGTTCGCGCCGGGCGATGAAGTCGCGCAGGGCCTCGTCGATCCCGGCGTCAAGCCGCGGTTCCTCGTAGTCGCCCAGCAGCTTCTTCGCGTGCTCCAGCGCCCGGGCGGTGATTTCCACCGAGCCCTCGGCCTGCCATTGCTCGATCGAGTTGTTGTCGAACATCTTCGGCATGAAGAAGGCGCGCTCGAAGTTTTCCAGCGTATGCGGGTGGCCCAGATAGTGACCGCCCGGGCCGACATCGCGCACCGCCTGCATCGCCACGTCGAAATCGTCCCAGCGCGGGCCTTCGGCCATGCGATAGCCCATCGCGCACATCTCGGCATCGACGACGAACTTGGCGACCGAGCAATGCATCCCCGCCTCGTTCCAGCCCGCCGAATGCCAGATATAATTGGCGCCTGCATGCAGGACCGCATTCATCGTCATGGCGCTTTCATAACCCGCCTGCGCGTCGAAGGTCTTCGCCCCGCCCAGCAGGTTCGAGGTCCGCCACGGCACGTTGTAAAACCGCGCCATCTGCCCGATCATGAAGTTCATCAGGCTGATTTCCGGCGTTCCCGCCATCGGCGCGCCCGATTTCATCGAGACGGTCGAGAGGTAATGGCCGTAGATCGCCGGGCAGCCCTTGCGGATCACCTGCGTGTAAGCCAGCGCCGACAGCGCCTCGGCGTTCAGCTGCGCCACGGCCGGGGCGACCGAGGCGGGGGTGTTCGCCCCACCCAGCACGAAGGGCGAGCACAGCACCGGCTGATTGCGGGAACAGAACGCCCGCATTGCCGAGAGCATGGTTTCGTCCCAGACAAGCGGCGAGTTGCCGTTGCAGTTGCCGGTGGTGACGGGGGTGGTTTCCATCACGTCGCGGCCGAACAGGATTTCGCACATGGTCATCACATCCTCGGCGTTCTTGCCCGAGGTGGTCATGCCCATGAAGGTCTTGTCCGAATGTTTCATCGAGGAATAGGTGATGTGCAGATGGCGATGCGCCACCACCTTGTCCATCGGTTCCACAATATGATGCGCCGTTGAATGCAGCGCGGGCGACATGTGCGCGAGCTTGTGGAACATCGCGAGATCGTTCAGCGTCGGCCAGCGCCGCACGTCGTCCAGATCGCGCAGGAACGGCGCCCCGGTCATCGGCACGAAGATCGCGTTCTTGCCGCCAAAGGGCAGGCTCTTTTCCGGGTTGCGGGCGCGATAGGTCCAGCTTGACGGAATGGTGGAAATCAGTTGCCGCACCAGCGCGCGGTCCAGATGCACCCGCTCGCCGCGGACATCGGCGCCGACGCGCTTCCAGTCGGCGAGCGCGATCGGATCGCGGAAGATCACGCCCACGTCTTCGAGGATCGCCATCGAGGCGGCATCGATGCGGGCGACATGTTCGGGATCCATGATCTCGCAGGTCGGCAGGCCGCGATGCAGCGCGGGCAGCATGGCAAAATCCGGCGCCTCGCGCAGCGCGCGTCTGGCGCCCCGGCCCCCGGCGCGACCCTGTCTGATCGGAAGTTCTCCCATGCTCTGCCCTCCTGTTGTGCCGCTCCATCAGGCCGTGAAAGCCGCGTTTCCACAGTCGATTCCGCGAAGCGATCACGCGAAAAAGCGACATGCGGCGGGCAGGGGGCGGAAAACGACCTGCCCGCCGCGCGTTCAGAGCGCGCGCCCGCAGGCCCGGCCGTCGTGAAAGGCAAAGGGCGCCTGCCGCGGGGTCGCGCAATCGCCGATGCGGTGCAAAACCTTGCCGGGCAAGGTCTCGGGGCAGGGGTCGAAGGCGATATTCGTCGTCGCCATCACCAGAGCCGAGGCCTCGATCCGGTCCTCGGCCCCGGTGAGCAGACTGCGCAGGGTCGCGCCGTCGCCGTGCCAGGCGGCGATCACATGCTCGGGGATCATCCGCGCGCCGAGTTTCGCCAGCCGTGCCCGCGCCGGGCCATCGGCCGAGGTGCGGGTGATCTCGCGCCCGACATAGGGATCGGGCGTCGCCAGCACGACGCGATGCCCGCGCTCGGCCAAGGTCCAGGCGGTGCCGACGCCGCGCCAGCTGCCGCCCTCGTCATAGAGCAGCACGGTCTCACCCAGCCGCGCCTCGCGTCGCATCGCCTCCTCGGCCGACCAGACATTGCCGCGCGCCAGACCCGGCAGTTCCGGTTCGGCAGGCAGCCAGCGTTGGCCCGCCTCCGGATCGGGCAGCGAGCCGGTGGCCAGCACCACCACCGGCGCCGGATGGGCTGCGATCTCATCCGCCTCGAGGAAGGTGTTCAGCCGCAGCGTCACGCCCAGCCGCGTGAATTGCCGTTCATACCAGTCGAACAGCTCTAGGATCTGGCCCCGGCGCGGCTGCATCCCGGCCAGCCGAAACTGCCCGCCGATCTGCGACCCGGCCTCGACGATCTCGACCCGGTGGCCGCGCTCGGCCGCCACCCGCGCGGCTTCAAGCCCCGCAGGACCGGCGCCGACGACGAGCACATCTTGCGGCATCTCGGCCGGTGTGAAGCGATCGCCGCCCCACTCGAACTCCCGCCCGGCGGAGGGATTGATCAGGCAGGAAATCCAGTAATCGCGCGAGCGCCGCCCCCAGCACATCTGATTGCAGGAAATGCAGCCGCGCACATCCTCGGCCCGGCCCTCGGCCACCTTGCGCGCCAGATGCGGATCGGCGATCTGCCCGCGCACGATCGAGACCAGATCCGCCTGACCCGCGGCGATCACCGCCTCGGCATTTTCCGGCGTGCGAACATGGGCTTCGGAGATGATCTTCGCGTGCTTGACCACCGCCTTCATCTGCTCGGTCACCGGGGCGGTCAGCTTTTCGCCGTAAAGAAAGGTCGGCATCAGCCGCTCGAAATCCAGATACCCGCCGTGCCCGCAGGTGATGTAATCGACGTGGCCACTCGCATCATGCAGCGCGGTGATTTCGAGCAGGCTTTCGACCGACAGCGTCACCGTCTGCGCATCCGAGGTGGAGACGGCAAGGCCGATGAGGAAATCCTCGCCACAGGCGCGGCGGATCCGCTCGATGATCGTGCGCGACAGCCGGGTGCGGTTTTCCAGACTGCCGCCCCAGCGGTCGTCGCGGGTGTTCGACCACGGCGTCCAGAACTGATCGAGCAACGAGTGATAGGCCGCCCAGACCTCGACGCCCTGAAACCCCGCCTGCTGACAGCGCAGGGCGGCGCGGACATGCCCCTCGATGATCTCCTCGATCTCGGCCTCGGTCATCCGGTGCGAGCCGTCGCTGTCGTGATAGGAGGCATGGCCCGAGGGTGACCAATGCGGTGCGAAGGACAGGTCGGAATCGCCATGCGCGCCGGTGTGGTAAAGCTGCTGCAAGATCACCGCGCCCGCATCGCGCACGGGTTCTGTGATGGCGCGGAAGGGGGCGATCACCGCGTCGCTGTCGTGCCGGTAGTTGCCCCGGGTCAGCACGGCGGTGCGGTGCACCGGCATCGGCTCGGCCACGATCATGGCCGCGCCGCCCAAGGCACGCTCCAGCAGATAGGCGCCGGTCCGCGCGCCCGGCAGGCCGTTTTCGGCCATGTTGTTCGTATGCGCGCCAAAGACGATGCGGTTGCGTAAGCGTTGGCCGCGCAGATCGAGGGGGGAAAGCAGGTGGCGATGGTGCGTCATGGGATCTCCCTTTTGGCAAAGTCTTGCCGGGGGGCGGAATTTTCACAACGTTCGAAAAAATCAGCTATGGATAACCTTATGTCATGGTTGGGAGAGGGGAATGGCAAATCTGCGGCGCGCGGTGCCGTCGCTCGGCGCTTTGGCGACCTTCGAGGCGGCGGCACGGCTGGAAAGCTTCACGCTGGCCGCGACGGAACTGGGGGTGACGCAGGCCGCCGTCAGCCGCCAGATCAAGCTTTTGGAGACCGATCTGCACTGCGCGCTCTTTCTGCGCGCGCATCGGCGCGTCGTCCTGACCCCGGCTGGGGTGGCGCTCGCAGGGGCGGTGACCGGGGCTTTCGGGCGGATGGCCGATGCGATCGAGGCGATCCGCGAAACGGCCGCGCCGCACAGCCTGACCATCGGCACCAGCCTTGCCTTCAGCCATTTCTGGCTGATGCCGCGGCTGGCCGCGTTTCGGGCGCTTTACCCCGAGGTGAAGCTGAAACTGGTGGCCGAGGATGCGCCAAGCGATCTGCGCCGCGACCGGCTGGATGTTGCGATCCGCTATGGCATCGCGCCCTTTGCCGATGGCGTCAGTCTGGCCAGCTGCCGCGATGCGGTCTTTCCGGTGGCCAGCCCGAAGCTTCTCGACCGCTTCGGGGCGCGGGCCGAGACCGTCGATCCGGCCACGCTGCCGGTGATTGCGGCCGACATGATCACGCCCTCGTGGCTGTCGTGGCGGGGGTTCGCGCGCGGCGCCGGGCTTGGGCCGGAGCTTGGCCGCGCCTCGGATCTGTCGCGGCTGCGCTTCACCCATTACGCTGACGCGATCGAGGCGGCGATCGCGGGCGAGGGGGTGGCGCTTGGCTGGCAGATGCTCTTGGGTGGCGCGCTGGCCGAGGGACGGCTGGTGCGGCTGGGCACGGCGGGGCTCTGCCCGCCCGAATCCTATCACCTGCTGGTGCCGACCGGTGCCGATCCCGGCCCCGAGGCGCGCGGCTTCATCGATTGGATCGCCGCCTGCTTTGCCGATACGCATAACGAAAGCTGATGGATTTCGGGAAAATTACTGCACGCCACAAGCGGCGGGGGCGGGGCTAGTCTGATCGAAAGCCACGAGGAGAGCCCGATGGACGCCCCCACCACTCTTGCCGCCCCGCAACCCGCTGCCGAATCCCGCAAACGCGCCGGTCGCGCCAGCCGGGCCGCCGAACGCGCTGCCCCCCGCACCGATCTTGGCTGCGCCTATATCGTGCGCGGCATCCCTACCTATGACGTGATGGGCGAGGAAAACCTGATCAAGATCGAGACCGCGATCGACCGGCTTCTGGCCGAAACCGGGATCGAGTTCCGCGACGATGCCGAGACGCTGGCGCTGTTCCGCAAGGCCGGGGCCGAGATCATGGGCGAGCGGGTGCGGTTCCCCCCGGGGATGCTGCGCGAGATCCTGAAGACCGCGCCGGCGGAGTTCACCCAGCACGCCCGCAACCCCGCGAACAACGTCCGCATCGGCGGCAAGAATATCGTCTTCGCGCCCTCTTACGGTTCGCCCTTCGTGATGGATCTCGACCGCGGCCGCCGCTTCGGCACGCTCGAGGATTTCGAGAATTTCATCAAGCTGGCGCAATCCTCGCCGTGGTTTCACCATTCCGGCGGCACGATCTGCGAGCCGACCGATGTTGCGGTGAACAAGCGCCACATGGACATGGTCTATGCCCATCTGCGCTATTCCGACCGCGCCTTTCTTGGGTCGGTCACGGCGCCCGAGCGGGTCGAAGACAGCATCGAGATGTCGCGCCTCGTCTTTGGCGCCGATTTCGTGGCGCAAAACTGTGTCATCATGGGCAACTTCAACGTCAATTCGCCGCTGGTCTGGGACGGTGCGGTGACGCGGGGGATGCGCGCTTACGCCCGCGCCGGGCAGGGCTGCGTTCTGGTGCCCTTCATCCTGGGCGGGGCGATGGGGCCGGTCACCTCGGCCGGGGCGATTGCGCAGGCGGTCGCGGAGACGATGGCGGGCTGCGCGCTGACGCAGCTCGAACGCCCCGGCGCGCCGGTGGTCTTCGGCAATTTCCTGTCGTCGATGAACCTGCGCTCGGGCAGCCCGACCTTCGGCACGCCGGAACCGGCGGTGGGGTCACTGGTGATCGGACAGCTTGCGCGCAGGCTCAATCTGCCCCTGCGCTGTTCGGGCAACTTCACCACCTCGAAACTGCCCGATGCGCAGGCGATGACCGAGGGCGTGATGTCGATGCTCGCCGCGGTGCAATGCGGCGCGAATTTCGTGCTGCATTCGGCGGGTTTCCTCGACGGGCTTCTGTCGATGTCCTACGAGAAATTCATGATGGATGCCGATCTGTGCGGGGCGCTGCACAGCTATCTCAAGGGCGTGCAGGTCGACGACGATCAGCTGGCGCTGCCCGCCTTTGCCGAGGTCGGTCCGGGCGGGCATTTCTTCGGCTGTGCCCATACGCTCGCCCATTACGAAGGCGCGTTCTGGGAAAGCGATCTGGCCGACAACGAGCCCTTCGAGAAATGGCAATCCGAGGGCTCGACCGATGCCGCCACCCGCGCCAACCGGCTCTGGAAGAAGCGTCTGGCCGAATATCAGGCGCCGCCGCTTGATGCGGGCATCGATGCGGCGCTGCGCGACTTCATTGCGCGGCGCAAGGGGGGCATGCCCGACATGTGGTATTGAGCGCGCCCGCTGCGCTCAGCCGAAAAGCTGGCGCAGCGCCTCGCGGTCGATGGCGCGGCAAACCCGCCCGGGCGGGTTCACCGTGGCCACATCCTCGCCCGCGACAAGCGCGTTGATCACCGCCTCGTCCACCGCCTCGACCGCGGCCTGATAGATCGGGTCGAGATGTTCCGGGTTGAGTTCGGTCACGGTCCGCAGCTTTTCCGCCCGCGCCGCCATCGGCTGCGGATTGGCCGTTGAAAACGCAAGGAAAATATCGCCAGAGCTGTTGCCGCCGACCGTGCCGGAGCGGCCGATTCCAAGCGCCGCGCGTTTGGCCAGCGCGCGCAGCGACAGCGCGGAGAGCGGCGCATCGGTGGCAAGGACGACGATGATCGAGCCGGTCTCGGTCTCGATCAGCCGGTCCTCGGTCATCATCTGCCCGACCGGCTTGCCCAATACGGAAAGCCAGGGCCGGAGGCCGAAATTCGCCTGCACGAGCGCCGCCACCGTCCAGTCGCCGCCCACCGAGACCCGGCGCGAGGCGGTGCCGGTGCCGCCCTTGAACTCGTAGGCGATCATGCCGTTGCCGCCACCACTCGAGCCTTCGGTCACCGGGCCGGGGGCGGCGGCATCGAGGGCCGCGCGGGCGTGATCGGGCGTGACGGCAAGCCGGGTGATGTCGTTCAGCACGCCGTCATAGGTCTCGGCCACCACCGGCATCGCCCAGGCATGGGCGCGGAAATGCGCCGGATACATGTCGATCATCCATTGCACCGCGGCGGTATGGCAGGCGCCGACCGCATGGGTGTTGGTGATCAGGACCGGGCCAAGGAAATAGCCCGCATCGTCGATCCAATGCGTGCCGGTCATCTCGCCATTGCCGTTCAGCGCGTAATGCCCGGCCATGACCGGCACCGGCTCGGGCGCCCGCCCGCGCGGCAAGATTGCGGTGACGCCGGTGCGCAGCTTTTGCGCCGGGTCGGTGAGGGTGCAAAAGCCGACCTCGACGCCGGGAACATCGGTGATCGCATTGCAGGGGCCGGGGGTGCCCGGAAAGGGCAGGCCCAGATCGCGGGCGCGGGATTTGGTCATGGGTCAGCTCCGATCTTGCCGCGCGCGCAGCCACAGCCCGAGGGCCGCGACCAGCATGGAGGCAAGGATGATAAGGGTGGCAATGGCATTGATCTCGGGCTTCACGCCGCGCCGGATCATGCCGAAGATATAGATCGGCAGGGTCTGCGAGCCGGTGCCGGAGATGAAATAGGTGATCACGAGATCATCCATCGAGATGATGAAGGCCAGCAGCGCACCGCCCACCAGTCCGGGGGCGAGCTGCGGCAGCGTCACCTTGCGGAAGGTCGTCCAGGCATTGGCACCGAGATCGGCCGAGGCCTCCTCGAGCGCGGGGTCAAGCCCCGCGAGCCGCGCCTGCACGGTGATGCAGACATAGGAGGTCAGGAAAGTGCATTGGCCGAGCACGATGGTCAGGATCGAGAGCCTGAGGCCGATCGTCGAGAAGAAGATCAAGAGGCCGATGCCCAGCACGATGTCGGGCATCATGATCGGCAGCATCAGCCCGCCCGTGTAAAGCGGCTTGGCGCGAAACTGAAACCGCGCCAGCGCAAGGGCGAGCGAGGTGCCGAAGATCGTCGAGATCACCGTGGTCGAACAGGCGACGATCAACGAGGTCTTCAGCGCCGCCAGCAGTTGCGGCGTGCTTTCGATGTAGATGCCGCGGTTTTGCGCATCGAGGCCGGGTGTGCCAAGGCCCAGAAGTCCGCGATACCAGTCGAGGGTAAATCCGTCCCAGATCAGCATGTTGACCGGGTTGGCGTTGAAGGAATAGCCGATGATGACGAAAAGCGGCACGTAGAGGAAGGCAAAGAAGCCAAGCGCGAAGAGCGTCAGGAAAGACCGTTTCATGCCGCACCCCCCGCCTTTTTCGCCCGCGTCGCGAAGATCGTCAGCGCGCCCAGCACCACCGCCATCACCACCATGGCGAGCGCCGAGCCAAACGGCCAGTTGCGCGAGGACAGGAATTGCTGCTCGATCAGGTTGCCGGTCATCAGCCCCTTGGCGCCGCCCAGAATGTCCGGCACGATGAAATTGCCCACCGCCGGGATGAAGACGATCACCGATCCGGCGACGACGCCGGGCAGGGTCATCGGGAAAATCACCTTGAGGAAGGTCTGCCAGGGTTTTGCGCCCAGATCGGCCGAGGCCTCGATCAGCGCCGCGTCGAGCGTGTCGATGGCGGCGAAAAGCGGCAGGAACATGAACGGCAGGAAGATGTAGACCATGCCCAGCACCACCGCGGAGGGGGTGTACAGCAGGTCGAGCGGCTCGGAGATCAGCCCCGTCGCCAGCAGCACGGTGTTCAGAAGGCCCGAGGGTTTCAGGATCAGAAGCCAGGCGTAAAGCCGCACGATCAGGCTGGCGAAGAAGGGCAGGGCGATCAGGAACAGAAACAGCATCCGCCAGCGTTGCGGCAGCCACGCGACCCAGAAGGCGACCGGGTAGCAGATCGCAAGGCACAGCAGCACGGTCGTCAGCGCCAGCCCGAGCGAGCGGGCAAGGATCTGCAGATAGACCGGCTCGAACACCTCGTCGATGCCATCGGCCCAGCCGAAGATGCGGCCATAGTTCCAGTGGTAAAAGGCCCATTCCACACCGCCGTACAGCCCGGGCGTGAGGATGGAATAGAGGGCGATCGTCAGCAGCGGGATCAGGAAGAAGACGCCAAGGAACAGCGTCACCGGGCCGAGCAGGCCCCAAAGATGCAGCCGGTCGCGGTGGGTCATGTCGGCTCCTCCATCACATGGACCAGCGCCGGATCGCAGCCCAGGTGCAGCCTGGTGCCCGGTTGCGGCAGCACGGCGGTGTCGCGGGCGATCACGCTGATCTCGGGGCCGCCCTCCAGCGCGACGCGCAGATGCCGGTCCGCGCCCATGAAATCGGCGCGCAGAAGCGTGCCCGCCAGATCGCCCGTGCCGAGCGTGATATCGGTGGGGCGCAGCACGGCGGTGACAGTGCGACCCGGTTCCAGCCCCGCCGCCTCGGCCTGCAGGCTTTGGCCACCGGGCAGCGACAGCAGCGCCTGCGCGCCGGAAATCCCCTCGACCCGGGCAGGCAGCAGGTTCGTCTCGCCGATGAATTCCGCGACGAAGCGGGTCTTCGGGTGGCGATAGATCTCGCGCGGGGGGGCGGCCTGCTCGACCTTGCCCGCGCGCAGGACGACGATGCGATCGGACATCGTCAGCGCCTCTTCCTGATCATGGGTGACGAAGACGAAGGCGATGCCGAGCCGGTGCTGCAGATCCTTCAGCTCGAATTGCATCTGCTGGCGCAGGTTGCGATCCAGCGCCGAGAGCGGCTCATCGAGCAGCAAAAGCCGCGGCTTCGCGACGATCGCCCGGGCCAGCGCCACCCGTTGCCGCTGCCCGCCCGACAGTTGCGCCGGGCGGCGGGTGCCCAGACCCGCGAGCCCGACCTTTTCCAGCGCCGCCGCCACCTCGGCCTCGCGCTCGGCCCGGGGGGCGCCCTGCACCTCGAGCGCATAGCCGACGTTGCGGGCCACGCTCATGTGCGGGAAAAGCGCATAGGACTGAAACACCGTGTTCACCGGGCGGCGATGCGGCGGCAGGCCGGAGAGATCCGCCCCGTCAAGGCGGATCACCCCCTCGTCCAGCTCCTCGAACCCGGCAATCGCGCGCAAAAGCGTGGTCTTGCCGCAGCCCGAGGGGCCAAGCAGGGTGACGAATTCGCCTTCGTCCACCGCAAGATCCACCCCGTCGAGCGCGGCGAAGCTTTTGCCCTCGGGGGTGGTGAACAGCCGCCGCGCCGCGCGGATGTCAAGAAGTCGGGACCGGGACATCGGATCACTGCGCCGTGCGGATCGCGTTCCAGGCGCGGTCGTAAAGCTTCAGCGCCTTGCCCAGATCCGCAAAGATCTGCAGCCGCGCCAGCGTCTCGGCGGGCACGTTGATGTTCGGGTTCGACTTGATGAAATCGGGCGTCAGGTCATTCGCCGGGCGGTTCGGCGTGCCGTTGAACTGCTGCGAGACGTTCAGCGCGGCGATTTCGGGGCGCAGGTAGAACTGCAGGAATTTCTGCGCGGCCTCCTTGTGCGGCGCGTCCTTCAGCACGCAGATGTTTTCCTGATACATCGTCGCGCCTTCCTTCGGGATGATGTATTTGATCTCGGGATGATCGACGAAGAACATGTTGCCGCCGACGAAGTAATGCGCGGCCGCCACATCGCCCGACAGCAGCAGCGGCATCGATTCATAGGTGAAGGCGGTCACCTCCGCCTTGTGCGCGGTGACGTAATCGGCGGCCTCCTTCAACTCGGCCGGATCGGTCGAATTGACCGAATGCCCGGTCATGATCAGCCCCATGCCGAGCACCTCGCGCATGTCATCCAGAAGCGTGATCTTTTGGCCGGTCTTTTGCGGAATGGCGAAGAAGTCGTCCCAACCGGCGATCGGGCCGGTCACGTTCTCGTTGTAGAAGATGCCGACCGTGCCCCAGGCATAGGGCAGGCAGTAGCTGCTTTGCGGGTCTTCCTTCGAGCGCAGGAAGGCCGGGTCGATATTGGCAAAAGCCGGATCGGCGTTGATGTTCGTCTGTTCGAGCAGGTCGAGCTTGACCATGATGTCCTGCATCCAGACCGAGGGGAAGACGATGTCATAGCCCGTCGCCCCCGCCTGGATCTTCGCCAGCATCTCCTCGTTCGCGGAATAGGTGTCGAGCGTCACCTTGATGCCGGTTTCCTCGGTGAATTTCGTCAGCACGGCGGGGTTGATGTAGTCGCCCCAGTTGTAAAGCGCGAGGGTTTCCTCGGCCCGGGCAGCCGTGCCGGCCACAAGGCAGGACAGGGCAAGGACGATGGCCTTTTTCATGGTAGTGATCTCCCTGATGGCGCGATGCGCCGAGTCTTGTTCTGATTATGGTAGAATGCTAACATTGATCTGAAATGACGCAAGCATCATCATGACTGACCGTTCCGAGCCCCAATCTCCCTCGCCGCTTCTGCTGCGTTTGCAGGCAGTCGAGGGGTCACTGACCAAATCCGAGGCAGTTCTTGCGCAATGGCTGACGCGGAACGAGGCGGCGCTGGGCCTTGAGACCGGCGCGACGATCGCGGCGAAAACCGGGGTGAGCGAGATCACCGTCAGCCGGTTTCTGCGGCGGCTCGGCTATCGCGGCATGGCGGCGCTGAAAGAGGACTTGCTGGAACGCGGCGCGGCACAACTGCCCGGCGCGGATCTGGGGCTGCGGCTTCTGGATGGCGAGATGGGCACGCTCATCCGCCGCGATGCCGAGGCGGTTCTGGCGCTGGCGGCGCAGGTGGCCCGCCCCGAATGGGCCGAGGCGGTGGCGGCGATTCATGCCGCCGACGGGGTCTTCGTCACCGGCTTTCAGACAGTGAAGGGGGCGGCGGCGGATTTCGCGCGGCGGCTGTCGATCCTGCGCGACCGGGTGCGCTTCGTCGCGGCGCATGACTCGGGGCTGGCGGAATGGCTGGCGCCGGACCCGGCCGAGACGCGCTGTCTGATCCTGATCGACATCATCCCCTATGCGCGCGAGGCCGAGCCGCTGGTGCGGCTGGCGCGGGCGCAGGGGATGGCGGTCGTGGTGCTGACGGACGAGCTGAACACCTGGGCGGCGGCGCTGACGCCGCATGTGTTCTTTGTCAGCTCGAAGGCCCATGCCTATGTCGAAAGCTCGGGGCCGCTGGCCTCGCTTCTGAGCCTTGTGACGCATTCCGTCGCGGCACAGGACCCCGCCCGCGCCAAGGCCCGCCTTGCCGCCTGGCCCGCGTTGCTGCGCGAATTGGCGCTGTTCTAGGCGGAAACCGCCTCCCGCCGGGCCACGCTTCAGGCGCGGGCGACGAGATCGCTCATGTCCTCAGCGTTTTCGCATAGGCTTCAAGCTGGTCCGCCACGATGCCCCAGCCCTCGAAGAAGCCCATCGCCGCGTGCTGCTGGCAGGCCTCGGCGCTGCGGTGGCGGGCAATCGCGGTGTAAAGCGTGCCGCCATCCGGGGCATCGGCGAAAAGCAGGATCGCGGTCAGGAAGGGCTCGGGCGCGGGCACCCAGCCCTCGGTGTAGCTGTCGGTGAAGACAAGCTTTTCCTGCGGCACGATCTCCAGATAGACGCCGCGGTTGTCGATCCTTTGCCCCGCCACGTCAAAGGTGGTGTCGAAGCGGCCGCCGATGCGCAGCTCGATCGCCACCGCCGTCACCCGGTTCGGGGCGGGGATGAAGAACTGCGGGATGTGCTCGGGGCGGGTCCAGCACTCCCAGATCAGCCGTCGCGGCGCGGCGAGTGGACGGGTGAAACTCAGGTCCCGCGTCGGGTCGAGGTCAGGGATCATCGGCACATCCTCCGCTGGCATCCTCTCGCCCGGCAATCCCGGAAGGCGAGGGGGCCTTTACCGGACTTTAGGGCGGATTCGATACCCGGCAATGGGGCGTGGCGGTCCGCGCCCCGCGGCCTCGGCCTCAAGGCCCGATCCGGGCGTGCCGAAAGGATTGCCTGACGCGCAGGTTTCTGCCAGAGCGGCGGGCAAGGAAAGGTGGTGGCGAAATGTTCGTGGACACCATTCGGGATTTGCTGCGCAAGCAGCGCCTTGTCGAAGATCTGGTGCGCAGCAACCAGAGCAGCAATCAGGAGGTCGTCGAGACCATCCTGCAGCGTCAGCATCTGGTCGAGATCGAGCGCACCCTGGCCGGTCTCTCGGTGGCGCAGATTGCGGGCCTGTTGCAGGACCTGCCGCTCGAGGAAGCGTCGCAGGTCTGGCAGCGCATTTCCGAAGAGCGGCAGAACGAGATCCTGTGGGAGCTGGACGCCGATCTGCGCGAGCGGCTTGCCGGGCTGCACGAGCCGCGGTTTTCCGCCAATCACGTCCATGCCTTCGAACTGAAGGACGGCCGGCTGCGCCAGATCAGCGTCACCCGCAAGAGCGATCTGAAGGATGTGACGCCGTTCTGGATCGACATGCTGAATGCCTCTGCGGCCGAGCGGGCCTATGTGGGCGAGCTCTTCGGGCTGGCGCTGCCCGACCCGGGCGATACCACCGATCTCGAGGTCACCTCGCGCTTTCACATCGAGGAGGGGGGCGAGCTGCATCTGCATTCGAACTTCCTGCTCGACCGCGAGGGCAATTCGCGCTCGGTACCGGTGGCGTTCATCGTGCATCGCGGCATCCTGTTTTCGCTGCGCAACGAGGAATTGCCGGTGTTTCGGCTGCATCGGCGCCAGATCGGCACCATGGCCGACACGACCAAGGATTGCTTCGATCTGCTGCTCAGCCTTTACGGCGCCGACGTGCAATATTCCGCGGACTCGCTCGAGGATATCTACAAGACGCTGAGCCGCGCGGGCAAACATGTGCTGTCGGAAAAGATGTCGGATGCCGAGGCGGCGGCGGTTCTGGCCGATATCGCCGAGGAGGAAGACCTGAACGGGCGGATCCGCTCGAATATCCTCGACACGCAAAGGGCGCTGGCATTTCTCATCCAGATCAAGGCCTTGTCGGGCGAGCAATTCGTCGATTGCAAGCAGATCCTGCGCAATATCGACAGCCTGAACAGCCATACGGCGTTTCTCTTCGACAAGATCAACTTCCTGATGGATGCGACGATCGGTTTCATCAACATCAACCAGAACCGGCGCGTGCAGCAACTGACGATGTTCTCGGTGGTGATCATGCCGATCAACGTGCTGGCAGGCATCGGCGGCATGTCCGAGTTCAGCATGATGACGCAGTCGATCCCCTGGCCGATCGCCTATCTGGGCTTCCTGCTCGGATCGGGACTGGTGGGTTGGACGACCTACGTGCTGGTGCGCCGCTCGGAAAACCGGCGCCGCAGCACGACGGCGAAGCGATAGGGGCAAATCCGATCCCCCGGAGGTCGGCAAGCGACCCCCGGGGGCTGTTGGCCCTGCTCGGCTGGCGCGGCGGAAAGGTTGCAACTCGGCCGTGGCCTCGGTCGATTTGAAGGCCACCATCGCATCCCAGAGCTGACGGGCCATGTCGTTCAGCGCCAGAAGGTTGGTCTGGACGGCGATGTCATCGATCACCGACAGGATGCGGGCGATCCGTTCCGACCCGTCTTCGATCGCGCTCATCGCACGGATCGATTCCTAGACGACCTCGGCGCTTTGATGCGTGGCGAGCCGTGCCCGATCGGCACTGGCGGCTGACATGCGTCGCCTGTGTGACGGGGCCCGCCTGCTGGTTGATCGCAGGGGCGCGCGGGGTCTGATCCCGCCCGTGCGCCTCAGCCCCCCGGTTTTGCCCGCCCGATCCGGGACAGCGCGATGACCGGGCCGATGCCTGCGGCGACAATGGCAAGCGCGGCAATGGCGCCGTCTTCGTAACTGCCACGCGCCGCCTCGCCGTAAAGATGGGTGGCCAAAGTCTCGACGCCAAGCGGACGCAGCAGCAGCGTGGCCGACAGCTCCTTCATCGTATCGACAAAAACCAGCAGCGCCGCGGCGATGAGCGCGGGACGCAGCAGCGGCAGATGCAGGCGGCGCAGGCTGGCCCCCGGCCCGTGCCCAAGGCTGCGCGCGGCGTGATCGAGCGCGCGGGGGATCTGCGCCAGACCGCTTTCAACGCCGCCCACCGAAATCGCCAGAAACCGCACCAGATAGGCATAGCCAAGCGCCACCCCCGATCCGATCAGCAAAAGCCCCGTGCCCTGCCCGAAAGCGGCCTCGGTGCCCCGGTCGATCCACCGATCCAGCGCCCCCGTCGGCACCAGAACCCCCAGCGCCACCACGGTTCCGGGCATCGCATAGCCAAGGCTGGCAAGCCGCCCCAGCGTCTCGGTCAGTCGCCCCGGCACCAGCCGGGCGGCAAAGCTGACGGCCATCCCGCCGATCAAAACCGCCAGCGTGGCGGACCCCGCAAGGCAAAGGGTGGCGCGCAGTTCCGCCCAAAGCTGCGCGGAAATCCCGGCGCTGGCGATGCGGCTGCCCGCCTCGGACAGCAGCCAGATCAGCGGCGCGCCAAAGCCCAGCGCCACCGGCACAAGGCCAAGCCCCAGCGCCCCCCAGCCGGCAAGGCCCGCCAGCCGAACCGGCTCCAGCGGGCGGATCCGCTGGGCCCCGCCCGCAAACCGCTGCTGCCGCCGCGCCAGCCGCTCGCAGGCAACGAGCCCCGCCACCACCACCAGCATGACAAGCGCAATCTGCGCCGCCCCGGGCAGGTCCGACCGGGTGACCCAGGTGGCATAGATCGAGACGGTGAGGGTGCGCACGCCAAGGAATTCCGCGGCGCCGATGTCGTTGAGCGTTTCCATCAGCGCAAGGCTTGCCCCCACCGCGATGGCCGGGCGGGCCAGCGGCAGCGCCAGCCGGGTGAAAAGCCGCGCGCGGGTGCAGCCAAGCATCCGCCCGGCCTCGAGAAGCCCCGCCGCCTGCATCGCGAACATCGCCCGCACCGGCAGATAGACATAGGGGTAAAGCACCAGCCCCAAAAGGAAAATCGCCCCCGCAAGCGAGCGGATGTCGGGCAGGCGAAATTCGCGCGGCGAGCTGTAGCCCAGCATCGCCCGCAGCCCCTCCTGCAGCGGGCCAAGCGGATGTGAGAGTTCGAGATAGACGAAGGCGATGATGTAGCTTGGCACCGCCAGCGGCAACAGCAGCGCCCAATCGAGCCAGCGGCGGCCCGGAAAGTCATGCGCCGCGACAAGCCAGGCAAGCCCCGTGCCAAGCACCGTGACCACCAGCCCGACCCCGGCCAGCAACAGCGCGGTTTGCCCCAGCGCGGGCGCCAGAACATGCGCCCAAAGATGGCTCCAAAGCCCGGTCGAGCCCTGCGCCGCTTGCCAGATCAGCGCGAGAACCGGCGCGATCACCAGAGCCGCCACCAGCGCGCTGGCCAGAACCCACGCAAACCCGCCCCCGGAAAGGGGACGGGTCTGGCGACGCGGCGGCGGCGGCGCAAGGTTCGCGTCGATTGCGGCCACGGCCGGGCTCAGTTCTCGAAACCGACCTTGTCGACCAGTTCGCTTGCCGCCTTGCGCGCCTTGACCACCTCGGTCAGCGGCAGCGGATCGACGGCAAGCGGGCCGAAGGAGGCGACGATCGGCGCAAGCGCGGCCCCCGCGCGGACCGGATATTCGAAATTCGCCTCGGCATAGAGCTTTTGCGCCGGTTCCGAGGTGAGATATTCGAGCAGCTGCACCGCCTCGGCCTTGTGCGGCGCGTGTTTCGCAATCGCCGCGCCGGAGATGTTCACATGCGTGCCGCCGTCCTTGAACGTGGGCAGCAGCACGGTGATCGCCTCGCCCCAGGCCTTTTGCTCGGGTTCCTTTTCGTTGGTGCGCATCAACCCGACGTAATAGGAATTCGCCACGGCGATGTCGCAGATGCCGCCCAGAATGTCCTTGGCGCCATCGCGATCGCCGCCGCCCGGCTTGCGCGCAAGGTTCGCCTTGAGACCGGCCAGCCAGGTCTCGGTCGCTTCCGCCCCGTGATGCGCCAGATAGGCGGCAAAAAGCCCGGTGTTGTAGGGGTGCTGGCCCGAGCGGATGCAGATCTTGCCCGCCCATTTCGGATCGGCCAGATCTTCATAGGTGATCGCGCTCAGGCCCAGATCCTTGGCGGCATAGACGACACGCGCCCGCATCGAGAGCGCCACCCATTGATTGGCCGGATCGCGCAACGCCGCGGGCACCGCCGCCAGAACTGCTTCCGAGTCAATGGCTTGCGTCAGACCCTTGTCGGCCAGATCGGCCATGTTGCCGACATCGACCGCCATCAGCACATCGGCGGGCGAGGCGGCGCCCTCGGCCGCGACCCGCTCGGCCAGACCGTCTTTCAGGAACACCGTGGTGACCGTGATCCCGGTTTCGGCGGTGAAGGCGGCCAGCAGCGGCTCGACCAGCTTCGGCTCGCGCGAGGTGTAAAGGTTGAGCTCGGCCGCGCTGAGGGTTGCGGGGGCGCAGAGCAGCGTGGTGGCCAGCAGAGCGCGCAGGGAAAGGGTCATGGCAGAGCCTCCGGGGCGGAAAAGGTCATGTCGCCCGCAAGGGGCCTGCCCCGGATGCCATGCCATACTGATTTGGTCAATAATTAAATATGAGTGTTTCAGTCACATTTGCGCCGAAGGGCCAAAGACCCGCACCGCGTCCGGGTCAAGCCGCACGCCGATGCGCGAGAGGGCGCGCGGGGGCTGAGCGGCGGGCAGATCAAGCTGCACCTCGGCCCCGCTTTCTTCGAGCCGCAGGGAGAGCCGCTCCTGTGCGCCCAGAAAGGCGCAAGCCGTCACCCGCGCCGCCGCCCCCTCGGCCGGGTCGCACAGCGAAAGCGCCTGCGGGCGGAAAAACGCCACCGCCGCCGCCCCCTCGGCCAGATCCGGCGCGTCAAAGCGGCCCAGCGGCGTGGCCAGCACACCGCCCCGCACCACCCCGGGCAAGGCGGTGCCCGGCCCCAGAAAGCGCGCGGCATAAAGCGTTGGCGGGGAATGATAAACCTGGCGCGGCTCGGCCAGCGCCTCGATCCGGCCGCGATGCATCAGCGCCAGCCGGTCCGCCACCGCCAAAGCCTCGGCGGGGTCATGGGTGACGATGATCGCCCCCACCCGCATCTGCCGCAACAGCGCCAGCGTCTCGGCCCGGACGGTTTCGCGCAGCCCCTGATCGAGGTTCGAAAACGGCTCGTCCATCAACAAAAGGCCGGGTCTTGGCGCCAAAGCCCGCGCCAGCGCCACGCGCTGGCTTTCGCCGCCCGAAAGCATGTGCGGGTAACGCTCGGCCAGAGAGCCGACGCCCGCCACCGCCAGCACCTCGGCCACCCGGGCCTGCACCTGCCCGCGCGGTTGCCCGCGCAGCCCGAAGGCGACGTTCTCGGCCACGCTCAGATGCGGAAAGAGCGCGTAATCCTGAAACATGAAGCCGATGCCGCGCGCCTCGGGCTCGACGAAGACCCCCGGCCCCGACAGCACCCGCCCGGACAGGGTGACGGTGCCGCTGTCGGGCCGCTCGATCCCGGCGATCAGCCGCAGCAGCGTCGATTTCCCGCAGCCCGAAGCGCCCAGCAGACACAGGATTTCGCCCTCGGCGAGGGACAGCGAGATGGTCTCGAGCGCCGTCACCGCGCCAAAGCGGCGGCTGAGGGCATCGAGGACGAGAGCAGGGGCGGGGGCGGGGGGCAAGGGCGCGGCGGTCATGCGCCCCATTTAGGCAGGCGTCAGGAAAAAACCAATCCTTGGCCTCGGTGGCATCGCGAATACTTGACTTTTTCTGTCGGATAATTGATCGCGGTCCTGCTCAAGCCAGACCGCCAGGGCCTCACCACGGAATCGAACATGGGCCAGAGCGCCCAGGGATGGGGTAGACGCGTTTTCTCTTGCTGAGCACGGTTTTGATCTTGCCGGGTTTTCACGCCACCGCTGAAGAGGCCGGCCCCGATGCGGCCGGGGTGTTCGCCCTCGACACGATCCTCGTGAACGGCACCAGCGCCGCCCATTGCCTGCCGCGCGGCGCGGCCCGGGCCGAGGCCGATACCCGCCCCGAATGTCTTGGCCGCGGTGTCGGGCGTGCCGACCTGCCGGGCGCGACGCTTGACGCCTCGCAATTCGACCGCCTGCCCACCGGAGCGCGGGCCAATGCGCTGATCAAGCGCTTGCCGACGATCACCACCGGCGGCGGCCCGGGCGAGGACAAGGACGCCCGGATCATGGGCCTCGACAAGGAATACACCCGCACGCTGGTCGACGGCTATCAACTGCCCGACGGCGGCGAGAAACGGGAGTTCAACCTTGACCGTTTCCCGGTGGCGATGATCGACCAGGTCGAGGTGGTGCGCACGAAAACCGCCGACATGGAGACCGACGGTATCGCAGGCAAGGTGATCCTGCACAGCAAGGACATCCCCGAAACCCTGACCCGGACGCTTTCGGTTCGGGGCGGGCAAACCTCGGACGGGATTGGGAATTTCGGGATTTCGGGCCATATCGGCGGCATGTTCACCGCCGATTTCGGTGCGCAGGCGGTGATCAACATCGCCCGTGACGGCGCCTCGAAGACCAAGGTCAAGACTTCGCCCTCGGGGGCGGTCGAACGCACGCTGGAGGAAAAGCCCCAGCCCGCGCGGGAATTTCTGGGCGATGTGATGTGGCGCAGCGAGATCGGCACCTTTCGCTTCAAGCCGGTCTATCTGGATCAGACCGAGGAAAAGACGAAGGACCTGCAGAAGCTGACGGCTGACGGCGCGTTCAACGGCTCCGAGACGGGCGCCGAGGACAAGACGAAACAGACGCGCGGCGCCACCCTGTCTTGGGGCGAGCAGATCGGCGGCTTCGACATCGAGGCACGGGCAGGCTACATGCGCGGCGACGAGGACAAGACCGCCGCAACCACCACCACGACCGCCGCAGGCGCGGGGACAGGCAAGCTGGAGACCGAGGACAAGGCCGACGTGAACCGCACCCTGGAGGTCGACGCCAAGACGCCGATCCATCTGGGCGCCGTCGCGGGCGAGCTGAAATTCGGTCTCGCCCTGCGTGACAAGAGCCGCGACAAGACCAAGGTGTCGAATGGCGCCGTGGCCACCGGCAAGGAAAGCTACGCGCTCGACGAAAGCTACCGCGCGGCCTATGTCATGGGCAAATTCGATCTGGGCGGGACGGTGACGCTGAAACCCGGCCTGCGCTTCGAGGCAGTGACGCTCGAGGGAACCTCGATCGGCTCGGGCCTGCGCGCCGAGGGCAAGGCCCGCGATCTGCTGCCCTCGCTGGCGGCAAGCTGGCAGATCAATGACCGCTGGACGCTTTCAGGGGGGCTCGGGCGGTCGGTCAACAGGCCGAAATTCGACCTGCTCGCCCCGTTCGAAACCACCTCGGGCAGCACGCTGACGGTGGGCAACCCCGATCTCGATCCGCAGCCGGCCAATACCTACGATCTCGACCTGACCTTCAAGGGTGATCATGCCGAACTGGTTTTCGGACTGTGGCACCGCAACATCAAGGGGGTGATCGAGGAAGGCACCGCAACCGGCGAGATCCGCGACGGCAAGACGGTGGTTTCGGCGCAGAATGTGGGCGATGGCACCACCTCGGGCGTGTCGCTGACGCAGCGCATCAGCCTGGCGCATCTGGAAAGCCCGGTTCTGCGCGGCTTCACCCTTGGCGCCAATGAAAACTGGGCCAGTTCGAAGCTGCATGTGGCGGTCACCGGGGCGACGCGCAAGTTCAAGGAACAGCCGAATTTCTGGGGCGATGTCTTTGTCGAATGGACTGACCCGAGCGAGCGGTTGATCTTGATGGCCGCCTACAACTACACCGGCAAGCTGCCCGCGGTGGGCGACAGCGGCACCGACTGGCGCGAGTCGGAAGACACGCTCGATCTCAAGGTCAGCTACGATTTCGACAACGGCACCGAGTTGTATCTGCTGGGCGAGAACGTGCTGGAGGGCGCGCGCGTCACCCATGCCGCAAATGGCGATGTCACCCGCGAGACCGGGCCTTCGCTTGTCACCCTCGGCGTGACCCGCCGCTTCTGAAGGCCGGATCGGCGCGGGATGCCCCCGCCCGCAGCAAGGAAAGACATCGATGAGCCTGCGCAAACTCCACACTTGGGTTTCGGTCGTGCTGATCGTGCCGTTTCTGATCGTGGGCGGCACCGCGATCTTGATCGCGCATCACGGCAGTCTGGGCACCGGCAGGGTGCATCTGCCCCGGTTCGGCGCGACCGCCGCCGATGCGCAGGGGCTGGCGCATCGCTACGAGCTGCGGGCGGTGGCGCAAGATGACGATGGCGCATTGCTTTACGCCACGAAATACGGGCTGATGCGGGCCGAGCCGGGCGGGACGGCGCGGTCCGCCGATCTGCGCGCCGATCTGCGCGATCTGGCGCGGCTTGGCTCGGGGCGCTGGCTTGCCGCGGCGCGCGAGGGGCTCTATCTGCGCGGCACCGATGGCACCTGGCGGCGTCTGGTGCAGGAGGATTTCAAGGCCCTGACGGTTCAGGGCGATCAGGTTCTGGCCAGTTCCGAGGCCGGGGTCTGGCGCATCGATGCGGCCGGCACGCCGCGCCGCGCGCCGGACTTTGCCGCGCCCCTTGCCGCCGGGATGGCCGCCGGCGAAGCCCCGCCCTACACGCTGGAAAAGCTGGTGATGGATCTGCACACCGGCAAGGCGATCTTTGGCGCGGCGCGGGAATGGATCTGGATCGACGCCCTTGGCGGGGCGATGCTGATCCTCGGGCTGAGCGGGATCGTCGTGTGGCGCCGTGCCGCGGCGGCGCGGGCGCGTCAGGCCGAGGCCGCCGCCCGCCCCGACCCGGTTTGCGGCGCATGACCGGGGCGCTTGTCGCGTGGCTGGTGCTGGCCGTGCCGGTCGGGGTGGCGCTTTGGAGCCTCGGGGCCGGGCTGCGGGCCTGGGCGCGCGGGGCGGCGGCGCGACGGGCCACGACCGGGTTGCGGCTGATCGTGCTTTGGCGCGACGATCCGACGCCCGATCTGTTTCGGCTCTGGCTGATCGGCTGGCCGGGGCTCCTGGTGCGCCACGCCGCCGGGCAGCATGTGATGGTCTCGGTGCCGATGCCCGATGGCCGGGTGCTGCGCCGGGCCTATTCGCTGGCGGGC
Organism: Rhodobacter viridis; assembly: GCF_003217355.1. GTDB lineage: Bacteria > Pseudomonadota > Alphaproteobacteria > Rhodobacterales > Rhodobacteraceae > Rhodobacter > Rhodobacter viridis. Next base: position 14,576 of record NZ_QJTK01000013.1, on the reverse strand, counting down.
TGGAGCCGCTTTCCCCTGTGCTACACGCTGGCGATCCGCAAGGGGGCCGCGGCAAGCGCCGCGCTGCACCGCCTTGCCCGGCCGCTGCGGCGGCTGACCGTCTCGCCCCCGCGCGGTCGCTTCACCGACCCCGATCCCCGCGCGCCGCTGGTTTTGCTGGCAGGCGGGATCGGCATCACCCCGTTTCGCGCGCTGATCGCCGAACGCGCCGCCGCCCCCTGGGCCGCGCCGGTGGTGCTGCATCATAGCGCCCGCACGGCAGGGGAATTGCTCTGGCGCGAGAGCTTTGCCCGGCTTTCGGCCCGTGCGGGCGGCTTTCGGTATCGGCCCCGGCTGACCGGCGACGGCCCCCGCCTGACTGCGGCCGATGTGCTGGCCGATCTGGCGCCGCAGGCCCATGTGATGCTCTGCGCCGGGGCGGGTTTGACCGAGGATCTGCGCGCGGGGCTTCTGGAAGCGGGGCTGGCGCCCGATCGGCTGCACATCGAGGCGTTTTCGCTGGCGCTGGCCGCCGAGGACCGGGGCGTCCTTGTGACGATGGGCGAGAAAACCTTTCGCCCCGGCCCGATCGGTTCGCTGATCGAGGCGCTGGAACAGGGCGGCATCGCCCCCGACAGCGCATGCCGCGCCGGAGAATGCGGGCTTTGCGCGGTCACGATCCTGTCCGGACAGGCCCGTGACCTGCGCTCGGGCGCCTTGGTCAGCGGCCGGGTGCGCGCCTGTTCGGTGCTGCCCGAGACCGACCTGATCCTTGCCGCTCCGGGCCGGTGACGGCGCCGGTCCAGTCTGCTCTGCGCCTCTGCCTCAGCAGCAATTGCCCGAGCCGCAACCGCAGCCGCCCGAGCTGACGGCTGCGGCAGTTCCGGTAATCGGAAAACCCCGCGCGACCCAGCGGGCGAGCCCGTGTTTCATGTTCGTCACCTTCGTATAGTCCTGATAAAGCAGGAAATAGGTGGCCTTCAGGCTGCGATCGCCCGTGGCGCAGGCGAGGATCACCTCGCGCTCGCGCGGGATCTCGGCAAAGCGGGCCTCGAATTGGCTCAGCGGCAGAGGCATCACCTCGCAGCCTGCAAAACCGCAGGCCGCCACCTCGTCGGCCTCGCGCACATCGACCAGCAGCGCCCCCTCGGCCAAGAGCTTTTGCGACGAGGTCGGGCAGGCTTCGCGGGCCTCGGGCAGGTCTTTTTGTTCGGTCATCATCGTCTCCTCATGCCAGCCAAGTCAGGATTTGCGCCCGGCTCGGCACCGAGCCCTTGTGAACGACCTTTTCCGCCACCACCACGGCGGGCGTCGCCATCACGCCATAGCCGACGATCTGGCGCATCTCCTCGACCTTGACGATCTCGACCTTCTTGCCTGCCTCGGCCGCCACCTCGGCAATCAGATCGGCGGTGGCCTTGCACTTGGCGCAGCCCGTGCCCAGAACCTTGATTTCCATGTTTTGTCCTTTCAGAACAGAACGTTGAAGAGATACCCCACGGCCAGAATGCCGCTGCCCACCACGGCGACGAAAACCGCGATCAGCCGCAGGCTCAGCACCTGTTTCAGGATGATCATCTCGGGCAGGCTCAGCGCGATCACCGACATCATGAAGGCGAGCACCGTGCCCAAGGCGGCGCCCTTGTCCAGAAGCGCCTCGACGATCGGGATCACGCCCGCGGCATTGGTATACATCGGAATGCCGATCGCCACAGCGGCGGGCACCGACCACCAGGCCTCCGCCCCCATGATCCGCGCCATCAGATCTTCGGGCACATAGCCGTGGATCAGCGCCCCCGTGCCGATCCCGGCGAGGATCCAGATCCAGACCCGGCCGACGATCTCGCGCAGCGCCGCAAATCCCAGACGGTAACGGTCGATCAGGCTCAGCCGGTCGCTCTCGAACGCTTCGGGCAGGGCGGCGCCGGAGTGGATGTCACGCACCCAGTCCTGCAACCAGCCCTCCAGATGCAGCCGCCCGATCACCCAGCCCGAGACGATGGCGACGGCCAGCCCGAAGCCGAAATACACTGCCGCCACCTGCCAGCCGACCAGACCGAAAAGCAGCACCAAGGCGACCTCGTTCACCATCGGCGCCGAGATCAGGAAGGAAAAGGTGACGCCCAAGGGCACGCCTGCCGAGACCAGCCCGATGAACAGCGGCACCGCCGAGCAGGAGCAGAACGGCGTCACCACCCCCAAAGCTGCGGCCAGCACATTGCCCACGCCCTCGCGCCGCCCCGCCAGAAGGGCGCGGGTGCGTTCGGGCGCAAACCAGCTGCGCACCACCCCCATGGCAAAGACGATGAGCGTCAGCAGCAGCATCACCTTGGGCACGTCATAAAGGAAAAACGCGATGGCTTCGCCGGTGGCGCTATGACGGTTGATCGGCAAAAGCGCGGTGAGCCGCTCGGACAGGGGCGCAAGCTGACGGTAGATCACCCCCCGAAGCACAAGGGCCGCCAGCAATCCCAGATGCCACAGCCAGTCGGGGGCCGGACGGGTCGAGACGGTGTGATCGCTCATGCGGCGCTCCTCTCGGTTGCGGCCGCCGCGTCGAGAACGGCCCTCAGCACGGCACGGATTTCGGGCGGCATCTCCGGGTTCAACCGATAGCGCACCCATTGCGCGTCGCGCCGGTCCACCACCAACCCCGCCTGTTTCAGCGCCTGCATGTGCCGCGACATCCGGCTTTGCGTGGCGTCCAGCGCCGCCATCAACTCGCAGACGCAATGCTCGCGCCCATCAGCCAGACGCAGGATCGCCGCCAGACGGGTCGGCTCGGCCAGAGCGGTGAGGACAGACAGAATCATCGAACACCTTTTGCGCTTTGGCGCATATTCGCCCCGGCGCATCCCATGCGTCAAGGCGCATAAGGCCCGGTCAGCCCCGCGCCAGCCTGCGCGCGAGTGATCCGTCTGGCATCGCCAAAGGCGAGGATCAGATAGGAATGCCCCGAGGAATTGACGACAAAGACGAGGCCGAAGGCGAAAAGCCCGATGAGGATCGTGGCGGTCGGCCAAGGGGCGGGCGCGGGGGTGATCCGCACGGCGAGGGACAGCGCGAAGGGGATCGGCACGAGATAGCCCGCCATGCCCCAGATCGCCGGTTTGAAGCCGACAAGTTCCAAGAGCGCAGCGCCAAGGAAGAAACCGAGCCCCTTCACCGCGTTCTTTGAGCCGGTGAGCGCCGCCACCCAAGCGATAAGCCCGCCGTCGCCGCTCGGCGCCAGCAGTTTCACCGCCGATTTTGATGACATCTTCGCCAGATCCTTGGCGACGCCCGAAACGCTCTGCACCGCCATCACGAAAGTGACCGAGGCGGGGATTGACCAGCCCGGATCGAGTTGGGCAAGGGCCGCGACCTGCAGCCCAAGCCCGGCGTAAAGCGTGGCGGCCAGGCCGAAGCGGGCAGCGAGCCAGCCCGCGCCAAGATTGGTGGCGATCCCCGCGACTTCACAGAGCAGGAAGAGCCAGACGAGGTGCAAGGCGCTGAAGCCCAGCCCGTTGAACTGCAACAGCACCAACATCCTGCCTTCATCACGCCATCTCGGATCGTCGCGCGCATCTGAGCCTGGGTGACGCCCAAGCGCTCCGCCGCCTGCTCCACGGTGAGACCCGTCGCCGTGGCTCGCCGCAGGAGCGGGCGAATTTCCCGGACATTGACGAGCACCGCGAGATCGCCCTCGCGCCCGGTGTGCCGACTGATCTTCGTCAGTTTGCCGTCGAGGATCAGCGCTGCGATTTCCTTTGCGGAACAGATGAGCCGACGGCAGGCCGAGGGGATGTGGTGATGACCGGGCTTGGCCTGTGCCGTCGCCGTCGCGCCCTGCGGAGGGGGGCAGGGACGCGCTGGATCTCGGCGGGATGAAAGCTCGGAGAGGGAAGCTCGCCGGTCGGCAAGGGCGATGAACCCGGCCTCGAACCTCACCTCGCGCTGATCGCGCGGGACATCGAAGCGTTTGATGACCTAATTTCAGCCAAGGCGATCTGATCGTTTACTTCAGCAGCCCCGGAATGTCTCAGGGGCGGGTGGGAGGCATGACCGTCCCCGCATCGCCTCACCCGCCAATACCAAAAGATGGAGCGAGAAACCTCAGACAGCGCACCCCACGACAACCCGTCAGGTCAGCGCGGGGTGCGAAGTTCATTTCCGGCAGTCGTTCTTGTCGGATCTTAGCGCCGCCGCCGCGCCATCGCTCCAATGCCGAACAGCGCAGAGATCAGCAAAGGTGCGCCCGCCGGCACGGGAACCTTGTCCACCGCCGAGGAGACCGCGTCGCCATCCAGGGTCGCGGTGAATGACAGGCGTGTCACCGAATTGGGAGCGAGGCTGAGCGTATAGGCGAAGGGGATGGTCGGATCGAAGTAGGCGGCCGAGACCATATCGGTGAAAGAATCGATCGAAGTTCCGTCAAAAGTCACGTTCCATGAAAATCTGGACAGTGCGGATTCGGAGCATTCACTGCACCCTCCGGCCCCCGCCCCAAGCGCATAGGTGTAGCTTCCGGTCACGATTATATCCACGGTCTGTGCTGGCGGGGTTACATCTGTGGAACCCGTGAGGTTTGCGAGGTTGAAGACAACCGTTGCCGTCGTGTCGGACAGGGCGTGGCCATCGGGGTTGGCCTCCCCTTCGATTGCCATGCCGTTGACGTTTACCGTCACACCACCTCCGGTTGCAACCGTTTCCGTCCCTGCGGTGTAGGACGCTGAGGCATTTCCGGTCGAAGCCGCAGTCCCACTGGTCGCAGCGGGAAAGCGTGCATAGCCAAATGTGTTCACGATCGCTCCCGGCATGACGATCATGAACGCGGCCGTCCCGTCATATGTGGCTGCGTTCGCCAGTCCCGGCATCGCCGCACATGCGGCAAGAATGACGGAGAGTTTTTCCCAATGCTTCATGACTTTTCCCTCGATTTGCGCGTCGAAAGATGACGCGCGCTAAACTTTAAGTTTATTCGTATCGTTCAGGAATCGCAGTATGGTTGTAATTAATACGCTTGGTCTGGTCTGCCGAGCAAGCACTTTGACGCGCGCGAGATAGAAGGTCGGCGCTTTGCCGGGTGCGGGGTCGAACCTGAGGGGGAGGCGGGGAAGGGCTGAAGGCAGGATCCGGCGGGGAAGTCTGGTTTCCTTGCTTTGCTTCGAAAACGTCGGGGCCGCAATCCTGTAGGATCAGGGGCCCGAAGGATCGGATCAGGCGAGGGACTCTGGCCAGAACCGCTTCAAAACCGAGGCGTACGGCTCAAGAAACCCTCTCGACGCGACTGCGGAAGCTGCAAGTGTCACTTTTGCGGCGTTTCCTGTCCTTGCGGCGAGTTCGAGGGACACACCATAAATCCCTTGTGCTGTGCCATTGAGACTTGCCGCAATTCACGGACATCACGAATCCGTTACGGTCTAACATACTGTAATATATTGATAAAATGAGTATCTTTCGTCGAGGCGCAATTTCGTGCCATAGAAAGTGCCGCAATTGCCATTCATGAGGCCCGCAAATTTCCTCCGGCATTTTTGCCCGCGGTGCGCGCCTTCCAGGACGCGTGAGGAACAAATGCGAAAGGCCCGATGCGAACATCGGGCCTTTGTCGTCGAAGCGGATGATCCTGCGATCACGGGTCGTCCGGCGGCGGATCGGATTTCTTGCGGCGCGGCTTGCGGCCAGGTTCCGGCTTGTCGATCGCCTTTGCAAAAAGCTTCCAGACATCGATCTTGTGCCAGTCCTCGGCCAGAAACGGGTTTTCGGCACTGGCGCAATCCGTGCGACGTTCGAAGGCTGCCGCAAAATGCCGAAGTTCCACTTTCGAAGACCCGTCAAGTGTCGCCGCAACAATCGCCCCGATAACCAGCTCCATGAAAATTCCGAGCCGATTTGCCGAACCGGCGATCAGGCGCGGCAGAAAAGCGTCCTGATCGAGCCCACCGGTTTCGAACCTCGCCCCTTCGACAAACTGCGTCAGGATGCTGGTCAGCATCTTGCGATCAGTCGCATAGGCGAGCGCAGGAATGCCGATCACATTGAGCCGGCGCGCGAGCTGAGGATCCTCGTTGAGCAGCACCTGCAGGGTCTCGGTGCCCGAAAGAACGAGACAGACCGGCCATTGATCGTTCTGGGTGAGCGTCTTGAGGGTGCTCAGGACGGCGCGGCGCTGAAGAACATTGGCGCTTTCCAAAAGATCCTGAGCTTCATCGAGATGGAGGATCTCGACACCCTGTTGCTGCAACTGCCAATGGATCACCTCCCAGATGTCGGACGCGCTGTCGGTGTCACGACGCTTTGGGGATTCCTGGCCGATACAGCCGAGTTCCCGCAGGATTGCGACGCCGACGGACTTCAGGTTGGCCGGGGTTTTCACCTTCACCGACAGGATGAGGCGGTCGCCCGGGCGGCCGCTCTTGCCGTTGAGGGTTTCGAGCTCCGAGAAGAGCACGTCGAGCGTGCGGGTCTTGCCGCTGCCCGTCGGCGCCAAGAGAGCCAGTCCACGGGCCTTGCGCAAGGTTCCGGTGGCTGCCGCCGCCTTGCGCTGTTCATGCAACATGAGGATTTCCTCAAAAACATGGTCATAGCGCTTGGTCCGCACGAATTTCGCTTCCAGAGCGGCGTTCTTGGTGGCCGCCGCCTTGATGCGTTCGAGGGTCTCGTTGGAGCGGGGTGCAGCGGTCGTCATTCCGAAATCTCCACATAATCGTCGTCGTTGTCTTCGGTCCGGCCGTCATTGTTCCCGTTGGCGGAGGCGGGCGGCGTCGCCGCGTCGGCGGCGACTTCGCACGGGGCGATGCGAAGCAAATCGTCGAAATCGTCTTCGAACAGCGCGCCGAGAGTCGCCCCATCGGCGGCTTCGGTGGCTTCGGGGTTCTGATCGATGTGGCTCATCGAGCGGGTAATTTCCTTCTCGATGCGGATCAAAGTTTTCGAGTTCAGCGAGTCCGGGCCGACGTTGCAGCGCGTTTTCGCGGCATCGACGATGGCGCGAACGCTGTTCAGGGCAGCTTTGACCGTGCGCCTGCTTTCTCGCGCGAGCAGTTTGTTCTGTGCGCGCATCACGGCCAGGGTCTCCTGCCAGTCGGCAAGATGGATCCCGTCGAAGAAATCCCATTTCGCCTTGAGCGGGTGCCATTCACCGTCCCAAAGCACCGAAATCCAACCCAGATTGTGCTCGTCGACGCGACAGTCCAGCACATCGTTCTTCTCGTGCAGGTGGATATGGGCGGTCAGTTCGCTCGCATACTCGATCCCGAACAGGATGATGCCACGGCCCGTCACTTGCCTGCGGAAGCGGCGTCCGAATGCCTCCCGCCGCTCGTAGCCAGACAAGTCATCGACAAGCGGATATTTGGCCGTCAGCCGCGCCCACGCATGTGCGGGTGTCTCGCCGCCCAAACCGAAATGGGGCTCATGATGATAGCAATCGACGATCCATTTGACCAAAATACGCGTCAATTCATCATCGGTGAGGCAGGCCGTTTCCGCGCTCGGGTAGTCCCCGCGTTCCTGGGTATTGGAGAAGGTGCGTCCCGGCAGGAGCGGCATTACTTTCGTGCCGACAGTGCGGAAAAAACGTTCGATGGTTCCGCGTTGGCTGGGTTCTCCGGCTTCGGTAAACATCACGCTTGCCTGCATGGCGGCCGCCGCCATGCGGATGCGCTGGGGCACGAAACCCGTCCCGTTGTCCATGACGCTGAGTTCCCACCGGCCGCCTTGGCACCAGTCGTTTTGGCAACCATACGCCGCAGCGATGTCGCTTTTGTCGCGTGTCGTCTGCTCCATCACCCGCAACGTCGCTTCACGAGACGGCGCCGGGGTGACGACGATGCCAAGGATGCAGCGCGTCGCGATATCGATCGCCACTACGGCCCAGCGGCGCGTCCGCTCGAGCTCACGCAATTGCTCGACCGTCATTTTCGCGGCGATACCGCTGTCGATTGCAATCGACAATACATCGAGTTTGACCTCGTCGATCTCGACGCGTTCGAGAGGGCGCGTGACCATCAAACCGGTGTCGGTGATCTTAAACTTGCTCTTCGCCGCCTTTTCTCCGTGACGATTGGCATAGGTCTCGAGCGGATCGAGCTTGTCGATCTCGCGATAGATCGTCCGCAGGCAGGGGTATTCAAGCTGGTCTTGTCCGCATTGCCTCCGGCGGGCATTTTCATCGTCGATGGCTTTTTCCACCGCCAGGAGCACCGAGTTGCCGCTCGGGCGCTGACGACTTTGATATTCAGTGCGCACCACGGTGCGCAAGATTTTTGCGACCGTAAGATCAAGCCGCCTCTCCGAAGGTCGGGTCACTTTCTTCGGCGCGAGGGCCAGAAGGTCATTCCCCGCCTCAGTGTAGGCGTTCATCATCTTGCGCAGGGTCTTGAGCGAGGGCACATCGAAAACGGTGCGCTTCGTGCGATAATTTTTTTTGCGTCCCGCACGGGCGCAGAGATCCATGTGCGCCTTCAGCGCCGGAAGCTGCGCCTTCATGCTGTCGTCGCTGCGGGACATTTCGCCGGCACGTTCCTTTGCGAGCAGCCACTCGGTCATTTCGACATGGGCGTTGAGCTTTTCCGTCTCATCGTTGTCCAGACGGGTGAGGATGCTGCCAGCGGCCGGTTTTCCCTCGCGCCGGTGGAGAGGGGCGAAATACCTCTTGATAACGCGATAATCCGGGCTGAGGCGCAGCTTTTCCAACGCCGCGAAATCCAGAAACTTGCGCAGACGGGGCTCACTCAGGGTTTCGAGCCAGAGCCCGGCCTCGTTGACCTCGTCGATGCAGTATTGCGTGGTGCCGATAAAGATCAGATCTTCAAGATTGACGACGCGGGCGACAGATGTGGTCATTTCATACTCCTGTGTTGGCTGACCTGTGGAGTGACATGTGGGTGCAGGGCCCCGGTCGCCTGCGCTTGGGTGCGCAGGCGTTGGGCGTTTGAAGATCTGGCGAGGGATCAGATGTCGCCGCGTGCCATGCCGACGGGAATGACCCAGCCGTCAGGTTCGATCAGCGTACCCCGGCGCACCGAGAAGAGGCCGGTGCCGATGGCGCGGACCACCGCCGGGAAGGCGCGTTCGCCGAGGCCGGTCCAGTTGATCAGGCTTTGCACGCTGATTTCGTCGGCGAGGGTGGCGGCGAAGGCTGCAATCTGCTGGTCCGCGTCAGGATCCTGCGAACGACGATAGTTCCGGATCAGGAGAGCATTTCGGAATTGCACCTCCGTCACATGGCGCTCCGTCCGGACCAGAATATTGTCGAACACCTCCGGCATAAGATCGGCACGCATCATCGCAACCTTTGTCAGGAACTCCTTGTCCTGCGAGAGCTTCCAGGGCTTGACGAGGACCGCGATCTTGCGATCGTCGCGCAACCGCACGATGAGGTCGGGATAGTGATGCCGGTCCTTGTCGATCCGCTTGTCCTCATAAGTGACCCGAAGAGCCTGAGTGTCGATACGCTCCGTCAGCGGGTTGTTTTCGAGGCAAACGAAAATCCTATATTCTTGGTAGCTTTCCTGCTCGCGGATCATGATGGCATCGTCGCCAACGTGGCGGGCAGACACACTCAGGCGGCAACTCGCGGTGGATTTGCGGATCACCTTGCGCGCCGAAATGGCCGGGATCACCGCCCGGGGCTTCGGACCCTCAAACGGCGACGGAGCCTTACGCGGGGCGCGTTTCGGCGGCTGATTTTCCGGCATATAGCCGAGCTTTTGCTTGACGCTCTGCATGCGTTGGCGGTGCGCGTCGATCATGGCGTGGATACCCCGCATCACAGCCCCCCGTTCGACGAAATCGCTTTATACGCAGGGAATTGGCCGTTGCCGGCCGCCTCCAGTTCGGTCATCAGGCGCCCCCGCAGTTCGGAGAAGAACTGCGCGATATCGTCCCCGGGATCGGGGTGGTAAGGGGGCAGGGGGAGCCCCAGGAACACGCGATAGAGAGAGCCCCCCAACATGGAGACGATGTCGATAATCCGGGACAAGTCGGAGGCGGAAACGCCCTTGATCCGCGACTGACCCGCAGTCGTACGCCGCTGATTGATGCCGCCCATTTCCGCGACATAACGGCGGTGAAGAGCCTTCTTCATCTCGCCGGGATCCCGCAGAAATTCGTTGATCAGCACCACCGCGAGTTCGGCCGCATCGGTGGCATGGGCGTCGAGAATCTCGACGGCGGGAGCGAGTTCAGGGCGGGCAGTTTCGCGCTGGTAGAGCGACAGCGCCAATTGGATAGAGATTTCTTCACGCATAGCTTCTCCTTTCTCGAACTTGTCGAGGGTTCCGGGTTACGGGTCCATGGGAGGCCTCTTGCGAGGCGGGCTGTGCCATCGCCGTCATGACGATGGAGGTCAGGATTCAGGCAAAGCGCGACCGTGGCCACGGTCAGGGCATTGCTGGGCAGAATGGTTGTGGTGTGTTTGTCGGCGTTTCGCCGACCGGATTGATCAGGCTATTATGCCTATCGCCGTCCGGCCTGCTTGCGAAAACGAGGTGGCCATGATCGCCAACTCATTGCAAGAAATGCATTTTTCGACCATGTGCGAAAAATGGAATGAAGAGACTTTATCGCTGACGGCCCCGGCGCGGTAGTTGCGTTGCCGGCACGTCACTTGCATTTTCCCGCCCGAATTTTTCGCGGCCAGGCATGGAGCCATAACCGAAACGGAATTTGCAACTGCGCGCAACAATGCCGACCCAATAATCCAGTATTTTCCCCACGGCATGCCGATGGTGAGGGCGTAGAGGAAAATGAAAGAGGCGGTCTCTTCTACCGAGTCGGCTTGAATGGGCGGGTGCATCATCATTTCTTCGTCTCCACCGCAATCTCGCGCAAACGCCGGAATACTGCGTCAGTGATGATAAGCATATTCTCCCATTTTAGCCGCACTGGGGCCAGAACCCCGTCGACAGAATAGGTCGCTTCAACCCTGTCAAAATCATCTGCGAATTCATGGGATCCGCTATTGATTACGTAGGTGTAGGTCGCGTAATGGCCATTGAGCGAGATTTTGAGAGTTGCGGTCCCATCCGCGGGGCGCACACGGTTTCCAGTTGCCTGGGGGTAGGTGCCGATGGTCGGGTCGAGAATACCCTCCACCCATTGCCCAAGAAAGGCGCCAAAAGTCTCCGGCACCGGGTACTCCGCTTCAGGCATCGCGAGCTTTTGCTGAACAGTTGTCAACGCGTCAAGCAGTTTCGAACCGCTGGGTTGGGTCGGAAATTCGCAAAGTGCATTGGGCCCCAAATGGCGGGCGAAATTAACAAGCCGCATCGCCAGCAGACTACGGATCACGTCTGGTGCGTCTTTCGTGGCCAGATTCAGCATTGCGGAAATCGCATGGATGGCAACATCGGTGCCGGTCATCGTCGCCGCGCCTCGGCCCGCCCCTCCCTCGGTGCGCAAAGAAGCCTCGGACAGCGCTTGGGACAGCGCTTTCATTCGCATCGGGCTCACGCCGAATTCGGCGCAGAGCGCGTCGCGCATTTGACCTACTGTAGCCATTTTAGGGCACTTCCTTACCACTTCTGCATCGCACCTATGACGACCAGACGAAAATGGCAAGGAGTATTCGGAAAAAAATTTTACAATACTTGTCGCGCGGTGTTCGACAACCGCGCTCTCGCAATGCGGCAAGGCATTTTTCTAGAGGCGGAAGTGAAAGATGGCAGATCCCAGGCCCCAGCGTTGTGGAAGAGCCGGATCGGGTTCCCGTCTCGTGGTGCAACATCCGAACAGGACTTAGGATGATGTGCGATTGTATCTTTTGGGAGTCATAAATCACATTATAGTTTCCTTAGATAGTCTTTAACCCTTTCAGGGCATTGTATGATCACAGGTTTTCCGCCATGATCGCTCCGAAAATCAACATCGCCCGCCCCCTCCGATGACCCACCCTCGTCCCCACTCCCTTGCAACCCGACACGGCCTGCAGCTTCTCGCCGACGAGATTCAGGCTCGCCGTAAGCTCTTGCGTTGGAGCGAACAGGATCTTGCCGATCGGTTGGGTTGCGCTCGAAAAACTGTGCGTGCGCTGGAAAGCGGCAAGCCGACGGTGGCGATCGGCACGGTGTTCGAGGCTGCATTTCTTGTCGGGCTGCAACTCTTCGGGGACGCGGCGGCTGTTGAAGGTCGGCTGGCAGAGACGCGAGGCAGGCTCGATCTGCTGCCACGTCGTATCCATTCCCGCAAGCCGGAGTTGAAGGATGATTTCTGAGCCCACGGAACTCTTCGTTTGGATCTGGTTGCCCGGGGCGACGCAGCCTGTCGTGGCCGGGCGGGTGGCGCGGGAAGGCACGCGGATCTTCTTCAACTATGGGCGAAGCTACCTTGATCGTCCCGACGCGATCGCCGTATTCGATCTCGACCTGCCGCTTCAGCCGGGCATGATCGATCCGCCGCCCGGGCACGATCTGGCGCCAAGTCTGCGCGACGCCCTGCCCGACAGATGGGGGAGGCGTGTCATCGTGCATGATCTCTTGGGCCACAAGCGCGCCGAAATCGCCGAGGATGCCTTTGGCGAGATGACCTTCATGGCGCACTCTGGCTCAGACCGGATCGGGGCCCTCGATTTTCAGGCTGCGGGGACGCATTGCGTGCCACGCGAAAGCGAAGAAGCGAGCCTCGCCGATCTGCTTGATTTCGCCGACCGGATCGAGGCTGGCGATCCGGTTCCGCCCGCGCTCGACCGGGCCGTCCTGCATGGCAGTTCGATCGGTGGCGCGCGGCCCAAGGCGCTGATCACCGACGCGACGTCCGAGCGAAAGCTGATCGCAAAATTCTCCGCGACGAACGACAGCTTCGCGATGGTCAAGGCCGAATTCACCGCCATGCGGCTGGCGGCGCTGGCCGGGATCGACACCGCTCCCGTGACGATCACGCGGGTCCTCGATCGCGACGTTCTTCTGGTGGAACGGTTCGACCGGGTGGCCGCAGGCCAAGGCGCCTGGGCTCGACGGGCGATGGTCTCGGCGCTGACCTGGACACAGGAGCATGAGATGGTGGCCCATCACATTTCCTACCCCGGGCTTGCCGACATCATTCGTAAGAAATTCGCGGCGCCGAAAGAGACCCTATGCGAACTGTTCGCGCGTCTGAGTTTCAACATCCTAGTAGGCAACACTGACGATCATGCGCGCAATCATGCGGCCTTCTGGGACGGAAAATATCTGCATCTCACCCCCGCCTACGATATCGCCCCACAGAGGCGGTCGGGCATCGAGGCGAACCAAGCGATGATCGTGGCTGAAGGTCGTCGGACGGCGCAGTTGACGCTTGCCCTGGCCGCAGCCCCGGCCTTCCTGCTTGATTCCGGAACGGCGCGCCAGATCATCGATGCCCAGGTCGAAACGATTGTGCGGAACTGGCGGCAGGTCACCGAAGAGGCGGGCATGAGCCCCATCGAGCAGCACTATTTCGCTGGTCGGCAGTTCCTTCCCGCCTATGCCTTCGACGGCTATGGTCCGTTGGCAGTTCTGAAGCCCTGACTGCGTGGCCGTCGGGGCTTTCCCTCACTTAGCGATCTGGCGTTGCTCCAGGGTCTCGTCGTTGCCATCACTGCGCATCGCGTCAGCGATCAGGTGATCGACCATCTCGTCGAAATATCCGATCAGTTCGCGGTGCAGCGTGCGAAATTCCGCCGCGACGGTTGCTTCGAACGCGCCCTGCCGCACGCGGACCATCACTGTGGTGCGACGCTGTCGGGGATAGCGGTAGGGACGAACGCCATGCTTGCGGCAGAGCGCAATGAAGATCCGCACCGACCAGCTGTCGGGGAAAGTATATTGCATCTCGGTTTCCGGCTCGTCGGCGGGTGCCGCAGACCCTAGGCGAGCCTGCAGGCGGTCGATCGCAGCTCCGGCGGCGGCGCGCTCGCCTTCGGTCGCGCCGCGCGCGAACAGGGCCTCGAGCCGGGCAAGCTTGTCACGAATTTCGGCGTCTCGGGACATCGGGTCTCCTATATATTCGGGCGTGGGCACGGGATACCCCTCCCAGAGTCTTCAGGTCCAGCCCCCGAGATCTGGAATGTCGAAACGCAGTGCGCCCGGATGCAAGCGGCCCTCTGCGAGCAGTGCGGTAAAAACGGATTGATCGGGGCGGCCGAGCCGGTAATAGCGCGAAAAGGTGCGTGCCCAGCCCCGGTCGGGGGCGATGCGAACAAGGGGCGAGGTGACTGTGCGTGCGCCCTGCCGCAACCGGGGATGGCCCGTGACGAGGCTGACAAGCACTGGCAGATCGGCGATCACGGCGGCGCACCAGCGATCGATCCGGGGCGCATCGGCAAGGAGGATCGCCTCCGGTTCGGCGTCGGCGAGCGCGTCGAGATAGTCGCACAAGCTGACCAGATCGCGCGTCAAGATTGGCGCCGTAGGATCCGCGCCTTGCATCCATCGGCAGGTCTCGAGCAAAATAGGGATTTCGGGGGCGATATCGCGCGCCCCCCCTTGATGCGGATGCAATGTGTTGCGCAGCGTGTCGGATAGGTGCTGCATGGGGCGCAGCGGATCGATGATCTCGTCGGGCGTCATACGGGGCCTCCTTGCTTTTGCAAATGTGCGAAAAACTGCGCCAGTTCAGTGATGCCGGGGCCGATGAGCGTAGCCGCGGACCACCGC
>NZ_QJTK01000012.1 GCF_003217355.1 Rhodobacter viridis | reverse complement strand
TTGAACTCCTTCGTGAACTTCCGTCTCACCATGTCCGATCTCCGTTTCCTTGGTCACGATCTTATCTTCGTGTCCACGAAACCGGCAGCAGGCCACGACGGCAAGTCGTGCGGCTGCGCCGCCGGTCGTCTCAAGCACGAATATCGGGCGGTATGACTCCTTGCTCGCGAACCAATGGGCCTGTTCGATCACGTCGGCACCCCCACCGATGCAGACCAGCGCAATGGGTGCGTCGCGCGGGGATGGCGTGGAGATTTCGTTTTCCGCGAACGGATCATCGTCCGCTCCGTCCACGAAGTCGACCAAGCTGTAGCGCTCGAGCAGGGCCTCGTCTTCATCTTCGCGGTCCGAGCGCGTACGGGTCCGGTGGACGCGAACGGAAGGTGTAAGGTCGGCATCGGCGTGGCCACTTCCTTCAGCGAAGCGCTGGGTCTGATACTCCGCGGCGATCATCGCGAGCAGCAGAGTTAAGGGGGTGTCGCTCTCGGCGACGAGGCGGCCGCCTTCGGCGAAGACCGCGCGAGCAAGCGCCACGATCGCTTGGTCGATGTCCCAACCGCTGATCCGCGCCACCGCATCGCCCTCCGGCTCGCCTTCCGGCATGCCGGCCGCCAGCATAATCGTTTGGCGCTCGAGGCGTTTGCCGCGTTGCATCCAGCTCATAGAGTGCCCCTCACCATGTCTCCAACCGCGCGCGCCATCATACCCTCATCGATGAGGGTCATGTTGCAAAGTCCAGCCAGCCATTCGTGCTGACGCTGACGCGAGACCTCCATTAAATTCGACAGGCCAATGATCACGGCCTCGGTCCCCGGCAACGTCGCGCCGTATGCACGATGGTAGTCCGGAAGCTCCGGTGGGCGCGGCGTCAACCAGGCATGGTAGGACTTGGTCGGTGCAACGATGCGGAATGAGCCGTTGGCAAAGCGCTGCGGCAGGCGTCCGCCAGCCTGCACGACCGCCTGCTCGAAAGACTGCTCGAGTAAGATACGCCGTCTCAGCAATGCCCTATCATGCTGACTGCGTACAAATGCCCGGACTCGGCCGAGCGCCGCATTTTCAATTTCACCGCCAGCCGCGATATCGGCTGCATTCAGGAAAAGGCGCAGTGACGGGTCGATGCCAGCCATCAACGGCGCGCCAGAGAAGTTGAGAGCGGCAAGCCCCAACCCGCTGGCCCGGGCTTCAGCAATCTCGAAGGCGACCCATCGCGAACTCGCCAGATTCGGCGATTCTAGGACGAGGACCATTGCCTTGTCGCCGAGTTCCTGGCGCAGGCGCTGTTGGAAATTGACACCTGGCGGCACCCGGAAGTGATCGAGGAAAACGTCAAAGCCATCGTGCGACAATACATCGAATAGCTGGATCGCAGCCGCGGCCACGTCCGTTTGACGGTAGCTGATGAAAATGCGCGGCTGCGCCGCAGTGATCCCCGCGACCTGGAACACAGCGGGGAGGGCCTCCTCAATTCCTTGGCTCCAGAAGGCGACGTTTATCGCGCTCAGGGGGCCGGAAAGCAGCATGGGCGCGCGTGGCCGCGCAGTGTCAGGGAGAACCGGTAGTACTTGGAAATTGCCCGAGGTCTGAAACCAGTCCTTAGCGAGAGTGCTGGGCACGGCGGCGGTGAAATCGTCTCCGACGAGCACTAGGAGTTTTTGGCAGTCCGCCTCTCTCAACGCGTGGCAAATTGTCGCTAAACCTCCGCAGGGCGCTGGCAGACGGTTGGCACAGATGCTGCCCTGCAATTCGGCGAGGAGCGCAGCGGCCAGCTGGTCCATGTCTCTGCTCGCGGAGGCGGAGCCGACATGCTCGAACTGGATTAGCACGGGGTGCGGCAGCGCCAGACCATCAAAGGTATAACAGTGATAACCTACCCCGGTCTGCGCGACGGTGACGATCAGTTGGATCCCCTGTTGCAGCGGCATAGCTCCCCCAGCGTACTGCATATTCAAATACGGGAACACGATGACATTATTGCACGGTCGTGGCGAGTTCGAATTTTGAAGACAACCTTCGGCCGCATAGGCGCGAAGGCTTGGGCGAGAAAGCACAGAAATCGCACATCCGTGCCATCAAGGATTTCGCCCGCTTCCTGAACCGCTCCCCCGACACCGCCACGCCAGAGGAGTTGCGCGCGTACCAGTTGCACATGACCGATGCCGGGGTCACGCCGTCGACCTTCAACACGCGCATCGTGGCGCTGCGGTTCTTCTTCGGCATGACCTGCGGGCGCGAGGACATGAAGCGGTTCATGCAGTTCCGGCCCGAGCCGCGTCGATTACCGGTGGTGTTCAGCGTGGAGGAGGTCTCCGACATCCTGATGGCGGCCCCCGGGCCGGGGCTGAAGTATCGGGCAGCGCTCGGCATTGCCTATGGTGCCGGGTTGCGCGCCGCCGAGGTCTGCAACCTCAGCTTCGTCGCGCAGTTTGCCGACGCGCTTCTGCACGACGGCCGGCAGCGTGTCGTCCGCCATGGCACCGGCCCCGAGCGCGAAATCCAGACCGGGATCGGAGCTGTCCCGGTGCAGCGCCAGAAGGTGCGCGACAGGGCGAATGTATCGACCCAGTGAAATCCTGCTCATGCTACAAAGGAGAACGTGGCAATGAGTATGACGATGGACGACAGCATCAAACGTTGGACGGCGAAGCGAAAGACAGCCTTGGTGATCGAGATCATTCAGGGCAAGACGACGGTGGCCGAGGCGAGCCGGTCGTTTGACCTGACACCTTCCGAGATCGAGGGCTGGGTCGAGGACGCGAAGCGGGGCATGGAGAATTCCCTACGTGCCAACCCGCTCGATATTCGCGAGCAATACGAAAAGCAGCTCAAGGATCTGCAGGAAGCTTATGGCGAGGCGATGCTGGAACTGCGTGCCCGAAAAAAGCTGGCGGCCCTCATGGAGCGGGAGGACGGCAATTGATCCGGACGCTCCATGAGGGCCTTCTGGCCGATGGCCTCCGCGTGCCGCTGACCAAGCTTTGCACCTGGTTCGGCGTGCCGCGGCGCACGGTCTATTACAAGCCGACCAAAGCAGCGCCCAAAGTCGATGACCGGTTTGCGGTCCCGATCAAGGCGATGATCGAGGAAAATCCTTCGTTCGGCTATCGCACCGTTGCTTGGTTGCTCGGGTTCAACAAGAATACGGTGCAGCGGGTCTTTCAGCTCAAGGGCTGGCAGGTCCGCAAGCGCGCCATTGGCATGCGGCCGCGGATCGAGGCGGTGCCCTCGGTCGCCACCGCGCCGAACGAGCGCTGGTCGACGGATCTGGCGCGGGTCTGGACCGGCAAGGACGGCTGGGCGTCCCTGGCTCTGGTGATCGATTGCCACACGCGCGAACTCCTAGGCTGGCACCTGTCACGTTCGGGCAAGGCCACAACCGCCAGCGCCGCGCTCGAGCACGCCCTGATCAGCCGGTTCGGAACGCTTGGCCGGGTCGATCGGGAATTCCTCCTGAGGTCTGACAATGGGCTGATCTTCACAAGCCGCCACTTCACGGCGCTGGTCCGCAGCTATGGCCTGAAACAGGAGTTCATCACCCCACATTGCCCGCAACAAAACGGCATGGTCGAGCGCGTTATTCGGACGCTCAAAGAGCAATGCATTCACCGGCACCGCTTCGAGAGCATCCAGCACGCCAACCGCGTCATCGGCGACTGGATCAGCTTCTACAACCACCGCCGCCCTCATCAGGCCCTTGCCATGCGAACGCCTGTCGAGGCATTCAGATTAGCGGCTTAACCTGAGCAGATTCTGCTGGGTCATTACACGAAGGGCGTGCCGGACGAGAAGAAGATCCGCTTCACCTCGGCCATCCTGCCACGATGGGCGCGCCGGTCGCGCAGCCTCGATGCACTGCTGCCGGTGCTTTATCTGCGCGGCGTTTCCACCGGGGATTTCCAGGATGCCCTGAGCGCGCTCCTCGGGGCCGACGCACCGAACCTGTCTCCGGGCGTCGTCACACGGCTGACCGCGGGCTGGCAGGAAGACTACGACCGCTGGCAGCGCCGCGATCTCTCGGCCCGCCGCTACGTGTATATCTGGGCGGACGGTGTCTACCTGCAGGCCCGGATGGCCGCCTCCGCCTTCAGCGCCGCAGCCAGCATTTGGCGCGCGCCTTCACGGCCGATCTCCGTCAGCGGATCGAGGATGCTTCCGGGCTGGCGCAGCGGGGTGATCGTGGTATCGTCAGACATAGGCGTATCGTTCCTTTTGGAAGTTCTGGCAGGCTTGGACACCCGCCACGATACGCCGCCGTCTCACGCTCCATCACCCATTTTCAGTCATAGCTCTCGACCACCTCATCAATGATCTTGTTGGACCCGCTCGAGAATCTCGCAGAACTCATCCGGAATTGAAACGGGTCATCGACTACTGGGCTGCCCGTACGGCGAGCTTCTGCTTGGAACCAGGACAACAGGGGTTCTGCGGCCTGCGTCGCAAATCTGCGATGGTTCCGTCCATTGCTATACCCGATTGAAGCCAAAATGTTGCCAGGAATTAGTGGCGCCGAAGCACCAAAGTACGTGAATTGTTCAGAAATCAGAATTCGATTTGCCTGCGTGTCGGTCGCGATATTGGACGCATCGGGAGATCCATCTGGATGACTATGGTGTGAATCCTCTTGCTGCCATGCTGCGTCGTCATTCTGTCGATGATAAATATTGTCGCCCAACATCATCACGCGACTGCCGTTCCGAAGTGGCTTCTTCACCTCGAACCGAGGATCCAACCAATATTCATCAAAAGTCAGTGTTTCCGTTACGCGCATGCCAAAAATGCAGTGACCGGGTTCCGTTAGTGCACTGCCCGCTACACCAAATACCCAGTCGCCAGTCTGTGCGACTGCTCGGATTCTTGGCTTGCAGCATGCGAGGGTGCAGAAGCCGTGAAAAGGGTTCGGAGCGAACCCAAAGTCACGCGCAACGACGTAAACAAACACACTCTCAGCATTCTTCTTTACCATCAACAGCGCGACGTCGACATTGCGTGAACTGATTGACGCAGGTCCCCCGAGGGACTCTCAAAACGGGTGTTCTTCCCCTCGATCGCATCTACAATGCCCTTGGTTTTCCATTTAACGATGGCCTGACCGTAATAATCTAGTGCTTTCGGCACGTTTGCTTCCGTCCCACCGTGAAGATATACACCCACGATGCGTTTTCCGAGCTTGTGGGCCTGCTCGATCTCCCAATTCACCCAAGGTCGTGTGTGTGTCTTTGGGCCAATCAAAACAACCACCGTCGATGCCCAACGCATCTTCATACGTAGGAGCCGCTTGATAGTGTTCTCACTAACGCGGCCCTCCTTCACGCGCCGCTCGTTGGCCGGTTTCATGCGTACCGAGGAGTTGCGCACATAATAGTCACCACGACCGAGCATGCGTTGAAAGCTGTCCACATGTCTATCATCGTCGTGATGATGACTAATGAAAACATTTTTCTGTGCCGACACCTTAGCCTCCGACAATTGGACCGCTGAAAGAAGTTTGGTAATGCCAGTCGGTCATTTCAAGTCAAAATGTTCTATTTTTGGCACCTCGATTGACCTGCCCCCCGGTCGTCCCTCGTTCATAACGAGAGTCCTTGGGGTTGATAGTGGCCGGTTTCGGGTTGGGCAAGCGCGCCGGGCGCGGAGCCCTCGGCTTGAGATCCGCGCCCCGGATCACGCCGGGCAAGGGGGCAGGCGGCGCAGTTGGGCCACCCGCGAGTAAAGGTCAGAGCTAGATCTGAGCAATGATCGACATCGCCAATTCAGAGGTCCGCCATTACTCGTGGCTCAGACGGGGCGATCTCGAGGAGCCGATAGAGCCAGTACGTGAAGTCTGTTCGCGTGCGCATCTCACTTGGCAAGCTACCCACACGCTCAAAGAGTTCGCGCGATACGCCCCCTGGGGCAGGCAGCGGGATTAGCCGAGCCCCCGGGGCATCTTTCCGCAGAGCGTCGAATTCGTCGATCACTCCCTCCATGCCGCCAATGAAGACCGCTGCTTCGAAGGGGCGGTCGCTGAACATCCGTGCTCGCATTCGCGCAAGGCTCGCGTGCATGTCGCCTTCCACTGCAGGTACTTCTTCCCAGTTATCAAACCGTAGATTCGCCTCCGGATAACGGTCTCTGAAAAATGCGCTTTGATACAGAAGGACACTGCGCTCATATGGAACATCGAGCCGCCGCGCAGCTTCCCAAATAATCGGCGTGATCGCCGGCTGTCCACCCCAGACAAGAAGTCGTCGACCGAGCACAACTTCCACAAAAGCGTGAATGGCCGAGCATGCGAGTACTGGATCGAAGCTCTCAAACCCGCGCCGGTCTGGTTGCGGTACGCTCGCCGACAAAAATATTGCACCGCGGTCGCTCATCGTTGGAGCTCCTTGAGCATCGGGTCCGGATTGTCGGCGCGTATCCAACGGAACCGCTCGATGCCCCCGGCAAACCATTCAAGATGATCGATCCAGCTTTGAAGAAGGCTCTGGCCATCATAGAGGAGTGCGCACTCGGCATCCGCGTGCTTGGCGATTCGCTCAACAGCGTCCGAGGTGGGAACACCGACCGCGGGATAGACGGTCAGTTCAGCGTTTTCGCCGAGCGTTAGACGCGGAAGGCTTATCGAGACTCGTTTGAGAGGCCCCGGGTTACTGATCGTTCCGCCGCGCTTTTCGACGGCGAGTCGAAGTGTTCCGAGCATGTTGTCGAGCCGCGCTGCTACACTTCGGGCGCGGAACCGTTCCAATGCATCTCCGATGCGATCGATTGCAGTGCCACACAGTCGTCCGTCCGAGTCGAGATCGACGTCGGAGAGGGCAACCGTCGTTGTGAGCGTCGCTGCGGGTGCCGGGGCCACGCCGGGGAAGCCTACACGAAGGATACCAAGGCGCATATTCCCAGCACGCCCGAATTCTTCTTCTGTCCAGCGACTTGTGAAGTAGCCCGTTGTATCGAGCATCAGCAGTACGTCGCAGTCACTGAGCTGGTGCCATAGTGCGTCCTGAAAGCGGCCTCCATAGCGAATCTCGTGTGTGTCAAGGAAGACGCTAAACTGGCGAGCAAGTAGTGCGTCATGGACCTGCAACGCCGCATCACGCGCTTCAGTGCGACGATAGCTCAGAAAGATGCGCCGCTTGGCGGGCATCAGGCCCAAGGTCTCGAGGACGGCTGAGGCGAGCGCCTCCGCCTGCGTATCCGAATTGCCTCCATATTGAAGCGCGTTGAAGGCGGCCACCTCCGGCGGCAGCTCTGAACTGCATGCGGATAGATCGGAGACGATCGGTATTAACAAGTCAGTTGCGGATACCATCGGCTTGGCGGTCGCTCGGACTGCGTGGCTGCCGAAGAAGAGAACGACTTTTGCATCACCGGGCATAGCGGCTGCAAGTGATTGCGATGCAAAATCCAAAGCGACTTCGTCGTCAAGCTTCAAGCCGAAGGGCTCTAACGCGTCCGAAAGGGCCCGACGCAAGGCGGCGTCGAAGCGCGACGTCTCGCCTTCAATTACAAGCCTATATGCGGGTACGCCGGTCATCCAGAATGCCTTTCATATTCAAGCGTAACTCCTTCGGGGTTGCGCACCAAGCGCCAGTCTCCATCGGACTTTAGGGCGCGCGTAGGTTCGAACCTGAACCGCCCCGGGTTTGCCGGAGGCTGATTTGGGTTAGTTACGCGGCCATGGCTTCAGTTTCCAGAGCTGCGTAGAAATTGACTTCTGCCTCGGCGGGCGGGATGTTGCACCCAAATCATGTCAGCACTTGGAAGCGGCAGGCAATTGACGGGATGGTGGACGTTTTTCTGGCGGAAAGCAAAGCGGCCCGACGGAGGCAGAGGTCAAAGAGCTGCACGCCAAGATTGGGAGGTTGGCGGTCGAGAACGATTTTTTGTCGGAAGGGCTCAAAAGGTGAGCCCGGCAAAGAAGCGGGCAATGATCCAGCGTGACCACCCCGAATTGAGTATCAGCCAACAGTGCAAGCTGGTGCAGATGTAGCGTTCGGCCTTCTATTACACGCGCGTCGGGGTCGACGCAGCCACGCTGGCGATGATAAAAGAGATTGATCGGGTGTTCACCAAGTATCCGTTCTTCTGCAGCCGCCAGATCGCAGCCTAGGTCGCATTGAACACCCAGCGGGCAGCGGCCCGTACACCACGCCGCGGGGCATGATCCAGGTTCGCAAGATCGTCAAAGACTGTATGGCGTTCTACAACACCAACCGGCCCCATTGCGCGCTTGATCGACGAACGCCCGA
Source organism: Rhodobacter viridis (assembly GCF_003217355.1). Taxonomy (GTDB): domain Bacteria; phylum Pseudomonadota; class Alphaproteobacteria; order Rhodobacterales; family Rhodobacteraceae; genus Rhodobacter; species Rhodobacter viridis. Next base: position 98,100 of record NZ_QJTK01000012.1, on the reverse strand, counting down.
CTAGGCATACTGGACCGGCTTGGAAGAGCAAAAAACAGCATGAAACCTAAACCCGATACACCGTAGAGAAGCTGCAAAACTGTCCGAAAAGGTGGGACCACTTCACATTGCAACCACCGGCAGTCCTTCAACTGTGATCTCAAGACCACCGCCACACGTCTCTCATCGGAGCCGATTGATGCAGTCAATTGATGTCGATTCATATCCTGAGTTCCTGACTACGGCTCTCACACTTTTGTTCAAACACCGCGATGGCGCCTCTCCACGCGGCAGAGATACTTTGGAACTCATGGACGTGAGTTTCCGAATTCGATATCCGTCAAGAAGACATCCAAATAGCTCTGGACGGAACGCCAATGTCTTCGCACTTGTCGCCGAGACTCTCTGGGTTCTCGGTGGCAGAAACGATTTGTCGTTCATTGAGGCATACCTGCCACGGATGCGGGAGTTCTCCGATGACGGGGTGACTGTCGGTGGTGGATATGGCCCGCGAATCCGTAGCTGGAAATCAGTAGATCAACTGAGTTCGATTTTGACGACACTCTCAAACGATTACTTTTCTCGGCGGGCGATTGTCTCACTCTTTGACCCGGAAGTTGACCACGACCAGACGCGACGAGATATTCCATGCAATAGCATTCTTCAGTTTACTGTTCGCGACAATACTCTAAACCTTGCAGTAACGTCTCGCAGCATGGACATAATCTGGGGATCTGCCATCAACGTATTTGAATGGACGACGCTCCAGGAAATGGTCGCATTTTGGCTACAACTTCCAATCGGCACGTACGTTCACCATGTAGGTTCACTACATATCTACGACGATTTCTACGGTCGGGGTGAACGAATCATCAAATCCGAACCACCCAAAAACAAAGGGGCAATAGATTTCGACATCCCATTTGACAAATTCGATCAATCGCTCAAAGTCTTTTTTGATGTCGAGAGTAGATTCCGATCAGGAGATCTTTTTCACAAGGTTGCCATTTCGCACTCGCTTTGGCTGTACGAAGTGGTTGAACTTACAAGAGCGTACTGGCTTGCCAAGTTCAGAAGATACCCCGAGGCCCGTCAGGTTCTTGCAGACATGCGTTCTACAGAAAATGTCGCGATGGCGTTTTCGCAAGTGGCTTCAATGGAGAAACACTATGGTTAACGTCATAGTGGTCGGCCACCTGACACTGGACACAGCATGCGACTACGTAGAAAGGACAACGCATTTTGACTTGCCTCAACCCGGATCAACTGCGCGAGCCCTGAGGCCGACAGCCCCTCGATCCCGCGCAGGCGCCGACCGTTCATCAGCACGATCTCGACCGGCGAGGGTGAAATGGCGGGCGTGACCGTCTTCTCGGCCGTCATCTCGACGGGCAGGAACGCGGTCTCCTCCGTCAGGCTTTCGCCCCGCCGCCGGAACTCCGCCCGCCATAGATAGATGTGCTGCCGGGGTAATCCTCCCCGTGGTTAATGGGATGCGAAGGAGAAATTTTCTCGGCAAGATTGACGAGGAGATTCCGATGAAGAAGAGCCGTTTCACCGAAGCCCAGATCATGGGCGTGTTGCGTCAAGCCGAGGGCGGGTTGGCCGAGGGCTACCGCGCGATGGACGAGCGCCGCGCGATCAAGACGCTGTTGCAACTCGACGGCTGAGGGGCCCCCTAGCTCAGCGGGGAGGGATTTCTCGGTTCTGTCAGATGCCAGGCCACCGAAACGCGGTCATGTTGGCCCTGTCTCGCGTTTGTGCAGACGGCCAAACAAGGATCAAGAACCATGGCAAAACACGACAATGACAACCGCTCGAACCAGATGAACCCCAACAACGATGCCTATTGGGAAAGCCGCGGTCATGACACGCGTCCCGACGACTGGTATGATCGGTGCTACGGGGATGACGACGAAGATTATGACGCGATCCCGCAGATCTATTCCATGCCGAAGTGAGGCGTGACCGACGCAACGTCGAGGGTCGGCGCTCAGCCGGCCTTCGGCGCAAAGATGTCGTAAACAGCCTGGCACGGGCGATCGGGATTCCCCCCGGGTTTCTTGATCAGACGGGCGGAATTGGCCACCAGCAGGACGAACAAAAGACCGAGTTCGCGTCCTTCGATTTCACCATTCCATTTTTCGCGTTCTTCCAGCGAAAAATCGGGGTCAAGGGATTGCAGGCATTTCGTCGCCTCGAAATAGGGTGGCACCAATTCGCCGGACCGATACCGCCGCGGATTTCGCAGCAGATCCTCGCGCGCCCTGTCCTCCGGCAGACCTTCCTTGAAATTGGGAAGAACGAAACCATCCCACAGGAGGTCATCTTTCTTGTAGCCTGTCCTTGCTTCAAGCCTGTCCAGCCACCGCGAAAATGCCATCTTTGGGGAGACGGCATTCCCATCGACGACAAAAAGATCGCGCAATGCGGCGTGCAGGTCAGCTTCGGAGTCAAAAAGGAATGTCGTCGCCAGCAAAATCGCGCAGAAGCTTTGCAATTCCACAACGGCGATGTCGTTCTTTCCCGCCTCGAAAAGCGACGCCATCTCCAGCAGGAAATTCCCCTGCGCTGGCCCCGCCTGCGGTTGCCGTGCAAGATCGCGCAGCGCAGGGGCGACGCCTTGGCCGTTTTTATCCCGATCGACCTGATGAAGTTCCAGCGATTTTTTCATCAACCCTTCGAGTAATTTCTTGGCACTCACGTGTTGATCTGAAAGGTGATCTTTCAGATAGCGCCAAAACAACCAAGAAAGCGGATCCGGAATATCGGAAGGTAGGCTGCATCCCGAATCTCCCCACCCTACAGAAATCATTATTGCGGCATTCGCGTTTTCATTGCAATTCGGCCGATATTTATTGAATATCGCAAGTGCCAATCTTTCAAATCTTGCCGTGGAAACAATTTTCCTCGAACGCACTTCAGCGAGTATTTTATACTCGGCAGACTTTGCCTCCCAATCACTTGGTGCCTTGGCGATCAGCAGCGCCCCCACCGAACCATGTCCTGTGGCTTTGGCAATGAAATCGATGTTGGGAAGCAGCATGACACATGATCCAATTGATTTTCGGGCATTGGACCAATGTTTTGTCGACACCGCAATAGGCCGATGGGCAGCCAAAGACGCGCATGCCGCGCTCCGTCACGCGACGATCCTCGCCGGACGTTTGATTACGTAGCGAGCAGACGCGACCGAAACGAGGCGCGCTCTGTGGCCCAAAGCGGGTCGCATGGCCATGTCAAAACTGTGGACCGTGCAAGATGCTGCTCTGGCCATGCGCTCTGATGTGGTATCCTATGCGAGAGGCAACTCTCTGGAAATAAGGAATTATCTCGCTGGAGAGAGAGTCATGAACATCACGACGAAACGACCCCGCGCCCTGCTGGCGGGGGCCTACTTCGAAATCAACCGCGCGGTTCATGCGCAACTGATCGCGCGCAATGCGACGGCGGGGGAACTCGCGACCTTGCTTGTGTTGGGGGCTGCCTCTGATGCGTCAAATGAGACGAGCCGGGCCGGGATCCAGGCCATCCGCAAAACTTTGGGCGTTGGCCCCGCCACCGCGCAGAGTTTTTTGGGCGGTCTGATCGCGAATGGCGAAATCTCGGCCTTGGCGCTCGCCAATCCACGCGACATGACGGCCGCCAGGTTCCAGCTTGCTCAGCCAACGCAGGAAACCGACGCGGAGGCGGCCGATGATCCGGATGCGACCTTCGTCATCTCGAACGATCTCGTGCGCGGCGCCATCGGCCAGCGGTTCTTGCGCAAGGTCGTTGTGCAGAATGATCGTCCTTTGCTCGATCTGCTTTTGGACCTGCATGCAGATCCGTTGGGTTTGGGTTCAGCGCCACGCGTCATGCGCTGTCTCCCGGCGAATGAGGTCGGTCGACTTGGAAGTCTGATTCTGGCGACGTCAGCTCTCGCGGAGATCGACACGGCTGGCCCCCTCTTCGAGGATGTCGGTTTGCGCGGCGATGCGCGCCGCATCGTGGAACTGGTCGATTACGGCTTGGTGGAATGGGGGGTGCATTTGGCATCTCAAGCGGGGCCGACGTATTCGCTCTGCGACCCGATCGCGACGTTGCGGCGGGGCATCATTCGCCGCGACACGGCCGATTCCGCAATTGCGGCGCTGGCGGGGCTGCTGATCGCGACGGTGACGAAAACGTCGGTTTCTCTGAGTGAGGACTTGCCGATCGTTCGCTCGGCGAACGAGAACGGCCTGCACTTGGTTGCCATTCCAAAGCTCACCGTCGTCCCGCGCACGGTGCAGATCCGCGAAGCGGACGCAGATCGCCGCTTGGCCTGTCGCGCCCGCATCGATGATCTTCAAGGCATCTTGCGGGCGGCATTTCCGGAGTTGGAAGCGCGTATCGCCGAAATCGAGATGGCCGCCGGACAGGGGGCCTGACATATCAATACGATCAACAGACTTCAAAAGTGAGACAAGAAAGGAAAAGAGGTCAAGGGCGCCGGAAACGGCGGCCCGATCCAAAACGGGCAGATCTTGCATTGCGAGGCGATATCCCTCCGCACCCAGCGCAACCTTTTTGGTGTGGAATTTTTGTCGATGTCCAAGGTGAGCCAGACCCCGGAGCAGATCGCACACGACGATATTGACGGTCACGTCCTTCAGCGAGGTGTAATTTCCCGTTTGGCCTGAGGTCACATGATCAGGCGGCTTTCGTGATGATGCTGAGAACGGGGTCGATCTCCTCTTTGTCGATCGGTGCGAAAGCTTCGACCATCATGTAGCGGCTCGGTGTCTGCCACTCATCATTGGCCACGAACAACGCGGCGCCGATCAATCGCAGGATGGAGGCCTCGTTGGGAAAGATACCGACGACATCGGCGCGGCGGATCCATGTTTGAAATGCCAGCCAAAGGCGACCGCCTGCAGCGGAATGTACGGGGGTTGTCAGCTGTCAACCGGACGATTTGAAGTTATCCCTCTCGCAGATTGCGGCATCCGAAAAAGAGATCAGGAAAGCCCGTGCCGAGTTGGAAGGCATGGGGGGAGGGTCGAGGAGGTAAAGGGACGCAGCGCCAGAACTGGTGCTGTGTCCTGTGTCCGGCAAATGCCAGGAAGGAATGTCGGTCTGGCGTTCATTGCCGCATGTCGGTCTGGCGCACGCCGCGAAACCCGCAGGGCCAGGCTGCCGATCTGCTGCGCAAACCCGGAGCTGTGTGATCGGGAGATGACGATGGCTGAGCTGACCGAATTCGACCTGGTAATTGCGCTTCCGACGGAGGCGTCCGAAGAGGGCGAGCTGCGATGATGCGGTTGTCAGTGTCGCGGGCCTTCCGGGGCTCGCCTTCAATCGCACCGGCGAAAATGCGGAAACGGTCATCGCGGGCGCCGTCGAGTAAGCGCTCTTGGCTCTGCCTGCCAAGTCCGAGATGTGCGAGGTGATGCCAGATCTCGTAAGCCTCGCCGATGTCGCCGTCCGGCTTCAGGTGAGCCGTCAGGCTCGCCAAAAGCGCGAAATGCCACCGCCGTCTCTTGGCGGCCTGTATCGGGCGGCCGAGATAGGCCGTTGTCTCGATGTGCAGCCCGGCATGGTTCGCCAAGGTAGACGAACGAAGCCGAGGCGATCTTCCAAGCCGTAACCCGGCCATTGGCCTATGACCGGCCGACCGACAATGCGGCCCCCTCAGATCTCCTGGAATTAACAAATCGGGGGACGCAAAGGAAAATCATCTGACGGCAGATACAATGCCGAAAAGTCCACCCGCTTCGCATATGGCGCAAGAAAAATCCCAGTAGGGCGTCGCCTTCGCATACGGCGTCGTGCGAAACTTACCGTACCAAGGAGCATCATAACCTGAAGCAGAAACCCTTTTGACATAAAGGCATTCAAGATTGCATCGCCTATTATCTGGCGGACAGCCATCATATACGGGCGTCAAGCTTAGCCTAAGCCAAATCCGAGGGCCTGTGTCGTGTTTTTCAAAACGACGGGCTTTCGGCGCGCGATAAGGTCAGCTGAGATATCTGCCACGAAAAATAATCCGATCCGATCTGGGTAATATTTCGGTGTCGATGATCTGGGCAGGGAAAACCAAAATGCCTCGAATTCGAGGCGGAAAGCTTTAATTAATTTTTGTTAGTCTTGCGGATATATGCGAGCCCTTTTCCTTCTCTTCGATTTCCTATTTTCTCCTTAGGCTTATTTTGTGCCTCTTTTTGTTTTCCCCTTTCCTTTTCGTGTTCAGTGCCACTTTCCCTTCATCCAACATTTTCACGTTGCCCTTTCTCTTCCCTTTTCTCCTTTCTGTCCTTTCGACTCAGTGCGCCCGAAAGGTTGTTTCGCATATAGGCTGGAGTGAAAATCCCCGCCGCTTTTTGATCGCGTTGATTTTCCTCTTCGTTGCACCTTGACCTTGGCGCCGGCCAATTGCGCTCGCATGATCTCCCGACGTTTTCCTATGTCTGGTCGGCCAATCCGTAAAGCGGGCGCAACGAAACCGGAACCGGCTCGGAAAGATCCCACTGAACCGTGATCGGGGTCTCCCCGTCCCAGCCCGCAAAACGCACCGGGCCCGCATAGCGGAAGGGCGCGCCGCGGCCATCGCGCAGTTTGGATTTGCGCAAGAAGAGATGTACCGACCAACCCGGTTCCTCGCCCGAAAGGATGCGCCCGCGCAGGCTGTCGCGCAGGGTGCTGGTCTGGCTTTGCCAGACGAACCGGGTCGGGCTGACGAAATGATCCGTGTAATGGCCGCCGACCGACAGGCTGCCCTTGTCAAGCGTCACCAGAAGAACCATCGCCCGCGCCTCTTTCAGCGTGACGATGCCGGCATTCCAGGCCCCGGTGTTGAACACCGCCCCGAAAAGCGGCGCGATCGCCTCGCGGGGATAATCTTGCCAAAGGCTCGGTGTGCGGGCGGGGGACCATGGCGCCGCAGAGCCCTCTTCGGCGGCCTCGGCAAGCGAGGCGGTTTCGGGCAGGTCATAGGTCATGTCGCGGGATTGAAAATACCGGTGCAGCCGCCAGTCCACCAGTTCCGAGGCGAGGTCGCCGAACGCCGTTTCCGAGGCCGTCTCGAAGGTGGTTTCGAAGACGCCCGGACCAAGCCGGAACCAGGGCGTCTCGCCAAGAATTTTCAACGGCTGCGCCAGAAGCAGACCGCGCAGCGCGGCTTCATCTTCGGGCGCGACGCTCAGATCGGCGCGGATCTGCGGGTTGCGCAGCGCCATCCGGGAGACCCGTGCAGTGAGGTCGGCGAGGGAAATCCGGCCCGGCAAGGCCCCGGCCTCGAGCAGCGCGCGCAAGACCAGCATCTTGTAGCTGCGGGTCATGCGGGTCGTCTCGATCTCGTCGAAAAGGGCTTGATGCGCGCGCCAGACGGCCTGCTCCGCGGCGCTCAGATCGCCCATCTCGGCGACAAGGCCCAGCCATCCTTGCGCCCCGGTGCGCGCAGGGTTGAAGCCGGCATGGGCTACCTCCGAGGCGGTGGGGCGGGCGCCATGACGGTCGCGGAAGTCGCGATAAAAGGCGATCAGTTCTTCGCCATCGCGCGGGGCGCGGATCAGGGCGCGCAGGATGTCGAGGGCTTCGAGGTCATAGATCACCTCGCAACCGGCGGGGAAAGCGGTCAGTTGGTCGGTGAACCGTTCGAGCGACAGGCGCAGCGCGCCGTCGCCCGGCCCGGCCCGCAAGAGCGTGCGCAGTTTGGTCAGGAAGATGCGGTGATTGCCGATGTAGTCGATCACCGCCAGATGGGTCTTGCCCGTCGCGCGGCGCAGGCCCCGGCCGAGTTGTTGCAGCCAGATCACCGGGCTTTCGGTCGGGCGCAGCATCAGCACGGTGTCGATGGCGGGAACGTCCACCCCTTCGTTGAACATGTCGACCGCGAAGACGATGTCGAGCGCGCCCGCCGCCAGCGCCTCAAGCGCGCTGGCGCGCGGTGCGGAGCTATCGCCCGAATGCACGGCGACGGCGCGCAGGCCGCGTTCGGTGGCGAAGGCCGCCATGAAATCGGCGTGACGCCGCGAGACGCAAAAGCCGATGGTCCTGCTGCCGCCGCGTCGGGCAAGCTGGTCGAGCGCGTTTTCCGCCCGGGCGCGGGTGGCAAGCGCCTCGGTGAGCGCCGCCTCGTCAAAGCGGCCGCTGCGCCAGGGGATTTGCGCATATTCGACCGGATCGGGCACCCCGAAATAATGAAACGGAGCCAACAGCTTGCGATCGATACCGGACCAGAGATCGCACTCATAGACGAGGTTTTCCTCGCACAGCCCCAAAAGATCTCCGCCATCGCTGCGGTCGGGCGTGGCGGTCAGGCCGAGCAGGAAACGCGGGGTGAAATGCGCCAGCAGGCGGCGATAGGTGGCGGCGGCGGCGTGGTGAAACTCGTCGATGACGATGTAATCGAAGGCCTGGGGATCGAACCGGGACAGATGCGCGCTGCGGGCCAGCGTCTGCACCGAGGCGAACAGGATCTCGGCTTCGGGGTCTCGCTCGTCGCCGCTGTAGCGCCCCATCCGCGCCTGAGGCCGCACGGCCCGAAACGCCGCCATCGCCTGTGTCAGGATTTCTTCGCGATGGGCCACGAACAGCACCCGTCGGGCATCGAGGCTGTCGAAGGCGGCAAGGTAAGTCTTGCCAAGCCCGGTGGCCAAAACCACCAGCCCGGCACCGTAGCCCTTGTCCCGTGTGGCGCGCAGCGCGGCGAGGGCCTCGCGCTGCACCTCATGCGGATTTGGCGGCGGCTCGGCCGGTTCCTCGGCCGCGCCGCTTTGGTCCGGTCGAGGGGCGATCCGGCGCGCCTCATAGGCGTCGATCCAATCGGGCGTCAGATCCGTCACTTCGGGGCGGGCCAGAAGCGCCTCGAAACCGGCGCGGGCGGCGGCGAGGGGCGCGGTGTCGTGGCTGTCAAACTGGCGCAGGTTCCACTCGACGCCGTCGGTCAGGGCGGATTTCGACAGGTTCGACGAGCCAACGATCAGTGCTCCGGACCCGTCCTTGAAGGTGAAAAGCCAGGCTTTCGGATGAAACGGCACCCGGGAGGCCCGAAACACGAACAGATGCCGGGCGCCGGTGAGATCGGTCAGCAGCCGCAGCGCCGCCGGTTCGGTCACATCCAGATAATCCCCGGTCAGCACCCGCAACCGTCCGCCGCGGGCAAGCAGGTCTTGCAGATGCGGCAGCACCAGACGCACGCCCGAGGTCATCAGGAAAGAGACCGACAGATCCACCGCCGTCGATTGATCGATCAGGGGCCGAAGATGGGCGTGCAAGGTGTCATCGCTGCCCGAAATCAGGGCGCGGTCGTGCGGAAGGCCGGGCAAAGGGTCTGGCCGTGCGCGAGACGGCGGATCGAGCCGAAAATGCACATGCGTTTCCCCCTCGATCAGCGTCACCGGGACGACGGCATCGCCGGGGGCAAGCAGGTCTTGCGTTGCACCAATCTGCGCGGCAAGTGCGGCCTGATCGCCGGGCGAGAGATCGCGCCAGCGCGCGACATGGCCACGCGGCGCGAGCAGCAGGCCGGCACCATTTCGGATCACCATGCATTGCGCATCGCAGGTGACGACAAGGCGCATCGGGGCGTCGCAGATGGGGCACGCCTTGGCCCCGGGGTCGTTCGCCTCGGTGGTGCGGCCCGCGCTCATCGCCGCGACACCAAGGCGTTCACCCAAGTCTCCGCCCCCCTGTCCGGTCGGCAATCGCGCGTTTCCCAGATCTCGGGCGGCCCGAGATCGCCACAGTCGTTCAGCATCTGCGCAAGATCGTCGGTCGTCATGTCGGTGAAGCGCCGCCCGTCCTTGATCCGCATCTGCGTGCCGCTTTTGAAGGAAATATAAAGCATCCCCTCGGGCACGAGATGCCGGGCCAAACGGGCGATCACCGGCAGGAGGTCGTCCCGCGCCACATGCAGAAGCGATGCGCAGGCCCAAATCCCCTCGAAAGGATGCTCCCAGACGAAATCCTCGAACCGCAGCTGCCGGGCCGGAATGCCCGCATGCGCCCGAGTCGCGGCAACCATCGCGGCAGAGGCGTCAAAAGCCGAAACGGCGAAACCGGCTTCGCGGAAGGCGCGGGCATCGCGCCCGGAGCCAGACCCCGCGTCGAGAATTCGAACCGGCCCGGTTCGGGACGGCGGAAGGGCCGAAAGGAACCGGTGGCGCAGCGCCGACATGTCCGCGCCGATCGTCGCTGCGACAAAGGCCTCGGCATGGGTCTCGTAATAATCGGCATCGGACATCCGACACTCCGCAATCGCTGGCCTCGCGCCGGGGTGTTCCGTCTGCCCATCGGAAAGCTTGGGCACCCGGATCTGCGCGTGATGAAAATTCCTTCCAAGTTCTTCCAGGTTTGATGCCCTGCGTCCAGAGCCCGGACTCGCCCTGCGGCACCGGGCTGCGGCAGCGTGGGTGGGTTGGTCTTGCGGGGCCGGTTTCGGCGCTCTAGTCTCGCGCAACCGTTTATGTTGCACGGGCTTGATGGCATTCCTGAATTTCATACGGCGGCGGGGGGAGGACAAGACGCCTCTTCTGGAGCGATGTCTCTCGGTGGATCTTGAGGTCGATCCGAAAACGGGCAAGATTTTCGACATGGCGGCGGTGCGGTTCGCCGATGCGCGCCCCGTTGTTGCGCCGAAGGGGGGGCTTGGCCGGGGGCTGGATGCGCTTGAGGCGGCGCTCGGAACTTCGCAGCACATCCTTGGCCACAATATCCTGCGCCACGATCTGGAACATCTGCTGGCGGCCCGGCCGCGGCTCTTCGATAAAATGGCAGCGCCCATTGACACGCTCTGGCTCAACCCGCTGGCGTTTCCGCGCAACCCTTATCATCATCTGGTGAAACACTATCACGACGGGCGCTTGCAGGCGGGGCATGTGAACGACCCGGAACAGGACGCGCGGCTGGTGTTCGAGGTGCTGACAAACCAGATCACCGCGCTGACAGACCTCAACGCGGCCTCGCCCGAAACCCTGCTCGCCTATCATCATCTGACCACGCGGACCGACCGCTCCGAAGGGTTCAATGCCGTTTTCACCGAAGTTCGCAAGGCCCCCGCGCCCGACCGGGCCACGGTGCTGGCGGCGATCCGGTCGCTGCTTGAGGCCAAGGCCTGCGGCGCGCGGATCGGGCCGATGCTCGAGACACTGTCCGACCCGCAAACGGGCTGGCCGATGGCCTATGCGCTGGCGTGGATTTCGGTCGCGGGCGGGGACTCGGTGATGCCGCCCTGGGTCCGCGCGGCCTTTCCACAAGCGGCGCTGATCGTGCGCGATCTGCGCGACACGGCCTGCGGCGATCCCACCTGCGCTTGGTGCGCCGAGCGCAACAACCCGGTGGGGGCGCTGAAGAAATGGTTCGGTTTTCCGGGCTTTCGGCCCGAGCCCGCCGACAGCGCGGGGCGGCCGTTGCAAGAGGCCATCGTGACCGAAACCATGGGCCACGCGCATGTGCTGGGCATCCTGCCCACCGGCACCGGCAAATCGGTCTGCTATCAGGTGCCCGCGCTCAGCCTATATGACAAGACCGGGGCGCTGACCGTGGTGATCTCGCCCCTTGTCGCGCTGATGGCCGATCAGGTGCAGGGGATGGAGCGGGCGGGGATCTCCGCGGCGGTCACCGTCAACGGCATGCTCTCGATGCCTGAGCGGCAGGATGCGCTGGACCGGGTCCGGCTGGGCCAAGCGGCGATCTTGCTGATTTCGCCCGAACAATTGCGCTCGGTCTCGGTTCGTTCGGTGCTAGATCAGCGCGAGGTCGGGCTATGGGTGCTCGACGAGGCGCATTGCGTCTCGAAATGGGGGCATGATTTCCGCCCCGATTATCGCTACATCGGCCGCTTCATCCGCGAGTTCACCGGCGACGCCCCGCCCGCGCCGGTGCTGTGCCTGACCGCGACGGCGAAGCCCGAGGTGGTGCGCGACATCACTGCGCATTTCCGCGACCGTCTGGGCGTCGATCTGGCGCTTTTCGACGGCGGGGCGACGCGCACCAACCTGACTTTCGCCGTGCGCGCGACAAGCAAGGGCGCGAAGCTGGGCGACATCCTGAGCGTGATTGCCGAGCACCTGCCCGAGGGTGAAAAATCCGGCGCCGTGGTCTATTGCGCAACCCGCGCCGAGACCGAGCGGGTGGCGGCCTTTCTGAAACTTCAAGGGCTGGCCGCCGAGCATTTCCACGCCGGCCTCACCCCCGACGACAAGCAGACGGTGCAGGAACGCTTCCGGGTCGGCGATCTGCGGGTGATCGCCGCCACCAACGCTTTTGGCATGGGGATCGACAAGCCCGACATCCGGCTGGTGGTCCATGCCGACATTCCCGGCTCGCTTGAAAACTACCTGCAAGAGGCGGGCCGGGCGGGCCGCGACCGGGCGCCTGCCAATTGCGTGCTGCTGTATCATTCCGACGATGTCGAGCGGCAGTTCACCCTCACCGCCCGCTCGCGCCTTGCGCAGCACGAGATCGGCGCGATCCTGAAAGCCCTGCGCCGGATCGACGAGCATTCGCGCAACAGCGGCACGGTGGTGGCGACGGCGGGCGAGATCGTGCGCGAGGAAAAGGACCACGACTTCACCCGCGACAGCGCCACCGAGGATACTCGGGTGAAAACCGCCGTCTCGTGGCTCGAAGAGGCGGCGCTTCTCGCGCGCGAGGAAAACCGGGTGCAGGTGTTTCCCTCCTCGCTGCTGGTGCGCACGCTGACCGAGGCGGAGGCACGTCTGAAGAGCGCCGAGATCACCGAGGCACGGCGCCGCCAGCTTTTGGCGATCGTGCGCCATGTGATGAACACGCCCCCCGATCAGGGCATCACCACCGACGAGTTGACCGGCATCAGCGGGCTGACGCACCGGGCGCTGGCCAAGGCGATGGCCGATCTTGAGACCCTTGGCATCGCGCGCAATGACATTGCGATCACTGTTTCGGTGCATGTGGCGGTCAAGAACCACTCGCGGCAGCGTCTGACCAACGCGATCCGGCTGGAAAAGGCGCTGATCGCGCGGATGCGCGAGATGGCGCCCGAGGCCGATGTCGGCGATGGCGCCCCGCTCGATCTGGCGGCGGCAAGCCAGCTTTTGCGCGGCGATGGCCACGACGATGCCAGCCCGCATGGGATCGACCGGCTCTTGCGCAGCATCGCGCGCGACGGGCGCGACAGCGACGGCGGCACGGGCAACATTCGGCTGCGCAAGCTATCAGCCAAGACGCTGGAGGTGGTGCTGCAACGCTCGTGGCGGGTGGTGGAGCAGACCGCCGAGCTGCGCTGGATGGCGGCCGAGAAACTCCTCGATTTCCTGATCGCCAAGGTGCCCGCGGGCACCAGCGGCAAGGATCTTCAGGTCGACACGACGATCGGCGATCTGCTTTCGGCGCTGACGGGCGATGCGCTGATTGCTGCCGCGGGCATCAAGGACATGACCAAGCTGATGGAACGGGCGCTGTTGTGGCTGCACGAGCAGCAGGTGCTGACGCTGGGCAAAGGGCTGACGGTGTTTCGCTCGGCGATGACGATCCATCTCAACCCCGGGCGGGCGGGGTTCACGAAAAAGGACTTCCTGCCGCTTGAGGAGCATTACCGCGAACAGACGCTGCAAACCCATGTGATGGCGGCCTATGCCGAAAAGGGGCTGGCGCAGATCGGCGAGGCGGTGCGGCTTTCCGAGGACTATTTCGCCCTCGATCAGGATCGGTTCGTGCAACGCTGGATGCCCGGCCGCAGTGTCGAATTGCGGCGCCAGACCACCGGCCGCGCGTGGAAGCAGATCGTCGATGACCTCTCCAATCCGGTGCAGCAGGAGATCGTCGCCGACGACCGCGAGGAAACCAACGTGCTGGTGCTGGCCGGTCCCGGCTCGGGCAAGACGCGGGTGCTGGTGCATCGCATCGCCTATCTGTTGCGGGTCAAGCGCGAGGATCCGCGCGGCATTCTGGTCTTGACCTACAACCGCCATGCCGCCGCCGAAATCCGCGCCCGCCTGCGCCATCTGGTCGGCGAAGATGCCGCCCGCGTCACCGTTTCGACCTGTCACGCGCTGGCGATGCGGCTGGTGGGCGCGAGTTTCGCGGGCACGGCCGCCGAGACCCGCGATTTCGACGCGGTGCTGATGGAAGCCGTGCGCCAGATCACCGGCGAGGGGCTGAGCCGATCCGAGGCCGAGGCGCAGCGCGAGGCGCTCATTCAGGGCTATCGCTGGATTTTGGTCGATGAATATCAGGACATCGGCCCCGGCGAATATGCGCTGATTGCCGCCGTGGCCGGGCGTTCGCTTGACGATCCGGACCAGCGGCTGAGCCTTTTTGCGGTGGGCGATGACGACCAGAACATCTACGCCTTCACCGGCGCCTCGATTTCCTTCATCCGGCAGTTCGAGGAGGATTACCGCGCCAAGCCGAAATTCCTAACCGAGAATTACCGCTCGACCCGGCATATCGTGGACGCGGCCAATCAGGTCATCGCCCCCGCGCGCGGTCGGATGAAGGCGGGCCATCCGATCACCGTCGACAAGATGCGCAGCCTTGATCCGGGCGGGGGCGTGATGGCGGGGTACGATCCGGTCGGTCAGGGGCGGGTGCAGTTTCTCGATGTGGCGGGCAACGACACGGCGCAGGCGGTGGCGGCGGTGGACGAGCTGGTTCGGATCGCGCGGCTCGATCCCAGGTTCGCTTGGGCGCGCTGCGCGATCATCTCGCGCGATTGGCGCAGGCTTGGCCCGGTGCGCGCCTATGCCGAAAAGCTGGGTCTGCCGGTCGAGATGGCGAATGAAAAGCTCCCCAACATCTGGCGGCTGCGCGAGATGCAGCGCCTTGTGGCGGGGTTGCGCCGACGCCCGGCCATGATGCTGGGCATTCAGGACATGCTCGACGTGTTGAACGCGCAGCCCTCGACCCGATGGGTCGATCTGATCGCCGAGGGCATCGCCGATCTGGCGCGGGAGTTGGGCAACAAAACGATCCCGGTGCCCGACGCCATCGAATGGTTGGCCGAATGGGCGCAAGACATTCGCAGCGCGCAACGTGGGCTTCTCCTTTTGACCGCGCATCGCGCCAAGGGCCTTGAATTCGACCATGTGGTGATCCTGAACGGCGGATGGCAGGTGCTCTCCAAGGGTGAAGACGGCGAGGCCCCGCGTCGCCTTTTCTACGTCGCCATGACCCGTGCGCGCCGCAGCCTTGCGGTGGTGACACAGGGCGCACATGCCTTTGTCGCGGCCGACAGCGACTGCGAAATGCTGCGCAAGATCGAGCTGCCAGCGCGCCGCGATCTGCCCGAGCCCGATCAGTATCAGCTTCCCGAGATGGGGGCGGTCGATCTCTCCTATGCCGGGCGGCTGCCCGAGACGAACCCGACGTTAGCCGCCATTGCTGCGGCCGCGGTGGACGATCCGGTGACGCTGGCCATGCGCGAGGGGAAATGGCTGATCCTCGACGTGAAGGGCCGTGTGCTCGGTCGCATGGCCGGGAACTGGTCCCCGCCCGAGGGCACGTCAATGGTGTCGGGTAAGGTCGGCGCGGTGGTACGCTGGCGCAAGTCGGACAACGAAGAGCAATATCGGACCTATATCAAGCGCGAAGACTGGGAGACGATCCTACCGGAATTCGTGTTTCGAAAGACCGGGGCAGACCGGAAGCTCTGAAAGTCTCAAGGAGTCCTGGCCTCTTGGGGGGTGACGGCCCAAAAATTGAGGATTGCGACCATCATCAAATCACCGGGCTGCGCGACTGGGAGTTACATGCACCGAACGACAGGCCGGTGGCCCGCCCGGATGTCCATTGGTGACAATAACGGCCGCGTTCACCCCCGCCTTCAGAATACCCGCGGCAGCCGCATCACGATTTGCAGCATCTCCCACATCCGCGTCGGAGTATCGTAGTTTTCGTCATGCGCATCCGTACCGACGTGCCCGACAAGATCTCGGCGCTCTTTCTCTGACACGGTCTTGTCGCCCTTCAGAAAACCGATCACGTAATGTCGGAGGCTGTGGAAGCAGAGGCCCTTGGGATTGCCGTCGAGCTGAATATCCAGCGCGCGATCCCAATTGTAGAAGATCTTGTCGCCGAAGGTTTCGGTGTCATTCGTCGGTTTCAGTTCCGGGAAAATGGCCGTCTCCCGCGCCTTGCGCCGCTCGGCGACATGGTCGAGCAGGCCCAGTTCGATCAGATGCGGATGAATCGGTACAAGCCGTTCCGAAGAAAGCGTTTTTACGGTTCGATGCGCGTTGTCGCGGATGTGATAGCACGGGATGCCGTCGATCTCGCAGAAATCCTCGGGGGCAAGACCCAGAATCTCCTCGCGGCGGGCGCCGCCATAGGCGGCCATCAGCGGCCCCCAATAAAGGCCATCTTGCAGAACAAGCGATCCCGGCAGGTGGCGGCGGTCTGCGCGATGACATCCCGTCCAGACCGTATGCCGGAACACCTTCCTGATGTCGTCGACAGTGAAGGGCTCGCGTTTGTCACGGTCGCGTTTGGTTTCGGGCACGCGCAACAATCCAAGCTCGATACTGTCTGAAACCTTCAGGTTTTCGCTTTTGGCCGTGCGCAACAGCAAGTCGAAGCGATCCAGATGACCGTTGATCGTGCGCGGAGCCAGACCGACCTCATCTTCCGGCAGATCGTCCGCGCGGGCGAGGATCTCGTCGATCGACCGGGCGGCATCCTTGGGGCTCTTGCCGTAATGTCGCGGCAGGCGCTGCAGGACGCCTTTGAAGTATTTCAGATGCTGTTGCTCGACATCGGTAATCCTGGTGATGCCGGTGGCCCGCATGAACAGCTTGACCCCGGCAATCAGCTGCTTGCGGCTATCTTCCTTGATATGGGCCCGGTCGGGTTCGGAATTGATCCGCCCCACAAGCGCAAGGAGGTCGGGATCAAAGGTGAACTTGTCCGGGGGCGGCCCCGCGATCGGGAAGACGGGGGAAGCAACCGGGGTCGAAACGACCTCGGACGAGGGCGGAGATGTGTGAGCCGCTGCCTCTGCACGTGCCGTCACGAAGCATTCGGGCAGCTGTTGGCTGGCAACGAGCGAACGGGCGAAGTCATTTGCCCAATTCTGTGTCGGATCGGTCATCTGATCGGCGGCATCCCAGGCGGCCGCGCGACCGGCAATGAGGAATTTGCGCAATTGCAAGATGGTCATGTAGGACGGCGCGTCCAGGAGCGGCGCCTTGTCGGGTTGAGTTGGCGCCAGGGCTGCGCGGGCTGCGGCAATCATCGTTGCTACCCCGGCGGGGGCGAGGATCTCGGAAACGATGCGCGCGTGCAACCTTTCAAGGGTGGCCATGGCCTCGGCGGAAGCGCCCGCGCCGCGCAGGGTCTCGGCATCCGCGGGTGCCACGGACGCCCCCAGCCCACGTTCGGCGATCAGCCGCCAGGCCTGAGCCTGTGCCCAATCCGCGTGGCGATCGGTTTCGGCGCTGGCTGCGGGGTCGAGACGCGCAATCGTGCGGGTTTGCGTGATCGCCGCAAGCTCGGCCCTGACCACCGATTCCAGCCATGATTTGCAGTCCGCAGGAGAAAGATCCCCGCTTGCCAGTGCGTCATACATTCGGTCGCTCTCGTATGTCAGGCGGCTTGCCACGACGCGAGCAATGACCAACGAAGTTGTCCGAAGTGATATTTGAGTATGGCTGCTTCCCGGCAAGCCACACCAAATTCTTCGACGCCAGGTCCAAACGGACCCGCGACGGAAAAGGTGACGTTGTGACGACATCGATCGGTCTCCGATTCAGAGACGACCTGCCGGAGACGCATCCTCATGTGCTACAGTGCTGTGATACAGCCTCTGAGTCGAGAGGATGGTTTCTCTTTTATTTCAACATCTTGCGGGGGATGTTGGCTCCGGCGGTAGGGATCGAACCTACGACCAATTGATTAACAGTCAACTGCTCTACCGCTGAGCTACGCCGGAACACGAGGGGGTGTATAGCGGCGGTGTCTGGGGGGCGCAAGAGGGTCAAACGGTTTTTTTCGCACCTCATGCAATCTCGAAAATCGCTGTCGTCGAAAGCTGCGGATGGGCCTCGACCCGGCCCTGAAACACCAGCGAAACAAGGTGCGCAAAGAGATTTCGCGCCGCCGCAGGGTGCAGGGCGGGAGGCGTTTCGACGTAAACTTGTGCCGTCAGCGCCGACAATGTCGCAGGTCCGATGGCGAGAACCGAGAGAATCTGTTCGGTCCGGGCGCCGCGATGCGCCGCGAGTTCCGCCAATCGTGCGGCGGGATCGGAAACCGGATCGCCATGCCCGGGATAGAAGATCCGCGCCCCCTGCCCCGCCAGCCGGTCGAGCGTTGCGAAATAGGCGTCCAGATCGCCATCGGGCGGCGAGATCAGCGTCGTCGACCAGCCCATCACCACGTCGCCCGTAAAAACCCGATCCCCCATCGCGAAACTCAGGTGATTGCAGAAATGCCCCGGCGTGTGCAGCGCCGTCACCGACCAGTCGCCCGTCGCGACGGTCTCGCCGTCGAGCAAAACCACATCCGGGCGGAACCCGGCATCCACCCCCTCGCCCCCGCCCGCGAGCCCCTCGGCCGCGAGCATCTGCATCCGCGCGGAGCGGCCCGCCTCGGGGCCGCCAAAGGCGAAGATCGGCGCTCCGGTGAGATCGGCGAAGGCCCGCGCCCCCCCGGAATGGTCGAGATGCGCGTGGCTGACCAGAATCGCCCCCACCCGCTCGCCCGGCGCGAGATGGTCGAGCAGCGCGCGCAGATGGCCGGGATCGGCCGGGCCGGGGTCGAGCACCGCCACCTCGCCCGTGCCCAGAACATAGGTGCAGGTGCCCCGATGGGTCAGCGCCGAGGAATTGGGCGCCACCCGCCGCCGCACGCCCGGTTCCAGGATGTCCATGGCTCTTCCCCTCTGCCGCTTCCGCCGCTAGGTTGTGGCATGGATTTCGGCTGGCTCAAACAATTCCTGCCGCGCGGGCTTTACGGTCGGGCCGCGCTGATCCTGATTTTGCCGGTCGTCACGATCCAGCTGGTCGTCTCGGTGGTCTTCATCCAGCGCCATTTCGAACGCGTCACCGAGCAGATGACGACCTCGATGCTGCGCGAGATCGCCTTGGTGACCGAGCGCGCCGACGGCGCGGCGACACTGGCCCAGGCCGAGGCGCAGCTGACGGACCTGTCGCTGGCGCTGGATCTGGAGCTGGAACTGCCCGCGCAGATCCCCGCCCCGGCCAGGGACGCCCGCGACATCACCGATTTCACCGGGCTCACCGTGCAATCGACGCTGCATGCGGGGCTTGCCGGACTGATCGCGCTTGATCTGACCGATGGCGGCCGGGTGCAGCTTTGGGTCGAGAACCGCTACGGCCCGCTTTACATCGCCTTTCCGCGCGGCTGGGTCTCGGCGTCGAACCCGCACCAGCTTCTGGTGCTGATGGTCTTCGTGTCGGTGCTGATGACGCTGATCGCCTATCTCTTCCTGCGCAATCAGCTGCGGCCGATCCAGCGCCTTGCCCGCGCGGCCGAGGCCTTCGGCAAGGGTCAGGTGGTGGCCTATCGGCCGACGGGCGCGGTCGAGGTGCGGGCGGCGGGCAAGGCCTTTCTTGAAATGCGCGACCGGATCGAGCGGCAGACCGAAAGCCGACGCCTGATGCTGTCGGGCATCAGCCACGATCTGCGCACGCCGCTGACGCGGCTGCGGCTGGGGCTGTCGATGCTGCCCGAAGAGCCCGACACCGAAGCCGAGATCGCGGCGATGGCGCGCGACGTGACCGAGATGGGCAAGATGATCGACGCTTTCCTGAATGTCGCGCGCGAAGAGGCGGTGGCGGGCGAGGCCGAGCGCGTCGACATCTGTCCTTTCGTGGCACAGGTGGTCGAAGATGCGATCCGCGCCGGGCAGCCGGTGCGGCTGGCGGCCTGTCCCGAAACCCCGGTCACCGCCGTGGTGCGCCCGGATGCCTTGCGGCGCGCGCTGGAAAATCTGATCGGCAATGCCGTCCGTTACGGCACGAATGCCGAGGTCACGGTCGCCGTGCGCGCGCGCACCCTGCGCATCATCGTCGAGGATGATGGCCCCGGCATCCCGGCGGATCGGCGCGAAGAGGCGATGCGCCCCTTCACCCGGCTGGATCCCGCGCGCAATCAGGACAGAGGTCAGGGCGTCGGCCTTGGTCTGGCCATCGCCGCCGATATTGCGCGCGGTCATGGCGGCAGTCTGAAATTGCTCGAAAGCGCACGGCTGCGCGGTCTTGCGGCGGAGTTGCACCTGCCCTTGTAAGGCGCAACATCCCGCCGCAAAGACGAATTCGATCTTACAGGATCAGGATGAACAAGCCGACCCACATTCCCGCGCCGGTCAAACAGGCCGGGATGAGCCACCAGCCCCCCGGTACGGCGCAGTCTACCCCTGTGCGAGACGCCGAAATCGGCGCCTCAATACGCATATCCGCAGTTGTCGCTGTCACGACCCCACTCCTTCACACCTAAGCCCACTTTCCCGCTGCAAAGCTAGGGTTCGAATTCTTAACGAAGTCTTGCACAGAAGCCGGGTTTGTCGGGCGGCGGGCGGTTTTCCTACTCATTGGTTAACCCGGAACACCGGAAATCCGCAGCGCACGAAAGGTCAGTTGGCACGGGCAAAAGGATGTCGTGCAATTGAAACAAGCTTTACTTGCAGCGCGGGGCGATCTGCCGCAGTGTGAAGGCTTGATGACGGCGGGGCGGGCTGTCGGTCCGGCGCAGTTGAACTGTGCCCCACCCCCCCCTAGATATGGGGCATGGGAAGGGACGGGTTGCCAATCGCGGGACCGGTGCCTTTCGCCGCAAACAAGGACAGAGAATGACCGCACTCCCCTCCACCCATCCGGTCCTGCCGCTGCGCGACATCGTGGTGTTCCCCCACATGATCGTGCCGCTTTTCGTCGGCCGCGAGAAATCCGTGCGCGCCCTCGAAGAGGTGATGGCTGACGACCGGCAGATCCTTCTGGCGAGCCAGATCGATCCTTCGATCGACGAACCCACGGCCGAGGGCATCTTCCGCGTCGGCGTGCTGGCCAATGTGCTGCAACTGCTGAAACTGCCCGATGGCACCGTCAAGGTGCTGGTCGAGGGCAAGACGCGGGTGCGGATCACCGAATTCGTCTCGAATGACAGCTTCTTCGAAGCGCAGTCGGAAACCCTGACCGAGGTCGAGGGCGACCTCGACACGATCAAGGCGCTGTCCCGTTCGGTTGCCGAGGAATTCGAGCGTTACGCGAAGATCAAGAAGAACATCCCCGAAGAGGCGATGGCGGCCGTGGCCGAAACGCGTGAGGCCGACAAGCTGGCCGATCTCGTCTCGGGGCATCTGGGGCTCGAGGTCAAGCTCAAGCAGGAACTGCTCGAAACGCTCGACATCTCGGAGCGGCTCGAAAAGGTCTATGGCCTGATGCAGGGCGAGGTTTCGGTCCTGCAGGTCGAGAAGAAGATCAAGTCGCGCGTCAAATCCCAGATGGAGAAGACGCAGCGCGAATATTACCTGAACGAACAGATGAAGGCCATTCAGCGCGAGCTGGGCGATGGCGAGGACGGTCAGAACGAGCTCAACGAGCTTGAGGAAAAGATCGCCAAGACCAAGCTGTCGAAGGAAGCCAAGGACAAGGCCGAGGGCGAGCTGAAGAAGCTGCGCTCGATGAGCCCGATGTCGGCCGAAGCGACGGTTGTGCGCAACTATCTGGACTGGCTGCTCAATCTGCCGTGGGGCGTGAAGAGCCGGGTGAAGAAGGATCTGCTTGGCGCCGAAAAGGTGCTCGATGCCGATCACTACGGGCTTGAGAAGGTCAAGGAACGCATCGTCGAATATCTCGCCGTGCAGGCGCGCTCGGACAAGCTGAAGGGGCCGATCCTGTGCCTTGTCGGCCCTCCGGGCGTCGGCAAGACCTCGCTTGGCCGTTCGGTCGCCCGCGCCACGGGGCGCGAGTTCATCCGCATCAGCCTTGGCGGCGTGCGCGATGAATCGGAGATCCGCGGCCACCGGCGCACCTATATCGGCTCGATGCCGGGCAAGATCATTCAGGCGCTGAAAAAGGCGAAGACGACCAACCCGCTGATCCTGCTCGATGAAATCGACAAGATGGGGCATGATTTCCGCGGCGATCCGGCCTCGGCGCTTCTCGAGGTGCTGGACCCGGAACAGAACTCGACTTTCGTCGATCACTATCTGGAGGTCGAATATGACCTTTCGAACGTGATGTTCCTGACCACGGCGAACAGCTACAACATGCCCGGGCCCCTGCTGGACCGGATGGAGATCATCAGCCTTGCGGGCTACACCGAGGACGAAAAATCCGAGATCGCCCGTCAGCACCTGATCCCCAAACAGGTCAAGGCGCATGGGCTGAAGAAGGGCGAATTCACCCTGACAGACGGGGCGCTTTCGGACATCGTGCGTTACTACACGCGCGAAGCCGGGGTGCGGAACCTGGAACGCGAGATCGCCAAGACCGCCCGCAAGGCGGTGACCGAGATCATCAAGGCCAAGGGCGCGGTGAAATCGGTCACGGTCGACGAGGCGAAACTCGGCGATTATCTCGGCGTGAAGCGGCACCGCTATGGTCTGGCCGAGGCCGAGGATCAGGTGGGCGTGGTCACCGGGCTTGCCTGGACCTCGGTCGGCGGCGATCTGCTGCACATCGAAGCGCTGAAGCTGCCCGGCAAGGGGCGGATGAAGACGACCGGGAAACTGGGCGACGTGATGAAGGAATCGATCGAGGCGGCATCGAGCTATGTCCGCTCGATCGCGCCGGAAATCGGGGTGAAGCCGCCGAAGTTCGAAACCCTCGACATTCACGTGCACGTGCCCGATGGCGCGACGCCGAAGGACGGCCCCTCGGCCGGTCTGGCGATGGTGACCTCGATCGTTTCGGTGCTGACCGGCATTCCGGTGCGCAAGGATATCGCGATGACCGGGGAAGTGTCGCTGCGCGGCAATGCGATGCCGATCGGCGGGCTGAAGGAAAAACTTCTGGCGGCGCTGCGCGGCGGCATCAAGACCGTGCTGATCCCGGAAGAGAACGAAAAGGATCTGGCCGACATCCCGGCGAACGTGAAGGAAGGGATGGAGATCATTCCGGTCACCCATGTGCGCGAGGTTCTGGCCCGCGCGCTGGTGCGGATGCCCGAGCCCGTGGAATGGGACGAAGCGGCCGAGGAAGCCGCCGCTGCGGCCGCCGCTGCGGCGCGGGCCGAAGCCGCCAGTGCCACCGCGCATTGATCCTAACGACACGCAACGACAGACGCGCCCCTTTCGGGGCGCGTCTTTTTTTCAGGGTCGTGCGCTCCGCAAACTGATGGATTGTTGCGGCGTTGCGACCTAACCTGACGGCATTTCAAGAACCAATGGGGCAGCCATGAGCAAATCCACGAAGACATCCGACGCGGACGCGGCCGAAGCGGGCGATGGCGGCGCCGCGCTCAGCGTTCAGGTCAAGAAGCGCGATTTCGTCGAGCGCGTGGTGCTGCGCAGCGGCGCCAAGAAGCCGGTCGCCCGCGATCTGACCGAGGCGGTTCTGGCAACGCTGGGCGAAGCGCTGGCCAAGGGCGAGACGCTGGTTCTGCCGCCGCTTGGCAAGATTTCGGTGACGCGCAGCATCAGCAAGGCCGGTGGCGACATGCTTCATATCAAGCTGCGCCGGATGGGCACGGCAGAGGATGCGAAAAAGGATGAAGATTCCGCAGAAGACCCCCTTGCGGTCGCCGAGGAGTGACGCTAAACACCCCGCTACCGGGCGATTAGCTCAGCGGTAGAGCGCTTCGTTCACATCGAAGATGTCAGCGGTTCAAATCCGTTATCGCCCACCATCATTCCCAAAGGCCGTGACCTCGCGTCGCGGCCTTTGCTTTTGCGGCGGCCGGGGCGGCGAACCGAAGACCGCCCCCGCCTCGGAGCGGCTCAGCCGCCGGTGACCACCGCGGCAGGCATCTCGAAGCGCTCGCGGCCCGCCTCGATCTTCATCAGATCTTCGATCTGCTTCAGCACCGGCTTCGAGGCCGCATCGCTGTCGACAAGCTTGCCGCCCTCGAACAGGAAATAGCGCTCGGCGCCATTGCCCAGCGCCACCCAGACCCCGGCATTGCCCGCACCGGCGCGGATCACGCCAAAGGGGCAGGCATGGGTCGGCGCGGCGGGATCGGTCGCACAGGGGAACGTGCCCGTCGCATCGAAGGACTCGCCATTGCCCTTCGGACCGCCCTCGGGCATCTCGGGCGCGATCGGGGCCGCGGTCTCGCTCAGTTCCGCGCCGGGCAACCAGCCGCGCAGCCCCGATCCGACCAGCCGCAGGTCGCACCAGCGCGTGCCCATGTTCATGTGGCAGCCCTTGTTGCGCCCGACCGCACCGCCTTCGGCCACGCCCACCGGGGTGAAGCGCTCGGACGGCCCCGCCCGCATCGTCAGCACCTGCCCCTCGTTGACCTGCCACCAGTCCGGCCCACCGGCCAGACCGTCGGCGAAATCGGGCGGGTTCAGCCCCACCGCCAGATCGTAGTCGAAAGCCTTGCCCTGCCGGGCAAAGGCACGGTTGAGAAAGACCTCGATCTCGTAATCGCCCGGTTGCGGCAGCGCGAGATCGGCCACCGGCGCCGCGGCTTGCGAGGACAGGAACAGCACCTCGGATTTGGTCGCCTCGCGGATCAGGAAATCGGGCAGCATCCCCGGCCCGTTCAGATCGACCGAGAGCACCTGCCCCTGCGCGCCCGACAGGCTGTAACGCACGGTGTCATCGCCGCCGAGACTGCCCGACACCAGAATGCCCGGCACCAGACTTTCGGAGGGCAGCGGGATCGCAGGCCCCTCTTCCGCGAGGGCAGCCGGAGGAGCCAGAAGGGCGGTCGCCAGAGCAACCGACGGGAGAAGCTTGGAACGGGGCATGGCGGCTCCTTGCAAGGTCAGGCGGACAGCCGTCCGCGGGTCTCGATGAGGGTTCGGCGGCGGTGCCGACAGAAATTCAGGCGGACAGACTCCGGGGTCCCGATCTGTCGACCGGCCCCCCGAAGTCCTTGTCCGATGGACTGAATCTTAACCGGAACGGGCCGCGGCACCATCCGGAATGCGAAACCTGCGGCCTCAGGCCTCGGGTTTGCGCGGATCATTGGGCAGGCTGACGCCGTGTTTTTCCATATAGGGGCGGAAATAATCGCGGAAGGCCTCGAAGCTTTCGGCCAGCATCAGGAATTCCTCGCGGTTCATCACCAGCACCTTGGTATCCTCGATCGCATGGACCGAGGTCTTGCGCCGCGTCGCGCCAAGGATCAGCCGCTCGCCGAAATGGCCGCCGGGGCCGATCACCCGCGTCGTCAGCTTGCCGGTGTCGGGATCGGTGCGCACCATCTGCACCGCGCCCGAGACGACCGAGAAGAACCCGTCCGAGCGGTCGCCCTCGTTGTAGATCCGGTCGCCCGCCCGGTAATAAACGTAGCGCATCGGCGGCTTCCGGAAGGTACGGAGTTGCACAAGGCTGCGCGCCCCCACCAGATCCAGCGACCAGTTGATCATCACCCGGATGCGGGTGCCGATACCGGGCAAGAGCGCGAGATAATAAGACCGCCAGATGAACCAGGCCGGGAAGCCGGTGATGTTGCGCCCGAAAATATCGGCCACACCCCGCTTCGCCCCAAGCGAGGCCAGCGCGCCGCGCGAGCTGTAGGCAAAGGGCGCGGGCTGACGGCCCTTCAGCACGGCGGTGATGTTCGACGCCACGCGCTTGGCCTCGCGCACGGCGAATTGCGCGGTGGGCGGGGCGAAATCATTGCGGTCGGTGGCATAATCCTTGAGCGGGATCAGCGCGCAATCGCCCAGCGCCCAGACATCGGACATGCCCTTGACGCGCAGGCTGCGATCGACGGCGACGCGGCCCTTTTCGAGCGGCAGCCCCATGCGCAGGATCACTGGCAGGGGCGCATTGCCGATCGTGGCGACGATGGTGCGGGTATCGATCACCTCGCCGTCGCTCGTCACCAGCTGCCGATGCGTGGCCGAGCGCACGCCCGTGCCCAGTTTCATCTCGATCCCGTGGCGTTCCAGATGCGCGGTCGCGTATTCCGCCAGCTCCTTCGGCATTTCATTCAGGATGCGCGGCGCAAATTCGACCAGCAGCACCCGCACCTCGGAAGGGTCGATGTTCGAATAGAACGGCAGCGAGCGGTCGAGCAATTCCTTCATCTCGCCCACGGTCTCGACACCCGAGAACCCGCCGCCAACGACGGTGAAGGTCAGCGCGCCGCGTTTCGTATCGGGCAGCGCCGTGACCTGCGCATGTTCGAGCTGCTCGATCACATGCTCGCGCAGGCGGCGGGCATCTTCGAGCGTCTTCATCTTCAGCGCATGTTCCTCGAGCCCCGGCATGCGGGAGAAATCGGTCCCCTGCCCCAGCGCGATGACCAGCTGATCATAGGGCACCTCGATCGGGCGGCGCATGATGCCCTGAAAGACGGTGACCACCTTGCGCTCGAAATCGACGTTGTCGACGACGGCCTTGCGCACCTGCACGCCCTTCAGAAGGAAGCGCAGCGGCGAGACGGCATGGGCGGGCATGATCGAGCCTGCGCCCACCTCGGGCAGAAGCGGCTGAAAGACGAAGTAGTTCTCGGCATTGATCAGCTCGATCTCTGCCTTGCGGCCCAGCCTGCGCTTGAGCGCGCGGGCCGTATACATACCGCCGAAACCCCCGCCCAGAACGACGATCCGCGTGGCCATCTTACCCTCCATCTGACTGCGCCGCAGCATATCCGAATGATGCCGAACCGCCAGAGCCTATTGCCCAAGGGTTCACTCAGCGTGAAGCAATGTGACAAAACGGAGCGGGCCGAACGCGGGCAAACGGCGTTTTCGTCACCGGACCGACATGAAGCGGGCGTAGCGATCGCCGCAAGCGATGGAGGGGATGATGCGCGCGATCGGGATCGGGGTTTTGCTGCTGCTTTCGGCGCGTCCGACCTCGGCAGAGGAAACCGGGCTGCGCTGGCTTACGGTCTCGGCCCCGGTGCTGGACGCCCCCGCGGGGCAAGAGCTGGGCGCGGCGCTGATCGCAACCCCGGTGCGGGCGATCGGGCACGATGCGGCGGGGTTTGCACAGATCGCGCTGCCGGGCTTCACCGATGCGGCGGGACGCGGGCTTTACGCCACCCCCGCCCGCGCGGTCGAACTCGCCCGGGTGACGCCCGAGCGCCTGTCGCCCCGCCCGCTCGGCCCCGGAGAAACGACGGCCCCCGGCTGGCGGCCGGTCGAACTGCGCGGCTGGATTGCGACGAGCACGTTGACCGCCGACCCCGCCCCGATGTGGCAGAAGGCCTTCACGCTTTACCGCAGCCGCTGCACCGCCTGCCATCCGCGCCGCGTGCCCGGGAAATACAGCCTTCTGGAATGGCAGGACTATTTCCGCCAGATGGGGCCGCGCACGCGGTTGCCGCAAGATGACCAGCGGCTGATCCGGGCGTGGCTGCAGCACCGCGCGGGCGATGCCGCCGCGTTCGAGGCCGCGGTGGCGCGGATCGCCGCCGGAGGCTGAGCCCCGCCCGGATCTCGCCGCAGAAAAAGCGGCGGGGCCCGCAGGCCCCGCGCCGATCTTATTTCGCCAGCGCCGGGAACGGGCCGATGTAGCCCACATAGGCGCGGGCATCGGCCGGATCGGTCAGCTTGTCCTCGTCGGATTCGCCGTAAGGGTGCTGCACCACGGCCATCAGATAGCCATGCCCGCCGAGGTTCGGATACCAGTAGGCCGAGGTGGTTTCGGACCCATAGGGGCTCGAGAAGATCCGCGTCAGCGACTTGTCCCCCAGGTTCATCGCCCAGATCGCATCGTTCTGATGGCCCTCGCCGGTGTCCTCGCCGATGATCAGCGTGTTGTAGCCGGGGATGTAGGTGATGTTGTCGGGGTTGGCGATGCCATTGACATCACAGGTATTCACCTTGGCCGCATCGCCGCACATGTTATGCGACGGATCGCAGTTCGGATCGGCCGCCGCCGCTTCCTGGTCCTTGCTCATCGGCGTGCCCGCGACAAGCGCGCTCATCGCCGTGGCGGTGTAGCTGGCATCCAGATCGAGCTGATAGACCGCGCCGCAGCTGTTCTTTTCGAGACGGATCGCATCGCGCCCGCCCTTGTCCTGCTTGGCACCGCCTTCCATCGCTTTCGACACTTCCGACATCGCCACATAGACTTTCATGTGGTCAGGGTCGAAGGCGATGCCCTCCATCTTGCGAAACTCGGTCGTGGCACCGAGCATCGAGGCGTAGCGACGGGTCTCCAGCCGCGAGGCCACGGCCTCCATCCCCGGTTTCACCTTCAGGCATTCGGCGCGATCCTCGGCATTCGAGGCGAGGAAGCCTTCGGGGCAGCTGCCATCCGCGCCGAACTCGGCGGTTTCGAAGAGGTCCGAGAACTGCACCCCCTTCTCGATCGCGGCCTGGATCGTCGCATCGTCGGCATGGCCCAGATCAACCCAGTCCAGCGTCGCCGCCCCCGCGCCCGCATCCGAGGTCTGCACCCATTTCGCGGCATAAAGCTTGCCCGCCGACAGATCGCCTTCGGCATCGGCGACGAAGCGGAACAGACCCGTGTTGGTGCCGTCATCCGAGATATAGGCGGTCTTCTTGTCGGGCATCACCTTCGCAAGCTCGACCGCGACGCGGCCCATCGCGAAGTGCTTTTGCGCCTTGGCGGTGCCGTCTTCGGTCACGGTGACCTCGGTCGGAAAGCCGTAGCGATAGGGTTTGAAGGCGGCGCGGAATGCGTCGAGCGTCATCTTCGCCGGATCGACGCCCTCGTAGCGCGCCATCGGGAAATCGTAATCGTCGATCTGATCGAGCGCCGTCGCCGCTTCGATCTCGCGCGCATCGGCCGGATATTCCTCGGAGCCCAGATGCGTCTCCCAGGGCGTCACCGAGCCCGCGCAGGGCACCCAGAGCCCGCCAAAGGCCGAGAAATCAACGGGTTTGGTCGAGATCGGCGTCAGCTTGCCCTCGGCAGCCTGCGTCAGCTCGCTCACATACATCGCCCCCGGGCGCGACTCGAAATGCGTCACCGAGAAGATCTTGCCACCGACATGCAGCAGCGAGGTGAAATCGGCATCGACCGAGATATGTTCCGAGCCGTCCTCGGATTTCACCACCTGCCCCTTGCGGTCGGTCAGCGCGGCAAAGACCCCCGCGCCGATCTTGTCGCCCGAGCGGGCAAGCGTGGTGTAGCCGATGGCGTAATCCTTGCCGTCGATCGTCACCTTGTCGGAGGCAAGCACCGCGCGCTTGGCGGCATCGTCGGCGGCGAAGGGCACCGGGGCAAAGACGAGATCACCGGCATGTGCGAAGATCGGCGCGGCAATCAGGGCGCTGGCGGCAAGAAGCTGGCTGCGCAGGGTCATCGTGGTCTCCTGGGTCGGGTTGCGTCGGCCCCGTCCTTGAACCCGTTTTGCATCACCCATGTGACAGCTTGCGGGCCGCTGCGCGCCGATCGGGCTTGACGTGATAGCCCCATGATGGAAATGATGTTTTTACATCACGCAAGAGGTTAAGATGAAGCGACCGACGATTGCCGATCTGGCGCAAGCGGCGGGTGTCGGCGTCGCGACCGTCGATCGCGTGCTGAACGGCCGGGTGAAGGTGCGCGAGGAAACCGCGCGCAAGGTGCACGAGGCAGCGCAGAAGATCGGCTATCACGGCGCGAATGCGATCCGGCAGCGGGTCTTTGCCGACCTGCCCGAATTGCATTTCGGGGTGATCTTGCAAAAGGAGCGGCACAGCTTTTACCAGAACTTCGCCCGCGAAATCGAAGAGCGCTGCGCCGCCCAGACCAGCCATCGGCTGCGGCTGACGCTGAAATTCACCCAGTCCACCCTGCCCGAAGAACTGGCCGAAATGCTGCGCGCGATGGTCGGCAAGGTCGATGCCGTGGCGGCTTCGGGGCTCGATCATCACCTTGTCACCGATGCCGTGACCGCCTTGCGCGCGCGTGGCATTCCGACCTTTTCGTTGCTGTCCGATTTCGCGCAAGGGGTGCGCGAAAGCTATCTCGGCACCAACAATCTCAAGGTCGGGCGCACCGCGGGCTGGCTGATTTCGAAGATTGCCGGGCGGCCGGGCAAGGTGGCGATCTTCATCGGCGGGCATCGCTTTCACGGCCACGAACTGCGCGAGACCGGCTTTCGCAGCTTTTTCCGCGAATATGCGCCCGATTTCGAATTGCTCAGCCCGCAGCCGAATCTTGAAACCCGGCAGCTGACCTATGAGGCGACGCATGAGATGATCGCCCGGCATCCCGATCTGGTGGGCGTCTATTGCGCGGGCGGGGGCATGGAAGGCGCGATTGCCGCCGTGCGTGAACTGCCGGGGCCGCGTCGCCCGGTGCTGATCGTGAACGAGCTCACCCCAGAATCGCGCGAGGGGCTTCTCGATCGCACCGTCTCGGTGGTGATGCAGACGCCGCTTCGGGCGCTGTGCGAGGATCTGGTCGCGCTGATGTGCGCCACCGCGACCAACGGCATGGCCGAAACCCCGGGCCAGCGCTTCCACAATTCCATCATCCTGACGCCGGAAAGCCTGTGATTGATGGAATTCCATCATCAAGGCACACAGATTCCATCACCCCTGATGAAATCTTAGGCACGTTTTCTTTGACCTGAGGTCAGCTTTCGGGAATCCTCCGAGACACGACGTCGCAAGAGGAGGCGGCGTCCTGCGATCAGCGCATGGCAAACCTGCCGACCCCGATTTCGGGGAAGGATGTCTGCATGCCGACGATCCGCCTCGGGTTCAATCGGTGCGTCCCCGGGCACCACAGAGGAGGAAAACAATGAAGAAGGTTCTGATCTCGACCGCTCTGGTCGGGCTGATGGCGACTGCGGCGCAGGCCCAGAACGTCGGGGTCTCGATGGCGCTCTTTGATGACAACTTCCTGACCGTGCTGCGCAACGGCATGCAAGATCACGCCAAGACGCTCGACGGCGTGAACCTGCAGATCGAAGATGCGCAAAACGACGTCGGCAAGCAGCTCAACCAGATCCAGAACTTCGTCGCCTCGGGCGTCGATGCGATCGTCGTGAACCCGGTGGATACCGACGCCACCGTGGCGATGTCGGAAGCCGCCGCCGCCGCGGGCATTCCGCTGGTTTACGTCAACCGCGAGCCGGTCAACGTCGATACCCTGCCGGAAAAACAGGCCTTCGTCGCCTCGAACGAAAAGGACTCTGGCACGCTGGAAATGCAGGAAGTCTGCCGTCTCTTGAAAGAGCAGGGCAAGACCGAGGCGAAGATCGTCGTGATGATGGGCGAGCTGTCGAACCAGGCGGCGCGGATGCGCACGCAGGACGTGCATGACGTGATCGCCACGCCGGAGTGCAGCTTCATCAAGATCGTCGAAGAGCAGACCGCGAACTGGTCGCGCACGCAAGGTGCCGACCTTGTCACCAACTGGCTCTCGGCCGGGCTCGAATTCGATGCGGTCGTGGCCAACAATGACGAAATGGCGATCGGCGCGATTCAGGCGCTGAAGGCCGCCGGCAAGGACATGAGCACGATGATCGTCGGCGGCGTTGACGCGACGCAGGACGCGCTCGCCGCGATGGCGGCCGGGGATCTGGACGTGACCGTGTTCCAGAACGCCGCCGGTCAAGGTCAGGGCGCGCTGGATGCGGCGCTGAGCCTGGCCAAGGGCGAGAAGGTCGACACCAAGGTCTATATCCCCTTCGAACTGGTCACCCCCGCGACCCTCGCGAATTACCAGGCGAAGAACTGATCCCGCTTTGAGCGCTGCCGGGGGCGGTCGACGCCCCTGGTTTGCCCGGACCGCAACAGCGGCGCCGGTTCAAGGAGACGACCATGCTGGATGCGACCCTTTCGACGACAGGGGCCCAAGGCCGCAGACATTATGACGGCGAGTTCATCCTCGAGGTGGATGGAGTTCGCAAGGAATTCCCGGGCGTCGTGGCGCTCGACAATGTGCAATTGAAGATCCGTCCGGGCTCGGTCCATGCGCTGATGGGCGAGAATGGCGCGGGCAAGTCGACGCTGATGAAGATCATCGCCGGGGTCTACAACCCCGACCGGGGCGAAGTGCGCTTTGCCGGGGAAAAGCTGGTGATCCGCACGCCGATCGACGCGCTGAACTGCGGCATCGCGATGATCCATCAGGAATTGAACCTGATGAACACGATGACGGTGGCGGAAAACGTCTGGATCCGCCGCGAGCCGAAGGGGGCCTTCGGCCTGATCGACCATGCCCGGATGGGGACGATGACGGCCGAGCTTTTTGCCAGCCTGAACATCCATCTCGATCCGCTGGCGATCGTCGGCGATCTGACCGTCGCGCAAAAGCAGATGATCGAGATCGCCAAGGCGGTCAGCTACAATTCCGATGTGCTGATCATGGACGAACCCACCTCGGCGATCACCGAAACCGAGGTCGAGCATCTTTTCGCCATCATCCGCGACTTGCGGGCGCGCGGCGTGGGCATCGTCTACATCACCCATAAGATGAACGAAATCTTTGAAATCGCAGATGAATTGACCGTCTTCCGCGACGGCAAATACATCTCGACCGTCCCGGCCTCCGAGGTGACGCGCGACGACATCATCCGCATGATGGTCGGGCGCGAAATCACCGAGATGTTCCCGAAGGTCGATTGCCCGATCGGCGATGTGATTTTGGACGTGCAGAACCTGAGCCTGCCGGGGGTCTTTGACAACATCAGCTTCAAGCTGCGCAAGGGCGAGATCCTGGGCGTCGCCGGGCTTGTCGGCTCGGGCCGGTCGAACGTGGCCGAGGCGCTTTTCGGCGTGCATCCGGCGGAAACGGGCGACATCTGGATCGACGGCGAGCATGTGGTGATGACCTCGCCGCAAGTGGCGATGGATCACGGGCTCGCTTTCCTGACCGAGGACCGCAAGGAAACCGGCTGTTTTCTGGTGCTGGATTGCCTCGAGAACATGCAGATGGCGCTCATTACCCGCGACAAGGTGAATGGCGCCGGTTTCGTGCAGCAAGCCGAGGTGACGCGACTGGTGCAGGAGTATTCTGCCAAGCTGCGGGTGAAGACGCCGAACCTTGCCGAGCGGGTCGAGAACCTCTCGGGCGGCAACCAGCAGAAATTGCTGATCGCGCGCTGGCTTTTGACCAACCCGCGCATCCTCATTCTCGATGAACCGACGCGGGGCATCGACGTGGGGGCCAAATCCGAAATTCACCGCCTGATCACCGCCCTCGCCGGGCAGGGCGTGGCGGTGCTGATGATCTCGTCCGAACTTCCCGAAGTTCTGGGCATGTCCGACCGCATCATGGTGATGCACGAGGGGCGCGTGAGCGGTTTCCTTGACCGCGCCGAGGCGACCCAGGTGCGCGTGATGGAACTGGCGGCGAAATAGGGGGAGCCGATGGCCATGCAAGACACATACACGACCGGGGCCGAGATCAAGGCCGCACCGCGGCGTCTGCCGCCCGAGGTCAACATCCTGTTCGTTCTGGTGGGCATCGCGCTCGTCTTTGAAATCCTCGGCTGGATCTTTCAGGGGCAGTCGTTCCTGATGTCGATCGACCGGCTGAAGATCATGATTCTGCAGGTCTCGGTGATCGGGATCATCTCGGTCGGCGTGACGCAGGTGATCATCGCGGGGGGGATCGATCTGTCCTCGGGGTCCGTCGTCGGCGCCGTGGCGATGTTCGCGATGAGCTTCGCGCAGGTTTCCACCTATGCCCGCGCGGTCTATCCGGACCTGACCGACCTGCCGGCGATCGTGCCGATCGCGCTTGGCCTGATGGCGGGTGCGCTGGTCGGGCTGATCAACGGGGCGCTGATCGCCTATGCGAAAATCCCGCCCTTCATTGCGACGCTCGGCACGATGGTGACGGCACGCGGTTTTGCGAAATGGTACACCAAGGGCCAGCCGATTTCATTCCCGACCGATGATTTTGCCTTCATCGGCAAGGGGATGATGCCCGTCGCGATCTTCCTTGCCGTCGCCGCGATCTTCCATGTGGCGATGAAATACACCCGCTACGGCAAGTTCACCTATGCGATCGGCGCGAACCAGCAGGCCGCCCGCGTCTCGGGGATCAATGTCGAGCATCACCTGATCAAGGTCTATGTCGTCGCCGCGACGCTGGCCGCCTTGGCCGGGATGGTCGTTGCCGCCCGCGGTCAGACGGCGCAGGCAGGCATGGGTCTCGCCTATGAGCTTGACGCCATCGCCATGGCGGTGATCGGCGGCGTGTCGCTGACCGGGGGCCGCGGATCGATCCTCGGCACGATGATCGGGATGGTGATCTTCGGCGTGATCATCTCCGGGTTCACCTTCCTGCGCCTCGACGCTTACTACCAGGAAATGATCAAGGGCGTGATCATCGTCGCCGCTGTCGTCGCCGACGTCTACCGGCAGAAAAAACGCACCAAGAAATCCTGACATACCGATTTCCCCTGTCCGCCCGACGGGCAGGGAATGACCCCGGAGGAAATCCCATGAAACGCATGTTCCTGACCACTGCGCTTGTTTTGTGCGCCCTGCCCGCTGCGGCCGAGACGAAGATCGGCGTCAGCATGACGAGCTTCGACAACCCGTTCCTGACGATCCTGCTGAATGGGATCAAGGCCGAGGCCGCCAAGGACAGCACCGTGACGCTCAGCCTGGAAGACGCGCAGCTCGACGTCGCCAAGCAGCTCAATCAGGTGCAGAATTTCGTCGCGAACGGCGTCGATGCGATCATCGTGAACCCGGTCGATGGCGCCTCGACCCCCGCCATGACGGCGCTGGCGACGGAAGCGGGCATTCCGCTTGTCTACGTCAACCACCCGCCCGCCGAACATGCCGCGATGCCCGCGGGCACCAGCTTCATCGGCTCGAATGAAGTCGACAGCGGCACGATGGAGACGAAAGCCGTCTGTGAAATGCTGGGCGGCAAGGGCGACGTGCTGGTGCTGATGGGGCCGCTGGAAAACGAAGCCTCGCTTGTCCGCACCAAGGACATCGAGGACGTGATCGCCACGCCCGACTGTTCGGGGATGAAGATCCTCGACAAGCAGGTCGGCAACTGGAACCGCACTCAGGGTCAGGACATCACGACGAACTGGCTGACCACGGGGATGCATTTCGACGCGATCATCTCGAACAATGACGAGATGGCGATCGGTGCCATTCAAGCGCTGAAAGGCGCGGGCGTCGACATGGGCTCGGTCGTCGTCGCGGGCATCGACGCCACCCCCGATGGTCTGGCCGCGATGGCGGCGGGCGATCTGGATGTGACGGTGTTCCAGAACGCCACGAAACAGGGCGAGGTCGCGCTGTCCTCGGCCGTGGCGATGACGAAGGGCGAAAAGGTGGATGGCAACATCTGGATCCCGTTCGAACCCGTCACCAAAGAAAACATGTCGCAATATCAATAACCTGATCGGCGGGGTTTCCCTCTCTCCCCCCGCCTCCCCCCGAAGGATGTCCCGATGACCCGTCCCATGCCTGAGAAATCCCTTGGCGTTGCCCTGATCGGCACCGGCTTCATGGGCAAATGCCATGCCATGGCCTGGCGGACCGTCGCGGCCACCTTCGGGGGCGCCCATCCGCGGCTTGAGGTGCTCTGCGAACTGCCCGAAGAAAAGGCGCAAGCCTTTGCCGCGCAATTCGGCTTTGCCCGCGGCACGTCCGACTGGCAGGCCGCCTGCACCGATCCCGCCGTCGATGTGGTGTCGATCACCGCGCCGAACGGTTTGCACCGGCCGATGGCCGAGGCGGCGCTGAAGGCGGGCAAGCATGTCTGGCTGGAAAAGCCGATGGCGCTGACGCTGGCCGATGCGCAGGCGATGGCCGATCTGGCTGCCGCCCACCCGGGTCAGGTGACGATCCTTGGCTACAACTATCTGCGCAGCCCGGCGTTTCAGCGGGCGGTGCAATTCGTCAAGGCGGGCGAGATCGGCCAACCGATGGCCTTCCGCGGTGTTTATGACGAAGACTATTCCGCCGATCCCTCCCTCCCATGGTCCTGGCGGATGACGCGCGAGGCTGGTGGTCTGGGCGCCCTGGGCGATCTGGGCTGCCACCTCGTCTCACAAATGACGGCGCTGATGGGGCCGGTGGCCGAGATCACCGCGCTGACCCATATTTCGGTGCCGATGCGGCCCTCGCCGCAAGGCCCGAAGCCGGTCGAGAACGAGGATTCGGCGCTCGCCCTGATCAAGTTCGAAAGCGGCGCGCAGGGCTCGTTCGCCACCTCGCGCGTGGCGCGGGGGCGCAAATGCCGGTTGCAATGGGAAGTGCACGGCACCGACGGCACGCTGATCTTCGATCAGGAAAACATGAACGAGCTTTGGCTGCACCGCAAAGGCGAGGCTGGCTTCACCCGTCACCTCACCGGCCCTGATCAACCCGATTTCGCCGCCTTCTGCCCGGCGCCGGGGCACAACTTCGGCTTCAACGAGCAGAAGGTGATCGAGGCGCGCGATCTTCTGTCGGCGATTGCGGGCGGTCCGGCCTGCGGCCCGGATTTCGTGCAGGGCCTCGTCATCGAAAAAATCATCCATGCCATGGCGGCCTCGCAGGGCCGTCCCGTGAAACCCTGAGGAGTCAGATATGAGGATCGCCCTCGACCCCTTCATGCACCGCCATCTGAGCCTTGAGGCCCTGCCCTCGAAGGTCGCCGAACTTGGCTACGACTGGATCGAACTCAGCCCCCGCGGCGATTTCCTGGAATGGTTCAAGGCCCCTCGCGTGTTCCCCGACCGGGTGAAGTCGTTCAAAAAGGCGCTTTCCGACGCCAATGTGCAGATCGCCTCGATCCTGCCGATGTATCGCTGGGCCAGCAATGACGAGGGCGAACGGCAGGCTGCCGTCAAGCACTGGAAACGCGCGCTCGAAATCTGTGTCGAGATGGGCGTCGACACGATGAATTCGGAATTCGGCCGGGGGCCGCACCCGGACAAGGGCTCGTGCTACTGCTGCCATACGGGCAGCATGATCGAGACTTGCGAGGATGCCTGGTGGCGCTCGATGGAGGAGTTGGTGCCGCTCTTCGAGCGCGAAGGCGTCAACCTGCATATCGAGCCCCACCCCGAGGATTGGTGCGAGACGCTGCAACCGGCGCTCGACATCATCCGCACGGTGAACAGCCCGCGCGTGAAGTTCCTCTATTGCGCGCCGCATACGTTCTATTTCGGCGACGACACAAAGGCGATGATCCGGGAAGCCGCCGATGTGCTGGCCCATGTCCATGTCGGCGACACGTTCAACCACAAGGCCAGCTCGGGTCTGCGCTACATCCTGAACCCGCCGGGCACCCAAGCCCGGGTGCACCAGCATCTGAACATCGGTCAGGGCGAAGTGCCCTGGGACGACTTCTTCGGCACGCTCCACGAGATTGGCTTCGACGGCATCATGACCGCCTGCGTCTTCGCCTGGGAAGACAAGGCGGACGCGTCGTCCACCTTCATGCGCGCCGAGATGCAACGCTACATCGACAAATTCTGGAAATGAGGTCCACGAAATGACTGTGAAAATCGGGGTTATCGGCACCGGCGCCATCGGCCGCGACCATGCCCGCCGCATCGAGAAGGTTCTGGCAGGCGGCAAGATCACCGCGCTTTCGGACGTGAACATGGCTTCGGCCGAGGCGGTCAAGGCCGAGATCGCGCCCGACGCCGAGATTTTCGCCACCGGCGAGGAGCTGATCGCTTCGGCCAATGTCGATGCGGTTCTGGTCTGCTCCTGGGGGCAGACGCATGAGCAATATGTGCTGGCCGCCATCGCCGCGGGCAAACCGTGTTTCTGCGAAAAGCCGCTGGCCACCACGGCGGATGGCGCCAAACGCATCGTCGATGCCGAAGTGGCGGCGGGCAAGCGTCTGGTGCAAGTGGGCTTCATGCGCCGCTATGACGCCGGTTATGTCGCGCTGAAATCGGCGGTCGAGAGCCATACCGGGGCGCCGATCATGGTCCATGCCGCGCACCGCAACCCGCGTGTGGGCAACAACTACGTCACGCCGATGGCGATCCATGACACGCTGATCCACGAAATCGACGTGTTCCGCTGGCTGCTCGATGACGATTACACCGAGGCCCGCGTGACCTTTCCGCGCAAATGTGCCCGCAGCCACGAAAAGCTGCGCGACCCGCAGATCGTGACGCTGAAAACCGCCAAGGGCGTCGTCATCGACACCGAGATCTTCGTGAACTGCCACTACGGCTACGACATCCAATGCGAAGTCGTGGGCGAGGATGGCATCGCGAAACTGCCCGAGCCGATGGCGATTCAGATGCGTCTGGGCGCGAAGCTGCAAAACGAGATCCTTGTGGATTGGAAAGACCGCTTCGTCGGCGCCTATGACGTCGAACTGCAAGACTTCCTGCAAGCGGCCGCGCGGGGCACGGCCTCGGGTCCGACCTCGTGGGATGGCTACATGGCCGCCGTCACCTCGGACGCTTGCGTCAAGGCGCAGGAGTGTGAGGGCGAGGCCGTCGCCATCACCTATCCGGCGCGTCCGGCGCTTTACGCGTAAGGGGGAAGCGATGCGTTTTGCAATGAACCACATCGCGGCGCCGAAAGTGGCGTTGGTCGAGTTCTTCGAGATGGCGAAGCGGTTGGGCTCGACCGAGGTCGAGATTCGCAACGATCTGCCCGACGTGATGAGCAGCTGGAAAGCGGCCGATGTGAAGTCGGCGGCCGAGGATGCGGGCGTGACGATCCTCTCGATCAACGCGCTTTATCCGTTCAACGTCTGGTCGGGCGATCTGCCCGCGAAGGCCGAGAAGATGGCCGATTACGCGGCGGCTTGTGGGGCCAAGGCTTTGGTCATGTGCCCCTTGAACGAGGGCCGGGCGGTGGCGCATTCGCAGGTCGTGGCGGCTTTGGACGCGATCAAGCCGATGCTGAAATCGCGCGGGTTGATGGGTCTGGTGGAGCCGCTCGGCTTCCCGGTCTCGTCCTTGCGCACGAAGAAAGAGGCGATCGCGGCGATCACCGAGGCGGGCGATGACGGCACCTTCCGGCTGTTGCACGACACCTTCCACCATCACCTTGCGGGCGAGACCGAGTTCTACCCGCAGCGCACGGCGCTGGTGCATATCTCGGGCGTCAATGATCCGGGTCTGCTGGTGGGCGGCATGCTTGATGCGCATCGGGTGCTGGTCGATGCCCAGGACCGACTGGAAAACCTGCCGCAGATCAAGGCGCTTCTGGCGGGTGGCTATGCCGGTCCGTTCAGCTTCGAGCCCTTTGCCACCGAAGTGCATGATCTGGCCGACCCGGAAGCGGCGCTGGCCGAGAGCATCGCCTTCGTGAAGGCCGGTCTCTGACGGTTTCCGGGCGTACTGCGCCCGGACCCGAACGGGGGGCTGCCGCCCCCCGCACCCCCTGCCCGAAGGGGCCTTCGGGCCCCTCCGGACCACCCCGAGCCGATAGGACCGAAAGATGAAGACCCTTGATGTGATCACCATAGGCCGGGCTGGCGTGGACCTTTACGGGACGCAAGTGGGCGGGCGGCTCGAGGATATGGGGTCGTTTCAGAAATACATCGGCGGCTCGCCGACGAATATCGCCTGCGGCACCGCGCGTCTGGGGCTGCGCTCGGCCTTGATCACGCGGGTGGGCGACGAACATATGGGGCGCTTCATCCGCGAGCAGCTCGGGCGCGAGGGCGTCGATGTGCGCGGCGTGAAGACCGATCCCGAGCGGCTGACGGCGCTCGTCATCCTCGGCATCCGCGACGAGGAGCAGTTCCCGCTGATCTTCTACCGCGAGAATTGCGCCGACATGGCGCTTTGCGAGGCCGATATCGAGGAGGGGTTCATCGCCGAAGCCCGCTCGGTTCTGGCCACCGGCACGCATCTGTCGCACCCGCGCACCGAAGCCGCCGTGCTGAAGGCGCTGGCCCTGGCGCGCAAGCATGGGGCGAAGACGGCGCTCGATATCGATTACCGGCCGAACCTCTGGGGCGTGGCGGGGCATGGCGCGGGCGAAAGCCGCTTTGTCGAAAGCGCCAAGGTGACGGCGAAGCTTCTGGGCACGCTGCATCTTTTCGATCTGATCGTCGGCACGGAAGAGGAATTCCATATCGCGGGCGGCAGCACCGACACGATCGCGGCTTTGCGGGCAGTGCGGGCGGTGTCGAACGCGACGCTCGTTTGCAAGCGCGGCGCCAAGGGGGCGGTGGCCTTCGAGGGAACCATTCCCGACAGCCTCGATGACGGCCAAAGCGGCCCCGGTTTCCCGATCGAGGTCTTCAACGTGCTCGGCGCCGGGGACGGGTTCTTTTCGGGGCTTCTGAAGGGCTGGCTCGATGGTGAGGCCTGGCCGCGCGCGCTCGAATATGCCAATGCCTGCGGGGCTTTCGCGGTCAGCCGTCACGGCTGCACTCCGGCCTATCCGAGCCTCGAGGAGCTGAAGTTCTTCCTGCGGCGCGGGGTGGTGCGGCCGGATCTGCGCAATGATGCCGAGCTTGAGCAGGTGCATTGGGCGACGACCCGCAAGGGCGATTGGTCGACGATGCGGGTCTTTGCCTTCGACCACCGGATGCAGCTGGAGCAATTGCCCGGCTTCACCGCCGACAAGGGCAGCCGGTTCAAGGAGCTGTGTCTGGCCGCCGCGCGCGAGGTGCAGGGCGGACGCCCCGGCTACGGCATCCTGTGCGACAACCGCATCGGCCGGAAGGCGCTGCATGCGGCGAGCGGAACCGGGCTCTGGATCGGGCGGCCCTGCGAATGGCCGGGCTCGCGGCCCTTGGAGCTGGAGCCCGAGCTTGGCCCCGATTGCGGCGGTCTGGAAAACTGGGCGCGCGAGAATGTGGTGAAGGTGCTCGTCTTCTGCCACCCTGACGACGCGCCCGATCTGCGCCGCGCGCAGGAGGCGGAGGTGGTGCGTCTTTACACGGCGGCGCGGCGCAACCGTCTGGAATTCCTTCTGGAAATCATCCCGTCGAAGGTCGGTCCGGTGACCGAGACCACGACGGCAACGCTGATCCGGCAGTTCTACGCGGCGGGCGTTTGCCCCGACTGGTGGAAGCTGGAACCGATGGCGACGCGGGCTGCCTGGGCCGCGGCCTGCGCCGCCATCGAGGAAAACGACCCGCATACGCGCGGCATCGTCGTGCTGGGCCTTGATGCGCCCGAGGAGGATCTGGCGGAAAGCTTCGCCATCGCCGCGGGCTTCCCGCTGGTGAAGGGCTTTGCCGTGGGTCGCACGATCTTTGGCGTCGTCGCGCGGGCCTGGTTCGAGGGCGACCTCGGCGATGCGGAAGCGGTGGCGGAAATGGCGCGGCGCTATGCGCGGCTGTGCACGGTCTGGGACCGGGCGCGGGTCGGTGCGCGGGGGCACGTGGCGGCGCGGTGAAACGGGCGGGTGGGGGCGCTGCCCCCACACCCCCGAGATATTTGAAGCAAGATGAAAGGGTTGCGGGTTCTGGCCCGCTGATCCCGGGAGAGGCGAAAGATGGCGGGTGAGACGATCCGGTTGACGGCGGCGCAGGCGATGATGCGCTGGCTTTCGGTGCAGATGACCGAGGAAGGCGAGCGCTTCCTCGAAGGCGTCTGGGCGATTTTCGGCCACGGCAACGTGGCGGGGATCGGCGAGGCTTTGCACGGCATCGGCGATGCGCTGCCGACCTGGCGGGGGCAGAACGAGCAGACGATGGCCCATGCGGCGATTGCCTATGCGAAGACGATGAAGCGTAAGCGCGCGATGGCGGTGACCTCCTCGATCGGGCCGGGGGCGACGAACATGGTGACGGCGGCGGCGCTCGCCCATGTGAACCGCTTGCCCGTGCTTTTCATCCCGGGCGATGTCTTTGCCAACCGCCGCCCCGATCCGGTGCTGCAGCAGATCGAGGATTTCGACGACGGCACGATTTCGGCCAATGACTGCTTCCGCCCGGTGGTGCGCTATTTCGACCGGATTTCGCGGCCCGAGCATCTGCTGACCGCCCTGCCCCGCGCTTTCGCGGTGATGACCGATCCGGCCAATTGCGGCCCGGTCTGTCTCGCCTTCTGTCAGGACGTGCAGGCCGAGGCTTTCGACTATCCGGTCGAGTTCTTCGCGCCGAAGGTCTGGCGCATCCGCCGCCCCGAGCCGGATCTGCAGGAACTGGCCGAGGTCGTGGCGCTGATCAAGGCGGCCGAAGCCCCGGTGATCGTCGCGGGCGGCGGGGTGATCTATTCGGGTGCCGAGGCCGATCTGGCGGCCTTCGCAGCGGCCCACAACATTCCCTTTGTCGAGACCCAGGCGGGCAAGGGAGCGAATGGCTGGGACGATGCGTTCAACTTCGGCTCGCCCGGGGTGACCGGTTCGGCCTGTGCCAACGAGCTTTGTGCCAAGGCCGATCTGGTGCTGGGGGTCGGCACCCGGTTTCAGGATTTCACCACCGGCTCATGGACGGTTTTCGGGGCCGAAGGGCGCAAGCTCGTGAGCATCAACCTTGCGGGCTATGACGCGCTCAAGCACGGGGCGGTCGGGCTTGTCGGCGATGCCAAGGTCTGCTTGCAGAAGATCTCCGCGGCGCTTGGCGATCACAAGGCCCCGGCCTTTGATGCGGCCTCGCGGCTGGCCTGGCAGGCTGCGGTGAAGGTGGTGACGGCGCCGCCCGCGCGAGGCGATGCGAACAATCTGCCCTCGGATGCGCAGGTGATCGGCGCGGTGCAGCGGGTGGTGACGAAGGACAGCATCGTGATGTGCGCGGCGGGCACGATGCCGGGGGCGCTGCAGGTGCTTTGGCAGGCGGCGCCAGGCGGCTATCACATGGAATACGGCTATTCCTGCATGGGCTACGAGGTGGCGGGGGCGCTGGGGATTGCGCTCGCCCGCCCCGGGAAAGAGGTGATCTGTTTCGTCGGTGATGGCAGCTACATGATGGCGAATTCGGAGCTTGCCACCGCGGTGATGCGTCATGTGCCCTTCACCATCGTGCTGACCGACAACCGTGGCTATGGCTGCATCAACCGGCTGCAGCAGGAATGCGGCGGGGCCGAGTTCAACAACCTTTACAAGGACTGCCGCATCGAAGAGGGGCCGCAGATCGATTTCGTCGCCCATGCGGCCTCGATGGGGGCGCATGCCGAGAAGGTCGGCTCGATCGCCGATCTGGAAGCCGCGATCGTCGCCGCGCGCGGGCGCAAGATCCCGAGCGTGATCCTGATCGACACCGATCCGGTGCCGGGCACCGGCGCGGGCGGGCATTGGTGGGATGTGGCCGTGCCGCAAGTGGGCGGGCCTGCGCGGCTTGAGGCGGCGCGCGAGCGCTATGTGAAGGCCGCCGCCCGGCAGAATGTCGTGAACTGAACCGAAGGCCGGGGGCTTTGCCCCCGGACCCCCCAGCGTATTTGGGCCAAGAAAAAACAAGGCCCGGGAAAAGAGGAAAAGATGATCCTTTACGGCACGAACCCCATCGCCTGGGCGAATGATGACGATCAGACGATCGGCGCCGATATTCCGACCGAGCAGATCCTGCGCGAAGCGGGCCGCGAGATCGGCTTTGACGGTATCGAGAACGGCCACCGCTGGCCCGAGGATCCGGTCGCGCTGAAGGCGCTGCTGGGGGCGTATGGGCTGAAGTTCGTCTCGGGCTGGTATTCGACCAATCTGCTCGTCGGCTCGGTCGAGGACGAGATCAAGTCGGTGCAGGGGCATCTGGCGAAGCTGAAGGAGAACGGCTGCAAGGTCTGCATCGTCTGCGAATGCTCGAACACCGTGCATGGCAGCCCGACGACGCCGGTGAATGCGCGGCCGCGCCTGACGGCTGACGAGATGGTGGCCTTTGGCGCGAAGATCGAGGCCTTTGCGGCCTATCTGGCCTCCGAGGGCGTGACGCTTGCTTATCACCACCATATGGGCACCGTGGTCGAAAGTCCGGAAGAAATCGACGCCTTCATGGCCGCGACCGGGCCGCATGCGCACCTGTTGTTCGATGCCGGGCATTGCACCTTTGGCGGCGGCAACCCCGAGGAAGTTCTGGCGCGGCATGTGGGGCGCGTTGCGCATTTCCATTCCAAGAACATCCGTCGCGCGATCTGTGACCGGGTCCGGGCCGAGAATCTGTCCTTCCTGCAGGGCGTTCTGGCCGGGGCTTTCACCGTGCCGGGCGATCCCGAAGGGGCGATCGACTTCCTGCCGCTGATGCGGATCCTTGCGAGCGCGCATTACAGCGGCTGGCTGGTGATCGAGGCCGAGCAGGATCCGAAGCTGCGCAATCCGCTGCAGTATCAGTCGCTGGGGCTGAAGTCGCTGAAGGCGGCGGCGCGGGCGGCGGGGCTCGATGCCGGGTGCGGCTGCGGCTGTTCGTAACGAAAGCCGGGGCCAAAACACGGGGAAGGCGCTGCCTTCTCCGGACCCCATCCGAGGTATTTAGTGCAAGATAAAGGGACACGGGATGACGTTGCTGCGCAAGCCTTTCGGGGCGCATGGGAAGGTGCATGAGATCACCCCGGCCTCGGCGGGATGGCGCTA
Organism: Rhodobacter viridis; assembly: GCF_003217355.1. GTDB lineage: Bacteria > Pseudomonadota > Alphaproteobacteria > Rhodobacterales > Rhodobacteraceae > Rhodobacter > Rhodobacter viridis. Next base: position 53,777 of record NZ_QJTK01000012.1, on the reverse strand, counting down.
TGTGGGGTTCTCGCTTTACCGGCTGCGCGCGGGCGAGGGGACGGCCGAGGCGACCGGGGGCAACGAGGTGATCCTGGTCATGGTCGAGGGCAAGGCGCATCTGACCGCGGCCGGGCAGGATTGGGGCATGCTCGGCGAGCGGATGAATGTCTTCGAGAAGACCCCGCCGCATTGTCTTTATGTGCCGAACGGGCAGGATTGGTCGGCCGTGGCCGAGACCGACTGCACGATTGCCGTCTGTGCCGCGCCGGGCAAGGGCGGGCATCCTGCGCGCCGGATCGGGCCGGAGGGGATCACGCTCACGCCGCGCGGGAAGGGCGGAAACACCCGTCACATCAACAACATCGCGATGGAAAACGAGGATTATTGCGACAGCCTGCTGGTCACCGAGGTGTTTACGCCTGCGGGTCATTGGTCGTCCTATCCGAGCCACCGCCATGACGAGGATGACTTCCCCCGCATCACCTATCTCGAGGAGACCTATTACCACCGGCTCAACCCGGCGCAGGGCTGGGGGGTGCAGCGGGTCTATACCGAAGACGGCAGCCTTGACGAGACGATGGCGGTGAAGGATGGCGATGTTGTCTGCGTCCCGCGCGGCCATCACCCCTGCGGCGCCCCCTATGGCTTCGAGATGTATTACCTCAACGTCATGGCCGGGCCGCGGCGGAACTGGCGCTTCCAGCCCGATCCCGCCAGCGAATGGATCCTGACCCGGGATGCCTGAGGGGCCGCGCGGGGCTGTTGCGATCCCCCGCGTCGTCGTGTCACGCAGGGATATCCACGCTTCGGGGACCCGATGACCGATTCGCTTCCGCTCGTGCCGCAGGGCGCGGCCTTCTTTCCCGTCGAAACCCCGGGCGAGACCCGCAAATACGCGTTCCTGCTCGTGCCGGGCTTCACCCTGCTTGCCTTTTCCTCGGCGGTGGAGCCGCTGCGGATTGCCAATCAACTCTCGCAACAGCCGCTTTATCAGTGGCGGCTGCTGTCAGAGGGCGGTGCCGCCGTCGCCTCGTCTTCGGGGATTTCGGTCTGCACCGATGGGCCGCTGGCCGCCCTGCCCCGGGACACCCGGCTGTTCGTCTGCTCGGGCAATCCGGCCGCGGCCGCCGCGGCGGAGCCGGTGGTGGCGCTGGTGCGGGCGCATGCACGCTTTGGCGGCACCGTGGGCGGGATCTGCACCGGCGCCGTCGCGCTGGCCAAGGCGGGCTTGCTGGACCGGGCAAGTTTCACCCTGCATTGGGAAAACCAGCCCGCCTTTTGCGAGGATTTTCCTGAACTGACCCCCACGCCCGCGATGTTCGAGATCGCGGCGAAGGTGATGACCTGCGGTGGCGGCGCGGCCTCGACCGACATGATGATTTCGCTGATCGCGCAGGATCATGGCGCGGAATTCGCCGCGATGGTGTCGGAGATGTGCCTGCGCAAGGTGATGGTGGGGGTCGATGCGGCGCAGCGCTCGGCGCTGTCGGTGCTGATCCGCTCGCGCAATCCGGGGTTGATCGCGATGGTGGCGCGGATGAAGGCGCATCTGGAAGACCCGGTGCCGCTGGCCGAGATCGTCACCGCCTCGGGCTATTCGCGCCGCCATGTGGAGCGGATGTTCCTGTCGGTGCTGGGCGAGACGCCCGGGGACTTCTACCGCGGGCTGCGGCTCGATCACGCCCGCAACCTGCTGTCGACCACCGAGATGACGCTGATCGAGGTCGCCGTCGCCTGCGGATTTTCGACCGTGGCGCATTTCTCGCGCAGCTTCCGCGCCCGGTTCGGGGTGGCGCCGACGAAATTCAACCGCACGCTCAGCGCCCCGGCGCCGCAGCCGCGCTAGCTGCGCCCGGCCAGACGGTCGAGCCCCGCCAGCAGATCGGGCACCATCCCCGCCGCTTCCATGTGGCGGCGCAGGCGCTGGTTGTAGCCCCCCTCGGTGTCGAGCGCGGCCAGCAGATCGGCGACCGGCCCGGCCTGCAGACTGACGCCGACCAGATGGCGCAGGAAGGCCTCGCCCGCCGCCGGATCGCGGCTGCGCGCCGCAAGCCAGCCCGCCGTTTCCTGCACCAGAAGCGCCACCGGCGACAGCACCGCCTGCGCGGCCAGCCAATCGGTCAGCTCGGACTCGGCGCCGAGCGCATAGATCCGGTTGCGCGCCCCGAACAGCGTCTCGATCAGCGCGGTCTCGCCACAGGCGAGGATCGGCGAGCCGCCCGTCGCGATCGCCGGATAGGGCAGCATCACCGCCTCGGCCCGGGCCGGAGCGACCCATTGCGCGACCTGCGCCAGCGTCGCCCCCGCCATCAGCGAGATCACCCGCTGATCGGGCCGAAAGCCAAGGTCGGGCAGAAGCTGCGCCGCCGTTTCGGCCACAAGGCCGAGGATCACCACCTCGGAGCGCTCCAGCACCGCCTGATTGGGCGCGATGGTGACACAGGCGCAGTCCCGCGCCAGCGCCGCCGCATGGGCCGCGCCGCGTTCGGAGACGGTGATCTCGTGCCCGTCGCCCTCCATGCCGCGCACCACGGCGCTCGCAATCGTGCCCGTCCCCAGAATTCCGATCCGCATCCGGCTCTCCCTCTCCTGCCCGTCCAGAGAAGCCGCAGTCAGCCGGATTGCCAAGCGGTTTCCACCCAAGCGGGTCAAGAAATTTCCGACGAAAAGATTCCGGCTTTACATTTCCGATTGAATCAGTCAGGTTTAGCACATCATCCACAACCGCCGAGGTTCACCTCATGACCCTTGCTCTCTTCACTCGCAACCGTCCGGCCCTGCCCCGGCACGACGACCGGGCGCCGGTGCCGTTTTCCCTGTCCGACCTTGTCGCCGCGCTCAGCACCGGGTTCGACCATGCACAGCGGTATGAGGCGATGCTGGACCGGCGGGAGGGCTGCGCATGAACATGACCCTTCCGATGTCGGGCAGCGCCACGCCGGTGCTTCCGGCCCATGATGCGCGCATTTTGACCAGGGGCGGCAACCTGGCGCAGATCGATCTCGACGGACAAACCTATACGCTGCGTATCACGCGGCAGGGAAAGCTGATCCTGACCAAATGATCCCCGGTCAGGCGCCGCTCCCGAAACTCTCTCATCGCTGACTTGGGGCCGGGCAACCGGTCCCTTTTTTCATTTCAACTGGCTGTCTTTCGAGGCACGCCGGTTCATGCCGGGCCGCGGCTGGCGGGCCTTGGCCGCATCGCGATCGGCGGCGCAGTCGCGGCAGAGCTTCACGCCGGGCACGGCCTGCCGACGCTCTTCCGGGATCGGCTCGTCGCAGTCGATGCAGGTCCGCGCGCTTTCGCCCACCAGACCCCGCCGCGCCGCCATGCGCTTGAGCTCGTCCTCGATCGAGGCGTCGATCTGATCCTGAACCGCGCCATCGCGCGCCCAACCACCGGCCATGCGAACTCCTCCTGCCGCGCCACTCTGGCAGGGCGGATCGCCTTCGTCAAAGCTGGAAGGATGGAGCGGGTGACGGGAATCGAACCCGTGTCTCTAGCTTGGAAGGCTAGGGTCTTACCATTACACAACACCCGCACAGGGCGCGTCTTACAACCCGAAATCGCGGCTGGCAAGAGGCAGGACGGCCATCCTCCGCCAGCTCCGGCGCCCAAACAGGGGCGAAAACCCGATCCCGCGGCCCTCGGCGCGGATTGGCACGAAAGCGTTAATTTTTCGTTAACCATATTATGATCCCCTGAGTCGGGGAGGGAAGGTCCTGCATGGTTCATGCAGGGCTCGGGGGGAGACATATGCTCAATGTGCCGGATTTTGGAGCCGCGACGGGAGAAGTGAAGACCAACGCGCGCGACGGGCCGTCGTCGCTGACGATCGATTTCGACCCGACCGGGCGGATCACCGTGGTTGCGGGATCTCTTGATCTGCTCGGTCAGAGCGGCACCGCGCGTGGCGGCACTCCTTTCCCCGATCTGTTCATCCCCGCCGATCGGCTGCAGCTTGCGGACTGGCTGGCCTCGCCCGAAACCGCGACGACGCTGCGCCTGTCGCTGACCCGGGGCCTGCTGCCCCCCCTTCCCTGCCATGTCACGCTCTTGCGCCTCGCCCCCGGGCAGGCCGGACGCGCCGTCCTGAACGATGCCGCCGCGGCCGAGGATGTCGCGCGCCTGCGCGCCGAGCGCGACCACTTCGCCCATTACGTCGACGAGACCTGGCTCGGCACCTGGGCCTGGAACGTGCAGACCGGCGAGACGCGGTTCAACGAACGCTGGGCCGGGATCGTCGGCTATCGTCTGGCCGAGCTCGCCCCGATCAGCATCGAGACCTGGCTGCAGCTTTGTCATCCCGACGATCTGGCGCGCTCCAACCATGAATTGCAGCGCCATTTCGCGGGCGAGACCGAATGGTACGAGGTCGAGGTGCGGATGCGGCGCAAGGACGGCCGCTGGATCTGGGTGCGCGATGTCGGGCGGTTGCAGAGCCGCGACGCGCAGGGGCGCCCGGAATGGATGTATGGCGTGCATCGCAACATCGACGCGGTGAAGGCGCGCGAAGGGCAATTGCGCCGGGTGCAGGGGCTTTTGGAAAAGGCGGGGGCGCTCGCCGGTTTCGGCTGCTGGGAACTCGACGTCCGAACGCAGGAAATCTACTGGTCCGATGAAACCTGCCGCATCCACGGCATGCCCCCCGGAACCGTGCCGCCGCTGGAAAAGGCGATCGCCTTCTACGCCCCCGAAGCCCGCCCGATCGTCGCAGCCGCCGTCGAGGCCGCGATGCAGCATGGCACACCCTGGCAGTTCGAGCTGCCGCTGATCCGGGCTGATGGCACGCGGATCTGGGTAGTCTCGCTGGGCGAGGCGCAGTTCGAGGACGGCCTGCCCGTGCGCATCGCCGGGGCGTTTCAGGACATCACCGCCCGCAAGGAAAGCGAGCGCAAGCTGGCCGAGGCGGCAACCGAAGTGCAGATCGCCCATGAACGGCTGAACACGATCGCGCAGAACGTGCCCGGGGCGCTTTTCGAGTTGCGCCGCGAGGCCGACGGCCGGATCGGGTTTCCCTATTTCACCCGCAAATTCGCCGAATTGCTGGGCGTGCCCGACAGCATCATGGCCGCGGGCGGCCCCCCCGTCTTCCGCAACATCCCGCGCGCGGATTTCGAGGCGGTGCAGAATGCCTTCCTCGCCTCGCGGCAGTCGCTGAGCCTGCTCGAGGCGCGGCACCGGGTGATGGACGCCGATGGCGAGACACGCTGGGTCAATCTCTGGGCCTCGCCCTCGGCGCAGCCCGACGGGGCGGTGCACTGGTTCGGCAAGGCGCTCGACATCACCGATCGTCTGCAGATCGAGGCGCAGGTGACGGCGGCCGCCGAAGAGGTCCGCCTCGCCCATGCCCGCATCGCCTCGATCCTCGACATCGTGCCGGTCGGGCTGTTCGAATTCCGGCTGCACCCGGATGGCCGCACCGATTTCCCCTATACGAGCGGGCGGTTCGGCGAACTCGTCGGCCGCGACCGGGCCGAGATCGCGCGGCTTGGGGGGGCGCTGCTGGCCGGAGTTCTGCCCGAGGATCGGCCCGCGATGGAAGAGCTGACCCGGATCAGCGCGGCAGAGCTGACACCGTGGCGGATGCGGTTTCGCTATGCCCACCCCGAGCGGGGGATGATCTGGCTGATGGCGGCCTCGATCCCCGAGGCGAAACCCGATGGCACGGTGATCTGGACCGGGGCGCTTTACGACGCCACCCCCGACGTCACGCGCGAATCCGAGCTGGAACGCGCCTATGCGCTGGCCGAGCAGATGCGCAACGAAAACGAGCATCTGGCGCTGCATGACGGGCTGACCCGGCTGCCGAACCGGCGCTATTTCGACCGCCACATCGAGGCCCGTCTGCATGCGGCCGAAGCGGGTCATGGTCCGCGCGACTGTGTGCTGATCCAGGTCGACCTCGACCACTTCAAGCATGTGAACGACACTTTGGGCCACGCGGCGGGCGATCAGGTGCTGATCCGCGTGGCCGATCTTCTGCGCCGCAACCTGCAGGCGGATGATTTCGCGGCGCGCCTTGGTGGCGACGAATTCTGTCTGCTGCTCGCCCCGGGCACCACCGAAATGCGCGCCCGCGCCATCGTCGAACGGCTGCGCCGCGGGCTCGACGAGCCGCTGCGCTATCGTGGCCATCCCTGCCGGATCAGCGCCTCCTTTGGCGTGGTGATTGCCGAGGACATGACCGATCTGGCCGAAGAACTGCAGCTTTACGCCGATGCCGCGCTTTATCGCGCCAAGACCGCCGGGCGTGACCGGGTCGAGATTTTCGCCCATGCGCTGGCCGAACAGATGCATCTCGACCGGCAGCTGGCCGCACACTTCCACTGGGCCTTCGAGAAAAACGAGTTCGAACCCTGGTTCCAGCCTCAGGTGCGCACGAGTGACATGTCCCTTGTCGGGGTCGAGGTGCTGGTGCGCTGGCGCCATCCCGAACGCGGCCTGATGACCCCCGAGGCCTTCCTGCGGGTGGCGCGGGAATTGCAGATCGTGGCGGAAATCGACCGTGTGGTGATGGAAAAGACCGCCGAGGTGCTCGACCGGCTCGAGGGCGCGGGGATCGTGCTGCAGCGGGTCTCCTTCAATGTCTGCGCCGGGCGGTTGCGCGACCCCTCCTTGCCGCTGGCGGCCCGCAAGGTCGCGCGCGACCGGACCCGGGTGGCGCTGGAGCTGCTCGAAACCGGAAACTGGCAGGAGGAAGGCGACGATTTCCGCGAAGCTCTGGCGCGGCTGCGCGCGCAGGGGATCGAGATCGAGATCGACGATTTCGGCTCGGGTCAGACCTCGATCGTCGGGCTGATGGAGATCCGGCCCTCGGCGTTGAAGATCGACCGGCGGATCGTCGCGGCGATGCGGCGCGACACCCAGGATGCCGGGCTCGTGCGCCAGATCGTGCAGATCGCCCGCAGCCTTGGCATCACCACGATTGCCGAGGGGGTCGAGACCGCGGCACAGGCAGAGACACTCCGCGCGATCGGCTGCGACAGGATGCAGGGCTTCTTCATCGCGCCGCCGCTCGACGAGGCCAGGCTGCGCGCCTTCATGATGGCGCGGCAAAGCCCGGTGCGGGCCTCGGGGGGCGCGATCTGATCGCGCGCCCTCAGACGCCTTGCGGGGCGGGCCTGCGGCGCAGGCAATCGGCGATGCTGTAGGCGTCGAGGAAGCGGAAATACTGCCCCTGCGCCGAGGAAAGAACGCCTTTCAACCCGCAGAGCGGCTCGACGACGCACTGCCCGTCGGGGGCGAAACAAGCCACGATCGGCTGGCGGGCCTCGAAATGACGCACCACCGCGCCGACGCGGATCTCGGTCGCGGGCCGCGCCAGCAGCACGCCCCCCTTCGCGCCCTTCACCGTGCGCACGAATCCTCCGGCCACCAGCGTCTGAACCACCTTCTGAAGATGGTTGCGAGACACAGCGAGGGCTTGCGCAAGTGCCTCGGTATTGACCAGCCGCTCCGGTTCGGATGCCAGAAAAAGCAGCGTGCGCAGCGCGAAATCGGTCGATGACATCAGATGCATGCGTCGCTCTCCGGCTCCGGGCGCGGCTTTGCGTTGCGCCCATCGTGGAATTCACAATACCACGTTGCGGAGAGAGTTTAAATGGTATCAGAAATACCACGATACTTGCTCTCTCCCGAAAGGACATCAGATGTTTTGCATCCAGTGCGAACAGACCCTGCACACCGCGACCGGTGTCGGCTGCCGCTTCGCGCGTGGCGATTGCGGCAAGACCGCCGCCGTCTCCGATCTTCAGGATGCGCTCATCTGCGCGCTGATGGCGGTGTCGAGCTATGCCGTCGCGGCGCGGGCGCAGGGGATCATCGATGCCGAGGTCGATGCCTTCGTGCCGAAGGCGCTGTTTGCGACGCTGACGAACGTCAACTTCGACCCCGAGCGGCTTGCCGGCTATACGACCGAGGCGCAAAAGCTGCGCGACCGGCTGCGCGGGCTGTGCGCCGAAGCCGGGGCGGCGCTGCCCTCTCTGCCTGCGCTCGCCGATGCCACATGGCCCAGCGATGCCGCCGGGCTGAGCGAGGCCGGTCGGCAGGTGGCGCTCGACCGCGATGCGGCGCGGATCGGCGCGGATGTGATGGGCCTGCGGCTCCTGTGCCTTTACGGACTCAAGGGGATCGCCGCCTATATGGAACACGCCCGGGTGCTCGGCCAGACCGACCCCGTGGCGGCGGCGGGCTTTCATCGCCACATGGCCTTCCTGGCAACCGAGCCGACCGAAGCGCGCGCGCTTTTTGCCGAGGCGATGGCGATCGGCACGCTGAACTTCCGGGTGATGGAGATGCTCGACGCCGGGGCGACCGGCACTTTCGGCGATCCGGTGCCGACGCCGGTGAACCGACGCCCGGTCGCGGGCAAGGCGATCCTCGTCTCGGGGCATGATCTGCACGACCTGCTGCGCATTCTCGAACAGACCGCCGGGCGCGGCATCAATGTCTATACGCACGGCGAGATGCTGCCCGCCCATGCCTATCCGGCCTTCAAGGTCTTCCCGCATCTCGTCGGCCATTACGGCAGCGCCTGGCAGAACCAGCAAAGCGAATTCGCCGCCTTCCCGGGGGCGATCGTGATGACATCGAACTGCCTGATCGATCCGCGCAGCGGCGCCTATCAGGACCGGATCTTCACCCGGTCGATCGTCGGCTGGCCCGGCGTGCGCCATATCGAGGACGAGGATTTCGCCGCGGTCGTCGCCTGCGCCGAGACCCTGGCGGGCTTTGCCGCGACCGAGCCGGTGGTGACGCAACTGACCGGGTTTGGCCGCGCCACCCTGCTCGACGCCGCGCCCGCGGTGCTCGACAAGGTCAAGTCGGGGAAGATCCGGCATTTCTATCTGATCGGCGGCTGTGACGGCACGCGGGCCGAGCGCAGCTATTATGCCGATCTCGCCCGGGCGCTGCCGCAAGACACAGTGGTGCTGACGCTGGGCTGCGGCAAGTTCCGTCTTGACGGCATCGATTTCGGCAGCGTCGACGGCCTGCCGCGGCTGCTGGATCTCGGTCAGTGCAACGATGCCTATGCCGCGATCCGGCTGGCCGTGGCCCTGTCCGAGGCGCTCGGCTGCGGGGTGAACGATCTGCCGCTGACGCTGGTGCTGTCCTGGTTCGAGCAGAAGGCGATCGTGATCCTGCTGACTCTGCTGGCGCTTGGCGTGCGCGATATCCGGGTCGGGCCGACCGCGCCGGGGTTCCTGACGCCGAACCTGATCGCCACGCTGAATGCCGAATTCGGGCTGCGGCTGATCTCGACCCCCGAGGAAACTCTGGCCGAGACGCTCTGCGCCTGACCTTGGCACTGCGGAACGGGCGGCCCTGCCGCCCGTCCCAAGCCGGGGCCTGCCTCAGGCCGCCCGGCCCCGCTGCGCGGGCGCATCCTTGTCGGTGCGGAACTGCGACACATTCTCGACCAGCGCATCCGCCTCGACCCTCAGCGCGCCGAGCGCGGCATTGGTCTCTTCGAACATCGCGGCATTCTGCTGCGTGACCCGATCCAGCTCGGTCGTCGCCTTCGAAATTTCCGAGATGCCGACCTCGGTCTCGCCCACCGCGCCTGCGATATGTTCGATCCGCTCGAGCGCGCCGCGGATCGTGCCGACGATCTCGCTCAAGGCGCCCGCGGTCTGATCGACCATCTCGACCCCGCGGCCGACATCCTGCGTCGCCGTGCCGATGATCTGCGCAATCTCGCGCGAGGCTTCCGAGGAGCGCTGCGCCAGCGCCCGCACCTCCGAGGCGACGACGGCAAAGCCGCGTCCGCTTTCGCCCGCCCGCGCCGCCTCGACCCCCGCGTTCAGCGCCAGAAGGTTGGTCTGGAAGGCGATGTCGTCGATCACCTGCAACACCCGCTCGATCCGTTCGGAGGATTGGCGAATGCTCTCCATCGCCTCCATCGCCCGGGTCGCAATGCCGTTGCCGGTCTCGGCCCGTGTCGAGATCTCCCGCATCCGCTCCTTGGCGTCATTGGCGATCCCCGCCATATTGCCGATCGAGCTCGACATTTCCTCCAGCGCCGAGGCGGTTTCCTCGAGCATGGCCGCATTCTGTTCGCTGCGCCGCGCCAGATCATTGGCGGCGGTGCTGATCTCGGAGCTCGAGCCGTCGATCGTCACCGAGGCCGCCTCGATCGCCAGCACCGTCCGCGCAATGCTGTCATTCGCCGCCCGCACCGAGCGCGCCATTTCGTCGAAGACGCCCACCAGCCCGTCCTGCATGTGATAGGTCAGATCGCCCTCGGCCAGATGGCGCAGCGCCTTGTTGACCTCGGCGATGCCCGCATCCGTGATCTCGCCGATCCGGTTCAGACCGGCGCAGATCTCGGCCAGCATCCCTTCCTTGTCGTCAAGCCCGATCCGGCGCGAGAAATCCCCATCGGCACAGGCGGTGACCATCGCCGAAATCTCGGCGGCGATGCGGCGATCCTGCTCGGCCTGACGCCGGGCCTCCTCGGCTTCGCGGGCCAGTCGCGCCTCCTTGCCGGCCCGCTGTGCCGCCTCGCGCCGTGCTTCCTCCTGACGATGCGCCTCGCGGTCCTCTTCGGCCTTGCGGGCGATGTCCTGGCCTTCGAGAATGCTGACCCGGAAACTGTCGAGCGCGCTGCCCATCTGCGCGGTCTCGCGCAGACGCGGCACCGGCAGGGCCACATCCAGCTGACCGCCCGCCATCGCATCCGCCGCCTGCACCAGTGCCCGCACATCCCCTTCGGTCCGCCAGACCGAGCGCGCCCCCGTCATCATCGACGCGACGAGCGCCGCCAGAATGACGCCGCCGACCCCCAGGAAGCCGATCAGCGCAGCGCGGGCCTTGGCGGCAGCCGCCGCCCCGATCCGGTTGCCGATTTCGGTTTCGACCTGCTTCATCGCCTCGATCCGGGCGGTGGTGGTGGCAAAGAACGCATCCCCCGTCACGCCGCCCGTGTCCTGGGTCGTCGGGAAGGAAAAGGCAATCTCGCGCATCCGGTTCAGCTCGATCGAGGCGGGCAGCTCGTTCAGCCGATCCACCGCGGCCTGATCCTCGGGCGTTGCAAAGGCGGAAAAGAACAGGAAAGCCTGCTCCTGCTGCGCCACCATCGCGCGTATCTTCAACAGGGTCACCGTGTCGAACTGCCCCTTGCGGAACGCGCCCGAGCCCAGCGCGCGTTCGAGCCCGGCCCGTTCCTTCGCGGTGGTGAACGCCGCATAGGCGGTGATCCGCGCGTTGATCTGCGCATCGGCGCTGGCACCGGCCACGACGTCGACGAGTTGCAGCACATCGGCGTTCATTTCGGTGAAATATTCGATCGCCTCGGGCGGCGGGATCTGCCGGGCATCGACGGCCTTGCGAAGGTCGGCGCTTCTCTTGAAATCCCCTTCAAGCTCGGTCAGCAGGGCCGCAATCTGCGGCGGCAACTGGTCAAGGCCGATCGTTTTCGCATGCTCGATCAAGGCCACGCGCGCCGTATCGGCCGCCTTGCGCTGGGCTGCGAGCTTGTCCGGGATGGTGGCTTCCTTGCCATTGAGAAACAGGCTCGTCATCCCGCTTTCAAGCTGCTGGGCATGGGCCACATTGGCCGCCGCCTCGGCCAGTCCCATCAGCCGCTGCACCTGCCGCGCATCCGACAGCGCCGTCCAGCGCTCGCCGATCAGGACGAACCCGAAAACCAGCGCCAGCAAAGCGGGCATGCCGAGCGTCGTGACCATCACGCGCCGCAGCGAGTTTCGGGGAAGAGGTTTTTCCGACATCTGAAAGCACCCATTTGCAACCGAAACGAGAATGCCCGCGCTTCCCTAATGTTTTGCAAAGTTGCCCGGGCCGGACTCCTCTCAAGCCGAGACAGAGCAACTTTCTTTGATAAAATATGACGCAAATGGACTCTGCAAACCGGCCCCTGCGACGCTTTTTCGGGCAGTAGACCGTCCCCAGGAATGCAGCCCTGAATTGCAACGTTGACAGAACGTCGCAGATCGCGATTCATACTGCCAGTTCAAACTGTTTATCTCCTCTTTTCCGGGCGCCGAGGGAGCGTCTTTCGATGAATTGGAAACCCGCTTCAAATCGCGCCAGCGCGCGCAGCAAACCTTTGACGAGCGCCCCGGATCCGGCGCTCACGGCCTGCGGGCCGGTGAATGACCCTGTCGCAGAGATCGACGCCCGTTTCGCAGCCCTGGAATCGCTGCTGCCCCCCGAGAGTGACAGCCCCGACTTGCGGGCCGCGCTCGACCGGCTGCGGGTGAGTTGCGCCGAACAGGCGGCCGCGCTGGAGCTGTCGCTGCATCAGGCACCGGATGGGATGCATATTCCCGGCGATCTGTTGCGCCGCCTGCCGGTGCCGGTGCTGCTTCTTACCCATGCGCTGCGCATCGCGGACTGGAATGACCCCGCGCGCCGGATGCTGGGCGACGACCGCAGCGGCAATCCTTCCGGGGCCCTGCGCGGGGCTCTGTCGCGCAGCGAGGCGCGCGCCCTGACGGCGGCGCTGGATGCGGCCCCGGCACAGCCGTTTGTGCCGATCCGGGACAAGAGCGCGGTGCAGGCGCTGCGGCTGCACATCCTGCGCGCCGGACGGGCGCAGCAAACCTATGATGCCCATGTCGTCGGCACCCCGGACAGATTCGGCGCCCGGGGACTGACCTGGTGGGTGGTGCTGCTGCCAGTCAATGCCAGCACCTCTGCGGGCAACCCCGAACTCTTGCGTTTCCTGATCGAAAGCACGCTCGACCCGGTGACCCTGACCGATACCGATGGCCGGGTGGTGATCGCCAACAAGGCCTATGCCATGCCTTTCGGCCTCACCCCCGCCGAGATCGAGGGGCGGCGGCGGTCGCAATTCATGGATGAAAAGCTGGCGCGGCATCAGAACGGGATCGAGGCCGGGGTGATCGCAAAGCGCCAGGCGGTGCTGATGGAAGAGACGGCCCTGCGCCCGAGCGTAACCCGCAACGGCCAGCCCGGCGCGCTGCGACCGGCGCATCTCTTGACCGAGCGACGCCCGATCTTCGACGACGACGGGGCCGTGATCGGCGTCTTCACGCGCGCCCGCGATGTCAGCGAAGAGCTGCGCATGCGCGAGGTGGAGCGGCTTGCCGACCGGGTCTTCGAGCAATCCAGCGATGCGATCGTGGTGACCGATCCGGCGTTTCGGGTGGTGCGGGCGAACCCGGCCTTCGAGCGGATGAGCGGCCTTGATCTGGGCACCGGCCCATCCCCGCAGCTCGAGGCGCTGGTGACGCCGCGCAGCGGGACGCGCTGGATCGCGGCAGGCATGCCGAACGACGAATCCTGGCTGCGACAGGAGCTTTCGCCGACCGACGGGACCTGGCAGGGCGAGGTGGTGCTGCACAGTCGGGACGACCGCCAGCTGACCTGCTGGGCGCGGATCACCCGGCTGACCGATGCGGCGGGGACCACGCTTGGCCATGTCGCGATGCTGGCCGATCTGACGCTGCTGCGTCAGACCCAGGCCGACAACCAGCGCATGGCGCAGTTCGACCAGCTCACGGGCCTCGCCAACCGGCGGCTTCTGGCCGAGCGGATCGACGACTGGATCGGCTTTTGCTCGCGCTCGGGTCAGTCCTTCGCGCTGATGTATCTTGACCTGAACAAGTTCAAATCGGTGAACGACTCGCTGGGCCACGAGACCGGCGATCTGCTGCTGACGGTGATTGCCGACCGGCTGCGCGCCGTGCTGGGCGAAAACGAATTGGCGGCGCGGATCGGCGGCGACGAATTCGTCGTGCTGATCGGCAATGCCAACGAGACGGCGGCGCGGGCCCGGGCGGAGGCGTTGCTCGATCATCTGGCGCGGCCGCTTGATCTGCCGGGGCTGCACAATTACCGGCCCTCGGCCTCGGCGGGGATCGCCTGTTATGGCCGTCACGGCGACAGTCGCGATGCGCTTTTGCGCAATTCCGATCTGGCGATGTATGCGGCGAAATCCGACCGGCAGGCGGTGACGATCTACGAACCCTCGATGGGGGCCGAGGCGCTGCGCGAGCTGGAAACCCGGGTGGCGCTGATCAATGCGCTCGAAAACGACGAATTCGAGCTGCATTTTCAGCCGATCTTCGCGCTTGCGGACAAACGCCCGCGCGGCTGCGAGGCGCTGGTGCGCTGGCACCGGCCCGGGCACGGGCTGGTGATGCCGGGGGATTTCCTGCCGATCGCCGCCAAGGCGGGGCTGATGCCCGCGATCGACCGGATGGTGCTGCGCCGCGCGGTGGCGGTGCAGGCGCGCTGGCGCTGGGCGGGGCTTGTCCATGCCGACTGGACGCTGTCGATCAACCAGACCGCCTCCAGCCTTGCGGCGCAGGACTGGGCCGATGTGCTCGATGCGGAGCTGGTGCGGGTGGGCTGGAAGACCACGAACGATGTCGCGCCGCCCTTCGGGTTGCAGATCGAACTGACCGAGGATCAGCTCGCGATCGACGTGCCGGGCGCGATGGAGGCGCTGCAGCGGCTGCGCAAGATGGGGATTGCGCTCGCCATCGACGATTTCGGAACCGGCTATTCGAGCCTGACCTATCTGCGCCGGATGCCGGTGACGACGCTGAAGATCGACGCCAGCTTCGTGCGCGGCATCGAGGCCGATGGCGACGCCCGCCAGATCGTCGAGGCGATCATCGGGCTGGCGAAGAAATTCGGCTTCGTCGCGCTGGCCGAGGGGATCGAATCCGAGGCGGCGCTGCAGACGCTGATCGACCTCGGCTGCGAGCACGGACAGGGCTATCTGTTCGAGCGCCCCCTGCCGCAGGCCGTTTTCGAGGCACGGTTCTTCGGCACCGCGCCGTGAGCGATCTTCACCGCGGACGCCCCGGAGCCCCCCGCAACTGCGGGGGATCGCCGCAGCCCCGAAAGACTCGTTGCGTTCAGGGGGCGGCGGGGCTTCCTTTCCGCTGTGGCACGGGCCTGATCTGCGGCCCGTCTTTACCTGTGTAACCATGGCCTGTTGCCCATCGATGACCGATCGCGTCCTTGTTCCCGACCGCCGCCGCGCCCCCGCCTGCCCGCTGCGGGGAAAGACATGACGATGCAGGCGCTTCTTGATCTGGCCGAGACCCTGCGCGCCGATCCAGATCCGCTGGCGCGCTTTTCCGAATTCGCACAAAGGCGGGGCGCGAAGGGCTTTTTCTACGGTTTCAGCGCCTTTCGCAGCGATGTGGGCGATCTGGGCTATACCGCCGCCCTGTTTCATCACCACACCTACAGCGCCGAATGGCAGTCCGCGATCGGCGTCGGGGCGCTTCTCGACAATGACCATTCCATCGTCGCGATGGATCACGGCGCGCGCATGGTCGAATGGATGCCCGCCGAACTGGGCAGCTTCCTTGCCAGCCTGACCCCGTCGCAGCGCCGTCAGTTCGAGATCGAACACGACCTTGGCATGACCTGCGGCGCCTCGCTTCTGCTTGACGGGCATCCGCTCGGCTTTTCCGGCATCGGGCTCTGGATGGACACCCCGCCCGAGACCGCAGCCTTTCGCCGGCTCTGGGCCGCCGAAGGTACGGTGCTGACGGCCGCCTCGAACCTGCTGGATGCCGCCGTGCGGGGCGACCGGACGAACCTGCTGGTGCGGCTTTCCCCGCGCGAGATCGACTGCCTGTGCTGGCTGGCCCGCGGCCTGCGCCCGGCCGAGATCTGCTGGCGGCTGAAGATTTCGGAAAAGACCTTCGAGAAACATATCGCCTCGGCCAAGGCGAAGCTGAAATCGCGCACCCGCGATCAGGCGCTGGCCAAGGCCGTGCTGATGCGTCTGCTGCCGCTGTAACTGTTCGGCAACATGGGGAATTTCCCCCAGTGTTTGCCCCCGCCGGGCTTTGCTAAGAAAGTCCCGATGCGCCGGAGAGAGTGGCTCCGACGCATCGTTTCCGGGGAAACTGTTGATTGACCTCAGAATTTTCAGCATCCGTCGCGTCCTGCGCGGTGCTCGCATCGTCAGACGCATCAAGGGAGTGGTGAGCCCCGCATCACTCGCGATGCGACCTCCCGGCCCGGGTGGCCCAAGTCCGTTCCCTTGCACGTCTTTTCCCGATAGGCTTCACGACAGATCTGGTCGGAGGAGTTCTCGTGGGCGATGAAGAACTGATCGCAGTGATCCTGGCCGTTCCGCTGGCCATTGTGCTCACGCTTGTCGTGCTCGTCCTCAAGGTCATGGGCCTGCGTCGTCGCCTTGATCTGGCCGAGACCCGGTTGGGCGAGATGGCCGCGCAACTGCGCCTGGTGCTGCCCGAAAGCGTGCCCGCCATTGCGCCGTCAGAAACCGTTGCGCCCCCGGCTGAACCGGCCGAGGCGGTGCAGCCCCCGCCCCTGCCCATCGCACCGACCGAGGCGCCCAAACCGCCCCCGATCCCGAGGCCGGATCTGGTGCAGATCGCGGTCGGCTGGCTGATGGAAAACTGGTTTTACGTCATCGCCGGTCTGTCGCTGGCGCTGGCCGGGCTTTTTGCGGCGCAATATGCGGCCGAGCGCGGGATGCTGTCGCCCACCGCGCGGCTCCTCCTTGCGGCGGGTCTTGGCGTCGCGCTGATCGGCGCGGGCGAGGCGATCCGGCGCCGCTGGGGCGACGAGACCGACAGCGCCACCGCCTATCTGCCCTCGATCTTTTCGGGCGCAGGGCTGGTGACGCTTTACGGCACGGTGCTGACGGCGCAGATGCTTTACGCGCTGATCGGTCCGGGCGTGACCCTTGCCGGGCTGGTGCTGGTCTCGGCCCTCGCCGTCGTGCTGGGCTGGTTCTACGGCCCGTTCCTTGCGGTGATCGGCCTCACTGGCGCCACTGCCGCGCCCTTCCTTGCCGGGGGGGAACCCGGCTCGCCCTGGCTGATCCAGAGCTATTTCGGCCTCGTCATGCTGGCCGGGCTCGTGATCAACGCCGCGCGCAAGTGGCGCTATCTGGACGAGGTGGCGCTGGCCCTGCCCTTCCTCGCGGCGGGTCTCGTGCAGGAAGAGACCGGCGGCGAGGCCGCCTTCCTGTGCCTGTCGGCGCTGATGCCGATCGTCGCGACGATCTTCTTTGGCGGCGCGCTGCAACCGCGGCTCGACATGCCGCCAGTGGTGCAGCGGCTCGCCCAGCGCGACCGCGCTTCGGTGGGCTGGCGGCAATGGGCCTTGCTGATCGTCTGGGCGGCGGGGCTTGCCGCGATCCTCAAGACGGTCTTGACCGAGCCTTACGGCGACATCGCCGCGGCCGATCTGGGCTATCTGATCGCGGCGCTCGCGGTGGGGGGGCAGTTCGCCCTTGCCACTTTCTGGAGCCGCCGCGCCCCCGCCGTGGCCGATTTCGCCGTGCTGACCGGGGCGGCGCTGCTTCTGTTGGCGACCGAGATCCACCCGATGCTCTCGGCTCCCGTGCCCGAGGAACCGGTGCAAAGCGCGATGATGGGCTTTTACGCGCTGATCGCCGCGGCGACGCTCGGATCGCTGCTGGCGGCGCGGCAAAGCATTGCCGCGACCGGCCCGGCGGCGCTGTGGTGGGCGCAGGGGGCGGCGGTGCTCGGCCCCGGCGTGCTCGCGGTCGAAGAATTGCTGCAGGCCCCGGCGCGGATGATCGGGCCGACGCCCTGGGCAGGGATCGTGATGGCGGGGGCGGCACTGGCCACGGCTCTCGCCGAGCGCGCCGGCAAGCGCGACGGCGCCGATCACGGCCGGATGTCGCTTGCGGCGCTCGCGGCGATGGCGCTGCTGGCGCTCGCGCTGTTCATTCTTCTGGGCACGGCGGCGCTTTCGGTCGCACTCGGCGTGCTGGTGCTCGCCGCTGTCGCGATGGATGACCGCTGGCGGCTGCCGCATCTGGCGGCTTTCGCGCAGGCGGGCGCGGCGGTGCTGGTCTATCGGGTCACCGTCGATCCGGGACTCGACTGGGCGCTGAGCGTGGCGAGCTACCCGGACATCCTGCTCGCCCATGCGCTGCCCGCCGCCGCCCTTGCGGCCGCATGGGGGCTCGTGCGCGGCGCGGCCCGGCCGGTCACCCGCGCCGCCCTTGAAGGCGCTTTCGCGGTCGTCGCGGGGGCGGGTCTTTCGGTGCTGATCACCCGCGGGCTCGAGGATCTGTCGGATCAGGGCACCCGGCCCTGGCATCTGACCTTCGGCCTCCTCGCCAGCGTCTGGCTGCTTGCGGGCTGGTCCTCGGCGCGCACCGCGCTGGCCGAGACACCGGCAGAGGCCGCATTGCCCGGCCACAAGGCGGCGCTCTGGCTGCGCCGGATCACCGCAACGCTGTCTTTCGTCTCGGCGGCGGGCCTGCTGGCGTCGGATGTGATCTTCGGCAATCCGTTCTGGGGCTTTGGCGGCACCATCCTCGGGCCGGTCGTGTTTTCATCGCTCGCGCTCGGCTATCTGCTGCCCGGCCTGATCGGCTGCGCGATCGCGGCGACGCTGCGCCGGATGCCGCTTTGGTTGCGGGTGGGCTTCGGGGCCAGCGGCGCGGGGCTGGTGGCGCTGTATCTGTTCTTCAGCGTCGCCCAGGCCTGGCGCGGCAACGACCCTGCCCGCCTGCCGATGAGCGAGGGCGAATTGTGGAGCTATACCGCGCTCTTGCTGGTGATCGGCGCCGGGTTGCTGGTCGCGGCGCTGCTGCGGCGGGAAACCTGGCTGCGCTATGTCGCCGATGCGGTTCTGGGCCTCGCCATCGTCAAGGTCTTCTTCGTCGATGCCTCCGACCTTGGCGGGCTGGTGCGGGCGGGCTCGTTCCTGATCCTTGGCCTCGCGCTGGCGGGCCTTGCCTGGATCAACCGCCGGGCCGCGATGCTGACCGCCGAGGCGCGCGGCCCCGCGTGAGGCGACGCAAGCCCCGCCTGCACAAACCGCTGGGCAGCGCCGCGAAGGGCTTTAGACTGGCCCGGACGGCTACGGAGGCAGCGATGGCGGTGACGACGAACGGCGAGGTTTCCTTCTGGTTTGCGGACATGGGCGGTCTGCCGCCCGCGCGCCCGCCCCTGCCCGGGGATATCGCGGTCGATGTCTGCATCGTCGGCGCCGGGTTCACCGGGCTTTGGGCGGCCTATTATCTGAAGCAGGCCCGGCCCGATCTCTCGATTGCCGTGGTCGAAAAGGAATTCGCCGGGTTCGGCGCCTCGGGCCGCAATGGCGGCTGGTGCTCGGGCGAATTCGGCTGGAACCGCAGCCGCTACCTTCAAAGCGGCACGCGCGAGGGCGTGATCGCGCTGGAACGGCAGCTGCGCGCCACCGTGGCTGAAATCCTGCGCATCTGCGCGGCCGAGGGCATCGACGCCGATCAGCACGAGACCGAGTGCCTGACCTATGCCTGCACCCCGGCGCAGGTCGAACGGCTGCGCGCAAGTCTGGCCGAGGATCGCGCCTGGGGGATCGGCCCGGACCGGATCGACTGGCTCGACGGCGCTGCGGCCGCGGCCCGGATCCGGGTGCCGGGAGCCCTTGGCGCGCTGGTGACGCATGGCGTTGCCCGGGTGCAACCGGCGAAGCTGGTGCGCGGGCTCGCCGCCGCGGTCGAGCGCCGCGGCGTGCGCATTTACGAGCAGACCTGCGTCACCGAGATCACCCCTGGCCTCGTGCAGACCGACCGCGGCCGGGTGCGGGCCGAGCGGGTCCTGCGCGCGACGGAAGGATTCACCCGCAACATCGCAGGCCATGACCGCGACTGGTTGCCGCTCAACAGCGCGATCGTCGTGACCGAACCGCTTCCGCCCGCGCTCTGGGACGAGATCGGCTGGGCCGGATCGGAACTTCTGGGCGATGCCTCGCACGCCTATTGCTATGCTCAGCGCACCCGCGCCGGGCGGATCGCGATGGGCGGGCGCGGCGTGCCCTATCGCTTCGGCTCGGGGCTGGATCGGCGCGGGCAGACGCAGCCCGAGACGATCGCGAAGCTGGTCGCGATTCTCGAGCGGATGGTGCCACAGGCGCGCGGGCTGCGGCTCGACCATGCCTGGTGCGGGGTTCTGGGCGTGCCGCGGGACTGGTGCGCGACCGTCGGGCTTGATCGCGCGACCGGCATCGGCTGGGCGGGGGGCTATGTCGGGCTTGGGGTCTCGACCTCGAACCTTGCCGGGCAGACGCTGGCCGATCTGGTGCTGGACGCCAGGACCGAGCGCACCGCCCTGCCCTGGGTGAACCGCCAGCCGCGCCGCTGGGAACCCGAGCCGCTGCGCTGGCTGGGGGTGCAGGGGATGTATCGGCTTTATGCGCTCGCCGATGGCCGGGAAGCAGCGCGGGGCGGCGCCCGCACCTCGCGGCTCGCGGGTCTGGCGAACTGGCTGACCGGGCGCTGAGACACCTTCCCTCCAGTTCAGATCGCCTCCGCCTCTTCGCCTTCTGATTGTTCCATCTGAAACCGGAACACGCTCAAGTTTTCCTTGACCCTTCGCCTCTAACCCCCATGATCGGGACGGTTCGATGCTGAAGGTGAGGGGAATGGGCGCTGCGCCGAAGGCGATTTCGGGTCTCGATGACTGGCTTTTCCTGTGCAACGACACCAACCAGACATGGGACATGTACGAGGGGCGCCTGCGTCTCGACGACAGCGCCCAAGCGCAATGGCGCGAGGAATTTGTCCGTCGCGGCACCCTGATGCGCGCGCTTGGCATCCATTACCGGTATATCATCGTGCCGAACAAGGAATGTGTTCTGCCGGACATGACCCCGCCGGAGCTGCACAAGGCCCCGTTTCGTCTGGTCCATCAGGTGCGTGACGCCGCCCGGGGACATGTGCATGACATCGTCCTCGAGCCCTTCATTCTGAACCATCCCGAGCGGCTGAAATTCTTCGACCGCGGCGACACGCACTGGAATGCCTTTGGTGCCTGGCATGTGGTCAATCACATCCTTGCGGGGCTGGAAATTCCGGGCGGCCTGCAACCGATCTCGGAGCAGGAGGTCAGCTTCCGCACTGAGACGCAGTTCATCGGCGATCTGTCGCGAAAGTTCGATCCACCGATCAGCCCGGGCAGCATCCGGGCGCAGCTTCCGCACAGCACGGCCGCGTGCCGTTTCGACAACCGGATCGTCAATCATGGCAACCTCGGGATCTGGGAGGGTGGCGCCCCGGACGGCCCGGTGATGCTGGTTTTCGGCGACAGCTTCGCCTCCGAGATGGTCAGATATCTGGCGCATCGCGCGCGGCGGCTGGTGCGGGTGCACACCAGCGCGATCGACCGCGAAATCCTGTTTCGCGAACGTCCCGACATCGTGCTGTCGGTGTCGATCGAGCGTTTCCTGCGCACGGTCCCGCCGCGGATCACGGATTTCTCCTACAAGACGGACCTGCGCCAGAAGCTGGGCGGGCTTGATCCTGAAAAGCGCGCGGCCCTGCTTGCGCCGATGCACGCGCTGCGCACCGGGCCGAATGCGGCCTATGCGGCCGACATGCTGGCCTCGGCACCGCTGGAGTGAGGGCGCGGCCCACGGCAAGAGCCGGAAAAGGAATGGCCTGCGGGGCTTTGCCTGCGCAGCATTGGCGGCTATGGTGACGCGAGGAGAAACACGCGATGCACCTGGTCTTTCATCTCGGCGCCCATGCCACCGATGACGAACGTCTCATTCGGACACTGGCGACCAACCCGGAGGTGATGGCCGCGGCGCAGTCGCATGCCCCCGCCCCCACCGCCTATCGCATGGCGCTGCGCGATGCGTTGATCGGTCTGAAGGGGCGGCCCGCCGATGCGGCGACGCAGGACGGGCTGCGCAAAGCCTGCCTGCGCGGCGCGCGCGGCCCGGTCGAGCGGCTGATCTTCAGCTACGAGAATTTCCTCGCCCTGCCCGAGCGCGCGATTGGCGCCACGGGGCTTTATCCGGCCGCCGCCGACAAGCTGGCGCCGCTGGCGAACCTCTTTCCGCAAGATCAGACCGAGTTTCACCTCGGCCTTCTCGACCCGGCGCTGCTGCTCGTTGCGCTGGCCGCCCGCCAGCCCGGCCGCGACTTCAGCGACATGCTCGCCGGTCACGCGCCCGAGGATCTGCGCTGGGGCCCGGTGCTGGAACGGATGGCCGAGGCGGCAACGAAGGTCGGCGCGAAACTGGTCGTGTGGTGCAACGAGGATCTGCCGCTGATTTTCCCCGAGGTGCTGCGGCAGATGGGCGGCATCGCCGCCGCCGCGCCGCTGATGGGCGAATATGGGCTGGTCGAGGATCTGATGCAGCCCGAGGGGGCGAAGCGTCTGCGCACCTACATGGCGCAGCACCCGCCGCAAACGGCCGAGCAGCGGCGCAAGGTGCTGACGGCGTTTCTGGAGAAATTCGCCCGCCCCGAGGCGCTTCTGGCCGATGTGGCCCTGCCGGGCTTCACCGAGGAGCTGGTGGCCGAAATCGCCGCGCGGTATGCGCAGGACGTGGCGGCCATCGCGCGACTGCCGGGCGTGACGCTGATCACGTCCTGACGCAGGCCCCGGCGCTTACGACATGCCAAGCGCGGCCTTGTAGATATCAAGGATCGCCTCTTCCTCGGCCAGATCATTCTTGTCGCGCTTGCGCATCGCGATGATCTTCTTGATCACCTTGGTGTCGTAACCGCGGGCCTTGGCCTCGGACATGATGTCCTTTTGCTGCTCGGTGATGTCCTTCTTCTCGGCCTCGAGATGCTCGTATTGCTCGATGAACTGGCGCAGCTCGTCCGCGGCCACGGTATAGGCGTCGTTCGACATGAAGGCTCTCCGAAGGTCGTTACGCGGGATGGAGCCCCTGACTAGCGCAGCCCCGCCCCCCCTTCAAGCCGCAACCCTCGCGCCATCGCGGTGCTTGCCAAGACCTTGCGCGCAAGGTAGCCGGGGCAAAACGGAGGCGATCATGGAAGTTCTGATCTGGGCGGGGGCGGCAATCTCGCTGGTGGGGATGGTCGGCATCCTCTATTGCGCCGCGCAAGTGGCCAAGGCGAAGAAAGCCGGGCTCGACGATGCCGGCCTGCGTGCGCAGCTGCGCGGCGTCGTGGTGATGAACCTTGGCGCGCTTTTCGTTTCGGTGATCGGGCTGATGCTCGTCGTGCTGGGCGTGACCTTCAAATAAGTCTCACGCGAAACGCTCGGCGAGGCTTTGTCCGTCGCGGATGAGCACATCCAGAAGCGCGGGCGTCGGCGGGGCCCCTTCGGCCTCCAGCGCGCGCAGACGCTTGCGCAGGGCAAGCGGACCGATCCGGTCGGCCTGAAACATCGGCCCGCCGCGATGCGCCGGAAAGCCAAGCTCGGCCCCCGCCATCAGATCGATATCGCCCGGGCGGAAGGCCTTGCGTGATTCGAGCGCCGCAATGCCGAGCGCCGCCAGTTCGGCAAGGATCCGGGCGACGATCTCGGCCTCGGAAAAGCTGCGCGGCGCGATCCCGGCTTCGGCGCGCAGCGCGGCCAGAGGCTCCGCCGCCTGCGCCATCCCCCCCAGAACGGCGAGCGTCGCCAGAACCGGCCCCGGCTTGCGCCCGGCGGCCAGAAGACGGGTGCCCGCCAGATCGGCGCCAAGGCGCTCGAAGCGGGCAAAAGGCCCTTCGGCAAAACCCCAGCGCGTCAGCGCGGCATCGACCGCCTGCGGTGCGGCGCCCGCCAGAACGGTGCGGTCTGCGGCCATGAAATACGCCGCCTCAAGCCGCAGCGCCGGGGCCGTCGCATGGATCACCCGCATGCCGCCGGCGCGCAACACCGCCGCCAGCCGCGGCAGATCGGCCGTCTGCCCGGGTGTCCCGGCCCAGATCGCCGCCAGACGCTGGCTGCGGTCGATGCCCAATTCGTCCGGCCCGGGGGCCGTACCCGACAGCGCCAGCACCGCGCCCGCGGGCAGGAACCTGCGCAGCGTGTCGCGTTCCTCGGGAGTGGTCGGCGCGGCGATCATCAGATCGGTCGGACCAAAAGCATCGGGGCCAGAGACCGGCTCCAGCCGCGCCCAATCGGCCTCGCGGCGGGCGGGATCAAGAAGTCCCTCGGCCGCGGCCTTCTCCTGCGCCCGGGCGATCTCGGTCAGAAGCGGCGGCAGGCGCGCGGGGTCGGAGGTGCCGATCTGCACCGCAAGCCCCCGGCGCAACAGCGCAATCACCCGCCCGGCGCTCGGGTTCCAGAGCGCCACGCGCGAGACCGGGACGATGCCCTCGGTCGGCACGCCCGCCAGCCCCTGCAACTCTGTCTGCGCCCGCGCGAGATGGCGCAGCGCCGCCGCGGTTTCCGAAGCGACAAGATCGGCATAGGCCACGGCTTCGAACTCCAGCGCGGCGGGCAGCGGCAAAAGCAGCGCCGCCTCGGCCACCTGCGCGATACGGGTCGGGGCGGAAAGATCGGCGCGCGGCGGAATGCGCGTCCGCGCCGCGGCCAGCGCATCCAGCGCGCCGCCCGGATCGGAAAGCGCCCCGTCGCGGCGCGAGAACGGCCCCTCGGCACCCAGCGCCGCGACCCGCAAGGCCTCGGTCTGGGCGGCGGTCTCGATCGTGCCTTCCGAGGCCACGGCATCGCACAGGCCAAGCGGCATCGCCTCCTCGGCGCGGAACACACGGCCCGAGAGCAGCGCCTCCAGCGCCACGGCGCCCCCGACGCGGCGCACCAGACGCACCGTCCCGCCAGCAGCGGGCAAAAGGTTCAACGCGGATTCCGGGAAGTGAAACCGGGTCGAGGCCAGCGCGAGCCGCAGCCCGGCCGCCTGCGTCAGGGCGAGGACCCCGCCCGAAATCGTGCCCGAAAGCACCGCCACGACCGGCACCTCGGCCTGTGCCAGACGGGTGCAGAGCGTGCCCAAGGTGGGTTTTGCGGCGCTGTACTCCTCGGCCGGGTCAAGCGCGCGCGGCCATCCGCCGTCGCCCGCGCGCAGCACGATCGCCTGCAGGCCCGGGGTTTCGAAAGCCTCGGTCAGCGCGGCCTCAAGCGCCCAGCGCATCGGCTGGTCGAAGCCCGCCCCTTTCGGCCCCTCGTCGGCCCCCTCCAGCGTCACCAACGCGACACCGTCGCGCCGCTGCACGTTCACCCGTCTTGCCATGCCCCCTCCGGCTTTTTGCTCAGGTTACGCGCGCAGGCCCGGTCACGGCAAGCGCAACCCGGGCCCAAGCCCAGGTCGGGACAGGAAATTATAGCCGCCCTCAGTGCTTGGCGGCGTGGTCGCGGCAGAAGGGGGTCGCGGGCAGAAGATCGAGCCGCTCTTCCGCGATCGGTTCCCCGCAGGTGACGCAAGAGCCGTATTCGCCATCGTCCATCCGCGCCAAGGCCGCCTCGATCATCCGCAACTCGTTGCGGGCGGCGTCGCCCAGATCCTGCAGCACCTCGTCTCCCTCGCGCTCGGTGGCCATTTCGGCCCAATCCTTGGCCTCATGGGTCTCGAGCTCGTCCGAGATCTGCGCCATGCGCGTGGTCAGCTGCGCCTTGCGGGACAGAAGCTCCTCCCGCCGGAGTTCGAGGGATTTCATCGCGTCCTCCTGTCGTTCCCTTAGACAAGCGCAAAACGTTGAAAAAAGCCTTGATGCAGGTCAATCGACCCGGCTCAGAAGCCGGATCCGATCTTCAGCGGCGGCAGATCCCCCGCGGTGTCATCAGCGCCGAAGCCATCAAGCGTCAGCCCAAGCGGCGGCAGATCGCCCCCGGCGTCGAAGCCGCCCAGACCGCCCAGATCCCCGCCATCAAAACCGCCAAGCCCGCCAAGACCCCCGAGGCCGCTGCCCGGCTCCGGGTCATAGGCCGGGGAATCGATCCGGTCGAGCGGCGCCCGCGGTCCGCCCGGCGCGGATTTGCCGGCAAAGGGACTGGACCCCGCCTCGAAGGGCGGCGGCACGACGCGGCGCGACTTCGGTTCGGGCGGAGCCTGAAGATCCACCTCTTCGTGTTCGACCAGCCGCACCGCGCGCAGGCCGCGATGCTGTCCCAGCCGCGCCGCAGAGAGCTTGCGCCGCCCCACGCCCTCGACGGTCAGATTTTCCAGCGCATCCGAGGGGATCGGAATGTCCATTCCGGCCCGCAACCCCATCACCGCCGCCAGAGGCAGCGTCACGCGGTGCAGCACGGCATCGAGCTGCGCCTGCGCGCCCATGACGGAATTCTCCATCCGATGCGCCCATTCCGCCGCCTCGCGGTCGGGGGTGATCGGCCCGGCCTCGGCCAGCCCCGGCATGCGCCGCAGCGAATGGCCGCGCCCGTTCACCGGCACCGCCCAGACGATCTGGCCCTTGCGCTCGAAGCCGTGGCCGAAGCCGACCTCCAGCTGCCAGAGCCGGTATCCCATATCCTCAAGCAGAAGGCCGAGCGGGCGCGGATCATCCAGATAAGAGGCATAGCGGAAGCCCCCCGCCCAGACGACGGCCTCGGTCTCGACCAGCGTTTCCTCGATCAGGCCGAGCGTCGCGTCGATGAAATCGGCCACCATCGAGGCGTCGATCCGCGTCGGTTTGCGCGGCTGCCCCGGCCCCTTGGCCAGATTGCCGGTGGTCTGCACCTCGATCAGCACCGAAAGCGTCTCGGGCGGCAGCGCCACGATGCCCATGCTTTCCTCGGGGCCTTCGATGATCGCGATCAACGAAAACGGCTCGATCGCCTCGGGCAGGTCGGCGAGCGTCCGGCGCCCTTCGGTGACGTTCATGACCTGCGCGGGCAGCTGGAACATGTCCTGCGCCACTTTCGAGATCGCCTGCACGATCGCCCGTTCGGCCGTGATCGGAGAACCGTCCGAAGCGGGCCTGCCCGCCTCGGCCTTGCGCCGCATCACTGTCTGAAGCCGTTCTTCCGTCATCCCGTCCCGCCGTTTGCCTGTGCGTCGACGGATAAGGAATCGCAGATCAGGGTTTACAAATGGTTGATATCTGAGCCGGAGCTTTACACTTTTTCGCGGTCATTCCCGAGACTTGCAGCCGGGATGCTCCGGTCAGACCGCCTCGTCGCCGTCGCGGCGGCGCAGGGGCAGCGTGACGCGGAACGCGGCCCCGCCCTGCCCCGGCACATAGTCGATCGACCCGCCCAGATTCGCCATGATTTCGCGGCAAATCGCCAGCCCAAGCCCGGCGCCGCCCGCTTTCGACGTGTCGGTGAGGCGGGCGAATTTCTCGAAGATCAGCCCCTGCGAGGCCTTCGGGATCCCCGCGCCATTGTCGCAAAAATCGATCTGCACCATCTTGCCGCGTTTCTTCACCTCGATGCGCAGCACCGCGCGCTCGGCGGCACAATACTTGCGCGCATTCGAGATCAGATTGATGAAAACCTGCACCAGCCGGTCCGTGTCGGTGAACACCGGCATGTGTTCCGAAGGCAGATCGCGGTCATAGCGGAACTCGCGCTCGGGCCGGGTCGAGGAGGCCGCCTGCACGGCGCGGTCGATCAGATCATGCAGGTTCGCCACCGAAATATTCAGCTGCACCTTGCGGTTTTCGAGCACCGCAAGGTCCAGCAGATCATCCAGCAGACGGGTCAGGCGGCGGGCTTCTTCGTGAATGATTTCCGCATATTGCGCCCGCAGCGGCTCGGGCAGGTCGGGCTCCATCAGGATCTCGGAAAACGCCCGGATCGAGGTCATCGGCGTGCGCAGTTCGTGGCTGATCTGGCCGAGGAAAGCGTCCTTCTGCACCGAAAGCGTGGTGAGCTTCGCGTTTGCGTCCGAGAGCGCGCGGGCGGTGCGGGCCAGCTCGGCCGACTTCGCCTCGAGCTGGGCGGAATATTCCTTGATTTCAGCCGCTTCGTTCGCAACCGCGATCAGATCCTGGACCGAGACCGCGGCGCCGCCGGTCAGCTGCGAGATCATCGCATGCGCCGTCGCCGCGCCGACCGAGCCCGCCAGCTGGCGTTCGAGCGAGGCGAGGAAATCCGGCGTCGGATCGGGCAGGAAGCCGCGCTTGCCCTGCGCCGCCGCGGCGGTCTGGAAGAACAGCTGCGCCTCCTCGGCGCCAAGGATGCGCTGCGCCATCGACAGCAGATCCTCGGCCTCGGCCTGGGTGCGCGACCAGCCTTTGGCGCCCGGACGGCCCTCGAAGACGTTGACGAAGGCGACGCCCTGCAGCCGCTCGACCGGACCGGGGAAGGAGAGGATCGAAAAGACAAGGAAAGCCAGCGTGTTGAAGAGCAGGCTCCAGAACAGCGCATGCAGCAGCGGATCAAGCCCCTGAATGCCGAACAGCGCCTGCGGGCGCAGCCAGGAGAGGCCGAACGGCCCCTCGGCCATCAGCTGCGCCGAGATCAGGCCGGAGTCGCCGACGGACGGCAGGAAGAGCGCGTAAAGCCAGATCGCGAAGCCGGTGAGCAGGCCCGTGGCCGCGCCCAGATGCGTCGCGCCGCGCCAGTAGATGCCGCCGATCAGCGCGGGCAGCACCTGCGCCGCGCCGACAAAGGCGATCAGACCGATCTCGGCCAGCGCCTCGGACCCGCCCGAAAGCTTGTAATAGCCATAGCCCATCGCCAGAACGAGCCCGATCGAGAGACGTCGCGACATCAGCACAAGGCCGCGCACGTCGCCGCGCTCGGCCGGTTCGTCGCGGTAGATCGCGAGCCAGAGCGGCGTGACGATGTGGTTCGACACCATGGTCGAAAGCGCGATGGCGGCGACGATCACCATCGAAGTGGCCGAGGAAAACCCGCCCAGAAAGGCCAGCAGCGCGAGGCTGCCCCGGCCTTCGGACAGCGGCAGGGTCAGCACGAACAGGTCCGGGTTCACCCCGGTATGCGGATGGCCAAGCCCGACGACCGCGATCGGCACGACGAACAGGCTCATCAGCATCAGATAGGTCGGAAAGGCCCAGCTTGCGGTGACCAGATGGCGCTCGTCGGTATTTTCGACGACCAGCACCTGAAACATCCGCGGCAGGGTCAGCACGGCGGCGGCCGAGACGAAGGTCAACCCGGCAAAGCGGCCGGGTTTCAGGCTCCATTCGGCGATTTCCGAGGCATCGATGCGGGCGAGGATGTCGGACACTCCCCCCGCCACGCCCCAGACGACCCAGATGCCGACGGCGAGCAGCGCCACCAGTTTGACGATCGCTTCAAGCGCGATGGCGGTGACGACGCCGTGGTGACGCTCGTTCGCATCCAGATTGCGGGTGCCGAAGAGGATGGTGAAGATCGCCAGCCCCCCGGCGATCCAGAGCGCGGTGGCCGATTGCTCGGGCAACACCCAGAAGCCCGGCCCCTGCGCGGCAAAGACCCCGAAAGAGAGCGTGACCGATTGCAATTGCAGCGCGATATAGGGCGTGGCCGAGGCCACCGACATCAGCGTGACGATCACGCCCAGAAGGTTCGACTTGCCGTAACGGCTTGAAATCAGATCCGCAATCGAGGTGACGCGCTGGGTGCGCCCGATCCGGACAAGCTTGCGCAGCACCCACCACCAGCCGACAAAGACCAGCGTCGGGCCAAGGTAGATCGTCAGGAACTCAAGCCCCGAACGCGCCGCATAGCCCACCGCGCCGTAAAAGGTCCAGGCGGTGCAATAGATCGACAGCGACAGCGTATAGACCCAGGGGCTGTGCAGAAAGCGCAACCGGCCGCGCGCGGCGCGGCGCTCGGCCACGAAGGCGACGAGGAACAGCACCATCACATAGACGAGCGAGACGCCCACCAGCACGTTGAAGGGCATGGATCAGCTGTCTCCGGGTTCGGGCGTGCTGCCCTCGGCCTCTTCCTCGGCATCGAGCGCCGGGGCCAGACCGCGGGCCAGCGCCGCAGCGGCAAGGATCAGCCCGACCCAGACCGAGAAAAGATAGATCATGCCGCGTGCGGTATCCGGGATCGGCGTGTCGGCCGGATGCCAGAGCATCGGCAGCAGGATCAGCACCAGCCCGACCAGCGGCAAAAGCCGGGCCGCATCCATCATGCGACGGCGCCGATAGGAGCGCCGGGCCAGGAACAGCGGCGTGGCGGAGCCCGGCATCAGCCTGCCTTGCCCGATCCCGCCAGAACCGAGGCAGCAAGGACCGGGGCGGCGATCGCCTCGAGCGCGGCCAGCACATCGGCATTGGCGAAGGGCTTGGCAAGAAAGGCCGAGGCCCCCGCAGCGGCGGCGGCTTCGCGGTCGCGGCCCTGCCCGCGGGCGGTCAGCATCAGCACCGGGGTGGCGCCCAGATCGGCATCGGCGCGCAGTTCGGCCAGGATTTCAAGACCGGAGCGGCCGGGCAGCATCAGATCGAGGATGACGGCGGTCGGACGCAGCGCGGCGATACGGGCCAGCGCCGCGATGCCCGAGGCCTCTACGGTCACGTTCCAGCCCGCCCGCGTCAGGATGAACCGGATCGCCTCGGCGATATTCGGCTCGTCCTCGACCAATAGCACATGCTTTTCCGCCATGATCGAACTCCTCCCCCGGTCAATCTATCCACGCTTGTCCCCATGCTGTCAAACCGCCGTCAGCGGGCAGCGATCAGCGAGGGCTCGCGCCGTCCGGTGCAGTCGCGGCGCGGGCAGACCCGGCAGGAGGTGCCGACCGGCCGCGCGTCCTCGGACCGGGTGGTGGCGGGGGTGACAAGCATCATCGCCTCCATCAGCACCGGGGCGTCGAAGGCGGCGGCCGATCCCTCGGGCGGGCGGGGGGCGGCAAAGGCCCAGGACTGGAAGCGCTGCGGCAGCCGCCCGGCCATGTCGAGGGTGAGACGCAACGGCTGCATCGGCCGCGCCAGCGCCTCGTAAAGCGGCCAGAGCGGGCAGCCGGCGGCCGAGCGCGGCAGCGCAAATCCCGGCAGCGGGCGGCGCAGCGTCAGCGTGCCCGAGGCATCGCAGACGACAAGGCCAAGCGGCGGCAGGTTGGCCGCGCCCTCGGGCAGCGTCGCCAGACGGCGAAAGACCGCGGCCATCGGCGCGCCGAACCGCGCCGCGAGCCGCCCGGGGTCGAGCCCGGTCTCGGCCAGCGCGGCAAGGAACGGCTTGAGCGGCAGGATGCGGCTGTCGGCCAACGCGCGGGTCAGATAGCCCAAGGCGAGATCGCGCGCGGCCGAGGCGGCCAGTTCCGGCGCCTGCGCGATCAGATCGGCGGGCGCGGGCGGATCGGGGCGCTCGAATTCCGCCAGATGCCAGCCGCGCGCCGAAAGCCAAGATTCAAGTTGATCGAGCGGCGCGGCAAGGCCCGAATCCGCCGCTTCGATGCCGTCGAGATAGGCGACAAGCCCCTCGGCGGCCGCGCTCAGACGCAGGCTTTCCGAGGCGATCGAGGACAGGAACCGCGCTTGCCACTCCGGTTCGATATCGGGGGTCTCGACCAGAATCGCCGCGCTCGAGCGCAGCGAGGTCACGGCAGACAGCACTTCGTGCAGCTCGTCGAGCAGGTAAGGGTCCTGCCCCATCCGCTCGGAATAGGTCTCGACCACCCGCTCGAGCGCCGCCGCCCGGGCCTGCCGCGCCGCCAGAATCTTCGCCCAGCCGGGAAAGCGGCCGACGAATTCCTCGATCCGGTCCAGCTCGGACGGGTCGATCAGCGCCCCGGCTTCGGCGCCTGTCGTGTCAGCCCCCGCCGCCGCCTCGCGCAGGGCTTCGAAGAGCGCACTTTCCGCCCCTTCCGACAACGCGACCGGCGCGACACCCAGCGCTTGGGCAAAGGTGTCGAGCAAAGGCTCGGAGACCCGACGGCGGTTGTGTTCGATCAGGTTCAGATAGGCGGCCGAAATTCCGACCGACCGCGCAAGATCGGCCTGACGCAGTTTCAGCGCCAGCCGCCTTTCACGTATCCGCGTGCCCGTCAGGGCAGATCGTGCCATCGTATCCCCACACCTCGGAGGGAGCCCGGGACCCCCTCACGAATTTACAAACAAGTTCAGGGAACACAACGCAATTTACCATCCCCGCCGCGAGAGGCGGCAGGGCGCACGCGCGATCGGCCCGCGGCAGAGGGGGGCACCCCGGCACGCGGGCCTGCCCCTGCGCCGTGACAAATCAGCAGGGGTTTTGCACCGTCACGCTCGACAGCGTGGACAGATCGGAAACGCCGCCTTCGCATTTGCCCGGCGGCTGCGTGCAGCCGGACAGGGCGGCAAGGGCCAGAGCGGCCAGAAACGCAAGCGATGTCTTGCGGGTGGGTGTGCAGGTCATGTGCGGCCTCCTCCAGATCGCGCCCGCCCGGGGATGCCCCGAAGCGATGTGAACTACATAGTTCACAGCATGCGATGACGCCCTGATCTGTGTCAAGCAGCCTGACGATTCAGTCGAAACTGCGGAAATGCGCCCCGTAATTCAGGGCGCGGCGCGAGCAGAGATCCATCGCATATTGCAGCCAGACAGACGCCTTCTGCCCCGAGGCCTGCTTGTCGACCGCAAGTTTGGCGCGCCCCTGCGCGATCGCGGGCCCCATGTCGGACTTGATGTCGCGCATGCGCTTGACCCAGAATTGCGCCGCTTCCTCGAAATAGCTGCCCGGGGGGGCGCCGCTGGGAACGATCGACTGCGCCACCGACAGGCAGTAGCCCGCCTCGACATCAAGCGAGGGCGTATCGAAAAGATGGCCCGGAGGGGCGGCGAACTGGGTCTTCCAGACCCCCCAGAACAGCACCGCCACCAGCACCACAAGCGCGAATCCCCCCCCCCAGACGAGCACCGGAGAGAGCGCCTCGTCAGAGTTGATCTGCTGCTTGGAATTTTTACTTGCGGTTGTGGGCATGGCATCCTCCGCAATCAGGATGCCTCGGAATGGTTAAGAAAGTCCAAACGCCGGTAAGAAATGGGGGCGGCCACCCGCCCCCTTCCTGTCTCAGTCGAGCGTCTCGAGCACCGATTTCAGCGTGCCGATCAGCTCGTCGATCTGCGCTTTCGAGATGATCAGCGGCGGGCTCATCGCGATGATGTCGCCGGTGGTACGGATCAGGATGCCCTTTTCATAGGCCTTCAGGAAGGCGGTGAAGGCCCGCTTCGTCGGCTCCCCGGCGATCGGCTCCAGTTCGACCGCGCCGATCAGGCCCTCGTTGCGGATGTCGATGACGTGACGGGTGCCGCGCAGGCTGTGCAGCGCCTCCTGCCAATAGGGGGCGAGCTCCGCGCAGCGCTCGAAAAGCCCTTCTTCCTTGTAGGTTTCGAGCGTCGCGATCCCGGCTGCGGCAGCGATCGGGTTGCCCGAATAGGTGTAGCCGTGGAAAAGCTCGATCATGTGCTCGGGGCCCTGCATGAAGGCGTCATGCACGGCGGCGGTGGTCAGCACCGCGCCCATCGGAATGACGCCATTCGTCAGACCCTTGGCGGTCGTCATCATGTCGGGCAGCACGTCGTAATGCTGCACCGCAAAGGCCGAGCCGAGCCGCCCGAAGCCGGTGATCACCTCGTCGAAAATCAAGAGGATGCCGTGTTTCTTCGTGATCTCGCGCAGCTTCTGCAGATAGCCCTTCGGCGGCAGCAGCACGCCGGTCGAGCCTGCCATCGGTTCGACGATCACGGCGGCGATGGTTTCCGCGCCATGCAGGGTGACGATGCGCTCCAGCTCATCCGCCAGATTGGCGCCATGCTCCGGTTGCCCCTTCGAAAAGGCGTTCAGCGCCGGAAGATGGGTGTGCGGCATGTGATCGACGCCGGTCAGCAGGCTGCCGAACATCTTGCGATTGGTGACGATGCCGCCGACCGAGATGCCACCGAAGTTCACGCCGTGATAGCCGCGCTCGCGGCCAATGAGCCGGGTGCGGGCGCCTTCGCCGCGGGCGCGGTGATAGGCGATGGCGAGCTTCAGCGCCGTCTCGACCGATTCCGAGCCGGAGTTGGTATAGAACACATGTTCCATCCCCTTCGGCGCGATGTCGATGATGCGGTTCGCCAGCTCGAAGGCGGCCGGATGGCCCATCTGGAAGGCGGGCGCATAATCGAGCTCGGCCGCCTGTTTCGCGATCGCTTCGGAGATCTTCGGGCGGCAATGCCCCGCGTTGCAGCACCACAGCCCCGCGGTACCATCGAGCACCTGACGGCCATCCGCGGTGGTGTAATGCATGTCCTTGGCGCCCACGAACATCCGGGGCGCTTTCTTGAATTGCCGGTTCGCCGTGAACGGCATCCAGAAGGCATTGAGATCATTGGGCGTCTTGCGGTCGAGCGCCATGGAAGTCTCCCTGAAGGGCCGGTTTGGGCCGAATTTTGCGCCCGGATCTCGGGCCGGGTCGTTTGACCGAACGGTCAGCATCAGGCTAACATCGGAACGGGCGGCGTCAAGCTTCCCGCGCCTGTATAAAAGGACTGTGACCGCATGCCCTCTGAACCGATGTCCGCCGATCCGATGCCCGCCGAGCCCGCCGAAACCTCCGCGCGTCCGCTCACCCGCATCCAGAAGCGCAACATCGAAGCGATCCTTGACGCCGCGCTCGAGGTGTTTTCGGCGCAGGGGTTTCGCGGGGCGACGCTCGACCAGATCGCCACCGCGGCGGGTCTGTCGAAGCCGAACCTGCTCTATTACTTCCCCTCGAAAGAGGCGATCCATCTGGAGCTGCTCAGCTCGCTGCTTGATGACTGGCTGGCGCCGCTGCGCGAGATGCGCGCCGAGGGTGAGCCGCGCGACGAAATCATGCGCTACATGCGCCGCAAGCTGGAGATGAGTCGCGCGATGCCGCGCGAAAGCCGGTTGTTCGCCAATGAAATCCTGCAAGGCGCCCCGCGGATGGGAGGCACGCTGGCGGTCGAACTGAAGGTTCTGGTCGACGAAAAGGCGGCGATCATCCGCGGCTGGAGCGCCGCGGGAAAGATCGCGCCCGTCGATCCGCACCACCTGATCTTCTCGATCTGGGCGCTGACACAACATTATGCGGATTTCGACGTGCAGGTCCGCGCCGTGCTGGGCCCGGGTCACGACCCCTATACGGAAGCCGAGCGCTTCCTCGACACGCTCTTTGACCGGCTGCTGCGCCCCTGATCCCGGCGCGCGTTAACCCTCTGCCGAATTGGTCGCGCTTGGTAACTTCTGAGTAACTTGCCGGGCGCATCATCGAAGTCAGGGGTAAAACCGCGAGGAGAGTGGGGAAATGGACCGCATATCGGGGCTGATGCCCCAAACCGGATGGTCACCTTTGCTGAGCATGGTGCCACAGAAGAAACCGCCGGCGACAACCGTCGAACCGGCAAACACATCGGCGAATACGAATTCCGGCCTCGGGGCCGAAGTCGGCTCGCAGAACCAGAACGAGCGGGTGGTGCAGTTGCAGGCCCGCAATCGCGATCTGGCGGTGGAAACGGCTGTTCTTGCGCAAAGCCGATCGGCCTCGTTACCGGACCCGGACGCGCCGACCGGCCCGCCGCCGACTTTCGACGTGACGCCGCTCGAGGCGAATGCCGCCGCGCTGATGGCCGTGCCGCCGCAGGAACCGGAAGCCGACCCGCGGGCCGAGATGACCGAAACGGCGGCGCAGCAGGCAGCCGAAGGCTCTGCCGAGGCCGATCCGCAGCCGCAGGTCGCACCGGAGGCTGACACCGCCGCACCGGCGCCGAAGGCGCAAGCCAAGCCGGAACCGGCGCCGCAGCCCGAAGTCAAGGTCGAGCGTGCGGCGGCTCATGCCGCCTCCGATTGGCAAGCCACATCGGACACAGCCGAACCGAGTCTCGACGTCGTGCGCTGAAAACGGCCCGGCGCAGTCCGGCCTCCTCGCACGCCCGCGGTCTTGCGGGTCGTGACCATAAAATCTGGCCGCACCAGTGCCCGCCCGCCGATCCCCCCCGATCGTGCGGGCCAAGGCTCTGGTTGCGGCCCCATTTTCATTGTGAAATTTCACCGGGGACTGCGCCCCGGAGCCTTTCCCCTGCGTCATCCGTTCACGCTTTCCTCGCCCGCGCGGCTCGCGTATAAGCGGGGCACATGAACGCGCCCCGAAGCGAATGAGCGGGGCAACCTGAAGAGTCTTTCGAGGACCGCATGACCAAACAATCGCATGAGAACGACGTCGCCTTCATCCAGGCGCTGGCGGAGCTGCTGAACAAGAATGACCTGACCGAAATCGCGGTCGTGCGGGAATACGGCGAAGACGACAGTCTCGAAGTGCGCGTGGTGAAGCAGGCGACCGTCGTCGCCGCCCCCGCCCCGGTCTATGCCGCGCCGGCGTTGGCCGCGCCGCTTGCCGCCCCGGTTGCCGCTGCTGCCGCCGCCGCTCCGGCCGCCGCCGATGCCGATCCGGCGAACCACCCGGGCGCGGTCACCT
Source organism: Rhodobacter viridis (assembly GCF_003217355.1). GTDB lineage: Bacteria > Pseudomonadota > Alphaproteobacteria > Rhodobacterales > Rhodobacteraceae > Rhodobacter > Rhodobacter viridis. The sequence continues at coordinate 17,833 of NZ_QJTK01000012.1, read as the reverse complement.
CGCCGATGGTCGGCACCGTCTACCTCGCGCCGGAACCCGGGGCTTCGGCCTTCGTCAAGGTCGGCGACACGGTCAAGGAAGGCCAGACGCTGCTGATCGTCGAAGCCATGAAGACGATGAACCACATTCCGGCGCCGAAATCGGGCACGGTGAAGCGCATTCTCGTCGATGACGGCTCGCCGGTCGAATACGGCACGCCCCTGATGATCGTCGAGTGAGGCGCAGATGTTCGAAAAGATCCTGATCGCTAACCGGGGCGAGATCGCGCTGCGCGTGATCCGTGCCTGCCGCGAGATGGGGATCGCCTCGGTGGCGGTGCATTCCACCGCCGACGCCGACGCCATGCATGTGCGCATGGCGGATGAAAGCGTCTGCATCGGGCCGAACCCGTCTTCGGAAAGCTATCTTTCGATCCCCGCGATCGTCGCCGCCTGCGAAATCACCGGCGCGCAGGCGATCCACCCGGGCTATGGTTTCCTGTCGGAAAACGCCACCTTCGTGCAGGTGCTCGAAGACCACGGCATCGCCTTCATCGGCCCGAAAGCGGAGCATATCCGCATCATGGGCGACAAGATCACCGCGAAGGACACGGCGAAGAAGCTGGGCATTCCGGTCGTCCCCGGTTCGGACGGCGGCGTTCCCGATTTCGAGGCGGCGAAGAAAGCCGCCGCCGAGATGGGCTATCCGGTGATCATCAAGGCCACCGCCGGTGGCGGTGGTCGCGGCATGAAAGTGGCGCAGTCGGAAGCCGAACTCGAGATCGCCTTCCGCACCGCGCGCAGCGAAGCCAAGGCTGCTTTCGGCAATGACGAAGTCTACATGGAGAAATACCTCCAGCGGCCGCGTCACATCGAGGTGCAGGTCTTCGGCGACGGCCGTGGCCGCGCGGTGCATCTGGGCGAGCGGGATTGCTCGCTGCAACGCCGCCACCAGAAGGTCTTCGAGGAGGCCCCCGGGCCCTGCATCACCCCCGAGCAGCGCGCCCGCATCGGCGGCATCTGCGCCAAGGCGATGGGCGAGCTGGGCTATTCCGGCGCCGGCACGATCGAATTCCTGTATGAAGACGGCGAATTCTACTTCATCGAGATGAACACCCGCCTGCAGGTGGAACATCCGGTGACCGAGGGCATCTTCGGCGTCGATCTCGTGCGCGAACAGATCCGTGTCGCGGCGGGCGAAGAGATGGAGTTCACGCAGGAAAACCTGCAGATCCGCGGTCATGCGATCGAGGTGCGGATCAACGCCGAACGGCTGCCGAACTTCGCCCCCTGCCCCGGCAAGATCACGCAATACCACGCCCCGGGCGGGCTGGGCGTGCGGATCGACTCGGCGCTTTACGACGGCTACAAGATCCCGCCCTATTACGACAGCCTGATCGGCAAGCTGATCGTGCATGGCCGCGACCGCAACGAGGCGCTGGCGCGTCTGAACCGGGCGCTTGGCGAGCTGATCGTCGATGGCGTCGACACCACGATCCCGCTGTTCCGGCAGTTGCTGGAAGAGCCCGACATCCTGCGCGGCGATTACTCGATCCACTGGCTCGAGAAATGGCTCGCCAAGACCTACGGTTGACCGAAGCGCCCCCGCAAGGGGGCGTTTTCGTCTCAGGCCTTCGGGCGCAACAGACAGGTGGCGCGGCGCTTGCCGGTGGGGCGGAAGTAATCCGCGACGAAGCGGCGCTTGTTCGGCCGCACATCGGACCAGTCCACCCACTCGGTCGTATAGCCCAGCACATCGACCATCGCCTCGAGCGCGCCAAGGCTCGGGATGCCGATCAGCGCCTTGTCCTGCCCCTCGACCTGTGCCAGCGCGTTCAGATCCTTGCTCGGGTCCTCGCGCACGAGATCGATCACCTGCCCCGGCCGCTGCGAAAACTCGCTGTCGAGCAGCACCAGCCGCGGCTTGAACCGGGTCACCAGTTGCAGAAGCCGGAAGTGGTCCATGATGTGATAGAAGATGCCCAGCACGCCGATCACGTCATACTGCGCGCCCGCCGCCAGATCGGCTTCCATCCCCTCGAAGATGTCGCCGCAGCGCAGCCGGACGCGCGCGGCGGCCTCATCTTGCGGGAATTCGCGGAACCGCTCGATCAGATGCTGACGGCCCTCGATCCCCACCACCTCGCCCGCGCCCGCCGCCGCAAAGGCATAGGCCCAGCGTCCGTCATGCGCCGCAAGGTCCAGCACCCGCGCCCCGGCCAGATCCGCCGCGATCGGCTCGATCAGCTTGCGATGGCGCTGATTGAGCCGCCCGATCGCGTAATCGTCGCTGGAATACCGTGCGACAGATCGCAAAAAATCGAAAAATCCCATGGCATTGCCGCACTTTCGTGTCAAACTCCCGTCAGCTTAGGGTTCGGGATCACGGTTGGCAACAAATGACGGCGGGGCTTAGTCCGGAATTACTGCTCTCGGCCTATGCGCAAGGCATTTTCCCCATGGCGAGCGCGCGCGACGCGACCGAGCTGCATTGGTTCGAGCCGCGGCTACGCGGCATCATCCCCTTGGACGGCTTTCATATCTCGCGCTCGCTGGCCCGGGTGATCAGCCGCGAGACCTACAGCATCCGCACCAACACTGCCTTTCGCGCCGTGGTCGAGGGCTGCGCCGACCGCCCCGAGACCTGGATCAATGACACGCTGTTCCGCCTTTACGATGCGCTGCACGCGCTTGGCGCCGCCCATGCGGTCGAGGTCTGGCAGGGCGAGGATCTGGTGGGCGGCATTTTCGGCGTAACGCTGGGGGGGGCGTTTTTCGGCGAAAGCATGTTTTCGCGCGCGCCGAATGCGTCGAAAGTGGCGATGGCCTATACGGTCGACCGGCTGATCCGAGGCGGCTTCAGCCTGTTCGACACGCAATATCTGACGCCACATCTGCGGAGTTTGGGCGGGATCGAAATCCCCCGGCTCGACTATCGCAAACGGCTGCGGCGCGCACTGGGGCAACAGGCAGAGTTCACCGCGCCGCCGCCCGCGACGGCTCAGTCGATCTTGCAGCGCAGGACCCAGACGTCGTAGCGTTGATGATCAAGCGCCGAAAGCGCCGGGTTCTGCGCGATCATCCAGCCGCGGAAGACCTCGCGCCCCTGCGCCGTGTCGGTGATGTCCAGAAAGGCATAGGCGTTCGAAGCCGGGTCATCGGCCGGATAGCGGCAATCGGTCAGACGCACCGAAAGCGAGCCATAGGTGACGCTCTCGCCCACCGAAAGCGTCAGGTCGCTGGCCGCCCCCGCGATCTTGTCGAGACCGCGCAGATAGGCCCCCGGAGCCTCGGCCAGCCCCTCGGGCGCGTCCTGAGCGCTCGCGGCACCGGCCGTCAGCAGCACCGCGACCAGAGCCGCGCGAATCATGGCGCTTTCCCGTCGGTGGATGACTTCTCGCCATCCTTGGCGCCGGCGAATTTCATCATCAGACCCAGCGCCGAAACGGCCCCCTGCGTGTCGACGATTTCCTCGCCCGGACCCAGATTGACCGGGCTGCCGCCCGGCAGGATCTCGACGAAGGCGCCGCCGAGGAGCCCCTCGGTCGCGACGATGATCTGGCTGTCATCGGGGATATCGACGCCCGATTTCATCGCCACCGTCGTGTCGGCGAAAAAGGTTTGCGGGTTCAGCGCGATATCGGTGACCGTGCCGACCTTGACCCCGGCCATCCGGACGTCGGTGCCGACGCTGATTCCCTCGACCGAGCGGAACGAGGCTTTCAGCGGATAGCCGCTACTGGCCGTGCCGAGGCTGTGCCCCTGCCCTGCCCAAAGAAAAAATCCCACCGCGACGGCCAGAACGGCCGCCCCGGTGAGCACTTCAACTCGATTTTCACTCATGTTTTCCAGCCGGTTGCGCGGAAGGACAGGGTTTGGACGACCGGCTTACTCCGGCTGCCATGCCTCGTAATCGGTGCGGGCCACGGGCTCGGCCCGGCGCAGCGAGCCCGGCGGAACGAAGGCCGTCGCCAGACCGGTCTGATTCTGCTGATGCGGCAGTTCCCAGGGCTTGTGATCCAGCGGCGCCTTGGTCGGCGGCTCGTTCCAGGTGAAATGGATCCAGCCATGCCAATCGGGCGGAATGCGGCTGGCCTGAACTTCGCCGTTGTAGATCACCCAGCGACGTTTGCCATCCTTGCTCTGGTAGTAGCAATTGCCCTCGGCGTCCTCGCCGACCTTCACCCCGTGACGCGCGGTAAAGATCTGGGTGCCGAGAGTCTGGCCGTTCCACCACGTCAGCAGGCGCAGCAGGAATTTCATATCTCACCTCCGCATCTTTGGCCCCGTTATAGCGGCGGGGCCGCCAAGGTCCAGTGTTTTGCGGACCCGTTCAGCACAAAGGGCGGGTTTCCCCGCCCCTTCCGTTTCACGACGACCGGGGCTCAGCCAGCGGTCTTGGGTTCTTTCTTGCCCGAGGTCTCGGCGTAGATCAGCAAGGGTTTGGCGCCATTGGCCATTTCCACCGCCTCATCGTTCACCACGACTTCGCGCACGCCTTCCATGCCCGGCAGTTCGAACATCGTGTCGAGCAGGATGTCTTCCATGATCGAGCGCAGACCGCGCGCGCCGGTCTTGCGCTTGATGGCGCGGGCGGCAATCGCCTTCATCGCATCGGGGGTGAAGGTCAGCTTCACGCCCTCGATCTCGAAGAGACGCTGGTATTGCTTGACCAGAGCGTTCTTCGGCTCGGTCAGGATCGTCACCAGAGCGGCCTCGTCGAGGTCTTCCAGCGTCGCGATCACCGGCAGACGACCGACGAATTCCGGGATCAGACCGAATTTCAGCAGATCTTCCGGTTCCAGTTCCTTGAACAACTCGCCCGCGCCCCGCGATTCCGGGTCCTTCACGTCGGCGCCAAAGCCGATCGCCGAGCCCTTGCCACGTTGCGCGATGATTCGGTCGAGACCCGCGAAAGCCCCGCCACAGATGAACAGGATGTTCGTCGTATCCACCTGCAGGAATTCCTGCTGCGGATGCTTGCGCCCACCCTGCGGCGGCACCGAGGCGACGGTGCCTTCCATGATCTTCAGCAGCGCCTGCTGCACGCCCTCGCCCGAAACGTCGCGGGTGATCGAGGGGTTGTCCGACTTGCGGGTGATCTTGTCGACCTCGTCGATATAGACGATGCCGCGCTGCGCCCGCTCGACGTTGTATTCGCTGGCCTGCAGCAGCTTCAGGATGATGTTTTCCACGTCCTCGCCGACGTAACCGGCTTCGGTCAGCGTCGTCGCATCGGCCATGGTGAAGGGCACATCGAGGATGCGCGCCAGCGTCTGCGCGAGCAGCGTCTTGCCGCAGCCGGTCGGCCCGATCAGCAGGATGTTCGACTTCGCCAGCTCGACATCTTGTTTCGAGCCGTGGTTCAGACGCTTGTAATGGTTGTGCACCGCGACCGAGAGCACGCGTTTCGCATGCATCTGTCCGATCACGTAATCGTCCAGCACCTTGCAGATGTCGCGCGGCGTCGGCACGCCATCCGTCGCCTTGAGACCGGTGGTCTTGGTCTCCTCGCGGATGATGTCCATGCACAACTCGACGCATTCATCACAGATGAACACGGTCGGACCCGCGATCAGCTTGCGCACCTCGTGCTGGCTCTTGCCGCAGAACGAACAGTAAAGGGTGTTCTTGCTGTCGGAGCCGGAATTGTTCGCCATCGTCATCCTCGAATGGCCCGACCCGGGCCTTTGGGGGCTGTCCTGGACCGAAGTCTAGGGCAGCACCACGTTCTTCTCAATCGCAAATTCCCCGCTCCGGTTAAGAGCGGTCATCGATTCGTCACTTTCCGCCGTCAAGGCTCGGCCGCGCCGACAGGATCTCGTCGAGATGGCCCCATTCCAGCGCCTCTTCGGGCGACATGAAGCGGTCACGCTCGAGCGCCTCGGCCACTTCCTCAATCGACCGGCCGGTGTGGCGGACGTAGATCTCGTACAGGCGCTGGCGGATCTTTTCGGTTTCGCGGGCGTGGATCATGATGTCCGTCGCCTGGCCCTGATAGCCGCCCGAGGGCTGGTGCACCATGATGCGCGAGTTCGGCAGCGAGAAGCGCATGCCCTTTTCGCCCGCGCAGGCAATGACCGAGCCCATCGAGGCGGCCTGCCCGATGACCAGCGTCGAGACCTTCGGACGGATGTATTGCATGGTGTCGTAGATCGCGAGGCCCGAGGTGACGACACCGCCGGGGCTGTTGATATACATGGAAATTTCCTTCGAGGGGTTCTCGGCCTCGAGGAACAGCAGCTGGGCGCAGATCAGGCTCGACATGCCGTCGTGGAACGGCCCGGCAAGGAAGATGATCCGCTCCTTGAGCAGCCGGGAATAGATGTCATAGGCCCGCTCGCCGCGCGAGGTCTGCTCGACCACCATCGGTACCAGCGTGTTCATGTAAAGGTCGACCGGGTCTTTCATTCGCTGCCTTTCCTCGTGATGTCCGCCAAGCCTTAGCGCGCGTTGCTTAATCAAGTCTTAGTGTCGCAAGTCCCCCCCTGCAAGGGCAGCGACTTAAAAGAGAGGAGTTGGAATGATTCTTGGCGATTAATCGGGCGGAAAGAGTTGGTGGGTAGTCTGTGCGACAAATGTTCTCGGGGAAATCCTTCCCGCTACTGGAGCCTGCTCATGACCTTTCGTGCCGCGACGCTTGCCCTCGCGCTTCTCGCCCTGCCAGCGCAGGCCGAGGACGTTTCCCAGCAAGTGAAGGGAATAGTTGAAAAAGATCTGCGCGCCTGGGCGGCGGATCCGGCACTGGTCGCGGCGGTGATGGCCGCAAACGAAGCCCATTCCGCGCTGAGCCAGCCGCAGATCGACTCGCTTGACGCCGCCTGGAAGGCCGAACTGGACACGGCAAGTCGTCCGACCATCGATCCGATCCTCGCCTCCCCGGTGTCGAAGGCGCTCAAGGCGCAACTCGAGGCGAGCGGCGGCCGCTTTACCGAGGCCTTCGTGACCGACAACCGCGGGCTGAACGTGGCGCAGGCCGGTCCGACCTCCGACTACTGGCAGGGCGATGAAGCCAAGTTCCAGGAAACCTACCCAAAGGGCGCCGATGCCGTCTACGTGAGCGAGGTCGAATTCGACGAATCCTCGCAAAGCTATTCGGTGCAAGCCTCCTTCACCGTGACCGACCCCGCGACCAAGTCCCCGATCGGGATGATGACGGTCGGTCTCAATGCCGAAATGATCCAGTAATCCGGGGCCAAAGATGAGCGCCAAGACGTCCGCTTCCGTCAGCTTCTTCCACTCGAGCTTTTTCCGCGCCACCTTGCTGGTTGCCGCGTCGGCGCTCACCCTCGTGGCTTCGTTGACGTTCATCAACGTAAAGTCAACGACCGACATGGCGCTGACGCAACTGCAGCAACAGGCGCATGGATCGAGCGCGATCATCGCCAAGCAACTGGTCGGGCCGATGCGCTTCTCCGACAAGCTGCAACTGGGCAAGGCCCTGCAGGATGTCGTTGACGATACCTCGAATCCGGCTGACGCCATGATGGCGGTGAACGAGAAGGGGGAGGCGATTGCGACCTACGCGGCGCAGGGCGTTTCCACCGCGGACCTCGAATCCATGGCGAAGGAGGTCGTCGGCAAGACCGAGGAATTCACCGCCGAAGACGGTCTGATGATCGCGACCCCGGTCAAGAGCGCCACCAGCGGTGCCGTGCTTGGCTTCGTGATTTCGCACTGGTCGGATGCCGCGACCGAAGCCGCGATCGCCGCCGCAACCAGCAAGGGGCTCATCGTCTCCGGGATTGTTCTCGTGCTCGCGATGGTGGTGACCAGCCTCGTCTTCCGCGCGATCGTCTCCGTCCGGCTCGGCAATATCAATTCCGCGATGTCGGCGATTTCGGGCGGGGCGCTGACGACTGCGGTGCCCTATACCGAAACGAAAGACGAGATTGGTCACATCGCCAAGTCTCTTGAAGCGTTCCGGCAATCGCTGGCAGAGGCGGAAGCCACGAATCGTACCGCCCTGATGCGCGGCACGGCGCTGGCATCGACCTCCACGGCGATCATGCTGACCAACACCGATCACGAAATCACCTGGGTGAACGACGCGATGGTGAAGCTGATGCGCGTGCATGCTGCTTCCATTCAAGCTCGCAACCCGGATTTCGATCCGGACAACATGATCGGCTATCGCGCGGACCGCATCCTCGAGGGTGGGATCGCCGTGGCGCATGACATGGACGAGGGCAAGAGCGACTCGCTTCGCATCGAGCAGGATCTGGCCTCCGGCACGATCGTGGCCGAAGCGAATGCGGTGAAGACGCCCGATGGCATCAAGATCGGCCATGTCGCCGAATGGCACGACATCACTTCGGCCCGTCGCAACATTGCGATCACCGAGGCCATCGACGCGACGCAGCTGCGGGTGGAATTCACCCCTGATGGCCGGATGAGCGCTGCCAACGTCGCCATGTGCGTGATCTCGCAACGCGAAGAAGCGCAACTCATCGGCATGGACTTCTCGCGACTCGTTCGAATCGCCTCGACCGGCGAAATGGCCTTCGACGCGATCCGGCGCGGGGAAAGCGTGATCGGCCGCATCATCGTCTCGATAGACGGGCAGGAGCTTCTCCTCAACGGCGCGATGACCCCCGTGCGGGATCGTAACGGAAACATCCGTCGCGTGATCGCCATCGGGACCGACATGTCGGATATCGAAGCCCGCGAAGCGCGTGCGCAGGCCGAGCGGGAACGCACCGCAGCCGAGCAGCGCCAGGTTGTGGAACAGCTGCGCGATGCGCTGCGGCATCTGGCCGAGGGCGATCTGACGCAATCGATCCGCAATCCCTTCCCGGGCGATTACGAGACTCTGCGCGTCGACTACAACGAAGCCACCGCGAAACTGCGCGATGCGATGGTGCTCGTGCTGGAAAACTCGAGCCTGATCCGCACCGAGTCGGGCGGGATTTCGCGGGCGGCCGAGGATCTGTCGCGTCGCACGGAACAGCAGGCGGCGACGCTGGAGGAAACCGCCGCGGCCCTGAACGAGCTTACGGCCTCGGTGAAATCGGCGGCTGACCGGACGCTGAAAGCCAATGACATGGTGGCACTCGCGCGTCGGAACACCGAGTCGAGCGGTCAGGTCGTGCGCGAGGCCGTGCAGGCGATGGGCGAAATTTCCGAAAGCTCGAACAAGATTTCGCGGATCACCTCGGTGATCGAGGAGATCTCCTTCCAGACCAACCTCCTCGCGCTGAACGCCGGGGTCGAGGCCGCCCGTGCGGGCGAAGCCGGTCGCGGGTTTGCGGTCGTCGCCTCGGAAGTTCGGGCTCTGGCGCAGCGTTCCTCGGAAGCGGCTCGCGAAATCGCCGGTCTGATCTCGGACTCGTCCGGTCAGGTGAAACGCGGTGTCGAACTTGTCGGCCAGGCGGGCAGCGCGCTCGACGGCATTCAGACCTCTGTGGCCGAAATCGTCACCTTCATGTCGGACATCACCGCCTCGACCACGGAGCAATCGGCGGGCCTGAGCGAAGTGAACACCGCGATCCTGCAACTCGATCAGGTGACGCAGCACAATGCAGCAATGTTCGAAGAAACCTCGGCAGCCAGCCAATCCTTGGCCCGCGAAGCGGATGGCCTGAACGAGACGATGAGCCGCTTCCGCCTTGGCGCACAGGCCGCCGCAAACGCGAACGCAGCCAGCAGCTTCCGCTCGACCCGTCCGGCGACGCCAACGCAAGTCGCCGCCGCGCCTGTCGAACCGGCCCCCGCCGCCCCGGTTCGCGCAGCGGCTCCTGCTCCCACCCCGAGAAGCAGCGCCCGCGGCTCGAACCTTGCCGTCAAAGCAGCTCCGGCCGAAGACAACTGGGAAGACTTCTGATCCGGCTCAACTGCCGCGATAGGTCGAATAGCCGAATGGCGAAAGAAGCAGGGGCACATGGTAATGTGCCCCTGCATCATTTACGCCGAAGCGGATCGGGATTTCGTCCAGAAATTGGGGCTCGCAACCCGCTTGTCCATTCCGGCGCAAGTAGTCGCCAACACGGAAGACAAGTTCGTAGCAACCTGTCGCAAACTCCGCCACGGTCAGGATCGGGACATCGGTCCGGCCGTCCGCATTGGTGCGGCTTTTCGCGACCGGATGACGCCCCTCGGCATCAATGCGGCTCAGCACGATCTCGATCCCTTCCGCCGGGCAACCCCGCGCAGTATCGAGAACATGGGTCGTCAGATATCCCGTCATCGCCCCCCCTTTGCGTTGCCTCTTCCTCGCCACAATTTCGCACGGCAAGTTGCGAAACGGATGATTTCCTTTTCGAAAAAAACCTGAAACTCTCGCTCATGCAATCCCCCTGCAGCCGGACCGGAGGCAAAGATGACCCGATATCCCAGAGACATGCGCGGCTATGGAGGCTCTCCGCCCGATGCGCGCTGGCCCGCGGGGGCCCGGGTCGCGATCTCTTTGGTGCTGAACTACGAGGAAGGCGGCGAGAACTGCATCCTGCATGGTGACGCCGCCTCGGAAGCCTTCCTGTCCGACATCGCGGGGGCGGCGCAATGGCCAGGCCAGCGTCACTGGAACATGGAGTCAATCTACGACTACGGCGCCCGCGCCGGATTCTGGCGGCTGCATCGGCTCTTCACCCAGATGGACCTGCCCATCACCATCTACGGCGTCGCGACCGCACTGGCCCGCAGCCCGGAGCAGGTGGCCGCGATGAAGGCGGCGGGTTGGGAAATCGCCAGCCACGGGCTGAAATGGGTCGAGCACCGCGACATGCCCGAAGACGAGGAACGCCGTCAGATTGCCGAGGCGATCCGGCTGCATGCCGAGGTCGTGGGCGAACGACCGCGCGGCTGGTACACCGGGCGCTGTTCGACCAACACCGTTCGGCTGACCGCGGAAGAAGGTGGTTTCGACTGGATTTCAGATACTTACGACGACGATCTGCCCTATTGGCGGCGGATCGGCAACCGCGACCAGCTGATCATCCCCTACACGCTCGAAGCCAATGACATGCGCTTTGCCACCGCGCCGGGCTATATCGAGGGCGAGCAGTTCTTCACCTATCTGAAGGACAGCTTCGACACGCTTTATGCCGAGGGCGCCGCGGGGGCGGCGAAAATGTTCTCGATCGGGTTGCATTGCCGTCTGATCGGGCGGCCCGGCAAGATCGCGGGGCTCAAGCGGTTTCTGGACTATGCCCGCAGCCACGAGGGCGTCTGGTTTGCCACCCGGGGCCAGATCGCGGCGCATTGGGCCGCGATGCATCCGCCACAAGACTTTGATCGCCCAAGCGAAATGACGCAAAGTGCCTTCGTCGCCGCGTTCGGCGCAATCTACGAGCACAGTCCCTGGATCGCCGAAAAGGCCCATGGGCTGGAGCTTGGTCTCGCGCATGATTGCGCCGAGGGCATCGCCAGCGTTCTGGCGAGGGTGTTCCGCTCGGCTTCGGAGACGCAGCGGCTGCGCGTGCTCAAGGCCCATCCCGATCTGGCGGGCAAACTGGCCCGGGCCAAGCGGTTGACGGCGGAGAGCACGGCCGAGCAGGCCTCGGCCGGGCTCGACGCGCTGACCGATGCCGAACGGGTCGCCTTCGAGGAGCTCAACCACGATTACACCGAAAAATTCGGCTTTCCCTTCATCATCGCGGTGAAGGACCACACGAAACCCGCGATCCTCGAGGCGTTCCGCCGCCGGATCGCCAACGACCGCGCCACCGAATTCGCCGAGGCCTGCCAACAGGTTGAACGCATCGCCTGGCACCGACTGAAGGACCTTCTGCCATGACCGGCTATTACACCCCGACCGGCGGCCTGCCGCCGCAAACCGCGCTGATGACCGGGCGCGCACTCTTCACCGAAGCCTATGCGGTGATCCCGAAGGGCTGCTTTTCCGACATCGTGACGAGCTTCCTGCCGGGCTGGACGAACACCCGGATGTGGCTCATCGCCCGGCCGATGAGCGGCTTTTCCGAGACCTTCAGCCAATATGTGATGGAGGTCGGCGCCGATGGCGGCTCGGATATGCCCGATCCGGAGACCGGGGCGGAGCATGTGCTGTTCGTCACCGAAGGCGCAATGTGGCTCTCGCTCGATGGTCAGGAACACGAGTTGGCGGCGGGCGGTTATGCTTACATCCCCGCGGGGTGCAGCTGGGCGGTTAAGAACGGCGCCGACGATCCCTTGCGCTTTCACTGGATCCGCAAGCTCTACGAGGCGGCGCCGGGGGTGGAAAAACCCGCGGCCTTCGTGACGAACGAGCGTGAGATCAAGCCCGTCGCCATGCCCGACACCCAGGGCCGATGGGCCACCACGCGCTTTGTCGATCCGACCGATCTGCGTCACGACATGCATGTGAACATCGTCACCTTCCAACCCGGCGGGCTGATCCCGTTCGAGGAGACGCATGTGATGGAGCATGGGCTTTACGTGCTTGAGGGCAAGGCGGTCTACAAGCTGAACCGCGACTGGGTCGAGGTCGAGGCGGGCGACTTCATGTGGCTGCGCGCCTATTGCCCGCAGGCCTGCTACGCCGCGGGACCGGGGCCGTTCCGCTATCTGCTTTACAAGGATGTCAACCGCCACGCCCGGTTGCGGGGCGTGCTGGGCCGCTAAAGGATCAGGAAAGCCCGGAAGTCGTTGACATTCGTCAGCGTCGGTCCGGGCTTCACCTGCGCATCAAGCGCCGCGAAGAAGCTGTGCGCATCATGCCCGGCCAAGGCCTGCGCCGGATCAAGACCCGAGGCCCGCGCCTGCGCGAGACTTTCGGGGCCGATCAGCGCACCGGCCACTTCGGCCGCGCCATCGACGCCATCCGTGTCGGCCGCAAGCGCCCAGATCCCCGGGGCACCGTCGAGCGTGTTGAGCGCGGATAGCAGAAATTCAACATTCGGCCCGCCCAGACCGGGGTTTTCCGGCAAGGAAACTGTACATTCCCCACCTGACAGCAAAACCAGCGGCGATTCCCCCGGCAGGCGGGCGCTGGCATAGGTCATCGCCATCCGCGCCAGTTGCGCCCCAAGCTCCGCCGCCTCGCCCTCCAGCGCATCGCCCAGACTGCGCACCGCGCAGCCCTTCCCGCGCGCCAGCGAAGCCGCCGCTTCCAGCGATTGCACTGGCGCGGCGACAATGATCGTCTCGCAACGCGACAGCGCCTGCGCCCCCGGCGCCAGCACCCCGGATCCCGCCAGCAGATGCCGACGCACCGCCTCGGGCACGGCAATCGCATGCTCTTCGAGCACCTTCAGCGCCTCGGCGGCCGTGCTCGTATCGCCCACCGTCGGACCCGAAGCGATGAAGGCCGGATCGTCCCCCGGCACATCGGAAATCAGCAAGGCCCGCATCCGCGCCGGATAGGCCGCCGCCGCCAGTTGCCCGCCCTTCACCGCGCTCAGATGCTTGCGCACGGTGTTGATCCGCTCGATCGGCGCGCCCGAGGCCAGAAGCGCCGCGGTCACCGCCTGCTTGTCGGCCAAAGTCAGCCCCTCGGCCGGGGCGCAAAGCAGCGCCGAGCCCCCGCCCGAGATCAGGGCCAGCACGCGATCCTCGGGGCCAAGGCCGCGCAGCAGATCCAGCATCCGCCGCGTCGCTGCCACGCCCGCCGCATCGGGCACAGGATGGGCGGCCTCGACAATCTCGATGCCCTGACAGGGGCGCGCATAGCCGTAACGGGTGATCACCAGCCCCTCGCAGGGCCCCCAGACGTGCTCGACCGCCTCGGCCATCCGCGCCGAGGCCTTGCCCGCGCCGACAACCACCACCCGTCCGGGCGGACGCGGGCCAAGCACTCGGGGCAGAACCTGCATCGGGTCTGCTGCTGCCACGGCCGTTTCGAAAAGTCTGTTCAACAGGTCAGTTGGGATCAGGGAATCCACGTATCATAATCCGAGACCAGCAAATGCAGCGGGTCCTCGTCCTCTTCGATATCCGCGAAGCGTCCGATTGGCTCGCGGAAGATGTTGTCGGTGCGGTCGTCGTTGACCGTGGAAACCTCGCCGATCAATACATCTCCCCCCTCCCCCCAGAAGGCATGCCAGTTGCCCGGCATCAGGGTCACGCTTTCCCCGGGCGCGAGCCGCAGGATACCGCCCGCAGGCAGGCCTTTCGTCACCCCGTCCGAGGCGACAACGACGGGCGCAGTGGGGTCGAGCGCCCCGGCCGCGTCCGAACTGAACATTTCGATCGCGAGCGTAGCCCCGCCGCGATTGATGATATCTTCCGCCTTGACGATGTGGCGGTGCATCGGGGAAAGCTGATTTTCCCGCGAAATCATGATCTTCTCGGCATAGCACATGCCGCCACCCCGGGCGAGGTCGGCCGCCCGGCCATTGCGGGTGGTGAAAAGAAAGAGGCCCAGCCGGGCAAAATCGCCTTGTCCGTAATCGGTGATGTCCCAGCCCAGGCGGGCGGAGACGATCCCCTCGATCTCCCCCCGCCGCGCCTGCATCTCGCGCGGGGACCAATAGGCGAAGGGCGGCAGGATATGGCCGAATGAGCGGATGAAGGCATCGGAATGCCGCAAGATGGTATTGATCTCGGATCGCTTCATGGCCGCACCTCTGAGCCAAGGTTTGCGCAAGCTCCGATCACGCGCAAGTGAAAAGCGGGGGGAAGTCTCCCCCGCTTCGCAATCATGGCAAACGCGCTACTTGCGGGTGATCCGGCCATCCAGCGCCGCCGCATAGGGCGCGTGGGCGGCCAGATACTCCGCCGTCACATCGGCCAGATCGGGGCCGAAATCATAGGCGTTCAGCCCCTCGGTCGCGAACATCTTGTAGCCGTCGCCACCGCCGCGCAGGAAGTTGTTCGTCACCACGCCATAGGTCGCGCCGGGATCGAGCGGCTTCCACCCGACCGAGGTCGCCACCTGCACCTCGCTCACCCGCGACCCGGCGGGCTTGGCGGGATCGAACGTGTATTTCAGCCCCGCCACCTGCGGAAAGCGGCCCTCGCTCTCCTCAACCGCGCTGACCCCGTTTTCCAGCGCCGTCAGAATCGTCGTCCCCTTCGCCTCGAAGGTCGAGAGCGTGTTCTGGAACGGCAACACCGTCAGCACCTCGCCCATCGTCACCGGCCCGGCGTCGATCGAGGCGCGCAAGCCGCCGCCATTCGCGATTGCAATGCTGATGCCCTGGTCCTTGACCCGATCGAGCATCGCCTCGGCCACCAGATTGCCCATCGCGCATTCCATCTGCCGGCAATGATCGCGCGCCCCGTCGATCTCGGTCGTGCTGTCCGCCACCACCTTGTCGCGGATCGCCTGCAGCGGCTTGGCCAGCTCCGCCACCCGCGCCGCCATCGTCGCGTCGGGCGTCACCGAGGCATCGAGCAAGATCGGCTCGCCCCCCGCCGATTTCAGATTGCCCGCATCGTCGAAGGTCAGCACCAGATGGCCCAGATATTTCGAATAGGCATAGGCCGAGACGACCGGCACCTTGCCCACCATCGTCGGATAGCTGGCGCCATCCTTGCCAAAAAGCGTGTGCGAATGCCCCCCCACAACTGCGTCGATCCCCGGGACGGCCGCGGCAATCTCCTGATCCTTGACGAAGCCGGTATGCGGGAGCGCGATGATCTTGGTCACGCCCTGCGCGGTCAGCGCCGCCACATCGGCCTTCAGGCTCTCGATCTCGTCCTGAAACGTGATGTCGGGCCCGGGCGAGGACGTTTCCACCGTATCAGTGGCCAAGGCCGCGACCAGACCGATCTTCTGGCCGCCCATCTCCAGCACGACCGTATCGGCGATCTTGTCTTTCAGCAACGAACGGCTCAGATCAAGGTTGCCAGAGAGCAGCGGAAATTTCACTTTTTCAACAAAGGCCGCCAGCCCCTCCGGGCCGTCGTCGAATTCGTGATTGCCCACCGCCATCGCATCATAGCCGATCGCCGTCATGAACTCGGCCGTGTCCGTGCCCTTGTAGCTGGTGTAGAAAAGCGAGCCCTGAAACTGGTCGCCCGCATCCAGAACGATCACGTTCTGCCCGGCCAGTTCCGTCCGCAGCGTCGCGACCTTGGCCGCGACCCGCGCAATGCCGCCAAAGCATTTCGCCTCGGCCGCGTCCTTGTCGGAACAGGTGCTGTCATATTTGTTGATCTGTTCGATGCGCGAATGCAGGTCGTTCGTGTGCAGGATGTGCAGCGTGTAATCGGCCTGCGCGGCCCCCGCACTCAGCACCAATGCGGCGGTCGACAGAAGAAAGCGGACGGACATTCGATCCTCCTCGGTTGGGAATGAGCCCAGAGTGACGCGAGCAAGCCCGCGCTGTCAAAACCGGATTTGCCCTGCATCGCGCTTCGCCGTGACGTGACGATGACGAAAGACCACAGCCGGGGATTGACCATTTTCCGGGCAGCGGGCATGACTGAGCCATGCTGATCTACAAGATCTTCCGCCGCCCCGAATGGGATGCGCTCTGTGCCGCGGGTGAGACCGCGGGGGCCCCCGTCGATCTGGCCGATGGCTACATCCACTTTTCCACCGCGGCGCAGGTCGTCGAGACGGCGGCGAAACACTTCGCCACCGAAAGCGATCTGGTGCTGGTGGCCGTGGCGGTCGAGGCGCTGGGCGCCGATCTGAAATGGGAAGTGTCGCGTGGTGGAGCGCTTTTCCCCCATCTTTACCGCCGCTTGCGCCGGGGCGATGTGGTCTGGGACACCGCGCTGCCGCTTGGCCTTTGCGGCCATATCTTCCCCGAGGCGCTGCTATGAACATCACCGAACGGCTGGGGCTGAAGCTCCTGCACGGGTTCGACCCGGAAACCGCGCATGGTCTGGCGCTGAAGGCGCTGCAGATGGGGCTGGTGCCCGGCTGCGGCCCGGTCACCGGGGCGCGTCTGAGCACGACAATCGCGGGGCTCACGCTGGCGAATCCCGTGGGGCTGGCGGCGGGCTTCGACAAGAATGCGGTGGCCTTGGGGCCGCTGATGCGGGCGGGCTTCGGCTTTCTTGAAGTCGGCGCCGCAACTCCCCGCGCGCAGGAGGGCAATCCGAAGCCGCGGCTCTGGCGGCTCGAGGAAGACCGCGCGGTGATCAACCGCTTCGGCTTCAACAACGAGGGGATGGAACCGATCGCAACCCGGCTGGCCGCGCGGCCGACGGGGGTGCCGGTCGGACTGAACCTCGGCGCGAACAAGGACAGCGCGGACCGCGCCGCCGATTTCGCCACGGTGCTGAAACGCACGGGCGCGCATCTCGACTTTGCCACGGTGAACGTGTCCTCGCCAAATACCGAAAAGCTGCGCGATCTGCAGGGCAAGGAGGCGCTCTCGGCGCTTCTGCGCGGCGTGCTGGAAACCCGCGCCGGGCTGGCGCGGCCGATCCCGGTTTTCCTGAAGATCGCCCCGGATCTGAGCCCGGCCGAGCTTGAGGACGTGGCCGAAGTCGCACGCGCTGTCGGCATCGACGGGATCGTGGCCACGAACACGACGCTGTCGCGCAAAGGTTTGAAAAGTGCAAGTTCTGACCAGGCTGGCGGGCTCTCAGGGGCGCCTTTGTTCGAAAAGTCCACGCGGGTTCTGGCGCAGCTGTCGCGTCTGACGGACGGAAAACTGCCGCTGATCGGCGTGGGCGGGATTTCTTCGGCCGAAGAGGCCTATGAAAAGATCCGCGCCGGGGCCTCGGCGGTGCAGCTTTATTCGGCGATGGTCTACAAGGGCATCGGTCTAGCGGCCGAGGTAGCGCGTGGCCTTGACGCGCTGCTGGCCCGCGACGGCTTCGCCTCGGTGGCCGAGGCGGTGGGCAACGGCCGCAGCCGCTGGCTTTAAATCCGGTCGGACATGCCAAAAACAAAAGGGGGGCTCGCGCCCCCCTTCGTTTTCACGCCCGGTTCATTCTGTTGTCGATGAGTTCCTGGACGACGCCGGGATCGGCGAGGGTGGAGATGTCGCCCAGCGCGCCATAGTCGTTCTCGG
>NZ_QJTK01000011.1 GCF_003217355.1 Rhodobacter viridis | reverse complement strand
GTCAATAAGCAGCCGCTTATTTACGCCCTGATAACCGTCAGGAGGGCGGGCTTAACCTTGGCAGGCATCACCCGGCCGCGGCGAGGATGGCCGTGATCCGACCGCGACACGGTGTGTTCTGCGTCCGACACCGCTGCCGCGTCGCATCGGTCGCGGTGCACGATCACGGCCTTCGCGACACGGCCTTCGAGACACGGCGGCGCTCGCCCGTCGGGCAGATCCTCCAGCCAAGCGGCCTTGGCCGCCTCCTTGAAGCGCCTGAGCGACAGGGTGAAAGGGTTGGTCTTTTGCGACAGCTCGCAGATCTGTCCCAGGGGCTGGCGCGGGTTCGCCGCAAAGACAAGCCGTGTCTCAAGAGGGCCCAGACAGGTGATCGGGGCCCCACTCCAGCCCGGCAAGCGCCAGCACGGGATCGGCGCCGTGAACGCCGCGCCGCATCGGAAAGCTGGCGCGCAGACGCTCGACGTCTTCGGCCTCGTTCTTCGAGACTGCAGCCCAAAAGCCCCCCGCGTCGGCAAGCGCCACGAAGATCGGCGCGGTCGTCATCTGCCGCAGCGCGTGCAGCCAGTCGCCAAGCGCTTTCGCATCCAGCCGCTCACGATAGCGATCGACGTCGAGCGAGATCACTTGCAGATCGGCAGTGCTGCCGCCATCGACCTGAAATTGGAGACTGTCCGAAGTCACTGTAAACGAAGGTGACCTGCTCCCCGACATGAGCCCGGAAGGCGGTCATGCCCGATATACCCTCTTGTTCGACATGCCAAAACAGCCTGTTGTCTGGCGACCGGATCAAGCGCCACTTTGCCGCCAAGGCGAGCGCGGCAGCGTCGCGCCGTGGCAGATTTCGGGGCGGCACTCCCGCCGCAAGAGCCGATCCGATGTCTGCGCCGCCCGACACCGGGGCCGCACAAATCGACGCTCCGACGATTTCCTGAGCTCTTTCGTCGTTTCTTGTGCAACTTTGGTTGGACTTTCGACGTCTCACTCCCATATCGAAACTTGCGCGACAGGCGAAAGGGAGACGCCATGAACATCCACGGACGCATCGACACGCCCGATACGGCAGAAGCCAAGGCCGCGCTTGAAGTTCTGCGGGCTTTCGTGGCGCAGGCACATCCCGCCGAGGTGGCGGGACTGGACCCGGCCATTGCCCGGCTCTTCAACCCGGCCCCGACCCCCTACCCCGAGCTCGCCCGCGTCTATGACGCCGAGTTCCGCCCCGATGACGCCTACAAGGCCGCGATGCCCGATCTGCAGAACGGTCCGGCCTCGCTGATCCGCGGCGCCAAGACCCGCATCGAACATGTCGGAATCTCGAATTTCCGCCTGCCGATCCGCTACAAGCTGCGCGATGGCGGCGATGTCACGCTGGAAACCTCGGTCTCCGGCACGGTGAGCCTTGAAGCCGAGAAGAAGGGCATCAACATGTCGCGCATCCTGCGCAGCTTCTATGCCCATTCGGAAAGCGAGTTTTCCTTCGAGGTGATGGCGGCGGCGCTCGATGACTATATCGATCATCTGGAAAGCTTCGACGCGCGGCTGATGATGCGGTTCTCGCTGCCGCTGCAGGTGGAGAGCCTGCGCTCGGGCCTGCGCGGCTGGCAATACTATGACATCGCGCTGGAGTTGGTCGAACAGGCCGGGGTGCGCACCAAGATCGTGCATCTTGACTATGTCTATTCCTCGACCTGCCCCTGCTCGCTTGAACTCAGCGAAGACGCCCGCATCCGCCGCGGGCGGCTGGCGACGCCGCATTCGCAACGTTCGGTGGCGCGGATTTCGGTGGTGGTCGAGCCGGGCAAGACGCTCTGGTTCGAAGACCTGATCGAGATCGCCCGCGACAACGTCCCGACCGAGACCCAGGTCATGGTGAAGCGCGAAGACGAACAGGCCTTTGCCGAGCTGAACGCCGCCAATCCGATTTTCGTCGAAGATGCGGTGCGCTCGTTCGCGGCCGGGCTCATGGCCGAGCCGCGGGTGGCGGATTTCCGCGTCATCGCCAGCCATCAGGAAAGCCTGCACAGCCACGATGCGGTGGCCGTGCTGACGGAAGGTCCCACTTTCGCCAGCGCGAGCCTCGATCCGAAACTTTTCGCATCGCTTGTGCATGCCGGGTAACGCGGTGCGGAAGGCGCCCCTTCCGCCCGTGTGACCCGCTCCCCCCGGGGGATCCCGCATCGGCATCGGGTTTGCCGCGCGGGATCGCCCGGGGGGTTCGTATTTGCAGGAACAAAAAACGAACAGGCCTTGGCTTTGCCGCCGCGCAAGCTATAGTGGCGCCCCATGAGCAGTATCCTCGATGATGATGATTTCGGCGGGCTGAGCCTGTCGCAACGTGCCATGATGGCGGCGCGCGGCCCTGTCGGCACGCCCTGGCTCGACGGTCTGAACGACGCGCAGCGGCAGGCGGTCGAGGCGCTCGATGGCCCCGTGCTGATGCTTGCAGGCGCGGGCACCGGCAAGACCAAGGCGCTGACCTCGCGCATCGCGCATCTGATCCATTCCGGCCGCGCCCGGCCGAACGAGGTGCTGGCCGTCACCTTCACCAACAAGGCCGCGCGGGAAATGAAGGACCGCATCGGTCGGCTGATGGGGCAGACGCTGGAGGGGATGCCATGGCTCGGCACCTTCCACTCGGTCTGCGTCAAGCTCTTGCGCCGTCACGCGGAACTGGTCGAGCT
The DNA here is from genome assembly GCF_003217355.1 of Rhodobacter viridis. Taxonomy (GTDB): domain Bacteria; phylum Pseudomonadota; class Alphaproteobacteria; order Rhodobacterales; family Rhodobacteraceae; genus Rhodobacter; species Rhodobacter viridis. The sequence continues at coordinate 108,680 of NZ_QJTK01000011.1, read as the reverse complement.
GCGCTCGAACTTCACGATTCTTGACACCGACGATCAGGTCCGGCTTTTGAAACAGCTGATCATCGCCGCGAACATGGATGAGAAGCGTTGGCCCGCGCGGCAACTGGCCGGGCTGATCGACAGCTGGAAGAACCGCGCCTGGACGCCCGAGCGGGTGCAGGGCGCCGAGACCGCGCATTTCAACAACCGCGGCTCCGAGCTTTACGCCGCCTATCAGGAGCGTCTGCGCACGCTGAACGCCGTCGATTTCGGCGATCTGCTGCTGCACATGGTGACGATCTTTCAGCGCCATGCCGATGTGCTGCAGCAGTATCAGCGCTGGTTCAAATATATCCTCGTCGACGAATATCAGGACACCAACACGGCGCAATATCTGTGGCTGCGGCTGCTGGCGCAGGCGCATCGCAACATCTGCTGCGTCGGCGACGACGATCAGTCGATCTACGGCTGGCGCGGGGCCGAGGTGGGCAATATCCTGCGGTTCGAAAAGGATTTTCCGGGCGCGGTGGTGGTGCGTCTGGAACAGAATTACCGCTCGACCGAGCATATTCTGGCCGCGGCTTCCGGTCTGATCACGGCGAACCGCGACCGTCTGGGCAAGACGCTTTGGACCGCGGACAAGGGTGGTGAAAAGGTCCGGCTGATCGGCCATTGGGACGGCGACGAGGAAGCGCGCTGGATCGGCGAAGAGGTCGAAAGCCTCTCGCGCGGCACTCGCGGCCTTGATCCCATCCCGTTGAACGGACAGGCGATTTTGGTGCGCGCCAGCCATCAGATGCGCGCCTTTGAAGACCGTTTCCTGACCATCGGCCTGCCCTATCGCGTCATCGGCGGCCCGCGCTTCTATGAACGGCAGGAAATCCGCGATGCGATGGCCTATTTCCGGCTGGCCGTGTCGCCCGACGATGATCTGGCGTTCGAGCGGGTGGTGAACCTGCCCAAGCGGGGCTTGGGCGACAAGGCGCAGGCGGTCATTCAAAGCTGCGCGCGGGCGGCCGAGGCGGGTCTGGTCATGGGCGCGAAAGCCGCGCTGCAGCAGGGCGCGATCAGCGGCAAGGCGGCGGGGGCGTTGCGCAATTTCCTTGAGGGCATCGGGCGCTGGCATGCGGCGGTGCTCGACAATTCCGACCATGTGCGGCTGGCCGAAACCATTCTGGAGGAGAGTGGCTACACCGAGATGTGGCTTGCCGACAAGACGCCCGAGGCGCCGGGGCGGCTCGAAAACCTGAAGGAACTGGTGAAGGCGCTCGAAGGCTTCGAGAACCTGCAGGGGTTCCTTGAGCACGTCGCGCTGATCATGGACAATGACAAGGACCAGTCCGAGGACAAGGTCTCGATCATGACGCTGCATGCGGCGAAGGGGCTGGAATTTCCCGCGGTCTTCCTGCCCGGCTGGGAGGATGGGCTGTTCCCGAGCCAGCGCGCGCTGGACGAGGGCGGTCTGCGTGCTTTGGAGGAGGAACGGCGGCTGGCTTATGTCGGCATCACCCGGGCCGAGGCGCTGTGCACGATTTCCTTTGCGGGCAACCGACGGGTTTACGGGCAATGGCAGTCGCAACTGCCCTCGCGCTTCATCGACGAATTGCCCGCCGCGCGGGTCGAGGTGCTGACCCCGCCCGGGCTTTACGGCGGCGGCTTCGGCGCGGCGACGCAGGCTGGCTTCGGCAGTCTGGAGAGCCGCGCGACCAAGGCCGATGTCTACAATTCCCCGGGCTGGAAGCGGATGGAGACCCGCGCGACCGAGCCGCCGCGGCCGAAGGCGCGCACAGTGACGACGGTCGACAGCGTTGCCTTTGGCATCGGCGACCGGGTGTTCCACCAGAAGTTCGGCTATGGCGAGGTGATCGACCTTGAAGGCGACACCGCCTTGATCGAATTCGAAAAAGCCGGATCGAAGCATGTGAAGGCGGGGTTCCTGAAACCTGCCGTCGGGCTGGATGACGTGCCGTTCTGACCGGACCGCCTGATCTGACCGAGGCCACCGCCGAGGTCACGCGCAAGATTAGCCCCATGACCGCCGAGGGCCCAAAGGCACTCGGTGAGCCGCCCGCCCCGCCCTCGGCGGGCGCTTCTCGCCCGCCAGGTCAGGCGCCGGCCTCTGTCAGGCTTGGGGAGGCGATCCCGTGACGGACGTCGCAAAACGGGCGGGGAAACGCGCTGCGTTTCCCCGCCCGAGGACATCTTGCTAATTCGGATCAGACCGGCACGACCCGCACCGAGCCGCCCGCGGCGGTCAGCGCGATCTCGCCCTTGGCCAGCCGCAGCGCGTCATTGCCGAAGACATCGAGCCGCCAGCCGTTCAGCGCCGCCACGTCGCGCTTGCCCGCGGCGATCCGGTCCAGATCCGCGGCGGTGGCAATCAGCTTCGCCGCCACCCCGGTCTCTTCCGATTTCGCCTTCAGAAGCACGCGCAGCAGATCGGCCAGCGCCGTATTCACCTGCAGCTGTGCATCCTCGTCGGGCACCCGCGGGAAATCCTCGGGCTTCGTCTCCATCCCGACCTTCACCGCCGCGATGATGCCATCGGCAATGTCGCCCCGCCGCGCCTCGCGCAGCAAAAGCCGCGACTTGCCCAGCTCATCGAGCGTCAAGGGCTTGGTCGAGGCCAGTTCCAAGAGCGCATCGTCCTTGAACACGCGCGAGCGCGGGATGTTCTTGCCTTGGGCATAGGCCTCGCGGAAGCGGGCCAGTTCGCGCACGACGGCCATGAAACGCCCCGAATTCGTCCGCGTCTTCACCCTTTCCCAGGCTTCCTCGGGGCGGGTGATATAGGTCTCGGGCGACAGAAGGATCGCCTCCTCCTCCTCGACCCATTTCTCGCGGCCGGATTTCTTCAGCTCTTTCGAAAGGAATTCGTAGATCATCCGCAGATGCGTGACATCGGCCAAAGCATAGGCCTTTTGCGCATCGGTCAGCGGGCGGCGCGACCAATCGGTGAAGCGCGAGGTCTTGTCGAGCGACTGCCGCGCGATCTTTTTCACGAGCGTCTCGTAGCCGACCTGCTCGCCAAAGCCGCAGACCATCGCCGCGACCTGCGTGTCGAACAGCGGCAGCGGGAAGACCCCGGCCTCGGTGAAGAAAATCTCCAGATCCTGCCGGGCGGCGTGGAAGACCTTGACGGTGTCCTGATGCCGGAAGAGGTCGTAAAGCGGTTCAAGCGACAGGCCCTCGACCAGCGGATCGACCAGAACCGCCTCGCCCTCCTTGCCGGGAAGCGCCATCTGCACGAGGCAGAGCTTCGACCAGTAGGTGCGTTCGCGGAGGAACTCGGTATCAACTGTCACATAGGGGGCAGCCTTGGCGCGGGTGCAGAATTGCTCCAGTGCGTCGGTGGTGGTGATCGTCTGCATCGTGCCTTTTCCCGGGGATCGCGGGGGCATCCCGCCTTGCCCTTCCGGTTTAGGCATTTGTCCGCACAAAGGAAAGCGTGTCATTGCAGGAATGCACAATTCCTTGTGACCAACGACACATTATTCGCTGCAGAGGGCGGCTCTGACCGGGTCGGACGGAGCCAAGCGCCCGCCGTCACAGATCCAGACGGCTGCGGTTGCCGGTCACGAAGCGGCGCAGCACGGCGGGGTAAAGCTTGTGCTCCTGCGCCAGAACACGGGCCGCCAGCGTTTCCGCCGTATCGCCCGGCTCGACCGGCACCCGCGCCTGACCCAGGATCGGGCCGTCATCCAGAACCGGCGTCACCTCATGCACGGTGCAACCGGCCTCGGCATCGCCCGCCTCGAGCGCGCGCTGATGCGTGTGCAGGCCGGGATATTTCGGCAGCAGCGAGGGGTGGATGTTCAGCATCCGCCCGGCAAAGGGCGTGACGAAATCGGGCGTCAGCACCCGCATGAACCCGGCAAGGCACAGAACATCGGGCTTCGCTGCAAGGATCGGTTTCAGCAGTTCCGCCTCGAACGCCGCGCGATCCTTGCCGAAGGGTCGGTGGTCGATCACCGCCGTCGCGACGCCCAGACGCGCGGCGCGGTCGATCCCCGCCGCGCTCGGGTCGTTCGAGGCCACCAGCACCGGCGTCGCATAGCCAAGGCCCTTCATGTCCTCGACGAGGCGGAGCATGTTCGAGCCCCCCCCCGAAATCAGGATCGCGACGCGGGTGGTCACAGGAGCTTGCCCGTATAGGCGACGCCCTTGCCCTCGGTCACGGTGCCGATCACGGTGACGGTTTCGCCCGCGGCTTCCAGAAGCGCTTTCAGCGCCGGGGCCTCGCCCGCGTCCACCACGCAGATCATGCCGATGCCGCAGTTGAAGGTCTTCAGCAGCTCGGGTTCGGCCATGCTTGCGGTCTCGGCCAGCCAGCGGAAGACCGGCGGCAGCGGCCAGGACGAAAGGTCAATCGTGGCCCCCAGCCCCTCGGGCAGGACGCGCGGCAGGTTCTCGGTCAGACCGCCGCCGGTGATATGGGCGAGCGCATGCACGCCCCCCGCGCGGATCGCGGCCAGCGCCTGTTTCACGTAAAGCCGGGTCGGCGCCAGCAGCGCCTGCCCCAGAGTGCCGTCCGAGAAGGGCGAAGCCGCCTCCCAGCCAAGGCCCGACAGCTCGACCACCTTGCGCACGAAGCTGTAGCCGTTCGAATGCACGCCATTCGAGCCAAGACCGAGCAGCACATCGCCCGCGACCACGCCCGCAGGCAGATCCGACCCGCGTTCCATCGCGCCGACGGCAAAGCCCGCCAGATCGAAATCTTCCTTGGCATACATGCCCGGCATCTCGGCGGTCTCGCCGCCGATCAGCGCACAGCCCGATTGCGCACAACCCTCGGCGATGCCCTCGATGATCGTCGCGGCCTGCGCGACCTCGAGCTTGCCGGTGGCGAAATAATCCAGAAAGAACAGCGGCTCGGCGCCTTGGCAGACCAGATCGTTCACGCACATCGCGACAAGATCGATGCCGATCGTGTCCACGACGCCGGTGTCGATGGCAATCCGCAGCTTCGTGCCGACGCCATCGGTCGCGGCCACAAGGATCGGATCATTGTAGCCCGCGGCCTTGAGGTCAAAGAGCGCGCCGAACCCGCCCAGCCCCGAAACGGTGCCCGGACGGTTGGTGCGTTTCGCCGCCGGTTTGATCCGTTCGACGAGCGCATTGCCCGCATCGATATCCACGCCTGCATCGGCATAGGTCAGGCCAGTCTTGCGCTCGGTCATCGCTGTCTCCGTCGGATTCGTCGTGCGAAGCCCTAGCGCAAAGGGGGCCGCTTGAAAAGCACCGCGTGGCGGGCGGGCTCAGCTGACCTTCGCCAGCGCCGCGCGGCGGCGCTCCAGCGCCTCGGGCGACCAGACCTCGGCGCTTTTGTAATACTCGGCAAAGACCTTCGCGCCTTCCGGGAAAACCACCCAAGGCTGTTTCGTCGCGGTGAAGATATGCACATCGGGCGGACAGGCGGCGGGGGTGTCGAGCGTGCCGACGCGGACAAAGGCCAGCACCCGCCCTGCCCCGGCATAATGGCTGAAGACCGCAACGCGGCAGCTGGGGCAGCGGGCGATCTCCTGCCCCTTGCCCGAGGCCGAGGGCGTCATGACGTAATCAACCGCGCCCATCACCTGAAGCCGGTCGGTCTCGATCAGGGTGTTCAGCGCGAAGGCGGTGCCGGTCTCGCGTTGGCACCAGCTGCAATGGCAGGCATGGGTGATCATCGGCGCCGCGGTCATCCGGTAACTCATCTGCCCGCAGGTGCAGCGGCCAGTCAGGCATTCGGTCATGCGATCCTCCTTAGTGCTGCGCCGTCTCCCACATGTTGTAGCAGCGCGCGAAGCGGGTTTCATGTTCCGCCCGCAGCGTCTCGGGCAGATCGAGCGCGCGCTGGGGCGAGACATTGACGACGGGCAGTTCGACCGGCCCCCCGAAGCGCTCGGCCAGAAAGGCCAGAATCCGGTCTTGCGCCTCGTAGCGGAAGAGGTGCTGCACCGGGCAAGACCCGTCCTTGAGGCTTAAAAAGCGCGATTGCGCCCCCTCGGCCTCGGGGTTGCCGGGGGTCAGCATCCGCGCGATGAACTCGGCGAAACTCAGATGCGCGGTCGAACGGGGCGTGCCCTGCAGCTTCGACCGGGTGCGATAGCGGTAATTCGAGCCGTGCCAGTCGAGCGGATGACGGATCACCGCCATCATCTCGTAATCGGCCTTGAGCAGCGGGCGCAGCGACCGCGCGTAGCTGGCCACCGTCATGTGTTTCAGATGCGGCGGATCGCGCAGGACAATCGCAGCGCGGGCATCAAGCGCCGCCTCGATCGCGGTCGTGCCGGTCTTGGGAACCGCGAAAAACACGAGGCTCTCGCGGGGGAACACCATCATGGGGGGCTCTCGCCTGTTGTTGTGGCCGCGGGCGAGTATGACGGCGCCCGCGCCCCATCGCAAGCGCCCCTCAGTCGGGCAGCGCCTGTGCGAGCGCGGTGAAATGCTCGCCGCGTTTTTCGAAGTTCGGATATTGGTCGAACGAGGCCGCCGCCGGGGCCAGCAGCACGGTATCGCCCGGTTCGGCCTCCTCGGCGGCGCGGGCGACGGCGCGGTCCATCGTCTCGCAGATCTCATGCGCGAGCGGCGCCAGTTCGAGGGCGAAATCGCGCCCGGAATGGCCGATGAAATAGGTCTTCTTCACCGTGCCCAGAAGCGGTTTCAGCGCGCTCACGCCGCCTTCCTTGCCCATGCCGCCAACGATCCAGCGAATGTTGGTGAAGGCTTCCAGCGCCTTGGCCGCGCTGTCGACGTTCGTCGCCTTGCTGTCGTTCACATAGCGCACACCGCGCTTTTCCGCGATGGTCTGGCTGCGGTGCGGCAGCCCGCCAAAGCTGTGGAAGGCCTCCTCGATCAGCTTCGGCGCCAGACCGAGCGAGCGGCAGGCGGCATAGGCGGCGCAGGCGTTTTGATGGTTGTGCGCACCGGGCAGCGCCTTCACGCCGCGCAGATCGATCGAGGCGACCTGCCGCCCCTTGCGCCATTCGGCCAGAAAGCCTTTGCGCGCAAAGACCGACCAGCCGTAATCGCCGAGTTTCTTCGCCGAGGAGACCCGGATCACCCGGTCATCCTCGCGCCCCATCGCCATCTGATTGGCCAGATAGACCCCCTCGGGCTCGTCGATGCCGATCACCGCGCGATCAGGCGCGCCTTCGGCAAAGAGCCGACGCTTGGCGGCGAAATAGCCGCCCATGCCGGAATGGCGGTCCATGTGATCGGGCGAGAGGTTGGTGAAGACGGCGATATCGGGGGTCAGCGCGCGGGCGAGATCGGTCTGGTAGGAGGAGAGTTCCAGCACCACCACCTCGCCATCCGCGGGCGGATCGATATCAAGGACACCGCGGCCGATGTTGCCCGCCATCTGCGTGGGCCGACCCGCGTGGGTCAGGATGTGATGGATCAGCGCCGTGGTGGTCGATTTGCCGTTCGAGCCGGTGATGCAGACCGTGCGCGGCGTGACGTCGAAATCATCCCAGCCCGCCGTCGCCCAGGAGCGGAAGAAGAGCCCGATGTCATTGTCGACCGGCACGCCCGCCGCCATCGCCGCGGCGATGACCGGATTGGGGCGGGGATAAAGATGCGGGATGCCGGGCGAGGTGATCAGCGCGGCGATGCCGTCAAAGGCGCCCTGACGGGTCAGATCGGTGCAGGTGTACCCCGCGGCCTCGGCCTTGGCCCGGGCTTCGGGGCTGTCGTCCCAGAGCACGGGCTCCGCGCCGCCTGCCCTCAACGCCGCCGCCGTCGCGAGCCCCGAGCGCCCGAGCCCCAGCACCGCGACGCGCGCGCCCTCATATCCCTGAACCGGTATCATCCGCGACCTCCGTAAGCAGCGGGGCTCTGCCCCGCACCCCGAGATATTTGAGGCAAGATAAAAGGAAAAGCCCTTCCGGCCCGGTTCACGGCACAAGCGCGCGAGGCGCGTCAGCGCCGCCGCAGGATCCGGTGCAGCGCCCAGGCCGCGGCCAGCACGCCAAGGATGGCGATCGCCAGATGGACATGCAGCGCCAGATCGCCGAAGAAGCGGGTGATCGCCTGCCCCGCGACATAGCCGAGCCCGACGAAAAGATGCGCCCAGACGAGGCAGGAGAGCGCGTCAAGCGTGGCGAAGCGGCGCCAGCCGATCTCGGAGGTGCCGATCAAGACCGCCCCCGCGATCTTCAGCCCATAGACGAAGCGAAAGCCGAGGACCGAAAGCGTCTGATGCCGCCCAAGCTGGCGATGCAGCGCCTGCACCGGGCCTTTCGAGAGCAGGCGGGCGGCCAAGGCGCCCTGCCCCGCAAGCCGCCCGAGCGCGAAGAAAAGCTGATCGGCCGCGATGGCTCCGGCGGTGACGACAAGCGAAACGATCTCGACCGGAAAGAGTGCGCGATGCGCCAGCACGCCGCCCAGCACGGCGACGCCCTCGCCCTCGGCCATCGTGCCGAGAAACAGGCCCGGAAGACCGGCGGTCTGGATCAGCGTGTCGAACGACATGGGAACCCTTTGAAAATGCGAAGAACGGCCCGGCTCACCCGCAGTTCCGGGCCGTCACGCTGCCTGCGCCGCATCTGCGGGAACAGGTCGTCGGAAGGGGCGGATCGCGCCTTCCCGCCCGGGGGCCCGCGTGTTCTGGAGCGGGGGGCCGGGACTTGCGGGCTCACTCGGGCAACCGCCCGATCCTGCGCCCGCACGCGGGATCGGGGCGTCCCGGGGTCGTCCCCGGGGGTTGCCGTCCTCGGGCGGGCGGCTAGCCGCCCGCTCAGCCGATCAGGCTCAGCGCTTTTTCAGCGCGTAGCCGGCGATCGAGACGAAGCACAGCACCACGGCGCCGGCGAAGGCGACCGGCGCGAGGCCCGGCTGGGTCATCGCGAAGATCAGCGCGACGATGTTGAGCAGGGCAAGGAACACCCAGACCGAGGTGCGGGCGCGCTCGGCGGTCATCGGGCGCGTGTCGGCGCCGACGATCACGTCGAGGAACTTGCACAAGGCCAGAAGACCGATGGTCAGCGCGATGACCGGGCCCCAGCCCAGCGTCAGGTTGCTCATGCCGGTCAGATTGGCAAAGAACACGAGGAACGGCAGCAGCACTGCCGTGACTTTCAGCGGATCCGTGAAGTTCTTGATCATGCGGGTCTTCCTTCCTTTTCAAGGGGTCAGCGGATTTTCAGCGTAGCAAGGCCTATCAGAGCGAGGATTAGAGAGATGATCCAGAAGCGGATCACGATCTGCGGTTCGGCCCAGCCCTTCTTCTCGAAGTGGTGGTGGATGGGTGCCATCAGGAACACCCGTTTGCCGGTGGTCTTGAAGTAGGCCACCTGAATGATGACCGAGAGCGCCTCGACGACGAAAAGCCCGCCGACCACCCCCAGAACAAGTTCGTGTTTCGTGCAGACGGCAATCGCGCCGAGCGCGCCACCCAGCGCGAGCGAGCCGGTGTCGCCCATGAACACCGCCGCCGGGGGCGCGTTGTACCACAGGAATCCGAGGCCTCCGCCGATCAGCGCGGCGGTGAAGACGAAAAGCTCCCCGGTGCCGGGCACGAAATTGACGCCCAGATATTGCGTGAAGTCGGCGCGGCCCACGACATAGGCGATGGCGCCGAGCGTGCCCGCCGCGATCATCACCGGCATGATCGCGAGCCCGTCAAGCCCGTCGGTCAGGTTCACCGCATTGGCGGCGCCGACGATGACGAACATCGAGAACGGAACGAAGAAGATGCCGAGGTTGATCAGCACATCCTTGAAGACGGGCAGCGTCAGCATGTTCGTCAGTTCCGGCGGATGCATCAGCGCGGCACAGATCCCCGCCAGCGCCGCCAGCGCAAGGCCAAGCGCCATGCGCGTGCGTCCCGAGACGCCCTTGACGTTCTGCTTCGTCACCTTGGCATAGTCATCGGCAAAGCCGATCGCGGCATAGCCATAGGTGACGCCCAGCACGATCCAGACATAACCGTTCGACAGCCGCGCCCAGAGCAGCGTCGAAAACAGCAGTGCAGAGAGGATGAGCAGGCCCCCCATCGTCGGCGTGCCCGCCTTGGCGAAATGGGTGGCCGGGCCGTCGTCGCGGATCGGCTGGCCCTTGCCCTGCTTGCGGCGCAGGATGTCGATCAGGGGCCGCCCGAACAGGAAACCGAAGATCAGCGCGGTGAAGAAAGCTCCACCGGCGCGGAAGGTGATGTAGCGGAAGAGGTTGAAGAAATCGCCCCCGTCCGAAAGGTTCGCAAGCCAGTAAAGCATTATTCTTTTCCCTTGAAGGCCTCTGCCGCGCCGGGCTGACCGAGTTTTCTGAGCGCGTCAACCACGAGCGAGACCTTCGAGCCTTTCGATCCTTTTACCAGCACCACATCCCCGGCATCGACCAGATGCGGCGCGCGGTCGGCCAGATCCCTGGCGGTCTCGACCCACTCGCCCCGCTTGCCCCGCGGCAGCGCTTCGTAAAGCGCCCGCATCCGCGGTCCGGCCAGATGCACGATGTCTATCGATACCATTGCGGGCAGTTCGGCAATCGCGGCATGAAGCCGCGCCTCCTCGGGACCGAGCTCCAGCATGTCGCCCAGAATGGCGACGCGACGCCCGCGTTTGACCCGCCCCACCCCGTCGCGCGGGACCTGTCCGGCGAGCACGTCGAGCCCCGCTTCCATCGAAGCAGGATTGGCGTTGAAGGCATCATCGAAGAGATCGAAGCTCTGCGCCTCGTCGATCAGATCAAGCCAGATCCGCTCGCGTTTGCCACGCCCCGCGGGGGGCGCCCAAAGCCCGATATCGAGCGCCGCAACGGCCGGATCGGCCCCCACCGCCTGCGCCAGCGCAAGAACCCCCAAGGCGTTGTTTGCAAAGTGTTTTCCCGGCGTCATCACCTTGAAGAGCATCGGCCGCCCGGCATGGTCGGCCTGCACGATCGTGGCATCGCCCACGATTTTCGCGCTCACCAGCCGGTAGTCCGATCCGGGCGCCGGACCGAAGCTGACAACCGTCCCCGCGCGCGCCTTTGCCGCAGCCAGAAGAATGCCCGTCGTCTCGAGGCCGGTGGGCACGACAGCGGTGCCGCCGGGCTCCAGACCGTCGAAGATCGCGGCCTTCTCATGGGCGATCTGATCGAGGTTTTCGAAGGCCTCCAGATGCGCCGCAGCGACCGTGGTGATCATCGCGGCATGGGGTCGCGCCATCTTGACCAGAGGCGAGATTTCCCCCGGATGGTTCATGCCGATCTCGATCACCGCGAAATCGGCGTCCGCGGGCATCCGCGCCAGCGTGATCGGCACGCCCCAGTGGTTGTTGAACGAGGCCTCGGCGGCATGGACGCGGCCTTGCGCCGACAGAACCGCGCGCAGCATCTCCTTGGTCGAGGTCTTGCCGACCGAGCCCGTCACCGCGATCACCTGCGCGCGCGACCGCGCCCGACCCGCGCGGCCCAGATCTTCCAGCGCCTTGAGCACGTCGGGGACCAGCAGCAGCGGGTCTTCTTCGCTCATCCCCTCGGGGATGCGGCTGACGAGCGCGCAGGCAGCGCCCTTTTTCAGCGCATCGGCCACGAAATCATGGCCGTCGCGCACGTCTTTCAGCGCCACGAACATCTCGCCGGGGCGGATCGAGCGGGTGTCGATCGACAGCCCCGTCACCATGAAGGGGCGCGTCGCCCGGCCGCCGGTGGCGACGGCCGCATCGATCGAGGTCCACAAAACGGCCATGTCAGATCTTCCCATCCAGAGCGGCCACGGCGATCGAGGCCTGTTCGGCATCGTCAAAGGGGAAGACATCGGTGCCGATGACCTGCCCCCGCTCATGCCCCTTGCCCATGATCAAAAGCGCATCACCCGGGCCAAGCGCATCGACGCCGCGCAAGATCGCCTCGGCACGGTCGCCGACTTCGGTCGCCTCGGGTCCCGCGCCCGCCATGACGGCAGCCCGGATCGAGGCCGGGTCTTCGGTGCGCGGATTGTCGTCGGTGACGATGACCTGATCGGCATGGGCCGAGGCGGCCGCGCCCATCAGCGGGCGCTTGGTGCGGTCGCGGTCACCGCCCGCGCCGACGATGGCGACGATGCGCCCCAGAACATGCGGACGCAGCGCCTTGAGCGCGGTTTCGACCGCATCGGGCGTATGGGCGAAATCGACGAAGACGGTGGCGCCATTCGTGCGCGTCGCGGCCAGCTGCATCCGGCCGCGCACGGTCGAAAGCTGCGGCAGCGCGTCGAACACCTCTTTCGGCTCGGCGCCGCAAGCGATGACCAGCCCCGCGGCGGTCAGCACGTTCATCGCCTGAAAGCCGCCGATCAGCGGCAGGCGCACCATCTGCGGCCCGCCATGCCACAGGAAGCGCACATCCTGCCCGGCCGCATCGAAGCGCTGCCCCTGCAGCTGGATCTCGCAGCCATCGCCGTGGCCAACGCGGATCACCTTCTGCCCGCGCGCCTTGGCGAGCGCGGCCAGCCCCGGCCCTTTCGGATCGTCGGTGTTGATCACCGCCGTCCCCTCCTCGGGCAGGACGCGGGTGAAGAGACCCGCCTTGGCGTCGAAATATTCCTCGAAGGTGGCGTGATAATCGAGGTGATCCTGGGTGAAATTGGTGAAGGCCGCCGCGCGCAGCACGACGCCATCAAGCCGCCGCTGCGCCAGCCCGTGCGAGCTGGCCTCCATCGCCGCATGGGTGACGCCCGCCGCGGCCATGTCGGCCAGAAGCCGGTGCAGGGTGATCGGCTCGGGCGTGGTGTGTGCAGAGGGCGCGGTGAAGGCGCCCTCGACCCCGGTGGTGCCGATATTCGCGGCCTCAAAGCCCAGCGCCTGCCAGATCATCCGGGTGAAGGTCGCGACCGAGGTTTTGCCATTCGTGCCGGTCACCGCGACCATCTGATCGGGTTGCGCGCCGAAAAAGAGCGCCGCCGCGCAGGAGAGCGTCAGCCGCGCATCCTCGACCACGACGAGCGCGACCGAGGTGCCCGCAAGCGCCTGTCGCACGCTTTCCTCGCCCGACCGGTCGGTCAGCACCGCCGCCGCGCCACGCTCCAGCGCCGCCGCGACAAAGGTTGCGCCATGCACCTTGGTGCCCGGCAGGGCCGCGAACAGATGCCCGGGTTTGACCAGTCGGCTGTCCACCGAAAGACCCGTCACCGCAACGTCGCTCCCCGGACGGGCCGTCAGCCCCAATGCACTCAAAGGCTTCGCCGTGAGGGCCATATCTTGTGTCCTTGTTCAGTTCCTGCCCCATTTAGAGGCGAAGCCGGGGGGGCGTCAACGCAAGCCTTGTAAACAAGGCCGAAGCCGCCCATCGGGTCACGGCCGCGCGGCGATGCCCTGGCGTGGAACCAGCCGGTCGAAGCCCCAGGTGAACAGGAAGGTGTAGATCAGGAAACAGCCCAGAAGCGCCGCCTCCATCGCGATCGCCGCGGTCAGGGTGACGCCGTAAAAGCCCATGTAAAGCGGCACGGTAAAGAGAAACAGCCCGCCCTCGAAGCCCAGCGCATGGGCGGCGCGCAGGGCAAAGGTGCGGGTCAGCCGGAAGCGATGCTCGATCGCCTCGAAGCCGCGGTTGAAGACAAGGTTCCAGATCAGCGCCACCAGAGTCACGAGGATCGAGACGAGAAGCGAGTCCTCGGCCGGGCCGGAACTGAGCGCCGACAGAAGCAGCGTCGACAGCGCGATGGCCCCGGCTTCGAAGGTAAAGGCATAGACGAGACGCCGCAGCGTCGGGGACAATGTGACCATTTGGGGCCTCGAAGCGATCGCTTCCCGATTTCGGATCGGCCCGTCCCGACTTTGGTTTCTGCATCGGCGCCACGGTTTCCGCGCCTGCGGCAGAACTATCCCGCCGCTGGGGACAGGGTCAAGGCCGAAGCGGGCCGTGGGTCACTCGGGGAAGACGCAGACAAGCCGACCCGGCTCGCCCTCGGCGATATAGGCCCGGTTCCGATCGCCGGTCTCGGCGCGCAGCGTCCGCTCGGCCTGATCGATCGCCGCGCCAAAGCGGGCCACGACCTCGGCCCGGGGGCTTTCGAAGACAAGGCTCTGCTCCAGAAATCCGCCGCCTTCGGGCCGGTAGTCATACTGCACCCGCGCGACCGGCAGGCCAAGGTAATTGCCCTGCAGCGCAACATCGATCTGCACCCGCGGGCCGACCTTCTGCGCCGCGACCAGCTCCGGCGCCAGAAGCCCGCCCGGAGGCCAGATCACCGGCGTCTCGGTCGCCGCGACCGGGCCGTCGGGCGCATCGGGCGGCGTCGCGTAACTGTCGGACAGGTTTTCGAAAAAGGTCTTCAGCGCCTCGGACGGGGTGCAGCTGTCCATCCCGGCCAGAAAACCATCAAGGACGGGCAGCCCGGGCTCCGGCCCCGGCTCGAAGCGCAGCACCTTGCCCGCCTCGGTCGAGACGACAAGCCAGCCCTCGGAATCCTCGCCGATGAAGGTGACGGGGCTGTCGAGGAATTGCGAGGCGCAATCCTTGCCCACACCGCGCAGCAGATTGGCCTCGCCCCGGCCCGGGATCTTCACCGTGATCACCTCGCCCGTGCAGCGCCCCGAAGTGTCTTCCGCCGTGACCTTGGTGCGCAAGACGGCGCAGGTGCCGCGATAGGACAGCTTGCCCGCCTTCACCAGATCGCACCCGCCCGCAAAGGGCAGATCCGGCGCGCGGGCCTGCCCGGCCCCCGCGGCAAGGAGCGGACAGAGCGCGATCATGGCGGCGATGATGACGGAATGCAGACGTGTCATCCGGTCCCTTTCCGAAAGTCTTTTGCGGCGCAGCATGACGCCGAGCGCTGAAGGAAAGGCTAATCGATGCGGCGTCCCGGCCCGGATCGTGCATTTTTCACGCCCGGGCGCGCGGCGGTGCGGCTCCATCGCGATGGGGCGCCGCGCGGGCTCAGTAAAAGCCGACCTCGCGGACCTCGATTTCGGCCTCGTGCGCGCGTCCATAGGCCACGACCGCGACCGAGCGCAGGCTTTCCACCGCGGGCGTGCCCGGCATCATCCGCCCCGAGGCGTGAAAGGCGGTGAAGGGCAGCCGCACCTCGGCCCAGTCGGGCGTGACCTCGAAGGGCGCCTGATAATATTGCCAGGGCATCAGGGTCGCGCCGTTGCGCAGATGCGCGAAGTAGCGCTGCCCATTGCCGCGCACGATCAGCCGCAGGCCGGTCGTGCCCGCGGGCGGAGGGGCATCGAGATCGCGCCGCATCTGGATGAAGCCGCCATTGTTCGCGGTGCTGATCTGGCCGGTCATCCGCGCATGCGGCGCGCCGTCGCCCGTGACGATCTCAAGCCGCCCGGTCGAAACGCCGCCCATCACGGCATCGGTGAAGAAACGCCAGCGGTTTTCGGGATGCATGGTGAAATCCTCGATCACGGTGTCGGCCTGCGCGGGCAGGACCGCGGCAAGCCCGAGCGCCAGCGTGAGGACAAGGGACAGTTGCCGTCGCATCGACCCCTCCGAAGGTTTGCGAGGCTTTCAGGGGACCATGAAACCCGGCTTTTTTCCAGCGGTTTTCACGGCCCCCCTTTTCTCAGAACCGCGCCAGCCGATAGGGCGCGGGATCGACGATCGGCGGGGCGCCGGTCGCCAGATCGGCCGCCAGATGCCCCGCGGCGGGGCCGGTGCCGAAGCCATGCCCGGAAAAGCCGGTGGCGAGGATCAGCCCGGGCATCGCGGCCACGCTGTCGATCACCGGATCGCTGTCGGGGGTGACGTCGATCATCCCCGCCCAGGTCGCGGCGATGCGGGCCTGATCGAAGATGGGCCAAGCCTTGCGCAGCGCCGCCATCGCCTCGGCGTTCAGGCCGGGATTGACGTCCGGGTCCATGATCCGGCAGCGCTCGAAGGGGGTGATCTCGTCGTCTTTCCAGCGCCTTGCGGACAGAAGTTCGTGCAGGAAATGCCGCCCGAGACCCACCTGCGTCGCGCCTTTCTGCGCGCGCAGAACCGGCAGATAGCGCAGCCCGAGCCGCAGGTGATCGGGCGTCAGCGGCGCATCAAGCCGCCCGCGCTGGGTGATGGTGAAGCCGCCATCCGTGCGCTTGCGGAACGAAAAGTCCGGCCCACCCACGGCAGTCTCGCAAGGCCCCTCCATCGGCGCCGTGCGCAGGACCGAACAGATCAAGGGCAGCGTCGGCAGGAAGATCCCCAGATTGCCGAGGAACCGGCGCGACCAGAGCCCCGCGGCGAGGATCACCTTTTCACACGCAATCTCGCCGCGTTCGGTGACGACGCCCGCGACTTTGCCCGCCTTGGTCGCGAGGCTGCGCACGGCGCAATTCTCGACGATCTGACCACCCTTCGCCAGCACCGCCCTCGCCAGCGCCGCACAGGCGAGCGAGGGCTCCGCCCGCCCGTCCGAGGGCGTGTGAACCCCGCCGAGCCAGTCGCCCTTGCCGCCGGGCACAAGCCGGTCGATGTCCTTGGGCGAGACGAGGCTCGCCCCCAGATCCAGCGGCGCGACGGCCTTCAGCCAATCCTCGTAAATCCCCATCTGCTTTTGCGACCGGGTGACGAACAAGATCCCGGCCTGACGATAGCCGCAATCGGCGCCGATCCGCGCGGGCATCTCGGCCCAAAGCCGGTCGGCAGCCTGCGCCAAGGGCACATCGGCGGGCGCGCGCGAGGTCTTGCGCACCCAGCCCAGATTGCGCCCTGATTGCTCGGCGCCGATGCGGCCCTTTTCCAGCACCGTCACCGGAATGCCGCGCTCGGCCAGTGTCAGCGCGGCCGAGAGCCCGACGATGCCCGCGCCGATCACGACGACAGTGGTTTGCGCCGGAATGTCGGGGGTGGACGCCGGAAGAATGGCAAGCGGTTCCATGGCTTACACCCCCAGCCGGATCAGCTCGGCGCCCTTCGAGGCGCCGCGGAAAGCGGTCACTTCGATCTCGACCTTGTAGACGGTCGAGCCAAGCGGCGGGCAGGTCACGGTCAGCGCCGGATCGACCCCGCGGAAGATCTCGCCGAAAATCTCCATCACCTGCGGCGTGTCGGCGGGCTCCTGAATGAAGACGCGGGCCGAGATCACATCGCCCAGACCCGATCCCACCGCGGCAAGCGCGCGGGAGATGTTGGCGAAGACCTGATGGGTCTGCGCGGTCACGTCTTCGGGGATCAGCTTCGTCTCCGGGTTGCGCCCGGCGGTGTTCGACACGAAAATCCAGTCGCCCACGGCCACAAGGCGGGAATAGCTGCTCTTGTCCTCCAGCACCGCGCCGGATTTCAACTTCACGATCTTTGTCATTGGTTTTCCTGAAGGTTTGGGGGGCTGATCCCGGGCAGGGTGGCGCCCCCCCCGAAAGGTCAGCGCAGGACGGGCTCGTCCCAGAGGTTCAGCTTCACGCCGATGCCGCGTTCGATCGCGTTGCGATAAAGCACCGTGCCCCAGGCCACGTCTTCGACCGGCATCCCGCCCACCGACATGATGATGATTTCCTCATCGTTCTTGCGGCCCGGCGCCTCGCCCGCGACGATGGCGCCAAGGTCTTCGAGGTCGTCATGGGTCAGCTTGCCCTCGGCGATCATGTCCATGAACTTCACGCCGATCACCGGAATGGTGTTGTGCGCGGGCTTCGGCACTTCTTCGTACCAGGCCTCGTAAAGCCCGGTGTTATCGAGCACCTTGCGCACGTCGGGGGCCTGCATCCCCTCGTCGATGTTGCACACCGCGGGCATCGCCATGAAGGCGCCGGGCTTGACCCAGTCGCGCTTCACGATCGGATAGGTCGAGGGGTCGCCCGTCTCGCCCGAGTTGCAATAGGAGAACAGGTCCGAGCCGCGCACGACCTCTTCGACACTGTCGACAACCGTGACCGAGGTGATCTGCGGATAGGTCTCGGCCACCCAGGCGAGGAAATTCTGCAGGCTCTTCTCGCCGCGGCCCTTCACCTTCAGCGTGTCGATTTTCGGGCAGGCGACCATGAAGGCCGCTAGCGTGGTTTTCGCCATCACGCCGGGTCCAAGGATGCCGACGATCTTCGAGTCGGGCCGGGCGAGATGCCGCGCGCCCACGCCCGGCACCGCGCCGGTGCGATAGGCCGAGAGCAGGTTCGCCGACATATGGGCGAGCGGCGCCCCGGTCTCGGTGTCGTTCAAGGTGAACATCAGGATCGAGCGCGGCAGGCCCTTTTGCCGGTTCGCGATGTTCGAGCCATACCACTTGACGCCCGTGGTGCAGAATTGGCCGCCGAGGTAAGCGGGCATCGCCATGAAGCGCCGGTCCGCGGTGGGTTTCGGCATCGTCGGGAACGGGCTTTCCGCCGGGAACATCACCATCGCGCCGTGGCTGTCGTTGTTCGCCCCGGCCATGCGGTAATCGCCCGAATGCAGCAGGCCGAACATCTCCTCCATGCAGTCGACGCAAGCGGCCATGTCGGTGACGCCCGCCTTGATCATGTCAGGTTCGGACAGGTAGATGAAATCGATACGCGTTTCGGCGTTCATGGGGTTTCTCTCTGGTTTGGGAAGGGTGGCCCTGCCGCGCGGCAGGGCGGGAAAGGCTCAGTCGAAGGCGCGGCCGAGGCGGGCGTAAAGCTCGGGCTGGCTGCGCTTGATGCGCAGGGCGAGAAGCGAGCCCGAGGCCGCGACGAGAAGCACGATCACCGGGAAGGCCTGCACCACCGGGCTTTCGGAGCCCGTCAGCATCGGCAGGTTCGACCAGACAAGGCCGAAGGCGGTCATCAGCCCAAGCGTCGCCAGAACCGGGGCCACAAGGGTGACGAAGGGCGAGCGGCCGAAGCTGTCGCGGCGGAAGAAGGCGATGACGGCGATCGAAACCATGATCTGCACCGCGACGATCGACAGCACCGCCAGCGCCGACATCCACGAGAAGACGACGCCGTAAGGATCGGCCCCGATCAGCGCGAAAAGCCCAAGGATCACCACCACCATCGCCGCCTGCACCAGCCCGGCGACATGGGGCGAGCCGTGATCGTCATGGACTTTCGTCACATGCGACGAGAGCAGCCCCTCGTGCCCCAGCGCATAGAAGTAGCGGTTGAGCGTGTTGTGGAAGGACAGCAGGCAGGCAAAGAGGCTGGTGATCAAGAGGATATTGGCGATCTTCACCACCCAGCCGCCCAGAAGCGCCTCCATCGGGGCGAAATAGAACCCTTCGAGCGAGGCAGCGGCGGCGGCTTGCGCCTTTTCGGGACCGTAATATTGCACGATGGCCCAGGTCGAGAAGGCATAGAAGGCGGTGATCAGGATCACGGCGATATAGGTCGCACGGGGAATGGTGCGGTCGGGGTTCGAGGCTTCCTCGCCGAAGATCGCGGTGGCCTCGAAGCCGACGTAGGAGCCGAGCACGAAGACCATGGTGACGCCAAGGCCGGGGCCGAAGACATCCGACGGCCGGAAGCCCGAGACCGATATCCCCGCATCGCCGCCGCCATGCGCGAGGATCGCGATATCAAGGACAAGCAGGATGATCAGCTCGGCGATCATGCACAGGCCCAGGATGAAGCCCGAAACCGCGATGTGGCGACGCCCCAGAAACACCACGACGGCAAGGCCCGCGAAGGCCCAGACCCACCACGGCAGATCAAGGCCAAGCGAGGAGGCGAAGCCCGAGACGAAGACGGCAAACAGCGCAAAGACCGAGATCTGCACCGCGAAATAAGCGAGAAGCGCCGTCAGCGCCCCGCCGATGCCCGCGGGCGAGCCAAGGCCGCGGGTGATATAGGCGTAAAACGCCCCTGCCCCGCTCACATGCCGCGTCATCGCGGTGAAGCCGACCGAGAACAGCAGATACAGGATCCCCGCCAGAATGAAGGCGCCCGGCACGCCCGCGCCATTGCCGAAAGCGAAGGCGGGCGGCGTCGCGCCAACGACAGCGGTCATCGGCGCGGCGGCCGCAACGACAAAGAAGATGATATGCGCCAACCCTATCGAATTGGCCTGCAGGCGGTTTGCGCCCGGTTGTTGTTCCATGTTCCCGATCCCTGTTTCGGTTTCTTTGGAACCGGTCTGCAGGCCGCAAGACAAGAGCGGCCATTGCAAAGCGCGCCAAAAATCCGATAGTTTGCGCCAAAGGCCCCTCTCGGGCGGAAAATGAGGAAAAATGTCCGCGACAAGCAGCCCATTGCCCGGAATGCTGTCTGTCAGGGCCCTGATTTTTGGGCCAATTCTGGAATACTTTGCCGATGATCCGGGCAAGTTGAAAACTCTGCTTGCCCGCGAAAAGCTCTCGCCCGAGGTGCTGGCCGATCCTTACGAAGCGATTCCCTTGCAAAGTTATCTCTCGATTTTCGAGACTGCGGCGGAATTGGCGGGCGATCCGCTCTTTGGCGCACGCTTGGGCTTCGGGATGCGACCGGGCAATCTGGCGCCGATCGGGCTGCGCGCGGTGCAGGCGGGCACGATCCGCAGCGCGCTTGCGGCTTTCGCGCGCTGGTCGGGGGCGCTGCAAAGCGCGACGCAATCGAGCCTGACCGCGGAGGACGACCAGCTCGTCTTCACCTACCGGTTGACGGCGCCGGTGCTGATCGCCTCGCGGCAGGATACGGAATTCAGTCTGGCGGCGGTCTCGCGGCTGATCCGCGGCGCTTTCGATCCGCGCTGGCGCCCGCTCGAGATCCGCTTCACCCATCCGCCGATCCCCGAGAAAGCCCGGCTCGAGGCGCTGTTCCGCGCGCCGGTGCGCTATTCGCAACCGACGAATGCCATCGTCTTTTCCGCCGCCGAGGCCGACCGGGTGCATCGCGCCGAAGACCCCGACATGATCGCGCTGATCGAGCGGCACCTGCAGGATCTGACCGCCGATGTGAGCCGCGCCGAAAGCCTTGTCACCCAGGTCGAGGCGCTGATCGACCTCTATCTCGGCGTGCGCGCGATCGACGTGCCGACGATTGCGGCGGCGTTGCGGATGGCGCCGCGCAGCCTGCAACGGGGTCTGGCCGCGGAAGGCGCGAGCCTGAGCGGACTTTTGCGCCAGCAACGGCAGCGCCGGGCCGAGGTGTTGCTGCGCGAGCGCGGCCTGAGCGTCGAGGCGGTGGCGCAGGCGCTCGGCTATGCCGATGGCACGGTGTTCTGGCGCGCGTGGCGCAACTGGACAGGCGTTGCCCCAAGCCGCCTCCCCCCGAAATGACGCCCTGATTTCAGTTTCCCTTCGCCCCGCCCCGGTCTAGGTTGGCGCAAATCCGCAGGAGTGTGCTCGTGTCGAAAACCATCTTCATCCTCAACGGCCCGAACCTGAACCTGCTGGGCAAGCGCCAGCCGGAAATCTACGGCGCCGACACCCTCGCCGATGTCGAGACCCGCTGCCGCGCGCTGGCCGAAAGCCTTGGCTTTGCCGTCGAGTTTTTTCAGTCGAACCACGAGGGCGTGATCATCGACACGATCCACCGCGCCCGCGAGGAAGCCGCCGCGATCGTCATCAACCCGGGCGCCTTCACCCATACCTCGGTCGCGATCCTTGACGCGCTGAACGCCTATGACGGGCTGGTGTTCGAGTGCCACATCTCGAACGTGCACAAGCGCGAGCCCTTCCGCCACCACAGCTTTGTCTCGGCCCGGGCCGATGGCGTGATGGCGGGCTTTGGCACCGAGGGCTATGAACTCTGTGTCCGCCGCGCCTGTTCGCTGCTCTCGAAAGCCTAGTCGCGGGTCAGCCGCGCGCAGGCGGCGGTGATCCGCGCCAGCGCCTCGCGCAGCTCGGCCTCGGAGGTGGCGTAGGAAATGCGGAAATAGGGCGAGAGGCCAAAGGCCGCGCCGGGCACCATCGCCACCTCGGCGGTTTCCAGAAGCCACGCGCAGAAGTCACGGTCCGAGGCGATCGTGCCGCCCTCGGGCGTCGTCGCCCCGATCAGGCCCGAACAATCGGCGAAGGTGTAAAACGCGCCCTCGGGCAGGCGGCAGGTGATCCCCGGGATCGCGTTCAGCCCCGCCACCACCAGATCGCGGCGGCGCTGAAAATCGGCGGCGCGTTCGGGCAATAGATCCTGCGGCCCGGTGAGCGCGGCCAGAGCCGCCGCCTGCGAAATCGAGCAAGGACAAGAGGTTGACTGGCTCTGCACCACGGCCATCGCCTTGATCAGCGCCTCGGGCCCGCCCGCATAGCCGATCCGCCAGCCGGTCATCGCATAGGCTTTCGAGACGCCATTCACCGTCAGGATGCGCCCCTTCAGCCGCGGTTCGAGCGCGGCGGGTGTGGTGAAGCGGAAGCCCTCGTAACAGATGTGCTCATACATGTCGTCGACCATCAGCCAGACCTGCGGATGGGCGCGCAGCACCTCGAGCAGCGGGCGGTAATCGGCCTCTGCATAGGCCGCCCCGGTCGGGTTCGAGGGCGAATTGAGCATCAGCCAGTGCGTCTTCGGCGTGATCGCGGCGGCCAGCGCCTCGGGTTGCAGCCGGAACCCCTGCGCGCCGTCGCAGGGCACGGCGACCGGCACGCCGCCCGCGATGCGCACGATGTCGAAGTAAGACGTCCAGCACGGCGTCGGGATGATCACCTCGTCGCCCGGATCGAGCGTCGCCATCATCGCATTGTAAAGCACCTGCTTGGCCCCGGTGGCCACGGTGATTTCCGCCACCGTATAGTCCAAGCCATTCTCGCGCTTGAACTTTTCGACGATCGCCGCCTTCAGCGCCGGGGTGCCGTCCAGCGCCGTGTATTTCGTCTCGCCCCGCGCCATCGCCTCGGCGGCGGCCTGTTTGACATGCTCGGGCGTGTCGAAATCGGGCTCGCCCGCGCCAAGGATGATCACCGGCCGCCCGGCCCGCTTCATCGCCGCCGCCTTGGCGCCGATCTGCAGGATTTCGGAGACGCCAAGCGTGGCGATACGCTCGGCGGGGCGGAAGGCCACGCCGGTCTGGTCTTGCAGGGTCATCTGTGCCTCACTCGATGTCGAAAACCACGCCCTGCGCCAGGGGCAGGTCACGCGAGAAGTTGATGGTGTTGGTGGCGCGCCGCATGTAGCCCTTCCAGGCGTCCGAGCCGCTTTCGCGCCCGCCGCCGGTTTCCTTTTCGCCGCCGAAAGCGCCGCCGATCTCGGCGCCCGAGGTGCCGATATTGACATTGGCAATGCCGCAATCCGACCCCGCGGCCGAGAGGAACGTCTCCATTTCCCGCAGATCAAGGGTGAAGATCGCCGACGAGAGCCCCGCCGCCACCGCGTTGTGCTCTTCGATCACGGCTTCAAGGTCGGAAAAGCGCATGACGTAAAGGATCGGCGCGAAGGTTTCTTCCAGCACCGGGCCGATCTGCGCGGGCATCTCGACCAGCGCCGGGCGGACGTAATAGGCGCTGTCGGGGCCACAGGCGACGCGGGTGCCGCCATGCACGATGCCCCCCGCCGCCAGCGCGGCATCGAGCGCCGACTGCATCGCATCGAACGCGGCGCGGTCAATGAGCGGGCCGACAAGCGCCTGCGTCTCCAAAGGGTTGCCGACCGAGACCGAGGCATAGGCGCGGATCAGCCGGGGCATCAGCGTGTCGTAGACGCTGTCATGCACGAAGAGCCTGCGCAAGGTCGTGCAGCGTTGCCCGGCCGTGCCCATCGCGCCAAAGGCCACGGCGCGCAGGGTCATGTCGAGATCGGCCGAAGCGCAGACGATGCCCGCATTGTTGCCGCCGAGTTCAAGGATCGAACGCCCAAACCGCGCCGCCACTTTCGGGCCGACGATCCGCCCCATCCGGGTCGAGCCGGTGGCGGAAATCAGCGCCACTTTCGGGCTCTCGACCAAGGCAGCGCCGACCTCGGGCCCGCCGATCAGAAGTTGCGCCAGCCCCTCGGGCGCGGCGTCGAACCGGGCCAGCGCGCGGCCCAGCACCGCCTGCGCGGCCAAGGCGGTCAGCGGGGTTTTCTCGGAGGGTTTCCAGAGCACCGGATTGCCGCAGACCAGCGCCAGCGCCGTGTTCCAGGCCCAGACCGCGACCGGGAAGTTGAAGGCCGAGATCACGCCGACAACGCCCAGCGGGTGCCAGGTTTCCATCATCCGATGCCCCGGCCGCTCGGTCGCGATGGTCAGCCCGTAAAGCTGGCGCGACAGGCCCACCGCGAAATCGCAGATGTCGATCATCTCCTGCACCTCGCCCAGCCCTTCGGAGGCGGACTTGCCCGCCTCGATCGAGACGAGACGGCCGAGATCGGCCTTGGCGGCGCGCAATTCCTCGGCCCAGAGCCGGACGAGTTCACCGCGTTTCGGCGCGGGCACCAGCCGCCACAGGCGGAAGGCAGCGGCCGCACGCGCGATCGCGGCAGCGGTGGATTTCGGCGTCTCGGGCGTCAGCGCGCCGATCTGCGCGCCGGTCAGGGGCGAGAAGCTGGCCATCGACCCGCCTTCAAAGGCCGCAGGGACAACGCCAAGGCGGCAAAGCAGGGTCCGGGTTTCATCGCGCAGCGTCATCGGGCGTCCTTTCGGGTCAGTCGAGGGCATAGACAAGGCCAACGACCAGCGCCGCGGCGGCCATCAGTCCAAGGGTGAAGCGCAGGTTCAGCGCAAAGGTGACGCGTTGCGGCGTGACGCCGAGTTCGCGCCCGGTGATGATCGACATCGCCGAGATCGGCGAGGCGGCAATGGCCAGCGCCCAGGCGAAAAGCAGCGCAAGTCCAAGCGCATAGGGATGATCGGCGCCGACCGGCCCGGCGCCGAAAAGTTGCGCTGCCATGATCATCACGATGGTGTGCGGGATCATCACCGCACCAACGGCGGGGATGAGGACGAGGCAGGCAAGGATCACGGCAAGCGCCGGAAGCTGCCCCCCCGCGATCAGCGCATCGATCCCGGCCGCCTGCGCCGCCGCGGCCACCGCCGCGCCGATCACCGCCGCGGCCAGAAAGATCGTGCTTTCCGTCGCCATTCCCTCGGAGGCCGCCGAAAGCCGGGTCAGCGCGCCCTCGGGGCCGGGGCTGCGCAGGCCGGGTTCCAGCCGCGGCCACAGCGCGGCCAGCAGCGGCAGCACCAGGCAGGCGGCGATCAGGAAGCTGACGTCGAGCAACCGGTGCGCGGCAATCGTCAGCGCGATCAGCCCCGCGATGGCGGCCAGAACCAGCGCCAGCGCGCGGCCAGCCCCCTCGGGCGCGGGGTCATGCGGGCGCGGGCCCGCCGGCAGCTTGGTCGCGGCGGCATCAAGGACCGCGGCGACGACGGAGATCAGCGCAACGATGGCGAAGGCAAGCCCGAAGAACAGCACCGGATCCAGCGTCGGGATCGCGCTTGTGACGATGGCAAAGCCAAGCCCGATCGGCGACCAGACCGTCATCAGAAGCGTGCCGCGCAGCGCCGCCAAGGTCATCGCCCGGGTGTCGATGCCGCGCTTGCCCGCCGCCTTGCGCGCGGCGTCATGGTTGCGCGCGATATCGGCAATCATCCCGATCGTGCCGATATTGAAGAGCACCGAAATCCCCTGCGCGCCGAGCGAGACGGCAAAGACGCGCGCCCGCGCGGAATGGGCGAAAAGCCCCTCGGCCGCGCGGGCAATCAGGGCCGAGCGGCGCACCGGCGCGCGGATGAGGCCGAGTGCGGTCAGAAAGGCGGAAAAGGCCGTGCCCTGCATCAACGCCGCCTGCATCGCGGGCAGCGCCTTGGGCAGAGCCACCGCGACGATCAGCGTGGCAAGGAAAGCGCCCGCCAGAAACACCTGCGCGATGCGCGAGACGCGGGGCAGACGCAGCAGCGCGAGCCCGATCGCGGTGATAGCGGACAGGGTCAGCAGCGCCCCTGCCCCCGGCAGCCACGCCGCGCCGATCTTGCCCACGACAAGGCTGGCGAGCAGCAGAAGCGACAGCACCCCCGCGGCGGCCATCGCGGTTTGCGGGCCGAAGGGCAGGCGGAAACGGGGGAGGGTGGTGTGCATGGCGGTCCTCAGATCCGGTCGGCGAGCAGATGCGCCGCCGCCGCGCCGGTGATGTAACCGGCCTCGTGCAACAGGCGCAAGGACGCCGGGGTGATCAGGCTGACCGGCAAGGGCATCGCCTCGATCTTGCGCGCGCCACAGACATGCTCGGCCAAAGCCTTCCCGAACACGGTGCCGGGGGCGATGCCGCGACCGTTGTAACCGGCGATCGACAAAGCGTTTTTCCCCAGCACATGCAGGCGCGGCAGGTTGTCGGCGGTCATGCCGATCCAGCCGAACCATTCGCTGTCAAAGCCGATGCCGCTGAGCTGCGGAAAGATCCGATGCATCGCCCGCAGCGCCCAAGCCCGGTGGATGGCGCGGTCCGCCATTCCGAGCCGCCCGACCGAGCCGAAGACAAGCCGCCCCGCCGCATCCATGCGAAAGGACGAGAGCACCTCGCGCGTGTCCCAGCAGCCCTCGCCGCCCGGCAAGAGCTCGGCGCGGATCGCGTGCGGCAAGGGCGGTGTTGCCATGTTGAAATAGGGCAGCCCGACCTGCGCGCGGCGCAGCCCGGGGTTCGGCCCCTGGGTATACATGTCGGTGGCGGCGATCAGCCACGCGGCCCGCACCTCGCCCTTGGGCGTGGTGACGCGCCAACCCGCGCCCTGCGGCGCGACGCCCGTCGCGGCGGTTTCGGTGCAGATCTGCGCCCCTGCAGCCAGCGCCGCCCGGGCAAGCCCGCGCACATAGGCGAGCGGCTGGATCGTGCCCGCGCGCCGATCCAGAAGCGAGCCCGCATAGCGCCCGCCGCCAAGCCGCCGCGCCGTTTCTGACGCATCCAGCAACTCGACCGGCGCCCCGCGCGCCGCCCATTGCCGGGCGCGCTCGGTGATCTCGGCAAGCCCCGTGGTGCCGACGGCGCAATGCAGCGTGCCATTCGGCATCGCCTCGCAATCGATCCCGTGGCGCTTCACCAGCGCGAACACCTCGGCCGGAGCATTGCCAAGGAAATCCAGCAGCCGCGGCCCGTAGACGGGGCCAAGCACCTGCGGCATCGCCTCGGGCATCACCCACATGCCGGCATTGACGAGCCCGACATTGCGCCCCGAGGCGCCGAAGCCGATCTGATCGGCCTCGAGCACGAGCACCGATTTCCCCGCCTCGGCCAGATGCAGCGCGGCGGAAAGCCCGGTGAAACCTGCGCCGATCACCACCACATCGGCCTCGGCCGGGCCGACAAGCGACACGGTCGCGGGCGCTTGCGGCGCCGTGGCTTCCCAAAGACCATGCGAGCGGGGATCGTTGCGCATCTGACCCTCCTGCGGGGCTGTTCCGGACCCTTCCTGCCCGTCTTTGCCTCCGAAGGCCAATTCCCGATATGTCTCAGGTCATTCCATTTCGGAATGACCTTTCCGCGACCGGGCGCGAAAAACGCTTGTCGCGCAGGGCAGAACGCGCAAGGACTGGGCAGGACCGGAGAAAAAGATGAAGACCCCGCGCCGTTTTCTGCCCTCGCTTGCGCTTTTGCAGGCCTTCGAAACCGCCGCGCGCACGCAAAGCATCACCGCGGCGGCGGCAGAGCTGTCGCTGACGCAAAGCGCGGTGTCGCGGCAGATCCGGGCGCTGGAGGCGCAGCTCGGCACCGAGCTTTTCCACCGCGAAAAGCAGACGATCCGGCTGACGCAAGGCGGCGCGGCCTATGCGCGGGAAATCCGGGCGGCGCTGCAGAAGATCTCGACCGCCTCGCTCAATCTGCGCGCCAATCCGGGCGGCGGCACGCTGACGCTGGCGATCCTGCCCACCTTCGGGACGCGCTGGCTGGCGCCGCGGCTGCCCGACTTTCTCGGCGCGCATCCGGGGATCACGCTGAACCTCGTCACCCGGCTGACGCAGTTCGATTTCGCCACCGAGGCCGTGGATGCCGCGATCCATTTCGGCGCGCCGGACTGGCCGGGGGCGGAGTGCACCTGGCTGCGGGGCGAGCATGTCGTGCCCGCCTGCGCCCCCGATCTGGCGGCAGAGCGCGCGTTCAAAACGCTCGACGAGCTGCGGGCCGCGCCGCTTCTGCATCTGACCTCGCGCCCGGATGCCTGGGAGAAGTTCTTCGAGCGCGCGGGGATGGCGCCGCAACCGCTGCACGGGATGCTGTTTGACCAATTCGCCACCGTGGCGCAGGCGGCGATGGTCGGGCTGGGCGTCGCGCTGCTGCCCGAGTTCCTGATCGAGGATGACATCACCGCGGGGCGGCTCGTGGTGCCGCTTCATGCGCGGATGCGCTCGGACGAGGCCTATTATCTGTGCGCCCCGCGCGGACGCGGCCCGCATCGCCCGCTCGAGGCGTTCCGCGACTGGCTGTGCCAGGTCGCACAGGCGGCCGAGGCAGCGGAAGCCGCCCGGCGCGACGGGACAAGCTGATTTAAGATCAAACACGCGCACATCTTTACGCAGCGCGTGCTTGTCTTGTGCCCCGGGCCGTGCTTTCAAATTGGCCAACGCCCCTTGCCCAGAGCCCGTCATGCCCAAGCTGCGCCTCAATATCCGTTATGTCCCCTTCATGGCGGCCCTGCTTTTGACACTGATCTTCGGCATCGTGCTGCTGATCGTGCCCGCGCTTTGGGTGCTGGCCATCTTCCTGATCGCGGCGGGGCTGAGCGTGGTGGGCGTTTACGACCTGAACCAGCGCCGCCACGCGATCTTGCGCAACTATCCGGTCATCGGCCATCTGCGCTACATGATCGAAAGCATCGGCCCCGAATTCCGGCAGTATTTCTTTGAATCCGACTTCGACGAGGTGCCCTTCAGCCGCGAGATCCGCGGTCTCGTCTATCAGCGCGCCAAGGGCGTCGAGGACAAGCGCCCCTTCGGCACCGTCGAATCCGTCTATGCCTCGGGCTTCAACTGGCTGACGCATTCGATCGTGCCGAAGACGATCAAGGACACGAATTTCCGCGTCCGGGTCGGCGGGCCGGACTGCACCCAGCCCTATGACGCCTCGGTCTACAACATCTCGGCGATGAGTTTCGGCGCGCTGTCGGCCAATGCGATCTCGGCGCTGAACCGCGGCGCGAAGATCGGCGGCTTTGCCCATGACACCGGCGAGGGCGGGATCAGCCGCTATCACCGCGAGGGCGGCGGCGATCTGGTCTATCAGATCGCCTCGGGCTATTTCGGCTGCCGCAATGACGATGGCAGCTTCTCCCCCGAGAAATTCGCGGCGCAAGCCCGCGATCCGCAGATCAAGATGATCGAGATCAAGCTGAGTCAGGGCGCGAAGCCGGGGCATGGCGGGATGCTGCCCGCCTCGAAGATCTCGCCCGAGATCGCCGAGGCGCGGGGAATTCCGATGGGGCGCGATTGCGTCTCGCCCGCGGCGCATCCGGCGTTTTCGACGCCGCTGGAATTCATGGCCTTCATCCGGCAGCTGCGGGAATTGTCCGGCGGCAAGCCCGTGGGCTTCAAGCTCTGCATCGGGCATCGGCGCGAATTCATGTGTCTGGTCAAGGCGATGATCGAGACCGGCACGACGCCCGATTTCATCGTTGTCGACGGCAAGGAGGGCGGGACCGGGGCGGCGCCGCTCGAATTCGTCAACCGCGTCGGCATGCCGATGCTCGAGGGGCTGCATTTCGTCCACAACCTGCTTCGCGGCGCCGGGCTGCGCGATCGCATCCGCATAGGCGCGGCGGGCAAGATCGTCTCGGCCTATGACATCGCGCGGGCGATGGCGCTGGGGGCGGACTGGTGCAACTCGGCGCGCGGCTACATGTTCGCGATCGGCTGCATTCAGGCGCAGTCCTGCCACACGAACCGCTGCCCCGCGGGCATCGCGACGCAGGATCCGCGGCGGATGCAGGCGCTGGATGTCGGCGACAAGACCCAGCGCGTCGCGCGGTTCCACAAGAACACGCTGCATGCGCTCGGCGAACTTGTCGGCGCCGCGGGGCTCTCGCATCCGTCCGAATTCCTGCCCTATCACTTCATGTTCCGCGAAAAGGACAATGCGTTTCAGGACGGCAACGAGGTCTTCGAAGACCTGCCCGAAGGCTTCCTGATCAACGGCTCGAACCATCCCGATCTGCAGGTCTGGCTGGACCGCTGGAACCGCGCCTCGGCCGAGACTTTCGTGCCGCTGCGGATGCCGAAAAGCCGGTTTGCCGGCTGAGGGCAGCGGTCACGCGCGGTCTTCGACCTTGACGATGCGGCCGTCTTCCAGCGTCAGGATGCGATCGGCGCGATCCAGAATCCGGTTGTCATGGGTGACAAGAAGCGTCGTCGTGCCCCGCGCGGCGCCCATGCGTTTCAGAAGATCGACCACCCCGGCGGCCGTGTCCTTGTCGAGCGCGGCAGTGGGTTCATCGGCCAGAACCAGCGCCGGGTTGCCGACGAGCGCGCGCGCCACCGCCACCCGCTGCTTCTGCCCGCCCGAGAGGTTCGCGGGCAGGTAATCGATCCGGTCCGAGAGCCCCACAAGGCCCAGAACCTGCGCCGCCGCCGCCCGCGCCGTCGCGTCGGGCACGCCCGGATGCACCTGCAGCCCCATGATCACATTCTGCGCCGCGGTCAGGCTTTCATGCAGGTTGTGCATCTGGAAGATGAAGCCAAGACGACGCCGCAGCGCCACCAGATGCGGCTCGGGCGCGCCGTGCAACTCGTGCCCCAAGAGCCGCACCGATCCCGCCTGCACCGCGCGCAGACAGCCCAGAAGCGTCAGAACCGTGGTCTTGCCGGAGCCCGACGGCCCCATCAACACGGTGAAAGAGCCGCGCGGCAGCGCCAGCGACACATCGAACAGCGCCTGTTTGCGGGTCTCGCCCTGCCCGAACCAATGGCTCAGACGCTCGGCAGAAACGGTGATCTCGGTCATCGCACCCCCTCAGAACAGATCGGCCGGATCGGCCGCCGCCAGACGGCGCGTCGCGATCGCACCCGAGAGCGCCGAGAACAGAACCGTGCCCAGAAACACGCTGAGGGCCATGTCGGGCGTCATCCGCAAAGGCAGCGTCGTGACCTTGCCCATCAGCGTCAGGATCCCGCCGCCAAAGATCATGCCGGGGATGAAGCCCAGAACGCCCAGCACCAGCGCCTCTTCGAAGACGACGCCCAGAAAGAAGCTTGGCCGGTAGCCCATCGCCTTGAAGGTCGCATATTCGCGCAAATGGTCGGCAACGTCGGAGGAAAGCACCTGATAGACGATGACCAGCCCGACCAGCACGCCGATCAGCACGCCAAAACCGAAGACGACACCGGTGGGACGGCGGGTCTGCTGATAGCGCAGGTCCTCGGCCTTGGCGTCGGCAAAGGAGCGGATGCGCAGGCCGGGGTCGGAAAGGGTCGCCTTGAGCCGCGTCACCACCGCCGCGACATCTGCGCCCGGTGTGACGCGCAACAGGATGTGGTCGGGCGCCGCCGCGCGGCGGGCCGGGAAAAGCCGCAGGAAGGTCTGATCCGAGACGAACATGTAGCCATCCGAGCCAAAGCCGCCGCCGCCCGCGAAGGTGGTCCAGGCGGTGAGGGTCCGGCGCTCGGTCTCGAAGCTGAGCGGCGTCGCGGGGCTGATCCCGGCGGCATCGGCGCGGTTGAAGCCGCGCGCGAGCCGGTCGAGCAAGGCCGCGTCGCGCAGCTGCAGAAAGCCCGCATCCGGGCCAAGCGTCCCGGTCAGGAACTGCGGCTGGAACGGATCGACGCCGAAGGTGGTCAGGCTGATGTCGGTCATGCCGCGATCCCAGGGCACGTTGGTGACGTAAAGCCCCATGCCCTCGGCCACCTCCGGGTCGGCCAGCGCCTGATAAAGCCATTGCCGGGCGACATTCGCTCCGTCTGACAAGGTATTGGCATCATGGGCGGAAATCATGATATCGGCGGAGAAGAAGGCATAGGGCCGGACCGCCGCCGAGGACATGGAATTCATGATCCCCAGCTGCACGAAGACGAGCACATTGGCAAAGGCGACGCCCGCCAGCGCGGCAAAGAACCGGGTGCGGTTGTGCGTCAATTGCAGCCAGCCGACCGGCAGGCGCCCGAACAACCGTTGCAGAAGACGGCTCATGGGGTGACCTTGGCGGCGGTGTCGATATGGGCGATCACCTCGAGATCGGTGAGGCCCGCCGCCTGTTTCGAGGCCTCGGGATCAAGCGCGATCAGCACCTTGACCACCCGCGCATCGGTATTCGCCGCGCTGTCCTCCGAAATCAGCCCCTGCCGCCCGACCGTCAGGCCGATGCTCTCGACACGGCCCGAAAGCGGCGCGGGAAAGGCGCGCGAGAGCAAGCTGACGCGCTGACCGGGTTTCACGAAGCCGATGCGATCTTGCCAGATCTCCGCCTCGGCCATCATCTGACCGACGTCGCCCATCGTCAGGATGCCGTCCGAGGGCGGCTTGCCCCCCGGCGTCGCGATGACATCAAGCACCGTGCCGGTGATCGGCGCCACGACCAGCGCGCGCTCAAGATCAAGCTCGGCGCGCGCAAGGCTCGCCCTTGCGGCGGCCAGATTGCGCTCGGCCACGGTCACGTCGGGCTGGGCTTCCAGCGCAACCGCCGTATAGCGCGCGAGCGTCGCCTCGGCGCGGATCACCGCAAGCCGGGTTTCCTCGGCGGTTGCGCGCACGGCATCAAGCGTCGCCGTCGTCGCCACGCCGCGGGCATGCAGGGCCTCGGTCCGGGTCAGGCTGGCCGCGGCTTCCGTGGCGGCCGAGCGCGCCTGATCCAGTGCCGCCTGCGCCTCGTCGCGGCTGGCCTGCACCGCGGCCTTCACCTGCACCAGCGCCGCTTCGCGCACCGCAAGATCGGCCTTGGCCGCCAGAATGGCGCTCTGCAATGCCGCTTCATTGTCGAGCCGCGCGACCGGGGTGCCCTTGTCCACCCGCGCCCCCTCGGCCACCAGAATTTCCGCCACCCGCGCATCGCCCGAGCCATAGGGCGCGGCCACCACGGCCACATCGCCCTTCGGCATCAACCGGGCCATGCCCACGACATCCTCGGCCGCAAAGGGCGCTTCGGGCGCGGCAACCACCGGCGCAGCAGGCGGCGGCGCGCGCCGTGCGGCGACGAAGAACCCCGCCCCGGCGGCCAGTGCCACCAGCGCCAGCATCCCGAGCCATCGCCCCCGGCCCATCCCGGGCGGCGGCAAGTCGAGCGGAGCCGCGCTCACCCCGGTATCCAGCGGCAGGCGGGGGTCGTTGTCTTCGGTCATCGGTCATTCCTCGTGGCGCACCTTCTCCATAGCGCGGCCAGCGCGCAGGCTGAAGGCGACATGAGGCGCGGCAGGCAGGACGGGAAAACGGTCATCCCAAGCCGCGCGCGATCGCGGGGTCTGTGATGCCGGATGCGCTGCAGGATGTGGATGGTGCCCCCAGAGAGACTTGAACTCCCGACCTCGAAATTACAAATTTCTTGCTCTACCAGCTGAGCTATGAGGGCGAAACCATTACACATTTACCAAAGGCATCGCAGCGGTCAGACCGGCAAGACGGCACCTTGGCCATTCCGTATCATCGCAGGGTTTGACAGCCAAGACCGAATCCATCGCCCTGCGACACAAGTGATTTAAGCAAGCCGCGCGCGATCGGCAAGTCGGCAGAGGGGTGCAGGATGTCTCATGGCGGGCGTCAGCCGCCGGATGGCCCGCGGCACGCCCCGAACGCGGCGGCGCCGATTTCGTCGCGGCACGGGCCTCAATTTGCGCGACAGCCTTGGCGGGGCGTGTCACTCTTCGTCAGCGCAAGGCCCGCAGCGCGGAGCGACCGAAGAAAGGACCTGCCGATGAAAACCCGCAGACTTGGCCCGCTCGAGGTCTCCGAAATCGGCTTTGGCGCGATGAGCTTTGCCGCCTCCTATGGCGCCGCCCCCGCCGAGGCCGAGGCGATCGCCGTCATTCGCGGCGCCGTCGATCTGGGGGTGACGCATTTCGACACCGCCGAGATCTATGGCCCCTGGACGAACGAGGTGCTTTGGGGCCGCGCGCTGGCGCCCCTGCGCGATCAGGTGACGATCGCGACGAAATTCGGCTGGAACATCGATCAGGTCACCGGCGCGCATGACTGGAGCCTGAACAGCCGCCCCGCGCAGATCCGCAAGGTGGCCGAAAACAGTCTCAAGCGGCTGGGGGTCGAGGTGATCGACCTGTTTTATCAGCATCGCGTCGATCCTGCCGTGCCGATGGAAGAGGTCGCGGGGACGGTGCGGGATCTGATCGCCGAGGGCAAGGTGCGCGCCTTTGGCCTGTCGGAGGCCTCCGCCGCCAGCATCCGCCGCGCCCATGCGGTGCAGCCGGTGGCGGCGGTGCAAAGCGAATATTCGCTCTGGACGCGCGAGCCCGAGCCGGAAATCCTGCCGCTCTGCGCCGAACTGGGCATCGGCTTCGTGCCCTGGAGCCCGCTTGGCGCGGGGTTCCTGACCGGCACGATCGACGCCACCACCCCGATCGGCCGCGCGGATTTTCGTGCCCACTCGCCCCGCTTCACCCCCGAGGCGCGGGCGGCGAACATGGCTCTGGTCGATCTGCTGGCACGGATCGCCACGGCCAAGGGGGCCACGCCCGCGCAGATCGCGCTCGCTTGGCTTTTGGCGCAGCGCCCCTTCATCGTGCCGATCCCGGGCACGCGGCGGCTCGACCGGTTGGCCGAGAATGTCGCCGCGGCGCGGGTCGCGCTTGACGCCGTAGATCTGGCCGAGATCGCCCGCGAGGCGGCACAGATCCCGGCGCAGGGCGCGCGCCTGCCCGAGGCGATCCTGGCGCTGTCCTATCGCT
Source organism: Rhodobacter viridis (assembly GCF_003217355.1). GTDB lineage: Bacteria > Pseudomonadota > Alphaproteobacteria > Rhodobacterales > Rhodobacteraceae > Rhodobacter > Rhodobacter viridis. The sequence goes on along the minus strand of NZ_QJTK01000011.1, from coordinate 74,245 downwards.
GAACGGGGCGGCGGGCGGCGGATCAGCCGCGCCAGCGCAGCGCATCGATCAGCAGGCGGAAGGCGGGGGTGATCTGGCGGCTGCTCGGGTAATACAGGTGGTAGCCCGGAAACGGCGGGCACGAGTCGGAGAGCACCCGGATCAGCCGGCCGTCCCGCACATGGCCCGTCAGCAGGTCCGAGGGCAGGCAGACAAGCCCGCGCCCGGCCAGCGCCACCGCGATCAGCAGATCCGGGTCATTGCTGGTAAAGGGCCCCTCGACCCGGACCGTGAGCGGCCGTCCGTCGCGCTCGAACTCCCAGGCGTAAAGCCCGCCCAGCGTCGGCAGCCGCAGGTTCAGACAGTCCTGCCCGGTCAGATCCTGCGGCACCTGCGGCACCGGATGGCGCGCGAAATAGTCAGGCGCCCCCGCGACGATCATCTCCAGATCGGGGGAGATCCGCACCCCGATCATGTCACGATCCAGGCTTTCGCCCAGCCGGATCCCGGCATCGAACCCCTCTTTCGCGATGTCGACGAAGCGCGCCTCGGCCGAGATCTCGACCTTGACCGCGGGGTGATCGGCCATCAGCCGCGTGACGGCGGGCAGCACGATCCGGGCGGAATGGTGCGAGGCGGTCAGCCGGATCGTCCCCGAAGGCCGGGCGCGGATGTCATCCAGCGCCGCCAGCTGCGCTTCGATGCCGTCAAAAGCGGGGCGCAGCGTCTCGACCAGCTTTTGCCCGGCCTCCGTCACCGAAACCGCGCGCGTCGTGCGGGTCAACAAGCGCACGGCCAGCCGCTCCTCCAGCCGCCGCACCACCGCGCTGACCGCACTTTGCGAGGTGCCAAGCCGGGCCGCCGCGCGGGTGAAGCTGCGCTCCTCCGCCACCGCCAGAAAGGCGATCAGATCGCCCATTTCATCCCGCCGCATTCATATTCCCCGAAGATAGCTGCAATCTGCATCTAGCGCATTATCGCCATGCCGCGAAGTCCCTAGCTTACCTCCCAAAGCACAGATCGAAAGGTTCCCCCATGTATGCCACCGTGATGCACGGCCCCGGCGACGTTCGCTACGAGCGCGTCGAGGACCCGAAAATCCTGAAACCGACCGATGCGATCCTCAAGCTTTCGGCCACCTGCATCTGCGGCTCGGACCTCTGGCCCTGGCGCGGCGCAAACCCGATCGAGGCCCCCGTGCACATGGGCCACGAATATTGCGGCGTGGTGGTCGAGGTGGGCTCGGAGGTGCGGACGGTGAAGCCCGGCCAGTTCGTCGTCGGCTCGTTCTGCCTTTCGGACAACACCTGCCCGCATTGCCAGTTCGGCTTTCAGTCCTCCTGCGAACAGCGCGAATTCATGTCGGGGGCGCAGGCGCCCTATGCCCGGGTGCCCTTGGCCGATGGCACGCTGGTTGCCACGCGCGAGATGCCCGATGCCGCGATGATCCCGCATCTGCTGGCGGTCTCGGACGTGCTCGGCACCGGCTGGTATGGCGCGGTGGCGGCCGATGTGCGGCAGGGCGGCACCGTCGTCGTCGTGGGCGATGGCGCAGTCGGGCTGATGGGCGTGATGGCGGCGAGCCAGATGGGGGCCGAGCGGATCATCGCGATGAGCGGGCATGAGAGCCGCGCAAAACTCGCGCTGGACTTTGGGGCCACCGATATCGTGTCCGAACGCGGTGCCGAGGGGATCGCGCGAGTGATGGAGTTGACGAACGGCGTCGGCGCGGCGTCGGTGATCGAGGCGGTGGGGACGGTTGGCTCGATGGCGCAGGCCACCGGCGTGTGCCGCCCCGGCGGTTCGATCGGCTATGTCGGCGTGCCGCATGGGGTCAGTTTCGACGGGAGCCAGATGTTCTTCAAGCAGCAGCGGATGCTCGGCGGCCCCGCGCCCGTCCGCCGCTTCCTGCCCGATCTGATGGAGCGCGTTCTGACCGGCCGCATCCAGCCCGGCAAGGTCTTCGATCTGACCCTGCCGATCGCGCAGGTGGCCGAGGGCTACCGCGCGATGGACGAACGCCGCGCGATCAAGACGCTGCTGCAGCTCGACGGCTGAGCAGCATCGGCCCGCCCTGCCGATGCGCCGGGCGCGGCGCTCTCCCGACTGCCGCGAATTTGAGCAGTTGGACGAGTGCCGCCCAATCTCGCAGCGCTTCGGCTCGAAGCGCGGCCTTCGGGGCGCGGAGGCGTTGTCGCGCAGCAGGGCCGTGGCAATAGTCGGGCCAAGGAGCTTCCATGACCCGCCTCTCCATCCTGATCGTCGAGAAAGACCACGACCGCGCGCAGAAGATCGTCGAGGGGATCGCGGCCGCGGGTCCGCATGACGTGACGGTGCTGACCGAGACGGGCGGTCTTGCGCGCCGCATCGCCGAAGTGTCGCCCGATATCGTGCTGATCGAAGTGGCCGACCCCTCGCGCGATGTGCTGGAAGACCTCGCGCTGGCCTCGGGCCCGCTCGATCGTCCGGTGGCGATGTTCGTCGATCACTCCGACGAGCATCTGACGCGCGCGGCGATCGAGGCCGGGGTCTCGGCCTATGTCGTCGACGGGTTGCAGCCCGAGCGGATCAAGCCGATCCTCGATGCCGCGATCGCGCGGTTTCACATGGTCTCGAAGATGCGCGCGGAACTGGCCGCGACCAAGGCCGCGCTCGAGGATCGCAAGATCATCGACCGGGCGAAGGCGATCTTGATGAAGTCGAAGGGCATCGACGAGGAAGCGGCCTATGCGCTGTTGCGCAAGACCGCGATGGACCGAAAGCTGCGCGTGGCCGAGATCGCGGGGCAGCTGGTGATGGCGGCGGGGCTTCTGTCATGAGCCTTGCCTGCTTGCGTCTGGGCTATCTGCCGCTGATCGATGCGGCGCCGCTGATCGTGGCCGAGGAGCTCGGTTTTGCCGCCGAAGAGGGGCTTGCGCTCGATCTGACCCGGATGGCGAACTGGTCGCAGGTGCGCGACATGCTGGCGATGGGGGCGATCGAGGCGGCGCATATGCTGGTGCCAATGCCCGTCGCCCAGCGCATGGGGCTGGGTCCGGCGACGCCGGATTTCGATCTGCTGATGGTGCTGTCGCAGGGCGGGCAGGCAATCGCGGTCAGTGCCGCGCTGGCGGCGCGGCTGCGCGCGGTGGGCCATGGCTTTGGCTTCGACGACCCGGCCGCGGCTCGCGATGCCTTGGCTGCCGTGGTCTCCGGGCCGCTCGTCGTCGGTGTCCCCTTCCCGTTCTCGACGCAGGCGGAACTGGTGCGCCGCTTCGTTGCACTGTCTCCGCTCGCCGCGCAGATCACCATCCGCACTGTCCCGCCACCACAGATGGCCGCCGCGCTGGCCTCGGGCGAGGTGGACGCCTTTTGCGTCGGCGAGCCTTGGGCTTCGCATGCGGTCGAGACGGCGGCGGGGGCTTTGCTCGTCGCCGGGCGCGCGATCTGGCAGGCGGCGCCGGAAAAGGGGCTGGTGGTCACGCATCGCTTCGCCGAGACCCGGCCCGAGGAAACCGCGCGGCTGATCCGGGCGCTCTGGCGCGCCTGCCGCTGGCTTGACGGGCCGGAAAACCGCGCGACGGCGGCCGAGATCCTGGCCCGGGCCGACTATCTGAACCTGCCGCCGGAACTGTGCGAACGGGGTTTGCTCGGGCGGCTGCATATCTCGGCGGCGGGCGACATCCGCCCCTGCCCCGGTTTCATCCGCTTTCACGAGGGCGCGGCGAATTTTCCCTGGCGCTCGCTTGCGGCGCTTCTGGCGCGCGGCATTGCCGAGGCGCAAGGGCTTGACCCCGTGGCGGCGATGGCGGCGGCGAAGGCCGCCTTCCGCACCGATCTTTACCGCGCCGCGCTGCGTCCGATGGGCGCCGAACTGCCCGCGGCCTCGTCGCGCATCGAGGGCGCCCTGCGCGAGGCCACCCCGGCACGGGCCGAGGATGGCACGATGATTCTGGGCCCCGACGCCTTCTTTGACGGCGCGACCTTCGACCCGGATTTTCAAACCTGCTGAAAATTGCACCAAACGGACCCCGGAAAGGTCCGTTTCCCCTGCATCTGCACGATACGGATGCTGCAGGCGCGAAATCCCCCCGCAGCGCTTGACCGGAGCCGCCCCCTGAAGGCACGCTGACCTCAAGACCGAAGCAACGGCGCTTCGGATCGATCCTGCCGCAAGGACGCGGCCTCCCCGAAATCGGCAACGACGCCACCCCTCGTGCTTTCTCCGGAAGGTCCGTTGCCGGTGGTCTTTTCGCGTTGCCCTCATGCCCTCCGGGCGCTGACAGGACCGACCATGACCACTTTCCTTACCCGCCGCCGCTTCCTTGCCACGACCGGGATGGCCGCGACCGCTGCCGCGGCCACCGCGCTGATCCCGGGCGGGGCCTTCGCCACGACCTCGGCCCCCGAAGTGACCGGGGCGACGCTGGGCTATATCGCGCTGACCGATGCGGCGCCCCTGATCATCGCGCTGGAAATGGGGCTTTTCGCCAAGCACGGCCTGCCCGAGATGAAGATCGTGAAACAGGCGAGCTGGGGCGCGACGCGCGACAACATGGCGCTCGGCTCGGCGAATGGCGGCATCGACGGCGGCCATATCCTGCGCCCGAAGATCCACCTTTATGCGACCGGCAAGGTGATGCAGGGCGGCGTGCCCCTGCCGATGTATAATCTGATGGGGCTGAACGAGCAGTGTCAGGGGATTTCCGTCAGCGCCGCCCATGCTGCCGCCGGTGTCGGGCTGAATTCGGCGACCTTGAAGGAGATCTTCGCCGCGAAAAAGGCCGCTGGCGCCGAGGTGCCGGTGGCGATGACCTTCCCCGGCGGCACGCATGATCTGTGGATGCGCTACTGGCTGGCCGCGGGCGGGATCGATCCGACGAAGGATGTGAACCTGATCGTCGTGCCGCCGCCGCAGATGGTGGCGAACATGAAGGTCGGCAACATGGAGGCCTTCTGCGTCGGCGAGCCGTGGAACGCGCAACTGGTCAATCAGGGCATCGGCTTCACCGCCTGCACGACGGGCGAGATCTGGGCGAAACACCCCGAAAAGGTGCTGGGCATGCGCGCCGACTGGGTCGATGCGCACCCCAATGCCACGAAAGCCATCCTGATGGCGGTGATGGAGGCGCAGATCTGGTGCGAGGCGGCCGAGAACAAGGAAGAAATGGCCACGATCATCTCGGGGCGGCAGTGGATGAAGGTGCCGGTGCCCGATATCCTCGGCCGTCTGAAGGGCGAGATCGACTATGGCAACGGCCGGGTGGAGAGCCGCCCCGATCTGGCGATGCGGTTTTGGGGCGAGAATGGCTCGACCTCGTTCCCGTGGAAATCGCTTGATACGTGGTTTCTCACCGAGAACCAGCGCTGGGGCTATCTGCCGGGCGATCTCGACACCGCCGCGCTGGTCGCGAAAACCAACCGGTCCGATCTGTGGCTGGCGGCGGCGACCGAGCTTGGCCTGACGACCACGGGCTTTGGCGACAGCCGGGGCGTCGAGACCTTCTTTGACGGCAAGAGCTTCGATCCGGCCAATCCTGCGGCCTATCTCGACAGCCTCTCGATCAAGGCGATGGTGTAAGCGATGGGGGTGAGTGTTCTGAAACCCCGGGCGGCCAAGGCTGCCGCGGCGCAGGTGGTGGCGCTGCCGCCGCCCACCCGCAAACCGATCCTGAAGCGGTTGCAAAAGCCGCTCGCGGAAAACGTGATCCCGCCGGTTCTGGTGGTGCTGGCGATCCTTGGCATCTGGCAGGCGCTCTCCTCCCCCGGCGCCGCGCTGCCCTCGCCGCTTGATATCTGGCAGACCTCGGGCGATCTGATCCTGCATCCGTTCTATGTCGCAGGCTCGCAGGACATGGGGCTCGGTTGGCGGGTGCTGACCTCGCTCGAGCGCGTCGGCGTCGGTTTCGGCCTTGCCGCGCTCGTCGGCGTCGTCGTCGGCGCGGTGCTCGGCCAATCGGCTTGGCTGATGCGCGGCGTCGATCCGGTGTTTCAGGTGCTGCGCACCGTGCCGCCGCTGGCCTGGCTGCCGATCAGCCTTGCCGCTTTCATGGACAGCCGCCCCTCGGCGATCTTCGTGATCTTCATCACCGCGATCTGGCCCATTCTGATCAACACCGCCGCGGGCGTGCGCGCAATCCCGCAGGACTATCGCAATGTCGCCGCCGTGCTGCGCCTCAACCCGCTCGAATTCTTCACCAAAATCATGGTCCCCGCGGCCGCGCCCTATATCTTTTCGGGCCTGCGCATCGGGGTGGGCCTGGCCTGGCTCGCCATCGTCGCCGCCGAGATGCTCACGGGCGGCGTCGGCATCGGCTTCTTCATCTGGGACGCGTGGAACTCCTCCATGCTGACCGATATCTTCGTCGCGCTGCTTTACATCGGCGCCACCGGATTTGCGCTTGACCGCCTTGTCGCCTTCCTCGGCCGGGTCGTCAGCCGCGGCACGATGTGAGGGCATCATGAGCTATCTGAAAATCGACCGCGTGGTGAAAAGCTTCCCGGCCGCGGGTGGGCGCGAGAATGTGGTGCTGCAAGACGTGCGGCTCGACATCGAAAAGGGCGAATTCGTCTCGATCATCGGCCATTCCGGCTGCGGGAAATCGACGTTGCTCAATCTGGTGGGCGGGCTGACGCAGGTCACGACCGGGGCGATCAAGCTCGAAGGCGCCGAGGTGAACGCGCCGGGCCCCGACCGCGCCATCGTGTTCCAGAACCACTCGCTGCTGCCCTGGCTCACCGTTTACGACAACGTCAAGCTGGCGGTGGACAAGGTCTTTGGCCGGGCGAAATCGAAGACGGAAAAGCACGACTGGATCGTGCAAAACCTTGATCTGGTTCACATGACCCATGCGATGGACAAGCGCCCCGGCGAGATTTCCGGCGGCATGAAGCAGCGCGTCGGCATCGCCCGGGCCTTAGCGATGGAGCCGAAGATCCTGCTGCTCGACGAGCCCTTCGGGGCGCTTGATGCCCTCACCCGGGCGCATCTGCAAGATGCGGTGATGGAGATCCATGCCCGGCTGGGCAACACGATGCTGATGATCACCCATGACGTGGACGAGGCGGTGCTTCTGGCCGACCGGATCGTGATGATGACGAACGGCCCCGCCGCGACGATCGGCGAGGTGCTTGACGTGGCGATCCCGCGGCCGCGCAACCGCATCGCGCTCGCCTCCGACCCGACCTATCTGCGCGCGCGCGAAAGCGTGCTGCGCTTCCTTTACGAACGCCATCGGCTGGTGGAAGCCGCGGAGTAAGCCCCATGAAACAAAGACTTGTGGTGATCGGCGCGGGCATGGCCTCGGGCCGGATGCTGGAACACATCTTCGAGGCGGCCCCGGACGCCTTTGACGTGACGCTCTTCAACGCCGAGCCGCGCGGCAATTACAACCGGCTGATGCTGTCGCCGGTGCTCTCGGGCGAGAAAACCTACGCCGAGATCGTGACGCATGATGCCGAGTGGTATGCGGCGCGCGGCGTTGATTGCCGCTTTGGCGAGCCGGTGGTGAAGATCGACCGGGCGAACCGCGTCGTTTATTCCAACGCGGGCGGCGTGCCCTATGACAGACTGGTGATCGCGACCGGATCGGCGCCGTTCCTGCTGCCGGTTCCGGGCAAGAACTTGCCCGGCGTCGTCGCCTATCGCGACCTTGAAGACACGCAGGCGATGATTGACGCCGCCGCCCCCGGGGCGAAGGCGGTGGTGATCGGCGGCGGTCTATTGGGGCTTGAGGCGGCGGCCGGCATGGCCGCGCGCGGGGCCGAGGTGGTGGTCATTCACCTGATGGGCCATCTGATGGAGCGCCAGCTCGACCCCGCCGCGGGCTATCTTCTGCAACGCGATCTGGAGCGTCGCGGCATCACCGTTCATTGCAAGGGCGCGACCAAGGCGATCCTTGGCACCGACCGGGTGGAAGCGGTTTTGCTCGATGATGGAACCACTTACCCCGCCGATCTGGTCTGCATGGCGATCGGCATCCGGCCCGAGACGCGGCTTGCGAATGATGCGGGGCTCGAGGTGAACCGGGGGTTGGTCGTGTCCGACCAGATGCAGACCAATGACCCTGCGATCTTTGGCTTGGGCGAATGTGTCGAGCATCAGGGCCAGCTGTTCGGCCTTGTCGCGCCGCTTTACGATCAGGCCAAGGTGCTGGCGGCGACGCTTCTGGGCACCGAAGCCGCCTTCCGCCCGGTGCAGACCGCGACGAAGCTGAAGGTCACCGGCGTCGATCTCTTCAGCGCGGGCGATTTTGCCGAGGCCCCTGGGCGCGAGGATATCGTCTTCCGCGATCCCGGCCGGGGGGTCTACAAGCGGTTGATCCTTGAGGGCGAAAAGCTCATCGGCGCGGTGATGTATGGTGACACCGCCGATGGCGCTTGGTTCTTCGACAAGATCAAGACGGGCGAGGACGTCACGGCCCTGCGCGACACGCTGATCTTTGGCCCGGCCTTCAGCGGGGGGGCCGCCGCGGACCCTCTCGCAGCCGTTGCAGCCTTGCCGCCTGAGGCGGAGATTTGCGGCTGCAACGGCGTATGCAAAGGCAAGATCACCGAGGCCGTCGCGGGCGGAGCCACGACGCTTGAGGCCGTGCGGGCGGTGACAAAGGCGTCTGCGTCCTGCGGCACCTGCACCGGGCTCGTGGAAAAGGTCATGGCGCTGACGCTTGGGGCGGCGTTCAAGCCGGTCGAGAATCCGCCGATGTGCAAATGCACCGATCATACGCATGAAGATGTGCGGCGGCTGATCAAGGCGCGGGCGCTCAAATCCATCCCGGCGGTGATGCAGGAGCTGGGCTGGAAGACCTCGGGCGGCTGTGCCTCGTGCCGTCCGGCGCTGAACTATTACCTGCTGTGCGACTGGCCGTTCGACTATACCGACGACCGGCAGAGCCGCTTTGTCAACGAGCGCAACCACGCCAACATCCAGAAAGACGGCACCTATTCCGTCGTGCCGCGGATGTGGGGGGGCGTCACCACGCCCACTGAGCTGCGCGCCATAGCGGACGCGGCGGAAAAATACGCCGTGCCGATGGTCAAGGTCACGGGCGGGCAGCGCATCGACCTTCTGGGGGTGAAGAAAGAGGATCTGCCCGCGATCTGGTCGGATCTGAACGCCGCCGGGATGGTCTCGGGCCACGCCTATTCCAAGGGGCTGCGGACGGTGAAAACCTGTGTGGGCGAGCAGTATTGCCGCTTCGGCACGCAGGATTCGACCGGGCTTGGCATCAAGCTGGAACAGCTTCTGTGGGGCTCGTGGACGCCTGCCAAGCTGAAACTCGGCGTCTCGGGCTGCCCCAGGAACTGCGCCGAGGCCACCTGCAAGGACATCGGCGTGATCTGTGTCGAGAGCGGCTATCAGATTTCGGTGGCAGGCGCGGCGGGGCTGGAGGTGAAGGAAACCGAACTGCTTGTCACCGTCGCGACCGAGGCCGAGGCGATGCAGGCGATTGCCGCCTTCACCCAGCTTTACCGCGAAAACGCCCGCTACCTGCACCGGGTCCACAAATGGGTCGCCAAGGTCGGCCTCGCGTGGTGCCGCGCGCAGATCGAGGACCCGGAGACCCGCAAGGCCTTGGCGGATCGGTTCGAGGAAAGCCAGTCGATCTACCGTGTCGACCCTTGGGCGGAGTTGGCCGCGAAACCCGCCGATTGGGCGCCCGTCGCAGATCTGTCCCAACCCGCCGTGATTTTGGGGGCCGCCGAATGAGTCACTTCATCGACATTGCCGCGCTTGACGACATCCCCCGGCAAGGGGCGCGGGTGGTGAAGACGCCCTCGGGCTGCGTCGCGGTCTTTCGCACCCTTGACGATCAGGTCTTTGCGATGGACGACCGCTGCCCGCACAAGGGCGGCCCCTTGTCCGAAGGCATCGTGCATGGCACCCAGGTCACCTGCCCGCTGCACGGCTGGGTCTTCGATCTGGCCACCGGCCTTGCGCAGGGCGCCGACAGCGGATCGGTCGCCACCCATGCCGCGCGGATCGAGGGCGGACGGGTGCTGCTCTCCGAAACCTGCCTGCGGGGGCGGGCGGCATGACCCGGACCACCTGCCCCTATTGCGGTGTCGGCTGCGGTGTGATCGCGACGCCCTCGGCCAAGGGCGTGAGGATCGCGGGCGACCCGGAGCACCCCGCGAACCGGGGGCGGCTTTGCGTCAAGGGCACCGCTTTGGGCGAAACGCTCGCGACTGGGGGGCGGCTTCTGGCGCCGCGCACCTTTGGGCAGGAGAAGGGTTGGGGCGAAACGCTTGACCTGATCGCGGCGCGGTTTTCCGCCGTCATTGCAGAGCATGGCCCCGATGCCGTGGCCTTCTACGTCTCGGGGCAATTGCTGACCGAGGATTATTACGTCGCCAACAAGCTGATGAAGGGCTTCATCGGGTCCGCCAATATCGACACGAATTCAAGGCTTTGCATGGCATCGAGCGTGGCCGGGCACCGCCGCGCCTTTGGCACGGACACCGTGCCCGGGCAATATGAGGATCTGGAACAGGCCGATCTGGTCGTTCTGGTCGGCTCGAACCTGGCCTGGTGCCATCCGGTGCTGCACCAGCGGCTGATGGCCGCCAAATCCGCCCGGCCCGGGCTGAAGATCGTCGTCATCGACCCGCGCCGCACCGCCACCTGCGAGGGGGCGGACCTGCATCTGCCGCTCGCCCCCGGGGCCGATGCGCATCTGTTCAACCTGCTTCTGGCGCATCTGGCCGACACCGGGCGGGCTGATCCGGCCTTTCTGCGCCATGTCAGCGGGCTGGAGGAGGCCCTGACCGCCGCCCGAACGTCTACGCCCGAAACCACGGGCCTTGATCCCGCCGATCTTCAGACCTTCCTTGACCTTTGGGCCGCCACCGAAAAGGTCGTCACCGTCTATTCGCAGGGCATCAACCAGTCCGAGACCGGCACCGACAAGGTCAATGCGATCCTGAATTGCCACCTTGCGACGGGCCGCATCGGCCGCCCCGGCATGGGGCCGTTCTCGGTCACGGGCCAGCCGAATGCCATGGGCGGGCGCGAGGTGGGGGGCCTTGCCAACATGCTCGCCTGTCATCTGGAGATCGACAACCCCGCCCATCGCGACGCCGTCGCCACCTTCTGGGCCGCGCCGAAGATGGCCGCAAAACCGGGGTTGAAGGCGGTCGAGATGTTCCGTGCCGTCGAGGAGGGCCGGATCAAGGCGCTGTGGGTGATGCATTCGAACCCCGCCGTGACGATGCCCGAGGCCGACCGGGTGGCCCGCGCCATCGCCGGCTGCGATTTCACCGTCGTCTCGGATCTTTGGGCCGAAACCGACACCGCGCGGCTGGCCGATGTGCTCTTGCCCGCGACGGGTTGGGGCGAGAAATCCGGCACGGTGACGAATTCCGAGCGCTGCATCTCGCGGCAACGCGCCTTTCTGCCCACGCCCGGGCAGGCGCGGCCGGACTGGTGGGCGCTGGCGCAAGTGGCGCAGCGGATGGGGTTTTCCGGCTTCGACTGGCAAGGCCCGGCGGAGATTTTCGACGAATATTGCGCGCTCTCGGGCGTCGCCGGGGCGCTTGGGTCCGATTTCGACATCTCGGGGCTGGTGGGCACGGATTACGACACCCTTCCCCCCACGCATTGGCCGCAGGCCGCGCAAAAGGGCGGGCGCTTTTTCGGCACCGGGCAGTTTCACACCCCCGACAGACGCGCCCGGATGATCCCGGTCACCGCCCGGCTGCCCGAACCGCTCGGCGCGGCGCATCCCTTCCGGCTGAATACCGGGCGCATCCGCGATCAGTGGCACACAATGACCCGCACCGGGCAAAGCCCGCGGCTTGCGGCCCATCTGGGCGAGCCGTTTCTGGAACTCCACCCCGAGGATGCCGCGCGCCTGAGCCTCGCCGCCGCCGATCTGGCAGAGGTGACGAACAGCCACGGCCGCGCGCTCCTGCGGGTGATGATTTCGGACCGCGTCGCCCCCGGCCATCCTTTCGCGCCGATGCATTGGACGGGCGAGACCGCGCCCTCGGGGCGGATCGACGCGCTGGTGACGGCGCGGACCGATCCCGTCTCGGGCCAGCCTGCGTCGAAATCCGCCGCGGTCGCGATCCGCCCGTTCAAGGCGCGCTGGCACGGCTTTGCGATTGCCCGCCACGATCTGCAGCCGGGCTGCGACTATTGGGCGAAAGCGCCGATCCCCGGCGGTTGGCGGGCGGAACTTGCGGGCAGCAAAAGCCCCGAAGACTGGGCGCTTTGGGCCGAGGATCTGATGCGCCTCGGCCCGCCCGCGCTGGTGGTTTCAGATCCGGCCAAGGGCCTGCACCGCTTTGCCTTTTTCGACGGCGACCGGCTTGCGGGCGCGCTTTTCATCGCCCCCGGCCCGGTGGCGCTTTCCCGCAGCCATCTCGCCGCCAGCCTTGGCACCGCGGATCGCAGCATTCTGGCGGGCCTGCCCGAGACCAGCCGCCCCGATCCCGGTCCGACCGTCTGCGCCTGCCTGAATGTCGGTCTGAACACGATCCTGCGCGCCATCGCCGATCAGGGCCTGACCTCGGTCGAGGCGATCGGCCAAGCGCTTGGCGCAGGCACCAATTGCGGCTCCTGCCGCCCCGACCTTGCCACCCTGCTGTCCCGCCCCCAACACCAAGAGGCCGCGCAATGAGCTTTCTCACCCGTCCCGAAGACCTGACGCCCGCCACCACCGCCGATCGCAAGGGCAAGATCAGCCTTGTCGGCGCTGGCCCCGGCGCCGCGGACCTGTTGACGCTGCGCGCGATCCGCTGCCTTGGGCAGGCCGATGTGATCTGCCACGATCGGCTGGTCGATCCCGAGGTGCTGGCCTTCGCTCGCCCCGGCGCGCGGCTGATCGCGACCGGCAAGGAGGTCGGCGCACATTCCTGGCCGCAAGAGCGGATCGACGCCTTCATCGTGACCGAGGCGCTTGCGGGCCATCATGTGGTGCGGCTGAAATCGGGCGACCCCTCGGTCTTTGGCCGCGCGGGCGAAGAGATCGCCGCCGCCCGGGCGCATGGGATTGCCGTTGACATCATCCCCGGCATCACCGCCGCCTCGGCCGCCGCGGCGCGCCTGTGCGAGCCGCTGACCGAGCGCGGCGTGACCGACCGGCTCGTGCTCGCCACCGCCACCTGCCGCCCGGGAGAGATCCCTTCGGATATTGCCGAGATCGCAAAACCGGGCACGGCGCTCGTCTTTTACATGGCGATGGCGCAGCTGGACCGGCTGTCAGGCGAGTTGACCCGCGCCGGGATCGCGCCCACGCAGCCGGTCACCATCGCCCGCAACGTCGAGAAGGCCGGGGCGGAGGTGCTGCACACGACGGTGGCCGCGATGGCCAGGGACGCCGCAGATCGCGGCATCACCAACCCGGCCGTGCTGATGATCCGGATCGCGAAGACCGTGGCGCAGCCTCTGGCCGCCTCGATCCCCTGCGCGGCGATGGTCTGAAGCGGGGCGCAAGAAACGAGCGCCACCAACCCGGCGGCGCGGAAGGATTATATATTATAGTCAGAGCGGCGCGGCCTTGTTGCGGGGCCACCCGGAACATCGCCACGCAACGCATTGAAAAGATGTCCCTTCGCCGCGAGCCGCCGCAACCAGATCATAGATAGCTTTCAAAATTGAGAGCCGCCCGGATTTGCGATCCTCTGACCCCGCCAGCCAGGAGGTCAGCCATGCAACGCCGCGCACAAGACATTTACACCCTTCCGCTCATGGATCTTCTGTTCCGGGCGCAAACCGTTCACCGCGAGAATTTCGACCCCAACCGCATCCAATGCGCGAAGCTTCTGTCGATCAAGACCGGCGGCTGCGCCGAGGATTGTTCCTATTGCGCGCAATCGGCCCGCAACGGCTCGAAGCTGTCCGCCTCGAAGCTGATGGAGGTGCAGAAGGTTCTGGCCGAGGCACAGAAGGCCAAGGCCTCGGGCGCCACCCGCTATTGCATGGGCGCGGCCTGGCGCTCGCCCAAGGAGCGCGACATGCCCACCGTTCTGGCGATGGTCGAGGGGGTCAAGGCGCTCGGGCTCGAGACCTGCATGACGCTTGGCATGCTCGACGACAGTCAGGTGGTCCAGTTGAAGACGGCGGGGCTGGATTACTACAACCACAACATCGACACTTCGGAAAGCTTCTACCCCTCGGTGATCTCGACCCACAGCTTTGCCGACCGGCTCGACACGCTCGATCGAGTCCGCGCGGCGGGGATCAATGTCTGCTCGGGCGGGATCGTCGGTCTGGGCGAGGCGGCCGAGGACCGGATCAGCATGATCCAGACGCTCGCCGATCTGCCCGAGCCGCCGCAATCGGTGCCGATCAACATGCTGATGCCGATGGCCGACACGCCCCTCGCCAATGTCGCGCCGCTCGATCCGATCGAGATGGTCCGCACCATCGCCACCGCCCGCATCCTGATGCCGAAATCCTATGTGCGGCTCTCGGCCGGGCGCAGCGCGATGTCGGATGAATTGCAGGCGATGTGCTTCTTTGCCGGGGCGAATTCGATCTTCGTCGGCGACACGCTCTTGACCGCCGAGAACCCCGATGACAGCGCCGATGCCCGGCTTTTCGCCAAGCTCGGCCTGCAGCCCGAGGCGCCGCGTCGCTGCGGGGATGCGGCGTGAGCCGGTATCCCCGCCATGCCGAGCGTCTTCTGTGCGCCGCCGAACGCGGCCGGGCGCGGGCGCTGATCTCGGCGCGGGGGCTCGATTTCGCCTCGAACGATTACCTTGGCCTGCGCGCCTCGGCGGATCTGGCGCAGGCGGTGACCGAGGCTCTGGCGCGCGGGGTCGCGGTGGGGGCGGGCGGATCGCGGCTTCTGCGCGGCAATGACCCGGAATTTGCCGCGCTCGAAGCGGAGGCCGCCGCCTTTTTCGGGGCCGAGGCCTGCCTTTACATGGGCGGCGGGTTTCAGGCCAATCAGGCGGTCTTTGCGACGCTGCCGATGGCGGGGGATCTGGTGCTGCATGACGCGCTGATCCATGCGAGCGCGCACGAGGGGATGCGTCTGGGCGCGGCCGAGCTGCGCCGCTTTCGCCACAATGACGTTGCGGATGCAGCCGGGCAGATCCATCTGTGGCGGGCTGCGGGCGGGCGCGGGCGGGTCTGGATCGCGCTTGAGACGCTTTATTCGATGGATGGCGATTTCGCCCCGGTCGAAGATTTCGCCGCCCTCGCGCGGCGCGAAGACGCGGTGCTGATCCTCGATGAAGCCCATGCCACCGGGCTTTATGGCCGCGACGGGCGCGGTCTGGCCCCCGACGCGGGCGATCTGGCGCTGATCGTCGTGCATACCTGCGGCAAGGCGCTGGGGGCGAGCGGCGCGCTGATCTGTGCCGATCGGGTGCTGATCGAAACGCTGGTGAACCGGGCGCGGCCCTTCATCTATGCCACGGCGCCCTCGCCCTTGATGGCGGCGGCGGTGCGGGCGGCCTTGCGCCTGTTGCCCGCGCGGCCCGAGCTGCGCGCCCATGCGGCGGCGCTGCGCGCGCAGGCGCAGCACCGCGCGGCCGAGATCGGGCTTGCCCCGGGCGAAAGCCAGATCCTGCCGTGGGTGCTTGGCGCCGACACGGCCGCGCTGAGCGCGGCCGCGCGGTTGCAGGCGGCGGGCTTCGATCTGCGCGCCATTCGTCCGCCGACCGTGCCGAAGGGCACGGCGCGGCTGCGCATCTCGCTGACGGGCGGGCTGCAAACCTCCGACATTGACGCGCTTTTCGACGCGATTTCAGACCTTTGGACCGAGTTCCTCCCATGACGACAGCCCTTGTGATCACCGGCACCGATACCGGCGTCGGCAAGACCGTCTTCAGCGCCGGCCTGACGCTGGCCTTGCAAGCGTGCTACTGGAAGCCCGTGCAGGCGGGGCTCGACGAAGAGACCGACCGCGAGACCGTGGCGCGGCTGACCGGTTGCCCCACCCTGCCCGAGGCTTATCGGCTGCGCACCCCGGCCTCGCCGCATCTGGCCGCGGCCCTCGACGGTGTCGAGATCGGGCCGATGCCCCTGCCCGATCTGCCCGGCTCGCTGGTGATCGAGGGGGCGGGCGGCGCGCTGGTGCCGCTCGCCGGGCGCAGGCTTTTCGCCGATCAGATGGCGGAGTGGCAGGCACCGGTGATCGTGGTGGCGCGCACGCGCCTTGGCACGATCAACCACAGCCTGCTGACAATCGAGGCGCTCCGCAGCCGCCGCGTGCCAATGCTGGGCGTCGCTTTCGTAGGCGCGGAGGTGCGCGACAGTCAGGACACGATCTGCCGCGTGGCCGATCTGCCCTCCTTGGGCCGCCTGCCGCCGCTCACTGCGCTGACCCGCCCAGCGCTGGCCGAGGCCTTCGGCGCCATCGACCTTGACACGAT
The DNA here is from genome assembly GCF_003217355.1 of Rhodobacter viridis. GTDB lineage: Bacteria > Pseudomonadota > Alphaproteobacteria > Rhodobacterales > Rhodobacteraceae > Rhodobacter > Rhodobacter viridis. The sequence goes on along the minus strand of NZ_QJTK01000011.1, from coordinate 57,958 downwards.
CCGGGGGGCGCTCTGATGGAGGATCTTGCCTTTGATGCCGCCCATGTCTGGCATCCCTACACCGCGCGCTTCACCCCCGCGCCGCAGCACAAGATCGTCGCGGCGAAGGGGATCTGGCTGACGCTTGCGGACGGGCGGCAGATGATCGACGCGATGTCGTCCTGGTGGTGCACCGCCTTCGGCCATGCGCCCGAGCCGCTGGTGACGGCGCTGCAGGATCAGGCCGCCACCCTGCCGCATGTGATGTTCGGCGGGCTGACGCATCGCCCGGCGATCGAGCTGACCCGGCGTCTCGTCGCCGCCCTGCCCGAGGGGCTGGATCAGGTGTTTTACTCCGACAGCGGCTCGGTCGCGGTCGAGGTCGCGGTGAAGATGGCAATTCAGGCGCAGCTGGCGCAGGGGCGGCGCGGGCGCACAAGTCTTGCCACGGCGCGCGGCGGCTATCACGGCGACACCTGGAAGGCGATGAGCCTGTGCGACCCGGAAAGCGGGATGCACAGCCATTTCGGCGCCGCCATCGCGCCACACCATTTCGTCGCCCGCCCGCCCATTGCCTATGGCGCGGCGTGGCCGAGCGACGACAGCCGGAACGGGCTGGCCGAGGTCGCAGCCCTTTTCGAGCGGCACGGCGATCAGATCGCCGCCTTCATAATTGAGCCCATCGTGCAGGGCGCCAGCGGCATGTATTTCTACCACCCCGCCTATCTGAGGGGGCTGCGCGCGCTCTGTGACCGCTTCGAGATCGCGCTCATCTTCGACGAGATCGCCACCGGCTTCAGCCGCACCGGCAGCGATTTCGCGATGCACAAGGCCGGGGTCGTGCCCGATATCCTGTGTCTGGGCAAGGCGCTGACCGGCGGGATGATGAGCCTTGCCGCGACGGTGGCAAGCCGCGATCTGGCCGCGCGCACGGGCGCCTTGATGCACGGGCCGACCTTCATGGCCAATCCGCTCGCCTGCGCGGTGGCCGTGGCCGCGCTGGATCTGTGGCAAAGCCGCGACTGGTCCGCCGAAGCCCGCCGGATCGAGGCGCAATTCACGCAAGAATTGGCCCCGGCGCGCGGCTTTGCAGGCGTGGCGGATGTCCGCGCGCTTGGCGGCATCGGCGTGATCGAGATGCGCGCGCCCTTGCCGATGGATGCGATCCACCGCTTTTGCGCCGAAACCGGCGTCTGGCTGCGCCCCTTCGGCCCGATGCTTTACGCCATGCCGCCGCTGACCATCGCGCCGGACGAGCTGAGCCGCGTCACCACCGCGATGTGCACGATCGCGCGGGGGCTCTGATGCGGGCGGAGTGGCTGCAGCGCCAAGGCAGCGATGATCTGATCCTTTTCTTTGCGGGTTGGGCGGTCGGGCTGGACCCGATCCGGCATCTGCAGGGGGCGGCGGATGTTCTGGCGCTGTCGGACTACCGCGACGAGATCCTGCCCGAGGCGCTTTGGGCGCCCTATCACCGCCGGATCGTCGTGGCCTATTCGATGGGCGTCGCCGTCGCCGCGCGTCATCTGCCGCGCCTGCGCGCAGACCGGGCGGTGGCGATCTGCGGCGCCCCCGATCCGCGCAGGGTGATCGGCCCGGCGATGTATGACGGCACGATCGCGGGGCTGAGCCCGCGCAGCCTTGCGCAATTTGCCCGCCGCGCCGGGTCACCGGTGCCGCCCGAGGCCGACCTTGCCGCGCTTGGTGCCGAACTTCAGGCGCTGGCCAGCCGCCCGGCCGCGCCCGCCCCGGCTTTCGCGCGCCTCCTTGCCGCGCGCGAAGATCGCATCTTCCCCCCCGCCGCGCTGGAATCCGCCTGGCCGGGGGCGCGGATCGACTGGCTCGACGGCGGCCACAGCCCCTTTGGCCGCTGGCAGGACTGGCAGGAGATCACCGGATGATCCCGCGCATCGCCACGGGCTTTGCCCGCCATCTGCAGAGCTACGACGGCGCCGCCTGCGCGCAGGCGCAGATCGCCGCGCGCCTGGCGGGCGAGATCGCGCCGCGTGTCGCCCGCGGCGCACGGGTGCTGGAACTTGGTCACGGCACCGGCTTTCTGACGCGCGCGCTGGCACAGCTCGAACCGGGGGAGGTCTGGCTCAATGACCTTGTCGCCCCCCTGCCCGCGCTCGGCTGGCCTGCGAGGGCCCGGGTGCAGGCGCTGCCCGGCGATGCGGCGGATCTGCGCTTTCCCGCGGGGCTTGATCTGATCGCCTCGGCCTCGATGCTGCAATGGCTTGCCGATCCCGCGGCGCTGTTGGAAAAAGCCGCCCGCGCGCTGCGCCCCGGCGGGCTTCTGGCGCTCAGCAGCTTCGGGCCGGGCAACTTCCCCGAACTGGCGGGGCTTGGCCTGCCGCCCGGCGCGCCCTCCTATCGCGATGCGGCGGGGCTTTGCGCCGATCTGCCCGCGGGGCTGCAACTCATCACCGCTTGGGACGAGAGCATCACGCTCGCCTTCCCCGACGCCCGGGCGCTGATGGAGCATCTGCGGGCGACGGGGGTGAACGGGTTGCGGGCGGGGCATCTGTCGGTGCCACAGCTGCGCCGCCTGATGCAGCAGATGAACCGGGCCGGTCCGACAACTTTGACCTATCGGCCGTCTTACTGTATTGCGCGCAGGTGCTGAGCGGCCCCGGCCGCCGATCGTCGCCTCAGGTTTCCGCCGCCATGACCGTTTCCCCCACCCCCCAGCTGATCGCCGACGAGATCGCGCGCCGCATCATCCGGGGCGAGTTGAGCGCAGGCGAGCGGCTGCGGCAGGATTATGTCGCGGCCGAATTCGGGGTGAGCCATGTTCCGGTGCGCGAGGCTTTGCTCAAGCTGGCCGCCCGCGGGCTGGTGGTGTCGCAGCACAACAAGGGCGTGCAGGTCGCGCCGCTTGACCCCTTGGCGCAGCGCGAGCTGAAGCTGATGCGGCTTGCGCTCGAGCCGCTGACCCTTCTGCATTCCGTCCCCCACCTGAGCCCCGCGCAGGTGCGCGAGGCCGACCGGCTGCGCGAGGCCTGCGATCAGGCGCCCGACATATACGAGTGGGAGGAAATGAACCGCGCCTTCCACATGAAGATCTACGAGGCCTGCGAAATGCCGCGGCTCCTGGAATCGGTCGAGAACATGCAAAACCTCGCCGCGCGCTACATCCTCGTGCATTACCGCGCGCGCTGGCGGCCAAGGATCGACACCGATCACCACGGCATCATGGCCGCGATCCGCCGCCGCGACCCGAAGGGTGCCGCCGCGATCCTTGAACGTCACCTGCAACGGCTGAACTGAGCCGGTTTCCGATCCGGCGCGGTTCAGCGCGCGGGCACCGGGCGCAAGCTGAGGAGAAGCCCGGCCAGCGCGGCGGTGACCGTCAGCCCGACCACGCCCGGCCAGCCCAGATGCTGCCAGAACCAGCCGCCAAGCGATCCGGTCAGGCTCGATCCGGCATAGTAGAACAGCAGATAAAGCGAGGAGGCATGGCCCTTGGCCCCCTCGGCCACGGCGCCGACCGCGCTTGAGACCACGGCATGGCCGATGAAGAACCCGGTGGTGACCAGCGCGACCCCCGATGCCATCGCGGCAAGCGAGGCGGGCAAGGTGGCAAGGCTGCCGATCAGGATCAGCCCGAAAGCGAGTTGCAGCAGTCGGCCGCGCCCGAACCGGTCGGCCAGACGTCCGGCCAGCGGCGAGGCGACGACGCCCAGACCGAAGGCCAGAAAGATCAGGCTCACCTGTCCCTGCGTCAGCCCGAAGGGCGGTGCCGAGAGCCGGAAGGTGGCATAATTGAACAGCGTCACGAAGACGCTCGTCAGGCAAAAGCCCATCGCATAAAGCCGTTGCAGCGCCGGGCGGCGCAGATGCCCGGCCCAGAGCCGCAGATGCCCGGCAAGCCCGATCCCGGCGCGCGGGGTGAAATGGCGCGAGGGCGGCAGCAGCAGCGCAAAGCCCAGCGCCGCCAGAAGACAGAGCCCGCCCAGCACCGCCATCGCGCCGCGCCAGTCGAGCAGCTCGGCCAGCCCGCCCATGCCGACCCGCCCCATCATCGCCCCGAAGGCGGTGCCGCCGATGTAAAGCCCCATCGCCCGGCCCAGATCGGCGGGGCGGATCTCCTCGGCAAGATAGGCCATCGCCACCGCGGGCACGCCGCCCATCGCCAGCCCCAGACCGAACCGCGCCGCAAGCAGCGCGTGCCAGTCGCCAAGCCGCGCCACCGCCAGCGTCAGCGCCGCGCCCGCAAACATCGACCCCGCCATCACCGCCTTGCGCCCAAGCCGCTGCGACAGCCCCGCCATCGCCATGATCGCCCCCGCCAGCGCCCCGGTCGTCAGCGACAGGGCAAGCGAGCTTTGCGCGGGCGAGACCTGAAATCCCTTTGAAAAGGCGGGCAGAAGCGGCTGCACGCAGTAGATCGCGGCGAAGCTCGCAAAGCCCGCAAGGAACAGCGCGAGCCGGATCCGGGCAAAGGGCGCGGTGCCGCGGGCAATCTGCGGCGCAACGGGGGCGGCGGTCATCTCGATCTCCTTTCGGCAGGGGATAGACCGCGGCCGCCCGGCAGTCCAATATATATCAAAGCCATTCTTCATAGGAAAAACAGATAGCATGGAGCTGCGCCACATCCGCTATTTCCTCGCCGTCGCCGAGGAGGGCAACTTCACCCGCGCGGCGGCGAAGCTGGGCATCGGCCAGCCGCCGCTGAGCCAGCAGATCCGCGATCTGGAAACCGAGATCGGCACGCGGCTGTTTCGACGCTTGCCGCAGGGGGCAGAGCTGACCGAGGCGGGCCGGGTGTTTCGTGCCGCCGTCGCCCCGCTGCCCGAGGCGGCGCAAGCGGCGATTGCCGCGGCCCGGGCGGCGGCGCGGGGCGAAACCGGCGTCTTGCGCCTTGGGCTGACCGGCACGGCGGCGCTCAATCCGGCGGTGCAGGGGCTGATCCGCGGCTTTCGGACCGAGCGTCCCGGCGTCACCCTGCATCTGATCGAGGCGAATTCGCTGCGCCTGCGCGAAGAGGTTCTGGCGGGCCATCTCGATCTGGCGATCTTGCGGCCGAGCCGCTCCGATCCGCCCGATCTGGTGACGCGACCGCTGCTTTCGGAACCGCTTGTCGCCGTGGTTTCGGCCGGGGGCGATCTGCCGGGCACGGGCCCGGTGTCGCTGCGCGATCTGGCAGGCACGCCGCTGATCCTGACCCCGCGCGAGATGGCGCTGAGCCTGCATGACGCCGCGATCGCGGCCTGTCGCGCCGCGGGGGTGGAGCCGCGCCTTGGCCCGGCCGCACCGCAGATCGCCACGATTCTGGCGCTGGTCGCCTCGGGGCTCGGGTTTTCGCTCGTCCCCGCCTCGGTCGAGAAACTGGCGCTGGAGGGGGTACGCTATCGCCACCTGCAGGCGCCGGTCCCGACGGTCTCGATCGCGCTCGCCAGCCGTTGCGGCGCCCTGCCCCCGGCGGCGGCGGCCTTTGCCGCCAGCGTGCCGCACGCGCCCGAGGCCGCGGCGCCCCTCGCGTAAGAGCACGTCAGGTCGGCGGCTTCCCTGGCACGAAACCGGGCCGCATCGCCCAAGCTTTCCCGCGCAGCCGCCGTGCCGGAGAGACCCCGGATCAGCGCCGCGCTTCGATCTGCGCGGGATGCAGCACCCCGGCCCAGGTCTCGCTCAACGCCCGGCCGCCGCGCTTGATCGTGGCGAGCAGATCGACCGTCTCGGTGCCGGGCGCGGTCTTCACGTCGAAGACGAGCCGCCAGCGATCGGTGCCGCGGATCGGATGCGCGAAGGGGTTGATGATCTCGACGCCGGGCGGCGCGGTGATCGCGGGCTGCACGGCATCGGCCTCGCCCAGACCTGCAAGTGCCGGGCCTTCGAAATCGAGCACCACCTTGATCTGATCCTTCGGCTGCGACTGGCCCGGATTGCCCCCCGCGCCGATGCGGCTGTCGACCACCTGCGCCAGATCGGTTTGCAGGGGCGCCTTGTCGACCCAGTGCAGGGTGTAGTCGAAGCGCAGCTCCTGTCCCGGCGGGGGCAGGGTCTCGGGGGTCCAGAAGGCGACGATATTGTCGTTCGTCTCGTCATGCGTCGGCAGTTCAACGAGCGTCACCGCCCCCCTGCCCCAATCCGAGGTCGGTTCGACCCAGACCGTGGGACGGCGGTCATACCAGACGCCATCATCCTGATAATGATCGAAGTTCCGGTCACGCTGCACAAGGCCGAAGCCCTTTGGCGCGGGCCCGGCAAAGCGCGTGGTGACGATCTTGCCCGGCACATCGAGCGCGCGCCAGATCGGCGTGCCCTCGACCGGAACGATCGAGAGGCCGTCGCTGTCATGCACCTCGGGGCGCCAGTCGAGCGATTGCAGCCGGTTCGTCTCGGAATACCAGAACATCGAGGTGAGCGGCGCGATGCCGAGCCGCGCCACCGGTTTGCGCAGGTAAAGACGGCTTTCGACCGCCATCACCTGCCCCTGCCCCGGGCGGTTCGTGATCACCATCCGCCAGACCCCGGCGAGGCTGCGCCCCTCGACCAGCGCGGTGACGATCGCCTGCCCCTCGGGCGCGTCTTCCAGATAGACCTCGGTGAACCGGGGGAATTCCTCGCCCGAGGGCAGGCCGGTATCGACGGCGATGGCCCTTGCCGAAAGGCCGAATTGGCCAAGCGCCCCCTCGGTGCGGAAGTAGGAGGCGCCCAGGAAGGAAATCCAGTCGCCCGAAAGGTCGGGGCGCAGGATGCGCAAGCCCGCAAAGCCCGCATCGGGCGAAAGATCATGCGCCGGGCTGTCCTTGGGCATGTCGAAAAGGTCGGGCGAATAGACGACTTCGCGCGCCGCGCCGTTCGTCACCGCGAACATCTTCACCGGCTGACGGAAATAGGTGCCCATGTGGAAGAACTGCACCGGCACGCCGTCCTGATGCAGGGTCTTGTCCTTGCGGTAGCGGAGTTTCCAATGCGCGTCGAAATCGATGCGGGCGAGCACCTCGGGCTGGCGCGGCGGGCTGGGCACATAGGGCGCGCGGGCGATCGCGGCGGCGCGGGCGGCAAGGGCGTCAAAGCTGAAGGGCGCGGGGGCGGCGAGGGTCGGACCTTCGGCGGGCATCTCGGCCCATGTCGCGGGGGCGATGGGGGCGAGCAGGGCAAGCGCAGCAGTGGCCGCGAAGAAAAGGGGGCGCAGGGTCACGGCAGGCTCCTTTGCTTCTGGCCGGGCGCCCACCGAAAGACAGGAAATCCTGCGCCGATCAAGGGGTTTTGCGCGGCCCCCAAAAGGCGGGCGCGTAGCTGAGGGCGAAAAGCGCGAAGGCAAGGCACCAGAGCGTGGCGGCGGCAACGGCGCCGGGGCCATAGGCCTCGGCGAAGGTCGCGGCGCTCCAGCGCGCAAGGGCGGCAAGCGGCAGCAGCGCATAGGCCAGCGCGACCGGACGCGGCGCGACAAGCGGGCGGCCGGTCTGGGCCAGCGGCGCGCGGCTCATCACGGCCAAGATCATGCCGCCGACGCCCGCGATCGCGCCGACATGCAGCGCGCCGATTTCCTCGCCCCAGCCAAAGGCCGCCGCCCCCTGTAAAAGCGCACCGATCCCGGTGCCAAGCATCGCCAGATGCAGCGCGGCAAGGAGCGGGTTCCGCACCACGGTGCGGCTGCGCCAGAACCCCATCCGCAGCAGCTGCACCGCCCCGAGCGCCAGCTGCGCCGCCCCGGTCAGCGTGTCGGAGAGCGCAAGACTGGCCGAGATCGCCGCCAGACAGGCCGCCGCAGTGGCGCCCCGATCCAGAACCGCGAATGTGCGCGGCAGCGCCTCGGTCCCCGCACCCGCGCGGGTCAGCGCGTTGCGGGTGAATTGCGGCGTGATCTTGCCGCCCAGCGCCACGATCAGCGCGACAAGCGCCGCAAGCCCGCCGCGCAGCCCCGCCGTTGCCTCGCCGCCGGGCAGACCCAGCCATTCAAGCAGCACCCGCGCCTCGGACAGGGTCATCAGCGCCAGCAACGCCAGATAAAGCCCCTCCTGCGAGGCGGGACGGCGGATCAGCTGCCGCGCCATCCGCTCGGTCAAAAGTGCAAGGAAGGCGAGCACCAGACCCGCGGCCAGGAGCGGCGGCACCCAGCCCCACAGCAGCACCGCGCCGCGGCCCACAGCCCAAAGCCCCGCCATCGCCGCGATGAAAAACCGCCCGGCGACCGGCTTTCCGGTCCAGTTCGGCGCCGCGGTCAGAAAGAACCCCGCCGTCGCCGCCATGCCGAAGCCGAAGATCAGCTCATGCGCGTGCCACTGGCTCGGCGCGAGCGCAGTCGGCAGGTCGACCCCGGCGCCGAACTGATTTTGCCACAGCCACCAGAGCCAGAGCGCCATCGCGCCCGTGGCCCAAAGCGCGGCCAGCAGGAAGAAGGCACGGAAGGATTCGGAGAAAAGGCGGGCAAGGGCGGTCATCGGCAGTCCATCGCGGGGTCGGCTGCGGTGGTGCGGCCCGGCACGGGGGCTGTCAAGGGCGAGGATGCGCCAATTGGCCCGCCCCGGATCGGCCCGCAGGGGCTTGCCCCGCCGCCCCCGCCTTGTCAGGAAGAGGAAACCCTGCCGGAGACCCCGATGTCGCGACCGCTGTCCTTGACGATTGCCGCCCCGATTGCCACGCTGTTCGGCCTTGCCACGATCCTTTCGGGCGGACGGGTGCTTTTTGGCGGCGTCGACATGGGCATCGTCGTGCCCTTCGTGCTCTGGTTCAATTTCGGCGCGGGCTTTGCCTATGTCGCCGCCGGGCTCGGGCTGTGGCGCGGCGCGGGCTGGGCGCGCTGGCTGGCCTTCGCCCTTGCCGTCTCGACCGGGATCGTCTTTGCCGCCTTCCTCGCACATGTGCTGGACGGCGGCGCCTATGAGGCGCGCACGATGGCGGTGATGATGCTGCGTCTTTGCGTCTGGTCGGCGATCGCGACGCTTGCCCTGCGCACCGCGCCGTGGCGCTGACCGGCCTGTTTCTGGCCGCGCTGCTGGCGGCGACGCTGATTCCGGCGCAATCCGAGGCGGTGCTGGCCGGGCTGATCCTGCAGGGCGCGCATCCGCTCTGGCTTCTGTTGACCGTCGCGACCTGCGGCAATGTGCTGGGATCGGTGCTGAACTGGGTGCTGGGGCGATTCTGTGCCGCCCATGCCGGGGCGCGCTGGTTTCCGGTTGCGCCCGCGCGGCTCGATCAGGCGGCCAAATGGTATGCGCGCTGGGGACAATGGAGCCTTCTGGGCGCCTGGCTGCCGATCATTGGCGATCCGCTGACGCTGGCGGCGGGGCTATTGCGCACGCCGTTCTGGCGATTCCTGGCGCTGGTCACCCTTGCCAAGGGCGGGCGCTATCTTGTGCTCGCGCTTGCGCTGACGGATCTGCGCTGAAACCGCGTCTTCTCGTAATCCCGCATAAACCTTCGGCATAACCTCTGGTTTATGCGCCTAACCCTGCGGTCGACGGACCAAGGATTATCCCCTCAGGTCGATGGAGCGAAAGAAAAAAACCTGTCCCTGTGAGTGCATCGACATCGCAACCCATGCAACCCAGGGAGACAGGCATGACCCGAGCGATCCACACCACCGGCTTCGCGCTTATGGCGCTTTTGATCACCACCGCCGCTGTTCAGGCCGAGATCAGCCGCGAGGCGGTGACCGACAGCCTGACCGCTGCGGGCTACACCCCCACGGAAATCCAGTATAGCGGCAGCACCGTCCATGCCGAGGCGACAAATGGACCCAACCGGATCGAGGTCGTCTATGACCGCGCCACCGGGCAGGTGGTCTCGCAGGAAGTCTCGGGCCGTGACGCCGAGGGCACGCAAAGCGGCACGGATGACACGACCGACGATGATGCGACCGACGATCACGGCGCGGGCGATGACGACGGTCCGAACCATGACGCGGGTGACGATCACGGCGGCTCGGACAGCGATGGCGGCAGCGATCACGATGGCGGCGGCCACGATGGTGGCGATCACGGCGGCGGTTCGGACGACTGAGCCCCGGTCCGCGATCCGGCCCTTGCGCGAACGGGGCCGGGTCGCGATACTCGCCATAAACCTCGGGATGATGACGATGAGAAGACGGACGTTCCTGATCGGTCTCGCCACGGCAACGCTGGGCGTTTCCGGCCCGCTGCGGGCAGAAGACCCCGCGCAGCAGGTCATTGACCGGCTGCGGTCCGAAGGCTTTGGCAGCATCGAGACGAAGCGCACCTTCATCGGCCGCATCCGCGTCACGGCGAGCAAGATCGGGCAGAGCCGCGAGGTGGTGATCGACCCGCGCAACGGAGAGATCCTGCGCGACCTCACCCGCTACACGGGTCCGGCCGACACGGAGGGTGCGACGGCATCGAATGGCGGTACGGGCAGCGGCGGCTCATCGGGCAGCAGCGGTTCGGGCAGCGGTTCGGGCAGCGGCGGATCAGACGACGGCGGCTCGGATGATGGCGGCTCCGGTGGTAGCTCGGGCGATGGTTCGGGCGGCGACTCCGGGGGGGACTCGGGCGATGACTCGGGCGACGGCGGCGACTCGGGCGACGGTGGTTCGGGTCACGATGGCGGAGACGGCGGCGGAGACGGCGACGGTGGCGACGGCGGCGACTCCGGGGGGCACGGCAATGATGACTGATCCGAAAAAAGGGCATCCGCCGTGCCGCGCAGCCGTCTGATCCGACTTCTGGCCCTTGCGGGCGTGGTTCTGGCGCAGGTCGCCTGCGCCTGGTTCTTCGTCTCCGATATCGTGCTTTCCATGCTCGGCATCTACATCGAGCCGCTGACCTGGGAGAGCCGCGAGGTGATGGAGCTTGGCGCGGCGCTCGGGCTGATGCTGGGCGTCGGGCTTGGGGCGGCGCTGCTGTGGCATTCGCTCAGCGAAACGCACCAGATGCGCGAAAAGCTGCGCCGCGCCTCGGGGGCCTTCGCCGAGGTTCTGGCCGAGCGCTTTGCCGAATGGGGCCTCACCGCCGCCGAACGGGACGTCGCGATGTTCGCGCTGAAGGGACTGAACACCGCCGAGATTTCCGCCCTCCGCGCGACATCGGAGGGCACGGTCAAGGCGCAGACGGCTGCGATCTATCGCAAGGCCGGGGTAAACGGGCGCGGCCAGTTGCTCAGCCTGTTCATCGACGATCTGATGGAGGGCCTGCCTGCGGCACCGCCCGCCGCAGATCCGAAGACCGCGCCGTCCGGAGAGAGCCGGGCGCGCTGATCGCGAAACCGATATGAATCGACTTCGATCCAATCGGGAAAAGTTAACACTTTCGTAACTTCATCCGGCCATCCGTGGGACTGGCCCGGAAACCTTCATGCCAGCAAGGGAGAATGCGCATGAGCGAAGACCAATATCGGATCACCCTCGTGGATGGCGCCGTGCAATCGTTCGAGGAATGGGATGACGGGCTTTGGGATACGCAACGCCTGCATCTGAACGAAAGCCTGCAGGTGCAGGTCGACGGCACGATCTGGTTCGTCGAGGATCACGGCGATTACACCAGCCGCATCGTGCTCAGCCCCTCGGGCGTGACGGATGTCTATGACGTCACCAGCGAGCTTTACTTCCTGCCCGATGGCACGCCTCTGGCGCAAGAGCCCGAGATCGAGATCGAGGACGCGGACGAAGACGGCTTCGACGATGGCGACATCGATCAGGACGGCTCGCGCGATGACACGCTGCTGGGCACCGATGACGACGACGCCGAGGATGGCGGCACCGGCGATGACGACATGTCGGGCGGTGGCGGCGACGACGATCTGCACGGCGGTTCGGGCTATGACGTGATCGACGGTGGCACCGGCAGTGACAACATCGATGGCGGGAGCGAGGATGACATCCTGAACGGCGGCGCGAACAACGACACGGTTCTGGGCGGCGCGGGCAATGATGACGTGCTGGGCGGCGACGGCAGCGACAGTCTGGATGGCGGCATCGGCTCCGATGACCTGGGAGGCGGTGCGGGCAGCGACGACGTGCTGGGCGGCGATGGCGACGACAGCCTTGATGGCGGCGGCGGCGCGGATGATCTGTCGGGTGGCAACGGCAATGACGATGTCCTCGGCGGGGCGGGCGATGACAGTCTCGACGGCAACGCCGGTGGGGACTCGCTCTCGGGCGGGATCGGCACCGACACGCTGAACGGTGGCATCGGGGACGACAGCCTGAACGGCGGCAGCGGCGACGACAATGAGCTTGGCGGGGCCGGCCTTGACGATCTGAATGGCGGCACCGGCGATGACACCCTGTCGGGGGGCGCCGGGGATGACAGCCTGGTCGGCGGCATCGGCGATGACAGCCTCCTCGGCGGCACGGGCGGTGACGATCTGAGCGGCGGGGTCGGCAACGACAACATGTCGGGCGGGATCGGCGACGACGATCTGGCGGGCGGTGCCGGACGCGACGTGTTGACCGGCGGCGCCGGGCTCGACAGCTTCATCTTCCGGGCGCTGGCCGATGGCACGGCGACCGTCGTGGGGGCCGATGTGATCACCGATTTCAGCGATGATGACACGGTCGACCTTTCTGCGATCGACGCCTCGGCGACGAACCCGGGCAACGACAGCTTCGTCTGGTCGGGCGATGCCGCAAGCTTCACCACCTCGGCCGGGGGCGAAGTCCGCTTCGTGCAGGTCGACCGCGACGGCACGGCCAACGACGAGACGCTGATCCTGATCGACACCGACAGCGACACCGGCACGGAAATGATGATCCGGCTGAAAGGCCTTTACGACCTCACCGCGGCCGATTTCGCGCTCTAAGAAAAAGTCGGACCCGCCGCGGCTTTGCGGCGGGTCCGAACACAGCCCTTTCTGCCCTGCGCCCTCAGGCGTGGGGCAGGTGTTTTTGAAGCGCTCCGAAGGGCTGCCAGTTGCCCTTTTCGCCCTCGAACCAGGGCATCATGTAGGCCGCAATCCCGGCGGCCTGTGCCGCGGCAAGGCCCGCGCCGCTGTCCTCGATCACCGCCGCCGCCGTTGCAGGCACACCAAGCCGCGACAGCCCGAGCAGATAGGGGTCGGGATGCGGCTTGCCACGCGCGACATCATTGCGGCTGACCGTGACGACAGAGCCGGGGGCAAGCCCGAGCCGGGTCAGGTTGGCGCGCACGATCCCCGCGGGCGAGTTCGAGACGATCGCCTGATCGAGCCCCGCCGCCTCGGCCCGCGCCCAAAGATCGGTGGCGATCGCAAACGGCTGCACCTCCTCGATCCGCGCGAGATAGGCGGCAAAGCGGCTTTCGGACCAGGCGGCAAAGGGCATGTCCAGCCCGTGTTCGGCCACGAGGATGGCATGGATCGCATCCTCGCTCTTGCCGATCAGCCCATCGTGGAAATCCTCGGGCAACGCCAGCCCATGGGACCGCGCGGCATCGACGAAAGAGCGGCGATGCACCGGCTCGCTGTCGACCAGCGTGCCGTCCATGTCCCACAAAAGCGCGCGCAGGGGCAAACTCATCATGCCTCCCGCAGCGCGGCGTCGCGGGCAAGCGCCTGAAACTTCTCGAAAAGCGCGAAACGGGCGTCGTGATAGGCGCGCGCGGCCGCGCCGCCCGGCGCATAGCGCCGCGCGATGCGCGACATCTGCGCCATCGCGGTCGCCACATCCGGCGCCGCCCCCCCGGCCACCGCGCCAAGGATCGCCGAGCCGAGCAGAACCGGCTCCTCGGTCTGCGGCGCAGCCACCGTCACGCCGGTCGCATCGGCGAGGATCTGGCGCACCAGATCCGACCGCCCTGCCCCGCCGCTGATCACGATTGTCGAGACCGAGGCCCCGCGTTTCGCCTGCACCTCGATGATCTGGCGCAGCCCGTAGCCGAGCCCGCAGATCCCCGCGATGTAAAGCGCGACCAGATTGTCGAGGTCATCCTCCATCCCCAGCCCGGCGATGATCGCGCGGGTATAGGGGTCGGCATGGGGCGCGCGGTTGCCCAGAAATTCGGGGACCACATGCAGCCCGTCGGCCAGACGCGCCGCGTCACCTCCCGCCCCCGCCAAGGTTTCGGCGCGCGCGCTGAGCCAGGCGGGGAGGGAAAGCCCGGCACGGGAAGCCGCGGTCGAGGCCTCGGCGGAGGCGGGATGGAACCGCAGAAGCTGATCGATCGCAGCCCCGGCGGCAGACTGACCGCCTTCGTTGAGCCAGGCCCCCGGCACCATCGCCGAGTAATAGGGGCCCCAGACGCCCGGAACGAAGACGGGTTCTTCGGTCGTGGTCATGGTGCAGGAAGAGGTGCCGAAGACATAGGCGAGGTTTGCCACAGCCCCCCCCTCGCCCGCCGCGCCGACGGTGCCGACGCCGCCCGCATGGGCGTCGATCAGCCCCGCCGCGACGGGGGTGCCGGGCAGCAGGCCCAAGTCTCGCGCCGCCGCCTCGGTCAGACCGGCGCCAAGGGCGGTGCCGGGCATCACGACCTCGGTGCCGATGCGGGCGAAGCCCTCGTCGGCGAGTTCCGCAAGCCCGATCTGGCGGAAATAGCTTTCGTCCCAACGGCTTTCATGGCCCATGTAGGTCCATTTGCAGGTGACGGTGCAGATCGAGCGCGCCCCCGCCCCGGTCGCCTTCCAGGTCAGGAAGTCGGTCAGGTCAAAGAAATGCGCGGCGGAGTCGAAGTCGGCGCGGCGGTGTTCCTTGAGCCACAAAAGCTTCGGCGTCTCCATCTCGGGCGAGATCCGGCCGCCGACGTAATCCAGCACCCGGTGTTTCGTCGCGTTGATCCGCTCGGTCTGCGCCGTCGCGCGGTGGTCCATCCAGACGATCACGTTGCGCGCCGGGTCGTTCGAGGGGCCGACCGGCAGCGGCCGGCCCGCGGGGTCGAGCACCACCAGCGAACAGGTCGCATCAAAGCCGATGCCCGCGATATCCGCGCCCGTCAGCCCCGCCGCCTTCAGCGCGCCCTGCACCGAACGGCCGACTGCCGCCCAGATCTCGTCGCTCGATTGCTCGACGACCGAGCCTTCCTCGCGGAAGAGCGTGATCGGGTGGTGATCGGTGCCAAGCAACTGCCCGGTCAGGTCAAAGACCCCGGCGCGGGCAGAGCCGGTGCCGACATCGACACCAATGAGATGGCGGGCGTTAGGTGCGGACATGGGAATTCCTCCGGGCTGGCCGTGGGGTCAGAGATCGACGCTGTTGGGCAACAGCACGAGGTCGCGCACGACGACGCCGCGGTTGCGGCTGAGCATGAAGAGCACCGCCTCGGCCACTTCGCGCGCCTGCATCAGCGAGCCATTCGCCAGGGCTTCCTCCATCTTCGCCTTCGGCCAGTCATCCAGAAGCGCCGTCACCACCGGGCCGGGCAGAACCGCGCCCATGCGGATGCCATGCGGCGCCACTTGGCGGCGGGTGGCATGCAGGAAGGCCTGCACCGCGAATTTCGAGGCGGTGTAGACGGGTTCCCAGACCACCGGCACCACCCCGGCGACGGAGGAGGTGAAGATGATGTCGCCGGTCTTGCGCGCGATCATGTGCGGCAGCACCGCGTTCACCGTGCGGAAGGCGGCGTTGATGTTCAGATTGAGCACCTTGTCCCAGACATCCGGGTTGCCCTCGGCGGCGGGGCCACCGACATAGGCGCCCGCATTGGCGTGGAAGATGTCGAGATCGCCGACCAGATCACGGATCGCGGGCAGCATCCCCGAGACCGCCTTGCCGTCAAACAGATCAAGGGACAGCGGATGGGCGCCGGGTCCGATCTCGGCGCAGGCGGCCACCAGTTTCGTCTCGTCGCGGTCGATCAGCACGACCTGCGCGCCTTCCTCGACCAGAATTTTCGCGCAAGCGAGGCCGATGCCCGAGGCGGCGCCGGTGATGGCGGCGGTTTTGCCCTGCATGAGGTTTGTCATTCTATCCTCCGGTTGTCAGGCGCGGCCGTGGCTGGCGCGCGATTGCCGTGCGAGCGAGTCGATGATCACGGCGATGGCCAGAACCGCCCCGGTGATCATGTAACGCAGCGACGAGCTGAGATTGAGAAGGGTGAGGCCGTTCGAGATCGACTGGATCACCAGCACGCCCAGAAGCGCCGCCCAGGCCGAGCCGCGACCGCCGAAAAGCGAGGTGCCCCCGATCACGGCTGCGGCGATGGCATTGAGGTTCACGTCGCCCGTCCCCGCCTGCTGGCTGGCCGTGGCCAGACGCGCGGCCGAGAAGACACCGCCCAAGGCTGCGAGCGAGGAACCGAGCATGAAGGCGGTCAGGCGGATGCGTTTCACCTTTATCCCTGAGCGCCGCGCCGCCTCGATATTGCCGCCGACGGCGAACATCGACCGGCCCCATTTCGTGCGGGTCAGCGCATATTGCATCGCCGCGACGCAAAGCACGAAGACGACGAACATGAAGGGCACACCGCGGCCAAGGTTCAGATAGGCGACGGCGCCTTCGAGAGCCACGGTCACGGCACCCGCCTTGACCAGCACGACACTGGCGCTGGTGTAGGACAGGTTCGCCGCCGCCCGCGCCTTCATCTGCCGAAAGCCGAACCAGAGGATGCCAAGCCCGGGCACCAAAGCCAGCGCGTAAGAGGCCCAGTCCGGCATGATCAGGATCTGCCCGAAGCGGACAAGGAACGAGGCGTAAGGCAGGTTGATCGAGCCGGTCGGCCCGAGGATGTAAAGCTGCATGCCCAGCAGCGCGAGCAGCCCCGAGAGCGTGGAGACGAAGCTCGGCATGGTGAAGCGATTGAGCAGCGTCGCATAGGCCGCCCCCATCATCGCCCCGGCCGAAAGCGCCGCCAGAAGCGCCAGCGGCAGCGGCAGGCCCATGTTCACCCAAAGAACGCCGACCAGCGCCGAGGCAAGACCGCTCATCGAACCGACCGAGAGGTCGATCTCGCCCAGCAGCAGCACCATCACGATGCCGAGCGAGATGAACCCCACCGCGGCGGCATCGAACAGCAGGTTGACGAGGTTGTTGGGCAGCAGGAACACCGGATTGAGCGCGGTGAAGACGAGCGAGATCAGGATCAGCCCCACCACCACCGGCAGGATGCCCAGATCACCCGAGCGGATGCGGTCGACAAAAGCGCGCGCGGCGCCGGAAAGCCCGTTATCGGCCCGCACCCGCGCGTCGGCTCGGTCATAGGCGGGTTTCGGAGTGTCGGGTTTCATGCTCATTGCTGGGCCCTCGTGCGTTCGATGGCATCTCGACGGGCGGCGACATTGTCATCGGCGCCCATGATCGCGGCGACGATCTGCTCGCGCGTGGCGTCGGCGGTGAAGGTGCCATTGTTGCGACCGAGCCGCAGCACCGCGATCCGGTCGGACACGGCGCGGACGTTGTCCATGTTGTGCGAAATCAGGATGACGCCATAGCCGCGGTCGCGCAGGCGTTCGATCAGGTTCAGGACCTCGGCGGTCTGGGCCACGCCAAGCGCTGCGGTCGGCTCGTCCAGCATGACGATCTTCGGCTCGAGAAGCAGCGAGCGGGCGATGGCCACGGTCTGACGCTGCCCGCCCGAGAGCGAGGCGATGGGTTCGCGCACCGAGGGAATGCGGGCGGCAAGCTCGCCGAGCAATTGCCAGGCGCGGACCTCCATCTGCACTTCGTCCAGCGCCCAAGGGGACAGCTCCTGCCCGAGGAACAGGTTCGCCACCACATCGAGGTTCTCGCACAGCGACAGATCCTGAAACACGGTGGAAATGCCCAAAGTCAGCGCCGCCGAGGGGCTGTCGATGCTGACCGGACGCCCCATGAACTCGATCGTGCCCGATGTGGGCTGGAACACGCCCGCAAGGATCTTGATCAGCGTGCTTTTCCCCGCGCCGTTGTCGCCCACCAGCGCCACCACCTCGCCCGCATGGACGTCCAGATCGATGTCGCTCAGCGCCGACACGGCGCCGAAGGTCTTGGTCACCCCGCGCAGGCGCAAGATCGGCTCGCGCGCGGGCGCAAGCGTTGCGTCTTTCACAGCCATCAGGCTCTCCCCTCCCTTTGGGGACGCAGGCAGTTGCCCGCCTGCGCCTCTCGTTCACAGGTCTGACGTGATGCCCGGACCTTACTCGATCCCGAGCGCCTTGCAGCCCTCGGCATATTCGCCGGTGCAGATTTCGGCGGCGGTCTGAATGCCCTTGTCGAAGATCTCGGCCTTGATGTTTTCCTTGGTCACGACGGCCGGAACGAAGAGTTCCGAGGGCGTGTCGTAAAGCGTCGTCTTCGGCGCGGGCGTTTCGCCCTTGAGGAAGGTCACCGCGACATTGGCGGCGGCTTCGGCCACGATTTCCGAGGGTTTCGAGATCGTGTTGTATTGATCGCCCGCGATGATCAGCTGCAGCGCCGCGATCGTGGCGTCGTTGCCGGTGACCGGCGGCATCGGATCGGTGCCCGCGGCCTTGAGGGCCGCAATCGCGCCGCCGCCGGTGCCGTCGTTCGCCGCGACGATGCCCTTGATCTGATCGCCAAAGCGGGTGATCTGCCCGGCGGTCCATTCCTGCGCTTTCGGCGGCGCCCAATCCGGCGTGTCGAATTCCGAGAGCTTGGTATAGGGCGTTTCCTCCAGCGCGCGGTGGATGCCGTCGCGGATCAGACCGGCGGCCGCATCGGTGGGCGAGCCGTTGATTTCCAGAACCCCCGCGCCATCCGGCACGCCCGAGGCCTTCATGTGATCAACGAGCGATTTCGCGATCGCATAGCCGATACCTTCATTGTCGAAGGAGACATAGTAATCCGCCGGTTTCGCCGGGATCGGACGGTCATAGGCGATGACCTTGACGCCTTGCGACTGCGCGATTTCCACAAGGTTCGCGGCGGCGGCGCTGTCGACCGGATCGAGCACGATCACCTTGGCGCCCTGCGCAATCACCGAGTTGAACTGCTGCTGTTGCAGCGCCACATCGGCATTGGCGTTTTGATAGATCACCGTGCAATCGGCGCAAAGCTTGCCCATGGCGGCCTTGAAGCCAGGGAAATCGTGCTGCTCGTAGCGCGTCGAGGCCTGGTCGGGCATCAGGAACGCCACGGTGGCGGCTTCCTGCGCACTCGCGGCCGCGCCGAAGAAAGCTGCAACGAGAACCGAAGCCCCCGCCAGCGAAATCGTCTTGTTCATCCTGGTCTCCTCCTCTGGATGATCTGCAAAGCTGTGGCTCGGTCTTGGCCCTTGGTCCCGTCCGCCGTCCGCGAAGGCCCGAAAGCCCCGTCGCGACACGCGCCGACACGACCCGGTTGCGCCTCCTCCACGCCTCCGCCTCGCTTGCTTCATCGGTTGCGCAAGCTTGCTCAATCGATGAAGCAGAATTGCATCCGGTTTCGATTCACGTCAAGATGGAAGATGACAGAGACGACGGGAAACCATGACCGACACCCCCGGCCCCGGCCGCAAGCGCCCCACGATCTATGACCTGGCCACGCTTGCGGGGACCTCGCCGAGTGCCGTCAGCGCGGTTCTGAACGGGTCCTGGAAGAAGCGGCGGATCAGTGAAAAGCTGGCCGACCGGATCACCGCGCTGGCGGGGGAACAGGGCTATGCGGTGAACATTCAGGCCTCGGTGCTGCGGCGCGAGCGCTCGAACATCGTCGGCATGATCGTTCCGAAATATGACAACCGCTACTTCGGCGCGATGGCCGAGCGATTCGAGGCGGTGGCGCGCGCGCATGGGATGTTTCCGGTGATGACCTGCACGCAGCGCGACCCGGAGCTGGAATTCGAGGCGGCGCGGGCGCTTCTGTCCTATCAGGTCGATTGTCTCGTCGCGAACGGGGCGACCGACCCGGACCGGATTGCCGATCTTTGCGCCGCGGCGGGGGTGCGGGTGCTCAACCTCGACCTGCCGGGGTCAAAGGCCGCTTCGGTCACCTCGGACAACTTCGCCGGGGCGCAGACGATCACGCATCTCATTCTCGACCGCTGCCGCGACGATCTGGGCTACCCTGGCCCCCTGCTCTTCATCGGTGGCCGGGCCTCCGATCACAACACCGCCGAGCGGATCCGGGGCTTTCGCACCGCCCATGCCGAGCGCGGCATCGCCCTGCCCGAGACCCATATCCTCGCCTGCGGCTATTCCCCCGACAAGACCGAGCGGGCGCTCGACGATCTGCCGATCGCGCTGCCGCCGGGGCTGTTCGTGAACTCGACGATCACCCTCGAAGGGGTGGTGGGCTGGCTCAACCGCGCGGTCCCCGATCACGCCGGGCGGATGCGCTACGGCTGCTTCGACTATGACAGCTTCGCCGCGCAACTGCCCGACAATGTGGGCATGATCGAGCAGGATGTGGACGGGATGATCGCCAAGGTCTTCGAGCTGATCGAGGGCGGGATCGACACGAAAGATCATTTCCGCGTGCCCTGCATCCTGCGCACGCCGGCGCCCCTGCCCGCCCGCAGCTGAGTGCCAAAACGAACGGGCCGGATCTTCCGATCCGACCCGCCGCCTTCATCTTGCCCGAAATATCCCGGGGTGCGGGGCAGATCCCCGCTCCGCCCTCAGTGGCTTTTCGCGGCCTTGACCAGCTGGATGCCGTCCAGAACCTCCGGCACGCTGTCGGCCGGGCGCATGCCCAGGATCGGCGCGATGCGGCGGATCACCTCGGCGGCGACCGGAACGGCCGTCCAGCCCGCGGTGCGCCGCGTCTCGTTCGCCGCAAAGGACGAGGGTTCGTCAAGGCTCAGCACCAGAATGTATTTCGGATCCGAGGCCGGGAAGGCCGAGGCGAAGGTGGCGATCACCTTGTTGTCGTAATAGCCGCCGCCCGGTTTCACCTTGTCGGCGGTGCCGGTCTTGCCCGCGACCTCGTAGCCCGGCACATCGGCAAAGGAGGCCGTGCCGCGCGTCACCACGGCGCGCATCATCGCCAGCGCGGTCTTGGCCGCCTCGGTGCTCATCACCTGAGGCCCCTTTTCATGGGTTGCGGCATGCACCAGCGTCGGTTTGACCTTGTACCCACCATTCGCGATCGTCGCATAGGCCGCCGCCAGATGCAGCGGCGAGGCGGCCAGGCCGTGGCCATAGCCCACCGTCATCGAGGTGATCTCGGACCATTTCGCCGGCACGATCGGACGGCCCGAATTCGCCTCGGACAGCTCGACCGGAGTCGGCGCCATGAAGCCGAGGCTTTCGAGGAATGCCTTCTGCCGCTGCCCGCCGATCAGCAGCGCAATCCGCGCCGTGCCGACGTTCGAGCTTTCGACCACGATATCGGTGATCGAGAGCGCGGGCCCGTAATTGTGGAAATCGCGGATGCGGAACCGGCCCCAGACCATCGGCGATTTGGTGTCGAGCATCGTCGTCGGGTTCACCAGCCCCAGTTCCAGCGCCTGCGCGACGGCAAAGATCTTGAAGGTCGAGCCAAGCTCGTAAACCCCCTGCACCGCGCGGTTGAAGAGCGGGCTGTCGGAGGCATCGCCCTTGGCGAGCGGCGCCGGGCGATCATTCGGGTCGAAATCGGGCAGCGAGGCCATGGCGATGATCTCGCCCGTATGGGCCTCCATCACCACCGCGGTCGCGCCCTTGGCATTCATCAGCTTCATGCCACCGGCAAGGATTTCCTCGACCGCCTGCTGCACCGTCAGATCGATCGAAAGCTTCAGCGGCGCACCATTGTTGGCCGGATCGCGCAGCCAGCCATCGAAGGCCTTTTCGACGCCCGCGGTGCCGACGATCTCGGCGCTGTCGACGCCTTCGTTGCCAAAGCGCGCGCCGCCCAGCACATGCGCCGCCAGCCGCCCGTTCGGGTAAAGCCGCATCTCGCGCGGGCCAAAGAGCAGCCCCGGCTCGCCGATGTCATGCACCAGCTGCAGCTGCTCGGGCGAAATCTTCTTCTTGATCCAGACGAATTTGCGCGAGCCGGTAAAATCGGCAGCCAGACGTTTGGCATCAAGATCGGGGAAGATCTTCGCCAGTTTCTTCGCCGTGCCGACCGGATCGACCATCATCGGCGGCTGCGCGTAAAGCGCATGGGTCACCAGATTCGTCGCCAGCACCCGGCCCTCGCGGTCGGTGATGTCGGCGCGCTGCGCCATGATGACGGGCGCGGTATCGGCGCGCTGCGGCTCCTCGGGGGTCGAGGCCGCGAGCGTCCCCATCCGGACGCCGACAGCGCCAAAGCAGACACAGAAGATGCCTATCACAAGGCCGATGCGCCAGGCCACCCGCGCCCGGGCCGCTTCCCGCCCCGCCTCGCCACGGGCGCGGATGTTGTCGCGCTCGATCAGGTCGGGGTTTTCGCCGCGGGCGCGGGCGTCAAGGATGCGGGCAAGCGGTCGCAGCGGGGTGCGTTGGCTCATTGAGCTTCCTCCTCGACGACTTGCGAGCTGTCGTCATCGGTCGGCGGCGCAGAAACTTCGACGGCCTGCGCGACGGCCTGATCGATCGCGGCCGGATCGGCGCCTTCGGGCACCGGATAGGCCACCATCGAGGCGGTGCCGAATTGATCGGGCGTCATCGGCAGCAGGCCGAGCGAGGCGAAATTGAGGTTCACAAGTTCGCGCAGCCGCTCGGGGCGGTTCAGATAGGCCCATTCGGCGCGCAGAACGCTCAGGCCTTCCTGCAGGTCGGCGATCTCGGAATTCAGGGCGCGCAGCTCTTCTTCGCGGTCCTGGGTGGCGTAGTTGACGTGATAGGCCCAGAAGGCAAGACCAAGAACACAAAGAGAAACAAGGATATACGAGATGGTCTTCATCTGGGGCGGCCCCGGCTGCGGTCGGTTTCGAATAGGGGAGCCGGCAGGCCAAGGCTATGACGATCAGCTCTACCGGCAGGAGATTCGGTGCGTGCACCGATGCGCAATATAGCAGATCGTGCCCGCGGGTTCTCTGCAAGCTCGATTTCGTCGGGTCCGACCCCCTTTCGGGTCACAAGATCGAAGGCCGCCGCCTCGGCCGCGGTCTCGGGCGCATAGCGCGAGCCCCCGGGTGCCCGGCCCGAGCGCGCCTGAAAGAAGCGCTTCACCACCCGGTCTTCGAGCGAATGGAAGGTGACGACGGCCAGTTTGCCACCCGGCTTCAGCGCCCGTTCGGCGGCTTCGAGCCCCTCGATCAGCTGGCCGAATTCGTCGTTCACCGCGATGCGCAGCGCCTGAAAGCTGCGCGTCGCGGGATGGCTCTGCCCCGGCTTCGGCCGCGGCAGGCAGCGCTCGACCGTGGCCACCAGCTGCTTGGTGCTTTCATAAGGCGCGGTTTTGCGGGCTTCGACGATGGCACGGGCAATCCGGCGCGAGGCGCGTTCCTCGCCGTAATGATAGAGGATATCGGCGAGCGTACCCTCGTCGGCCTCGTTCACCAGATCGGCGGCCGACGGCCCGGATTGCGACATCCGCATGTCCAAAGGCCCATCGCGCAGGAAGGAAAAGCCGCGCTCGGCCTGATCGAGCTGCATCGAGGAGACACCAAGATCGAGCACCACCCCGTCGAGCCCCTCGGGCGCGATGTCCTCGGCCACGGCATCAAGGTTCGAGAAGGTGTTTTCGACCAGCACCAGCCGGTCGCCATAGTCCCCCCGCCACGGCGCCGCCATTTCGAAGGCGAGCGGGTCGCGGTCGATGCCGATCACCCGCGCGGCCCCCGCGGCCAGCAGACCCTTCGAATAGCCCCCCGCCCCGAAGGTGCCATCGAGCCATGTCCCCAAGACAGGCGCGACCGCCTGAAGGAGCGGTCGCAGAAGAACGGGAATGTGGGGCGCATCGGGTGTCTGCATCTCAGCCCCCATTGAGCAGGCTGAGCGGGTCGAAGTCGTCGCCCATCTCGGCCATCAGTTTTTCCAGCCGCGCCTGATCGACGGCGGCGAAGGTCTCGGGGTTCCAGATCTCGAAGGTCTCGCCCATGCCGGCGAAATAGGCGTCGCCGGTCAACTGGAAGCGCTCCCGCAGGTTGGCGGGCAGGACCAGACGGCCATCGGGATCGATCTCGGTCGGATGCGCCTTGTTCAGCACGAGGCGCTGCAGGACGGACCGGCCGGGGTCGGTGTAGGGGCGCGCGTTGATCGCGGCGGCCAGCTTCTGGAAGCCCGCAAAGGAATGCACCTGCAGCATCTTCTGCGTGTCGGCGCCGTAAACGATGACCAGACGGGGGCGCTTGGTGACGGCGGCCTCGGGGTCGCCCTCTTCGAGTTCACGACGAAACAGCGCGGGGATCGACACGCGACCCTTGCTGTCCACCTTGAAGGTGTATTCGCCGATGAACATTCCCGCCAAGGCGGCAACTCCTGTGCCCTCCCCCGCGGTGGTTTTTATGGAAAACGGCGGACCGAGCTGCTGCCACCGCTCGATCCGCCGCCCTCGTCCCATCTCTGGGCTGTCCGGTCTGCGCGCGCCACCTGGGGGATGTCTGCTCGCTCGCGCGCCGGATCTCTCTTTCGTGAAGCGGGTGCCTGTATGAAACTCTCGGTCTTTGCGCCGTTGAGGTCTTGATGCCTCTTGCCCGTCTTCCGTGAGACAGTGATGCCATGGTCCTGTATGGGATTTCAAGGGAAATTTTGGGAAGTGATCGAATTCTCGCCCTGCATGCTGTTAAGAAACAGGTGCAAACTCAAGAGCTTGTGGATAACTTTTGCGACAAAAGCGAAGCCTTGGGGGAATTGATCCAGATCAACCACAAAATGTAGATGAGGCGCCCACACAGGTCCGCTTTCCCGCGCAGTGGGGCAAATTCCCGGCAAGACGTCTCATCTTCGCCGATCCCGGCGCCAGGGCCCGAAAAATCGCCCCGATCACGCCTGAACACGGACGAGTGATTCGCGCCGCGGAGCCGATCCGCCCCTTTCCGCCCATGAATTCCCACCCCGCACACGGCGGTGGGACACAGGCCTACGCAAAGCAAAGGGGCAGCCCCAGACTGCCCCTCCTTCATCTTGCCCTAAATACCTCGGGGGTGCGGGGGCAGC
This sequence comes from Rhodobacter viridis, assembly GCF_003217355.1. Taxonomy (GTDB): domain Bacteria; phylum Pseudomonadota; class Alphaproteobacteria; order Rhodobacterales; family Rhodobacteraceae; genus Rhodobacter; species Rhodobacter viridis. The sequence goes on along the minus strand of NZ_QJTK01000011.1, from coordinate 33,235 downwards.
GCCCCCGCCCGGGTCGCCTCGGCCCCGCCCGAGGCGAAATCAGGCCACGCCCGCCTCGATCAACTTGCGCGCAATCCCGGCATAGGCCTCGGCCGCCGCACCCTCGCCCAGCGCCACGGGACGCCCTGCATCCCCGGCCTCGCGCACCTCGAGCGCCAGCGGCAGCGCGCCGAGGAACGGCAGACCGAGCCGCGCGGCCTCGGTCTCGACCCCGCCATGACCGAAGAGATGCGCCTCATGCCCGCAATTCGGACAGACATAGGTCGACATGTTCTCGATCAGACCCAGCACCGGCATCTTCAGCTTGGCAAACATGTCGAGCGCCTTCTTCGCATCCAGAAGCGCAATGTCCTGCGGCGTCGACACGATCACCGCACCATCGAGCACCGTCTTCTGGCACAGGCTCAGCTGAATATCCCCGGTGCCGGGCGGCAGGTCGATCACCAGCACGTCGAGCGGGCCGAAGTGGTCCCATTTCACCTGACCCAGCATCTGCTGCAGCGCCCCCATCAGCATCGGGCCGCGCCAGATCACCGCCTCGTCCTCGCGCAGCATCAGGCCGAGCGACATCAGCACCACCCCATGCGCGCGCACGGGCAGGATCGTCTGCCCGTCGGGCGAGGCGGGCTTTTCGGTGGCGCCCATCATCCGCGGCTGGCTCGGCCCGTAAAGATCGGCATCGAGCAGCCCCACCCGCTTGCCCGCCCGCGCCAGCGCCACGGCGAGGTTCGAGGCGACGGTGGATTTGCCCACGCCCCCCTTGCCCGAGCCCACCGCAATCACATGCGCGACGCCCGGCACCGGCAGCGGCCCGTCTTGCGGTTTCGCATGACCACCGATCTTCACCCCGCCGCCCGGCGCCTTCGACGGCCCGGCCGGAATCACCACCGAGAGGCTTTTCACCCCGTCCAGCGCTCGCACCGCCCCTTCCAGCACCGGCCGCATCGCCAGAAGCTCCGCCTCGGGCGCGCCTTCCAGAACAAAGCGCACCACCCCCGACTCGACCGCCAGCGCATGCACCAGATTGCGCCCGATCGCATCCCCGCCCCCCGGCAGAGCCGTCTTGCGCAGCGCCTCCAGCACCGATTCCTTCGTAAGCGTCATGGGTCTCTCCTGTCGATTTGGCGGGGACTGTGGCGCATTTGCCGCGGGCTTCAAGGGGGAGCCCCCCGCTCACACAAGATTTGCACGAATTTTGCGCGCCAGAACGTAGAACTGTTCCAGTTTCGAGGCGGAGTCAGGTCAGAATCCGTTATGCATTTTCTGCAAGGCCGCATTGCCCGCGGCGACCATTGTGCAGCCGCAGCATTCAGGCCATGTTAGCCCCAACAGCGACGGTGCACCACGGCGACAGCCAGACGGTCCCAAGCTAAACCCCGAGACGACACGACAGAAAGTAGACGACCGATGGCTCTGGTCAGCGACATCCGGACGACCGATAGCGGTTTTTCCAATCTTGTGGCCTCGATCCGCGAGGCGCTGGCCCGCCGCAAGGTCTATCGCCAGACGCTGGCCGAACTGCGCTCGCTGTCGAACCGTGAACTGAGCGACCTTGGCATGCACCGCTCGATGCTGACCCGCATCGCGCTGGAAGCGGCCTACGGCAAATAAGAATAGACTTCCGGAGACCCTCTCCTCCTCCCTGGGTCTCGGAGATCGGCGGCATCCTCTCTCCTCCTCCCTGAGGATGCCGCCACCCCATACCGGCCCCATCTGCCGGACCAAGGATCAAGCCCCTCTCCTCCTCCCTGGGGCTTCGATAGAAGGCGGCGGCCTCGTCCTCCTCCCAGAGGCCGCCGTTCCTTCGACCAGATCCCGACCGCCCTCTCCTCCTCCCTGGGCGGCGGTGTGGTGCTGCCCATCCTCCTCCCGGGTGGCACCGGAAAATCCGAGGCCCTCTCCTCCTCCCTGGGCCGAGGTTTATGCGGCGGCGCTCTCTCCTCCTCCCTGAGCGCCGCCGTTTTCTTTTTCGGGCGTGCCTGAGCCGACCCGAAGGCGGGGGGCCCTGCCCCCCGGCGCTGACGCGCTCCCCCCGGCGTATTTGTCCCAAGAAGAAGCAGCCCCTTGCAGCTTGGCCCCGGTCAGGTCAGGAAGGCGCGAAAGGGAGGCTTCGATGCTGTCTTATCAACATGCCTATCACGCCGGAAATCTGGCCGATGTGCACAAGCATGCGCTGATGGCGGTGCTGCTCGACTACATGACGCGCAAGGACAAGCCGCTCTCGTATATGGAGACGCATTCCGGGCGCGGGCTTTATGCGCTCGATGGCGCCGAGGCGGCGAAAACGGGCGAGGCGGCGGCGGGGATCACCCGGGCCGAGGCCGAGCGCTGGTTTGCCCCCGATCACCCCTACAGCCGGGCGCTTTCCGCGGTGCGCAAGGCGCATGGGCGCGCCGCCTATCCGGGTTCGCCGATGCTGGCGGCAACGCTCTTGCGGCCGGTGGATTCGCTCCAGCTGTGCGAGCTGCACCCGCAGGAATTCGCCGCGCTGAAGGCGGCGATGGTGCCCCATGGCGGGATTTTCCATCAGAAGGACGGGCTGCAGATGGCGCTGGCGATGTGCCCGCCCACGCCGCGGCGCGGGGTGTTGCTGATCGACCCGTCCTGGGAGGTGAAGTCGGATTACGACACCGTGCCAACGGTTCTGGCGCAGGTGTCGCGCAAGTGGAACGTGGGCGTGATCGCGCTCTGGTATCCGATCCTTGCGGCGCAGGTGCCGGTGGCGGCGGCGCAGCGGTCAATGGCGCGCGGGCTTGTCGCCGCCCATCCCGAGGCGCTGCTCTCGGAGGTGAAATTCCCCCCCGCCCGGGAGGGGCATGGCATGATCGGCTCGGGCATGTTCGTGCTCAACCCGCCCTGGGGTCTGGCCGAGGAAGCCGCGCAGATCGAACGCCGGTTTGCGAGGCTCTGACAGATGATTTCGCCCCGGCTTGCGCCGAGGCGATCGGGGGGCGAGATCTGAAGGCGGCTCAGTAGCGGCGCATCATCCCGGCGACCAGCACCCAGGCGATGCAGACCGGCCAGACCGCGAGCGGCGCAAAGCCCATGGTGAAAAGCGAGCCGACGAGCGCGACAAGGATCAGCGCGACCCCACCCCGGACCGAGGTGTAAAGCAGCCCGACCGGGCCGAACAGCACCACCAACAGCAGCGCAAGCGGTTCGTGGTGGAAGCCCACGTCGGAGGATTCTTCCGGGGCATTCAGTTCAACTGCGGACATGTCGGACTCCTGTTGCCGATGACCATTCTGCGCGGCCTCGGGCAGCGGCGATGCCCCCGATCCGTGATGACCAGAAGCTCGCGCCGAAAAGTGGCGCGATTGCGGCAATCCGCCGACAAGCTAAAGTTGCAGATATTTTGTAGGCGGTGCCTATACCCCATGTTCCAATGAAATAAGGGTTTGCGATGATCTCCCTCTCTCTGTTCGACGGCGGTCGAGATGTTGGACGAGGGTGAGGGCGGCGATGTGGTGGTCTGGGGGTGCCCGGTGATCACCGCCGACAACGGGCGTCGGATCTGGCCCGATGAACTCAAGGCCATGGCGGTGAAGAAGATCGAGGCCGGCACCAAGATCGTCACCGTCGCCAAGGAGATCGGCGCCAATGAGTCCCTGGTCGCGAAATGGGCGGGCGCCGAATTGCCTGAGCTGCCGCGTCGGGGGCGGCCGCAGGGAAAGTCTCCGCAGTTCGTGGACTAAGCCGCTCCGCGGCATTGGCGCCTGTGGTTGGCGCTCGGCTCCCAATTCAGCGTTGCGCTTTGTGTGAGGCCTTTCTGGGCTGACGATTTGGGTCTTCCCACTCGTCAGACAGGAGGTTTCGATGAAGGAGGAGAAGACCACCCCGCTGCGCCAACGGATGATCGAGGACATGAAGATCCGCGGGTTGTGCGAGAAGACCCAACAGGGTCACATCCGCTGCGTGAAGCATTTCGCGTCGTTCCTGGGGCGATCGCCTGATACCGCGACGCCGGATGACCTGCGGTCCTACCAGCTTCAAATGACGAAGGACGGGGTCTCGGCCACCACGTTCAACGTCCGGATCATCTCGTTGCGGTTCTTTTTCGGCGTCACCTGCGGACGCGAAGAGATGAAGCGATACATGCAGTTCCATCGCCAGCCGCGGAAGTTGCCGGTGGTGCTGAGCGTGGAAGAGGTCGCAAAGCTTTTGGCCTCTGTGCCCGGGCCCGGATTGAAGTATCGGGCGGCCCTTGGCATCAGCTACGGGGCCGGGCTGCGGGCATCGGAGGTCTGCAACCTCAAGGTCCGCGATATCGACAGCCAGCGCATGCTGATCCATGTCGAGCAAGGCAAAGGGAGCAAGGACCGGCAGGCCATGTTGTCGCCCAGCCTGCTGGAGGTGCTGCGGCAATATTGGCGCGAGTCCCGGCCCGAAGGCTGGCTGTTTCCGGGCAAGCCGAAGATCTCGCCGCTGTCGTCCAGGCAGTGGAACCGCGCTTTCATGGCGGCCAAGGAATGAGCCATGGTCCGCCACTGGTCCGAGGACCATGGCGAATGCGGGGATCACGAAGCCCGCGACCCTGCACACCCTGCGCCACAGCTTCGCCACGCATCTGCTCGAGGCCAATACCGATGTGCGGGTGATCCAGGTGCTGCTGGGGCACGCCAAGCTCAGCACCACGGCGCGGTATGCGCATGTCGCCACCAAGACGATCCAGAGCACCGTCAGCCCCTTCGAACAGATGAAGCTTGTGCAGGACAGGGTGCTGCGATCCGACGGCCCGGACTGATGCAGGGGCTCTATGCCCCGCCCGTCGCTGGAACTGGCTGACATCTTCCGCACCCATGGCCCGGCGTGGCGACGGGCCAATGCGGGGCATGTCAGCCTGACCCAGCTGAAGGTGATGTCGGCGATCGAAGCCTGCCGGACCGAGGCGCTCGGCGGGCATGTGGCCGGTTGCGCCAACTGCGGCCACCAGCACATCGCCTATAACTCCTGCAAGAACCGGCATTGCCCCAAATGCCAGGGGCCGGCGGCGCGGGACTGGATGGCGGCGCGCGCCGAGGATCTGCTGCCGGTCGAATATTTCCACGTCGTCTTCACCCTGCCGGCCGAGATCGCGCAGATTGCCTATTGGAACAAGAAGGCAGTCTATGACCTGTTGTTCCGCGCCTCGGCCGAAACGGTTCTGACCATCGCGGCTGACCCCAAACGCCTCGGCGCAAGGCTCGGCATGACGGCGGTGCTGCACACCTGGGGCTCGGCGCTGACCCACCATCCCCACATCCACATGATCGTTCCGGGCGGCGGCCTGTCGCCTGACGGAACCCGCTGGATTGCCTGCAAGCCGGGCTTTTTCTTGCATGTTCGGGTGCTGTCACGGCTGTTTCGGCGCCTGTTCCTTGAAGGGCTGATCGCCTTGCATCGCGCCGGGGAACTCGCCTTCTTCGGCGATCTGGCGAGGCTCGCGGACAGCGCCGCCTTTGCCGCCTGGTTGGCCCCGTTCCGCAAATCCGAATGGGTGGTCTATGCCAAGCCCCCCTTCGGCGGCCCCGAGGCTGTGCTGGCCTATCTCAGCCGTTACACCCACCGCGTCGCCATCTCGAACCACCGCCTCGTCAGCGCCGAGGCCGGAACCGTCGCTTTCCGCTGGAAGGACTATCGCATCAAGCAGGGCGACCGGCAAAAGGTGATGCGCCTCGCCATCGACGAGTTCATCCGCCGGTTTCTGATCCATGTTCTGCCCGACGGGTTCCACCGCATCCGGCACTACGGTCTGCTGGCAAGCGCCAGTCGCAAGGCCAATATCGCGAAGATCCGCTCCCTGCTCGGAGTGCCGCAACCATCCTCGACACCGAAAACGGCGACTGACCCCGCACCCCTGACCCTGCGCGAACCATGCCCCTGTTGTGGCGCGCCGATGCGGATCATCGAGATCTTCCGGCGCGGACAGACGCCGCGATCACGGGCACCGCCGCGGGAGCAGGCCGCATGATGAAACGCCCATCCCTTTGCCTGATCCGCCGCCGGTGCCTGCCTGGAACCGGCGTGGCCCCGATTTGCGCGCAACGGAACGGATCGCCAAATTCGGCAGACGGTCGCCCGCTTTCAAGGCTCAAACCGGCGGCAACTGGCGGAAAAAGCCAGGGTGTCGCCGAGCGCCCAGAACTCCGGTGGACGTCTATGCGCCAGGTCGGCAACACCCTCGGCGCTCTTTCCCCATAGGCAGCGCATCGCTCCCCGCGGCTTCGTCCTTCCGAGGTTTGTCAACGTGGACCGCCACCATCCGGCGGCAACCGCAGCGCTGCGGTCCACGTCGAAAAACCTTCAGCTGAGCCGACGATGAGGCTGCCGCATCGCAGACGCAGAAAATCGGCGAAAGCCGCCGTTCACGGCTCGCTCAGAGCGCGACGCACTTCGCGGATTGACCCCCCTCCCCGTGGCTAGGGAAGCACCATATGCCCAGCGGTCCGCGACCAGCCTTCCGGCCTTTCTGTGCGGCTGCGGCACGCGGCCGTTCGGAGGCAGCGCAGCGACAGGGAGGTCACGCCCCCCTTGATTGCCGACGCTTCGCCATGGCCCGCTCAGTGCGGGACGGCGCTTGCGTCCGTTTGATTGCAACGTGCGACCGGCTTTTCGATCAACGGCCGGGATCGCTGCCCGGGAGGATTGCCCCCTCCCTGGCCTCGCTCACCCCGCTGCGCCGGTGCGGATTACCGTGCCGACGTGTTCGCCGCGCAGGGCCGCCGTCAGCCGCCCCGGAACAAGGCCGTTGACGATCTGCACCCGCTCGAGATGCCGCGCCGTCGCCAGCACCTCGACAAAGGCCGGATCGACCGGCAGCGAGCCCTTGAACGCGGCCAGTTCCGCCGCGCTCACCTCGGGCAGAAGCTGCGCAGAGCCGCCCTCGGGCCCGTTCGGGTCGGCGGTGAAAATCCCGTCCACATCCTCGACAATGGTCAGCCCCGCCGCACCCAGCGCATCGGCCAGCAGGAACGCCCCGGCGTCAGCCCGGTGCGGCGGCAGCCGCAGGCCCGGGAATTCATGGTGGTGATAGGGCGGAAAGGCGCTGCCCACCACCGCGCGGGTGGCGGAAAGGTGGATCGCCAACTGGCTGGCCAGCGTGTCATGCTCGACATAGGACACGCCCTCGGGCGCGAGCATCGCGGCCAGGATATGCCCGTTCTGCCCCGCCTCGGTCGCGGCCAAGGGCGCAAGCGAGCCCACCGGCAGCCCAAGATCGAGCGCCACGCTGTAAAGATGGCGCGCCCGGATCCCCGCGCCGGTCAGGATCAAGAGCCGGTGTTCGGGCAGCAGGCGGCGGATTTCGTCGACGATAGGCAGGATCGCCTCGGCGCCGCGGTCCATGATCGAGCGGCCGCCGATCTTGACCACCTGCAGCCAGGGCAGGATGCGGATCGGGCGCTTGCCTGCGACCGGGCGGGTCAGGCTGCCATCGAGCAGGGTCTGGCGCGCAAGGGCCGAGGCGACGTGTTTGATGCCGGGATTGGTTTCGGACATGGTCGGGTCTTTCTCAGCGCGCGGTGATGATGGTGCCGACATGCTCGCCCGCAAGCGCGCGCGTCAGATTGCCGGGTTTGAGACCGTTGACGATCTGCACCTCGCGGACATGCCGGGCGGACTGGATCAGATCAAGCACCGGGAATTCGAGGATCGAATCCTGCAACCCCGCCGCCTTCATCTCGTCGATGCTGATCTTCGGAATGAACTTCGCATCGGGGGCGGTCTTCGGGTTGGCGGTGTAAAGCCCGTCCTCGTCCTTCACATAGATCATCTGCTTGCAGCCGAATTGCTCGGCCACCAGATAGCAGCCCGCATCGGTGCGATAGGGCGGGATCACGCCTTCGGGCGCGGGCCGCATCCAGAGCCCATAGGGCGGCATGCCGCTGAAAACGACAGCGTGGATTTCCGCAAGCGACAGCGGCACCGACGACAGCGCCGCCCCCGAAACGAGCGGAATGCCATACCGCGCGAGCAACTGGCCCAGCATCGCGGCATTCTGATCGGCGACCGAGGCGCCCAGTTGCGACAGCATCCCCGCGGGCAGACCAAGCCCCGCCGCGATCGAATAGATGTGGCGCGCCCGTGTGCCCGCCCCGGTGCCGATCAGCATCTGATGACTTTTGCGGGCATTCGCGATTTCCTCGACGATCGGCCAGATCGCCGAACGGCCGCGGTCGATCATGCTCTGGCCGCCGATCTTGATCACGGTGGCCTCGGGCAGGATCCGGTAATCGGGGGCGCGTTCGGTCGCTGCGACAAGCTCGGGATCGCTGAGCGATCTTTGCATGAGGAGCGCTTCGAGCTGCTCCGTGCTGTCGATCATGGGTTCGCCTTTCTCACGTCATGCGGGCGGAGAGGGGGTGCGACGCACCCGCCCGCGGGGCAGAAAACGCGAGGCGATCGCCGGGAAGGCCACGAGGGCGGCGCGGGGGAACCCGTCACCGGCCGACCGGGGAGGAAGGACCCGACGGGCACCTCGCTTTCAGAAGTGCCATGCGAGGGTTTGTCCGTCAATGAGATCGGATGAATAGGGATTTAAAATCATGGCGTTATGGAAATTTACCCCATAACGCCTGAAATTTGGGCAGTCGCGACCACAAGGCCCGCGAACACGGCTTTACGGGGTCACCTTACAGCCCGAAAGCGGTGACGAAATCGGGCATGGCGATCCCCGGCCGCAGTTTCGGGTCGGGCACCGGGGCGCCAGTGACCATCCGCACCGGCACATGTCCGGCCCAAAGATCAAGCGCCATGTCGGCTTCGTCCTCCTCGGGCAGACCCGCCGCCACCTTGGCCGAGACCTCGTCGAGCTTCATCCGGATCACTTTTGACGCCTTCCACTCCTGCTCGGTCGGCGGGCGGGCATAGTCCCAGAGCCCCGGCGCCAAACGGGTGACGAAGGCTTCAAGCGCGGCTTTCTTGTCGTCGCCCTCGACCAGTTCGGTTTTGCCGAAGGCCATCACCGAGCGATAGAGAATGTTGTGGTCAAAGGCGGCCCGCGAAAACGCCACGCCGTCCAAATGGGTGACCGAGAAGCAGACCGGCACGCCGCTTTCCTGAGCACGCAGCATCCGGCTGGCCGAGGAGCCGTGCCAGTAGACATGATCGCCCATCCGCCAGTGGCAGGTCGGCGTCACGATGGGCGCGCCCTCGACCACATAGCCGATCTGGCACACGAGCGCCGCGTCGATGATCGCGTCGATGGTGGCGCGGTCATAGGCGGCCAGCCAGTGATAGCGCTTCAGGCGGGTGCGCTCGGAAGGCACTTGGGTCTCGGTCATCATCTTTCCTTTCAACAGCAGGAGCCGGCAAAGATCGGCAGTTGGATCGCCATCGGCACCGGATAGGCGGGCTCGGTGGCGGGCAGCGCGCAAAGCGCCGCGATGTAATCGGAATCGAGCCCATGCAACGCCGCGCCTTCGGCGATGCGGTCGCGATAGGGGCGGCTTGGCGGCTTTTCCGCCCGCCGTTCGGTCTTGATCAGCGCCACCGCGCCCAAGGCCGTGCCGTCCTCGGTCACGACATCGATCGGCGTGTGGAAATAGCGCCCGGTGCCGTTCAGCTTCACCCCGCGGGCGGCTTCCAGCATCTCGGCCTCGGACGGCGCCAGCGCATAGATCACGCCCGGGACATGGGCGTCGGGATCGGGGATCAGGCTTTCCTCGGCCCCGTCCCAGACCCGCGAATGACCGAAGAAGCCGATCCGCCAGCCTTTGGCCGTGGCCCGGGCGAGAGGCTTCGCCGAGGGGCAAAGCCGCGTGATTTCATCGGGATGCAGATCAAGCCCATAGGCGAAGACAAGAACCTGTTTCATCAGGCGGGAACCTTCTCGACCGTGACGGTGAGGAACAGCGCCCCCTCGCGGCGCTCTTCGGTGAAGCGCAGGCCCATCGCCTTGACGGTGCGGGCAAACCAGCGCGGTTGGTGATCCATGCGGATCGCCAGCGTGCGGAACGGCTCGGCGGCAAGGATCGGACCAAGGACCGAACGCGAATTGTGCCGCGCATCCGAGGCCAGCACCGCGGCCAGATCGAGAAAGCGGCTGCCGTCGGGGCGGTCTTCTGCCTGCACCTCGGGCGGCGGGCTGATCGCCGTGACCTTGGTGCCGCAGGTGCCGCAGCCCGCTTCGGGTTTCGTATCGCAACAGGCGGCTTGTTGCGCGCGTTCCTCCTCGCCCGCCGAGACCGAGGCGAGCATCGCCTCGACCGGGCCGGTCGAGCGCCAGACGGAAAAGCCGTATTGCTCCTGCAGCAGCGAATAAACATATCCGCGCACCTCGGCCGAGATCAGCACGGTGCAGGGGGCAAGCGCGAAGACCATCCGCTCGACGGCGGCGCGCACGGCCGGAATGCCACCCTCGCGGGGAAGCTCAAGCGGCCAATCTTCGATGAGCCGCCAGTCGGTGCCGCTGCCTTCATAAAGGAACAGCCGACCGGGGGTGTTCAGGGAAGCGGGTTGGCCCGCCGCGTCCAGATGAAGGGCAATCTGCATGGGAACCTCCGAAGGAAAAGGCCGGGCCGCCGCGACGGCCCGGCAGGTTGCGCGGCGATGCCGTCACCACACGTTGAGGATCCATTCCTTGTTTTTCTTCGCCTCCATGTCGGCGAACAGCGTATTGGCCATCGTCTCGGCCAGGAACATGGCGCCGCCGTAGCCCAGCACCGGATGACGATACATCCCGGCGCGGTCGTAGGTCGGGAAGCCCACCCGGACCATCGGCACCTTGTAGTCGATCGAGATGAACCGGCCCTTCGAGTGGCCAAGGATCAGATCGAGTTCGAGGCCCTGCTGGATGCGGCTTTCCAGATCCCAGAAATCGGCATTCGTCACGATTTCCAGATCGGGGGCGTTTTCCTGCAGCGCCAGAACCCGGGGGTCTTTCACGTAGCCCGAGTTGTCATCGCCCAGCAGCAGCAGTTTCGGCTTCATCTCGAGGTCGAGGCAGAACTCGGTCAGGCCGATGGCCAGATCGGGGTTGGCATAGATCGCCACCCGCTTGTCGGCGAGGAACATGTGGCCGATGTCGGCAATCGCATCGAGCGCCAGACCGCGTTCCTTGACCAGCTGCGCCGGGATCGGCTGGCCGGTCATCTCGGACACCGCTTTCAGGAAGGCATCGGTGTTGCGGATGCCGACCGGGGTCGGGCCGATCACCGAGGGCACCTTGAACTTCTTCTTCAGGTATTCGGCCGCCTTCATCCCCTCGTAGCGATTGAGCGCGATCGTGCCTTTCGCATTCGCGGTGTCGCGCAGATCGTCGATGGTGGTCGAGCCGTGCGAATGGTGTTCCAGATCGGGCATCAAGGGGCTGTCGAAGCTTTCGACCTCGAAGAGCACATTGGCCTTCACCTCCATCACCTCGAGAAGGTGCTTGAGTTCCTTCACATCGCCCGGGTTCACCCAGCCGGTGATCAGGTTGATCTTGTCGCTGGGCTCGTCCTTCGTGGCGAATTTCTTCACGAAATCATGCACCGCCTTGTCATAGCCGGTGATCATCGAGCCGACGAAGCTCGGGCAATGCACGGTGAGCAGATGCACTTCGCGGCCGGGGAATTTGGTCGGCAGCAACTCGTCTTCGAGTTTCGAGAGCAGCCCGTCGACGTCGTCGCCGATGATCTCGGTCGAGCAGGTGGTGATGATCGGCACCACCTTCACATCGGGGTAGCGGGTCAAAAGCACCTCAACCGCGGTTTCAACACGGTCGAGCGCGCCGAAGACCGCGCCGTCTTCATGGACGGACGACGACGCGATCTCGAAGCTTTCCTTCATGTGCTGCGAAATCAAGAGCCGCACGAACATCACGCAGCCCTGGCCGCCGTGAACGATGCCGATGCAATCCTTGATCCCGATCGAGGCGAATTGCGCCCCGGCGGGCTGACAGGTGAAGATCGGGTTGATCGTGCCTTCCCGCGCCTTCTGGGTGACCTGGCAAGTCATTGGGGTCTTCCTTTCAATAATGCGGGACGGTCAGCTCGGTATTGAGCGAGCCGTGAACGGTGAGGTGGTCGATCTTTTCGTGCAACGCCTTGAACAGGCTCTTGATCTCGGGCTTGGTCATGGCCATCAGCCACGGAAACCGGGTCTTGAAGGCGCGCGACAGGATCACCGCATCGACCCAGTAGCAGCGGTCCATCGCGGTTTCATGCACCGGCTCCTCGCCGCACAGGATCTCGCAGGTCTGGCTGAGGATCCCGGCGTTCTGCTTCAACCGGTCCCACCCGCGCGAGTTGAACTGCCACAGGCAATTCTTCATGATGTAATCGACGAGCGGGGCGATCTTTTCGACGGTGTCGGTCATGGTGTCCCCTCACTCGGCGGCAGGTTGGGCGGCGTCGCGGAGCGCTTTCTGCTCGGCGGCATAGGCCAGGTTGCGGGCGCGGACTTCGGCGATCGAGTCGTATTTGCCGGTGTATTCGTGCAGCACCTCGCTGAACTTCACCGCGTCCGAAACGGTCAGATCGGCGTTCATCTTCGCGGTGCGGAAGCCCGCGCTGATCGGCGCATCCGGGGCCGAGATGTCGATCGCCGCGAGCTGGCGCATCGGCGCATAGATCGCGTTGTAGATGTCGCGGGCGAAACGCACCCAGCCCTCGAAGCCCTTGTAGGGGCCGTTGTGATAGGCATGGGCATTCAGATACGGCACGCCGTGTTTCTTGACGAATTCGCCCGGGCGCTTGCCGGTGAAGATGATGTCGGGCTTGAGCATTTCGATCGCCTCGACCGACTCAAGCTCGTTCGGATCGTCGATCGCAAGCGCGCCTTCGCCGCAGCGCGACACGCCCTTTTCCATGTCGCCCTGATGGCCGAACTTGGTGTAGACCGAGACGACCTTGAGGCCCATCTCTTCCTCGATCGCATGCGCCCAGTGCCAGAGCTTCGAGCCACCGGGCCAGAGGCACACTTTCTTGCCCTGCAGCCGTTCCTTGTACCAGTCGAGCTGCGGTTTCCATTTCGCATATTCCTCGGCGATCAGCGCCTCGGCCTTGTCCTCGATGCCGAAGAACAGCGCGACCTTGCGCAGCGAATTGGCGAGCGGCTCGAAGCCGAACCCGTCGATGTCGAGGCGCGGAATGCCGTAGCGCACGCGCAGCTCGTCGCAGATATATTCGGCCGAGCGCGCGCATTCGAGCACGTTCAATTGCGCGCGGTGCATCATCCGCAGGCTGTCGTAGCTGCCGTTGCCAGTGAAGGTCGACAGGACATGGATGCCGATGCGGTTGAAATAGTCGATCATCACCTCCTGGTCGCCCTGGATGTTGTATTCGCCGACATAGTTGATGACGTGCTCGCCGAGGTATTCCGGCTCGACCGTGCCGACCTTCTGATTGAGCCAGGCGATGTTGATCTTGTGGTGACCGCCCGATTGGCTCGGCCCCGCGAACCCGGGCGAGTTGCAGACGAACACGTCCACATCGCCGCGTTCCGCCATCACTTCCTTGGCGATGGCATCGACGTCATCGCCGATCAGCGCCGTGGTGCAGGTCTGGTAAACCGTCATGCGCTTGATGTTCGGGAAGGCGTCAAAGGCCTCGTGCATCGACTTTTTCAGCAGCCCCTCGGCGCCGAAGACGACGTGCTTTTCCTTCACATCGGTGGCGAAGGTGTATTTCAGCTGGAAGTTGTCGTTGTCCGAGATGTAGCGCTTGGTCTGCCAGGTGTCATAGGTGCAGCCGTTCGGCCCGTGGGAGATGTGGATCACGTCCTTCATCGGCGTGCCGATCACGTGTTTCGCGCCGCAATAGGCGCAGCCGCGTTCGGAAATCGTGCCGGGGATCGTGTTCAGGTAGCCTTTCGGCAGGCAGGAGGTCAGATCCTCGCCCGCCGCCTTCATCACCGCGTGCTCCTTGCGCTCGGGGATGCATTTCGAGACTTCAAACTCATGGTAGGGCATTGACCTAACTCCATGCGAAAGGGGGGGAAGGGCACCGGGCGCGGTGCCCCGGTGCATCAGTCCATCAGGCCGTATTTGACGACCATGGCTTCCAGCTCATCCATGGCGAGCGGCTTCGGGATCACGAAATCCTCGTTTTCGATGATCTTGCGGCCGAGTTCGCGATATTCCTGCGCCTGATTGGCCTCGGGCTGGAATTCGGTCACGGTCTGCTTGTTGAACTCGGCCTTTTGCACGATGTTGTCGCGCGGCACGAAGTGGATCATCTTCGAGCCGATGGCCTTGGTGAATTCGTCGAGGAATTCCTTCTCGCCGTCCACATTGCGGCTGTTGCAGATGATCCCGCCCAGACGCACGCCGGATTGCCGGGCGTATTTCGCCAGACCCTTGCAGATGTTGTTGGCGGCATATATCGCCATCATCTCGCCCGAGGCGACGATGTAGACCTCCTCGGCCTTGCCGTCACGGATCGGCATGGCGAAGCCGCCGCAAACCACGTCGCCCAGCACGTCGAAGAACAGGAAATCAAGGTCTTCGCTATAGGCTTCGTTTTCTTCCATCAGGTCGATGGCGGTGATGACGCCGCGGCCGGCGCAGCCCACGCCCGGCTCCGGCCCGCCCGATTCCACGCAGCGGATGTCCTTGAAGCCGGTCTTCACCACCTTGTCGACGGTGACGCGCTCGGCGCCCTCGATGCGCAACGTGTCCATCACGGTGGCCTGCGGCAACCCGCCGAGGATCAGACGGGTGCTGTCGGCCTTCGGGTCACAGCCGTGGATGAAGACGTTCTTTTCGTGGAAATAGGCAAGGGCTGCGGCGGTGTTCTGAGTGGTCGTCGATTTGCCGATACCACCTTTGCCGTAAATGGCGATCTTGCGGGTCATGAGGTGCTCCTTGGGAAGGGTTGTCTCGTGACGGCGTTTCGTGGCCGTCTGAACCCTATAGAGCAGCCCCCGTGCCAAGGCGGTTTCGGGGCGAAAATCCACCTTTAGGCCATTGTTATTAAATGATTTTACTGAAGAATATCCACCCCGCCGCCCGACAGGATTTCCTTACCGTTATGTAACCGATTACCGTTCGGTAAACGGGTTTCCGAACGCCGCTCTGCAAAAGAAAAGGCCCCGCCGAAGCGGGGCCTGAGCCGGATCAGGTCTGATGTGTCAGGCCGAGGCGCGGTAGCGATGCGGGTCGATGCCCAGCCGCCCCATCCGCAGCCCCAGAACCCGGCGCGAGACCTGCAACAGCTCCGCCGCCTGACCGATATTGCCCTGCGTCGTCTTCAGCGCCTCGACGATCATCTCGCTCTCGACGAGGCGCACCTTTTCCTCGAGCCCCACCCCAAGAGTGGTGCCGGTCTCGCGCGCTGTCTGCAAGGACGGCGGCAGGTTCCAGGCGTGGATCACCTCGTCATCCGACAGGATCACCGCCCGCTCGATCACATTCTCAAGCTCGCGCACATTGCCCGGCCAGTGATAGGCCATCAGCATGTTCAGCGCGGGGGTCGAGATCCGCTTGACCGATTTCTCCATCGCGGCGCAGGCCTTGGCGACGAAATGATCGGCAAGAAGGATGATGTCCGAACCCCGCTCGCGCAGCGGCGGCACGGTGATCGGCACGACATTGAGGCGGTAAAACAGATCCTCGCGGAACCGCCCTTCGGCCACCATTCGCACCAGTTCCCGGTTCGTCGCCGCAATCACCCGCACGTCGACCTGCACCGGCGTCGTGCCGCCCACCCGTTCCAGCGTGCGATCTTGCAGCACGCGCAGAAGCTTCGCCTGCACCGAAGGGCTGAGTTCGCCCAACTCGTCGAGAAACAGCGTGCCCCCGTCGGCCTGCTCGAACAGCCCCTTTCGCTGCACGATGGCCCCGGTGAAGGCGCCCTTTTCATGTCCGAACAGCAGGCTTTCCGCCAAGGTTTCGGGAATGGCCGCACAGTTGAACCGCACGAAAGACTTGCTCGCCCGGTCCGAGGAATAATGGATCGCCGAAGCCACCAGTTCCTTGCCCACGCCGCTTTCGCCGAGGATCAGCACCGTCGCCCGCGTCTTCGAGACCTTGCCGATCAGGTCATAGACATCGGCCATCATCGCCTTGGAATTGCCGATGATGTTCCCCGGCTTGAAGCGCTCGCGCAGCGCATCGCGCAGCTCGCGGTTCTCGCGTTCCAGCTCCAGCTTCTCGACATTGGCGATCAGGTAAAGCTCGACCGTCGGCGCGATCATCAGCGCGATCGCGGCCAGAAACTCGGCATCCTGTTTCAAAAGCCGCTGGTTGATGTAGCTGCGTTCACCGCCGATCGTGCCCAGAACCTTTTTGCCGAGCATGATCGGAACACAGACGAAGGCGACCTTGCGCCGGGCGTCGTTCGCATGCGCCCCGGTGCGATCCAGAAAATCGGGGCTCTCGTGCAGTCGCGGCGCGATGATCACCCGCCCCGTCTCGGCCACCTTGCCGGTGATGCCTTCGCCCATCGCATAGACGCCGCGGCTTTCCTCCTCGGGGGTCAGGCCGAAGCTTTGATGGATGAACACCTGCCCGCGGCGGCGATCCATCAACGAAACGAAGCCGCGCTCCATCCGCATGTCGGAGCGCATCATCTTCAGGATCATGCCCAGACTTTCGCCCAGATCCGGCGCTTGCGAGATCACCGCGTTGAGCCGGTAGAGCGTCGGCAACAGGTTCACCCGGCATTCCCCGGTGAAGCACTGGCCGAATTCGTCCTCGGGGCTGGCCTGCCCGAGTTCGAGCGCCTCGACGTGATCCTCGGCGACCATGATCGACTCCGCTATGTAGCGATTCCATATAACGATAGGCTGCGCAGCATATCGGCACCAATCCAAGCGATGCGCCAGACTCTGTGCAGCGGTGCGGATCAGAAAGCCGGGCCTGCCCGAAATTCGGGCGAGCCTGCCCCGCCCGCAGGCGCTTTGGGAAGGTCTCAGGGCAACGGCGCGGGGCGGCGGCGCAGCACGATCAGCACCAGCGTTGAAAACAGCCCGAGCGCCGCAGAAAGCACCAGCGCGCGGCGAAATTCCCCAACTGAAACCGCGTTGTAGATTTCGAGCGAGATCGTGTTGGTGCGGCCAAGGATATTGCCACCGAGCATCAGCGTGACGCCCACCTCGCCCAGCGAGCGCGCCGTGGCCATCAGCAGCCCCGCGCCCAGAGCGCCCGCGATATTGGGCAGGATCACCCGGGCAAAGATCGACAATTCTCCATGGCCGAGGGTGCGCGCCGCCTCGGCCAAGTTCCGGGGCAGCGCGGAAATCGCCGCCTCGACCGGTTTCACGACGAGCGGCAACCCGACGAGGACCGAGGCGAGAAGCACCCCCGCCTCGGAAAAAATGAAGCCCGCACCGAAGCTTGCCTCGATCCAGCCACCAAGGCCGCGACGCCCGAGAAGCATCAGAAGACCAAAGCCCAGCACGATCGGCGGAAACACCATCGGCAGCGTCACCACGATGTCGAGGACGGTGCGGCCGGGCCAGTGCCGGTTCGACAGCGCCCAGCCCAAGGCCACCCCCAGCGTCGCATGCAGGCACAGCGTCGCCGCCATGATCCGCAGGCTGAGCCCCAGCGGAAAGGCAAGGCCCGGATCACCGAGCACGGCGGCGACAGCCTCCATGCGTCACAGCCCGTAATGGTGCAGGATCTCTTGCGCGGGCGGCGTGGCGAGGAAGGCGGCAAAGCCCTCGGCCGAGGCATCGAGCACGCCGCAGGTGATGTCGATCGGCTGATAGAGGCTCGGATCGACCTCGACCCAACCGCCCAGATCGTCCTTGGCACCGATCGCATCGGTGATGTTGAGGAAGCCCGCATCGACATCGCCCGTGGTCAGATAGGCGGTCACCTGCGGCACCGTCGCGACCGTCACCAGCTTCGGATCGACCTTGGCCCCAAGCCCGGCATGGTCGAGATATTGCCGCCCCGCCTTGCCGTAAATCGCTGATTTCTCGTCGGGAATCCCGACTTTCGTGATGTCGTTCTCGGCCAGTTTGGCGGGGTCGGCAAGGCTCATCCCCTTGCGAAAGGCCACGACAAGCTTGCCCTTGCCCATCGGCAGAAAACGTTCGAATGTCAGCCCCTCGGCCTTGGCGAGCACCGCCTTGTCGCCACAGACCATCGCCATCTTGCCGCTTTCGCGCGCCTGCCCCAGCACCTGCCCCATGTTGCCATAGACCTCGCCGACGCTCTTGCCGCTTAGCGCCTCATAGGCGGCGACGGCCTCGGCCATCGGGCGGCGATAGCCCGCGCCCGCGCCGATCACGAGGTCTTCGGCCAACGTGGCAGTGGCGACAAAGATGAGAATGGCCGAGATGGCAAGGCTTTTGCGCATGAGGAACTCCTGTCGGTTTTGCGGGCTGGACAAGCGCCGCTCATCGCTATGTAGTCCTTCCTTATAGCGAATAGGTCAACTCCCCCGCGCCCATGCAGGACAAACACCGTGCCAAGTGCTGCCCCTCTTGCCATTACGCTTGAAACCCGGCTCTCGGGGCCGGATGGTCCGTTCCGGCTTGACGTCGATCTGAGCGTGGCGGCGGGGGAATTTCTGGTGCTGACGGGGCCTTCCGGGGCGGGCAAGACGACGCTGTTGCGGCTGATCGCGGGGCTGACACGGCCTTTGCGCGGCGTGGTTTCGATGGCCGGACAGGTCTGGAGCGACACGGCGTGCGGGATCGATCTGCCGGTTCGCGCCCGGCCGCTCGGCTTCGTGTTTCAGGACTATGCCCTGTTTCCGAACATGACTGTGGCGGGGCAGATCGGTTTTGCGCTGCACGACCTGCCGCAGTGCGAACGGGCAGATCGGGTCGCCGAAATGCTCGATCTGGCAGGGCTCACTGGGCTGGCCAAAGCCTATCCGGCGCAGTTGTCGGGCGGGCAGAAACAACGCCTCGCGCTGGTGCGGGCCTTGGCGCGGTGCCCGAAACTGCTGCTCCTCGACGAGCCGCTTTCCGCGCTCGACCCCGAGACCCGCGCCCGCCTGCAAGGCGAATTGCGCCGCTTGCACGCACATTTCGGCGCCACGACGCTGATGACAAGCCACGACCAAACCGAGGCGCAGCGTCTGGCCGACCGGGTATTGCGGCTTGAGGCCGGACGGCTGAGCGCCGCGTCCCTTTCCTATCCCCCTTTGCACCTTGTGCGTGCCTGAAAGCCCCGGAGGCTCCATGAACATCCTTGTTTTCCAACATCTTGCCGTCGAACACCCCGGAACCCTGCGCGATGTCTGGGCCGCTGCGGGGCACCGCCTGACCACGGTCGAGCTGGATGCGGGCGAGCCGATCCCGCCGCTTGAGGGCTTCGATCTGATGGTGGCGATGGGCGGGCCGCAGGATCTTTGGCAAAAGGACGAACTGCCCTGGATGCGGGCGGAACTGGCAGCAATCCGGGCTTGGGTGGCGGGTCTCGGGCGGCCCTATCTGGGCATCTGTCTCGGCCATCAACTGCTGGCCGAGGCCCTTGGCGGCAAGGTCGGGCCGATGGCCGCGCCCGAGGTGGGCCTGTGCGAGGTCACCCGCACGGCAGCCGGGGCAGCAGATCCGATCTTTGGCGGCCTGCCCGCGCGGCTCACGACCTTTCAATGGCACGGCGCCGAGATCATACACTTGCCCGAGGGCACGGTGGTTCTGGCGGAAAACGACGCTTGCGGCGCGCAGGCGATCCGCTGGGGGCGGCACGCCTGGGGGCTGCAGTTCCATGTCGAGATCACCGAAACGACGGTGGCCGACTGGCAGCAGATCCCCGCCTATGCCGAAAGCCTGCGCCGTGCCTTGGGCGAGACCCGCGCGGCCGGGCTTGCGGCCGAGGTCGCGCCGCATCTCGCGGCCTTCCGCGCCACCGCCGCGCAGATGAACGCGGCGCTTGCGACGGTGATGGCAGGGGCCTGATCCGGCTCAGACGTCCTTGCGCGGGCAGGCATCGCCCAGCCTCGGCGCGCCCTCGGCCAGACCGATCCAGGCCGCCACCGTGTCGCTGTCGAACCCCGCGCGGCGCTCCGCGCCCACCTGCATCAGCGGACGGCGGATCAACAGCGGCTCGACCAACATCAGGGCGAGCGCCTCGGCCTCGGAGAGCGCCTCGGGGCGGATCTCGCCCGACCGGACCCGCGGCGCAGCGGCATTGAACCACTCCACCACCGGGCGGGCGCCGAAAAACGGCCGCAACGTCGCCTCGGTCCAAGCTGCGGCGAGCAGATCGCGCACCTCGAGCCGATGACCCGCCGCCGCCAGAAGCGCCTTTTGCCGCGCATTGCCCGCGCAACCGGGCTTTTCCCAAAAGATCACATCCGCCATCCCGTCCTCCTGTCGCTTTGGAAAAGGCCCAGCAGGAAACGTGCCGGGGCGCGGCCCGAAAACCGCCCCGGCCTGCCGAGGCTCAGAACGTCGCCTTGGCATTGATGAAAAAGCTCCGGCCCTGCGAAGGATAGCCGTAAACCGTCGCAAAATCCTCGTCGAACATGTTGTTCACCCCCGCCGAAAAGGTGACCCGGTCGTTCACCGCATAGTCTGCCGAAAGATTGGCAAGCGTGTAGGAGCCAAGCTGGAAATAGCTGCCGCTGTTCGAACTCCAGTTGCCGTCCGAATATTCGACGCTCGGACGGATCGTCAGACGGTCGGTCGGGCGGATGTTGGCGTAAAGGAAAAGCTTGGCATCGGGAAAGCCGGTCTGATGCAGGGTGGGGTTGCTTGGGTTGCTGACATGGGTGCGCAACAGCGACAGGCTGCCGCCAAAGGCGAACTTGTCCGAAACCTGATGGTCAAGCGACAGGTCGAGCCCGTAGCGATAGCCGTCGCCGACGTTCTGGTTTTGCTGCACACCGCCGGTGAGCGTGACCGACTGGATCAGCTCATCGACGTCGGCGTAATAGGCCATGGCCGAAATCTGGCTGCCCTCGGCATAGCTCTTTTTCCAGCCGATCTGGGTATTGACCGCGCGCTCGGGGCGCAGATCCGGGTTCGAGGCCGCCCCGCCGAAGCGGGTGGAATAAAGCTCGAACAGCGTCGGAAAGCGGGTGCGGTCCGAGATGTTGGCGAACAGTTCGGCGTCTTCCGAATAGTGCCAGATCGCCG
The DNA here is from genome assembly GCF_003217355.1 of Rhodobacter viridis. Taxonomy (GTDB): domain Bacteria; phylum Pseudomonadota; class Alphaproteobacteria; order Rhodobacterales; family Rhodobacteraceae; genus Rhodobacter; species Rhodobacter viridis. The sequence continues at coordinate 12,292 of NZ_QJTK01000011.1, read as the reverse complement.
CGAGTTGCGCGTTGAGCGCGTGGGCCGACGACGGTTTGTAGCTGAAGATACCGGTCGGATAGACATGATCCTCGGCGCGCGAAATATCGCGGTAGTCCCAGGAAATCCCCTGCACCAGATCGACCGCCGGTGTCGCGTGGAAGGTATTTTCCAGCGCCACCGAATAGGTATCCATCACCGCATGCTGCACAGGTTCCGTATAGCCGGGGTTGTATTTGTGATCCTGTTCCGAGTGATCGTCGTGACGGAAATGGAAGGCCGCCTTGAGCGTATCGGAAGATCCGAAATCCCAACCGAATTCCGTCGATCCGCCGATCGCATAATCGGAATATTCCGAATGCGCGGCATTCGTGCTGGCTTGCGTCGTGCGCGTGGCGGAATCAAACATGTCGATCGCGTTATCGAAGGTCTGATAATAAACCCGCGTCTTCAGCGTTCCGCTTTCGCCCACCATCGTGCGCGTATTCAACGCCAGCGTCTGCACATTCCACCAAGGCCAGGACCAGTAGCGTTGCGTTCCGGTGGGATAGATATTGTCCGGGGCGCCTTTTTGACCAACCGAGCGGGTAAAACTCAGCGAATATTCGTCGGTGTCGTTCGGCGTGAAACCGAGTTTCAGGTTGACGCTCTTGTCCTCGGACGAAGACCAGTCCCGTCGCCCGCCGTTTTCGACCGCATTGGGGGTGAAATCCTTCGACAACTCCCAGCCCTTGCTGTCCTTGAAAGTGCCGCTGAGTTGGAAATAGAACCGCTCGCTCCGCATCCCGACGCGGGCATAGGTCTTGAACCCGTCGAAGCTGCCGTCATTGCCCCATTTCGCCTCGGTGCGGATTTCGCCTTCCTTCGGCTTCGTCGGGGTGCGCGAGGTGAGGTTGATCGCGCCACCCATGCCGCCCGGCCCGTCGAGCACCGAGACATAGCCCTTGGCGATTTGCACCTCGGCCACATCGTCGGTCAAAAAGCGCGAAAAATCAAGGCGGTTATCGGCAGGCAGATAGATCGGCACGCCATCGAGCGAGAGCGGTATTCCCCAGCGGTTGAACCCGTGGATATAGATGTCGGCCTCGTTGCGCTGGTTGCCCGTCAGCGCGCTTGAGGCCCCCGGCACGACATCAAGCACCCGGTCCAGACTATCCTTGCGATGCGCCTCGAGCGTGCTGCGTTTGATCGTGGTGCCACCAAAGGAGGTGAAGGCGAGTGTGCCTGCGCGCGGTGCATAGACGTGAATCTGACCAAGGTCATAGATGCCGCCATCCTCTGCAATGGCCATTCCGGCCGCAAGAACCGTGGTGATCCACAGGGCGACCCCGACCGGGATCTGTCTCGGGCCAAGGCCCGTCGCTATCGCCTTCATCTCTGTCCCTCATTCTTTTGTTCAAGGCTTGTCATCGAAAGGAGGCTTGCCCCTTCGATCGACCTGCCGCCCCGGCGCCCTCCCTTGCTACCGATATAAACGACAAGTATATAGCGAATCGTTAACGGAAAATTGACGGCTTCGCAATCACCCAGTTGAGTCCCTTGGAGGCAGGATGCCCATGGTGTTCCACAGGCGAAATCCGCCCCTCACGTTGCCGATATTGGCGGCGCCGTTTTCCGTGAAACACAAGGCGCCAATTCCGGCATCTGTTTCCCGCCGCAGTCACTCTGCAACTCATGGCGGAATTGCCGAGTTTCGCGCCGTCAATTCACGCATCGAAATGATGGATTGCGTAAATTCCACGCGGTTTGAAAACTTGCTCGCTCCCCTCACCTTCAATAGAAAGCCGAGACACGCATGAAAACCCTCTCTCTCCTTCATCTTTTCCCGCTGGCCGCCGTGATCTGCCTCGCGTCACTTGGCCCGATCCATGCGCAGCAGCAAATCCAGGGGCAGGCCCCCGCGCCGAAGTGCCCCGAGGAAGCGCAGCCGATTCCCGAAGAGCTGTCGGGCTGGACCGCGCGCAGCCCGATCATCGCCGCCGCAGATCCCGCGCATCTCGGCGCGGCGATGCTGCACCTTGGCAAGGGGGCCGATGCGACGCTCTTGCCGACCCCCGAGGTGACCTATGCGGTGCGGCCGGTAAAACCGGGCGGCAAGGTCAGCTCGGGCGGGATGTTCGAGATCACGCTCGATCATGCCGGTGTCTATCGCGTGGCGCTCGACACCCGGGCCTGGATCGACGTGGTGGTGGCGGGCAAACCCACCGAGTCTCTGGGACATTCGGGCGGACCGGCCTGTTCGGGGATGCGCAAGATCGTCGATTACGCACTGCCCGCCGGCACCCATGTGATCCAGCTTTCCGCCGCCGAGGCAAAGGCGAGCGCGATCCTCGTGACCGAAAGGAAGTGAGCATGGCCCGCCCCGTTCAGCCCGTCGCGGCCCTGACCCTTTCCGTCGTCGCATTTGGACTTGCGGCCACGATGGCGCCCGCCGAAACGCAGATCCGCATCGATCTGGGCCGCAAGCTTTTCTATGATGCCGACCTGTCCTTCACCGGCACGATGGCCTGTGCCACCTGCCACGAACAGTGGCACGGCTTCACCGACAACAACCGCGGCCATCCCGGCATCTATGACGACCCGGCCAAGCGCAACGTGCCCGGCCTTGCCAATATCGGCGCCTTCAAGAACTTCACCTGGGCGGACAACAGCCTTGGCACGTTGCAACGGCAGGCGCGCAACCCGCTTCTGGGCACCGCTCCGATCGAGATGGGGGTGAGCGGACACGAGGACGAGGTGGTGGCCCGCTTCGCTACCGATCCCTGCTACGACAAGGTTTTCGCGGCGGCCTTCCCCGAACGCGGCGGCGAGGTCAGCCTCGACACCATCACGCTGGCACTTGCCGCTTTCGAGAAAGCCATCGTCTCGACCGACAGCGCCTGGGACAAGGCCGAGGCCAGCGGGGCGGCCCTCGCCAACCCGACCGCCGAGCGGGGCCGCAAACTGTTTGCCGAGAAGGGCTGCGCGTCGTGCCACACGCCGCCGCTGTTCAGCGACGATGCCTTTCACAAGGTGACCGAGTTGAAGGAGGGCGAGGCCGATGCGGGCCTTGGCGATGTCACCGGCAAGGCTGAGGATCGGGGGATGTTCCGCACCCCGTCGCTGCGCAATGCCGCGATGACCTTCCCCTATTGGCACGACGGGCGGGTGGAAACGATCACCGAGGCGATCGCGCTGCATGATCCGGCGCTCACCGGCCAGCCGCAACCCACCGGAAACGAAGTTGCGGCGCTGATCGCCTTTCTCGGGTCTCTGACGGATCACACCATGCTGGAAAACCCGGCCTATGCGCTGCCGCCGGAAGCGTGCCCGTTGAAACCGTGATACTGCGGGCGGCCGGGCTTGCGCCGCGGCCGCCCGTTATTCCCGAAACCGGATCGAGAGGGTGAAGGCGAAACGCGCGCCGGGAAGCCCCACGGGGGCAGCGGGGAAAGGACCCGCCCTTTTCACCGCCCGAAGTGCCATCCGATCCAGCACCGGATTGCCCGAAGATCGCGCCACCGCCGCCCCGGCAAGCCGCCCCGTCTGCGAGAGCGTCAGCCGCAGCCCGACCGTTCCCGTCGCCCCGCCGCCCTCGGCCGCCCGTTCGATCCGGGAGCGGATCTGCGCCCCCCATCGCGCCGTGAGGCTTGCCGCAGCACCTTGCGGTGCCGCGCCGCTGCCTAGACCCGCTCCCGCGCGCGCGACCGCAGACGCGGCGGCAGGCGCCGCCGCTTTCGGTTTCGAGGTGTCGGGGCGCTTGCGGTGTTTTCCGGGCGTGGGCTTTGCCGTCGCGGCTTTGGGGGGACGTTTCGTCCCCTGCGATTTCGGCGGCGCAGGCAGACTTGGCACGGCCTCCGGCACCAGCGGGCTTGGAAGCAGGATCGGCACGACCGGATCGGGGATCGGCGCGGGATGGGGCGCCCTCTCCGGCGCGGCATCCTCCGTCTGCCCGGTCACCGCAGGGGCGGGGCGCGGGGGCGTCGTCATCGGGGGGCTTGGCGCAGCCTCGGGCGCGGCCACGGCGGCAGACGGGCCGTCGCCGCCATCAAGCTGAAGATAGACCGCCTCGGGGGGCGCCGTCTCGCGCCCGAACCGTGCGTCTGCCTGCAGCAGCGCCACCGAGGCCGCCGCCGCAAGCGCCGCGACGATCCCTGCCGCGAGCGGCCACAACAACACCTCGCCCCGCCGCGCCTGCGCGTCAACGGCGGCCAGCCAATCCCCGCTCGCCGTCATGGCGCGTTGCCATCCGGCACCGCCTCGAGCCCGACCAGCGCCACCTTGAAAAATCCCGCCGCGCGCAGCAGATCCATCACCGCCATCAGATCGCCATAGGCCACCGCCCGGTCTGCGCGCAGAAAGATGCGGGTGTCATGATCTCCCGCCGTCGCCGCCTCAAGCGCCGCGCCAAGGCGCTCGCGCGGCACGTCCTCATTTGCCAGATGCAGGGTCAAAGCTTTGTCGAGGCTCAGGAAAATGGGAATGTCCGGGCGCTCGGCGGGGGCCGCACCGGACGGCGGCAGATCGAGCGGCACATCGACCGTCGAAAGCGGTGCGGCCACCATGAAGATGATCGTCAGCACCAACATCACATCGATGAAGGGCGTCACGTTGATCTCATGCGCCTCGTCCATGTCGCCGTCCTCGGCGCCGGGACGGATCATCGCGGCCCGCCCCCGACGCGAAAGTCGAGATCGCGCGACAACAGCCGTTCCACCCCCGCCCCGGCATCGGCCAGCGCCAGCCTCCACCCCGCGAGGGCGCGCACGAAGAGGTTGTAAAGCACCACCGCCGGGATCGCCGCGCCAAGGCCTGCGGCGGTGGCCAGAAGCGCCTCGGCAATGCCGGGGGCGACGATGGCGAGGTTGGTCGAGCGGGCATCGGCAATGCCGACAAAGGCGTTCATGATGCCCCAGACCGTGCCGAAAAGGCCAACGAAGGGGGCGGTGGCGCCGATCGTCGCCAACAGACCGATGCCACGGCGCAGCCGCGCCGCCGCCTGCGCCTCGGTGCGCAGGGCGATCGAGGCCACGCGCTCCTTCAGCCCCGCCGTCCCGGCCAAGGCGAGCGCAGGTTCAGAGCGCAGCACCTCGGCTTGGGCGGCGTTGGCAAGAAAACTGGCCGGGTCGAGCCGATGCGCAAGGGCCAGAGCCGCCGCTTCGAGGCTGTCGGCCGCGCGGATGGCGCGCGCGGCGCGGCGCACCCTTGCGCGGGCCAGCGCGAGTTCCACAGATTTGACCAGGGCCACCGTCCAGGTCAGCAGCGCCGCACCGGCCAGAAGCGCCATCACGCCTTGCACCAGCGGATGCGCCGTCGCGAACATGTCTTTGAGGGTGAGCGGGGTGGTCCCGATCACGGGCGCGGCGACGATCTGTGCGGGCGTCGGTGTCGGCGGAAGGGTCTGTGCCGAGAGTGCGACTGGCAGCCCGACAAGGAGGAGGACGAGGAGGAATTTCATGGTCTTGCCTGCCGCTTGCGACCCACGAAGCCGGAATGACGAGGGGTGATACAAAAGGTTAACGATATGCAGTCTGAATATATAGCGATTGCCCCTCACGATCCCGTGATCGGCTTCGCCGGGACATCACTTGGCACGCAATCTGCAAGAAAGTTGCGAAGAGAAAAATCCGCTCGGATCGACATGTCTTCGCATTTGCGGCGCCGCGCTCTGGTGACGGCCTGCAGCCCCGTTTATCTTCACAGGTGCCCATCCGGTTGGAAGGGACCGCTTCGACCGCTTTTGACGGAGGCGTTGCGGCAAGCACACGGTCCGCTTACCCTACGTCGCGTCATCACAACTGTTGCGCTGCGGCACGCACGTCGGGCAGTAAGGGGCTGCGTACGCATCTCGCTGCGGCACGCTCAAGCGGCCGCTTCGGCCCCATGCGCAGGAAGGGCCGACCGGCCGCTCAGGGCCTGATCCGTCGATCTCGCAGTGCGCATCGTCAATTCCGCGATTCTCAGCGGTTACGCATCCCTGTGCAGGCCCGTTTTCCTCCTGTTTTGGCTCGCGCTCATGGCACCTCTTTCTCCCCGGCTCACGGCTCCGAGGACCCATCACTCTCTGCGAGCGCCACCTGATATCTTGCGACCGCGGCCGCGAAGGCCTCGGCCGCCGCTGCGTTCGAGAACATGTATTCCTCCGTCACGCCGGACCCGGACTGAAACGTCAGACGGCCGTAACGGCAGATCGGGATCTGATGGTTGTCCTTGAACCGCCGATCGGGCGAGCCGTCCTTGTTCGCCTTGGCCCAGGTGTGGCCGATGACCTCGGCATCCTTCGGAACGCCGTCTTCCTCCTGAAAGGGCGAATTTCCCGCCGAAATCGAGAGTTCTCGAATGTCGATCAGCGCGAAAGCGCCATCCACGCGCGGGATGACCGCTACACCGGGATAGATCAGGATGTCGTCGCCGTTGACGTTCTCGAAGCGCATCGCGCGCCCGGGGAAACGGATCAGATCCGTCGCGCTGAACTCCAACCGGACCGGATGACGGTCGATGACGCGGCTCGCCGTTGTGCGCTCCGCCACCCGGTTCGCCGCCCTGTGAGAGGTGACATCCCATTTCTTCGCGCTCTGACGCAGCGCCTCGAACAGCCGGACCATCTCCGCATAGGCGCGCTGCGCGGCATCCCCGGACTCGAAGGTCACGTCGATCTTCGTGCTGCCCTCCCAGGCGATCAGCCTTGCGACCTCGGCTTGGGTCACGGGCAACTCGACCTCAAGCTCGGCGATGCGTCGTTTGTAAAACCAGCGGAACAGGCTTCGGCGGCGGCGATGCAGCTCGTTTTGCTGCGCCGCCTCGGCGTCCTTCGCCTCCTTCAGATCCGCAGTGACCTGCGTCCGCTGCTCGCGCGCCTGCGCAATCATGTCCCGCAACGGCAGCAGCGAGGTGCTGGTCAGAACCTCGACCGAGGCGCTGGCGATCTCGTTCATCCCCGAGACCGGCATGTAGATTTTCGCCGAGGCCGGGGCGTTCTGGGGAAGCGCGGAAGGCGCAAGTTCCACCGCTCCGGGCGATGAGGTGAACGGAATGACGGTGGTGCTGAACCCCAATCCGGTTCCGGGCAGCCCGACCGTCGCCCGGACGCCCTGTCGCCCGACGTTGACGGATGCGCCCGGGACCGCGATGCTCGTGCTGATGCCGCGCTTGCCGACATTGATGCGGACGCCGGGAAAAAGTGTGAAGGCCGACCCACATGCCACATCCTGCGACGGCACAGGGGGGGACGGTGCCCGGCTTCGGGTCCATCCGATCACATGAGCAAACTGCCCGCCCAAGCGGCAAGGATGACCAGAACCAGCCCCGGCACGACGCGCAGGGCAAAGCCACGCCCGCCGCTGATCGCCGCCACCAGGATCTTCGTTGCCGTATTCGCGCTCAGCCCGGCCAGGATCGGCACCACCGCCGCCTCGGGCGCGACCTTGCCCGCCGCGACCAGCGTCGCCACCGAGATCGCCGAGGCATGGGTATCGACCAGCCCCGCCGCCGTCGCCGCCAGAAGCACGCCGGACCCGCCGAAATTTGCCTGCAACCCGGCCGCGGTGACCAGCACCAGCGCCAGCACGGTGCCGAAGATCAGCGCCGTCTTCAGGCTGAAAGCGCTGCCGGGGCCGGGCGTCTCGGGCGCGGGGTGGCGCATCGCCGCGAGCGTCAGCACCACCCCGTAGGCCACGGCGGTGCCCCCGGCAAAGACCAGCGGCAGGATCAGCTGGCGCAGCGTCGGCAGGCTGACCGCCGCCAGCACGAGCGCCATCTGCAGCACCGTCGCCACGGTCGAGAGCACCGCCCCCGCGACGCAGGCGGCCCGCATCTCGGGCGATTGCAGCGCCCGTGCCCCCATCGCGCCGATCGTCGCGGTGCTGGAGACGAAACCGGAAAGCGCCCCCGAAAGCGGCAGCCCGAACCGCGCCCCGAACAATCGCACCGCCAGATAGCCCGCCGCGCCGATCGCCATCACCAGCACGATCACGATGCCCAGGGAATGCGGGTTCAGCGCCAGCCAGGGCCCCATCGGCCGATCCGGCACCAGCGGCAGGATGACGAGCGTCGCCGCGGCAAAGATCAGCGTATCGTCAAGCTCATCCTTGGAAATCAGCGTCGTGACCAAGGTGTGCAGCCAGGCCTTGAGATGCAGCAGCACTGTCACCGTGACGGCGATCGCCGCCGCCATCTGCGGCGCGGGGATGCACAGCCCCCCCAGCAGCACCGTCAGCAGCAGCACGATTTCCGTGGTCAGCCCCGGGTCCTGATGCGGCCGCTTGCCGTAAGACACGGCCAGCAGCCCCGCGACCGAGGCGGCGACGACGGCCAGAAGCATCCCCCCGCCCAGACTGAAAGCCACCGCCCCGGCGGTCGAGGCGATGGCAAAGGTGCGCAGCCCCGCAGGCGAGCGCGCCGGTCCTTCGCCCTTGCGCCGCTCGCGCTCGGCGCCGATGAGCACGCCCACGGCGATCGCGCTCACCAGGTTCAGGACGGGCGGAACGAGGATCGGCAGCGTGTCCATGCGGGCCTCCGGAGCAATTAGGTGTTCAGTCCCGGCATCTGGTGGTTCGGCTTTAGGATGGATCGATCCGGCTCTGAGGTCCAGACCTTGCAGATGTATTCGTAGGGCGTGAGGCCGCCGAGGGTCTTGAGCCTGCGGGCGAAGTTATAGGCTGCCAGGACGTCGGCGAGATCTGTGCGCAACGGATCGTGACTGTCGTCGTGGAAGCGTTTGACGGTGGCGTCTTTGATTGTCCGGTTCATCCGCTCGACCTGACCGCCTCTCGGGTGGTTTGCTCAGGCGATGCTCGATCCCGTTGGCCTCGCAGAGTTGGAGGGGACCGTGGCCCCTGTGGGGCCGCGCAAGCCCCGGAAACGGCGAAGCGCATTGGCCGGGAATAGAGGGGGTTCCGGCTCCGGGGCCGCTCGGCGAACTGGATGCCATTATCGGTCAGAACCGTGTGGACCTGGTAGGGCACGGCTTCGCGCATATGCGGCAGGACCTCCCAGGCCGTCTTTCTGTCAGCAGTTGCAACGAGTTGAGTGACAGCGAACTTGGCAGTCCGGTCGATTCCGACGAACAGATAGAGCTTGCCCTCCGCCGTCTGCACCTCAGCGATGTCGATGTGGATCGAGCCTGCGTGGTCGCCATCGGTTCGAGACCCGCTGGCGAGGGCCGATGGGGTAGCGCTTGAACTTCTGGCGCTTGGGCTTGTCGCCTTCGACATCCGGCAGGCGCGAGATGCCATGACGCTGCAAGTACCGATGCAGCTCTGACCGTGTCAGATGCGGGATCGACGACTGCAAGGCATAGAGACAGTCGTCCAGTGGCGGCAACGTGTGCCGCCGGAATGTGACAACCATCGCCTCTTCGGCCTCGGTCAGCACGGTGGACCGCGGTTCCGTCGGCCCGGTCTACATGTCCTCGACCGTCGCGCGCTTGCGCCACTTCGCCACCGTCTTCGGATTGATGCCGAGCTCCCGGCTCAGCTGCGCGAGCGAAGCTTGCGATCATTCGGGCCAGCCCTTGAACCGATGGCGCCGCACTGGCTCGATCATGGCGCTGCCATGACGAACTTGTCCCAAAGTGCTTCCTTCCATTCTTGCGAAAGGATCGCACCATCAAACCGTGGGATCAAACACCTAGCCTGATGTCAACGTCTCCCGGCTCTCTCCACGGGCGCTGCCGATGCGGCTGAGGTGGCATATTCCGTTGCGGCGACGCTGCGGACAGGACGCCGGGGCCCGCCTCGGTGGGGGCTGAGGAGACTGATCGGTCATTTCCCCTCCCACGGAGCGGGCGTGATCGACCCTGTTCAAGCACAACCCATAAGACGCTCGGCGGCAGAGCGCATCTATGCTAGGTTGAAAAGGACGTCCCGTGGCAGCATCCCTTCCGACGATGCCTCGATCGGCTTTGGCCGTGGATTTGGGTAACGGCGTGAATTCGATACAGGGCAGTTGAATGATCACGATCGAGCAAAGATTTGCAGCGGTGAGCCGACCTGCCGGCTTTGATTATCTGCGGCTCGTGCTGGCCTCCCTGGTTATCGTCTGGCATTCGTTCAGCGTGACCGGAATTGGCTACGGGGCGGTTTTCGACGCCCTCGGCGTGTTCGGAGAACTTTTCTTTCCGATGATCCTCGGGATGTTCTTCGCATTGAGCGGATTCTTGGTGGCCGGAAGCCTCGAGAGATGCCAGACCCTGATCTCGTTCATGGGACTGCGCGTCATCCGCATCTATCCCGCGCTGGCGATGGAAGTTCTGCTGAGTGCGTTCATTCTCGGGCCGACGCTGACCCAGTCGCCGTTGGGAGAATATTTCACCTCCCCGCTGTTCTTCACCTATCTCTACAATATCCTGGGACACATCCACTACAAGCTGCCGGGCCTGTTCCTTGACAACCCGGTCTCGGGGATCGTCAACAGCCAGCTCTGGACCGTGCCGTGGGAACTGGGCTGCTACCTGTCGCTGGCCGGTCTGGTGCTCATCGGGGCGCGCAAATGGCCGGTTATCTTCGTGGCGGCGATGGTCTTCGGGGCGGTCTGTTTCAACTTCATCGAGCATGTGCCACGCGGCACCCGCCTTCTCGTCGCCTTCTTCGGCGGCATCTCGATCCATTACTACAGGCACAAGCTGCCCTGGAACCTAAGCCTCTTCCTGGGCGTGCTTGTGATCGCCTTCGCTGGCGTGCTGCTGGAGCAGAGGGGGCTTGTAACCCTGTGCATCCCCTACATCACGATCTATCTGGGCCTGTGCAATCCGCGGCGGATCTTCGTGATCCAGGGGGCAGATTACTCCTATGGCATGTATCTCTACGGCTATGTCATTCAGCAGGCGCTGTACCAGACGCTGCCCTTCGCCCGCGACTGGTACACCAACACGATCCTGACGCTGATCGTCGCGGCCGCGTTTGCGGCATTCTCCTGGATCTGCGTCGAGAGGCCGGCCCTCGGGCTGCGCAAGGCGGTCTTCCGGATCGAGGCAGCCTGCCTCAGGATGCTCCGCAGGCAGGCCGTGACACGATAGCCGCCATCGGTGCCGTGGGCCGGACGGTGGCCCGGGCACCCGCATCGGTGGCGGTCGTCCGGTTTGCGTCCTCAATCTTGGAAGGTCGATTGTCAGCGGTGCCTATACCCGATGTTCCAATGAAATAAGGGTTTTGCGATGCTCGCTCTGTTCGACGGCGGTCGAGATGTTGGACGAGGGTGAGGGCGGCGATGTGGTGGTCTGGGGTTGCCCGGTGATCACCGCCGACAACGAGCGTCGGATCTGGCCCGATGAGCTCAAGGCGATGGCGGTGAAGAAGATCGAGGCCGGCACCAAGATCGTCACCGTCGCCAAGGAGATCGGCGCCAACGAGTCCCTGGTCGCGAAAGGAGCGCGCGCCGAATTGCCCGAGCTGTCGCGTCGGGGGCGGCCGCAAGGCAAAGCTCCGCAGTTCGTCGAGGTGATGGCGCCTTCGGAACCGGCGCGCCACGAGGCAGACGGGCGCCGCGGACGCGGCCGCCTGTCAGATCCGGATCGGCGACGCCGAGATATCGCTGCGCGGTGACTTTCCGACCGAGCAGCTGGCCGAGATCCTGCGTCGGGTCGAGGGCCTCGCAATGAGTTACCACACCCCGAGCGACCGCATTTCCCTCGCCACCGAGCCGATCGCTCGTCCTTGGGCTTGAACCAATGGCGCCCAACGCTCGTTTCGCAAGGGCGTGGACGGGTTGGTGGCGCATGTCGCGAGCCAGTTCCAGCTTGCCCCGTTCGACGGGGCGATCCCGGTTTGAACCGTGGCGGGTTTGCCGGAGGCGGCAACTTCTGAGTAGGATGGAGCATCATGAGCAAGACGAGGAACAAGTTTTCGCCCGAAGTGCGTGAACGCGCGGTGCGGCTTGTCCTCGACAGGTCGGCGGACCGCGCCATAGGTTCAAGCGGATCGCCGAACGGGCAGCACGGGTCGCGCTAGCAGGCGGTCATGCCGCTTGCCGCGAATATCGGCTGTGCGCCGCAGAGCCTGAATGACTGGGTCAAGACGGCCGAGGTCGAGAGCGGCAAGCGGGCGGGCATCTCCCGCGAGATGGCCGAGCGGATGAAGGCGCTGGACCGCGAGAACCGCGAGCTGCGTCAGGCGAACGAGATCCTCCGCAAAGCGTCAGCGTCGATCCTGTCACTCGAACCGGTGGCGTGAGGTGGTCCCCGTTTTCCGGACAGATTTGCGGCGTTGCTAAGCTTGCCCGTTGATCAAACCGCCGCCTTTAGGTCTTGGCCCTGATGGGCCTCAACCGGTGTCCTTCCGCCAAGCGCCGAATGGGGGCGCTGCGTGTTGTAGAAGTCGATCCATTTGCCGATGCCTGC
>NZ_QJTK01000010.1 GCF_003217355.1 Rhodobacter viridis | reverse complement strand
GACGGCATTCGAAACTGGGCTATCTCAGCCCCATGGAGTTCGAGGCCCGCGCTATGCTAGCTTAACCAGCTGTCCACGAAACCGGCAGCAGGCCATCGACCCAGATCTCATCGTCGAAGCGATTGATACCGCGATCGCAGAGCAGGTCTGGAGCCGGGCACGAGCGCGGCTAGGGGCTACCGAATTCGAGTTTGACCGGCGGCGCCATGAGTTCGAAGAGCGGATCGTCCCCTATCCGGTGATCATGCAGACGATTGTCGACCGGCTCACGCGCGGCGATGACTACATTAAGGCCTAGGAGGATTAGCTTGAACACGCCCATACCGTTGAACCAAGAGTCGCTCGTGCAGATGCGGGTCGCGCATCTGGGCATGATCCAGTCGATAATCGCGCGCCTGTCGGGCTTCAGCGCCAATGCGAAGACGTTCTGCATTACCATCCTAGCTGCGTTAGTCGCCGTCGCTTTCCAAAAGCCGGTGCCCGAGCTGATCTGGGCCGGCGTCGCAGTGCCATTGGTCTTCGCATCGCTCGATGCCTATTATCTTGCCTTGGAAAAACAGTTCCGCGACATGTATGCTGTCGTCAGCGGCAGAGCTATCGACCAAGCAGCGGACCTCGCGATCGCACCGAAGAAGCTAAAATCGAAAGAAGTTGCTGCGGCATTTTTCAGCCCGTCTGTCATCGGTGTGCATCTTCCGCTTCTTCTAGGCATGTGCTTGCTACTCTATCTAGCGGGCAAGTTGGCAGCGGCCGATTGACGATGGTGAAAGAGCCGCCGCTTCTTGGGTGAGCAGTCAGCGCAGCGGTTAAGCGGGCGGCGCTGAGCAGCCGAACGGGTCAGGGCCTAGCAGCGGCCCGCCTTCTCAGGGGCCGGGAGCGGAGTAGGGTGCCGCAGACGTTGGGAGGTAGCTTTGATTAATCAGTCATCAATCCGCGCATACGCCGAAAGGGCCGGAATTCGCAAGTCTGACCAAGTTGTAAACGAGGCGATTCAAGCTGGAAAGCAGACCGCGTTCCTTTCTCACAGTCACAAGGATGCAGAGCTGGCCAAGGGTCTGCAAGGGTATCTCCAAGCGCAAGGATGGATGGTCTACATCGATTGGGAGGATACGTCGATGCCCCCCAAACCAAATCGCGAAACGGCGCAGAAAATCAAAGATCGGATCAATCTCTTAAGTTGGTTCATCTTTCTTGCGACCGCAAACTCCACCTCCAGTCGCTGGTGCCCTTGGGAGATCGGCTACGCAGATGGCGTGAAGCAAATTGACAAGATTGTGGTGGTTCCGACGCGCGACAGCGCAGGTAACAGTCATGGCAATGAGTATATTGACTTGTACAGGCACGTTAGTACCGCCGAAGGAGGTGGCGTCGGGCTATTCCGCCCAACGGACAAGCGGGGCGTACTCCTCGAAAGTGTAGCGCTCTGACTGATCAAGGCGACGACACATCTAAAGGTAAGCTTAAACAGCCGCCGCTTACCGTCCGTCGACCCCGCGACGAACTCCGGCTTCCCGCCGAGGCTGTGTAAAAACTCAGATTTTGGCACCAAGTCGCAGGCGCTCGCCCCCGTTCAGGCGGTTTTCAGCACTAATTTCTCCGAACCGCTGTTTTGGGGGCCTTTCGGGCTCAAAAGGCGCCATTCTCGGGCTCGAGATCGCCGATTTTCCCGCGATCACCTTTGGATCGCAGCCGTCAACCCCGGCATGCCCAGCAAGGAGATCATTCTCTTGATGTTGTAGGCCAGCACGTTCAACGCCATTTCCGTGCCCACCCCTTGAAACCGCTTGGTCAGGAAATGGCATGGCCCGGTCCAGGCTTTGATCGTTCCGAACGGATGCTCGACGGTTGACCTTCGCACCCGCATCGGCGCGTCGGCGCTGCGTCGGCGCGCATCCGATGCCTCGACCAGATGTTCGTGCTCCCACCGCGAAACCCGTCGTTCAGAGCCCGTCGTGCAACGGCGTTTGATCTCGCAGCGTGGGCACCCGCCGCGCCAATAGCGTCGCATCTGCAGCCCCTGCTGCTCGGTGGTCGTGCGATAGGGCAAGGCCTGCCCGGCTGGGCATCGATAGACATCGGCATCGGGCTCGTAGGCGAAGTCCGCCTTGACGAAATGCCCTTTCAATCTTGCGCCGGAGGTGTCCGACCGCGGCACCGTCGCGATGATCTGCGCCTGGTGGCAGGCAAGGATTTCCCGCCCGCTGAAATACCCCTTGTCGGCGAGAATATGCAGGTCATCGCGCTTCAGCACGGCCTTTGCGCGCATGGCCATTGCGGCCAGAAGATCCCGATCATGGCCCTGGTTCGTCACCTCATGGGTCACGATAAGATGCGTCTCGGCGTCAACAACGGTCTGCACATTATAGCCGACGTGACCGCTGTGCTGCGCGCGCGTTGCCATTTTCTTGCGATCGGGGCCCGGGCATCTGGGTCGGTCAGCGAAATCTGCCCGTCCGGCGCATCGTCCAGCGCCTTTTCCATCGCCAGCAAACGGTCGATCTGCTGACGAATGCCGTGATATCGCCCCTTCAGATGGGCCGCCCGCTCGGCCCGCGCCGCGCCGGTTTCCTGACGGTCGATCCGGTCAGCCTCCTCGATGTAACGGCCGACCTCGGTTTCCAGATGCGCCAAACGGCTGGCGATCTTCGCCTTGGTGAAGTTCCGATCCCGGTTGTTCACCGCTTTGAATTTACTGCCATCCACGGCAACGCAGTCGCCTTTCAATACGCCGACCCGGCGGCACAGCTCGACAAAATGGGCGCAGGTGTTGCGAATGGCCATGCCGTTCAGGCGACGGAACTCCGCAATGGTCTTGTGATCTGGGACCAGGCGACCGGTCAGCCACATCACTTCGACATTGCGCCCGGCCTCGCGTTCCAGGCGGCGGCTGGACGGGATCCGGTTCAGATAGCCATAGATGAACAGCTTGAGCAGCACCGCCGGATGGTACCCGGGCCGCCCGGTTCGCGCCGCGGCGTGGCGCAGGAAGCCGAGGGAAGCCAGATCAAGCTGCTCGACGAACAGGTCGACGACGCGGACGAGATGGTCCTCGCCGATCCAATCCTCCAGCCGCTCAGGGAAAAGCGTTGTCTGGTCGCGGTTCAGACCTTCGATGAAACCTGACATGCCGAGCCTCCCAAACTCGAGGAAGTATAGCAGATTCAGGGGGTTTTGACACAGCCTCCGCCCTTCACGTCGGCGCCGAGAGCTATGCTGTGCAAGACACGAATGTCTCAGACGACAGACTAACTTTGACCGCCTCTCACGGAGACTCGCGCAATCGGCGCCTTACCCGCCGTGGATGCCCGCCGTGGATGCCCGCCGTGGATGCCCGCCGTGGATGCCCGCCGTGGATCTGAATGCTTCGAATGAAATTCGACCGCATGACCGCTTGGGTCGTCAAGCCCCTTCCGTGTCGCCGATTCCAAAACCAAACAGATCACCGAGCGCCGCCTCGGCCAAGCCTCCCTTTCCCTTTGCCTTGCGCACCTGCTTGCGCGTCGGAACAACGCAACCCTTGGGCTTTTCGGCGGACGCCAGGGGCAGTACCGCCGCAGCGTCATCAGGAGTGGCTGCGTCAAGTTCGAGGAGAGCCGCCAAGGCGGCCGCAAACGCCGGATCGGTGCGCAATTTGCGCGCACACCCACGCAGGATCGGGTCATGCTCGCGTGGCACGATCACGCGGGCTTCGTGCAGTCCGCGCGCTTCACGAGAGGCGCGTTCGCGCGCACGATGCGCCGCGCGCACGGGGTTCTTGAGGGATTTCCTGGCCATTTCGGGTGTCTCGCAGATCGGGAGTGATTACCTGCAACACCAGTTTCGCGCAGAAATGCCCTCGCGCAAGTTGGAGCCGTTTGATTTCGACTCACTGTCCACAATTTTCGGACATCAAACGCTCGAAGCGATCTGTTTAGCCGCAGAAGCAATATCTACGCGGCACTTGGCAGATCAAAGCCAAGACTGATCGGTCCATAACGTGTCCACGCAGAGAATCAGATCGCGCGGGATTCCGTGGCGGTGAATGTAATCGAGCACCTCGTGCGGATCGGCCGGAGCCCCGAGGGAATACCAACGCGTCATCGTGCGCGCCCACGTCAGACCGAGATCGAGACCGCACAAGCGAGAGGTGTGGCTCACCGGCCCCCGGCAAACCGGATGACCCTCCGGCCGCCCTACAAGAATTGCCCCACCAAAACGGGTGTCCCGCACGCCGATCCACGCGTGCATGATGGGCGCCGAGATCAGATCGGTCGCGGTCGGCCCCACCTCGGCCAGAGCGGTTGCGACACGCTGCGCCTCGCGCAGCGCGCGGTTCGCGACGCCTTGCCGAAATTGATACCAGTCATGCGCATAGACGCCCTCCGCAGGGGTCGTTTTGCCGTTCATCCAGCGCTCGAATTCCGCGCGGAGAGCTTCGGGTACATCAGAGAGGCGGACTGTCGGCGGGCCGCTCCCCCGCACAATGGGCAAAACAAGCGACATCAACTCCCCCGCGCGGCGCGCCTCTGGCGTGTCCGCGGCTTGCCAACTGTACGCGGCCACGGACATCATGCGCGCTCGCTCATGCCGTCCAGAGCGGCCAGATCGATGATCGCTGCGCCGCGCCGGTCGTCGTCGCCATTCGAGAAGAATTCCGCCATTTCCATCCAATCCTCCTCGGTCGCGCCTTTCGACCGCGCCGGGGGCGGCAACGCCATCGGACAGCCGCTGACAAGCGAGCAAGCCCGCGAGAGGAGATCCCGATCGTCGATTTCGAGCGCGACTTCGAGAGCCGACCGGGTCGCCACGATGCCGTTGCCGCGGTCAATCACAAGGTAACTCGACACCGCGCGGTAGATCGCCTCCCGGCACGGGTCGTCTGCGCCTTTGAACGAGAGCGTGCCGTGAAGCTGCTCGAGGCCGAGGTCGGTGAACTCGACGCAATCGAGCTCGCGCCCCGCGAGATCTCCGGCAAGCACGAAGAAGCGGGCGGGGCGCAACAGACCCGCGCCGCGCAGCATCAGTCCGTGCTCGAAACTGGTCGCGCCGTTCAGGTGCAGTTCGACCAAGCCGCGCCAGATCGGATTGTCGAGATACCGCGAGACCCGTTTGCGCGCGAGCGCGCTGAAGCCCGGTTCGCGTGCGATGCGCGCGTCGAACGCCTGCCGCGCAGCGATCTCGGCTTCGACGAGAAAGGTGACCGGTTCGAGGTCGAGGTCGTCTATGTCCTGCATTTTGCCCTCCATTATCTAAATTTTAGATAATCTACTTTCCGCATTAACGCCAGCCCCAAAATGCAGGGCGGAGCGAGATGCCGAGAACGATCCACACCGAAGGTCAGCGGGCGCTTTGCGAGGCGATTGCCGCCGCCCGCCGCGAGAGAGGGCTCACCCAGGCCGATCTCGCCCGCGAGCTTCATTGCCAGCAATCGCTGATCGCGCGCATCGAATCCGGCGAACGGCGGATTGATGTGCTGGAGTTCATCAAGATTTTCCGCGCGCTTGGCGTGTTTCCGGCGGAGGCGCTTCGGCGTGTGGGCGAGCAGATTCCTGCGGATCAAGGCATCTGAAGTCGGCGCCCCCGAAATCGCAGAACGCCGTTTGCCGCGACCCGGAGCTTTGACAGCGAGCCCGGCGGCGGAAGCGACTTCAACGATCATCGGCTGATCCAGGACGATCTCGATCAAGCCTTGGCAAGATTGCCGAGAACATCGCAATGCGATAGGGTGCTCCAACAGACTACCGTCGCGGAGACTGCAATGGGTGTTCACAAGCAAAGCGTCAGCTTTACCGACCAAGCCTTCGCCTTTGCGCGGGAACTAGTGGAGGCCGGCGAATATCCGAACATCAGCGCGGCGGTTTCCGGCGAACTGGCTCGCGCACGCGCGGCGCGAGAGAAAGAGCGCAAACTCTTCGAAGTGGAGGTGCAGCGCCGTCTGAGCTTGCCGCTCGAGGCGTGGGAGCCTTTGGCAGATTCCGCTGACTTCACCCGCGACGCGCGAAACCACCTGCTCTCCATCTTGCCAGCCGGCAGCGGCAACAATCGCTGATGCAGCTGATACGCCACCCCTTGGTCGGGCGCGATCTGCGCGCTCTGGCGGAGCATATCTACGCAACCACGCAAGGCGATCTGCGCGCGGCGACGCGTCGGCTCGATGAAGTCGATGCGCTCGTTGCCGACATCGTCGCCAATCCGCTGTCGGGAATGCGCCTGGATGGACCGCTTGCTGGTTGGCTTGTGCGCCACGGTGGTCGAGGCCACAGGATCACGATCGTTTTCAAAGCCGATCTTGAAACGCGCCGTCTCTATATCGCGCTGGTCGCGTTTGGTGGGCAAGATTGGACCACCCTGGGCCTCGAACGCAAGACCTTCGAAGATTAGAGGCGCCTCACGCTCCCCTTTCGAATTTCGAAGCCGGAATGCTGGGCCTCAAGGGCTTGTCGGCGAGGTTTTCCTGAATGAGCGTAACCGGGAAGCCGCGATTTCAAAGGGGAAAACCATCGCTTGCTTTGCGTCTTGCGGAACGCGACGAAGGGTGTAGGGTCTGCCCTGTGCTACAGTGTAGCACATAACTGTATCACAGGCGATTTTCTCGGAGATTTTTTCCTTTTATTTCCAATGCCTTGCGGAATCTGCGAATTTGGCTCCAAGCCCTACCGCCGGAGCCAAAATTCCTGATAAATCAGGAACGTGCAAAGACCCCTCGCGGGCTTTTTGCTTTTCTGGCTTCTTGGGTAACAACTGGGGTAACAGAACGGCCCGAAGTGATGCCTGCGGCCCGCTACGCTCTTTTTATAGCCGGAAGCATCGCCGACCCCGTTCAATCGCAGATTTGACAGGCGTCGTACCCTGCCGCTGGGCAAGTGGCATCGCGGCACTGAGGACGACTTAGCCACCCCAACACCCTTGCTTGTGGGGTGGTTCGTCGGGTCGCATGAAGCAGGGCCAGCAGGGTGGTTTCAGGCGGCGTTGTTGCGCAACTCATGCCTGAGGCATGATGGCCCCTTTCCCCTTCGACGTCAGGCTACTCGGACGATCTCAGCGGTGCCGAGCGTATTGAAACGGTTTATGAGGGCAACTCGGACCTGAATTTCGGCGGTTTGTCGGTCCGGGTTTCTTGCGGCGATGCGCTCGCCGAAGGCCTTGAGGCAGCGCATTTTCGCCTCGATCGGGCTTCGAACGTGGCATCCCGTTCAGCGCTTCCAAAATGCTCGGCCGTAGTGCCGGGTGGCGCGCAGGGTTTCGTTGCGGGGCGAGACAGTGTCCGCCATCGGTCCAAGGACAATGTCGAACGCGGCCGGGCAGTCTTCTTTCCAAGCTCGCCCATTCTTGCGGATCGGGATGATCGGAATGGCCAGCCGGTCGATGAGGACGCTGTGGCAGCGGCGGGTGTCGCAGGCCCTGTCGGCGGTTGCCGTGCCGATGGCTTCGCCTTCAGGGATCCGGGCGAGCAGCACCTGCAGAACCGGGCTGTCGCCATCGCTGCTGGGGTGAGTTCGACGGCCCGGATGTCGGGCGTTGGCCCCTGTCCATCGCCAGATGCACCTTGCGCCATTGGCGTCTGCCCTGAACACCATGTTTGCGGGCCTGCCATTCGCCATCGCGAAGAAACTTGATCCCCTTCGCCACGGGCCTTGGACCAGTGGCGGCTCCATGGGCTCAGTGTCAACGAGCAGGTTCAGCGGCCCATCGGCGCGACGGTAGGGGATCTGGACCTGCAGGGTTCGAGGGGCTTACGCGGCGCCGAGGGGCGCCACGGTCCCCTCTCACTCTGACGCCGACACAAGGTCGTGCAATCCGGTACGGCCCAGTCCAGCCCCGCCAACTTCAGCAGGCTGGCCACCATCCCGGTCGTTCGTCGAAGCGGCAGCTTGAACAGGACCTTGATGCTCAGACAGAACTGGATCGCGGCATCCGAGAACACGGCGGGGCGACCGGGCTTGACGCCACGCGGAGCCTCCCGGGCCATGTCTTTGTCCAGCCAGATCAGCAACGACCCGCCCTTGCGAAGCGAGGCGGTATAGCTGGACCAGTTCGTCGTTCGGTAGCGCGGGCGGGTCGGCTGGCTCATCCTGCCGTCTAACTGCATGGATTCGGGATGTGAGTCCTGCACGGTCAGAGTTCTGCAACCGCGCCGACTCAATGAGATGCCGTAACGGGGCCTGCGTCACGACCCGCCCGTTACTGTTGTAAGATCGAGGGCAAGCTGGCGCCATTCCCGGATCGGATCCTGAAGGAGGGCTGCGGGATGAAGCTGTTTGTCGGGCTGGATGTGTCGCTGGAGAAGACCGCGATCTGCATGATCAGCGAGCATGGGAAGATCATGAAGGAGGCGCAGGTGGCCAGCGAGCCGGAGGCGCTGTTGCGGTGGCTTTGCAGGCAGGACGGCACAATTGCCGCCGTCGGGCTTGAGGCTGGACCGTTGTCGCAGTGGTTGCATCGCGGGTTGTCCGAAGCTGGACAGCCTGTCGTTCTCATGGAAACCCGGCAGGTGAAAGGCGCGCTGAAGGCGATGCCGATCAAGACGGATCGTCGGGATGCCGAAGGTATCGCGCGGCTCTTGCACCTCGGCTGGTTCCGGCCGGTTCACTGCAAATCGGTGTCTGCGCAAGAGGTTCGTGCCGTGCTTGGTGACAGAAAAGCCGTGCAACAAGGGTTCATTACCCTGGAAATGTCTCTGCGCGGGCTGTTGCGGAACTTCGGCCTCAAAGTTGGGGCCATATCTCGAGGCCGGTTTGAGAATCGTATCCGCGAACTGTCGGCGGGCAACCCGATGCTGGAGGCTGCAACCGAACCCATGTTGCGCGCGCGCTCGGCGCTGCGTCAGGAGCTTGCGGGTCTTGAGCGCCATGTCCGCCAACTCTCCCAAGCGGATCCGGTCTGTCGGCGTCTGATGACGATGCCAGGGATCGGTGCGGTGGTCGCGCTGACCTACCGATCTGCGGTCGATGATCCTGCCCGGTTCACCTCGTCAAAGAAAGTCGGGCCTTGGGTCGGCCTGACGCCTTCGCGCAACCAGTCGGGCGAGCGCGACGTTTCGGGCGGGATCACCAAAGCGGGTGACGTCAACCTTCGACGCGCGCTGTGCCAGGCGGCAACGGTGATGATGTATGAGGAGGGTCAGAAAACAGTCCGGTGGCGACTGTATTCCGCTTCATGTCCTCATTTGGAATTCCGTCTCGGTCTTGATCATTGCGTTGAGGATCGTCAGCAGCTTGTGTGCCGTTGCGGTGAGTACGAGTTTGATGGGTTTTCCTGCGGCAGTCATTCGGGTCCGGAAGGCGCGGAAGATTTCGGCGTGGCGCGAAGCGTGCAGGGTCGCGATGTAGAGCATGCTGCGCACATTGGCCCTGCCGCCTCGAATGCAACGCTTGGCCAGCGAAGCTTGCCGCTGTCCTGCGCGATGGGGGCTAGGCCCGCCAACGCCGCGATGCGTCTGCGACACAGGCCTCCGAGCTCCGGCAGCTCCGCGATCAGCGTGGCCGCCACGATGGGGCCGACACCGGGGACGCTTTGCATGCGACGAGAGACCTCGGTCAGCTTCGGATCGCGGGCGATCAGCGCCATGATGCGGGCGTCGAAGTCGCGGATGTGCCGCCCGAGGATCGTGACCATGGCGCGGATATCGGCCCTCGCCACCGGATCGGCCGTTTGGGCAAGGCGGGTCATCTCCTCCTTGCGCGCCTCGACCAGCTGTCTGCGGCGCGTTGCAAGCGCCTGTAATTGTGCGCGGATCTCGGGTGTGGCGGCCGTCCGGGGCGGCTGCATGCGACGTCCGAACTCCGCCAGCATGCGGGCATCCACACGATCCGTCTTGGCCAGAAGCCCCGATGCGCGGGCGAAGTCGCGCGCTTGCCGGGGATTGAGACGCGAGAAGGGCACATTCGCCGCTTCCAGCGCCTCGCGCAACGCCCGGTCATCATGACCGCCCGTCGCCTCGAAGACGACCCAGTGCCCTTCGCGCTGGCATAGCGAACGAAGGTGCGGATCGTCGAGGCGGCATTGTCGATCTGGGAGACTCCGCGCTGCGGGGGAAACACGTCAAGCCGATCCTTGGAAACGTCGACGCCGAGATAGAGTTGGTGCATCATGGTCCTTGTCCTGTTCTGCGGGGCCCTGGATCGGCCCCAAGCAACTGTGCAGGATGACATCGAAGATGCGGGCGGCTCCCAAGCCCCTGGACGGGGTCAAAAGCCACCAGGATTGTTCCGGGATGCCGCTCGCAGACCAAATGATAACCGACTGCGCGTAGACAGGACTGTTTTTCCGACGATTGGCGGGCGAGCCTCGTGGCTGAGAACATGGGGCGCCAAGCTCGCCCGCCGCCGTGGTGCCAAGCGGGCGATGGTCGCTTTGGCCAGACGCATCGCAGTGATCCTGCACCGGATGTGGGTCGATGACGCCGACTTCAGAGTCAATGTTCAGGCGCCCGATGTGGCCTGAAACTCGGAGTTCCAAGCGGTCGTCGGCCTGATTGCAGGCCCTCGAGGTCCCCCAGGGACGCGGTTCCGGTGATGCCGTGGTCAGGACTGATGCCGACCCGGTCGAGCACGCCAATGAGATGGGCACACCGGAATTGCATTGAACCAGCATCATGTTGGCGGCCAACGCGCCGACCACGGACCGAAGCATGCACCCGGGGTAATCTCAAAAGAAGAGGGTCGAACAGAACGGCTGCTGAGACAAAGAGGGAAACCCCGTTTCCGCGGGCGGCGGCGCATGCGCAAAACAGCTTGACTGAGGTGGCCCCGTTACCGAAGTCTGGAGCCTGCGGACCGCGATAGCGCAGCAGGTACCAATGAAGTCAAATTGCTACTATTGCGCCAGCATTTGTCGGCTTGGTCCAAATGGGATGAAACGATCGTTCAGGCCGTGGGTCCGGTCCGGGCGAGCCCGGATGCGCGGGCAGGGGGGATTGCTCCGGGTTTTTGCCGCCTGACGCGCAAGGACGGGCGCCGCCGCAAAGGGAGCGGCGCGCGCGTCACCGCGGGTCTGAGGGCGCGACCGGGCGCAGTGCCGGTCGCGCGGTTGTCAGGGCGAGGCCGCCTGCGCGTCACAGATAGAAGTTGCCCGCCGACAGCGTCAGCGTGCCAGCCAGTTCGATCACCAGATCCGCCGTGCCGTCGCCATCGGTGTCGCCCTGAACATAGGTCATTCCGCCGCTTTGGCTGACGCGCAACTCGCCCGCCGTGCCGGTGAAGGCCGCCGTGCCGAGGAAGCTGAAGGACTGGTTGCCGCTGTCGCGCGCATCGGCGTCGACGTCGGAAAGATCCAGCCGGTCCTGCGCGATGTTGAAGTTCAGGACCCGGTCGGCGGCGCCGCTTGCCGAGTCCGCGACCGCGGTGAACTGGAAGACGTCGGAACTTGCGTCGGCCCCCGCATCCAGCGTGTCCTGCCCCAACCCGCCAAGGAGCGTGTCGGCTCCGGCATCGCCCGACAGCGTGTTGTCGCCCGCAGTGCCGGTCAGCGCGTTGTTCAGCGCATTGCCGGTGCCGCGGCTGGCCGTGCCGGAGAGGGTCAGGTTCTCGACATAGGCGCCCAGCGTGTAGCTGACCGAGCTGATCACGGTGTCATGATAGCCGTAGGGATCGATCTCGATGACGACATCGGTGCTGCGATCGACCTCGTAGGTGTCGCTGCCCTCGCCCCCCACCATCGTGTCGCTGCCGCTGCCGCCCATCAACGTGTCATCGCCGTCAGAGGCCGAAAGCGAGTCATTCCCCGCGCCGCCCTCGAAGCGGAAGTCGGTGTAGGTGCCCGAACTGTTGTTCCACAGGATCACGTCGTTGCGGTCGGTGGCGATGATCCACTCGACATTGCTCAGATGATCGGTGCCCTCGCCGGTGACCACCCCGGTCGACAGATCGGCGCGGATGCCTGCCGTGGTGAGCGCGGCATAGGTGACGAGGTCGAAATAGCTGCCACCGTCGATCGTGTCGTCGCCGACGCCGCCAAGGATCGTGTCATAGCCGTAATCGCCGAAGATCGAGTCATTGCCCGCCCCGCCGGTCAGCAGGTCATCGTCAGAGCCGCCGTCGAGCTGGTCATCCCCCGCGCCGCCGTCGATCGTGTCATTGTCGTCGCCGCCGCTCAGCGTGTCGTTGCCGCCATTGCCCAGAAGGATGTTCGCGGCGTAACCGCCCGCGAGGCTGTCGGCCCGGTTCGTGGCGGCGATATTCTCGATCCCGTTCAGGGTGAGGATCGAGACCCCGGCGGTGAAGCTTGCGTCGCCCCAGGTGGTGAGCGCGCCGCTGACCCCGGTCGTCAGATCGGTGAAATCGACCCAGTCGATGCCGTCGCCGCCCGAGAGCACATCGCTGCCCAACCCGCCGCGCAGCGTGTCATCGCCCGCATTGCCCGCCAGCGTGTCATTGCCCGCCAGACCGATCAGCAGATCCGACCCGGCGCCACTGATCAGCACGTTGTCGGCGGCGTTGCCCGTGCCGGTGACGCCCGCGGTGGTGGTGAGGGTCAGGTTCTCGACATCGACATCGGCGAGCGTGTAGCCCGCCGCGGCGATGACCGTATCATTGCCCTCGGCCGCGTTTTCACGGACCTGGTCGCCACTGACATCGACGTAGAACAGATCGTCGCCCGCGCCGCCGCTCAGCACGTCGATCCCGGCGCCGCCATCGAGCGTGTCATTTCCGCCCGCGCCCGACAGCGTGTCGCGCTGCGCGCCGCCCTCGATCCATTCCGCCACATCCGAGCCGGTGATGCTGTCGGCAAAGCCGGTGGCCACGATATGCTCGAACCCCGACAGGACGTCGCGGCCGGTGGCGGTGCCGGTCATCGTGCCTGCAAGCGCGCCGCTGATCGCCGCCGTGGCCGCCGAATAATCCACAAGGTCGACGTAATGCGTCGAGCCGTAATCCCCGCCGCCCGCCAGCGTATCGTTGCCCGCGCCGCCGATCAGCGTGTCATCGCCGTAAGCCGCGGTGAGCAGGTCATTGCCCTCGCCGCCGTCGAGCCGGTTGTCGGTGATGTAATAGCTGCTCTCGGTGAGGGTATCGGCGAAGCGCGATCCGATCACCGCCTCGATGCTGCTCAGATAGTCGATGCCCTCGGCGCCGTTCGCGGAGCGCACGGTATCGCCCCAGCTCGACAGGGTTGCCGTCAGCCCCGAGGTCGCGGCAGAGTAATCGACCGTGTCGAAGCCGCCATAGCCATTCAGCGTGTCATCGCCCCCAAGGCCGATCAGCACGTTGTCCTGCGTGTCGCCGAAGATGCTGTCGGCATAGGCCGATCCGATGACATTCTCGAAATCGACAAGCCTCAGCACGTCGCCGCCGCCGGGCAGGGTCGCCGCGCCACTGTTGAGCGAGACGGTCACGGCCGTCTCGTTGCGGAACGAGACGAAATCGCTGCCGAAGCCACCGATCAGCGTGTCGGCGCCGCCCATCCCCTCGATCACGTTGTTGCCGCTGTTGCCGGTGATGCGATTGGCCAGCGCATTGCCGGTGCCGTTGATGTTGTCCGACCCGAGCAGCACGAGGTTTTCGACATTCGCGGTCATCGTGCGGTCGAGCGTGAAACTGACCGTTGTTTCGACCGTGTCGGTGCCGCCGCCCGTGGCTTCGATGATCCGGTCGCCGCTGGTGTCGACGCGGTAGATGTCGTCGCCGCTGCCGCCCGAAAGCGTGTCGATCCCGGCGCCGCCGTCCAGCGTGTCATTGCCGCCCCCGCCCGACAGCGAGTCGTCCGAGGCGAGCCCGCCCACGGTGATCGTCTGGGTGTTGGTGACGGTGGTGCCATCGGCATCGTTCAGCACCAGCCGGGTTTCGACGACATTGGTGCCGGTGGTGTCGAGCCCGGGGAGGGTGACCGAATATTGCCAGCCGAACGGGGTCTGGGTGAACTGATCGGGGGTCAGCGTCGCGACAAGCGTGCCATTGAGCCAGACCTCGAGCCCGGCGATGTCTTCGGTCGAGACCTGCGAGCCAAGCAGCCCGGCATTCAGCGAGGCGGGGTCGGTCACGTCGATCGCCGAGCTGTTCAGCACCCCGTCATCGAGCAGGTCGAGAACGTCGTAGTAGCTTCCCGCCGCCTCGAAGCCGAGCGCGCGGATCTGCGCGTTGATCCCCGCGGGATCGCCGAGCCGTTCCAGCATCGTGCTGTAATCATTGCCGTTCGGTTCGCCGTCCGAGAGGAAGAACACCTGGTTGCTGCCATCGGGGGCGGCGTTGAAGAAGGTGATCGCGGATTGCAGCCCGGCGTCGTAATAGGTGCTGCCATCATGATCGAGCGCGCGCGCGGCGTCGATGATATCGGCCACGCCATTGCCATTCGCATCCGAGACGGGCGAGCCGGTGGCGGCAATCGCGCTCGTGTTGTCAAAGGGGATCAGCGCGATGTTGACGCGATCGGACAGGCCAAGCGCGGCAATCGTCTCGACCAGTTGCGCGAAGGCGGCAATGGCCGCGTCGAGCCGGGCGTTGGCGACGCCGTCGCCGTTCTGATCGCCGACATCCGTGCCGGTGAAGGCCCAGCCCATGCTGTCCGAGACATCGAGCACGAAGGCAAGGTTGATGACATTGCCGCCTGCCGCATTGTTGATCGTGCCGGTGAGCGTGGTGGTACCGCCGGGGGCGGCTTCGGGCAGGCCCGAGGTGAGGGTGATGCGCCGGTCCGGATTGCTGGGCGCGGGGGTCGAGGCGGTGAGGAACGCCTCGGTGCCGCCCGCGTCGCCGACCAGAAGGTCATCGCCCTCGCCGGCGACCAGCGTGTCATTGCCATTGCCGCCGCTCAGCGTGTCGTCGCCGGCAAGGCCGCTCAGCGAATCCGCGCCGCCGCCGCCCCGGATCAGGTTGTCGCCGCCATTGCCGGTGCCGCGAAAGGCGCCGTCGCCAGTGAAGGTCACCGCCTCGACATTGCGCCCGAGCGTGTAGCTCGACAGCGTGGTTTCCACCCGGTCAAAGCCGCCGTTGCGGAGTTCGGTGACGCTGTCGGCGGTGCTGTTGACGCGGTAAAGATCGTCTCCCGCGCCGCCGATCATGCTGTCGTTGCCCGCGCCGCCATCAAGCGTGTCATGCCCCGCGCCGCCAAACAGCGCGTCATTGCCGCCAAGTCCCGACAGCAGGTCCGCACCGTCGAAGCCGCTCAGCCGATCCGCCGAAGCGGTGCCGGTCAAGCGGTCATTGCCCGCCATCACCCCGGCCAGATCGTCATCGGCGAGCAGCGCCTGAAACCGGTCGACATCGAGCGCGAGGCTCGTCATGTCGAATTGCGCCACGCCGCCGTCGCGCAGCGAGATCCCGGTCACTGTGCCGCCGGTCACTTCGCCATCGGTGAGGGTGAACACGCCGGAGACGGTCAGAACCCGCGTGCCGAAGGTCATCGTGATCAGGGTCTCGGTCGCGCTGGAGCTGCCAAGCAGGAAATCGCCCGGATGCAGGGTCGACAGGTCGAAGACACGGCGAAACAACAGATTTGCCATTTGATCACTCCTTGAAATCTTTGAATCTTGCGAATGGATGAGAAGGGCAGGGGCCATGCGATGGCGTGAAGATGTCCGACGCCGCCGCGAATCGTCAACCCTGCGCGGTACGGTCCCGCCTCGCCGCAAAGCCGCGGATCATTGCGCAAAGTGGCGCCGCGCGAAGAAACGCGCAGATTGCGCTTGTGTCGTCGCGGTCCGATCCCTACCTGAGGGACATGTTCTGCGATGCCTGTCCTTGCCCCCGATCCCGGCCCGCCCGGGCCCGCGCCGCCGTTTCGCACCTTGTCCTGATCCGAAATCCCGGACCTTCCCATGTTTCTTGAAATCGCCATCGTCCTGCTGCTGACCCTCGTCAACGGCGTGCTTGCCATGTCCGAACTGGCCATCGTCTCGTCGCGCACGGCGCGGCTGAAAGTGCTGGCAAGCCGGGGCAGCCGCGGCGCCCGCATCGCGATGAAACTGGCCGAGGAGCCGGGGCGGTTCCTGTCCTCGGTGCAGATCGGCATCACCGCCGTGGGGGTGCTCTCGGGCGCCTTCTCGGGGGCGACGCTTGGCACGCGGCTGTCGGGCTGGCTGGCCGCGCAGGGGCTCTCGGTCAGTCTTGCCGAGACGCTGGGCGTCGGCGGGGTGGTGGTGGCGATCACCTATGCCTCGCTCGTCTTTGGCGAGCTGGTGCCGAAACAGATCGCGCTGCGCCGTCCCGAAGCGGTGGCCGTGCGCATCGCGCCGCTTCTGCAGCTGATCGCGATCGTCGCCGCGCCGGTGGTCTGGCTGCTCGATATCTCGGGGCGGGTGGTGCTGTTCGTGCTCGGCCAATCCGGTTCGACCGAAAGCAACATGACCGACGAGGAGGTCAAGATGGTGCTGGCCGAGGCGCAGACGGCCGGGGTGATGGAGGCCGCCGAGACCGAGATGATCGCCGGGGTGATGCGCATCGCCGACCGCACGGCGAAAGGGCTGATGACGCCGCGCCACGAGGTCGAGCTGGTCGAGATCACCGACAGCCCCGCCGCGATCGTCAAGCGCTTCCGCGAGACCGGCCATTCGCGGCTGCCGGTGCGCGACGGCGGCGCGGATGAAATCGTCGGCGTGCTCTCGGCGCATGATTTCCTCGATCACCGGCCGCGCGGCGAGGCGGCGGATCTGCGCGCGCTGATCCTTCCGGCGCCGGTGGTGCTCGATGGGATGTCGGCGCTCGATGTGGTCGAGACCTTGCGCACCTCGCCCGCGCATATCGTGCTCGTCTTCGACGAATACGGCCATTTCGAGGGTATCGTGACGCCGATGGATCTGCTCGAGGCGATCACCGGCGATTTCCACGATGCGGGCGAGCCCGAGGAGCCTAAGATGGTCACCCGTGCCGATGGTTCGGTGCTGGTGGCGGGCTGGATGCCGGCCGACGAATTTGCCGATGCCTTCGGGATCACCCTGCGCGACGGGCGCGATTATCAGACCGTTGCTGGGCTGGTGCTGGACGAAACCGGCCAGCTGCCCGAGGTCGGAACCGTCTTCACGCTCCATGGTCTGCGCATCGAGATCCTCGATCTCGACGGGCGGCGGATCGACAAGCTTCTGGTCAGCCGTCCTGCCTGAAAAGGGCAGGGGACGGGGCGGGGCCCCTTGCGCAGCCCGGCGTTGACGCCTATCTTTGTCCTTGTCGGGGGCAACCCCGACTATGGGCATAAACGCGCACGGAATAAGCGGATCGGACCCGGGGGCGGTACCCGGCGGCTCCACCAAAACTCCCTCGTTGGGGGCGAATGGGGCCGAAACAGGATCGACGAACGTCTAAAGGTGATTGCTTTGTCCCGGTGAGCTACCACCGTTATCGGTGCAAATGTACAGTTGCCAACGACAACCGTGCTCCGATGGCTCTGGCTGCGTAAGCAGTTCGAGGTATCGAAACCTAAGTCCTTACGCTTAGCCGCTTAAGGCGGGGCTCGCAGGTGCCTGGCAACAGAAACCTGCACTTTCCCCTGCCTGTTTAACCACGTCGCAATCTCTGCACGTCAAGGTTGTGATCTGGTGCCGTAAAGGGGGCAGGTCCATGACCAAGATTGATCGACTTGAAGACTGGTATCGCACGGTCTGGCTGTGCGGCGATCTGCGCGCCATCGGCAATTTCTTCCCGCCCGAGGCGACCGAAACCGGGCTGTTGCCCGGCCATTCGCTGCGCCCGGCGGATTTCGCCGAACTCGTGCCGATGCTGATGCGGCTCGTCACCGAGCCGCGCTTCCGGATCGTGCAGCATTTCGAATCCGGCGATTGGCTCTGGGCGCTGGTCCATATCGAGGCGCGCTCGGCTCGCGATCTGCGACCCGTCGACATCACCTCGCAGGTGGCGGTCCGGTTTCAGGGCAACAAATTCGTCGAAGCCTACAACCATGTCGACATGCTGGGATTCTTCGGCCAGATCGGCGCTTTGCCCGCCGAAGTCATGGCATTGTGCCTGATGGGGGAACAACTGGGCTGAGCCGGCGGGAACTTGCCGCCTTCCCCCTTTCCTTGCTCGACGAATCCCCTATGCTGGGCCGAAAGGAAAGGCGGCCAGATGACCCGTTCGATCGACTACGGCACCCTGATGCACCGCGCGATGCGCGGGCTGATCCAGACCGTTCTGACCGAGGTGGCCGAGCATGGCCTGCCCGGTGCGCATCATTTCTTCATCACCTTCGACACCCGCGCGCCGAAGGTGGAGATGGCGGACTGGCTGAAGTCCCGCTACCCGGAAGAAATGACCATCGTGATCCAGCACTGGTTCGACAATCTTGTCGTCACCGACGAGGGCTTCTCGATCACGCTGAACTTCGGCAACCAGCCCGAGCCGCTGGTGATCCCCTTCGACGCCGTGCACACTTTCGTCGATCCCTCGGTCGAATTCGGCCTGCGCTTCGAATCGCAGGAAAGCGACGAGGAGGACGAGGACGAAGACGACGAGGAGGAACCGGACGACGAGCCGGAAAAACCCCGGACCGAAGCCGAAGTGGTCAGTCTCGACAAATTCCGCAAATGAGACCCGAGTGATGTTCAATTTTCTCAAACCGAAAGTCACCACCACCGTCACCGCGCATCTTCCGACCTGCCTGCTCAAGGACGATCGCGCCCTGCGCTATGACGAGCCCGTGCAGAAGATGCTGACCGCCGAAGGGTTTGGCAGCGTCGTCAGCGCCAGTTCCGCTGTCAATGCCGAAGGGCGGGGCACGTCCTCGCAGATCGTGATGAGCCTGACCGGGCTCGACGCGAAGAAGATGGACCGGCTGGTGGCGCATTTCGACAGCCTCGGCTCGCCGAAGGGCTCGTGGTTCACCGATGCCGAGGGCAAGGAACTCCGCCGTTTCGGCACCACCGAGGTGGTGATCATGGAGCTTGACCCCGCCGTTCTGCCCGCGGGCCAGACCGCGGGGCAGGTCGCCGCGAAGCTGATGGGCCCGATCGAGGAGCGCGTCAGCTCCGCCGGGCGGCTGCAGGGCACCGGAACCTATCCGACTGCGGTCGAGCTGTACTTCCACTGCCGTTCGCCCCGCATCGTCGAGACCGCGCTGGCCGAACTGCTGGCGAACCATCCGCTCTGCCGCAACGCCCGCGTCTACCGGATGTCCGTCGACGCCTGAGGGCGGTATACTTTCGCATACCGATTGCAAAAACTGTCCCGCCGTCCTATGACGCGCGGGACATTTCGCATCACGGAGGCCCACGATGACCGCGACCAGAACGGAAACCGACAGCTTCGGCCCGCTCGAAGTTCCCGCCGACAAATATTGGGGCGCGCAGACGCAGCGCTCGATCCTGAATTTCCCGATCGGCTGGGAAAAGCAACCGAAGCCGATCATCCGCGCGCTGGGCGTGATCAAGAAGGCCGCCGCGCTGGTGAACAAGGCGCAGGGCGACATGGAACCCGCGATCGCCGAGGCCATCGCCGCCGCCGCGACCGAGGTGATCGAGGGCAAGTTTGACGACAACTTCCCGCTGGTCGTCTGGCAGACCGGCTCGGGTACGCAGTCGAACATGAACGCGAACGAGGTGATCTCGAACCGCGCCATCGAAATGCTCGGCGGCGTGATGGGCTCGAAAAAGCCCGTGCACCCGAATGACCATGTGAACATGGGGCAGTCGTCGAACGACACCTTCCCGACCGCGATGCACGTGGCGATCGCGATGCAGGCGCGCGACGTGCTGATCCCCGGCCTTGAGAAACTGTCGAAAGCGCTTTGGGCGAAGTCGGAGGAGTTCAAGGATATCATCAAGATCGGCCGCACCCATACGCAGGATGCGACGCCCTTGACGCTGGGTCAGGAATTCTCGGGCTATGCGACGCAGGTCGATCGCGGCATCGAACGGGTGAAACTGGCGCTGCCGCATATCTACGAACTGGCCCAAGGCGGCACCGCCGTCGGCACCGGTCTGAACACCCGCGTCGGCTGGGATACCCGCATCGCCGCGCAGATCGCCGAGATCACCGGGCTGCCCTTCGTCACCGCGCCGAACAAGTTCGAGGCGCTCGCCGCCCATGACGCGATGGTGTTCTTCTCGGGCGCGCTGAAGACCGTGGCCGCCTCGCTCTTCAAGATCGCCAACGACATGCGCCTGCTCGGCTCGGGTCCGCGCTCGGGTCTGGGCGAGCTGATCCTGCCGGAAAACGAACCGGGCAGCTCGATCATGCCGGGCAAGGTGAACCCGACGCAGGCGGAAGCGCTGACGATGGTCTGCGCCCATGTCATGGGCAACGACGCCGCCATCGGCTTCGCGGGCTCGCAGGGGCATTTCGAACTCAACGTCTACAACCCGATGATGAGCTACAACGTGCTGCAATCGATGCAGCTTCTGGGCGACTCGGCTTCGGCTTTCACCGACAACATGGTGGTGGGCACGCAGGCGAACACGGCCCGCATCGACAAGCTGATGAAGGAAAGCCTGATGCTGGTGACGGCGCTGGCGCCGACCATCGGCTATGACGCGGCGACCAAGGTCGCGAAGACCGCGCACAAGAACGGCACGACGCTGCGCGAGGAAGCGATCGCGCTCGGCTATGTCGATGGCGAGACCTTCGACCGCGTCGTGCGTCCGGAAGACATGATCAGCCCGAAAGGCTGAGGCGAAAAGGCGGGAACCGGCGCGTCCGGTTCCCGTCGCCTCAACTGCGCTCGAGATTCATCGCGATCAGGTCGCGCACCTGCGCCGCATGGGTTACGGGCAGCATGTGCCCGCCGCCCGGGATACAGGCCACCCCCACATCGCCCAGCCGCGCCGCAATCGCCTCGCACACCGGGGGGACGATGGCCGGGCTTTGATCGCCATGCACGATCATCACCGGCGCGTCGATCGCCTCGATCCCGTCCGGGCGCCAGATCTGCCCCGGATCGGTGAAGTTGGCCGAAGAAATATTGCCCACCATCGGCATCTGCGCGGCAAAGCGGGCGCGGTGATGCGCGGGCAGGTCCTCCCACGGCACGCCCGCGCCCCAGGCGCCCATGAAGCCCTTGGCCGCGGCTTCGTAAGCGCCGTCCGCGATCAGCGTCTCGAAATGATCCTGATGCGCGCGCAGCGCGACCCAATCGGCGCTGCCCTCGACCGCCTTGAACAGCACCGGCTCGATCAGCGTCAGCGAGCGGATCGCGTCGGGCGCCGCCACCGCCAGCCGCAGCGCCACCGAGGCGCCGAAACTGTGGCCGACCAGATCCAGCGGCCGGTCGATGAAACTCGCCGCGATCTGCGTGACAAGGCGCTGAAACGCCCCCGGCTCGGCCCCCTCGGCCGACCAGTCGGCGGATTGCCCGTGCCCCGGCTGATCGAAACTCGTCGCGGTGACTGTCTCGCCCAAGGGCTCCAGCACCGGGCCCCAAAGGTTCGAATTGCCCAAAGTGCAATGCACGGCCAGCATCGGCCGCGCGCCGGTGCCGAAGCTTTGCCAGAAGATGTCGTGCCCCTGCCGAATGTCCTTCGGCATCAGAGCGTGCCCAGATGCGCGTCAAGGAAATCGAGCCGATCCTGGCCCCAGAAGCGCTGGTCGGTCTCGCGCACGATATAGAAGGGCGCGCCAAAGACGCCGCGATCGACCGCCTCTTCAAGGTTTCGCTCATAGGCCATCGCGCCGGTGAACAGCCCGGTCGTCACCAGGTTCGGGTCGAACCCGGTCTCGGCCAGCTTTTCGCGCAGCACGTCATCTTCGCCGATGTTGCGATCCTCGACCCAGAGCGCGCGCAGGATCGCGCGCACCAGCGCCCCCACATCGCCGCCGCCCGCCGCCTGCGCCGCGATGACGGCATAAGACCCCGGCGCCGCATTCGGCGGATAGATCGTGGGCTTCAGGATCATTTCCAGGCCCAGATGCTTTGCCCAGCGTTCAAGCTCCTGATTGCGATAGGCCATGCGGGACGGATGGCGCGCAGCGGGCCGCACGCCGCCGGTGCGATCAAACAGCGCCAGCACGTCAAGCGGCTTGTAGCTGATGCTTGCGCCGTGTTTCGCGGCGATGCGCTCCAGCCGGTCGCCCGCCAGATAGGTCCAAGGGCTGAACACCGAGAAAAAGTAATCAATCTGCGCCATCTTATCGCTCCCCCGGCTTGCAAGGTTTGCGGGCAGGCTAGCCCGGTGCTAAGGCAGGCGCAATCCGGCGAATCCGCTGCTGCCGCAGCGGCAAGAAAGGAACTGCCATGGCTGCGATGACCGAACCGAAGCTCATTTCCGGCAATGCGAACCGGCCTCTGGCGCAGGCGATCGCCCGCCGGATGTCGATGCATCGCGGCATGTCGGTGGGGCTGGTGGATGCCCGCGTCGAGCGCTTCAACGATCAGGAAATCTTCGTCGAAGTCTATGAAAACGTCCGCGGCGAGGACATGTACATCATCCAGCCGACTTCTAACCCGGCGAATGACAACCTGATGGAACTCCTGATCATGACCGACGCGCTCAAGCGCTCGTCGGCCGATCGCATCACCGCCGTGATCCCCTATTTCGGCTATGCGCGTCAGGATCGCCGCGCCAAGGCCCGCACGCCGATTTCGGCGAAGCTCGTCGCGAACCTTCTGACCGAGGCGGGCGTGGACCGGGTGCTGACGCTCGATCTGCACGCGACGCAGATCCAGGGCTTCTTCGACATTCCGGTGGACAACCTTTACGCCGCGCCGGTGTTCTCGCTTGATATCCTGCACAATTTCAAGGGGGCTTTGGAAGACCTGATGGTCGTTTCGCCCGACGTCGGCGGTGTGGCGCGGGCGCGCGAACTCGCCAAGCGCATCGGTGCGCCGCTCGCCATCGTCGACAAGCGCCGCGAGAAGGCGGGCGAGGTCGCGGGCATGACCGTGATCGGCGAGGTGACCGGCAAGAAATGCATCATCGTCGATGACATCTGCGATACCGCCGGCACGCTGTGCAAGGCGGCCGAGACGCTGATCGCCGCCGGCGCGACCGAGGTGCACAGCTACATCACCCACGGCGTCCTCTCGGGCCCGGCGGTGGAGCGGGTCGAGAATTCGGTGATGAAATCGCTCGTCATCACAGACTCGATCGAGCCCACCGAAGAGGTGAAGAACGCCCGCAACATCCGCATCGTGCCGACCGCGCCGATGTTCGCGCAGGCGATCCTGAACACCTGGTCGGGCACTTCGGTCAGTTCGCTGTTCGAGACCGACACGCTGGTGCCGATCTACGAGGGGCTCTATTCGACGCTCTGAGGCTGGACAGACCGCCGAAATTCGACAAGGCTCGGATCATGCTGATCCGGGCCTTTCTTGTTTTGTGTCTGAGCGCGGTCCCGGCCGCTGCCGATTGCGTGCTGCTGCTGCATGGGCTCGCCCGCAGCCCGCGTTCGCTTTTCGTGCTGGAACAGGTGCTCGAGGCGCGGGGCAAGCGGGTGGTGAACCTGGGCTACCCCTCGACCGAAGAGACGGTCGAGGCGCTCGCGGGGCGGATCGAGGCCGGGCTTGCGGCCTGCGGGCCAGGGCCGGTCGATGTGGTGACGCATTCGATGGGCGGCATCCTGCTGCAGGTCTGGGCCGAGCGCGGCGCGAATGCGAAACGCATCCACCGCGCGGTGATGCTCGCGCCGCCGAATGGCGGCTCCGAGATCGTCGATACCTTCCGCGATCAGGCGTGGTTTGGCTGGATGAACGGCCCGGCCGGGCTGGCCCTTGGTACGGGGGCCAGCGATGCCCCGGCCCGCCTGCCGAAACCGAAATTCGACTTCGCGGTGATCGC
Organism: Rhodobacter viridis; assembly: GCF_003217355.1. GTDB lineage: Bacteria > Pseudomonadota > Alphaproteobacteria > Rhodobacterales > Rhodobacteraceae > Rhodobacter > Rhodobacter viridis. Next base: position 94,001 of record NZ_QJTK01000010.1, on the reverse strand, counting down.
GGGGTCTGACAGTCTGAACCCGATCACCTCCTGGCTGATCCCGGGGCCGGATGATGGCAAGGTCTCGGTCGCCAGCGCGAAACAGGCGGGGATGGCGGATTTTCTGGTGCTGCCGGTGACCCACACCTGGATGATGGATGATCCAAGGGTGATCGTCGAAGTGCTGGCGTTTCTGGACAGGGGCCAGTTCGAGCCGGTGCCGGGTTGGGGCGCGGCCTTGAAGCGGCTCGCGGCGCCTTGAGCGGGGCGGGGGGGGCGCTGCCCCCCTCTTGCCTGCGGCAATTCACCCCCCGGCGTATTTGCACCAAGAAGAAGACCGCCTGCTTCTTCTTGGTGCAAATACGCCACGGGGGTGCGGGGGTGTGAAACCCCCGCTTCCGCCCTTACAGGATGCGGTTCACATGGCCCATCTTGCGGCCCGGCTTCGCCTCGGCCTTGCCGTAAAGATGGATCTGCGTGTTCTTCGCGCGGGCCAACTCGGGAATGCGGTCGACATCATCGCCGATCAGGTTCAGCATCTCGACATCGGCATAGCGACCACCATCGCCGAGCGGCCAGCCCGCCACGGCGCGGATGTGCTGTTCGAACTGATCGACGGTGCAACCCGCCTGTGTCCAGTGGCCCGAGTTGTGCACCCGCGGCGCGATCTCGTTGACCAGAAGCCCCGCGGGCGTCACGAAAAGCTCCACCCCCAGCACGCCAACGTAATCGAGCGCATTGAGGATCCGCGCCGCGACCAGCACCGCATCCGAGCGCAGGGCCGGCGGGATGCGCGCGGGCACGGTCGTCGTGTGCAGGATGCCCGACTTGTGCACGTTCTCGCCGGGGTCGAAGCAGGAGATCGAGCCGTCGAGACCGCGCGCTGCGATCACCGAAATCTCGGCCGAGAAATCGACAAAGCCTTCCAGAACGGCGGTGGCGCCGCCCATCGCGGCCAGCGCCGCGGGCGCGTCGGCGGGGGTCATGATCCGCGCTTGCCCCTTGCCGTCATAGCCAAGCCGCGTCGTCTTCAGGATCGCGGGCGTGCCGATCATTGCAATCGCCGCATCCAGCGAGGCGGCATCCGTCACCTCGGCCCAGGGGGCGGTGGTCAGGCCGATGCCGTTCAGGAACGACTTTTCGAGGATGCGGTCCTGCGAGGTGGCCAGCGCCTTGCGTCCCGGGCGAATGGGCCGCAGGCTTTCGAGCAGATCGAGCGCCGAGGTCGGGATGTTCTCGAATTCATAGGTGATGACATCGACCGCTTCGGCAAAGGCGCGCAGCGCGGCCTCGTCCTCGTAGGGGGCGGTGAAGACCCGGTCGGCGACCTGACCCGCGGGCGGGTTTGCGCCCGGTTCGAAGATCGCGCATTTCAGACCAAGGCGCGAGGCCGCGACCGAGAGCATCCGCCCCAACTGCCCGCCACCCAGAATCCCGATCGTGGCCCCCGGTTTCAGCATCTCAGTCATCTTGCGGTTCGTCCGGAATGGAGGCGGAAAGGGCATCGCGCCAGGCGTCGAGACGGGCGGCCAGCGCGGGATCTTGCAGCGCAAGGATGCCCGCGGCCATCAGCCCGGCATTGGCCGCGCCCGCGGCGCCGATCGCCATCGTCGCGACGGGAAAGCCCTTCGGCATCTGCACGATGGAATAAAGACTGTCGACGCCCGACAGCGCCTTCGTCTGCACCGGCACGCCGACCACCGGCACCCGGGTTTTCGAGGCCATCATGCCGGGCAGATGCGCCGCGCCACCGGCGCCCGCGATGATCACCTGCAACCCGCGCTCGACCGCGGTCTTGCCATAGGCCCAGAGCCGGTCCGGGGTGCGATGCGCCGAGACGATCTTCTTTTCATAGGGGACACCCAGTTCATCCAGAACCGCCGCCGCCTCGCGCATGGTCGCCCAGTCGGACTGGCTGCCCATGATGATTCCAACTTTCACGCCCATTCGGTCCCCCATCTTGTGGCGGCACTATAGGCAGTGGGGCCCCCGGTTCAAGGGTTTGGGCAAGTCTCAGGCGATGATGTCGGGGGTCAGCCGGTCTTCGATCCGGGCGATCTGGTCTTTCAGCGACAGTTTCTGCTTCTTCAGCCGCACCAGCCGCAATTGATCGGGATGGGCGTCCTTGACCAGAGCGCCGATCGCCTCGTCAAGGTCGCGGTGTTCGCGCTTGAGCACCTCGAGCTTGACCCGCAGAACTTCGTCGGTGTTCATCTCGATCGGGCTGTCAGTATGGGCATTCATGGCATGTGTCCGATCACAGGCTGAGACAGAAAAACAGAGCAAGCCCCCGACTCGCCCCGCATTTTGACCAAGCATATCAAATCCGGGGCCTTTGCGGGAAATTTCCTGACTGCGACGCGCCGCCGCCCCCTTGCACCTGCGGCGGCGCTGCCCATATCCTGCTGACGGGACTGCCGCAGCGCGGGGTTCCCCAAGCAACGTCGCTTTCCAAAGGGCTTGCCAATGACGAAACTGAGCTTCGGCGCACATCCTTATCTGCTGGGCTTCGACCAGTTGGAGCGCCTTGTCGAGCGGACCGCAAAATCCGGCTCCGACGCCTATCCTCCTTACAATATCGAGCAATCGGGCCCGGACGAATTCCGCATCACCCTTGCGGTGGCGGGCTTTGCCGAGGCCGATCTGGCGATCACGATGGAAGATCGTGCCCTCGTCATCCGCGGCCGTCAGGCCGATGACGGGTCCGAGCGCATCTTCCTGCACCGCGGCATCGCCGCCCGCGCCTTCCAGCGCAGCTTCGTGCTGGCCGATGGCGTCGAGGTGGCGGGGGCGGCGCTCGAGAATGGCCTTTTGCATGTCGAGCTGAAACGGGCGCAGCCCGAGCCGGTCGTGCAGACGATTCCGATCCGCAGAAAGTAAGGGGGCATCATGGATCACACTGCAGATTTCGACGTCGCCGCAGGCGAACGCATCGTCTATGTCCGCTCGGTCCCGGTGACCGAGATCCCGGAGGAAATCCGCGAGCGGGTCGGCCATGTCGAGCACATGTATGCGCTGCACAACATCAATGGCGAGCGTCTGGCCCTCGTGCGGGACCGCAACATGGCCTTCGTGCTGGCGCGCGAAAACGAGATCACCGCGGTCAGCGTGCACTGAACCGCCCAAGATCATGACCTCAAGGAACGGCAGGGCGATGTCCCTGCCGTTTTCGTTTTCAGCCGGTCGCAAAGCAAAACGCGCGCCCCGGGTTTCCCAAGGACGCGCGTTCGGTCTCGTTTTCAGTCAGGCTTACGCCTTGATCAGGCCCATCGACTCGAGCTTCAGGATCACCTGATGCGCGCAGTGATCGACATCGACGCCGGTGGTGTCGACGGCCAGTTCCGGGTTCGCGGGCACTTCATAGGGGTCCGAAATGCCGGTGAATTCCTTGATCTTGCCTTCGCGGGCGAGCTTGTAGAGCCCCTTGCGGTCGCGGCTTTCGCATTCCTCGATCGGGGTCGCGACGTGCACTTCGACGAAGGCGCCGTAGGCCTCGATCATCTCGCGCACGGCACGACGGGTCGCGGTGTAGGGCGCGATCGGCGCGCAGATCGCGATGCCGCCGTTCTTGGTGATTTCCGACGCCACATAGCCGATGCGCTTGATGTTGATGTCGCGGTGCTCTTTGCTGAAGCCCAGTTCCGACGACAGGTGTTTGCGCACCACATCGCCATCCAGCAGCGTCACCGGGCGGCCGCCCATTTCCATCAGCTTGACCATCAGCGCGTTCGCGATCGTCGACTTGCCCGAGCCGGAAAGGCCGGTGAAGAAGACGGTGAAGCCCTGTTTGGCCCGCGCGGGCGAGGTGCGGCGCAGTTCCGACACCACCTGCGGGAAGCTGAACCATTCCGGGATATCCAGGCCTTCGCGCAGACGGCGGCGCAGTTCGGTGCCCGAGATGTCAAGCACGGTGCAGCCTTCCGGCACTTCGTTCGCCGGATAGTATTGCGCCTTTTCAGCGACATAGACCATGTGCTTGAAGTCGACCATGGTGACGCCGATTTCCTCTTCATATTGCTTGAAGAGGGTCTGCGCATCGTAGGGGCCGTAGAAATCGACGCCCTGGCTGTTCTTGCCCGGGCCGGCGTGATCGCGACCGACGATGAAATGGGTGACGCCGTGGTTCTTGCGGATCAGCCCGTGCCAGACCGCCTCGCGCGGGCCCGCCATGCGCATCGCAAGGTTCAGAAGGCTCATCGTGGTGGTCGATTGCGGGTATTGATCCAGCACGGCCTCATAGCAGCGCACGCGGGTGAAGTGATCGACGTCGCCCGGTTTCGTCATGCCGACGACCGGATGGATCAGCAGGTTCGCCTGCGCCTCGCGGGCGGCGCGGAAGGTCAGTTCCTGATGCGCGCGGTGCAGCGGGTTGCGGGTCTGGAAGGCGACGATCTTCTGCCAGCCGAGCTTGCGGAAATAGGCGCGCAACTCGTTGGGCGTGTCGCGACGGGCCTTGAAGTCGTAGTGCACGGGCTGCTGGATGCCGGTCACCGGGCCGCCAAGATAGATCTTGCCCGCGGTGTTGTGCAGGTAGTTCACCGCCGGATGGGCGAGGTCATCGGCGCCGAAGACTTTTTCCGCTTCCTTGGCCTTGTTCGGGACCCATTTGTCGGTGACCGACAGGATCGCCAGAATCACGCCTTCCTGATCGCGCAGCGCGATGTCCTGGCCGGGCGCGATGCCCTCGGCGAATTTCTCGTTCACGTCGAGCGTGATCGGCATCGGCCAGAGCGTGCCGTCGGCCAGACGCATGTTGTCGACGACGCCATCGTAATCGGCCTCGCTCAGGAAGCCCTTGAGCGGGAAGAAGCCGCCGTTCATCAGAAGTTCGAGGTCGCAGATCTGACGCGGGGTCAGGTCCCACGAGGGCAGGTTTCCAGCCTCGATTTTCAGTTTTTGCGCAGATTCGTGAGAAACATACAGCTCCGGAATGGGAGCGAGATTGGGAAGAGTCATCGCTTGACCTGTTTTTCGAGGGCTAACCGCCGCGCCACACCGACGCTTGGCCGCGGACTTGCCCGCAAAACAGGCCCGTTTCAAGCAAAAGCGGCGGTATTTTCCCAAAGAAGGCCGTTATGGTGCGTTTGTGCCAAGAGCTGGAACGAAGTTTCTGCAAACTGCGTCAATCCACGCCGTTTGTTGCGGTTGAAACCGGTGCTATCGTGCCCCGAAGTTTGCTTTGAGGGGAAGTCATGGGTCTGAAATCAAGTCTGACGCCTATCATCGCCGGTTGGGTGTGGATCTCCGGTTGCGAGTACGGCATCAATCAGGTCTGGCTGAAAAGCCAGTGGGAAGACTACTACAGTGCGCTCGGGTTCGCTTATCCCGACGACATGATGAAATGGGCTGCGTGGTGTTTCGTCTTCGCTCTGGCGATGCGGATGCTCGTGTCCCGCTTCAACGTGCTGGCGGCGGGGATCATCTCGTGGATCTTCGTGGTCGGCCTGTCGCTGGTCGCGCTTTGGAACTACGCACCGATGCCGGTGGAAATGTTCCAGCTCTATGGTCCGGCCAGCTTTGCCGAAACGCTTTCGGCGGCTCTGGTGATCTCGATGTTCGTCGGCATTGCGGGGGCGGTGAAACGCTCGCAGCAACGCGCGAAAGAGAAGGCCAAGGCGAAACTGAAGGCCAAGGCTGTCGCGGCCTGAGCCAATCACAAAGGGAAACGGGCCGCCTTCGGGCGGCCCTTTTCGTTGCGGGGCTCAGCCCTGTTCGGCAAGCCAGCGCTCGGCATCGAGCGCCGCCATGCAGCCCATGCCCGCCGAGGTGATCGCCTGCCGATAGGTGTGATCGGTCAGATCGCCCGCGGCGAAGACGCCCGCGATGCCGGTGCGGGTCGTGCCCGGTTCCACCTTCACATAGCCGCCGTGATGGAGTTCCAGCTGGTCCTTGACCAGCTCCGAGGCGGGCGCATGGCCGATGGCGACGAAGAAGCCGTGGCAGGGGATTTCGCGTTCCGCCCCGGTCTTCACGTCCTTGATCCGCGCGCCGGTGACGCCCAAAGGCGCCTCAGTGCCCAGCACCTCCTCGACCGTGGCGTTCCAGATCACCCCGATCTTCGGGTTCTTCATCAGCCGCTCGATCAGGATCTTTTCGGCGCGGAAGCTGTCGCGGCGGTGAATGACGGTGACTTTCGAGGCGAAATTCGTCAGGAACATCGCCTCCTCCACGGCCGCATTGCCGCCGCCGACCACCACGACCTCCTTGCCGCGATAGAAGAAGCCGTCGCAGGTGGCACAGGCCGAGACACCGAAGCCCTGGAATTTCTGCTCCGACGGCAGGCCCAGCCAGCGCGCCTGCGCTCCGGTGGCGAGAATCACCGCATCGGCCGTGTAGACCGTGCCCGAATCGCCCGTGGCGACGAAGGGACGGGTGTCCAGATCCAGCTTTGTGATGATGTCGGTGATGATCTCGGCGCCCATCGCGCGGGCGTGCTCTTCCATCTGCACCATCAGCTCGGGGCCCTGCACCTCGGTGCGGCCGGGCCAGTTTTCGACCTCGGTGGTGATCGTGAGCTGCCCGCCGGGCTGCATCCCCTGCACGAGAATGGGCGACAGCATCGCGCGCGAGGCATAGACCGCCGCCGTATATCCGGCTGGTCCCGACCCGATGATCAGAACCTTCGTATGCTTCGTCTCGCTCATGCCCGATCTCCTGTTGTGACGTCGCTCATATAAGCAGCACAGGCGCGCGGGAAAACCCCTGTGCGGCTGTGCTGTGTCGCAGCTGCAGCGATCGATGCGGATTGCGCTTGCGCTGGAATGGGCGAAACAATATTGCGCATGCAAGCGCCAATATATAAGGTTCGCGCAGCCAAGGAGGTTCGGCATGGGCACGAGCAAGCTCGACGAGATCGACCGGAAAATTCTGGCCGAGCTGCAGGCGGACGGCCGGATGACGAACGTCGAATTGGCCAAGCGTGTCGGCATCTCGGCGCCGCCCTGCCTGCGCCGGGTGCGCACGCTGGAAGAGGCGGGCTACATCCGCGGCTATCACGCCGATGTGAATCCGCGCGAGCTCGGCTTCGAGGTGCAGGTCTTCGCGATGGTGCGGCTGCATTCCCAGGCGGAATCGGATCTGAGCGCCTTTGAGCGCCGCTGTCAGGCCTGGCCCTTGGTGCGCGAATGCCACATGCTGAACGGCGAGATCGACTTCGTGCTGAAATGCGCGGCGCCCGATCTGTCGACCTTCCAGAATTTCCTGACCGGGCAACTGACCGCGGCCGAGAATGTGGCGAGCGTGAAGACCTCGCTCGTGATCCGCTGCGCCAAGGATGAACCCGGCGTGCCCTTCGACGTGCTCGAAGAGCGGCTCGCCAAACACGCCTGAGCGATCGGCCCCAGGCGGGGCAGGGGGGCGCTGCCCCCCATCCTGCCGTTGGCAGGACTCCCCCGGGGATATTTATGGCAAGATGAAAGACAGCCTTTTCATCTTGCCATAAATACCTCAGGGGTCCGGGGGCAGCGCCCCCGGCCTTGCGCTCAGATTTCGCCCGCGCGCACCAGATCGATCATCGCCTGACCGGCGCGGGCCTCTTCGAGGCTCCACGTATAGGGCTCGCCCGTGCGGATGTGGCGGACAAAGGCTTCGACCTGCAGCACATATTGGTTCACGCCGGGGAAGCGGTGGGTCTCGGCGCTATTGTACCCGTGCAGCGTCACCTCGGCCTGATCGAAGACCCCGGCGTTGAAGGGCGCCGAAAGGGTGATCCGGCCGGTCTCGCCCTGAAAGGTCACCTCCTGCCGCGGGAAGAGCCGGGTCGAGGTCATCGCGGCGAAGGTGAAGTCCCCGCCCGGGCCCGCCATCTCGCCCCAGACCTGCGCGAAAGTGTCGACGCCATGTTCGCGCTTGATGCGCGAGACGAGCCGCACGGGTTCCGCGCGCGTCGCGAAGCGGATCGAGGAATAGGCATAAACGCCGATATCGGGGATCGAGCCGCCGCCGGTCTCGGCGCGGTTGCGGATGTTCGCGGGGTCTGGGTTGTCGAAGCTGAAGGCCACATCGGCGTGTTTGAGCCGCCCGATCCGGCCCTCGTCGAGCCAGCGCCGCACCAGCTGCCATTGCGGGTGGTGCACGATCATGTAGGCCTCGGCCGCGCATTTGCCCGCGGCGTCGCGGGCGGCGATCAGCGGGTCGATGTCCTCGGCGCGCAGGGCGAGCGGCTTTTCGATCAGCACATGTTTGCCAGCGGCAAGCGCCTTGATTCCCCATTCCACGTGCAGGTGATTGGGCAGGGGAATGTAGACGACCTCGACCGCGGGATCGGCCAGAAGCGCCTCGTAGCTGTCATGCAGGGTCAGATCGGGGGCGAAGGCGGTGAAGGCCTCGGCTTTGGCGGGGGAGGAGGTCGCCAGCGCCGCAAGCCGCGCGCCTTTGGCGGCATGGATCGCGGGCCCCATCCGGCGCGCCGCGAAATCCGACGCGCCGAGAATTCCGAAAGTCACTGGCTGCATGGTCGTCTCCCTTTGGCGCCAAGCTAGCGCGCGGTGCCAAGGGGGGCAACGTCAGCCCGGCAGCGCCATGCCCTTTTCCTTGGCGAGCGCCTTCATCCGGCCCTGAAGCTTTTCAAACGCCCGCACCTCGATCTGACGGATGCGTTCGCGGCTGACGTCATATTGCGCCGACAGTTCCTCCAGCGTCACCGGCTCGTCGCGCAGCCGCCGCGCCATCAGGATGTCGCGTTCGCGCTCGTTCAGCACATCCATCGCCGCGACCAGCATCGCGCGCCGGGCCTGCAGCTCGTTTTCCTCGGCATAGGCCTCGGCCTGATCGGCATCCTCGTCTTCGAGCCAATCCTGCCATTGCGTGGCGCTTTCGCCGTCGCCCGCGCCGACCTGCGCGTTCAAGGAGGCATCCGATCCGGCCAGACGCCGGTTCATCTCGATCACGTCGTCTTCGGTGACGTTCAGATCCTTGGCGATCCTGGCCACCGCATCGGGGCGCAGATCGCCCTCCTCGAAGGCGCCGATCTTCGATTTCGCCTTGCGCAGGTTGAAGAAGAGCTTCTTTTGCGCCGAGGTGGTACCGAGCTTCACCAGCGACCACGAGCGCAGGATGTATTCCTGAATCGCGGCACGAATCCACCACATCGCATAGGTCGCCAGCCGGAACCCGCGCTCCGGGTCGAAGCGCTTCACCGCCTGCATCAGCCCGACGTTGGCTTCGGAAATCACCTCGGCCTGCGGCAGGCCATAGCCGCGATAGCCCATGGCGATTTTCGCGGCGAGCCGCAGATGCGAGGTCACCAGCCGATGCGCGGCCTTGGGGTCCTGATGGTCGACCCAGGCCTTGGCCAGCATGTATTCCTCTTCCGGTTCCAGAAGCGGAAACTTGCGAATCTCCTGCAGATAGCGGTTCAACCCCTGTTCGGGGCTGGGGGCTGGCAGGTTGGCGTAGCTCGACATGTGGTCATTCTCCCTTCGCACCCCAGATGGGGAAGGAGGCCTGTCGCTTCAAGGGCTTCGGTCCTCCGTCATGGGGGATGAACGCAGGATGGGCCTGATTCCGCCGTCGGGCAAGCACAGATGACGCAACTGTGAGATCAGGCGGCGCCCGGTCCTGCGCGCAGGATGGCGAGCAGCGCCTCGATATCCGCGGGCAGGGGAGAGGTGAAGCTGAGTTCCTCGCCCGTGACCGGATGGGTGAAGCCGAGCGTCGTCGCATGCAGCGCCTGACGCGGGAAATTGGCCACGGCCTCGGCCGCTGCAGCGCCCACCGCGCGGACGGAAAGCTTGCGTTTGCCGCCATAGGTGGGATCGCCGACGAGCCCATGCCCCACATGCGCCATGTGCACGCGGATCTGATGCGTGCGGCCGGTTTCGAGCCAGCAATCCATCAGGGCGGCCACGCCGCCAAAGGCCTCGACCGTGCGGGCGCGGGTCACCGCATGGCGGCCGCCGGTGAACAGCACCGCCTGCCGTTGCCGGTCGGTCGGGTGGCGGGCGAGTTGCGAGGTGATCTTCAAGATGCCACCCTGCTCGAAATTCACCCCGCGGATGCCGCGCAGGCGCGGATCGGCGGCCGAGGGCACGCCCTGCACCAGCGCGGTGTAATGGCGGTGCACCGTGTGTTTCTCGAATTGCGCCGCGAGCCCGTGATGGGCGCGGTCGGATTTCGCGACGACGAGCAGGCCCGAGGTTTCCTTGTCGATCCGGTGCACGATGCCCGGCCGCGCCTCGCCGCCGATGCCCGAGAGCCGCCCGCCGAAATGGTGCAACAGCGCATTGACCAGCGTGCCGTCTTCCGAGCCCGGCGCCGGATGCACCACCATCCCCGCGGGTTTGTCGATCACGATCAGGTCTTCGTCTTCCCAGAGCACGGTCAGCGGAATGTCCTGCGCCACGGTTTCGACGGCGCGGGGCGGTTCGACCGCGATCATGTAGACCTCGCCCGGGGCGACCTTGGCCTTCTGGTCGGTGATCGCCACGCCGTCCTTCGTCACCGCGCCTTCGGCAATCAGCCGGGCCAGGCGCGAGCGCGACAGCGCCGCTTCTTCTGGCACAAGCGCCGCCAATGCCTTATCAAGCCGATCGGCGGGGTCTTCGCCGATTTCGATGCGCAGGAGGTGTGCCGCGATGTCCGACATGATGCCTTCCGATCCGGCGCCGCCGCCCGAGGTGAAGTTTCTGAAGATTCTCACCACCACGCTTGCGGGCGTGATGATCTTCGGCCTTCTAACGATCATCTTCCTGCTTGTCACCCGCTTGCCGGGGGCGACGAAATTGCCGGACCTGCCCGCAGCGATCGCGCTGCCCGCGGGGGAAAAGGTGGAAACCGTGACCTTCGGGCGCGGCTTCACCGTGGTCGTGACGCAATCCGGGCGCGTGCTGGTCTATCGCCCCGACGGCAAGCTTGCGCAGGATGTGGCGCTGAACTGAAGCCTGCGTTTTTTCTTGGCGCAAATACGCCCTTGAAATGCCAACGCCGAAGGCGGTTGCCTCCGGCGGGCGTATTTTTCCCAAGAAAAAGCCGAAAGCTTACTTGGCTTCCAGCGCATCAAGACGCGCCTTCAGCGCCTCGTTTTCTTCGCGGGCCTTGGTGGCCATCGCCTTCACCGCGTCGAATTCCTCGCGGGTGACGAAATCGCGGTCGGCCATCCAGCGGTCCATCCAGCTTTTCATCGCCGTTTCCGCCTCGGTCTTGGCGCCCTGCGCCACGCCCATCGCATTGGTCATCAGCTTCGACATCTCGTCGAAGAGTTTGTTCGGAGCTTGCATCGTCTTCACCTTCTGCAATGCGGGCCGCCGCCGCGGCCCCGCTTGCGCCCTATATGGGCTGCGAAGCCCGCCGAGACAAGGTTGACTTCGCCGCAGCGCAAGGGCCAAGTGGCGGCGCTGAAGCCCCGAGGATGCCATGGCCCTGCCTTTCCCCGAAATCTCCCCCGATGCCTTCGAAATCCCGTTCGTCGACTGGCCGATCCGCTGGTATGCGCTGGCCTATATCGCGGGGCTTTTGGCGGGCTGGCGCATCGTCGTCGCGCTGATGCGGCGCCCGAAGCTCTGGGGCAAACGCGCGCCGATGGCGCCCGAAGCGGTCGAGGATCTGCTGACCTGGGTGATCCTTGGCGTCATTCTGGGCGGGCGGCTGGGCTTTGTGCTGTTTTACGATCCGGGCACCTATCTAGAGGACCCGCTCGCGATCGTCCGCGTCTGGGAGGGCGGCATGTCCTTCCACGGCGGCTTTGCGGGCGTCGTGATCGCCGGGCTCGCATTTTGCCATCGGCGTGGCATCGCGCCCCTGCCGGTGGGCGATGCCTTTGCCCTTGTCGCGCCGATCGGGCTCTTCCTCGGGCGTCTGGCGAATTTCATCAAGCCCGAGCTCTGGGGGCGGCCGACCGACATGCCCTGGGGCGTGATCTTCCCGGTCGATGCGGCACAGATCTGCAACGGCTGGGCCGGGCAGGTCGATGACAGCTGCGCCCGCCACCCCTCGCAGCTTTACGAAGCCGGGCTCGAGGGGCTGCTCTTGGGCGCCATTCTGTGGTGGCTTTTCGCGCGGGGCGCGCTGCGCAAGCCGGGGCTGCTGATGGGGGTGTTCCTGATCGGCTACGGGCTCGCCCGCGCCTTCGTCGAGCTGTTCCGCCAGCCCGATGCGCAATTCGCCACCGACGTCAACCCGATGGGCTACGCCTTCTTTCTGGGCGACCTTGGCATCACCATGGGGCAGGCGCTCTCGGTGCCGATGATCCTGCTTGGGGGCGCGCTCATCCTTTACGCCCGGATGCGGGGGGCAAAGTGACCCCGCTCGCGCGGCGTCTCGCAGCCCGCATCGCGGCCGAGGGGCCGATCGGGCTTGATGCCTATATGGCAGACTGCCTGCTGCATCCCGCGCATGGCTATTACGCCACCCGCGATCCCTTTGGCCGCGCAGGCGATTTCATCACCGCACCGGAAATTTCCCAGATGTTCGGCGAGATGCTGGGCCTGTGTCTGGCGCAGGTCTGGCTCGATCAGGGCCGCCCCGCGCCTTTCACATTGGCCGAGATCGGGCCGGGCCGGGGCACGCTGTCCGCCGATGTGGCGCGCGTCCTCGCCCGCGTACCCGGCATGGCAGAGGCGGCGCAGCTGCATCTGATCGAGGCCTCGCCCACCCTGCGCGCGGTGCAGCGCGAGACCCTGCGGGGCCATGCCGTCACCTGGCACGACAGCATCGCGACCCTGCCCGAGGCGCCGCTTTTCCTGCTCGCGAACGAGTTCTTCGATGCCCTGCCGATCCGGCAATTCCAGCGCACCGAGGCGGGCTGGGCCGAGCGTCAGGTGGGTCTGCAGGGCTGCAGCCTCGTGCCCGGCCTTGCCCCGCCCAGCCGCTTTGCCGCGCTCGAACCTCGGCTGGCCGACACGAAACCGGGCGATGTGGTCGAAACCTGTCCCGCCGCCGCGCCGATCATGGCCGAGATCGCCCGCCGCATCGCGACCCATGGCGGCGTCGCACTCGTCATCGACTACGGCCACTGGCGCAGCCTGGGCGACACCTTTCAGGCGGTCAAGGCGCATAGCTATTGCGACCCTTTCGCCACCCCGGGCGAGGCCGATCTGACCGCCCATGTCGCCTTCGAACCGCTGGCCGAGGCCGCCCGTGCCGCGGGCGCGCAGGCCTCGGCGATGACCCCGCAGGGCGTGCTGCTGGAGCGGCTCGGCATCACCGCCAGGGCCGAGGCGCTGGCGGCGAAGCTCTCGGGCGCGGCACGTCAGGCCCATGTCGCCGCGCATCGACGCTTGACCCATCCCGAAGAAATGGGTCAGGTGTTCCAAAGTCTTGCCATTTTCCCCGTAACCGCCCCGGTGCCTCCGGGCTTTGATGTTTGATCCATGCCCACGACGCTCGAAATCCTGACCTCGCCCGCCCTCAAGGATGTGAAGCACGGTTTCTTCACCCGAAAGGGCGGGGCGTCCTCCGGTATCTTCTCGGGGCTGAACTGCGGCCACGGCTCCTCGGATCAGACCGAGGCGGTGGCGCTGAACCGGTCGCGCGTGGCGACGGCGATGGGGGTGGCGCCCGCGGCGCTGGTGGGGGTCAATCAGATCCATTCCGCCGATGTGCTGGTGGTGCACGAGGTTCCCGCCCAGATCCTGCGCGCCGATGCGCTGGTGACGAAGCGGCCGGGGCTGGTGCTGAGCGTGCTGACGGCGGATTGCCAGCCGGTGCTCTTTGCCGATGTGGCGGCCGGGGTGGTGGGCGCGGCGCATGCGGGCTGGCGCGGCAGCCATGACGGCGTGCTCGAGGCGACGCTCGACGCGATGGAGGGGCTGGGGGCAGAACGCGCGCGGATCACCGCGGTGATCGGGCCCTGCATCTCGCAGCGCGCCTATGAGGTCGGGCATGACTTCATGGAGAATTTCCTGATCGACGATCCGCAGGCGGCACGCTTCTTCGCTGGCGGGCCCGCGGGCAAGCCGATGTTCGACCTGCCGGCCTATGGGCTTGCGCGGCTGCGCGCGGCGGGCGTCGGCCATGCGGAATGGACGCGCCATTGCACCTATTCCGACCCCGCGCGGTTCTATTCCTTCCGCCGCACCACCCATGCGGGCGAGGCCGATTACGGTCGCCTGATCTCGGCGATTCGTCTCTGATCCTGTAGCTTCGGCCATAGGCTGACCCGGATTGTGGCGAAATCCGTGCTGAAAGGGGCGTTAACCCTTTCTTTTCTGCTCCTGCGCAACAATCGGTGCCACAATTCCGCCCGTCGGCGGCGCAGGAATGCACCCTTGGTGCCAAATCGCTGCCGTATTGCGGGGGGAAAAGGAAACAACCGGGCGACGTCACGCGTCGGTCCCGAAACCGCAGGAGAGCAGAATGACCCTGAAATCAACGCCGCGCTGGATGAAGACGGCTCTTGAGGGCGCCGCCAAGACCACTGTGGCGATGCCGTGGCAACGTGGGGCCCATCGGGCCGAGATGCTGGCACGGCGCAAGGGATCGGTGGCGCAAGCCCCTGTGAAGCGTCCGTCGGTCGCGGCCTGCTGAGAATGTCCCCAAATCTTGTCTGACCCCCATCCGGGGGCGGGTCATGCACCTTTCGGGTGTGGGGCCCGTTGGTCTGCAAGGGCCGGGGGCTGCCACCCCCGGCCAAGGACCGGGTGATTCGAACCAATTGCGGCGGAATCTGGGCACTGTTGCCCGATCCGCCCCAAGTTGCGCCGCACGAAGCCGGATTGGGTTTCCGGCGTTCAGCAATTCTTCACGAAATTTGACGCGCGCTGACCGGTTGGGCAATCTGTCGGGGTCTTTCTGCATTCGGTGGGGGCCGTCGCAGATGTGACCAGACCGGAAGGCTGTGCCATGTCGATTACCCACCGGCTCGGGGCCGGGCAGTCTGTGCTGCCCGTCGTCCGCAGCGACCATCCCGCCGGGGTTCCCGCGCGCAAGCCGCCCGTTCCGGTGGCGAAAAGCCTGCGGGCGATGCCGCTCACCCGGCGTTACGAGGCCTGCTGGTTGACGCCGGACGGCACGATCATGGACAGCACGCGCCTTGCGCCCGCCACGCCGCTTTTCGAGGAAGCCTTCTCGGCGCTTGCGCGGGGCTCGGTGATCCTGACCGAAGACGGGCCGGTTGCGGTCGAGGATCTTCTGCCCGGCCAGCGCGTCCTGACCGCCGAGGGCCGGTCGGAGCGGGTGACCTGGATCGGCTCGATGGTGATCTATCCCGGCGCCGAAAACGGCCGCGATCTGGAGGAACAGGTCAGCCTGACCCGGATCACCGCCGAGGCCTTCGGGGCGGGGCGACCGTTGCTTGATGTGGTGCTCGGCCCGCGGGCGCGGCTTTGCCTGCGCGATCCGCGACTGCGCCGGGTGTCGGGGCTGGAAGCGGCCTATGTGCCCGCGCGCGCCTTCATCGACGGGATCAGCGTGATCGAGGTCACCCCCTCGACGCCGGTCACGGTCTATCACGCGGTTCTGGAACACCACGGCTCGATCCGGGTGGCCGGGCTCGAGGTCGAGGCGTTTCACCCCGGAGAGGGCGTGGAGCGGATGATCGATCCGCGCATGCTCTCGCTCTTCGAGGCGCAATTTCCGCAGATCGCGAGCTTGGCCGAACTCGGCCCTCCGGCCCATCCCCGGCTGACCCGGTTCGAAGTCGAAAGTCTCTGGGACTGAACAACGAGGGGCTTTCGCCCCGGCAAGCCGGGGCGACCCACGGGGGGCTCCGCCCCCCGCACCCCCCGGCGTATTTTGCCAAGGAAAACTGGGCGCGGGGAAGCGATCCGGTGTCGGACGAAAACGAGATCGGTTTTCCTTGGCAAAATACGCATCTTGGGGGTCCGGGGGCAAAGCCCCCGGCGGGTCGCCGCGCGACAGCGCGGCGAAATCCTCTTGTGCCTATTGCGGCAGGGTTTCGCGCAGGACGCGCACCATGTTGCCGCCCATCACCTTGGCGATCGTCGGCTCGCTCAGCCCGGCATCGATGAGCGCCTGCGTCAGCGCGGCAAGCTCCGCGCTGTCGAATTGCGTTTCCACCGCGCCGTCGAAATCCGAGCCGAGCGCGACGTGATCCTCGCCCACAAGCGCCACGGCGGCGGCGATCGACCTTGCCACGCCCGCGGGCGTCGCATCGCAGGTCACCTCGGCCCAGTCGCCGATGCCGATCACACCGCCCTTCGCGGCAATCTCCTGCATCAGCGCATCCGGGAAGTTGCGCTTCACCGGGCAGACCCCGTGAATACCGCCATGGCTGACGATCGGGCGCGTGCCCTCCATCGCCAGAACGTCCTTTGCCATCTGTTCCGAGGCATGGGCGAGGTCGATCACCATATGCTTTTGCACCATCGCCGCGACCACCTGCCGCCCGAAAGGCGTCAGCCCGGCGTCGTCCTCGCCATGCAGCGAGCCGCCAAGTTCGTTGTCGAAGAAATGCGTCAGCCCGATCAGCCGGAACCCGGCATCATAGAGCCGATCCAGATTTTCGATCTCGCCTTCGAGCGCATGGCCGCCCTCGGCGCCAAGGAGCCCGGCCACGGTCTCGGCTCCCTTGGCCCGCGCCGCCAGCACGCGGTCGAGATCGGCCACACTGCGCACGACCACCAGTTGATCGGGCGCCTTGTCGGCCATCGCGGCCAGCCGTGCCGCCTGATCCAGCGCGCGCTCGGTCAGGCTGAACCAGGTCTGCACCGGCCGCAGTTGCCCGAAGACCAGCAACGTGATGTTGTCCCGCGCCCCCGCGGCGTTATGCTCGTAATTCATCCCGGCGGGGGTTTTCGTCACCGTGGTGAAGACCTGCACCGCCACATTGCCTGCCCGCAGCCGCGGCAGATCGACATGGCCGCGGTCCGAGCGCGTCAGCAGATCGCGGTCCCACAAGAGCGCATCGGAATGCCAATCGCCGATGGTGAGCGTCTTGTGCAGCGCCGCCGCGCGCTCCGAGACCGGCCAGGGATCATGCGGCACGACCCGGTTTTGTCCCTTTTCGACGATCCCGGGGGCGAAGGCGAAGAACGCCCCCGCCGCCAGGATGACGGCCCCGCCAAGCCCCATTGCGATGCGTTTGCCCCAGCCCATGCGATCCCTCCCGTTTCGAGAAGGCTAGCAGGGCCGGGCGCAGGCGCAAAGCTCGGACGTGGGGTCAGGCTTCCATCGCCTCCAGCTCGTCGATGAAGCCAGCGATCATGCTCAGACCCTTGTCCCAGAACGCCGGGTCCGAGGCATCCAGACCAAAGGGGGCCAGCAGATCCTTGTGGTGCTTCGAGCCGCCCGCTTCCAGCATCTCGAAATACTTCGTCTGGAAGTCGGGCAGGCCGGCCGCATAGGTCGCGTAAAGCGCATTCACCAGCCCGTCGCCGAAGGCATAGGCATAGACGTAGAACGGCGAATGCACGAAATGCGGGATATAGGTCCAGAAGGTCTCGTAGCCCGGCATGAATTCGAACACCGGGCCAAGGCTTTCGGCCTGCACCGACATCCAGAGTGCGTTGATATCCTCGGGCGTCAGCTCGCCCGTCGCACGCGCGGCATGTAGCTTGCATTCGAAATCGTAAAACGCGATCTGCCGCACGACGGTGTTGATCATGTCCTCGACCTTGCCCGCGAGCAGTTGCTTGCGCTCGGCGGGGGTCTTGGCGGCATCGAGCAGCGCGCGGAAGGTCAGCATCTCGCCAAAGACCGAAGCCGTTTCGGCAAGCGTCAGGGGGGTATCCGAGAGCATCGGACCCTGACCCGCCGCCAGCACCTGATGCACACCGTGGCCCAGTTCATGCGCCAAGGTCATCACGTCGCGCGGTTTGCCAAGGTAGTTCAGCATCACATAGGGGTGCACGGTGGTGACGGTCGGATGCGCGAAAGCCCCCGGCGCCTTGCCCGGCTTCACCCCGGCGTCGATCCAGCCTTTGTCAAAGAACGGCTGCGCGATCTCGGCCATGCGCGGCGAAAAGGCCCCATAGGCGCCCAGAACCGTCGCCTTCGCCTCGTCCCAGAGGATCTTGCGCGGGGTCTCGGTCGGCAGGGGGGCGTTGCGGTCCCAGACCTGCAGCTTCTCCAGCCCCAGCCATTTCGCCTTCAGCGCATAATAGCGATGCGAGAGCCGCGGATAGGCGGCGACGACCGCATTGCGCAGCGCCTCGACCACCTCGGGCTCGACATGGTTCGACAGGTGCCGCCCCAGCTGCGGCGTCGGCATCTTGCGCCAGCGATCCTCGATTTCCTTTTCCTTCGCGAGCGTGTTGTGCACGCGGGCAAAGAGCTTGACGTTCTCGCCAAAGACCCGGGCGAGTTCACGCGCCGCGGCCTCGCGCTTGCCCCGGTCATGATCGCTCATCAGCGTCGTCGTGGCTTCAAGGCTGAGCGTCTCGCCCGCGACGGTGAATTCCAGCGCCGCGGTGGTTTCGTCAAACAGCCGGTTCCACGCAGCCGCGCCGACAACGGACTGATCGTGCAGAAACTTTTCCAGCTCGTCCGAGAGCTGATAGGGCTTCATCGCCCGCATCCGGTCGAAGACCGGCTTGAAGCGGGCGACGCGCGGATCGGCAAAGACGGCCTCGTACTGCGCATCCTCGATCCGGTTGAATTCGAGGCTGAAGAAGACCAGCGGCGTGGTGAAGGTGGTGATCTTGTCGCCCGCATCGGACATGAACTTGGCGCGCTCGCCATCGACCGTGTTCTGATAATAGCGCAGCCCCGCATAGGACATGATCCGCCCGGCCGTGGTCTCGATCGCTTCGTGCCGCGCGATGCACTCGGCCATTCCGGCCGCATCGAGCGCGGCCAGCTTGCCCTCGTAGTCGCGGGCGAAAGCGGCGCATTCGGTTTCGAGCCAGGCCATGTCGCGGGCGAATTCCGGCGCATCGGGGGCGGTGTAAAGATCGCTCAGGTCCCAGTCGGGCAGGGCGCCGAAGTCACCGGCCCCTCCCTGCGCGGGCGCGGCATCGAACAGGGCGGCGGAAACGGGGGCGCAAAAACGGCGGATCATGGCGTTCTCCTTGGTGTCCGTTCACAGATAGGGGCAGGGCAGGGGCCGTGCAAGCCGGGTCCGGATCGTTGATTTGCTGCAATATTGTGCAAACGCACAGCGATCGGGCGGCTCTTTCGCGCTTTCTGGCCTCTTTCGTGCTGCAGCGCTTCCGCTTCCTCCGCGCCCTGCCTAGGATTCAATCAGGGCGAGGGAATCACGCATGACGACTTATTTCAACGAAATGTACGAGGGCGGCCAGGTCCGCGAGCCCTATGCGCGGCTTGAAGACTGGACCAAGGCGATGCCCGCCGCATTGCGCGCAATGAAACAGGCCGAGGCAGAGGCGCTTTTCCGCCGCATCGGCATCACCTTCGCGGTCTATGGCGAGGGGGGCGATCCGGACCGGCTCATCCCCTTCGACATGTTTCCCCGCGTCTTCACGCAAGCCGAATGGCGCAAGCTCGAACGTGGCATCAAGCAACGCGCGCGGGCGCTGAACGCGTTCCTGCTCGACGTTTACGGCCGCGCCGAGATCGTCCGCGCGGGCAAGATCCCGGCGCGGATGGTGTTTCAGAACGAGGCCTTCGAGCGCGCCGTGGCGGGCTTCACGCCGCCGCGCGGCATCTATTCCCATATCGTCGGCATCGACATCGTGCGGACGGGGGCGGACGAATTCTTCGTGCTCGAAGACAACTGCCGTACGCCCTCGGGCGTCAGCTACATGCTGGAAAACCGCGAAATCATGATGCGGATGTTCCCGCAGCTGTTTCGCGAAAACCGCATCGAGCCGGTCGATGGTTATTCCGATGCGCTGCGCCGCACGCTCGCCTCGGTGGCGCCGGCGAAATGCGAACGCGAGCCGACGATCGCCATCCTGACCCCCGGTCACTACAACAGCGCCTATTACGAACACAGTTTCCTGGCCGATCTGATGGGTGTCGAACTGGTCGAGGGCGCCGATCTGTTTGTCGAGGGCGGCTTCGTCTGGATGCGCACGACCGAGGGGCCGAAGAAGCTCGACGTGATCTATCGGCGCATCGACGACGCCTTCCTGGACCCGCTCTGCTTCCGCCCCGATTCCATGCTGGGCATTCCGGGGTTGATGGATGTCTACCGCTCCGGCGGGGTCTCGATCTGCTCGGCGCCGGGGGCGGGCGTGGCCGATGACAAGGCGGTCTATACCTTTGTGCCGGAGATGATACGCTTCTATCTTGGCGAAGAGCCGCTTTTGAACAACGTCCCCACATGGCAATGCGCCAAGCCCGACGAATGCAAATATGTCCTTGAAAACCTGGGCGAACTGGTCGTGAAAGAGGTGCATGGCTCGGGCGGCTACGGCATGCTTGTCGGGCCGAAATCGACCAAGGATCAGATCGAGACGTTCCGCGCCAAGATCGAGGCGCATCCGGAAAACTATATCGCGCAGCCGACGCTGGCGCTGTCTGCCACGCCGACCTTTGTCGAGGAAGGCATCGCACCGCGGCACGTCGATCTGCGGCCCTATTGCCTTGTCGGCGAGAAAATCGAACTGGTGCCGGGCGGCCTGACCCGCGTCGCGCTGAAGGAGGGATCGCTGGTCGTGAACTCCTCGCAGGGTGGCGGCGTCAAGGACACCTGGGTTTTGGCGGAGTAAAAGCATGCTGAGCCGGACCGCTGACAACCTGTTCTGGATTGCGCGTTACATCGAACGCGCGGAAACCATGGCGCGCCTGCTGGAAGTGGGCGCCCGCATCGCGCTGATGCCCTCGGCCGGGCATGGCTATCGCAGCGAGTGGGAGAGCCTGTTGCAGGCCTCTGGCACCTCGGTCGGCTTTGCCGAGAAATATGGCGACCCGGTGCAGCGCAACATCGAAAGCTATCTGTTCTTTGATCGCGACAACCCGAGTTCTGTCGCGAGCTGCATCGAGCGCGCGCGGGAAAATGCCCGCATCGTGCGCACGGCGCTGACCTCGCAGGTCTGGGACGCGCTGAATGGTGCGTTTCAGGAGATGCGCCAGCTCGAGCGCAAGCCGCGGTCCGAAATGGAGCTGACCGAACTCACCGAATGGGTGATGCGGCAGGCGGCGCTGGTGCGGGGCGCGATCGACGCGACGCTTCTGCGCAACGACGGCTATGCCTTCCTGAACCTCGGCTTCGCGCTCGAACGGGCCGACAACACCGCGCGGCTGATCGACGTGAAATATTACGTCCTGCTGCCCTCGGTCGATTTCATCGGCTCCGGCCTTGATAATTACCAGTGGCAGACGCTGCTGCGCGCGCTGTCCGCGCATCGCGCCTTTCACTGGGCTTACGGCGGCGAGATCACCGCGGCGAAGATCGCGCATTTCCTGATCCTGAACCCGCAATCGCCCCGCTCGCTGGTGGCGACCGTCACCATGGCGATGGACAATCTGGATGCGCTGGCACGGGGCTACCACAAATCCGGCGCGGCGCAGATGCGGGCGCGCTCGCTTGTGGGCGAGATCGCCGAAACCCGCGTCGAGGAAATCTTCGACGAAGGCCTGCATGAATTCCTGACCCGCTTCATCCGCGATGTCGGCGAATTGTCCGACATGGTGCAGGCGGCTTACCTGAGCGGAGAAGCGCGATGATCCTGACGGTCCATCACGTCACCACCTATGATTACGACGCGCCGATGCGCGGGGCCGTGCAGTCGCTGCGGCTGTTTCCGTCGCGCTTTGACGGTCAGCGCACGATCCGCTGGGATGTCGAGGTGCAGGGCGGCATTCGCGGCGGCAATTTCCGCGACGGCGCGGGCGACAAGGTCGAAGGCTGGTCGCTGCGCGGCCCGGTGACCGAGGTGACGATTTCCGCCATCGGGCAGGTCGAGACCACCGACACCGCGGGCGTGCTGCGCGGCCACCGCGAGATCGTCTCGCCCTTCGCCTATCTGCGCGAAACCTCGGCCACCTGGATCGACCACGCCCTGCGCGATCTGGCCGAAGCCGCGGCGACGGGCACGAAAGACCCGCTCGACCGGGCGCATCGGTTGTCGCGCGCGGTCAGTGACGCCATCGCCTATCGCCCCGGCACGACGCATGCCCACACCACCGCCGCCGAGGCGCTTTCGCAGGGCGAGGGGGTCTGTCAGGATCACGCCCATGCGCTGATCGCCTCGGCCCGCGCCGTGGGGATGCCCGCGCGCTATGTCTCGGGCTATCTTTTCGCCCGCGAGGATGGCGAGCCGCACGAGGCCGCCCATGCCTGGGCCGAGATCTGGGTCGAGACCATCGGCTGGATCGGCTTCGATCCGGCCAATGAATGCTGCCCCGATTCGCGCTATATCCGCATCGGCTCGGGTCTGGATGCGCGCGAGGCGGCGCCGATCAAGGGTGTCGCACAGGGCGATGGCTCGGAACGGCTAGATGTCACTGTTGCCTTGGAAGCGGTGCAACAATAAGGTTTACGCCTGCTTTTCTGGGGGAATGATGACCTATTGCGTGGGCCTGCTGCTGGATCGGGGCATGGTGCTTCTGTCCGACACCCGCACCAATGCGGGGCTGGACAACATTGCGACCTATCGCAAGATGTTCGTCTTCGAGGACCCGGGCGAGCGGGTGGTGACGATCCTCACCGCGGGCTCGCTCTCGGTGACGCAAACCACGATCGCGCGGCTGCGCGAGGCGATCGAGCATCCCGAAACCAGTGCCGACACCTCGATCATGCAGGCGCCGACGATGCTCGCCGTGGCCGAGATCATCGGCAACACGCTCGCCTCGGTGCGGCAGGACATCGACCACAAGATGAATGCGTCGAAGGTCACGGTGTCGGCCTCGATGATCGTCGCCGGGCAGCGCAAGGGCGGCGCGATGCGGATGTTCCTGGTCTACCCCGAGGGCAATTTCATCGAGGCGACCGAGGACACGCCGTTCCTGCAGATCGGCGAGCACAAATACGGCAAGCCGATTCTGGACCGGGTGGTGCGGCCGGGGACGTCTTTGGAAGACGCGCAAAAGGCGGTGCTTTTGTCGATGGATTCGACGCTGCGCTCGAACCTGTCCGTCGGCATGCCGCTGGATCTCGCGGTGATCGAGCGTGACGCCTGCAAGGTCGGTCTGCGCAAGCGGATCGAAAAGGACGATGCGCAATTCTCGGCGATGTCGCAGGCCTGGTCCGAGGCCCTGCGCGACGGGTTTTCCAGGATCACGCTCTGAGGTCATCCCCACTGCCATGACCGAGGCCATCGCCGAGGTCACGCGCCACACTGGCCCCGCGACCGCCGGGGGCCCCAAAGGCCGCCGGCCAGCGCCCGCCCCGCCCATGGCGGGCGCTTCTCGCCCGCCGGGGCAGGCGCCGGCCTCTGCTGTGCTTGGGAAAACGGTCTTTTGACTTCGGTGGCGCTGCGGGCGGGGAAAGGCGATGCCTTTCCTGCTCCGCCCGGGTGGCCGGTCAGCCCCGATGGGCGTCAAACAGCGCGGCGCAGGCGTCATAGAACCGCGCCCGCATCGCGGGGCCTTCCATCATCACCTCGTGCTCGGCGCCGTCGTAAAGCGCCAGTTGCCCCTGCGGCCAGCTGCCCATGCGGGTGCGGATCGGCTCCTTCGGCACGATCCGTTCGCGCGTGCCAAGCGCGCAATAGCAGGGCAGATCGGGCGCGGGCAGGGCGGTCAAGGCCTCGCATTCGAGCACCGCTTCCGCGACCCAGTGCAGGCAGGCGCCCGCAATCGCAAGACCCGGCGCCTTTGCCACCTGCCGCAGCAGCATCGACCACATGTCGGGATCGCTGGTCAGGAAATTGTCGTGAAACCCCGCGCGATGCACGAAGCTCACCGGCCCCCAGCCGGGCGCATAGGTCAGTGCGAGCGGGCTGCCCCCGGTCATCCGCGCGAGCGGCCCCCCGAAAGGCTTGATCACCCGAGGCAGGCCCACGCCCCACATCGGCGCGGAAAAGGCAACGGCGGCAAAGGGATGCGCCCCCATCAGACGGCGCAATGCGATCGTGCCGCCCATCGAATGCGCGAGCACGACCCAGGGCCGCGGCAGATCGAGACGCGCCGCCGCCGCCAGCATCGCATCGACATCGCG
Source organism: Rhodobacter viridis (assembly GCF_003217355.1). Lineage (GTDB taxonomy): Bacteria > Pseudomonadota > Alphaproteobacteria > Rhodobacterales > Rhodobacteraceae > Rhodobacter > Rhodobacter viridis. Next base: position 70,120 of record NZ_QJTK01000010.1, on the reverse strand, counting down.
CTGATAATCGCTGAAGGCGCCGACATAGCCCTTGACCGGATCGTCGATCAGACGGTCCGATAGCCCCTGTCCGCGCCAGTCGATCACCAGCGTGCTGTAGCCGCGGCCTGCCAGATCGGCCGCCGCAGGCCCGTATTTTTCCGCATATTCGGCCCGGCCCTGAAACAGGAACACCGTGCCCTTCGCCCCCCCGCCCCAAAGCGTCAGCCGCAGCCGCACGCCATCGGCGGCGGTCAGCCACCAGGCCTGACCGCCTTCGGGCCCCTCGGCCAGATCCGCGTGAAGGGGGGCTTCCTCGATCACGAGAGCGCGGAGCCCAGCTGCATCGCCACGCCCATCGCGCCGTCGATCTTCAGCTTGCCCGACATGAAGGCCATGGTCGGGTTGACCGTGCCCTCGATCATGCCGCGGAACGTGTCGGTGTCGGAGGTCAGCGTGACCTCGGCCGCGTCATCGCCCGCGCGCACGCCATCGGGGTCGCAGATGATGCTGCCCTCGCCCTCGATGACGAATTTTGCCGTGGACGAAAAGCCGTTCGGCAGCTTGGCCGCCAGTTGTTCCACGGCTTTTTCGATGACTTTGCTCATGTTGCCTCCGATTGTGAACGCCGCCCCCTCGATTTTCGCGGCATATGGGTTAGAGTTCCGTATATGCGGGCGCTTTCGATCAGAGACAAATGTATCGTTGCGGCAGTTGCCGTATTCGTCAACCTCGGTTTTCCGGCCTGGGCCGAGACCACGGGGCTGGAACGGCAGTTTTCCGAACTGGCCGATCCCGCCTACGAGGGCTGGCAGACGGCCGAATCGGATATCCGCCGCGCCTGGTCGCGGTCGGGGTCCTCGACGATGGATCTGCTTTTGAAGCGCGGCGAAGAGGCGATGGATGCGGGCGATCTGCCCGCGGCGATCGAGCATCTGACCGCGCTGACCGATCACGCCCCCGATTTCCCCGAGGGCTGGAACGCCCGCGCGACCGCCTATTACATGGCGGGCGAGCTTGGCCCCTCGATGGCCGATATCGCGCAGGTGCTGAAGCTCGAGCCGCGGCACTGGGGCGCCCTGGCGGGTCTCGGCATGATTTTCGCCGACATGGGCGACAAAGCCCGCGCGTTGGCGGCCTTTCGCGCCTCTTTCGCCTTGAACCCGCATCAGCAGGATGTGAAGGATTCGATCACACGGCTGGAAAAGGAGCTTGCGGGCATCACCTTGTGAGCCTGCAGGAGGAATGCGATGACGGGCATGCGATGATGGGGCGGATCACCGCGGTCCTTGGGCCGACGAACACCGGCAAGACACATTATGCGATCGAGCGGATGCTCTCGCACCGCACCGGGGTCATCGGCCTGCCGCTGCGGCTGCTGGCGCGCGAGGTCTATGATCGCATCGTCAAGGCCCGCGGCCCCTCGGTCGTGGCGCTGGTGACGGGCGAGGAGCGGATCGTTCCCGAACGCGCGCAATACTGGGTTTGCACCACCGAGGCGATGCCCGAGGTCGGCGCCGATTTCGTCGCCATCGACGAGATCCAGCTCTGCGCCGATCCCGAGCGCGGGCATGTCTTCACCGAGCGTCTGCTCTACATGCGCGGGCTGCACGAGACGCTGTTTCTGGGCTCGGATGCGATGAAGGGCGCGATTGCCGCGCTGGTTCCGAAAGTGCAATTCGCCCGGCGCGAGCGTTTGTCCAAACTTTCGTGGGCAGGTTCGAAAAAGATAAGCCGGATGAAGCCAAGGGCGGCCATTGTCGGCTTTTCGGTTGAAAATGTATATGCGATCGCCGAGCTGATCCGCCGTCAAAAGGGCGGCGCGGCGGTGGTGATGGGGGCGCTTTCGCCCCGCACGCGCAACGCGCAGGTCGCGATGTATCAAAACGGCGATGTCGATTACCTCGTCGCCACCGATGCGATCGGCATGGGGCTGAACCTCGACATCGAACATGTCGCCTTTTCCGCCACGGCGAAGTTCGACGGGCGGCGGATGCGGCATTTGTTCCCGCACGAGCTTGGACAGATCGCGGGCCGCGCCGGGCGGCACACCCAGGACGGCACCTTTGGCATCACCGGCGAGGCGCATCCGCTGCCCGAAGAGGTGATCGAGGCGATCGAGGAGCATCGCTTCGCGCCGATCCAGCGGCTGCAATGGCGCAATCCGCGGCTGGAATTCGGCACCGTCGCGCGGCTGATCCAGTCCCTTGAGGAAAGCCCGCAGAACGAATGGCTCAGCCGCGGGCGCGAGGCGGATGACCTGCGCGCGCTGAAGGCGCTTTCTGAAATGCCCGAGATCCGCGACCGGGTCCGCGTGCCGGCCGATGTGCGTCTCTTGTGGGATACCTGCCGCATCCCCGATTTTCGCTCGATTTCCGAGACCGAACATGCCACGCTTCTGGCGCGCATCTTCGGCTTCTTGCAGACGGGCAAGGGCGTGCCTTCGGACTGGCTCAAGGGGCAGATCGAACGCATCGACCGGACCTCGGGCGATATCGACACTTTGTCGAAACGTCTCGCCTTCATCCGCACTTGGACCTATGTTGCGCAGCGCAAAGGGTGGGTGGATGACGAAACCCATTGGCGCGAGGAAACTCGCGCTGTAGAAGACCGCCTGTCGGATGCGCTGCATGGCGCTCTGACCCAACGATTTGTGGACCGGCGCACCAGTGTTCTGCTGCGGCGGCTCAAGCAGAAGGAGACCCTCGTGGCCGAGGTGAACGACAAGGGCGAAGTGATGGTCGAAGGCGAATTCGCCGGCCGTCTTGAGGGGTTCCGCTTCCGGCAGGACACGACGTCCTCGCCCGACGAGGCGAAAATGCTGGCGAAGGCCGCCTATGAGGCGCTGAAGCCCGAATTCAGCCTGCGGTCCGACCGCTTCTACAACGCCCCCGACACCGAGATGGACTTCACCGAGCAGGGGGGCCTGATGTGGGGCACCTACGCGGTGGGCAAGCTCGTGAAGGGCGCCGATCCGCTGAAACCCTCGGTCGAGGCGTTTGTCGACGAGGAAGCCGGTCCCGAGGTTGCCGAAAAGGTCCGTCGCCGTCTGCAGCATTTCATCGATCGCAAGGTGGCTGCGCTCTTCGAGCCGCTTCTGGCGATGAGCCGTGACGAGGCGCTGACCGGGCTCGCCCGTGGCTTCGCCTTCCGTCTGGTCGAGCATATGGGGATCCTGCCGCGCGACGGCGTGGCCAATGAGGTCAAGGAGCTGGATCAGGAGGCCCGCGGTGCGCTGCGCAAGCATGGCGTGCGCTTTGGCCAATACACGATCTTCCAGCAACTGCTGCTGAAACCCGCGCCGACCCGGCTGCGTCTGGTGCTGGCCTCGCTCTGGGAAGGGCTCTCCGAGTTCCCGGAAAGCCCGCCGCCCGGTCTGGTGACGATCCCCTATATCTCGGAAGTGCCGGTCTCGGCCTATACGCTCTCGGGCTACCGCCCGGCGGGCGTGCGGGCGATCCGCATCGACATGCTCGAGCGTCTGGCCGACATGCTGCGCACGCAAGACAGCAAGGCGGGCTTTGAAGCCACGCCGGACATGCTGTCGATCACCGGCATGACGCTGGAACAATTCGCCGATCTGATGGGCGGTCTTGGCTATCGCGCCGACAAGGGCGAACGCGAAAAGGCGAAGCCCGTGGTCGAAGTGGCGGCGCCCGAGGCCGGGTCGGACAATCCGATCCCCGAGGAAGCCTCGCCCATCGCCGAGGCGCAGGCCGAGGTCGAAGCGGCTCCGGTCGAGATGGAAACCTTCTATACCTTCGCCTGGGCGCCGCGTCCGCGCACCGAGCGTGGCCCGCGTCGCGAGCCGCGCGAAGGCGGTGGCGAAGGTCATCGTGGCCCGCGCGAGCATCGCGGCGGCGAGCACAAGGGCGGCGATCGTCCGCACAAGGGCGGCGAACATCGCGGTGGCGAGGCCAAGGGCGGCGATCGGGGCGAGAAACGCTCCGAGGGCGGCAAGCCGCGGTCTCGCGATGGCGAGGGCAACCGCGGCGAGCGCAAGTTCGGCGATAAGCCGAAGGGCGGCAAGCCGTATGGCAAGGGCAAGCCGGGCCAGGACGACCGCAGCCGTGGTTTCGAGGCCCATCCGCCGAAGAAGGACAAGCCGATCGATCCCGACAACCCCTTTGCCGCCGCGCTGATGGGGCTCAAGGGCAAGCTTTGATTCTTGTCTGACGGGGATCGCATCCGCATCGACAAATGGCTCTGGCAGGCGCGGTTCGTGAAGAGCCGCGCCTTGGCCGTTGATCTGGTCGCCGCGGGCCGGGTCCGGGTGAACGGGCAGAAGACCGAAAAGCCCGGCCGCGCCGTCGGCCCGGGGGACGTGCTGACGCTGGTTCTGGGGCCGGAGGTGCGGGTGTTGCGCATTCTCGCCTGTGGCACCCGCCGTGGCCCCGCGCCCGAGGCAGCGACGCTTTACGAGCTGATCGGGGCACCAGCCACGGGGCCGGAGGAGGGGTGAAGCCCCCCGGCACTTCGCCGCACCCGGTTTTTGTATATCTCCTGCTCTTGATTGATCGTCGCCGGGGGGCTAGGAAATCCCTGCGCCAAAGATTGGGGTTAAAAGAATGACCTATGTCGTCACCGACAACTGCATCGCCTGCAAATATACCGACTGTGTGGAAGTCTGCCCGGTGGACTGCTTCTACGAAGGCGAGAACACGCTGGTGATCCATCCCGACGAATGTATCGACTGCGGGGTCTGCGAACCGGAATGCCCGGCCGACGCGATCCGTCCGGACACCGAGCCGGGCATGGAGGACTGGGTCGAGTTCAACCGCACCTATGCGAGCCAATGGCCGGTCATCACGATCAAGAAAGATCCGATGCCCGATCACAAGAAATTCGACGGCGAGACCGGCAAGCGCGAGAAATACTTCTCGCCGAATCCCGGCACCGGCGACTGATCGCGGCGCTCATGGGGGGGACGCGCGCGCGTCCCGCCCCTTCCGGCTGAGTCGTTTCGCAAAACGGCTGGCTGTGGACTCTGCTCTTCCGGAGCAGAGTTCGGGTCTGCAACCGCCATGCGCCGATTCGTCGCTGGCGGGCGACCCGTGAGATTAATGCAAAACATGGATTGATCATCAAATTCCGGCCGTTCACGCGCATGTTCCCCCGTGCGATGCTATGAATCGGCTGAATTTTGTGCTATAAAGTCGTTACAAAGGAGAACGCCCCACTCCCCGCGCAGAACTGCTCGTCTGGCGGGAATTCTCACGCGAAAGTCCGGACACTGCTGCACCATTCGTGCCGCGTGTCTCTTTTTGACCGTGAGGGGGCCGTAACCGGGTGCAAGGAAGCGACTGAATGACCAAAATGAAGAAGACCGATTTCCGTCCGGACGATTTCGTTGTGTATCCGGCTCATGGCGTCGGCAAGATCATCTCGATCGAGGAACAGGAAATTGCCGGGCTGCGGCTGGAGCTGTTCGTGATCTCGTTCGAAAAGGACAAGATGACGCTCCGCGTTCCCACCCACAAGGCGGTGGACATCGGTATGCGTGGTCTGTCGAGCCCCGACGTCGTCACCAAGGCGCTGGAAACCCTGAAGGGCAAGGCCAAGGTCAAGCGTGCGATGTGGTCGCGCCGGGCTCAGGAATACGAGCAAAAGATCAATTCGGGTGACCTGCTGTCGATCGCCGAAGTGGTGCGTGACCTGCACCGCGCCGATGATCAGCGCGAACAATCCTACTCGGAACGTCAGCTTTACGAAGCCGCGCTGGAGCGCCTGACCCGCGAAGTCGCGGCCGTCTCGGGCACCGATGAAGCCGGGGCCGCGAAGAAGGTCGACGAAGTTCTGGTTGGCCGCGCCGCCTGAGGCGCAGAACCCTCACAATCGAACGGGCCCCTCGCGGGGCCCGTTTTCGTTTCCGGGGATCGTTTCGGGGCGGAAGGGGGGCTCAGCCCTCTTCGATCACGTCGCGGTCTTGCGGCGCCTTGCCCTGCGCATTCGATTGCCGCCGCCGCTCGGTGAAATGGGCCAGCATCTGCGCTTCGAACTCGGTGTTGAGCGCCTTCACCCGGTCGACATATTCGGCGTTCTTCTCGGCCTCGACCCCGGGTTTCCAGACCTCGGCCAGATCGCGCACGGCGTTTCGGTCGAGCTTCCAGAACAGCCGTTCCAGCTCATGCGCCTCGAACTCGCTCAGCCCGATGTTTTCCAGCACATAGCGCGCCGCGCGGCACGAGCTGTCGAACATCTCGCGCACGATGTCATCGGCGCCCGCGGCGTAAAGATCGTAGACGTGATAGCGGTCGCGGGCGCGGGCGATGATGTGCAGGTCGGGCCGCTCCTTGCGGGCATAGGCAACGAGCCGGTTCGTCGCCTCCTTGTCGTCGAGCGCCGCCACCAGCACGCGCGCACGGCTCAGCCCGGCGGCCGCCAGCAACTGCGGTTGCGCGGGATCGCCATACCAGGCCTTGAAGCCGAAGGTGCGCAGGGTCTGCACCGTCTTCAGATCGGCATCCAGAACCGTGGTGCGAAAGCCCGACATCGTCACCATCCGGTTCACCACCTGACCAAAGCGCCCGGCGCCCGCGATGATGATCGGCTGTTCCTCGTCGATCTGGTCGGGATCGGGGCGGGCATCAGGCTTGGTCTTGCGCGACAGCCGCTCGTGCAACAGGAACAGCATCGGCGAGAGCAGCATCGAGAGTGCGATCACCAGAAGCGCCTTTTCCGCGGTCTCCTGCGGCAGGATCCGCTGCATCGTCGCAAAGGACACCAGCACCAGCGAGAATTCCCCCGCCTGTGCCAGCCCGAAGGTGAACAGCCACCGATCCGTGCCCAGAAGCCCGAAGAGCCGTGCCAGCCCATAGAGCACCGCCGATTTCAGCGCCACGAGCCCCAGCACCAGCGCGATGATCTTCAGCGGCCCGGCAAAGAACACCTCGAGGTCGATGCCCGCGCCGACCGCGATGAAGAAAAGCCCCATCAAGAGGCCCTTGAACGGCTCGAGGCTGCTTTCGAGTTCGTGCTTGAATTCGGAATCCGCCAGAACCACCCCGGCGAGGAAGGTGCCAAGCGCGGGGGACAGCCCGACAAGGTTCATCAGCGAGGCGATGCCGACGACCAGCATCAATGCCACGGCGGTATGGATCTCGCGCAGCTTCGAGCCCTGCACGAAGCGAAACAGCGGATGCACCAGGAAATGGCCGATGCCCACCACCAGCACGACCGCGGCCAGCGTCATCAGCGTCATCCCCCAGGCGGGCAGGGCATCCATGAAGGCGGTCGCACCGTGGCCCGAGGCCTCGGCCCGGGCCAGCTCGCGCGCGCCGGGCAGGGCGAGCAGCGGCAACAGCGCCAGCATCGGGATCACCGCGATGTCCTGCGTCAGCAGCACCGCAAAGGCCGAGCGCCCGCCAGCCGTCTGCATCAGCCGCTTTTCGGTCAGCATCTGCACCACGATCGCCGTCGAGGACAGCGACAGGATCGCCCCCAGCGCGATTGCGCCGCGCGGCGGCTGGCCCACAGCCAACGCCACCACGGCGACGGCGACCGTGGTGATCAGCACCTGCAGCCCGCCAAGGCCCACAAGCTTGTCCCGCATCGACCAGAGCGCCTTCGGGTCCAGCTCGAGCCCGATCAGGAACAGCATCATCACCACGCCGAATTCGGCGAAATGCTGCAGATCATGCGCCTCGCCCTGCACCAGCCCGAGGCAGGGGCCGATGATCACCCCGGCGATCAGATAGCCCAGCACCGAGCCCAAACCCGCCCGTGTGGCCAGTGGCACCGCCACAACCATGGCGACAAGATAAAGCGTGGCCTGAAGCAGGAAGCTTTCCATGCAATCTCATTCAAACAAGGACGCTCCGGCTGCGGGGCAGCGCGGTTGGGCGTCAAACGCGGGGGATGGGGCAAGCCTAACGAGAAAGGGCTTTTGCGCCAAGCGCAAAAGCCCGAGGTTTCGGCCCTGTTACCGGATGTGAACGGCGATTGGCCTCAGCCGCCCTTGAGCAGCTTCAGCGTGATCGGGTTGCCGCCCTTTTGATAGGTCATCTGGCTGTCGCCGATCGCGGTGACCTGGCCCCCGTCGATCCGGTCGCCGACCTGCAGCTTGAAGAACCGGCCGTTCGGCAAGCGCACCAGCGCGCGACGGTTGGAGGGCGTGCCATAAAGCCCGATCAGGGAGATCTTGCTCAGATCAAGCGCGTTCTTCTGCGTCGCTTCGCGCGCGACCGAGGCTGCGGTCGGCCCCCGTGCGGCGACCGGGGCGGATTCGACCTCGCCCGTCTCGACGTCGGGGCTGGCAATCACGGTCGGCTCGGGCGGCGGCGAGGGCTTCGTGCGCACCGGCTTCGCCGGGGCGGCGACGGCAACGGGCTCGGGTTGCGGGGCAGGGGCGGCGGCAACGCGCACGGCGGGGGCAGGCTCTGCGGCAATCGCCGCCGCCAGCGCTGTCTGCACCGAAGACTGCAGGCTCTGCGGCCGCGACATCGGACGACGCGAAGAGGCCAGCCCGGCCGCTTCGGCGGCCTTGGCGTCGGCGGCCAGTTTCGCATCCGCGGCGGCCTTGGCCTCGGCGGCCGCCTTTTCCTCCGCGGCTTTCGCCGTTGCGGCAGCGGCCAGTTTCTCGACCGAGCCCGGACGGGGTTTCGGCTGGGCGCGGTTCAGCACCGCTGCCAGATCTGGCGAGAGGCCCGGGGCAAGCAGCGCGCCATCATCCGGGTTCGCGGGGGGCGTCGCTGTTGTCGGCGTCGCGGCCGGTGCGGGGGCAGGCGTCGCAGCCGCTTTCGCCGCAGCGCTTTCGACCGTGGCCGGACGGGCTTTCGGCCGGGCGTTCTTCAGCGCCGGATCGACGGCCGGGGTTTCCGCCGCGGCAGCCGCTGCGGCAGCCTTTTCGGCGGCGCGACTGACCGAGGTCGGGCGCGGTTTCGATTTCGACGGCGGCGCCCCTTCAAAGAGCGTGATGCCGCTTGCGGTCAGCGTGCCGTTCTTCGTCGGATTGGCGACCGGCGCCGCCGCGGCCGGCGGTGCCGCGGGGGCGGCTGCGATGCCCGGCGCGGCAGGGGTCTGCGGCGCGGCAGGCTTTGCGGCGGGTTTCGTGGCCGGTTTCGCCTCGACCGGGGGCAGTTTCGGCAAGGCGGGCAGCGTCACCTGCGAGGTCGAGACGGTCGCTTGCGGCTCGGGCGTCGTGGGGGCGGGGGCCGCGGCCGGCTTTTGCGCCGCCTGCGCCTTGGCCTCGGCATCGGCGAGGCTCATCGCGGGCGTGTCCTGCATCGCGACAAGCGGAGCCGCGGCCGGGGCCGGAGTGGCAGGCGCGCTGGCGGTTTCGGTGCTGCTCGCGGATGTCGTCGCATCCGGCTCGATCAGGAAGCTCGACCACAGCGCGGCGATGGCGAGGAAGGCCACCAGCCCGCCCAGCAGCGACACGCCCATGTATTTCGGCTTGCCGCCGATCTTGTCGGCCTTGCGTCCGCCGATGACAGTCTTGCCGCGCGCGGTCGAAGGCACGACCTCGGGTTGGCCCGGCGCCGGGCTGCGGCTCGGGATTTCGACCTTCGGGCGCATGTCCTGCGCCTTGGCAATCACCTTGCCTGCGGTCGCGCCAAGGGCCGCGGTGCCCATCGCCGCAAGACGGCGGCTGTCCTCGGCCATCTTGCGCAGCTTGTCTGCCGCTGCCATCGCGTCGCTGTCTTGCGCCGCCAGCATCGGGTTTGGTTGTTGCGGCGCGCGCGGCGCCTCGATCTGGGCCTCACTCGCGCCAAGGCCCGCGACACCGGGACGTTCCGCCCCGGCCACAAGCGGTTTGCGCTGCCCGGGTTTCTGACCGCCCTGACCCGCGCCCCCCTGTCCCGGGCGTTGTCCGGGCTGTCCTTGGCGCGGGCCGCCTTGGCCTGCGCCCTGACCTTGGCCACCACCTTGACGCGGGCCGCCACCCTGACCGCCGTTGCGACCTTTGCCCGGCGCGCCGGGACGCGCCGCCCCGGGAAGCGGCTTGCGCGCCGCAGCGCCTGCACGCGCGGTTTCGGCCGCGGCGGTGGTCTCGGGCATTTCGATCGTCATCGGCGCAATCGCGTCGAAACCGCTCAGCCGGTCATCCTCAAGCGCGGCGAGCAGATCGACATTTTCGCGCGCGGCCAGTTCCGGCACCGGGGCGTCGGCCGGTTCCTCCGGCACGGCTTCGGGCTGCACTTCCGCCTCCGGCGCGGCCGCGAGTTCCTCGGCGGGCGGGGCAGGGGGCAGGCTTTCCTCGGCCGGGGCCGCGACCTCTGCCGGGCTTGCAACCTCTTGCAACTCTTCGACCAAAACCGGCTCGGGCGCGATCACCGCCGCCGCGGGCGCCGCGATCGGCGCGACCTCTTCGGCGGCGAGCTCGGGCAGTGGCGCGGGGGGCGCCTCATGAAGCGCTTCCGCGACAGGTTCGGGTTCGGGCGCGGGGGCCGCGAAAGCTTCGGGGACCAGCGGCTGCGCCACGGCGGGCGGCAGCTCCGGCGCGGGCTGGGTGATCTCAGCCGGGGCCGCTTCGGCGATCTCGACAGGGGCGGCGCCCCCGAGCAGCAGCGCGACCGGCAAAGCCGCCTCGTCGCGTTCGATCCGCGCGCCCTGCGGCAGATGCGCAGACGCCATCGAGGTGATGCCGAACCACGGCTCGCCCTCGAACGCCGCGGGATCGGGAGCGGCGACGAAGGACACCGGGCAGAAGCCGCAATCATCGGCAAAGGCCTCGGCCTCGGCCAGGGTCTCGCGGGCGACGACGGCGACCTGCACCACCTCGCCCTGACCGGACCAGTCAAAGACCAGCTCCGCCACCTCGTAAGGGGTCATCCCCTCGAGCGCATCGGCGATCTGCTTGCGCCGCACCGCCGATTGCGGGCCGGGGGCTTCGACTTCGGTATAAAGGATCTGCGACGCCGGAACGACGATCTTCGAGGTCACGCCCTCGGGGGCGCGCGATTTCGCGGCGCGCCGCAGCGCGGTCAGGCGCTCGCCGAAATCGGGGGCGTCCAGCGCCACCTCGCCCACCAGCTCCCAGCCGCTTTTGCCGCGGTGAAGCAGTCCGATACCGTCATGCGAGAGATTGAGGGCGAAGTTCGGTTTCATGCCTTGGCTTCAACACAGGGGCAGGGGCGCCCATGAGGGCGCCGCAGCAGTAACACATGGAAAGAGGCGCCGATACCGGCGCCGCAACACTGAAGTCTAGGTAAAGCAGAAAACCGCGCATGAAAAGCCGCCCACCGGAATGTGAGGGCGGCTTTTCGCTGCACCCGATCAGGCGGTGGCGGCGGCGAGCGCCTGATCCAGATCGGCGATCAGATCGGCGGCATTCTCGATGCCGATCGAAAGCCGCACCACATTCGGCGCCGCGCCCGCCTTGACCTGCTGCTCTTCGGTCAGCTGCCGGTGCGTGGTCGAGGCCGAATGGATGATCAGCGAGCGCGCATCGCCCAAGTTGGCCACATGGCTGAACAGCTTGAGATTGTTGACCAATTTCACGCAAGCTTCATAGCCGCCCTTGACCGCGACGGTAAAGAGCGCCCCCGCGCCCTTCGGGCAGAGCCGGTTGGCGCGTTCATGCCAGGGCGAGGAGGGCAGCCCGGCCCAGGTGACGAACTCGATGCGCGGATCGTTTTCGAGCCATTCCGCCACCGCTTTCGCATTGGCGACGTGCTTTTCCATGCGCAGGCTCAGGGTTTCGATGCCCATCAGCGTGTAATGCGCGCCCTGCGGGTTCATCGTCATACCCAGATCGCGCAGGCCGACGGCGATCGAATGGAAGGTGAAGGCCATCGGGCCGAGCGCCTCGTGGAACTTCAGCCCGTGATAGGCCGGTTCCGGCGCCGAAAGGCTGGGGAACTTGCCCGAGGCCGACCAGTCGAACTTGCCCGAATCGATGATCACGCCGCCGGTCACCGTGCCGTTGCCGGTCAGGTATTTCGTGGCCGAATGCACGACCAGCGTCGCGCCATGCTCGATCGGACGGCAGAGGTACGGCGAGGCCAGCGTGTTGTCGACGATGAGCGGCAGGCCGACCTTGTTCGCGACGGCGGCGACCGCGGGCAGGTCGGTGATGTAGCCGCCCGGGTTCGAAATCGATTCGCAGAAGATCGCCCGGGTGTTCTCGTCCACCGCGGCTTCGAGCGCCGCCAGATCGTCGAAATCGACGAAGGTGCAGGACCAGCCGAAGCGTTTGATCGTCTGGCTGAACTGGGTGATCGTGCCGCCGTAAAGCCGGGTCGAGGCGACTATATTCAGCCCCGGTCCCATCAGCGGAAAGAGCGCCATGATCTGCGCCGCATGGCCCGAGGAGCAGCACACCGCCCCCGCGCCGCCTTCCAGCGCCGCGACGCGCGCGGCCAGCGCCGAAACGGTCGGGTTGGTCAGGCGCGAGTAGATGTAGCCCACTTCCTGCAGGTTGAAGAGCCGCGCCGCATGATCGGCGTCCTTGAAGACATAAGCCGTGGTCTGGTAGATCGGCACCTGCCGCGCCCCGGTCGCGGGGTCGGGGGCTGCACCGGCGTGAATCTGAAGCGTGTCAAAGGCCTGGTCCGTCATCGGGGTCTCCCTGAATGGTCGCGGGCGAGCCTATCCCCCCGCCCGCGCCCCTTCAAACACATTCGTTTTCGCCGATATGGAGGGCTCAGAGCCCCCAGATGTCGACCACCTTCAGCGCCGCGCCGTCCTGCAGGTCCGCAATCTGGACGGCCGCACTGCCGCCCTTGCCATCGGCATCGAACCAGAGCATGCCATCGGTGGTGCGGAAAATGAAGCGGTCATCGGCATCCTGCGCCCGGTTGTCAGTGCGGCTGACGAAGGCCGTCGCGACACGCTCGCCGAGCACCAGCCCGCTGCCGAAGCCGGAAAGCGCGATGCCGATGCCGGTGGTGTTGAGGGGGCGGGACTGACGTTGATCGACACTTCAGCCTCCATGCAAGAGGGGCTTTTGCAAAGTCATCCTTCAATCGCCGCGGCCGGATTGCCACGCCCCTTGAGGCCTGGCGCTCGGGAGGTCGACGGTTTCGCGGGTCCGGCTCAGACCAGCTGGATGTCGGCGACGGTGACCACCGCCCCCGCCTGCAGGTCAGCCACCATCACCGCCGCGCCCGCGCCATTGCCGTCGGCATCGAACCAGAGCGTGGTGTCGGAGGTGCGGAAGATGAAGCGGTCGTTGGCATCCTGTGCGTGGTTGTCGAGGCGGCTGACGAAGGCCCCCGCCGCCAGCGCTCCGACGACGAGCCCGCCCCCGAGCGCGGAGGCGTCGAACTGGAACTTGTCGTTGTTGCCCGCGCCTGCGCCAAAGTCGGTGATTGCGTCGCCGAACTCCGCCAACATGTTGAAACGGAACACGTCATTGCCCAGACCGCCCGTCAGCCTGTCGATCCCGGCGCCGCCATTCAGGACGTCATTGCCCCCGGCGCCGTCGAGACTGTCGGCCCCGCCCCGTCCGAGCAGAATATTGGTCCCCTCCGCGCCGCGGATCACGTCATCGCGTTGCGAGCCGAGGACGCGCTCGAAATTGACGTAACTGTCGCCAAGAGCCGCGCCATCGGTCGAGAAACTGTTGTCGAGCGCCACCGTGACCGCCCCGCCGAAGCGGAAGTCGAGCAGGTCCGATCCGTCGCCCCCGTCGAAGCTCTCGTTCACCAGCGCGTTGCCGATGAAGCTGTCGTCGTCTTCTCCGCCGTCGACCGTTCCCGTCACTTCGCCGCTGCGTCCGTCGAAGCTGTCGGCCCCCGTGCCCAGAAATACGCTGGCGTCGATGAAGCCGCGGTTCACCACCAGATCCGCGCCGCCAAAAAGGTGCAGACCGCCCGCAATCGTGCCTTGGTTGAGGACCTGTTCGATCGAGGCGCTGTTCGTGTTGGCGTTGATCGCATCGCTATTGGTGCCGCCGTTGATCGCGCCGGTGTTGATGATGCGCAGCGTGTCGGTGCAACCGAAGACCCGCAAGATCGCCGTATCGGTTGCGCTGATTTCTCCCGAATTGTGGATTGTCGAGGTGATGCCGGCATCGGTCGAGCCGATCACGACGCCGAAAGAGCCTGTGACGGTGCCCTGATTGGTCACGGTGTTCAAACTTCCCGACAGCCGCAAGCCGCCGGTGCCGCTCGCCCCTGTGCTGGCCACCGTGCCGGTTGCTCCGATGAAGACCGAGAAGGCGTGACCGGTGCTGCGGATGCCCGCGCTCGTGCCGATCACCGTGCCCAGAATCTGCGCCGTCCCGCCGGTGCTGCTGACCGCGTCGTCATTCACCGAGGCAAGCAGTACATTCGTGTTGACGATGAGATGATCGACACTTGTCAGCGTGACGAGCACGCCCGATGAGATCGTGTTGGTCGTCGTGGCGATCAGCGCCATGTCTCTCTCCCCCGGATAAGACGGTTTCCCGCGGGAGAAGGGTCAGGGTTCGAAATGATTCTTGCAAGGTCATCTTTGGGACCTGACAAGATCGATCCGGGCCGAGCGACGCGTGCCGCGGCTGGTTCAGATCAGCAAGATGTCCGCGGCGGTCATTGTCGCGCCCACCTGAAGATCGGCCACCATCAGCGGCGCGCCCGCGCCATTGCCGTCGGCATCGAACCAGAGCGTCGTATCGCTGCTGCGGAAGATGAAGCGGTCGCTGGCATCCTGCGCGACGTTGTCGACGCGGATGCGGAAGTCGGCCGCCGCAAGGGCGCCCGCCGCAAGCCCGCCGCCAAATTCCGAGGCATCGATCCAGAACCGGTCGTTGTTGCCCGCCACATTGCTGAAATCGGCGATGGAATCGCCGCGATCGCCGAGCGCGTCATAGAGGAAAACGTCATTGCCGCTGCCGCCCAGAAGCGCGTCGACGTCAGCGCCGCCACTGAGCGTGTCATTGCCGTTCTGCCCGTAGAGCGTGTCGGCGCCGGCCGCCCCCTCCAGATCGTCGTTCCCCGAGAGGGCATTGAGAACGTTGGCCGAGGCATTGCCCCGGATCATGTCGGCCCGTGCCGAACCCAGAACGTTCTCGAAACCGGTGTAGCTGTCGCCGATCGCCGCGCCGTCATTGTCGAAGCTTTGATCCAGCGCGATCGTCACTGCGGGGCCAAAGCGGAAGTCGATCTGGTCCGTGCCGTCGCCGCCATCGAAGGTTTCGGCCGCAAGCGCATTGCCGATGAATGTGTCGTTGCCGATGCCGCCGTAGACCACGCCGGTCACGGCTCCCGAGCGCCCGTCGTAGATGTCGTTCCCTTCGTCAAGCCAGACGGTCCCGGTCATCGTGCCGCCCTGGTTGAACAGCGTATCGGCGCCGTCGCCCATATGGATGTCGCCGTCAATCTGCCCGTACCGGTTGTCAAGCAGGTCAGCGGCAGTCCCCATGTCGATATTGCCGACAATGTCGCCCCGGTTCGCCAAGGTGTCTGCGCCGCCCATAAGCTCGACATAGCCTTGCAAGGTGCCGTGGTTGCGCACGATGTCGTCGGATCCCCCGTATCCAAACACGGAATGCGTGGGCCCCGAAACGGTGCCGAAGTTGATCAGCCGCGATTCAGTCCCGTCGGTGCCTGTGTGCGAACCGAGTTGGACACCACCGCCCGCGCTGGCGTCGATGTCGCCGTAGTTGAGGATCACGGCACGGTCGCCGGTGGCAAAGACCCCGGTGTTGACGCCGGTGATGCTGCCGAAGTTCGTCACGCGCAGGTCGTCCCGCCCTGGGGCGTAGATGCCCCAATATCCCGAAATCAGGCCGGTATTTCCGACGAGGATCGAGAAGTTGGTGTTGCCTTCCCCAACTTCGAGACCGTCATCGGTGCCGATCACGCTGCCGAAGATGCGCGCGTAATGGCTGGATCCGCCTGTGATCGCGACGTTGACACCATCGCCTGTCGCGCCAACCACCAGCGTGCCGGGTGCCACGATCAGAGAGTCCCCGGCCGACAGCGAATAGCCGTGGGGCGTGTTGGTGCCGCTGACTGTCAGAATTCTTACGGTCATGTCATTCCCCCAGAATGAATGTTCAGTCGCGGGGAAAGAGTCCGCCTGTTGCGCGAAAGCCGCAAGTCAGGGAAACCCGCCGTGCGTCGATCAGGCGCGGCTCAGCGCAGCCAGAGTTTCTCGCGCTTGATCGCGTTGCGCAGCATCGACTCGCGCCGGGGTAGCGCGCTGCGGTCGAATTTCGCGCGCAGTTTCAGACCCTTGCGCTGATAGATCAGCTTCTTCGCCGGTTCGTAAAGGCGCAGGATCCGCTTCATCGGTTGCGGGGCGCAGATCGCTTCGAGTTGCGCCACGACCGCATCGCTTTCGCGCGCATAAAGCAGCGGCAGGGCGCGGTAATGGCAGGTCACATCGCCATCGAGCCCCGCCAGCTCCGGCCCCGGCCGCCCGCCGCAGAAACTGTGAATCACCAGCGGCAGCGCCACCTGATCGAGCCAGGGATCAAGCGACTGGCTCGCCAGTTCATCGGGCGTGTCCCAGCGGATCGCATGAGCATAATGCAGGAAGCGCTTGCCGAAGGCCTGCGCATCGGCGCCAAAGAACCAGCCCGCGTTGAAGTACAGATAGCGCTGCCAGTAGTCGTCATACTGGCTCTTATCCAGCGAGCTTTCGAAATCGAGCCCGAACTTGTCGTAAAGGCTCTTCCAGATCGTGGTGTAATCGGCGCCGTAAAGCTGCGGCTCGGGCCAGGTGCCCTCGCGCCGCATCGAGGCCGAGGGACGGTCGAAGTCGAAGCCGACCTGCGCCAGCGGTCCCAGAAACAGCGTGTCGGTGTCGAAGAAGACAAACGGACCCGCGGGCAGGGCGGCCATCGCCTCGATCTTGTTGCCGTGCGGATAGCTTTCGCCGAAGTGCTGGTTGTCGAAGCGCAGGATTTCGACGCCGTGATCGAGCAGGAAGCGCCGCACCGGATCCGAGATCGCCACCGGCGTCGACCATTTCACCCCCGAGGGTTCGACGGCGATCAGCCGCCCCTTGAAGTCGGGATTCGTGGCGCGGAACGAGGCCGCGAAGATCATCGCCTCGTATTCGAGACGCCCCGCCTGCACGACGAAGAAAACATTGTAAATCGGCTGCATCCTGCCCGCGCTTGGCTTTTTGGTTGGCGTCACACTAGCGGGATTTGCGCCCCGCACAAGCGGGCCTTGTCGGTATCATCACCACTTGCGGGAAAGTGGTGGGTGACCCTGGAATCGAACCAGGCGTGGGTCTCCCCGGCGGAGTTACAGTCCGCTGCCGCACCTTGCAGCTCGTCACCCGACGTGGGGCGATGTAACGAAGGGGGCGGGGGGCGTCAAGCAGCAATTTCGCGCCCTCTTGCCAAAAGGAGCCCCGCAGCGCAGAGAGATCGAAACGGGAGAGCACGATGAAGAAACCGGAATGGGTGATCGAGAAGGAACGCGCCAAGCGGGCGGCGGCGGCGGAAACGCTGTGGCTTTTCGGTCTGCATGCGGTGCGCGATGCGCTGATGAACCCGGCCCGGGTCAAGCTGCGGCTGGTGCTGACGAAGAACGCCGCCGACAAGCTTGCCGAGGCGATCGCGGCGGGCGGGCTGGAACCCGAGATCCTCGAGCCGCGCAAGTTCGACACGCAGGTGCCGCTCGGCCCCGATCAGGTGCACCAGGGCGCGGCCCTCGAGGTGAAGCCGCTCGACTGGGGCAAGCTCGCCGATGTCGCGCTGACGGGCGAGGGGCTGCCCTTGGTCGTGCTGCTCGACCGCGTCACCGATCCGCATAACGTCGGCGCGATCCTGCGCTCGGCCGAGGTGTTCGGCGCCCGCGCCGTCGTCGCGCCTGCACGCCATTCTGCGCCCGAAACCGGGGCGCTGGCGAAGACCGCCTCGGGCGCGCTGGAACGGCAGCCCTATCTGCGCATCACCAATCTGGCCGATGCGATGGGCGAGCTGCGCGACATGGGCTATGTGCTGATCGGTCTCGCCGGCGAGGCGACGATGACGCTGGCCGAGGGCTTGGCCGAGGTCGGCACGCGGCCGGTCGCCATCGTTCTGGGCGCCGAGGGGCCGGGGCTGCGCGAAAAGACCCGCGAGACCTGCGATCATCTGGTGCGGATCCCGTTTGGCGGGGCCTTCGGCTCGCTCAACGTGTCGAACGCGGCGGCGGTGGCGCTTTACGCGGCAAGCTCCGGTCGGGGCGGGGCGTGAGATCACGAAAGGGCGATCCTTGCGGAATCTTTTTCTGCGACCCTTTAACGCGGCCTTTACATCCCTATGTCTCACTTATCGGGCGCGGCATTGGAACCTCCGCGTCGACTGTCACTGTCCCTCGTTCCGCACTTTCGCGCCCGGTGCCCCCTGTGGTCCGGGCGCTTTTTCTTGACCGGAGGCGCCGATGACCGAAGCCGAGCTGCGCGAGATCCTGTCCCGGGTCCGCACCATTGCCCTTTTGGGCTTTTCCGCCAAGCCTGATCGTCCCTCGCATGCGGTGGCGGCCTTCCTGCAGGCGCGCGGCTACCGGGTGATTCCGGTCAATCCGGGGCTGGCCGGGCAGGTGGCGCTGGGCGAGACGATCTATCCCGATCTGGCCGCGATCCCGTCCGATATCGCGATCGACATGGTTGATGTCTTCCGCGCCCCCGAGGCTGTGCCGGACATTGTCGCGCAGATGCTGACCCATCGCCCCGAGGCGCGGGTGCTTTGGCTGCAGTTGGGGGTGATCCACGCCGAGGCGGCGGCGCAAGCCCGCGCCGCGGGCAAGCTGGTGGTGATGGACCGCTGCCCGAAAATCGAGATCACGCGGCTGGGGATGTAAGGCAGGGGGGCGTTCAGGGGGCTTACGCGGCGCCACTGGCGCCACGGTCCCCCTTCACCCCAAACCCCCCAGCGTATTTTTCCCAAGAAAAAGCCCGGGGCTTCTTCTTGGCCCAAATACGCTCTTCCCCTTTGGGACCGGAGGCTGCGTCAGCCTTTGACCGCCGCGGCCGCCTCGACAATGGCGGAGGCGATGAAGTCAAGCTCCGGGCGGGTCAGCCGCGCGGGCAGGCGGGTGTCGCAGGCGCGCATCAGCATCGCGCGCGTTTTCGGCAGCTCGGGCAGCTCGCCCAGAAACTGCCAGTTCCAGAACGCGCGGGCATTGTCGGGCGAAAGGCCGAAGACCTGCACGCCGACGCCGCGCGATTTCGCCTCGTCCTGAAGCCGGATCGCTTCCGCATCGGTCCAGTCGCCCACCAGATTGAATTGCAGGCTGTCGGGGGCACGGGTTTCCGGGGCAAGCGGCGGCGGCACGTCAAGCCACGGGCTTTCGTTCAGCTTCTCCGCGACATAGTCGTGATTGGCCAACCCCGCCGTGACACGCCGATCCAGCTCGGGCAACTGCGGGCGGATCACCGCAGCCGACAGGTTCTGCATCCGCGTGTTGTAAAGCGGCAGCTTGTTTTGCCAATGCACGAAGCTGTTGGCGAGCCCCGGGTGTTTCTTCCAGTTCTGCTCGTAGGCGCCCGACATGATGATCGCCCGCGCGGCCAGCTCCGGATCGTCGGTCACCAGCACGCCGCCTTCGCCCGCGTTCACCATCTTGTAGCTCTGGAAGCTGAAGCAGCCGACCTTGCCGATCGTGCCGATCTTCTTGCCGTGCCAGAGCGTGCCCAAGCTGTGCGCCGCATCCTCGATCACCGGCACGCCTTTCGCGTTGGCCAGCTCCATGATCACGTCCATGTCCGAGGTATGGCCGCGCATGTGGCTGATCATCACCGCCGCGATCGTGTCGTCGAATTTGGCGCGGAAGTCGTCCAGATCGATGCGGAAATTCGCCCCCACCTCGACCAGCACCGGCTCGCAATCGGCATGCACGATCGAGGACGGCACGGCGGCAAAGGTGAAGGCGGGCACCAGCACGCGGGCGCCGCGCGGCAGGTCGAGCGCTTTCAGCGACAGGAAGAGGGCCGCCGAGCAGGACGCGACGCAGACCGCGTAGCGCACGCCCAACAATTCGGCGAATTCCGCCTCGAGCTTGGCGACCGGCGCATTCTCCGACGTGTAGCGGAACAGGTCTCCGGTCGCGAGCAGCCGTTCGATCTCGGCGCGGGCGGCCTCGGGGATCGGTTCGGCATCATAGCAATTCGGAGGGGTCTGGCCGTCGCGGGGCATGTTCAGCTTTCCTGAATGTGACATTCAGCAATGCTTTAGACCTGTGCCCCGCGCGCGCCAAGTGAAAGTTTCGCGACGCGGCCAAGCGCCGCCTAGACGCCCAGCCGATCGCGCAGGCCAAACCAGGCCATGCCCGCCACCAGAAGCGGAAACCGCAGCGCCGCGCCGCCCGGAAAACTGGGCTGCGGCAGGCGCGCCATCACGTCAAACCCGTCGCCCGTGGCGGTGATCGCCTCGGCCATCAGTTTCCCCGCATGGATCGAGAGCGCCACCCCATGCCCGGAATAGCCCGAGGCCGAGAGACAATTCGGCGCCGGGCGGCGAAAGCAGGGCATCCGGTTCACGGTAATGGCCAGCGTGCCGCCCCAGGCATGGGTGAATTTCACGCCTTTCAGCTGCGGATAGACCTCTTCCAAGGGCTTGCGCACCTTCGCCGCGATATCGGCGGGAAAGCGGTAGCTGACCGTCTCGCCGCCGCCGAAGATCAGCCGATCCTCGTGCAGGCGCCAGTAATTGACGACGAATTTCAGGTCATGGGCGGCGATGTCGCGCGTCAGCACCTCGCGCACCCGATCGCCCAAAGGCTCGGTCGCGACGATGTAATTGTTGATCGGCATCACCCGCGCCGCGATCTGCGGCTCGAGACGGTCAAGGTAGCCATTCGCGCCCAGAACCACATGATCCGCGATCACGGCGCCCGCGTCGGTCTCGATCCGGCTTTTCGCCCCCGCCTGTTGGCCGTGGGTGATCTTCGCCACCGCCGAGCGCTCGTAGATCACCGCGCCTGCCGCCTCGGCCAGACGCGCCAGCCCAAGGCACAGGTTCAGCGGATGCACATGCCCCGCGCCATGGTCCAGATCGCCGCCGGTATAGACGGGCGAGGGCACCAGCGCCTGCGCCGCGGCCTTGTCGAGCGTCTCGATCTGGTCATAGCCGTAATGGCTGGCCAGATGGTCTGCCTCCGCGTGCAGCCACGCCACCTCGGACGCCTTGCGGCCCAGATGCGCGACGCCGCGATGGGTCGGCACGCCCGCCTGATCGGCGAGGCCATAGGTCAGCGCCTTCGCCTCCTCGGCCATGTCCCAGAGCCGACGGGCCGTGCCCTTGCCCACCATCTTTTCCAGCGTGCCGACATCGAGCCGCTGCCCCGAGCCGATCTGCCCGCCATTGCGGCCAGAGGCGCCAAAGCCCGCCCGATGCGCCTCCAGCACGACGACCTTGCGGCCGGCGCGCGCCAGATGCAGGGCGGCCGACAAGCCCGTATACCCGCCGCCGACGACGCAGACATCGGCGCGGACCTCGCCCGCGAGCCGCGGCCGCTCGGGCGAGGGATCCCGCGTGGATGCGTAGAAGCTGGCGGGGTATTCCCCCGCCTGATCATTCACATGCAACAGATCCATGCGTCACACGTTCAGCAGAAGGTGTTCGCGCTCCCACGGGCTGATGACCTGCAGGAATTCCTTGTATTCGTTGCGTTTGACCGCCTCGTAGACGGTGCAGAACTCGATCCCCAGCGCCTCGCGCACGGGGCCACTGTCGGAAAACAGATCGAGCGCATCGCCCAGATTGAAGGGCAGGTCGGTCTCGCCCATATAGGCGTCGCCCTGACATTCCGCCCGCGGCATCTTCTTTTCCTTCAGGCCCAGATAGCCGCAGACCATCGAGGCGGCGAGGCCCAGATAGGGGTTGCAATCCATCCCCGCGAGCCGGTTTTCCAGCCGCCGCCCGGAGGGGTCCGAGATCGGCACCCGCAACCCGGTCGTGCGGTTGTCGCGGCCCCATTCGATGTTGATCGGGGCGGCAAAATCCGGGACGTAGCGGCGATAGCTGTTCACGTAAGGCGCCAGCAGCGCCACCACCGCGGGCAGATGCGTCTGCATGCCGGCGATGAAATGCAAAAACTGCTCGCTCTCGCCGCCATCGGGGTTCGAGAAGATGTTCCGCCCGGTCTTCGCATCGATCACCGACTGGTGGATGTGCATCGCCGAGCCGGGTTCGCCCTCGATCGGTTTCGCCATGAAGGTGGCAAAGCAATCGTGGCGCAAGGCCGCCTCGCGGATCAGCCGCTTGAAGTAGAAGATCTGATCGGCCAAGGCCACCGGATCGCCATGGGCCAGGTTGATCTCGACCTGACCCGCGCCGCCTTCCTGCAAGATGCCGTCGATCTCGAAGCCCTGCGCCTCGGCGAAATCATAGATATCGTCGATCACCTTGCCGTATTCATCGACCGCCGACATCGAATAGGCCTGTTTCGCCGCCGCGCGGCGCCCCGAGCGCCCCATCGGCGGGATGATCGGCTGGTTCGGGTCCAGGTTGCGCGCGACCAGAAAGAATTCCATCTCGGGGGCGACGATCGGCTTCCAGCCCTCGGCCTCGTAAAGCGCGACGATGCGCTTGAGCACGTTGCGCGGGGCGACCGGCATCGGCTCGCCGCTCTGGTCGAAGACGTCGTGGATCACCTGCAGCGTGATGTCGGCGGTCCAGGGCGCAGCCGAGGTGGTCGACCAGTCGGGCGTCAGCACCATGTCGGGCTCGGTGAAGGCGCCCATCGGGTTGTCGGCCCATTCGCCGGTGATCGTCTGCAAAAAGATCGAATTCGGCAGGTAGAAGCGGTCCTGATAGGCGAATTTCGAGGCGGGCATGGCCTTGCCGCGGGCAACGCCCGCGATATCGGCAACGATGCATTCCACCTCGTCAAGGCGGCGCCCGGCGATGTAGTCGCGGGCGGCTTTGGGAATGAGGGCAGTCCAGTCCGGGGATTTGCGTGACATGTCTTTCGCTTTCCAAAATGTTTCGGGGAAGTCGGACGTCACGCCTCGGGGTCGGGCATCAGGCGGGCCAATGGCACGCCTTCGGCCATCATGCCTGCCCGAACGCCTGCGCGGTCCGGTTTGCCCCGGTTCTGCGAAAGCTTCAGTTTTCCTTCCATCGAAAGGATGTCGATCTCGAGCCCCACGATCCCGCGCAACTGCGCGGCGATGAACTCCTCGGGCGCGTCAGAGACGGCCCAGGCGTCGGGGCGGTGAGCTTCCTGCGCCTGGGTCAGCGCGTCGATCTGCGCCCGCAGGAAGGGTTCGTCATGGATCAGCCGCGCCGTGCCGCGCAACTGCACCATCGCGTAATTCCAGGTCGGCACGACGCGGTGATGCTCGGCCTTGGTCGGATACCAGCCGGGGTGGACATAGGCCTCGGCCGGTTGAAAGACCACGAGCACCTCGGGCGCCGCCGCGATCTCGGCCAGTTGCGGATTGGCTTTCGCCAGATGGGCGCGCAGCACGCGGCCCGCGTCGGTCGTCACCAGCTGAAAGGGGATCGGCCCCGCCATGATCCCGCCCGGGCCCGAACTGATCAAAAGGCCCAGCGGATGCGCCGCAATCAGCGCCGAGAGCGTCTCGGCGTCATCCTCGGCAAAGGCGGGCAGGCGGTACATCTCACCCCCGCTTCGCCATGAAGAAATCGGCGATCCGGTCGGCCACGCGGGCGGCATCGGTGCCCTTGCCCTCGGCCATCTTCGCCCGCGCCGCCGCCATCAGCGGATCGGGCACCAGACCCGGGCCGCGCGTCGCCATCAGCCCCTCGACGAAGGCATCGCGGAATTCGGGATGGGCCTGAATCGTCAGCGCGGTCTCGCCATAGACCAGCGCCGCGTTTTCGCAAAACTCGTTGCAGGCGATGACCTCGGCCGCCTCGGGCCGGACCGTCACCTGATCGCGGTGCCAGGCGTTCAGCGTGACCGGATCACCGCCGAAATCATAGACCTGCGGCCCCACGGCCCAGCCGCCCGGAAACCGTTCGACCTTGCCGCCCATCGCCTGCGCGATGATCTGATGGCCAAAACAGATGCCCACCATCGGCACCTTTTCCGCGATCGCTTCGCGGATGAAGGCTTCGAGCGGCTGAATGAACGGATGGCTCTCATAGGCGCCATGCCGCGAGCCGGTGATCAGCCAGCCCTCGCAGTCATGGACCGAGGCGGGAAACTCCATCGCCTCGACGTTGAAGGTCTGGAATGTCAGCCCGTGATCGCGCAAAAGCGCCACGAACATGTCGGGATAATCGCCCGCCTCCCCCCGCAAGATGTCGGGGGACTGGCCGGTCTGCAAGATGCCGATACGCATGAAAGTCTCGTGATTGGGTGGCTCAAGCGTAGCCCTGCGGCGCGACCCGGGCAAGGGGGGCCGTCGGCCCCTTGGGTGCCCCCTCGGATATTTGATCAAAAAGCAAGGCGCCTGCCTTCTTCTTGGTCGAAATACGCGCAGGGGGTCCGGGGGGCGGCAGCCCCCCGGTTTTTCAGATGGCTTTGCTCAGACGGTGTCGAGGTAAAGCTCGGTCTGCTCTTCCTCGGACAGTTCCGCCATGTAGTGGATCTCCTGACGCTTGGTCATCAGGAAGTTCTCGATCAGCTCTTCCTCGAAGATGCGCTTGATCAGCGGGCAGCTGTCGAACTGGTTGATCGCCATGTTCCACGTCGCCGGAAGCTGCGGCAGATATTGCGCATAGGCATTGCCGACGATCGGATCGTCGGGAACCATCTTGTCCTCGAGGCCCACCAGCGCCGCGCCAAGGATCGCCGCGATCATCAGATAGGGGTTGACGTCGCCCCCCGCCACCCGATGCTCGATCCGCCGCGCCTGAGGCCCCGAAGACGGGATCCGCAGCGCTGCGGTGCGGTTCTCATAGGCCCAGCCGATGCCGGTGGGCGCGTGGGCGTTCGGCACCAGCCGCGTGTAGCTGTTCTGATGCGGCGCAAAGATCAGCGTCGAACCGGGCAGGGCGGCCAGACAGCCCGCCACCGCCGAGCGCAGCGCATCCGAGCCCTTCTCGGTGCCATCGTTGAAGATGTTCTCGCCGTCCTTGTCGAGGATCGAGAAATGCGTGTGCATCCCGTTGCCCGACCACAGGTCATAGGGCTTGGCCATGAACGAGGCGGCAAAGCCATGCTGCCGCGCCAGACCCTTGACGAGCATCTTGAAGAGCCAGGTGTCATCGGCGGCCTTCAGCGGATCGGCCTGATGCATCAGGTTGATCTCGAACTGCCCCGGCCCGGCTTCCGAAATCGCCGTATCGGCCGGGATGTCCATCACCTCGCAGGCCTCGTAAAGCGCGGTGAAGAAGCCATCGAAGGCATCGAGCGCCCGCAGGCTGAGGATCTCGCCGCCGGTGCGGCGCTTGCCGGAGCGGGGCGAGGGCGGCACGCGCAGCTTCGTGCCGGAATCGTCGATCAGGAAAAACTCAAGTTCCGTCGCCACCACGGGCGTCAGGCCCTTTTCGGTGTAGCGGTCCTTGACCCGCGCAAGCGCTTGCCGGGGATCGCCCGAATAGGGGCGGCCGTCCATGTGGAACATCCAGATCGGCAACAGCGCGGTGGGTGCCTCGAGCCAGGGCATCGGCATGAAGCCCCTCTCGGTCGGGCGCAACAGGCCATCGCAGTCGCCGGTCTCGAAGACCAGCGGACTTTCCTCGATGTCCTCGCCCCAGATGTCGAGGTTCATCACCGAGAACGGAAATCGTGTTCCCTCGGAAAAAACCTTGCTTGCGAAACGTGCGGGTATGCGCTTACCCCTTGCCACCCCGTTGAGGTCCGCAGCAGCCACGCGAATGGTGCGCACCTCGGGATGCTCCTTCAGCCAGTCCATGTCCTCACCTGATGATTTGCGGCCTGATCCTCAGCTTGGGGCGGGATTGCCCCGGGAGATGCCGGTTCAGACGGCGGTTGATCATCCCGAACAACCCGATCAGCGTCAACGTGATCAGGATGAAATAGAAGGCGGTGATCGGGTAGGGGATGAATGGGTTGAACGTCTTGTCCGCGAAGAACTTGGCGTAATAAAGCGCGTCGCCGCGCTGCTGATACGCCGGAAATCCCGAGAAAAAGACGATTGTCGTCGCATGAAACAGGAAAATCGCTTCGTTGGTGTAGGCGGGCCAGGCGAGCCGCAGCGTCGTCGGCCAGAGGATGCGGCGGAACTTCTGCCAGCCGGTCAGGCCATAGGCGTCGGCGGCTTCGATATCGCCCTTCGGCACCGCCATCAGCGCGCCGTGGAAGATCTCCGCCGAATAGGCCGAGGTGTTCAGGAACAGAACGAAAGCCGCCCCCGCCCAGGCCGAGGTGGTCCAGTCGGTCGGAATGATCAGCCCGCCCAGCGTGATGCCCGCTTTCGGCAGTTGCACCAGAAGTTCGTAAGCCAGGAAGAACTGGATGAAGAGCGGCGAGCCGCGGAAGACGAAAATGAAGGCCTCGGCCGGGCGGCGCAGCCAGCCGTTCGAGGAGGCTTTCGCCAGCGCCAGCGCCGTGGCGAAGAAAAAGCCGAAGAGCAGCGCGAGCGTGCCGAAATAGACGTTCCAGATCAGGCCGGAGCCGATCAGGGTGAATTCATGGCACAGCGTGAAGTCGGAGCGCGGCAGCACGCGCTCGCCATAGCCCAGCGAGCGGAAGGCATAATCGGCGATGATCTGCGGGCAGGTATCGGTCATGCCGCGGCCTTCCGTTGCGCTTCGCCCGCCATCGTCGCCTGACCTTTCGAAAGGCGGTTCGTCACCCGGTCCAGCACGATTTCCGAGACCTTGGTCATGCCAAGGTAATAGCAAAGCAGCGCCAGCACATACCACACGCGCCAGTCGCCATGCGGGAAGTCGTAAAGCTGCGATTTCGTCGCGCCCAATTCGCGCGCCCAGTAAACGATGTCCTCGACGCCCAGCAGGAACAAAAGCGGCGTCGCCTTGATCAGGATCATCCAGAGATTCGACAGGCCCGGCAGCGCATAGGTCCACATCTGTGGAATGAGAATGCGGCGGCGCACCTGCGCGGTGGTCATGCCATAGGCTTCCGCGGTTTCCAGCTGCGCGCGCGGCACGGCGTTCATCGCGCCATAAAGCACATTCGCGGCAAAGGCTCCGAAGACGACAGAGAAGGCGATCACGGCGAGGAAGAAGCCATAGACCTCGTGCCAGATCTGCGGTGCGGTCGACAGCGGCAGTTTCGCGGCGGCGCAGACGGCGAATTCGTTGTTCGCCCAGACCGGCGTGCCGTCATGCGGGCATTTGTAGAGATAGCGCAGATATTCGAGCCCCTGATCCATCGCGACCGGGACGAACAGGAAGAAGACGATGTCGGGAATGCCGCGCACCATCGCCGTATAGGCCTTGCCGAACAGGCGCAGCGGCAGGATGGGCGAGCGGGCGGCAATCGCGCCGCCAAAGCCGAAGGCCAGCGCGATCGGCGCCACGATCAGCATCAGCGCCAGAACCACGAAGAACGAGCCATAGAAAAGCAGGTGCTTGCCTGTGGTCAGGTAGCACAGAGCCCAGGCAAGGCCCTCGAGGGATTTCGGATCGGCGCAGCTGTCAAACATGGGAAAGGTCGCCTCCGGCGGGGGCGTATTTGGACCAGGAAAAAACGGCTGCTTTTTCTTGGCTCAAATACGCCCGCCGGAGGCCTGATCTCAGAACACTTGCGAGTCGTCGCCGAACCACTTCTTGATCATCGCATTGAGCGAGCCATCGGCTTTCATCGCGGTGATCACGGCGTCGAATTTCGCCTTCAGTTCGGTGTCCGACTTGCGCAGGCCGATGCCGACGCCGCCGCCCAGCGGCACATCCGCGCCCGACCAGACCAGCTCGCCGCCTTCGGTCACGAAGGGCTTGATCGCGTCCTTGTCGGCAAAGACCGCGTCGGCCTCGCCGTTCTTCACCGCCGCGATCGTGTCGTCGAGCGTCGGGAATTCCAGAAGCGTCGCGCCCGATTTCGCCACGTAATCGGCCTGGATCGTGCCGACCTGCGCGGCCACGACGCCTTTCAGGTTCGCATCCGCCGATTTCGCCGCATAGGCCGAGGCCGCCGGCGGAATGTAGTTCTGCGTGAAATCGATCGTCTGCTTGCGCTCGTCGGTGATGCTCATCCCGGCGATGATCGTGTCATAGTTGCCCGAGAGCAGGTTCGGGATGATGCTGTCCCATTCGTTCGTCACCCACTCGCATTTCAGCGCAGCCTTGGTGCACAGGGTGTCGCCCAGTTCGCGCTCGAACCCGTCGACTTCCCCCTTGTCGTTGATGAAGTTGTAGGGCGGATAGGCGCCCTCGGTGCCCATGCGCACGACATCGCCCGCAAAGGCGGTGCCCGCGCTCAGCGCCAGGGCTGCGGCGGTCAGGATCAGCTTCTTCATGGCTCTCTCCACGGTTGGGGTCTTGTTGTTCTTGTTTACGCCGGCAGCGTTGCCGACAGGAATTGCTTCAGACGTTCGGATTTCGGCGCGCCGAACAGCGTTTCGGGCGGGCCTTCCTCTTCGATGCGGCCCTGATGCAGGAAGACGACGTGATCGGAGACATCGGCCGCCAGCCGCATGTCATGCGTCACGAGGATCATCGTGCGGTGTTCGGCGGCCAGATCCTTGATCACCTTCACCACCTCCTGCTGCAGCTCGGGATCGAGCGCCGAGGTGGGTTCGTCGAACAAAAGCGCCTGCGGCTGCATGCAGAGCGCGCGGGCGATCGCGGCGCGTTGTTGCTGGCCGCCCGACAGCTGCGCGGGCCAGGCGTCGGCCTTGTCGCCGATGCCGACCTTGGCGAGCAGGCTGCGGGCGAGCGGTTCCACCTCGGCGGCGGGGTGGCCGAGCACGGTCACCGGCGCCTCCATGACGTTTTGCAGGATCGTCATGTGGCTCCAGAGGTTGAACTGCTGGAAGACCATCGACAGGTTGGTGCGAAACCGCGTCACCTGCGCGCGGTCGGAAGGGCGGCGCGCAAGGCCGGTGCCCTGCCATTTCACCGCCTCGCCCGAAAAGATCACCTCGCCCGACTGGCTGTCCTCGAGCAGGTTGCAGCAGCGCAGCAGCGTGGATTTCCCGGACCCCGACGAGCCGATGAGCGATACGACCGTGCCCCGCTCGGCGCGGATCGACACGCCCTTGAGCACTTCAAGGGAGCCGTAGCTCTTGTGCAGGTCCCTGATTTCGATGACAGGCGCAGTGGGGCTCGGGGCAGTCGGGCTGTTGGTCACGGTTCGGCTTCTCTTTGTCCGGTTGGTCAAGTTGGCGCGATTTCGGGGGCAAATGCAACGGGCGAGTTGTGCTTGCCCCAAGGGAAGCCGCCAAAAGCACAGGCAGATGGCGCGGGAATGGGCAAAGCCTGCACTCAGGGCAGCCCGGCCGCTACCCTTTGCCGCGCCAGCCCCGAATCGCGATCCGAAACCCCCAGCAACCGGGCCGCGAGACGGATCAGCGCGTCCTCCTCGGGGTTGCGGGCGTCATCGGCGAGCGCCACCTGCCAGAGCGCCTCGATCACGCCGATGCGGTCCTCGTAGGCGATCTTTTCCTTCAGCGCGCGGGTGAAGCGCACGGTATCGGGGGCTTCGGCCTCGGCCTCCTCGGCGCGGGCGCGCAGCTCGGCCGCCTCGATGTGCGACAGGCCGGAGCGGGCCGTGAGCACCTGATCGATGTGGAAGCGCTCGTCTTCGTCATAGTGCCCATCCGACCGTGCAAGACGCACCAGAAGCGCCGCCAAGGCGAGGTCGGCGTCATCCGCGGTCAGCGGTTTCGGATGCGGATCGGCCAGCAGGCCCGTCAGGAACTTGAACATCGCTGCACTCTAACGCCCTGTGACGCGGGGGCAAGGGCGCGATACATTCCGATACGTAACGCAAAGCGAGGTTTTCCGGTCCGGCGCGACTTGCCCGGTTTCTGGGCAAGGTCTAAAGTGAGGCGCCCGTGGAGGCGGGCTTGTCATGACGCAGGTCCAAGTCGGTATCAAGAAGGGTCGCAAGTTCGATCAGGTTCTGGAAGGCGCGCGCAAGGTCTTTCTGCGCGATGGCTTCGAAGGGGCTTCGGTCGATGACATCGCCCGCGAGGCCGGGGTGTCCAAGGCGACGCTCTACAGCTACTTCCCGGACAAGCGGCTGCTGTTCATGGCGATCGCGACCGGCGAGTGCAAGCGGCAGGCCGACGAGGCGCTCGAGTTCATCAATCAGGGCGACAAGCCCGTGCGCGAGGTTCTGCGCTATGCCGGCAACAGGCTGATCGATTACATCACCTCGCCGCTGGGTCTGCAGACCTATCGGCTGTGCGTGGCCGAGACCGACCGTTTTCCGGCGCTGGGGCAGCAGTTCTATGACTCGGGACCGCTTCTGGTGCGCTCGCGGATGGGCGACTACCTGAGGAAGGCGACCGAGCGCGGCGAGCTGGTGATCGAGGATTTCGATCTGGCCGCCGATCAGTTCGCCGAGCTGTGCAAGGCCGATGCCTATCACGGCTTCATCTGCGGAGCACTCTCCGACTATCCGAACGAACGCCGCGCCCGGGTGATCGAGGGCGCGATCGAGATGTTCCTGGCCCGCTACGGCGCGCGGCCCTGACCCCTCGCGGCGGTCTCGGCAGAGCCCGTCGCGCTTTCCCTGCCCCGAAATGCAAAACGCGCCCCGTGGGGCGCGTTTCGGTTTCATGTGTCCGGCGTCACTCAGGCCTTGTGGCCCTTGTAAGGCGCCCACAGACGCTTGTTGGTCAGATAGAGCAGAACGCTCATCAGGCCGAGCATGACGAAAGCCACCATGCCCATCTGCTTGCGCGCTACGAGCTTCGGCTCGGCCGCCCACATCAGGAAGGCGGCGACGTCCTGGGCCATCTGGTCCACGGTCGCCTTGGTGCCGTCTTCGTAGGTGACCTGATCGTCGGTCAGCGGCGGGGGCATGCGCGCCCAGCTGCCGTGGGTGATCTTCGTCCCGGTCGCGTCCTTGCAGGTGTCCGGCACGCCGCCCACCTGGAAGACCTTGTTGTAGTAGTAGCCGTCGATCCCGTCCGGGGCGCATTCCGGGTTTTCTTCGAAACCGATGACGTAGTTGTAGATGTATTCCGGACCGCCGATGCCCTTGAAGAGCTGGTTCATGCCGGTGCCGTTCGGGCCCGAGAAGCCCGCGCGCGCCTTGGCCATCACCGAAAGGTCCGGGCCCATGCCGTCACCGACGCGGGTCGGGAACATGTCGGTTTCCTTGCGGTCCCGCTCTTCGCCCGTGTCCTTGTCGATGATGGTGTCGAGACCGGCCGCATATTCGCGCACGACCGTCGGGTCAAGCTGCGGGCCGCCGTCATCCGACAGGGTGCGGATCGGCACGAACTTCATGCCGTGGCAAGCCGAGCAGACTTCCGAATAGACCTGGAAGCCGCGGCGCAGCTGCGCCTGATCGTACTTGCCGAAGATCCCTTCGAAGCTGAAGGCATGATCGGGCACGTTGTTGTTCGCCAGTGCCGCGCCGGAACCGAGAACCAGGGCGGAAACGGCAGAGATCAGAATCTTTTTCATGATATCTTTCCCTTCCCTCACTCGGCCGGGTTGCCGTAGTGGCTGTTGAAGTCTTCCTCGATCGTGGCCGGGATCGGTTCCGGTTTCTCGGTAGCACCGAGGAACGGCAGGATGACGAGGAAGTAAGCGAACCAGTAGGTCGCCCCGATCAGCGAGATCGTCGCATAGGGTTCCGCAGCCGGCATCGCGCCCACCCAGGCAAGCAGGATGAAGTCGGCGACGAGCAGCCAGAAGAACTTCTTGAACTTCGGACGATAGGCGCCCGAACGGACTTTCGAGGTGTCGAGCCACGGCGCCAGCGCCATCGCAAGGATCGCCCCGAACATCGCGATCACGCCGAAGAACTTGGCGTCGACGATGCCCAGCGTCAGCTTGTCCACGATGATCACGACCCAGACGTCCGCGGTGAAGGCGCGCAGGATCGCGTAGAACGGCAGGAAGTACCATTCCGGAACGATGTGAGCGGGCGTTTGCAGCGGGTTGGCCTGGATGTAGTTGTCCGGCTCGCCAAGGAAGTTCGGCATGTAGGCGACGACGGC
Source organism: Rhodobacter viridis (assembly GCF_003217355.1). Classification (GTDB taxonomy): domain Bacteria; phylum Pseudomonadota; class Alphaproteobacteria; order Rhodobacterales; family Rhodobacteraceae; genus Rhodobacter; species Rhodobacter viridis. The sequence goes on along the minus strand of NZ_QJTK01000010.1, from coordinate 38,311 downwards.
GAAGAAGCCGAGCAGCACGAGGGCAAGCGCGAACAGGTCCTTGATCACGAAGTACGGCCAGAAGGGCAGGGTGTCCTTCTCGACATCGGCTTTCGAGGTGCGGCGGACTTCAACCCCGGTCGGGTTGTTGTTGCCGGTGGTGTGGAACGCCCAGATGTGGATGGCGACGAGGGCCGCGATCACGAAGGGCAGCAGATAGTGCAGCGAGAAGAAGCGGTTGAGCGTCGCGTTGTCGACCGCCGGCCCGCCAAGGAGCCACGCCTGGATCGACGTCCCGATGCCCGGGATCGCGCCGAAGAGGCCGGTGATCACGGTGGCGCCCCAGAACGACATCTGACCCCACGGCAGCACGTAGCCCATGAAGGCGGTGCCCATCATCAGCAGGTAGATGACCATGCCGACGATCCAGGTGATCTCGCGCGGGGCCTTGTAAGACCCGTAGTAGAGGCCGCGGAAGATGTGGATGTAGACGGCAAGGAAGAACAGCGACGCGCCGTTGGCGTGGATGTAGCGGATCGCCCAGCCACCGTTCACGTCGCGCATGATGTGTTCGACCGAGGCGAAGGCCATGTCGATATGCGGCGTGTAGTGCATCGCCAGCACGACGCCGGTGACGATCTGCAGCACCAGCGTGAAGGCGAGGACGATCCCCCAGATCCACCACCAGTTCAGGTTCTTCGGCGTCGGGATCATGATGGTGTCATAGACGAGGCCGACGATCGGCAGGCGGTCGTGCAGCCACTTCTCGATGCCCGTCTTGGGCTCGTAATGGTCGTGCGGAATTCCGGACATGTGTCTTTCCCCTCAGCCCAGCTTGATCGTCGTAGCGTCGGTGAACGCCGCGACCGGAATGTCGAGGTTGCGCGGTGCGGGGCCCTTGCGGATACGGCCCGCCGAATCGTAGTGCGAGCCGTGGCAGGGGCAGAACCAGCCGCCAAAGTCGCCCGACTTGTCGCCCATCGGCACGCAGCCGAGGTGGGTACAAACGCCGAGCATCACCAGCCATTCGCCGGTGTTGGAGCCGTCGAACGCCGGGATGGTCCGGTTTTCGTCGGTCGCTTCCGCGCCCGGCTTGTTGGCGTTCTCGGCCGATTGGTCGCGCAGGGCGCCGAGCGGAACCGAACGGGCCAGCTCGATGTCCTTTTCGTCGCGGCGGCGGATGAACACCGGCTTGCCGCGCCATTTCACGGTGAGCTGGGTGCCCACTTCGACCGCCGAGACGTCGACGAAGATAGACGCAAGCGCCTTCACGTCAGCCGAAGCGTTCATTTGGTTGATCAGCGGCCAAACGGCCGCGCCGGTCACCACCACGCCGGTGGCGGCGGTGGCATGGTAGAGGAAATCCCTCCGAGTGCCTGCGTTGTCTTCTGCGTGGGACACGTGTCTTCTCCCTTCCCCGAACTTGAAATTCAAGTCGATGCGCCATTGCGGGCCACACAGAATGCGGCCGGACAGTGCCCCGTTTAGCGCCCGGGAAACCCGCAGTCCAGCATACATTCACAAGAGGGTGAGGCGAAATGCCGCGGCTCGGGGGGATTCGCGCTTTTTTGTCGCTGGGGCAGCGGCTTGCGCGCCTCAATCGGGCGCAAGCATGTAGCCAAGTCCGCGCACCGTCTGCAGGTAGCGCGGCTCGCGCGGGTCGGGCTCGATCTTGCGGCGCAGACGGGTAATCTGCACGTCGACGGCGCGGTCGCCCGCGCCTTCCTCGGCGCTGGCGGAGCGGTCGCGCCCGAGTTCCTCGATCAGTTCCGTGCGCCCGATCACCTCGCCCGCATGGGCGGCAAAGATTCGCATCAGCGCCGCTTCCGTCGCGGTCAGCCGCACCGGTTGCTCGCCCTGACTGAGCTCGCCGCGGTCGAGATCATAGCGCAGCGGCCCGAGCGACAGATATTTCGGCCCCGCCGTCACCGCCTCCGGCACGCGCCGCAAGATCGCATTGATGCGCAGCAGCAGCTCCTTCGGCTCGAAGGGTTTGGCCAGATAATCATCGGCCCCGGCCTCGAACCCCTCGATCCGCTCGCGGGTCTCGCCGCGCGCGGTCAAAAGCAGGATCGGCGTCGCCATCTTGGTGCGCAGATCGCGGGTCAGCGAAAGCCCGTCTTCGCCCGGCATCATCACGTCAAGCACGATCAGGTTGAACTCGAGCCCCGAGAGGAGCCGCCGCGCATGGGCCGCGTCGCGCGCAGAGGTGACCAGAAAGCCGTTGCGCATCAGGAACTTCTGCAGAAGTCCCCGGATCCGTTCGTCATCATCGACAATCAGCAGATGCGGCGTCGAGGGGGCGGGCATCACGCACCATCCTTCAGCATCTGATAATGGCGCCGCATCGCCGGGTCCATCATCGCTTCGAGCACCTGACGGAAGCCCGCCACCGCCTGCGGCCCCGCCGCGCGATAGGCGGCGCGCATCCGCACCCGCTGCGCCTCGGACAGTTCGCGTTCCAGCACCGCGCCTTTCTCGGTCAGATAGAGATGTCGCTCGCGCTTGTCGCGCCGCCCGACCCGGCTTTCCACCAGACCATCGTCGATGAGCGTGCGCAGCACCCGGTTCAGGCTCTGCTTCGTCACCCCCAGCACGGAAATGAGCGTCGTCACCGTCAGACCCGGCTCGCGGTTGATGAAGTGAATGGCGCGGTGATGCGCCCGGCCATAATCGTGCTGGTCCAGAATCCGGTCCGGATCGGCGGTGAAGCCGCGATAGGCAAAGAACATCGCCTCGATGCCCTTGCGCAGCTGTTCGTCGGTCAGAAACAGGAGCGTTTCGCCCCCGGGGGCTCCGGTATCGGCCATGTGGTCCTCGCTTTTGCGTGACTTTATGTCAGCCTTGTTGACTTTCCAAGAATCAATTGTTACCGAAGCGCAGATTTTGCGCAATATTATGTCCGATGCGGACCGACCTTGCGCAATTAGTGAAAACGAAGCAGCCAAGGAGGGCGTGATGGCCGGGGCTTACGACGATCGTGACGGCAAGATCTGGATGGACGGGAAACTGGTCGACTGGCGCGATGCCAAGGTCCACATCCTGACCCATGCGCTGCACTATGCCTCCTCGGTCTTCGAGGGCGAGCGCTGCTACAACGGCAAGATCTTCAAGGGCGTCGAGCATTCGAAGCGGCTGCGCAAATCGGCGGAACTGCTGGATTTCGAGATCCCCTACAGCGTCGAAGAGATCGAGGCGGCGAAATACGCGATGCTGGCCGCGAACGGCTGGAAGGACGCCTATGTGCGCGCCATCGCCTGGCGCGGTGCGGGCGATGACATGGGCGTTTCGGCGCGTCGCAACCCGGTGCGTCTGGCGATCGCCGGCTGGGAATGGGGCAACTACTACGGCGATGCGAAGATGAAGGGCGCCAAGCTCGACATCTCGAAATGGCGCCGCCCCGATCCGAAGACGATCCCCTCGGCCGCCAAGGCCGCAGGTCTTTACATGATCTGCACGATGTCGAAACACGCGGCCGAGGCCAAGGGCTGCTCGGATGCGCTGATGATGGATTATCGCGGCTATGTGGCCGAGGCGACCGGCGCGAACGTGTTCTTCGTCAAGGACGGCGAAGTGCATACGCCGCTGCCGGATTGCTTCCTGAACGGTCTGACCCGTCAGACGGTGATCGAGATGCTGAAGGGCAAGGGCATCACCGTGCACGAGCGTCACATCGAGCCGGTGGAACTGGCGGGCTTCGAGCAGTGCTGGCTGACCGGCACCGCGGCCGAGGTGACCCCGGTGGGCCAGATCGGCGATTTCAATTTCGAAGTCGGCGCGCTGACCCGCGACATCTCGGAAAGCTACGAGAAGCTGGTGCGGGCCTGAACGATCAAACCCCGGCCGCGGCTTGTCCGCGGTCGGGGCACCCTTGGGGGCGGAAACGCGACACCCCGAAAAGACCAAGGCGGGCCGTCTGCTCACGGCCCGCCTTGGTCTTTTTCACGACGCCGCTACGGTGGCACGCCGGAGACATGCCCGTCACCGCTGCGGCCCCCGGGTGTCAGGAGGTCCGGTTCACTCGTCCCTCCGGGCTTCCTCGCGATCGATGCGCAGGAATTCCCGGACCTTAGCTTCCGAGCGTTCCGCCGGACGTCGCACCAGCGCATCCACAGCCGGATGCACGCCGCCACGCCGATCGATTTCGAGGAATTGCCGCATCCGCGCGCCTTCGGCCGCTTGTTCGGCATGGTCGATGATGGAACGGGTCATGTGAGCCTCCTTCGCTTCATCTGGGAAAAGACTAGCACAGAATCGGGGCCGAGTCTTTGCTCAGGATCATTTCCGGCAAAATTCAGCCTTGCGGGGTCACGGCCTTGCGCGCCCGTTGTCGTTCGAGCCCCAGCGCATGTTCGCGCCAGATGATCATCACGCCTGCGGCAATGATCAGGCCCGCCCCGCCCAGCATCCAGAGGGTCGGCACTTCGGCAAACATCCAGTAGCCGATGCCGAGCGCGAAGAGCATCGACACATATTCGAACGGGGCCACGATCGAGGCATCGGCAAAGCGATAGGACGATGTCAGCAGGATCTGCCCGAGCCCGCCCAGAAACCCGCAGGAAATCAGAAGTGTCGCCTCGTAGGGCGAGGGGGCGACCCAGCCGAAGGGCACCGAAATCAGCGACAGCGTCGCCGAGGTGACGGAAAACCAGAACACGATGGCCGAGGTGCGCTCGGTCGCGACCATCTTGCGGATGAAGACCTGCGCGAGCGCGGCAAAGGTCGCGCCCATGATCACCAGCATCGCGCCAAGGGTGGCGGTCGGATTGGCCCCCTCGAAGCTGCCCAGCCGCGGCCAGAGCACGATCAGCACGCCGACGAGCCCCAACGCGACGGCAGAAAGGCGAAAAGCCCGGACCTCCTCGCCCAGAAACATCGCGGCGAAAATCACCGTCAGCAGCGGCGCGGCATAGCCGAGCGCCGTGACCTCGGGCAGCGGCAGGAAGGCGAGGCCCGCAAAGCCAAGCCCCATCGCCGAGGTGCCCGCAACACCGCGCCAGACATGGCCCATCGGCGCGCGCACCTTCAGCCCGACCGAAAGCTCGCGCCGCCACACCAGCCACGCCAAAATGACCGGAATGGCGAAGAAGGAGCGGAAGAAGACGGTTTCGCCGGGCGGAATATGCGGCGCCAGCACCTTGATCACCGTCGACATGGCGATGAAGACAAGAACCGAGAGGATTTTCAGGGCAATCCCGGTGACCGGGTTCGGGTGCAGGCTGGCGGCAGGCGAGGGGGCAGACATGCGGCCACCTTACGCCTTTGATCCGCGAAGGAAAGAGTCAAAGGGCGAGACGGGCCAGCGCCCAGGCGGCCGCCTCGGCCACGGCGGGATCGGGGTCGGTCAGATGCGGGCGGGCGGCCTCGGCCAGATCGGGACGGCCGGAATTTCCGAGTGCATAAAGGGCGTTACGGATCATCCGGTCGCGGCCGATGCGCTTGACCGGGCTGCCCGCGAAGCGCGCGCGAAAGGCGGCATCGTCGAGCGCCAGGATCTCGGTCAACTCCGGCGTGCCCTGTTTCGCGGCATAGCCGATGTCCTGCGCGGCGACGGCGAATTTGTTCCACGGGCAGGCGGCCAGACAATCGTCGCAGCCATAGATCCGGTTGCCGAGTCCCGGGCGCAATGCGGGATCGACCGGGCCCTTGTGCTCGATCGTCAGGTAGGAAATGCAGCGCCGCGCATCGAGCCGGTAGGGCGCCGGGAAGGCCCCGGTCGGGCAGGCGTCAAGACAGGCGGTGCAGCTGCCGCAATGGCTGATCTCGGGCGCGTCGGGGGGAAGCTCGAGCGTGGTGAAGATCGCGCCCAGAAACACCCAGTTGCCCAGGTCACGTGCCAAAAGATTGGTGTGCTTGCCCTGCCAACCGAGCCCTGCCGCCTGCGCGAGCGGCTTTTCCATCACCGGAGCCGTGTCGACGAAGACCTTGATCTCGCAAGGCGATTGCTCGATCAGCCAGCGCCCGAGCCGCTTCAGTCGCCGCTTCACCAGATCGTGGTAATCCTTGCCCTGCGCGTAAACCGAGATCGCGCCGCACTCGGGCTGCGCCGTCGCGTCCCGCGGATCGACCTCGGGGCTGTAGCTTTCGGCGAGCATTATGACCGAGCGCGCCTCGGGCCAAAGCGCGGCCGGGTTCCCCCGCCACGCCATGCGTTCGGCCATCCAGCCCATCTGCCCGTGATACCCGGCCGCGACAAAGGCGGACAGCCGCTCTGGCAGATCGGGGCAGGCGTCGGGACGGGTGATGCGGGCTTTCGCAAAGCCGACCGCAAGCGCTTCCTCGAACAGGCGGGTCTTCAACGTCTCCAGATGCGCCTCCATGAGCCGGGGCAGGGGGCGCTGCCCCCTCTTTGCCTGACGGCAAATTCACCCCCGAGATATTTGTGGCAAGATAAATGGGTTATGATTTATCTTGCCGCAAATATCTCGGGGGGAGTCCGCTTGCGGACGGGGGGCAGAGCCCCCCTCTCCGGTCTCAGAAATCAAGCTCGGCATATTGCGGCGAGGGCGGCACGCCGGGCAGCTGATCGGCCAGAAGCGAGCGGAAGGCCGGGCGCGACTTGATTTTCGCATACCATTCCTTGACCGCTTCCGAGCGGTGCCAGTCCACGTCCGAAATATAGTCAAGGCAGCTCAGATGCGCGGCGGCGGCGAAATCGGCCAGCGTCATCACGTCGCCCGCCAGCCAGCGGCGGCTATCGAGCAGCCAGGCCATGTAATCGATGTGATATTTGATCGCGCCAAGGCCTTCCTTGACCGTCTTGCTGTCCGGATAGCCCTTTTTCTGCACCTTTTTCCAGACCCGTTCGCCCATCACCTTGGCGGTGACCTCGGTGTTGAACTTGTCATCGAACCAGGTGCAGAGGCGGCGGACCTCGTAGCGCGCATCGGCGTCGCGCGGCATCAGCGAGGGCGTCGGAACGACCTCGTCGAGATATTCGCAGATCGCCTGACTTTCCGAAAACAGCCGGTTGTCATAGCGCAGCACAGGCACTTTCCCGGCCGGGTTGCGGCGCAGGAAGTCGGTGCTTTTTTCCCAGTAACGCTCTTCGACCAGTTCGACCTCGATGCGTTTTTCCGCCAAGGTCAGCCGCACCTTGCGGCAAAAGGGCGAGAGAGCAACGTGATAAAGGCGGTTCATCGGCAACACCCGCAGCAAGCTTTTCCCCCTGATAGACCCGGGCGGGGGTGGGATCAATGCTTCTTGAGGATGGCTTAACCATGACCCTTTGGTTTAGCGGGTTTACGCGCTTTCGGCTTGGGTTCCGGAAGTGTGCGCGCCATCAACGCGATCAGGCCCCAAAGCCAGTCGGCGTCTTCCCACAGGTCGGCCTCGATGCGGTAATGTGGTTTCGCGCCGGGGTAGGGCAGGCCTTCGACCGGGGTGCCAAGATAGGTCGCGGCCTCGGGGATCGGGCGCACAAACAGGGTGTCGTCGCAGATCAGCGCCACCATCTTGCCCGCGGCATAGATGCCGTATTCGCCGAACATCTTGCGCGCGCTGACGTCGCGGCCCTCGAGCTGTTCCAGAAAGAACGCAACCGTTTCCGCGCTCGTGCCCATCAGAGGGCCCGCCTTGCCCGCAAGGCCGCCGAGATCGTGCCGTCGTCGAGATAATCCAGCTCGCCCCCGATCGGCACGCCCTGGGCAAGCGAGGTTACGCGTGCCCCCGTGCCCTCCAGCGCCTCGGCGATGTAATGGGCGGTCGTCTGCCCCTCGACCGTGGCATTCAGCGCAAGGATCACCTCGCCCACCGCTTCGTCGCGGACACGGGCGATAAGGTGCGGGATGCGCAATTCCTCGGGGCCGATCGCGTCAAGGGCAGAGAGCGTGCCGCCCAGCACATGATAGCGGCCCTTGAAGGCGCCGCCGCGTTCCATCGCCCAGAGGTCGGCCACATCCTCGACGACGCAGATCTCGCCGGTGGCTCGGGCGGGGCTGTCGCAGATCTCGCAGGTGGCGCCGACCGCGATATTGCCGCAGCGGGGGCAGTCGCGGGCGGCTTCGGCCACCCGAGCGAGAGCCGCCGCAAGGGGCGCCATCTGCCCCTCACGTTTGCGCAGAAGATGCAGCACCGCGCGACGGGCCGAGCGGGGGCCAAGCCCCGGCAGTCGCGCCATCAGCGCGATCAGCGCCTCGATCTCGTCGCGGGGGCCGCTCATCTCAGCCGGGCAGGCCCATGTCGGCGGGCAGACCAAGCTCGGTCATCAGCTTGCGCTGTTCCTCGCCTGCCTTGTCCTGCGCGCGCGCCTGCGCGTCTTTCACCGCGGCGACGATCAGATCCTCGACCACTTCCTTTTCCGAAGCGACAAGGATCGTCGGGTCGATTTCGAGCCCCGTCAGCTCGCCCTTGGCGGTGACGCGGGCCTTGACCAGACCGCCGCCCGCTTCGCCAATGACGATCATCCGGCCCAGATCTTCCTGCAGGGTCAGCATGCGCTCCTGCATTTCCTTGGCCGCCTTCATCATCTTGGCCATGTCGCCAAGCTGCCCCAGTCCCTTGAACATCGTGGTCCTCCGATCGGTTTCGCGGGTCACAGATAAGCATCGCCCGCCGTCGGGGCAAGGCAGTCGGCGCCGCAGGGGGTCAGCCGTCCTCGAACGGGTCCCATTCGTCCTCGACCTCGGGCAGGGCCTCGGCGGCCTGTTCGGCCTCAAGCGCGTCGGAGAGCACGATTTCTTCGAACTTGGCCTGCGGGAAGGCGGCGAAGATCGCCTGCACGACGCGGTTTTCTGCCAGTGCCTCGGCTTCGGCGGCGAGCGTCGCGGCATTGCGCGTCTCGTCGATCGTGGCGGCGCCGCCTTCGGAGACGACCGAAACGCCCCAGCGTGCGCCGGTCCAGCCTTGCAGCCGCTGGGCCAGGGTTTGCGCCAGATCGCGCGGCGCCCCCGGCGCGGGCTCGAATTCGATCCGGCCCGGCGCGTAATGCACCAGCCGCACGCCCTTTTCGACCTCGACCAAAAGCTTCACGTCGCGCATCCGGCCGATCAGCGCCACGACATCCTCAAACCGCGCGTATTTCGCCAAGGCCGAAGCCGCGGGCGAGACCGCCAGCGCCGCCGAGCCTTGCGTCGAAAGCGGCCGCCCGCCCAGCATGTGCCGCGTCGTGGCTTCCGCGCGCGGACCGCCACCCCCCCCACCGCCTTGCGACGGGCCATGCCCGCCCGAGGCGCCGGGGCCCGCCATCACCTTGCGCATCAGCGTTTCGGGGTCGGGCAGGTCGGCGACATGGGTCAACCGGATAAGCGCCATTTCCGCCGCCATCATCGCATTCGGCGCCGAGGACACTTCCTCGATCGCCTTCAAGAGCATCTGCCAGAGGCGCGACAGCACTCGCATCGGGATCGCCTGCGCCAGCGCCTGACCGCGGGTGCGTTCCTCGGGCGGAACGGTCGGGTCTTCGGCGGCCTCCGGCGTGATCTTGATGACGGACACCCAATGCGTGATCTCGGCCAGATCGCGCAGCACCGCCATCGGATCGGCGCCGTCACTGTATTGCGCGCCAAGTTCGGTCAGCGCGGCGGCCGCATCGCCCTTGAGGATCATGTCGAAGAGATCGAGCACCCGGGCGCGGTCGGCAAGGCCGAGCATCGCGCGGACCTGATCGGCCGTCGTTTCCCCCGCGCCGTGGCTGATCGCCTGATCAAGCAGCGACATCGCATCGCGGACCGAGCCTTCGGCCGCGCGCGTGATCAGCGCCAGCGCGTCTTCGGCGATTTGCGCGTTTTCCTTGGTCGCCACTTTCGAGAGGTGGTTGATCATCACCTCGGGCTCGATCCGGCGGAGGTCAAAGCGTTGGCAGCGCGACAGGACCGTGACCGGAACCTTGCGGATCTCGGTGGTGGCGAAGATGAATTTCACATGCGCGGGCGGTTCTTCGAGCGTTTTCAAGAGCGCGTTGAAGGCCGAGGTCGACAGCATGTGCACTTCGTCGATGATATAGACCTTGTAGCGCGCCGAGGCCGCCCGGTAGTTCACGCTTTCGATGATTTCGCGGATATCGCCGACCCCGGTGCGCGAGGCGGCGTCCATCTCCAGCACGTCGACATGACGGCCCTCGGCGATGGCGCGGCAATGTTCGCAGACGAGGCAGGGCTCGGTCGTGGGCTGGCCGGTGCCATCGGGGCCGATGCAGTTCAGCCCCTTGGCGATGATCCGCGCGGTGGTGGTTTTGCCGGTGCCGCGGATGCCGGTCATGATGAAGGCCTGCGCGATCCGCGACGCCGCGAAGGCGTTCTTCAGCGTGCGCACCATCGCCTCTTGCCCGATCAGGTCGGCGAAGGTGGCGGGGCGGTATTTGCGGGCAAGGACCTGATAGCCCGAAGAGGTCGCGGCGGGGCTGTCGGCGTCGGTCATGGGGTCTCCTCGGTTCGGCGCCACTTTACGCGCGGGGGCGCGCAAGTCAAACCGATCCCTTGGTCGGGTGGGGCTTCGAAGGGGGGAGGGGTGAGAGGCTGGACATCGACCCAAGCGGGGCTCGTTGCGGCTGCTTCCTTCCGGACCTGACCGGGTTGGCGAGGCGCTCGCCCGCGCCAACCTCTCAAGGGCTCATATAGAGGCGGATGCGATGGCTTGCAAGCGGGCTGTGCTCTCCTGTTCGTCGCGGTTTCGGGCGGATCAGGAAAAGCACCGCTTTTCCCCGCCCGACAGGGCAACGCGGTTTGCAAGACCATTTCCCCAAGCACGCGAGAGGCCGGCGCCTGCCCCGGCGGCGCGAATGCGCCCGCCGATGGCGGGGCGGGCGCAGGCCGAGGGCCTTTGGGCCCCCGGCGGTCAGGGGGCCGATGTGGCGCGTGACCTCGGCGATGGCCTCGGTCAAATCGTCCCGGTCAAAGCGCGATCGACACCATCACCTCGGGCTCGATCACCTGCACGCCGGGCAAGCCATCGGCCAGCACCTTCGCGGATTGCTCCAGCAACGGGAAGGTGCGGTAGTGGCAGGGCACCACCACCTTGAAATCGAAATACTTCTTCGCGGCCCAGGCGGCGGCCTTCATGTCCATGGTGAAATGCCCGCCCGCGGACAGGATCCCGATGTCGGGGCGGAAATACTCGCCCATCCAGCCCATCTCCGCCGAAATCCCGGTGTCGCCCGAGACATAGATCATCCGGCCTTCCCCCGCGATCATGTAGCCCGACTCGGTCCCGGTATAGATCGGACCATTCGGGCCGCTCATCGAGGAGGAATGCGAGGCGGGCACCATCGTCACCTTGGCGCCCCCCAGATCGACCGTGCCGCCCTTGTTGAAGCCGACGCCCGCGATCCCCTCGGCCGCTTCCCAATGGCTGATCGTGTCATAGATCCCGACGACCGGAACGCCCAATTCCCGCGCCAGCGCCAGAGTGTCGGCCGAATGATCGCCATGCCCATGCGTCAGAAGAATATGCGTCGCGCCCGCCAGCGCCTCGGCGCGGCGCGCCATCGGGAACATCGGATTGCCGCTCAGCCACGGGTCGATCAGGATCACCGCGCTTTCGATGTCCAGCCGAAACCCGGAATGCCCAAGCCATGTCAGTTTCATGCCGCTCCTCCCATTTTCCGCGCAAAGTCTAGCGCAGGCGGCCCGAAAGGGAAGCGGCGCTTGAATCACCCGCCCCCGGACGCTAAACCCGGCCCAAGTCAACCGGAGTCACCCATGTCCATCGACATCGACACCGCCCGCAAGGTGGCGCATCTGGCGCGCATTCGCGTGGCCGAAACCGACCTGCCGAAACTGGCCGAGCAGCTCTCGGGCATTCTGACCTTCATGGAACAGCTCAACGAAGTGAACGTGGACGGCATCGAGCCGATGACCTCGGTCACGCCGATGCGGCTGAAACGGCGCACCGATGTGGTGACGGACGGGAACTATCCCGACGCCGTGCTGAAGAACGCCCCCGATGCCCGCGAGGGCTTCTTTGCCGTGCCGAAGGTGGTCGAATGAGCCTGAACAAACTGACGATCGCCGCCGCGCGCGATGCGCTGAAAAAGGGCGAAGTGACCTCGGTCGAGATCACTGAGGCCTGCCTTGCGGAAATCGACGCCGCGGGCGCGCTGAATGCCTTCTGCGCCAAGACGCCCGAGATCGCGCTGGCGCAGGCGAAAGCCGCCGATGCCCGGATCAAGGCGGGCGATGCCCCCGCGATGTGCGGGATTCCGCTCGGCATCAAGGATCTGTTCTGCACCAAGGGCGTCGCGTCGCAGGCCGCTTCGCGCATTCTCGAGGGCTTCAAGCCGGAATATGAATCGACCGTGACGCAGAACCTCTGGGATGCGGGCGCGGTGATGCTGGGCAAGCTGTCCATGGACGAATTCGCCATGGGGTCGAGCAACGAAACCGCCTGCTACGGCCCGGTGGTGAGCCCGTGGAAGGTCGATGACCGGCAACTGACGCCGGGCGGGTCTTCCGGTGGCTCGGCCGCAGCCGTCGCTGCCGATCTGTGCCTTGCCGCGACCGGCACCGACACCGGCGGTTCGATCCGCCAGCCCGCCGCCTTCACCGGCATCGTCGGCATCAAGCCGACCTATGGCCGCGTTTCGCGCTGGGGCGTCGTCGCCTTTGCGTCGTCGCTCGATCAGGCCGGGCCGATGACGAAATCGGTGCGCGATGCGGCGATCATGCTCGGCACGATGGCCTCGAACGACGCCAAGGATTCGACCTGCGCCGATATTCCGGTGCCGGATTTCGAAGCGGCGCTGACCGGCGACATCCGCGGCAAGAAGATCGGCATTCCGCGCGAATACCGCATGGACGGCATGCCCGCCGAGATCGAAAAGCTCTGGGCCGACGGCACCGCGATGCTCAAGGATGCGGGCGCCGAGATCGTTGAAATCTCGCTGCCGCATACGAAATACGCGCTGCCCGCCTATTACGTCATCGCGCCCGCCGAGGCCTCCTCGAACCTGGCCCGGTACGATGGTGTCCGCTACGGCCACCGCGCGAAGCTGTCGGCGGGCGAGGGCATCGTCGACATGTATGAAAAGACCCGCGCCGAGGGCTTCGGCCCCGAGGTGCAGCGCCGCATCATGATCGGCACCTATGTGCTCTCGGCGGGCTTTTACGACGCCTATTACAACCGTGCGCGGCGGGTGCGGGCGCTGATCAAGCAGGACTTCGATCAGGCTTTCGCGGCGGGGATCGATTCGATCCTGACGCCTGCGACGCCCTCCTCGGCCTTCGGGCTGGGCGAAATGAAGGATGCCGATCCGGTCGAGATGTATCTCAACGACGTCTTCACCGTCACCGTGAACCTCGCTGGTCTGCCGGGGATTTCGGTGCCGGTCGGGCTCGATGCCAAGGGCCTGCCGATGGGGCTGCAGCTGATCGGCCGTCCGTGGGAAGAGGGCGATCTGCTCAATCAGGCGCTGGTGCTGGAAAACGCCGCGGGCTTTGCCGCGAAACCGGCGAAATGGTGGTAAGGAGACAGGCGATGCGGAATGCGGGCTGGTTCGTGTTGGTGGGGCTGACACTGGCGGCTTGCGAGCCCTCGGTGCCGAATTCGGCGGCGGGCGTGGGCTTTGGCGACTACAACAACTATCAGCAGCAGCGTGAAGCGGCTCTGCAGGGGGCGCCGGTCAGTTCGACCGCGCTGCCGCCCGCCGGTCAGTCGACCGCAGCCTACGGCAATACCGCGGCCCTTGATGCGGCGGCGGCAAAGACGACGCAGGGCACGATCGGCGCCGAGGCGATCGCTGCGCTGCGCGCCACCGCCCCCTCGACGCCCGGATCGGCCCCGGTCAATCCGGCGACGGGGGAATATATCGGCGTGAATGGTCAACCGCGCGCGCCGGGCGTGCCGATGGATGCGATGTCGCATTACGATGGCACGAAGCCCGCCCCGGTCACCGACATGACGGGGTCAGGCGCCGCCGGGCCGAACCTCGCCGCTTATGCGCTGTCGGCGACCAACACGCTCGGCCAGAAGGTCTACGAGCGCAACGGCTTCAAGATGACCTCGACCGAGAAGGCCTGCGCGAAATTCGTCTCGACCGATCTGGCGCAGCGCGCGTTTCTGGAAAAGGGCGGCCCGGTCAAGGACCCGGGCAACCTCGACCCGGATGGCGACGGCTTTGCCTGCGCCTGGGACCCGCGGCCCTTCCAGGCGGCGCGTCCATGACCGAAACGCCCGTCTCTCCGAATTTCGGAGAGCGGCGCGGCGGGGCGCAGCCCGAGTTGATCGTCCTGCATTACACCGGGATGACCAGTTGCGCGCTCGCGCGTGAGCGGCTCTGCGATCCCGCGGCCGAGGTCTCGGCGCATTGGCTGATCGGTGAGGATGGCACGGTCGAGGCTCTTGTGCCTGAAACGATGCGCGCCTGGCACGCCGGGCGGGCGGCTGGATGGGGCAGGAGGATGTGAACTCCCGCTCGATCGGCATCGAACTGGCGAATACCGGCGACGCCCCCTTTCCCGAACCGCAGATGGCCGCGCTGGAGCGGCTCCTGCCCGAGATCATGGCGCGCTGGGGCCTTGGCCCCGAGGCGGTGATCGCCCATTCCGATTGTGCCCCCGGCCGCAAGATCGACCCCGGCCCGCGCTTCGACTGGGCGCGGCTAGCGCGACAGGATCTGGCGATCTGGCCCGCGCCCGCGGGGCGCCTGCCGCCGGTCACGCCCGATGCCTTCCTTGCGCTGGCGGAAACCTTCGGCTACCCTGAGGCGCCGGTCGAGGTGCTGCTCGATGCGTTTCGACTTCGTTTCCGCCCGCGCCATGCGGGCCCGCTCGATGCCACCGACATGGCGATGCTGAACGATCTGGCGCTGCGCTTCGGCTCGGATGGCGGCGCCTGGCGGTCGAGCTGAGGAGGGGGGCTCTGCCCCCCGGCTGCGCCTCCCCCCGAGATATTTTTGGCAAGATAAAAGCCGAAACCGGGATCCTCCTTTATCTTGCCCCAAATATCTCGGGGGTATGGGGGCAGCGCCCCCATTGACCTTTGCCCCGGGCGCGGCGTATGGCTCTGGCGCGCGGAAGACCGGATGACCGCGGCGGCCCATAGCTCCGTTTTACGGATAGCTGGGCGGCCGAGGAAAGTCCGGACTCCATGAAGCAACGGTGCCGGGTAACGCCCGGCGGGGGCAACCCCAGGGAAAGCGCCACAGAGAACAGACTGCCCCGCTTGCGGGGTGAGGGTGAAACGGTGGGGTAAGAGCCCACCGCGGGACTGGCAACAGGACCGGCACGGCAAGCCCCACCGGGAGCAACGCCGAATAGGGATGCCGCGCCGCAACCGGAAACGGGGGACGGCAGGGGAGCTTCGCCCCGAGGTGTCCGGGTTGGCGGCTTGAGGCTGCGGGTGACCGCAGACCCAGAGGAATGGTCATCCAGGGGGGCAACCCCCGGACAAAATCCGGCTTACAGGTCTTCCGCGCGCTTCACTTTCCCGAAATCCGCGAGCCGCAGGCGCACTCGCGCCTGCTCTTTCGCCGCGCGGGGGCGTGTCAGAGCCTGCCGCCGCGCAGATCCAGCACCTCGCCGCTGTCGCGCATCGTGCAGGTCATGTAGTCGCGGCCCACGGCCGCCTCGATCATCCAGACATGCTTGCTGCTCGGGCGGGCCTGACCAAGCGTCACGCGGCGCGGGTTGACGCCGAAATTGCGCGCGACGATCTCGGCGCAGCCCTTGGTGGCCAGGAACGGCGCCCCGGTCTGGCCCTGCTGCGCCTGTGCGTCGCGATCGCGCTGCTCCTCGCCCACCTGATAGCCTTTTGCATAGCCGATGGTCTGGTTGTCTTCCCAATACCGGGCCCCCTTCAGCCCGTCGGAATATCCGCGCGCGAATTCGGATTTCTCAAGGTCGCTGCGCGGCGTGTATCCCTTGGGATAGTGTTTCGCGCTCGCCGCCAAAGCCGCGATTCCGATGATCGCCAGCAGCGCCGCCGCCTTTTCGCCATCCGACATTTCGGCTCGGGCCGGGGTCGGGGCGCTGGTCACCTGCAGCGCCAGAGCGGCACTGACAAGCAGGGTGACAGTCTTCGTGGCCATACGGGTCGTCATGACGTTCTCCTCATTCGGTCTGCCATGCGGTGTCTTGTCGCCGCCGTCAGCCTAGCCGGGCCGTCCCGTGGCGCTATCCGGAATGCGAAGACGCACCGCGCGGTTTCCCTGTGCCGCGCCGCGCCAGAGGCCGCTGCCTGCCCGAAAATGACGCCGGGGAAGCGAAATCGACCAATCCGCTGCCGTCCCGGCCATTTGCCGATTGACCGACTCGCAGAGCTTTGTTTTCCTTTGAAAAGCTGCAGCTTTTGGTCGGGGTGGCGGGCTGTTCGGGGAAACCGGGCGGCCTTGTGTCGGGGTTTGATTGTGTTGAAGACCAGATTTTCCCGGGCCCTTGGCCCGCCAGCGCATGGGACTCTGTCGAGGCAGGGGTACGTCGACATTCCTCCTGAAATCGACGGGACTGCCCTGCGGGAGTGTCTGGGAGCCGAGCGCCCCTTCGAGCGCGGGGCGCAGCGGGCCGAAGTGGCTTTCGCGCTGATGCAGGCCGAGGCCGAGGAAAACGTCTCGATCACCGAGATCGCCGCGCGGGTGGGCATCGGCATGCGCTGTCTGCAGATCGCCTTTGCCCAGCATTACGGCCTCACCCCGCGGGAAATGCTGACGCGGCTCAGGCTTGACCGAGCGCGAGAGCGGCTTCTGGCGGGGGAGCCCGGCGCGCGGGTCACCGCGATCGCGCTTGATGCAGGCTTCACGCATCTGAGCCGGTTCTCGGTCTCCTACCATCAGGCTTTCGGCGAGCGTCCGGTCGAAACCCTGCGCCGCGCACGGGCCGAGCCGCTGCTGCGCGCGGCCGAATAGGGTCAGGCCGGTCCGGTGGGCAGGGTGACGCCCTCGGGCAGGCGCAGGTCGCGCACGGGGAAGGGGATCTCGATCCCCGCCGCGCTCAGGGCCGGAACCATCTTCAGGTAAAGCTCGGATTTGACGAAGACGCCGCGGGCGATGTCGCGCACGAAGACCCGCAGCTCCAGCGTCAGGCTGCTGTCCGCCGTGCCGGTCATCAGCACGACCGGGGCGGGATAGGACACCACCTCCGGGTGGGCGCGGGCAAGCTCGGTCAGTACGGCACAGGCGCGCGTCAGATCGGTGCCATAGGCGACCCCCACCGGCAGCTCGATCCGGCCCGAGGCCGAGGACAGCGTCATGTTGCGCACGAGCCCGGTGATCAGATCGGCATTCGGCACGATCAGGTCATGGCCATCGGGCGTCTCGATCCGGGTCGCGCGAACGGAAATCTTGCGCACGAAGCCCATGTTGCCCGCCACCTGAATGAGATCGCCCTCCTTGATCGGACGCTCGACGAGCAGGATCACGCCCGAGACGAAATTCGACACGATCGCCTGCAGGCCAAAGCCAAGGCCCACGGAGAGCGCCCCCGCGACGATGGCGAGGCTTGCCAGATTGATCCCGGCCGCGGTGACGGCGACCAGCGCCGACAGGATCACCCCGCCATAGCCGAAGCCGGTGACGATGGCGATCTGCCCGCCGCGATCCAGACGGGTGTTGGGCAGCACCTCCTCGCGCAGCAGTTTCTGCACCCAGCGCGTCAGGATCAGACCGAGCGCGAAGGTGCCGATGACGACGGCGACGCCGGTCAGCGAGAGCCGGACCCCGCCCAGATCGACGCCGCTGCGCGCCATCAGGAAGCCGTCGCGCAGATCGGCGCTGCGCGCGCCCCAGGTGAGCGCATGCAGCGGCGCCGAGGCCAGCACCAGCCCTGCCGCCACCGCGATCGAGACCAGCTTGCGCCGGGCGCCGTCGGCCTCGGGCACGGTCTCGGTGGCGGTTTCGAAACGGGGCCGCACGATCCGGCCCAGCCGCGTCAGCATCCCCATCACCAGCCGGTGCAGCGCCACAGTGAGCCCGATCAGCCAGAGCGAGACCAGAAGCGGGTCCAGCAGCGCCCGCGCCAGCGCGCTGTAACCAAGGATCACCGCCGCCAGAATGGCGATCGCCAGCACCTTGAGCAGCCGCGCCAGAACCACCCGCAGCTCGGACCCGGCCAGCGCGCCAAGCACGCTGCCGAGCTGCCACAGCAGCGGCGCCGCCAGCGCCATGATCGCCAGCGCGACCAGCGCCTGTCCCGCGTCGCCGATCCGTGTCAGCGTCAACGAGGCCTCGGACATCATCTCGAGCGCGACGACGAGCCCCAGCCCCTCGCACAGCCGCGTCGCGCGCCGGGCGGCGGCGGCAGGCAGGGCGACGATGCGGCGATGCCCGGCGGCCGGGGCAAAGATCAGATGCGCCAGCCAGTTTGCCGCGGTGATCAGAACGGCGGCGGTCAGCAGTTCCGGCGCCAGTTCGGGCTCATGGCCGGGCCAGCGGAACGGCTGCGCCAGCGCAAAGACGATCAGCAGCGCAAAGCCAAGGGTGACCAGCCCGCGCGCCAGAATCGCCAGCGCCACCCGTGCCGCGCCGGGAGCCCCGCCCCGGGTCTCATGGCGTTCAAACCGGGCGAGCCCGCGCGCGGCGCCGATCCAGCCAAGGATCGACAGCGGCAAGAGCAGCGCCGCCACGATCCGCCCGCGCGCCATCGCCGCCTGCCGCGACGGGATGGCGGCGGATTCCGCCAGATCCGAGACCTCCTGCCCGACGACCGTGCCGATCTGCGCCAGACCGCGGCTCCAGGTGCCCGGCAAAAGCGGTGTCGGCCCGCGTGTCAGCACCTCGGCGCGCTGGCGGGCGCGCAGCTGGCCGTCGATGTCGGCGATCAGCACCTTGAGCCGGGCCAAAGACTGCCGCTGCGCCAGAAGCGGGGCGTCGGCCTCGGCCAAGGCATCGGCGAGCCGGGTGCGCTCGGTGGCGATCCGGGCCGGTTCGGTGGCGTCCTTCGCGGGGGCGGGGGGCAGTTCCGCCTGTTCGGCCGCCAGCGCGCGGACCGCCACATCGCCCCGTGCCGCCGCGTCGGCGAGGCTGTCGCGCATCTGCGCCAGATCGTGGCGCAAGGCTTCAAGCGTTTTCGTCTCGACCGTGCCGGCGCGGATCGCCCCCTCGGCGCGCAGGGTGATATCGGCCAGCGCTTCGGGCGTTGGCAAAAGGGCGGCATCCTCGGCCCGGAGCGGTGCCGCAAGCATCAGGAATAACAAGAAAATCACCGCAGCCAGCGCCCATCCCCCGTTCTGCCCTGTCGTCCCGCGCCCGCGCATCCCGGCCCCCGCCTTGCCTCGCTTTTCGGTGCAGGCTGGCAGCTTGCGCCCCGCGCCAATAGCCGGAATGCGAATGGCGGCGGGCTGGGCGTTTCGCAAAGCGGATAGGCAAGGAGGCGGAAAGCGGAAAGGATACGCCGCGGGAAAGCCGTGCGCGCCCGCCGATTTCATCTGCTCCCAAGACGAAAGGATTTCGCCATGCCTGATCTTCGTTCGCTGATTGTCGCGGCCGGTCTTTGCCTTGCCCTCGCCGCCCCGATGGCCGAGGCGCAAAGCCATTCGCGGGTGAAATTCGAACCCGGCAACGACAATGCTGCGATCAATGGCGCGATCGTCGGCGATGCCTATGTCGATTATCTGCTCGGCGCGAAGGCGGGGCAGACGATGGCGGTGTCGCTCATTCCGGGGGCCTCGAACGGCCACGGCACGATCTATTTCAACATCATGCCGCCCGGCAGCACCGGCGAGGCGATCTACAACGGCTCGGTCGACGGGCTCGACGCCACCGGGGTCAAGCTGCCGAAATCGGGCGATTACCGCATCCGCGTCTATCAGATGGGCGACGATGCCGATAAGGGCAAGACGACCTCTTTCATGGTCTCGATCGGGATCAACTGACGCGGTCTGACCCGGCGTGACCGACCCGACGGGCGCACGGCGGCTTGATCATCGCGATTGAGCCCTATCCCGCCTGCCGCTATGAACGGCGCGAAACGGGTCGGATCGGAACATAAAATGGAAGTTGTCGCGGATCGTATCGGCAAGGCCGCCATCATGGCGGCGATCAGCAGCCGGGAAGAGGAAGAACTGATCAAGGAGCAGATCCTGAGCCACCCGACCTGGAAGGTGGGCATCACCTATGTCACCGGGCGGCGGTCGGAAATCGAGAAGGGCTTCGTGAAATCGATCGTGGCCTGTGCGCTGAATGCGCAGGTGGTGCGCAATCGCCCGGGCGAGATTCACGGCGTGATCCATGCCGGGCTCGAATGCCTGAACGGGGTGAGTTCGTCGGTCGTGGCCGAGTCGAACCTCAAGCTCAAGGTGGCGCTGGTGGCCGATGGCCATTGGGTGGCGGTCGCCGCGCATGGCGAATCGGCCTTCCATCCGATCACCAACCACGAGCGCATCGGCTTTGGGGTGATGCATATCTAGCTTGTCAAACCTGCATGGCGGCGGCGATCGGGGTCGCAATCGCCTGTGGTCGTTGACGAAATCGCGAGCGGCGGGGGCAGTGTCGGCTGCCGCCCGCCGCTGTTGCAAAGGCCCGTTTCATATGGCCAACCGCATGATTTTTCGCTGAATAATTGCAAATGTGCGGCGCAATGTCGCATCCTCTTGCCCCTTGAAAACGACTTCTGGACAAGCGGAACCGACGGGCGTAACGATTGCGCCATGCTCCGGATCACGAACCATCACAGGAACGTGAGGCGGGGCCGCCCGAAAGGGCCGTGATCCCGTGATGAGCCGTACTGCCCGTGTGGGGCGAAGGTGCGGCTGACGAACCCAAAGCGCCGCGTGAGCAAGTGACAACGGTGTGGCGCATGTCTGACGGTCTCCCCGACCAGATGTAATCTCTGCATTGGCCGTGGAACGCCTGGCGTTCACGAAGCGCCGCGCTGCCGTCAGTTGCGCGGGACTAATACCATGAAATACGCGTTGCGCAGGCCGCTGGACTGGTTCAGCGATATGGCCCTGTCACCGCATTCCAGCGCCTGGTCCATCGGATCGGCTTTCCTGACCGGGGCGCTGCTTGAAATCTCCACCCATCCCAAACCCGGTCTGGTGACGCCGCTTTCGAACGGCGCGCATCGGGACATGACGCTGCAGACCTTCATGGTCTCGTCGGCGGTCATTGCCCCCTGCCTTTACCAATGCGCCGAGGCGGGTCTGGGCCATTCCGGCCCGGCGCTTGGCCTGCTGCCGCAGGTCCGCGAGATTGGCGCGCTTTACGAGGCGCGGCTCCTTGCGGCGACGGGTGGCATCAACACCCAGCGCGGCCTGCTGTTTTCGGCGGGGGTGCTGTCGGCTGCGGCCGGGATCGCCGCGCGCAAGGCGCCGATCGCCGGGGCAGGGGAGCTGTTCGCCATTGCCGCCGCGATGGTCAGCGGTATCTGCGACCGCGAGCTGCGCGGCACGCTCGACCGCGAGCCGGTGACGGCGGGCGAGAAGCTCTTCCGGCAATATGGCGTGCTGGGCATCCGCGGCGAGGCCGAGGCGGGCTTTCCGACCGTGGCCACGCTTGGCCTTCCGGCGCTCACCGAGGCGCGCGCCGCCGGGGCGACGCTGCCGATCGCGCTCTCGCACACGCTTCTGGCGCTGATGAGCGGCACCGAAGACACCACGGTCCTGTGGCGCGGCGGCCTGGAAGCCCTTGAATTCGTGCGCAACTCCGCGCGCGAGATCATGGCGATGGGCGGCGCGCTGACGGGGACGGGGCTTGCCGCCATCCACGCCCTCGATGCCCGCTTCATCGCGCGCAACATCAGCCCCGGCGGCGCGGCCGATCTTCTGGCCGTCACCATCGGCGTCGACACGCTCTCGGGGGGCAGCCTGCCGCCCATCCTCTCCTCCAACCTCTGAGGCATCCCATGCACATCATCACCTATGCTGTGTTCAGTTATCTGATCACTGCGGCGATCTCCTTTGCCGTGATCGGCGTGATCGTCGGCATCTCGAAACTCCTCTCCTCCCCCAACGCATCCTGAGGCGCTCAAATGCTTGAGACCCTGTTCAACATCTTTCCCGGTATCGGGACCCTTTTCATCCAGGACCCGCTGATTTCCTTCGCCCGTCTGGCGCTGATCGGTCTTGGCTTCCTGCTGGCCTATCTGGGCTTCAAGCGCACGCTTGAGCCGCTGATCATGGTGCCGATGGGCCTTGGCATGATGGCGGTCAACGCCGGTGTCATGATCCTCGAAGGCGGCCAGATCGGCACGCTGGTGATCGACCCGATGGTGTCGGACACCAACGCGCTGATGAACATCATGCAGATCGACTTCCTGCAGCCGGTCTACAACCTGACCTTCGTCAACTCGCTGGTCGCCTGCATGCTCTTCATGGGCATCGGCACGATGGCCGACATTTCCTTCATCCTGGCGCGGCCCTGGGCCTCGATCGCGGTGGCGGTCTGTGCGGAACTCGGCACCTTCGTGACGCTGGTGATCGGCTACTATTGCGGTCTGACGCCCGGTGAAGCGGCGGCCGTGGGCACGATCGGCGGCGCCGATGGCCCGATGGTGCTCTTTGGCTCGCTGATGATGGCGAAGAACCTCTTCGTGCCGATCTCGATCATCGCTTACCTCTACCTGTCGCTGACCTATGCCGGTTACCCCTACCTTGTGCGTTGGCTGATCAAGCCCGAACACCGTGCCATCGAAGTCGAATACGATTTCCCCGATGTCACGCCGCAAGCCAAGTTCGTCTTCACCGTCGTCGCTGCCGGCCTGCTCTGCCTGCTGCTGCCCGTCGCCACGCCGCTGATCCTGTCGTTCTTCCTCGGCGTTGCGATCAAGGAAGCGGAAATCGAGCCCTACCAGCAATTCCTTGAAAACACGGTCACCTATGCGTCGACCCTGTTCCTGGGTCTGGTGCTGGGGACGCTGTGCGAGGCGAAAACCCTGCTCGACCCGCAAGTCGCCATCCTGCTGATCCTTGGCATCACCGCGCTCTTCTTCTCGGCGCTGGGCGGCATCGGCGGCGGCTATCTGATGTGGTGGATCTCGAAAGGCAACTTCAACCCCGTCATCGGTATCGCCGGCGTCTCCTGTGTGCCTTCGACCGCGAAGATCGCCCAGAAGGAAGCCGCCGCGGTCAACCCCTACGCCATGATCATGCCGCTCGCCATGGGTGCCTCGATCTGCGGGGTGATCGTCTCGGCCATCGCCGTCGGTGTCTTCGCCTCGACCATCGGTCTCGTCCACTGAACCGCTGACCTCCTGAAAGGAGCCCTCCCATGACCGCGCACCATCCCGACCTTCTCCCGAACCTCCCGACGCTTGCGCTTCCCTTCCGGCGTCGGGGCGGGATCGGCTGCGCGGTCCACCACCGGCCTGTTCTCTCCTCGACGAACACCTTCCTGGCCGGTCTGGCGCGGAGGGGCGCACCGACAGGCACCGTCGTCCTTGCCGATCATCAGACGGCAGGACGGGGCAAATACGACCGTCGCTGGGTTTCGCGTCCCGGTGAAAGTCTGCTCGCCTCGGTGCTTTTGCGTCCCTCCCGCCCTCTCGCCGATCTGGCACAGGTGACGCTTGTCATCGCCGTTGCCGCGGCCGAGGCCATCGCCCGCACCACGGGTCTGGCACCGCAAATCAAATGGCCGAACGACCTGATGGTCGAAGGCCGCAAGCTCTCGGGCATCCTGTGCGAAATGGTGATGACCCCCGAGGGCGATCTGGACCACATCATCGCGGGGATCGGCATCAACCTTGCCCAGGCCCGCACGGATTTCCCGCCGGAACTGCAAGCCATCGCCACCTCGATCAGCGCCGAAACCGGCCGCAAGGTGGATCGCTTCGAACTGTTCACGGCGCTCATCGACCGGCTCGATTACCGGCTTTCCGAATGGGAACGCCTCGGTTTCGAACCCGCCCGCCACGCCTGGTCGGTGCGCTCCTGCACGCTCGGCCGCCCCGTCATCCTCGCCGCGCCGCATGCCCCCCGTCAGGGCATCGCCGAAGCGCTTGGCCCGGATGGGGCGCTGTGCCTGCGCGACGCCGACGGCACCCTTCACAGCGTCATCTTCGGCGAGATCCCCCTCGTCGCGACGCAAGCAACCCTTTGAAAACCCTCTGAAGGAGGAAGACGAAAGCAAATGACGAACGACGACAAGCGCAACAGCTGGCGTAAGCGGGCGGCAGATACCGCCGCGCGCAAGGAGGCGGCAGCACCCCTCTTCGTCAAGGGCAAGGAAGTGCTGGCCAAGGATACCGTGGCCCTTCTGGAAGCGGTGATCCGCCCCTTCGACATCGTCAACATCGAAGGCAACAACCAGAAACAGGCCGATTTCCTTGCCGACTGCCTGAACAAGGTGGACCGCGGCAAGATCCACGACCTGCACATGGTGCAATCGGCCGTGCCGCTGCCCGCACATCTTGATCTGTTCGAAAACGGCATCGCCAAGAAACTCGACTTCGCCTTTGGCGGCCCGCAAGCCGGGCGGGTGGCGAAATTCATCGAGAACGGCAAGATCGAGCTCGGTGCCATCCACACCTATCTGGAACTCTTCGGCCGCTACTTCCTCGACCTGACGCCGCGCGTCTCGCTGGTCTGCGCCTACAAGGCCGACCGCAAGGGCAACCTCTATACCGGCTTCAACACCGAAGACACCCCGGCCATCGTCGAGGCGACGAAGTTCCGCGAAGGCATCGTCATCGCGCAGGTCAATGAAATCGTTGACGAACTGCCGCGTGTCGACATCCCGGGCGACTGGGTCGATGCGGTCATCCAATCGCCGAAGCCCTTCTTCATCGAGCCGCTCTTCACCCGTGATCCCGCACTGGTCACCGACAGCCAGATCCTGCTCGCCATGCTGTGTCTGAAGGGCATTTACGCCGAATATGGCGTGACCTCGATGAACCACGGCATCGGCTTCCTGACCTCGGCGATCGAGCTGATCCTGCCGACCTATGGGCTGGAACTGGGGCTCAAGGGCAAATGCTGCACGCATATGATCCTGAACCCGCATCCGACGATGATCCCGGCGATCGAAGAGGGCTGGGTCGACACGATCCACTGCTTCGGCGGCGAACTCGGCATGGAAGACTATGTCGCCTCACGGCCGGACATCTTCTTCGTCGGGCCGGATGGCTCGCTGCGTTCGAACCGCGCCTTTGCCCAGACGGCCGGGCATTACGCCATCGACATGTTCATCGGCGGCACGCTGCAGATCGACAAATACGGCAACTCCTCGACCGCGACGGCGGGCCGGGTCGCGGGCTTCGGCGGCGCGCCGAACATGGGCTGCGATGCCAAGGGGCGGCGCCATCCGACCGATGCCTGGCTCAAATGCGGGCAGGAACTGCCCTCGCTCGAGCGCGACATCGGCAACATCCCGCGCGGCAAACGTCTGGTCGTGCAGGGCGTCGAGACCTTCGGCGAGGGCCGCAAGCCGGTCTTTGTCGAGGAACTGGACGCCTGGAAACTGGCGAAAAGCGCGAACCTGCCGATCCCGCCGGTGATGATCTATGGCGACGACCTGACCCATATCGTCACCGAGGACGGCATCGCCTACCTCAACCGCTGCAAGGACATGGAGGCCCGCATGGCCGCCATCCGCGCCGTCGCGGGCTTCACCGAGATCGGCCTTGCCGCGAAACCCGAGGAAACCCGGGCGCTGCGCGAGGCGGGCATCGTGAAAACCCCGGCCGACCTTGGCGTCGATCCCAACCGCGCCACCCGCGACCTGCTCGCGGCCAAGAGCATGCGCGATCTCGTGACCTGGTCCGGCGGCCTCTACAACCCGCCCGCCCGTTTCCGCAACTGGTAAGAAAGGCCCAGATCATGGCTTTGCATACCCTTGAGCTCGACCTTGCCGCCAGCGCGGCCAAGGTCACCCTTCCCGCCCCCAGCCACACCGGTGTCACCGGGTCGAGCGATCTGGAAATCATGCTGACGCCCGCGCCCCTTTCGGGCCGGGTGACGGTCAAGATCGTCACCCCGGTCACCGGCTTCGACCCGCTCTGGGCCCGCGTGATGCAGAAATTCCTTGATGAGACGGGCCTTTACGACACCGCCATCGAGATCAACGACAACAACGCCACCCCCGCCGTCGTGCTGTTGCGCCTGCAACAGGCGCTGGCCGCGGCGCTCTGAGGCGAAGACGACAATGACCAACTGGACAGACCTGCAATCCTGCCGCTTCATCGAAGCCTCGGCGCGCGAGCGTGCCATCGGCCTCGTGGACGAGGGCAGCTTCACCGAACTCGCCGGGCCGTTCGACCGGGTGACGAGCCCGCACTTGAAACTGCTCGGCGACGCCGTGGCCTTTGACGACGGCATCGTCACCGGCGTGGGCCAAATCGGCCGCACCCCGGTGTTCGTGATCTCGCAAGAGGGTCGCTTCATCGGCGGCTCGGTGGGCGAGATCGGCGGCGCCAAGATGGTGAACACGATCAAGCTCGCCATCGACTTCCACGACGAGCTGGTCGCGAAATTCGCCGATCTCGACGAGGAAGAAAAGCCGATGGTGGTGATCTCCTTCGAGACCGGCGGCGTGCGGCTGCATGAAGCCAACGCCGGGCTTCTGGCCCATGCCGAGGTGATGGACCAACTGCAAAAGGCCCGCGGCAAGGTGCCGGTGATTGCGCTGATCGGCTCGAAAGTCGGTGCCTTCGGCGGCATGGGCTTCGTCGCCGCCGCCACCGACGTGATCATCATGTCGGAATTCGGCCGCCTTGGCCTGACCGGCCCGGAGGTGATCGAGCAGGAAATGGGCAAGGAGGAATTCGACGCCTCCGACCGCGCGCTTGTCTTCCGCACCACCGGCGGGCGGCACAAATACATCATGGGCGACGCGAATTTCCTTGTCGAAAACAGCATCGCCGCCTTCCGCGAACAGGTCTCGGCGCTGACCGGCCTCTCGATCGAGGCGTTTGAGGAAATGCGCCGCATCGGCTCTTCCGCCAAGGTCAAGGCGCAGCTGCGCGCCGTGGCGCTGGCCGCGCAGATGCAGCCGGGCGACGCGACCGAAGTCTGGTCGCATGCCGGCAACACCGACGCCTGGGGGCTGATCGACCTGCCCCTGAGCGACTTCCTCGCCCGCGTCGAGCGGCTCAGCGTGTGACCCCGGAAAGGAGTGAAATCATGGAAATGCAAGAAAGCATGATGGGCCGGGGCCGCGACGCGATCGAGATGATCGTGGATGCTGGCAGCTTTGCCGAGGGCACGGTGGGCACCGAGGCCTTCGCCGATCCCGAATTCGGGCCGGGCGCGGTCGTCGGCACAGCGACGGTGCAGGGCACGCTCTGCACGATCATCGCCTCGGACGGTGGCGCGATGAACGAGAAATTCCCGGTCGTCTACGCCGGGATCATCGGGCTCGAGGAAGGCTACAAGATGGCGGAAGCCGTCTATGCCTCGATCGCGGCCGATGCCGAAAAGCCGCTCGCCGAGAAACGGCCGCTGGTGCTGATCGTCGACACCCCCGGCAACGGCCCGGGCAAGGTCGAGGAAATCTTCGGCATGAACAAATCGACCGCCGCCTATCAATTGGCGCTGGCCGAGGCGCGGCTGAAGGGCCATCCGATCATCGCCATGGTGATCGGCCGGGCGATCTCGGGGGCGTTCCTGTGCCACGGGCTGCAAGCCGATGCGATCCTGTCGCTTGATGCGCAATTCGGCACGATGATCCATGTCATGCCGCTGACATCGGTCTCGCGGATCATCCGCAAGGATCTGGAAACGCTCGAAGATCTGTCCAAGGCCAGCGCCGTCTTCGCCGCCGGTCCGCGCTTCTTCCACTCGCTCGGCGGCGTCGAAGCGCTGGTCGAAACGGTCGAGGGGATGCGTCCGGCCATCGCCGCCCGCATCGCCGAGGTCCGCACGGCCAAGGCCGAGGGGCGGCAGGACGATCTGGGCCCCTGGGGCCGCGGCAAGCTGGGCGAAGCCCGCGGCGGCCGCACCGAGCGCCCGCGCGTCATCGCGCTGATGAACCGCGAATTCGCGGAAGTGGCCGGGCGTTACGCGCCCGCCCGCTGAAAGACTGACGAGCCCGAAGGACGAAACAGATGCCTGACGATCTTGCTGCCCTTGAAGACGCGCTGACCCTGTTCGGGTCGGCGCCGACCTTGGCCGAGATGCCGCGCCGGTCGCTTGCCCAGAAGGGTATCGACGGCCCCACCGCGGCGCATGTGATCGAGGAGGTCCACACCCCCTTCAATCTGGCCTATCTGACCTTCACCACGGGCTCGTCCGCTTTCCAGACCATCGTCGGCGTCACCCATGCCGAATTGCCCAACCGCACCGCCGTCGCCCGGGAGATTTTCGGGCGGCTGCAGGTGGGGCAGGGGGCGCGGATGCTGGTCACCTATCCGCCGCTGGTCAATGTGTTCTCGAAACTGGCGCTGGATGTCTGCGGCATCGACTGGAGCCATCTGCACCGCTCCAGCCGCGATGCGCTGCTGGTCGCCGCCTGCCGCACGCAACCGCGCGTGATCCTTGGGGAATCGTCCTTCCTGCGGGCGAGCCTCGAACAGGCGCTGGAGCTGGGGCTGAAGCGCGAGATGCCGAAGGACTGCGTGCTTTTGTGCGCGGGCACGCCGCTTGATGCCGAACTGCTGCCGGTGGCCGAGGCCTTCGGCTACAGCGTCCACGATCTTTACGGCTGTCAGGAATTCGGCTGGCTGACGCTCGATGGCCTGCCGCTGCGCGAGGATATCGCGTTGGTCGCCTCGCCGCTTGGCGATCCCTGGCGCGAGTTGGTGGTGGGCGGGCTGCCGATGGGCGACAGTTTCGTCGTCTCGGAGGCGGGCCATGTCTGCGACCGGACCGGCCAGATCATCACCTATCGCCGCGCGCGCACCTATCCCGAATACGAGGTGATCGTCACCCACACCCCGATGAGCGCCGCCGAGACGGTCGAAAAGACCGCCCGCACGATCCTGCGCATCAAGAGCCGGGTGGTGAAGGTTTCGCCCGATCTGGTGACGGGGGCTGCGGCGACGCGGCTGGAACTGGTGCCCGCCCTCGCCACCCCCGCCGCGCCGATCGTGATCGAGGGGCCCACGGCCACCGCGCTTTTCGACACGATGGTGTTGGCGCAGCGCGAGATGAGCCGCACCGCCAAGACCGACCCCGCCTGGATCAAGAGGCGCTGAGATGTTTCGCAATCGACACAGCCTTGCCCATGTTTCGCCCGCCTCGCGCCCGGGCATCCTTGCTGCCGTCCTCGACGCCCTGCCAGAGCAGATGCGCGACGGGGCGACCCGCAAACTCGTGCGCGACGCGATGAGCAAGGCGCATATTCCCGGCATCGTCTGCCGCCCGACCGGCCCCTGCCCGGATGGCGGCGGCCAGCTCGGCTTTGCCTTCCCGTTCCGCCACGGCGCCGAACGGGTGCGCGCGGCGGTGCCGGTGCGGCGCGGTCAGGTCACCGCCTTCTTCACCCCCTACGAGGTGATGGAGCGCGCGCTGATCCTTGGCGCGAGCCTGCATCCGGCCCTGCCCGAGATCGCCCGGATCGGCGCGGTGACCGGGGTCGAGATCGGCCTGATCGGCTCGGCCGCGCTGCAGACGGTGACCGGGCTGCCCTATCTGCGGCCGGGTTCGGACATCGATCTGGTGGTGCGGGCCGACAGCCTGCCGCCGCTGGCCGCCGCCGCCCGGGCGCTGGAGCGGCTGTCTTATCGTCAGGCGATTGCCATCGATGCCGAGGCCGATCTGGCGGGGGGCATCGGCGTCAAGCTGACAGAACTCGTGTCGGGCGCGGCCACGGTGCTGGGCAAGACCATCACCGGCGTCGAGCTGATCGAACGCGAGCGCCTGAACACCGTTTTCGCGGTCCCGTCCCAAGGGCGGGCCGCCCCGCAACACCCAATGAAACAAGCCGAAAGGAGAAGGCCATGGATGTGAAAGTGAAGATGCCGTCGGTCGTCGTGTCGATCGAGGTCGCGGTGGGCGCCACCGTCACCAAGGGGCAATGCCTCGCCGTCGTCGAGGCGATGAAGATGAAGAACGAAATGCCCGCGCCGCTCGACGGCACGGTGAAATCGATCGCCGTCGCTGCCGGTGATCGTCTGAAACCCGGTGCGGTGATCATGAGCATCGAATAAGGACAGGCGGACGGGCGCCTGCACGGGGCAGGCGCTCTTCTCCGCCGATCAAGGAGGACAAGACATGTTGATTTACGGGGTCTCGCTGATGAGCGGCTGCCTGATCGCGGGTGTGATCATCGGCAAGCTGATCGGGCATATGGTCGGCATCGACGCCGATGTCGGCGGCGTCGGCATCGCCATGCTGCTGCTCGTCGTCATCTCGCGCTGGTTCATCGATCGCGAGCGGATGTCGGAACTGGCGCAGGACGGCATCAAGTTCTGGTCGGCGATGTATATCCCGATCGTCGTTGCGATGGCCGCCAGCCAGAACGTCGTCGCGGCTTTCGATGCGGGCACCATGGCCTTCATCGCCGGTTTCCTGCCGGTGGTCGCGGGCTTCCTGCTGATCCGTCCGCTCTCGGCGCTCAGCGGCTCGTCCGAACCCGAAGATGCGGCCAAACCGGCCAAACGCGCTGCGCAAGGAGCGAAATGACATGCTCGACATCATCGTAGGAACGCTCGAGAAACTGCCGCTGATCACCGCTTTCGCCATCGTCGGCGTGATCATGTGGATCTCCTATGCGATCGGCAAACTGGTCAACAACCGCATCCACGGCTCGGCCATCGCCATCGTCGCGGGGCTTGTGCTGGCCTATATCGGCGGCAAGGTCTCCGGCGGCACCAAGGGCATCTCGGACATCTCGCTGTTTGCGGGCTTCGGGCTGATGGGCGGCGCCATGCTGCGCGACTTCGCCATCGTGTCGACCGCCTTCGGCGTGAAACTTGAAGAAGTGAAAAAGGCCGGTCTGGCGGGCGGCATCGCCCTTGTGATCTCGGTCATCATCTCGACCGCGGTCGGCGCGGCCGTGGCCTATGCGTTTGGCTACACCAGCGTCGTGGACATGGCGACGATCGGCGGCGGCGCGACGACCTTCATCGTCGGCCCGGTGACCGGCGCGGCGCTGGGCGCCTCGTCCGAGGTGATCGCGCTTTCGGTGGCGGCCGGTGTGGTGAAATCCATCGCCGTGATGATCCTGACGCCGCTTCTGGCGAAACCTGCGGGCCTGACCACTCCGGCGGCCGCTGCGGTGTACGGCGGTCTGATGGGCACCACGAGCGGCGTGAGCGCGGGCCTTGCCGCGACCGATCCGAAACTCGTGCCCTACGGCGCGCTGACGGCCACGTTCTACACGGGCTTTGGCTGCCTGATGGTTCCGTCGGTTGGTTACATGACCCTCGCTGCCCTGTTTGGTTGATCTTCTTCCAGGAACGCTCAACCGGACACTCAAGCCATGCAACCGAAAGTGAAATGGAGCACCAAGATGTCATATTCAAGTGTCGCGACGTTTCACACTTGCGCGCAGGGTGCCGCAGGCGGAGAGATCCTCTCCCCGCCTGCGGCCACGAGGATCGAAATATCCTCTGTTTTCCAAAGATTTGCCGAGGCCGAGGTGCTGTGCGGCATCGATCTTGAGGTGACGCAACGTCGCGTCGCGGTGGTCGGGGCGAATGGCTCGGGCAAAAGCACCTTCGCGCGGCTTCTGAACGGACTCGTGCTGCCCAGTGCCGGAACGGTGCGCATCGACGGGCTGTGCACCGCGCGCGACACCAAGGCGGTGCGGCGCAAGGTCGGCTTCGTGTTTCAGAACCCCGATACCCAGATCGTCTTTCCGACGGTCGAGGAAGACGTGGCCTTCGGCCTCAAGGGGCTGAAGCTGAGCGCGCCCGAGCGTGCCGCGCGGGTCGAGGCGGTGCTGGATCACTACGGCCTTGGCGCGCTGCGTGGCCAATCGGCGCACAAGCTTTCGGGCGGGCAAAAGCAGCTTCTGGCCATTGCCGGGGTGCTGATCACCAAGCCCGATTGCGTGATCTTCGACGAACCTACGACGCTTCTGGACCTGCGCAACGCCCGCAAGGTGGCGCAGGCGATTGCGGAGCTGCCGCAGACCGCGGTCGTCGTCACCCACGATCTGGGTCTTGTGGCCGCGTTCGACCGGGTGCTGGTCTTCGACAAGGGCCGCGTCGTCGCCGATGACGTGCCGAACCGCGCGCTCGACGCCTATGTGCGGAGGATGCAATGACCTCCCCCCTGCATCGTCTGCCGGCCAGCGCGAAACTGGCCGCGCTGGCGCTGTGCGGCACGGCCGCGATGGCGATCGGCGACTGGCGGCTGATGACGGTCTTCCTTGCGCTCGTCGCGCTCGGCTTTCCGCTGGCGGGTCTTGGCCCGCGGGTGCTTCTGGCGCAGATCCGGCCGCTTTTGTGGATGCTTGCGCTGCTCTTTCTCGCGCAGGGCTGGCTCGCCTCCTGGCCCGTCGCGGCGCTGGTCGTGACCCGGATCGCGGCGCTGATGCTGCTGGCGAGCCTCGTCACCCTGACCACCCGGACCGAGGCGATGATCGCCACCGTCGAGCGGTTGCTGGCCCCGCTCGCCCCCCTTGGCGTGAACCCGGCCAAGGTCGGCCTCGCCTTTTCGCTGGCGCTGCGTTTCCTGCCGGTGATCGGCGAAGAGGCCGAGCGCGTGCGCGAGGCGCAGGCCGCCCGTGGCCTTGGCACGCATCCCGTGGCGCTGATCGTGCCCTTGATCGTGCGCGTGCTGAAGGCGGCCGACGACGTCGCCGCCGCCATCGAGGCCCGCGCGATCGAGGACCTGCCCGAGCGCGACAGCGCTCGCGCGACCCATTGACCCTAAAGGAACCCCTCCATGTCCTCCTCTCGTATCGACACCCGCGACATCGTTCTGATCGCGCTTTTTGCGGCGCTGACCGCGGCGCTTTCGATCTTTCCGCCGATCACCCTGCCGCTGATCGGCGTGCCGATCACCGCGCAATCCATGGGGCCGATGCTGGCCGGGGCGATCATCGGCGCGCGCCGCGGGGCGCTGGCGATGTGCCTTGTGGTGGCGCTGGTCGCCATCGGCCTGCCGATCCTCTCGGGCGGGCGCGGCGGCCTTGGCGTCTTTGCCGGGCCGACCGTCGGCTTCCTGCTGGGCTGGA
Organism: Rhodobacter viridis; assembly: GCF_003217355.1. Lineage (GTDB taxonomy): Bacteria > Pseudomonadota > Alphaproteobacteria > Rhodobacterales > Rhodobacteraceae > Rhodobacter > Rhodobacter viridis. The sequence goes on along the minus strand of NZ_QJTK01000010.1, from coordinate 5,466 downwards.
TCCCCGCCGCCTATGTGACGGGCTTGCTGCATGAACTCGGCTGGAAGCGCCTGACCGCGATCCGCTCCTTTGCCTTCGCGGTGATTGGCGGCATCGTCGTGCTTTACGGCGCGGGCATCCCGGTGCTGGCGGTGCAGGCGGGGCTGTCGCTCAAGGCCGCGGCGCTTGGCTCGGCGCCCTTCATCCCGGGCGATCTGGTCAAGGCGGTGATCACCGGCGTGATTGCCGTCGCGGTGAAACGCGCCTGGCCGATCATCGGCACCCGCGGCCAAGCTTCGGCCTGACGCCTGCACGAAGACAGTTGCAACCGCGCCGGGCTTTCCGCAAGGAAGGCCCGGCACCTGCGTGAAAGGACCCGCGATGAACCCGCTCAAGCGCTTCGGCATCGATACCTACATGCTGCTTTTGATGGCCATGGTGGGGGCAGGGGTCCTTCTTCCCGCGCAGGGGCTGATTGCGGTCGGGCTGAAGCAGGTCACCTGGTGGGCAGTGTCGCTGCTCTTCTTCCTCTACGGCGCCAAACTCGATCCACGCTCGGTGCGCAGCCAGTTGATGAACTGGCGCCTGCAGGGGCTGACGCTCGCCGCGACCTATCTGCTGTTTCCGGTGCTTGGCCTGATCTTCTGCACCGTCTTCGGCCCGCTGCTGGGGGCGCAGGTGACGCTTGGCGTGCTGTTCCTTGCCGTCCTGCCTTCGACCGTGCAATCCTCGATCGCCTTCACCGCGATTTCGGGCGGCAATGTGCCTGCCGCGATCTGCGCCGCCTCGCTGTCGAACCTGATCGGCGTCGTCCTGACGCCGCTTCTGGTGACCCTGTTGCTGAACCGCGGGGGGGTCAGCACCGGCCCCGAGGCGATCATCGGCATCGCAAAGCAGATCCTTGTGCCCTTCGCACTGGGGCAGATCCTGCGCCCGCGCATCGGCGGCTTTGTCGCGCGGCATCGTCTGCTGACGATGGTGGTCGATCGCGGCTCGATCCTGCTGATCGTCTACGCGGCCTTCAGCGCGGGGACGGTGGCGGGGCTCTGGCAGGCGATCCCGGCCTTGCGTCTCGTCACGCTCGCCGCGGTGATCGCACTTTTCCTGGCGCTCGCGCTCATCATCATGATCCGCGCCGGGAAATTCTTCCGTCTGCCCGAGGCGGATCGATCGGCGCTGCTCTTTTGTGGCGCGACGAAAAGCATCGCCACCGGCCTGCCGATCGCGGCCGCCCTGTTTCCGCCCGATCAGGTCGGCGCCATCGTCCTGCCCGCGATGCTTTACCACATGAGCCAGCTTCTGGTCTGCGCCTTCCTTTCGCAACGCCCGCGCCGCTGAGGCCCGGCCGCCAGGATCGGTGCACGCCTGCACAGAACCCGCGCGCGTCTTGGCCGAGACGCGCGCCGAATGCGCCCTATATTCTGCTCATCCCCGCAACAGGAGGCACGGATGAGCTGGAACCCGACGCAAGCGCATGACGCCCCCGGTCTTGGCCCGATCGAGACCCTGATCATCCCCCGCGCCCGCGACATCGGCGGCTTCGAGGTCAAGCGCGCGTTGCCCGCCCCCGCGCGGCAGATGGTCGGCCCCTTCATCTTCTTTGATCAGGTCGGCCCGGCCGAGTTTCTGACCGGCGGCGGCATCGACATCCGCCCGCATCCGCATATCGGGCTGGCCACCGTCACCTATCTTTACAAGGGCGCGTTCGAACACCGCGACAGCACCGGCGCGCATCAGATCGTGCATCCGGGTGCGGTGAACTGGATGATCGCGGGGAGTGGCGTGACGCATTCCGAACGCACGAGCCTCGAGATGCGGGCCCGGCCCGGATCGCTCTTCGGCATCCAGACCTGGGTTGCGCTGCCCGAAGCCGAGGAGGACCGCGCGGCGAGTTTCGAGCATCACGGCAAGGAGGCGCTGCCGTTCCTGGAAGACGAAGGCAAGCAGGTGCGGCTGATCCTCGGCCATGCCTGGGGCGCGACCGCGCCGGTGAAAACTTTCTCCGAGACGTTCTATGCCGATGTCGTACTGGCCGCTGGCGCGCAACTGCCGCTGCCCGACGAGCACGAAGATCGCGGTGTCTATGTGGTCGAGGGCGCGGTGACAGTCGCGGGTGACACGTTTGAGGCGGGTCGGATGATGATCTTTCGCCCCGGCGACCGGATCAGCCTGACCGCCGGGCCGCAGGGCGCCCGGCTGATGGCGCTCGGCGGTGCGACGCTCAATGGCCCGCGCTATGTGTCATGGAACTTCGTGGCCTCGTCGCGCGAAAAGATCGAGGCCGCCCAAGAGGCCTGGGCGCAGGGCGACTGGGATCACGGCCGCTTCCGCCTTCCCCCCGGCGATAACGCCGAATTCATCCCGCTGCCCGAGGCGCTGCAGCCGAAGCCCTGAGCCAAGCTTACAGAAAACGGTTCCTCGCCCGGATTCGGTCGAGAACCATCAAGGGCGCAGCATGAGGTGGAGTACAGCCTGTTTTGGCCGAATGTCATGGTGTTCAAGGGGATGGGATGGTGCTGCAAGAGAGGATTGAATTATCGAGCGCTCCTTGCGAATCAATGACTTAGATGAGGTTCTGGCAAACTGGCAGGCGAGCATTCTGGCAAAAGATGACGCGGCGTAAAGACACATTTCGAAGCCGCTCCATTCGAACGAAACGGCACCACCCCGAGCTCGGTTCATCGTATCCCGGTTGAGGTGCAATCGAAAGAGGAGGGGCTGACCTTCACCGTTGCGACGCCGCATCCCGCGTCAAGAAGCTCGCGTAACGCTCGCACACGCGCGGGCGTCACCTTCGGATCGCGACCACCACTGATCACGCGGATGAACTCGATCCATGCCTTCTCGTTCTCGCTCAGCTGGTCCCACGGTCCCAGCGGTCCCGTCGGCACCATGAAGAGATCGCTCATTTGCCGAAGATCCCACGCAGCGTGCTCCGCCCCCGCGCCGTGATCCGAGGGTCGCTGTTGACAGATGCATCGCGCAGTTCGTCCAGCCAAGCCTTCTCGTTCGCGGTAATGGGCGTGCCGAAGATCTCGGTGATCGCCTTCGCCGCCGTCACGCCCACCGCCTGTTCAAGCGCAATGCGCATCAGATACGCCGGGTCGACCTCGAGCGCCTTCGCGAGCGACGGCACCCGGTCGAGTGGTAACTTGCTTTTCCCCGACTTCAGGATCGAGATGAAGTTCGCATTCGCGAAGCCGGCCTCGGCCGCGATTTCGTTCTGGGTCTTGCGATGTGCGAGCGCATCGACGCGGTCGGAGATGAGCCGGGCGACTTCGCTGGTTTTGAAAGGGGTCGTCATTGTTGTGTTCGTCTCGCTGTTGTTGCTGATGAAACGACCGTAACGAACCGCACCGAGCGCGTCGGGTGGGAGTTGCGCATGAAAGACCGGGATATGAATGCACGACCGAAGTCCTAGAAAAAACGCTTGGTGGTGATGGGGATGCAGCCGGTGCCAGCCGGTTGGGGGCGTCTGAACCCTCCACTCCCGGTGAAACGAAGCGCGCCGGGTCAGGGAATGCCACATTAACGCAGTGCCAAGGTCTGGGGCGCAAAATGACTTTGAAACAGGGGGCGCGGCGCTTATATTGGGAGGGCGGATGATCCTGAGCCATCCGAGGATGACATGACCATCAATGTGAACGACTATCCGCAGTTGCGCCAGCTTTGCTGGAACCGGCCCGATGGCGCGGTCCTGGACGGGCAAACTGCGCTTGCGCTTTATGAGCGCAACTGGCGGTTTGTCGATCAGGATGCATTCACCCCGCGTGAACAGGAGCTTCTGGATCGCCTCGTTGCCGACTATGGCAACGGGCATCTGATGGTCGCTTGATGGCTGCGCCGCAGGGGGCGGAACTCTTCACACGCCGTCATCACAACGACATCCTTCATGTTCTGCGCTGCCTGAACGGCGACTTCCTGCGCGAGGCTGAATGCTACTTCGGTGGTGGAACGGCGATCGTTCTTGAGCTCGATGAATATCGCGAGAGCGTGGACGTCGACTTTCTCTGCGCGTCGCAAGAGGGGTATCGCAAGCTGCGTCAGGCGCTTTGGGGCGGATCGGACCTTGCGGGCTTCTTGCGTCCGGGGTCGGGGCTGCGGCTATTGCGCGATGTCCGGATGGATCAATACGGTATCCGCACCCTGATCGGTGTGGGCGATGTCGCGATCAAGTTTGAAATCGTTCGCGAAGCTCGGATCGAACTGACCGGAGAAATCGATCCGCGCTACGGCGTTCCGGTCCTTTGCCGTGATCACATGTTTGCCGAAAAGCTCCTGGCGAATGCCGATCGTTGGAATGACGCAGGGGTGCTCAGTCGCGACATCCTCGATCTGTCGATGATGATCTCGCGGTGGGGGCCAATTCCGGCGGCGGCTTGGGTGATCGCCGAGGGTGCCTATGGGGACACCGTGCGCAAGGCTTACGACAAGGCGGCCGAGCGCATTCGCGCTCCCGAGTGGCTTCGAAAGTGCATGCGCGACATGGCGATGGACTCTGACCTTGAGACGGAGATCTTGGCGGTGCATGGCGGTCCGGTGTCTTCGACCTGAGACGCGCTCTCAGACTCACGCAGATGGTCACGGGCTGCACCTGCGATGTATTCGACCGGGGGGAGCCAGAACATTCTCTACGAGGACAAACTGGATGAAGCGAGTTTTTTGCAAAAAATGTGCTGTGACCCCCGATAACTCGTCCATCTGATGCTAGAGTCCGTCCCAATGAGAGGACCGGACATGAAGAGATCGAAGTTCACCGAAGAGCAGATCATTGCGATCCTGCGAGAGCAGGAGGCGGGTGCGACGACGGCAGAGGTCTGCCGCAGGCACGGGATCAGTAGCGCCACTTTCTATGCCTGGAAGGCGAAGTTCGGCGGCATGGAGCCGTCGGAGGCGAAGCGTCTGAAGGCCCTCGAAGACGAGAACGGCAAATTGAAGCGGCTGCTTGCCGAGGCGATGCTCGACAACACCGCGCTGAAGGATCTTCTGTCAAAAAAGTGGTGACGCCCGCCGCCAGGCGCGAGGCCGTCGCCCATCTCAAAAAGGGCTACGAGATGAGCGAGCGGCGGGCGTGTTCCGTGATCGGGGCAGATCGGTCGTCGGTGCGGTATCGGCATCGGCGCCCCGATGATGCTGCGTTGCGCGATGTGCTGCGCGCCGCCGCCGAGACGCACCGAAGGTTCGGGTATCGACGCCTGCATGTCATTCTGCGCCGCGATGGCCATGTGCTGAACCGCAAGCGCACGCAGCGGCTCTACCGTGAGGAGGGGCTTGCGGTGCGTCGGCGTCGCGGCCGCAAACGTGCCATCGGCACACGGGCACCGCTGGTGACCGAGGCTGTGGCGAACGCGCGCTGGTCGGTCGATTTCGTCCAGGACCAGTTCGCCGACGGGCGGCGTTTCCGCATTCTGAACGTGATCGACGATGTCACCAAGGAGAGCTTGGCCGCGGTGGTCGACACCTCGATTTCCGGCCGCCGCGTTGCCC
>NZ_QJTK01000009.1 GCF_003217355.1 Rhodobacter viridis | reverse complement strand
CTCCTCGAGGTGAACAAGGAAGTCAAACGCCGCGGCGCGTTCCTCCACAACATCATGCCGCTGATTTCCGCGCCCGAACATGGCACGCATTTCGGTCTGACCGGGCAGCGGGGTCCGACTGCGGCCGAGCTTCTGGCGGTGCAGGAGGCCTGCGCGGGGGGCGCCAATCTGATGAAGCATTGCCGCCAATGCCGCGCCGATGCGGTGGGGTTGCTCGGCGAAGATCGGGGCCAGGACTTCACTCTGGACCTCGTGCCCGAGGCCCCGGTCTATGACGGCGCCGCGCGGGAAACCTATCGCGACTGGGTGGTGGCCGAGCGCGAAGACCGCCGCGCCGCGGCCGAAGCCGCGCAGGCCGCGACCGAAGCCGCGGTGGCGGCCACGTCGCCGAAACTCCTCGTCGCGGTGACGACACAGGGCGGCGGGCGGATCAACCAGCATTTCGGCCATGCGACGGAATTCCAGGTCTTCGAGGTCGACGCGACGGGGGTGCGCTTCGCCTTTCACCGCCGCTGCGACAACTACTGCGTCGATGGCGGCGGCGAGGAGGACCGGCTCGAGCGCGTCATCGCGACGCTCGACGGCATCGACACGGTTCTGGTGGCAAAGATCGGCGACTGCCCGCGCGAGGGCCTGGCCATCGCCGGCATCACCGCCCGCGACACCTGGGCGCATGACTACATCGAAACCGCCGTCCTTGCGCTTTACCGCGAAAAAATGGCCCAGAAACAAGCGCAAAGCGCCTGAGGATCCGATGCCCGAAGGCCCCGAACCCCTTGATTGGACTGGCGAGGCGCTTGATTGCGGCGCCTGCCGGTTCCATGACCGGCTGGAGAGCGGGCAATGCGGGCTGGGCTGGTCTTGCCTGAATGACCGTTACGCCAAGCGGATCGAGCGGTTCTTCCTGCTCAACCCGGAACTGGCGGATGAGAACCTGAGCCATCCCTATTTCGAAACCCGGGTGAATGCGGCGCGGACGGCCTCGGTTTTCCGGCTGCCGCGGCTGATGCACGATCCCGATCCGGCGGTGCGGGGCATGGCGGTGCTGCGTCTGCCCGCCTCGCATGCCGAGCGGCTGATCAACGACCCCGAGCGCGCGGTGCGGATCGCGGTCGCGCATCGGTTGCCGCCCGGAAAGCTTTTGCCGATGTTGCAGGACAAGGATGGGTACGTCCGTCTGATCGTCGCCCGCCGTGCCGATCCGGGGCTTTTGCCGATGCTGACCGCGGACCCCGATCCCGAGGTGCGCTCGGAAGTGGCCCGCCGCATCGCGCCCGCCTTTCTCGACCGCTTTCGCACCGACCCCGAGCCATTGGTGCGCCGGGTGGCGGCGCGGCGGCGGCCTGCGCTGTTCGTGGCCGACGACGACATCCGCGTGCGCCACACCGTTGCCGAAGAGGGCGGGCGGAATGAGTTGCGCCGCCTCGTCGCCGACCCCGAAGACATCATCCGCGAGACCGCAATCCACCGGCTCGCCCATATCGAGGAGTGACCCATGTCGACCGACGACCGCGAAATCGAGGTCTACCGCGCCCCCGCCTATCTGCCGGGCGACAAGGTGATCGCCCGCAAGCAGGTGAAGAACGACGGCACCATGCCCGGTTTCGAGATCGGCGACATTGTCGTGAAAAAGGGCGATGTCGGCTATGTCCGCGACATCGGCGTGTTCCTGTCGCAATTCTACATCTACGCCATCGACTTCATCGAGCGCGGCTCGATCGTCGGCATGCGCGAGAAAGAAATCAAACCGGCCGAGGCCGCCCGCACCAGCAGCGGCGAGCGGCAACTGCAATCCCACATCGTGACCCGCGACATGCTCGCCCAACCCGCGAAGGAACTGCCCCGATGAAAGTGATGATCCGCGAAACCGCCAAGGGCATCGAAGCCTATGTGCCGAAGAAGGACCTCGAGGAGATGGTGGTCGAGCAGGAAAAACCCGGGCTCTGGGGCGGCTGGGCGAAGCTCGCCAATGGCTGGGTCTTTGCCATGCCCGCCTTCGACACCCCGCCGCAGCTGCCGGTGACGGTCGAGGCGCGCAAGCTTTCCGACGAGGACTGACCATGACCGACACCGAGATTCTGGAAGCTGTGATGGCCGAGGTGGGGGCGGGCCGCCGCATCCCCTATCTTGGCCCCGAGGTCTCGGCGCTGTCGGGCGGGCAGGCGCCCGGCACGACGGCCGAGCTGTGCCGCCGTCTCGAGGCCGAAGTGCGGGTGCCGCGCCGGGCTTCGGGCAATCTGTGGTCGGTGGCGCAATATATCGAAAGCCGGAAGTTTCGCGCGACGCTGGATGCGCTGGTGCGCAAGGCTTTCGTCGGTCGCCCGGATCGGCCCAATCCGGTGCATGACTGGCTGGCCTCGATGCGGGTGCCGATGGTCGTCGACACCTGGTATGACGAGGGCCTCCTGCGCGCCTTTGGCCCCGGCGATGGCGATTGGGGGCTGGTACAGGGGATCAGCCGGGCGGGGACGCATTCCGAGGCCTTCACTGCCGCCTTCGACAGTTTCGGCGAACCCGTCGCGGCCGCCGATCCGGCGTGGAAGTCGCTGCTCTACAAACCGAATGGCCTCGTGCGGATGGGGTCGTCGTTCCTGCTCTCGGATGCCGATTACGTCGAGGTGCTGACCGAGATCGACATCCAGACGCCGATCCCGGAAGAGGTCCGCGAACGTCGCACCGGGCGGCCCTTCCTGTTCCTTGGCTGCCGCTTTGATGATCAGTTGCTGCGGATTTACGCACGCCAGATCACCAAGCGTTCGGGCGTGGGCCATGTCGCGGTGATCTCCGGTCCGCTGACGCGGATGGAGGAGAAATTCCTTGAGGAATTGGAGATTCGTCGCCTCGATCTGCCGCTTTCGGCGCTGACCGACCTGCTGACCGTCCCCGAGGGCTAAGGTCTGCGTCCCACCACCGGAAGAGGAGCCATGCGGTCACCGCATGGCTTCGATATGTAGATTTTTCTCATATTGTCAAAGGTCTAGCAAAGGTCAACAGTGATCCTGCCGCAAGAAATTGGCAAAAATGGACTCAATCGTTCCGGGAAAGGACACCCCGATGAAACTCAGCGCACGCAACATTCTGGCGGGCAAGGTGACCGCCGTCGAAACCGGCAATGTCACAACCCATGTCAAGATCGACATCGGCGGGACCATCGTCACCGCCTCCATCACCAATGAAGCTGCCGCCGACCTCGCGCTGAAGGTCGGCGACGAGGCCTGCGCGATCATCAAGGCCTCCGACGTGATCGTCGGCAAGAACTGATCGCCACATCTGACGTTCGGGGGCGCAGGCCGCGGGGTCTGCGCCCCTTTCGTTTCCCCTGCGCCAAACTGCGTCTGGCCGCGCCCGTTCATCCTGCTAAGGTGCGGACGCGATAAGGGGGCCTTGCGATGAAAGATCTGAAATTCCGTGTGCTTTTGCTGGGGGGCACCGGCACCATCGGCCGCGCCACTGCCGCTGCGCTGCTGGCCGAGGGGCATGGCGTCTGGGCGCTGGTGCGTCCCGGCACCGATCCCGCCAAGCTGCCCGGCTGCACGCTGATCGAGGGCGACGTGAGCCATCCCGACACCGTGGCCCGGCTGCTGAAGGATCATCCCTGCGCCGCGATCGTGTCCTGCCTTGCCTCGCGCACCGGGCTGCCCGCCGACGCCTGGGCCATCGATGACCGCGCCCATGCCCATGCGCTGGAAGCGGCGATGGAGGCGCGGGTGCGCAAATTCGTGCTGCTCTCGGCCATCTGCGTGCAAAAGCCCTATCTGCAATTCCAGAAGGCCAAGCTGGCTTTTGAATCGCAGCTGCGCGGCTCGCCGCTTGAATGGTCGATCGTGCGGCCGACGGCGTTCTTCAAGTCGCTCTCCGGGCAGATCCCGCGGGTGCAGAAGGGCAAGCCCTTCCTTGTCTTTGGCGACGGGCGCATCACTGCCTGCAAGCCGATTTCCGATGCCGATCTGGGGCGGTTCATCACCTCCTGCCTCAATGATCCCGACAAGATCCGCAAGGTGCTGCCGATTGGCGGCCCGGGACCGGCGATGACGCCGCTCGATCAGGCGGCGATGCTGGAACGGCTGACGGGCAAGCCCGTGAAGATCAAGCATGTGACGCCGAAACTGATGGATGCCATCGTCGGCGTGCTGACGGTTCTGGGCAAATTTTCCCCGAAGCTTGCGGGCAAGGCCGAGCTGGCAAAGATCGGGCGCTATTACGCCTCGGAATCGATGCTGCTGTGGAACCCGGCCAAGGGCTGCTATGATCCTGATGCGACGCCGGAATATGGCACCGACAGGTTCGAGGATTACGTCGCCGCGATGCTGCGCGGCGAGATTGCCGATGACCGCGGCGATCACGCGATCTTTTAACCAGCTCACGAAAGCTTTGGCCGCGGACCCGTGACAGCGGCCGTTAGCGCCCTAACTGGTGCTCCGGATCAAGCTGCGGAGGAGCGCATGAACCGGAGAAATCTGCTGTTGTCGGTGGGTCTGGCCGCCGTCGGGCTGGCGCCGCACAAGGCGCCGGCCGAAACGTTCGAAGTCGTGCACAGCGATGACGAGTGGCGCAAGCTTCTGACGCCCGAGGCCTATTCGGTGCTGCGCAAGGAGGGCACGGAATATCCCTACACGAGCCCCTTGGAGCAGGAACACCGCAAGGGCACCTTCGCCTGTGCGGGCTGCGCGCTGCCCTTGTTTTCCTCTGACACGAAGTTCGACAGTGGCACCGGTTGGCCCAGTTTCTATCAGCCGATTTCCGAGACCGCGGTGGGCACCCGCATCGACGGTGCGCTGATGATGACCCGGACCGAGGTGCATTGTGCCCGCTGCGGCGGCCATCTGGGCCATGTCTTCGAGGACGGCCCGCCGCCGACCGGGCTGCGCTACTGCATGAACGGAGTCGCGATGACCTTCACCCCCGCCGCGGCCTGACCGATGGCACTTGCCCTTCTGGCTTACTTCGGCGGGGTGCTGACGATCCTCAGCCCCTGCATCCTGCCGGTTCTGCCCTTCGTCTTTGCCCGCGCGGGAAAACCCTTTTGGACGAATGGCTTGCCGATGCTCGCCGGAATGGCGCTGGCCTTTGCAGCGGTGGCAAGCCTTGCCGCCCTTGGCGGCGGCTGGGCCGTGGCGGCAAACGGCTGGGGCCGCGGGATCGCTTTGGCGCTGCTCGGTGTCTTCGGGCTGATGCTGCTCTTCCCCGCGCTCTCCGAGCGGCTGACCCGACCGCTGGTCGCGCTGGGCAACCGTGCCTCCGGGCGCGGCGAGGGGGTCTTCGGATCGGCCGCGCTGGGGGTGGCGACCGGGCTTTTGTGGGCGCCCTGCGCCGGGCCGATCCTGGGGCTGATCCTGACCGGAGCGGCGCTGAACGGGGCGAGCCTTGCGACGACGGGGCTTCTGTTCGCCTATGCGCTGGGGGCGGCAACGGCTTTGGCTGTGGCGCTTCTTGCCGGGGGGCGGGTCTTTGCGCTGATGAAGCGCGGGCTGGGCTTTGGCGAAGGGCTGCGGCGCGGCCTTGGGGGGCTGGTTCTGGCGGGCGTTGCGGCGATTGCGCTTGGCCTTGATACCGGCGTGCTGACGCGTCTCTCGACCGCTTCGACGAACCGGCTCGAGGCGGCGCTCCTGTCCCGGTTCGGCCCGGACAGCGGCGCGGTGATGCAGGCGGCTCCGGCGATGACGGGCGGTCCTGCGATGAGGACGGGCCCGGCCATGACCGCGAAAGGCCAGCCTGAGGCTTTGCCGATCGAAGGCCAGATGCCCGATCTGACCGGCGCCGTGCAGTGGCTCAACTCCCCGCCGCTCACCGCCGCCGAGTTGCGCGGCAAGGTCGTGCTGATCGACTTCTGGACCTATTCCTGCATCAACTGCCTGCGCGCGCTGCCGCATGTGCAGGCCTGGGACGCCGCCTATCGCGACAAGGGGCTGGTGGTGATCGGCGTGCATGCGCCCGAGTTTGCCTTTGAAAAAGACCCGGCCAATGTCGCCAAGGCGGTCAAGGATCTGGGCCTGACCTATCCCGTCGCGCTGGATAACGATTACGCGCTCTGGCGGGCGTTTTCGAACCGCTACTGGCCCGCGCATTATTTCGTCGATGCGAAGGGCCAGATCCGCCACCACCATTTCGGCGAGGGCGGCTATGAGGACTCCGAACAGGTGATCCGCACGCTTCTGGCCGAGGCCGGGCAGGCGCCCGACACCAAGGCGCAGGTGCAGGCCGCGGGCGTCTCGGCCCCGGCGGACATGCAAGATGTGTTCTCGCCCGAGACCTACCTGGGCCATGCCCGCGCCAGCGGTAACCTGAATCCTGAGGGATTGATCGCCGATCAATCGCACCGCTACACCGCACCCGATCTTCGGCCGAACGAATGGGCGCTGGCGGGCGACTGGACCGTGGGGGCCGAAGCTGCGCAGCTGACTGCCCCCGGTGGCAGCGTCACGATGCGCTTTCATGCCCGCGACCTGCATCTGGTGCTGGCGCCGGGCGCGACCCCCGTGCCTTTCACCGTGACGATCGACGGCCAGCCCCCCGGGGCCGATGCGGGGCTGGATGTCGACGCCGCGGGCCGCGGCACCGTGACCGAGGATCGGCTCTACCAGCTCTACCGCGCCAAAGGCCCGGTTGCAGACCACCTGTTCGAGATCCGCTTCGACGCCCCCGGCGTCCAGGCCTTTGCCTTCACCTTCGGATAAAGGATCGCAAAATGCGCCGCCTTGGTCTTGCCCTGACGCTTGCCCTGTCTTTCGCCACCCCCGTTCTGGCCGAGGAGGGCCGGGTGATCCCGCCCCCCTCGGTCGATGAAACCTCGATGAGCGGCCCCGAAACCGCGATCTTTGCGGGCGGCTGCTTCTGGGGCGTGCAGGGGGTGTTTCAGCATCTGAACGGCGTGATCAGCGCCACTTCGGGCTATGCCGGGGGCGCGGAAACGACGGCAAGCTATGATCAGGTCTCGGGCGGAGACACCGGCCATGCCGAAGCCGTTCAGGTCGTGTTCGATCCGAAGCAGATCAGCTATGGGGAACTGCTGCATGTGTTTTTCTCGGTCGCGCATGACCCGACGCAGCTGAACCGGCAAGGCCCGGATGTCGGCACGCAATACCGCTCGGCGCTGTTTCCGACCTCGGAGGATCAGGCGCGGATCGCGAAAGCCTATATCGATCAGCTCACCCGCGCCCGGGCCTTCGAGGCCGCCATTGTGACGAAGATCGATCCGGGCGTGCCCTTTTACCCGGCCGAGGGCTATCATCAGAATTTCCTGACCGTCTATCCCGACCACCCCTATATCGCGACGGTCGACATGCCGAAGATCGCGGCGCTGGAGCGGATGTTCCCGGACGATTGGCGGGCCGAGCCGGTTCTGGTGCCCGCAGTCGACTGAGATCGCAGCATAAACTTGACGATGGTCAACACAGCTGCGCCTGCTTCGTGCCACAAGGGGCCGAACTGGGTGAGGTGAGAGAACCGATGAAAGACGCTGCCGCCGATCGCGCCGCCGAGCAACCGCAATGCCCCTTTGCGCATCGCCGCCCGGTGAAGCCCGCGCCCCGGCCCGAGCGCGTCGGTGTCCGCGACTTCTTCCGCCTGATCCGGCAGGACATTCTGGCGGTGCAACCGGCCCGGATGTTCCGCGCCTGGATGGCCGAATTCCACTCGCCCTTCTTCACCTCGTTCCTGTGCAACGACCCCGATCTGGTCGATCTCGTGCTGACCCGCCGCCCGGCGGATTTCCCGAAATCGCTGCGGCTCTTCGAGGGGCTGACGCCGCTTCTCGGTCATTCGATCTTCATCACCAACGGGCCGGAATGGGAACGTCAGCGCCGCATCATCGACCCGGCCTTTGACGGCGGCCGCACCAAGGACGTGTTGCCCGCGATGTGGGATGCGGCCCTGTCTGGCGTCGAACGGCTGAAACCGCTGGCCGATGGTCGCCCGATCGATGTCGAGGGGCAGGCGAGCCATATCGCTTTGGACGTGATCTTCCGTACGCTGTTCTCGATCCCGGTCGAGAATGCGACGGCGACGGCGGTCTTCGATGCCTTCCGCGCGCATCAGGCCTCGCGGCCGATGGTGAATACGGGGACGCTGTTTTCCCTGCCGCGCTGGCTGCCGCGGCTGCGCTTTGGCGCGACGGCGAAGACGGCGAAACAGATCCGCGGTTTCATCTCTTCGCTGGTCGAGGCGCGGGCTGCCGAGATCGCGGCGGGCATCGCCCCCGATGATCTGGCGACGCGGATCATGTCCACCCCCGACCCCGAGGACGGCCAATGCTTCAGCCCGGGCGAGATGGTCGATCAGGTCGGCATCTTCCTGTTGGCCGGGCACGAGACCGGCGCTGCCGCGCTGGCCTGGTCGCTGTACCTGATGGCGCTTTACCCGGAATGGCAGGACAAGCTCGCCGAGGAAGCCGAGACGGTGATCGATGTCGAGAAGATCTACGCCTCGTCGGTGCCGCGGCTGAAACTGGCGCGTGCGGTGTTTCGCGAATCGATGCGGCTTTATCCGCCGGTGCCGATGTATCTGCGCGAGGCCGAGAAGGAGGAAACCTTCCGCGGCCGCAAGGTGCCGAAGGGCTCGCTGATCGTCGTCAGCCCGTGGCACCTGCATCGGCACGAGCGGATCTGGAAAGACCCGGACGATTTCGACCCGACGCGCTGGGACACGCCCGAGGGCCGCGAAAGCTCGCGTCTGGCCTATGTGCCGTTCTCGGCCGGGCCGCGCGTCTGTCCGGGGGCGGGCTTTGCCATGGCCGAGGGGCCGCTGCTGCTGGGCATGATGCTGAAGCACTTCCGCGTGTCGCTGGTGCCCGGCCGCGAGCCGATGCCGGTGGCGCAGCTGACCGTGCGCGGCCGCGACGGGATCTGGCTGGCGCTGAGCCCGCGCTGAGCCCGGGCCTCAGAACAGGACGATATCCGAGCCGACCGCCTGCGGGAGTGACACTTCAAGCCCCGAGGCGTCGACGCCGATGCTTGACAGCCAGGCGTCATGCACCGTCCGCTCCGCCTCGATCGAGAGGATGCTGCGGATCGCGGTGACCAGCGCTGCTTCGGACGCGGTCAGGGTGAACTGACGCATCCGCGGCTGCGAGGAAATCGTCACGCCCACCCGCTGCACCATCGCCTCGATCCCGGTGCGATGGGCCTCCATCGCGTTCAGCCCGTCCTGCAGCCCGCCCGACAGATGCGACTGGTTCGCGCTGACGGCCGTGCGGACCGCCTGCAGGGCCGAACGCAGGTTCGTCAGCCCCGGCGTCACCTGCGTTTCCAGCCCCTCGCGGATCGATTGCGTCTCTTGCGCCTGCAGCTCGAGCAGCTCGGCCACCTCCTGCGCGGTGCTGCGCATCCCGCCCAGATCGCCCTGCATCTGCACGACACAGCCGCTGCTTTCCTCGACCAGATCGCGCAGCTGATGCGCGATCACCTTCAAGGGCAGACCATCCTGCCCAAGGCTCGAACAGGCGATCACCGCATTGATGCCGATGAGGTTCATCCGCGCTTCCAGCGCCCCGATTTCCTTGACATGGGATTGCACGCGATCGACGGCCTCTGTCAGCTTGCGGGCATTGTTGCCCAGCGACAGCTGCAACCCCGCGGCATCCGCCAGCACCCGCTCGATGTTGCTGAACGCGGTCAACAGATCGCTGATCCCCGATTGACCCGGACGGAACACCTCCTCGACATCGACAAGGAAGGTCGTCGTCTGCCCCGCCGCCAGCCGCAATTGCCGCTCGAGCATCGAGACGCTGGGGGAATGGCGTTCCGCCGCATCGAACATCTGCCGCTGCGAGAGGCTCAGCAAGGCGGCCTGCATTCCGCGACCGGGGGCGGCGTCGCAGACCGCGGCAAGGATATATTCGACATGTTCGAGCCGCTGGCGCATCGCATCGCCCGCCTGCAGCGCCAGAACCGATTTCGCCACCGCATCGCGGATCGTCAGCGCCGCGCGTGACAGCTTGCCGCCGCGCATCGTCAACGTGCCGATATGGTCCTCGAGCCGGGTCAGACCGGCGACGATCTCGCCGAGCGCTGCCGCGGCGCGTTCGTCGAGCATCCGACCCAGCTCGGTCGACTGGACGCGCGAGACCTCCACCTGCGCATCAAGGTCCGACAGCGCGTGCTCGATCTCGGCAAGCTTGCGGAACGCATGTTGCACCAGCTCGGCGGCATCGCGGGTAAAGACCGACATCGAGCTTTTCGCGTCGACCATTGGCGCCACCGCCACGCGCGCGTTCAGCGTCACGATGTTCATCGTGCGGATTGTGCGCGACAGCTGCGCCACCACGCCATGCATCGAACGCGCCTTTTCCAGTGTCTGCCCAAGCGGAATCCGCGCCTCGCGGACGCTGTAAAGCAGGCCCTGCAGCATGTTCTCGAAATGCCGGATATGCCCGACCAGCCCCTGCACCTCGCCCCCGGTGGCCAGATCCGACAGCGCGCCGATCGGCTGCTCGACGGTTTCGAACCGGTCGCAGACCGAGACAAGCGCCGCCCCCGCGCGCAGGAAATGCGCTTCGGTCTCGTCGCGAACGGTGTGAACCAGCGCGGAGCAGTTCTGGGCAATCGCGCAAAGAGCCGGGTTCGAAGGGATCATGCAACACCTACCTGCGATGCGCTTCGGGGGCCCCCGGCAAAGCTGGCGATCGGTGCCGCGAGGGCTGCCAGAGGCAGTTGTTTCTGCACGCCGCCAAGCGCCACCGCCTCGCGCGGCATGCCGTAGACGATGCAGCTCGCCTCGTCCTGCGCCAGCGTCATCGCGCCGGCCTCGCGCAATTCGACCATGCCCGCGGCGCCATCGGCGCCCATGCCGGTCAGGATCACCCCCAGCGCATTCGCCCCGGCCTGTTGCGCGACCGAGCGGAACAGCACGTCGACCGAAGGGCGATGGCGGCAGACATAGGGGCCATCATGCAGCGTGACGTGATAGCCGCGTCCGACCCGGCGCAGCAGCATGTGGCGGTTGCCCGGGGCAATGAGCGCCAGACCGGGGGCGAGCGTATCCCCTTCGACCGCCTCGCGGACCTCGATCCGGCAGAGCGTGTCCAGACGTCGGGCAAAGGCGCCGGTGAAGGTTTCGGGCATGTGCTGCACGATGACGATGGCGGGGGCCGTGGGCGGCAGCGCCGTCAGGATCTCGCGCAGCGCCTCGGTGCCGCCGGTCGAGGCGCCGATGGCGACAAGCGGCGCCGTCGCGGGCAGGTTGGCGGGCGCCCGCGGTGGCAAGATCACGTCGGCGGTGAATTTCTCTCCCGGGGCAAGGGTTTCCGGGCGGACCGCCGGTGCGGCGCTGACACTGCGGCCACGCCGGGCCGCAACCGCGGCGCGCAGCGCATCGCCGAGCCGGATCGCCGCTTCGCGCCGCGCCTGCGGTGTGTCGAACCTGGGTTTCGCCAGCACCTCGCTTGCGCCGCTTTCGAGCGCCGCCAGCATCGCCTGCGAGCCGGTCTCGGTATGGCTCGAGCAGACCACGACCGGCAGCGGGCGCTGCGCCATGATCTTGCGCAGGAAGGTCAGCCCGTCCATCTTCGGCAGTTCAAGATCGAGCAGCATCACATCGGGCAGCACATCGCGCATCAGCCGTGCCGCCTCATAGGGGTCGGCGGCGACCCCCATCAGCGTCAGACCGGGATCGTCGCGAATGATGCTGGAAAAGGCCGAGCGGATCGCGGCGGAATCATCGACGATCAGCACGGAAAGCGGAGCACCCACGGTCATCCTCCTATCGCCTGCGGTAGACCGCCGGAGCGATCTGCTGCAGCGCCGGATGCCGCACCACCATCGACTCCGAATGGCCGACGAACAGGCAGCCACCGGGGTCCAGATGCGTGACCAGACGGTCGATCACCGCGGCCTGATCCTCCGGCTCGAAATAGATCAGCACATTGCGCAGGAAGATCACGTCGACGTCGTGGTCGACCGGATAGGCCGGGTCCATCAGGTTGAGACGCTGGAACTGCACCCGTCGGCGCAGATCGGGCACGACCCGGGCCGATTGCGCATATTCCGCCTGTCCACGCAGGAAATACCGCGCGCGCAGCGCGGGCGGAACGGGGCGCAGCATCTCGTCGGCATAGATCGCCCGGCGCGCGGTTTCCAGAACCGAGGCATTGATGTCAGTGCCAAGGATCGCCCAGTCGAAGGGCATCGCCCGTGCCTCTTCCGCCAGAACGATGGCGATCGTCCAGGCCTCGGCCCCGATCGAGGCTGCGGCACTCCAGATCTTGCAGCGGGTTCGGCCGCTGGCACGGAACCGCGGCAGGCACTCGGCGCGCAGGATCTGGAAATGCTCGGGCTCGCGGAAGAAATCGGTCTTGTTGGTGGTGATCGCATCGAAGATCGCGTCGCGTTCCTGATCGAGCGCGCCTTCCTCGAAGAGCCAGGCGAGATAGGCGTCGAAATCCTTGAGCCCAAGCTCCAGCAGGTGCCGGTGGAACCGCCCCTCGATCATCGTGCGCTTGGCCGTCGACAGGTTCACGCCGATTTCCAGCCGGACGAAATCGGTGAACTGATCGAACAGGGCAGAGCGCCGCGTCGCGGGGCGGACAAGGACACTCATGCTGCGGCCCGCGGGTTTCGGGCTTCGCGCAGCGTTTCGGCATCGAACATCCGCTGCAGATCAAGGAGCGCGACCAGTTGCCCGTCGCGGCGCCCAAGACTGGCGACGAAGCGGCTCTGGTCCCGGGAAAGGCCGGTCGCGGGCAGGGGATCCGGCCCCGGGGCATCGAGGTCGGTCACTTCCAGCACGCGCTCGGTCTTCAGCGCAAGGCCAAGCGGTCCCTGCGGGCTGTCGAGCCGCAGCACGACAAGGCGGGTGGCGGCATCGTCCGGACGCGGCGGCAGGCCGAGCAGGCGGCGCAGATCGATCACGGCCATGCCGGTGCCGCGCACATCGACCACGCCGAGCAGATGGTCGGGCCAATGCGGCACCCGCAAGAGCGGCGCCAGATCAAGGATTTCCTGCACCTGCGTCACCGGCAGGGCGAAGAGGTCGCCCTCGATCCGCAGGGTCAGGACCTGTTTTGTCGTGCTCATGCGACACGGTCCCGGTTGCCACCCCGCACGCTGAGGAAACGGGCGTCAAGCTCGTCCTCGGCATCGTCGAGCCGGAAGTCGAAGCCGCCGCCCGTGGCCGCCGGGGTTTTCGGCGCCGCGGGGCGGGGGGGCAGCTTGCGTTGCGGCTTCGCGGCATTGCGGGTTGCGACCGGAGCCGGGGCGGTATCACTCAGCCGGAAGAAGGCGATGGCCGATTGCAGCTGTTCGGCCTGACCGGCCAGTTCCTCGGCCGTGGCCGACATTTCCTCGGCGGCGGCGGTGTTTTGCTGCGTCACCTGATCAAGTTGCTGGATCGCGGTGTTGACCTGGCTCGCCCCGGTCGCCTGTTCCCGCGTCGCGCGGGAAATGTCGGAAACCAGACGCGAGGTGCGTTCGATATCGGGCACGAGACCGGCGAGCATGTCCCCCGCCTCCTGCGCCGCGCGCACGGTATTGCCCGAGAGCGCCGAGATTTCGCCCGCCGCGGTCTGCGAGCGCTCGGCGAGCTTGCGCACCTCCGAGGCGACGACGGCGAAACCGCGGCCATGCTCGCCCGCCCGCGCAGCCTCGACCGCGGCATTCAGCGCCAGAAGATCGGTCTGACGGGCGATTTCCTGCACCACCATGATCTTTTCCGCGATCGTCTGCATCGCTTCCACGGCACGCACCACCGCCTCGCCCGAAAGCCGGGCATCCTCGGCGGATTTGCGGGCCATCGCCTCGGTCTCGCCCGAGTTCTGCGCGTTCTGCTTGATCGAGGCGGCCATCTCTTCCATCGAGGAGGAGGCCTCTTCGGTGGCGGTGGCCTGTTCGGTGGCGCCGTGATTAAGTTCCTGCGCCGTGGCCGAAAGCTGCTCCGCCCCGGTGGCGACATCGCGCGAGGCGGTCGAGACATCGGCAACGATCCCGCGCAGACGCTGCACCATCCGGTTCAGCGCCGTGGAAAGATCGCCGATCTCGTCGCGCGAGGTCACCGTGACCGTCGCGCGCAGATCCCCCGCCGCGACGGTTTCGGCCAGACCGACCGCCGCCGACAGCGCCTTGCGCACCCGCGCACCGAACATCAGCACCGCCGTCAGCGCGACCAGAGCCGAGATCACGGTGATCGCGCCGATCATGTAGGCCAGCTGGCGCGCCAGCGACAGGGTCTCCCCGATCAGCCGTTGCGCTTCCTCCTGCTGGTAGCGCGCCAGCTTGTCGAGGGCGAGGTTCAGCTTTTCGATCGACGACGGATAGGTTTCGCCCAGATAGACCCGCGCGCCGTCGGAATCATGGGCCCGCGCGAAGGCCTCCAGCCGGTCAAGCGCGGCATCGCCCGCGATCTTGGCGGCTTCGACCTCGGCCACGAGTCCCTTTTCCGCATCGGTCAGATAGGTGGCCAGATAGGCCTCCCAGTCTTGCTGTGCGCCAATGCGGGAGGTCTGCAATTCCTGCACCGCCTGATCCCAGGGCTCGCCGCGCGAAATCGCCCCGCGCAGCGTGGCGGGGCCCTCGAACAGATAGACATCCGCCACGTCCTTGATCTGCCGCATCGGCACGATCCGGTCCGCCTGAACCGAGGAGATCGCGCTGGTCATCCGCTCCGATCCCCAGAAACTCGTCGCCGCGATCACCAGCATGGCGACGAAGCCGATCATCTGGATCATCATGATCTTGGCGGAAACGCTTTGCAGGCGCCCGCGGGTCGTGGGGGTCATCTCGGTCATCTGTGGATGTCCTTCCGGAGTTCTGCGCTGCGGGCGCAATGGGTTCTGAAGATGGCGGGCAAGTCGGGCAGGATCACGAAGCCGCCATCGCGATGGCCGATGCCGCGGACGGCTTCGGCGGGCCAGCGGCTGCCGACGGGCGGCACGGGTTCGACGGTGGCGGGGTCAAGGCTCGAGACGTCGAGCACCTTGTCGGCGAGGATCGCCACGGTCACCGGCCCGGTTTCGAGCGGCACGTCGAGCACGACCATGCGGGTATCGTTCGTCGCGGCTTCGGCAGGCATGCCGAAGACCACGCGCAGATCGGCGAGCGGCACCACCGCGCCGCGCACGTTGATCAGACCGAAGACGAAGTCCCCGGAATTGGGCATCCGCGTCACCGGCACGGGTTCGAGGATCTCGTGCAGATCCGAGGCGGCAATGGCCAGCATCTCGCGGCCCAGACGCATGGTCACGATGTCGATCGGCTTGCTGCTCATGCCGCGCTCTCCCGCCGGTGCAGGTCTTCGGCTTCGCGGCCGAGCGCAACGATCTGACCGACATCCAGCACCAGCGCCACCCGGCCGTCGCCAAGGATCGTCGCGCCCGAGAAGCCGCGCAGATGCGCCTGCAGCGGGGACAGCTGCTTGATCACCGTCTGGGTGTTGGCGACGATCCGGTCCACGACGAGGCCGATGCGGTTGCCCGCGGCCTGCACCACGACGACCTTCGGGTGCAGCAAGGGCGGGGCGGTGACGCCAAACAGGCTGCGCAGCCGCAAGAACGGCACCAGCGCGCCGCGGATGTTGAGGAAGGCGGTGCCGGTCCCGGGATGGGCCTGATCGGCGGGCAGTTCCACGCATTCCTCGACCGCGGCGAGCGGGATCGTGTAGCGCTCGCCGCCGACCTCGACCAGCAAGCCGTCGATGATCGCCAGCGTCAGCGGCAGGCGCAGGGTCACGGTGGTGCCATGACCCGGCTCGGACGAGATCTCGATCTGGCCGCGCAGTTGTTCGATCGAGCGGCGCACGACATCCATGCCGACGCCGCGCCCCGAGACCTCGGTCACCGCCGCGGCGGTCGAAAAACCGGGTTCGAAGATCAGCGCGTAAAGCTCGCGTTCCGACAGTTGCGCTTCGGGGGCGATCAGCCCGTTGGTCACCGCGCGGGCGCGGATGCGGCCAAGATCGAGGCCGCGGCCATCGTCGGTCAGGGTGATCAGCACCTCGGCCCCGGAATAGGTGGCGGCAAGGCGGATCGTTCCGCTTTCGGGCTTGCCCGCGGCCCGGCGGGTCTCGGCGGTTTCAAGCCCGTGATCGGCGGCATTGCGCAGAAGATGCACCAGCGGATCGGCGATCAGCTCGATCATCGTCTTGTCGAGTTCGGTGTCCTCGCCCGTGACCTCGAAGCGGATCGGCTTGCCGAGCGTCGCGGAAAGATCGCGGACAAGACGGCGAAACCGCCCGGTGACCGAGGCGATCGGCACCATCCGCATCGACATCGTGGCCGAGCGCAGCCCGGCGGCCAGACGCTCGATATCCTCGGCGACGGCGAGCAGGGCAGGGTCCTTGCGGCTGGAGGCCAGCGCCTGCAACCTTGCCTCGACGATGACGAGTTCGCCCACCCGGTCCATCAGCTCGTCCAGCCGCTCGGTCGCGACCCGCATCGTCTCGCCCCCGGCGGCGGGCTGGGTCTTCGGACCGGTCGTGGCGGGCTGCGCCGCCGTCGAGGCCGCGGCAAGGGGGGGATCGGCTTTCTCGGCCGGATCGAGCTCAAGCTCCAGATCGTCGCCATGAAACAGGAAGACATCTTCGATCGCACCGCGCGGCACGGGCGTGTCGAAGGACACTTCCCAGGCCATCAGGCAATCGGTGGGATCGAGGGTTTCAAGCGTCGGGATCTTCGCGGTGATCGCCTGCACGCGCGCCGGGCCAAGTTCACGCAGCTCGTCCAGCAGCATCTGCGGATCATGGCCGAGCCGCAGCACATCGGGCGGCAGACGAAAGCGCAGCCGGCTGGCGGTCGCCAACGGCGGGGCGGCTTCGGTCCTTTGGGCAACGTGGGCCCCGCCGCCGGGCATCGCCTGCGCCAGCGCGTCCAGCACCGAGCGCGCGGCTTCGGCCTCGGCCTCGGGGGTGGCGATCATCGGCAGGATGCGGTCGCAGGCGCGCAGGGCGACGGCGACGATGGCAGGGCTCAGCGCCACCTCGCCCTGACGGATGCGGTCGAAGGCGGTTTCGAATTCATGCAGAAAGGCGCTCATCGCGGCAAAGCCGAACATCGCGCCGGAGCCCTTCAGCGTGTGCAGGCTGCGAAAGGCGGCATTGACCAGGTCCGAAGTCTCGGGCGTGGTTTCAAGCTCGAGCAGATCGCGTTCGAGCGACGCCACCAGTTCGGCGGCCTCCTGCAAGAAGATCTGCCCGGCTTCGTCGGTCATGCGCGCACGACCTTGCGCACGACCTCAAGCAGTTTCGCCTGATCGAAGGGTTTGGTCAGCCAGCCCGTGGCGCCCGCTGCACGGGCGGCGGATTTCAGGTCGTCGCGCGACTCGGTCGACAGGAACACCACCGGCACGCCCACCGAATTCGGGGTCGCCCGGAACCGCTTGATGAAGCCCAGCCCGTCCAGCACCGGCATGTTCTGGTCGGTGAAGACGCAATCGACCTTGGCCGTGGCCAGCTTCTTCAGCGCATCTTCGCCATCGACGGCCTCAAGCACGGCAAAGCCGGCGCCGCGCAGCGTCATGCTCATCATCTGCCGGACCGAAGGGCTGTCGTCGATGGTCATGATGGTCTTTGACATGGGGTCTCCTCATGGGGTGGTCAGGCCGGTCCAGCGCCCGGCGTCGATCTGCGCGCCGGTATCAAGGGCATCCTCGACCCCCAGCGCCGTCAGCGCCGTGGCCAGACCCCCCTTTGCCGGACAGGAAATCTCGAGCCGCTTGCCCCGTGCCTGCGCCATGCGCTGGGCCGCGAACAGCAGCTGCACCAGCGCGGGCGAGGCACCGGTCAAGGCCGCGGTCTCGATCCGCGGATCGGCCTCGGTCTCGATCAGCCGGATCAGCGCGAGCTTGAGCCCGGTCAGATCCTGCAGGGATGGGGAATCGCAAAGGTCGATCATCGGGCGCGCGTTGCTGGCAAGATGCCTGAAAGCTACGGGCGGCAGCTTACCGAAACGCTAATCCGGATCGTTTTCCTTCGAATTTTATCGAGTCGGCGCAACTGTGCGTTGCATCGTTCGGCCTAGCGCAGACGCTGCACCAGAAGCTCCACCTCGGCGCGTTCTTCGGCGCTGCACTCGGCCATCACATCCGCACCGGCCCGCATGCAGACCTCGCGCCCCGAGAACCGGAACTCGCCATCTTCTTCCAGACGCTTGATCAAACGCGACATCGTCTCGCGCTGCACGCCGATCAGATCGGCCAGATCCGAGCGCGTCATCGGCAGCTGCATCCGCAACTCCGCCCCAGTGCGCGTGCCATGCCGGGCCATCAGCCAGGTCAGCAGCTCTTCCAGCCGGTCCTTGTTCGAGGTCGTCGCGGCGGCGATGATCCGCGCATGGCTGCGGTCGATCTCGGCCACGGCCCGCACCATCAGCCGCTCCATGATCGCGGGATGGCTGCGCAGAAGTTTCTCGGCGCTGCCGCGCGCGACGGTGCAGACCCGCGCGGGCATCAGCGCCCGGGCCTCGGTCTGGTGTTCGCCGTGGCTCAGGAAGGAGCGGAAGCCGACGATCTCGCCCGGATAGGCAAGGCGCATCAGCGTCGAGGAGCCGTCCGGGTTGTGGCTGCGCAGCGCGATCAGCCCCTTCGAGACGCAGAACACGCCCTTGTTGCGGCTGCCCTGTTCGAACAGCACTTCGCCCGCGGCGATCTCGCGGCGGGAAAAGCCGCAGGCCAAGACCGACACGCCGCCGATCCCCACGGGATTCCACAGGCTCTTTTCGTAGAAGAGGCACTTCCCGCAGGGGTGCGTCGGGGGATCAAGGGCGTCAAGCATCGAAATACGCGGCCTTTGCGCCGGTTGGATTTCCGACGACTTTACTCCCGTTTCGCTGCCCGGGCGAGTGCGACCCATGGTATCACTTTGCGGACAGGGGCAAAAACCTGTGATAGCCGTCACTGACAAGCGCAAATTGCCTTTCGATATCCGAGCGATGACCTTGCAGCACCGGAGCGAGCCGATGAGAGATGAAACCGCAACCGCTCCGCAGGGGACAGGTCTGCCGCCGAAACCGGCCGCGCGTCAGGGCAAGGTGTCACTGCGGGAATACCTTCGGCTGTTTCAGCGCGACATTCTGTCGGCGCAGCCCGCGCATCTTTACCGCGCCTGGATGGCCGAGATGAAGACGCCGTTCTTCCGGTCGTTTCTGTGCAACGAACCGGATCTGGTGCACCGGGTGCTGCGGGGCTCGCCGCATGACTTCCCGAAATCCGAACGCATCCGCTTCGGTCTGAAACCGCTTCTGCGTGACTCTGTCTTCATCACCAACGGCGCGCTTTGGGAGCATCAACGCCGCATCATCGACCCCGCCTTCGAGGGCGGCCGTCTGCGCGAGGTTTTCCCGGCGATGTGGGACAGCGGCGTCGCCGCGGTCGCGCGGCTGCAGGCCAAGGCCGATGGCAAGCCCTTGGAAATCGAGGCGGAAACCAGCCATGTGGCGATGGATGTGATCTTCCGCACGATGTTCTCGATGCCGATCGAGCACGAGATCGCGCAAGCCGCCTTCGAGGGCTTCCGCGCCCATCAGGCCGCGCATCCGGTGGCGAACCTGGCCGCGATCCTGCCCTTCCCGAAATGGTTCCCCTCGTTCCATTCGAAACAGACGGTCGCCACGGCGCAGGCGATCCGGGCGCTGATCCGAAAGCTGGCGACGATGCGGGCGAACGAGATCGAGAACGGCATCGCGCCCGACGATCTGGCGACGAAGATCATGACGACGCCCGACCCGGAAACCGGCCATGTCTTCGAGACCGAAGAAATGGTCGATCAGGTGGCGATCTTTTTCCTCGCCGGGCACGAGACCTCGGCCGCGGCGCTGGCCTGGTCGCTGTACCTGCTCGCCACCCATCCCGACTGGCAGGAGAAACTGGCCGCGGAAGCGACCGAGGTGCTGGGCGACGACATTCCGGTGTTCTCGACCCTCAACCGGCTGAAGCTGTCGCGGGCGGTGTTCCGCGAATCGATGCGGCTTTACCCGCCGGTGCCGATGTTCGTGCGCGAGGCCGCCTGCCCGATGAGCTTCCGCGGCCGCAAGGTGAAGAAGGGGGCGCAGATCATCGTCAGCCCGTGGCACCTGCATCGGCACGAGCGGATCTGGGACAACCCGGATGCTTTCGATCCCGGCCGCTGGGAGACCGAGAACGGCAAGATCGGCTTGCGTGACGCCTATGTGCCGTTTTCGGAAGGACCGCGGGTCTGCCCGGGCGCGGCTTTTGCGATGGCCGAAGGGCCGCTCATCCTGTCGATGTTCCTGCGTGCCTTCCGCTTCGAACCCGTCGCGGGCGAGGTGCCGATGCCGGTCGCGCATCTGACCGTGCGTTCGGATGCCGGGATCAAGCTGAAACTGACCCCCCGGAGCTGATCCGGGGGAGGCCGTTCATTCCGCCAGATGCAGCACCCGGTCGGCCAGATCGGCATCGGGGCTGCGGTGGCTGACGAAGATGATCCCGGTGTCGGGCAGAAGCGCGCGGATGCCCGCCAGCGTCGCCTTGGCCGTCGGCGCATCCAGCCCCTCGGTCGGTTCATCCAGCATCAGCACCTTCGGACGGCGCAGAACGGCGCGCGCCAGCGCCAGCCGCTTCGCCTGACCGCCCGACAGGCCCGAGCCATGCGGGCCAAGCTGCGTCGCAAGCCCTTCGCGGGCGCGCAACGTGCTGGCCAGATCGACAGCCTCGAGCACCTTCCAGAGCAGGTCTTCGTCCAGCGGCTGCCCCTCGGGCAGGGCCAGCGACAGGTTCTCGGCCACGGTGCCCGCCATCAGCGCCGAGCGTTGTGGCACCAGCGTCAGCCACGAGCGCAAGAGTTCCTCCGACCAATCCGCCAAAGGCACGCCTGAAAGCAGGATCTGCCCCGAAACGGGCGCGGTCAGACCGGCCAGCGTGGCGAGCAGGGTCGATTTGCCGACGCCCGACGGCCCGGTGATCAGCAGCGTCTCGGCCCGGGCGAGGGTGAAGGAGACCGGCCCGAAGCTGTCGCGCTGCGCCCCCGCGCGGCGATGGCGCAGATCGGTGACGTTCAGCAGCGGCTTTTCGGGCAAAGGCAGCGGCACGACGGCCGGTTCGGGCCGCGGCGGCGTGTCGGTCAGGCGCAGAACCCGCTCGGCCGCGCCCTGCATCCGGCCCCATTCCGCCAGACCGCGGCGCAGTGCGCCAAGGCTTTCGGCCAGCGCCAGCGCCACGAAGAAACCGATGGCGGCGCGGGCGGGCGAGATCAACCCGGCCTCGGCCGCGGTGCCGCCCAGATAAAGCGTCGCCGCGGCGGCCAGACCGACGGTCAGCGACAGTGCCGAGGAGGATTGCCGCTCGATATCGTCGAGACGATTGCGGGCGGTTTCCTCGGCATTCACCGCCTCAAGCGCCACACCGGTCAGACGATCGAGCGCCCCGGCCACGGCCAGATCGGCGCGGTTGCGCATCAGATCGAGGCTGGCGGCGCGCAAGGATTGCAGCCCGGCCTCGGCCGCGGCGGCCGGGCGATGGGCGATGCGGGCGGTGACCGCAAGGATCAGCGTGCCGCCAAGCGCATAGATCAGCGCCAGCGCGATCGCGGCGGCGGGGGTCACAAGGAACCAGACCGCCAGCGTGCCCGCGGCCAGACCGGCCAGCGCGGCGCTGATCGGCAGCACAAGGCGCAGCATCAGCCCATCAAGCGCGTCGATGTCCGAGGTGATGCGGTTCAGCGCCTCGGCCCCGCGCAGGCGCGATTGCACCTCATGCGGCAGCCGGGTGATCCCGGCATAGACGGCACTGCGCATCCCGGCCAGCGCGCGCAGCGTGGCGTCATGCGTCAGCAGGCGCTCGCCATAGCGTGCCATCGCGCGGCCAAGCGCCAGAAACCGGACCCCGGCCGAAGGGCGGAAGAAGTCGAAGCCGACCCCGACCCCGGCCACCCCGGCCGCCGCCGCGGCGGTGACGAACCAGCCCGACAGGCCGAGCAGGGCAACGCCCATGACCAGCACGGTGACCATCAGCGCAAGGCCGCGGAGGAAGGCGGTGCGGTCCGTTTCTGACAGGCGACGGGCCAGACGGAAAAGCGCGATCATGTCCGGTCCTCCGCATCATGGCCATTGCCTTCAAGGGCGATCACCCTATCCATCGCGGCGATCACCGTGGGATCATGGCTGGCAATCAAAAGCGCCGCGCCGCCATCGCGCAGCGCCATCAGCCCGGCCAGCACCAGCTGCGCGGTTTCGGCATCAAGGTCGGCGGTCGGCTCGTCGGCCAGGATCAGATGCGCCTGCGCGTGGTGGGCACGGGCCAGCATCAGCCGCCGCGCCTCGCCCCCCGAGACGCCGCCGCCGATATCGCCGAGCGGCGTCGCCAAGCCTTCGGGCAGGGCGGCAATGATTTCCTCGGCATGGGCGGCCTTCAGCGCCGCGGCCAGATCGCCCGGACGGCCAAGCGTGATGGCTTCGGACAAGGGCGCGGCGATGAATTGCGGCGCCTGCGGCAGCCAGCCGAGCCCGGCGCGGATCGCATCGGCGCTGTCTTCGGCCAGAGCCGTCTCGCCCCAGCGGATCTCGCCCGCATCGGGGCGGATCAGCCCGGCCAGAGCGGCAATAAGGGTGGTCTTGCCCGCGCCCGAAGGCCCGGAAATGGCCACGGCCTCGCCCGGGGCCACCTGCCCGTCGGGCAGGGAAATCGGCGCGGCGCCGGGGCCCGGGCGCAGCGCCAGACCGTGCCAGCTGAGCGCCGCAGGCGGCAGCGCCGTCGCAGCGGCGCCCGAGCCCATGATCTGACCTTCTTCCGACAGCATCGCCTTGGCGGCCTTGAGTTCGCCCGCAACGGCAAAGGCCGAGGCCCGGTCATGCCAGGCGGCGGCCAGATCGCGCATCGGCTGGAACATGTTCGGCGCCAGCATCAAAAGGAAAATCCCGCTCGCCGGGTGCAGCTGCCCGCCCCAGGAGCCCCAGGTGATCTCTCCAAGCAGGTTGAAGCCGACATAAACCGCGACCAGCGCGACGCCGAGCGCGGAAAAGAGTTCCAGCACGGTCGAGGACAGGAAGGCGACCGTCAGCACCTTCATCGTGCGCGCGCGCAGGATGTGAAACACGATCGACAGTTCGCGTCCGGCCCGGGCCTCGGCGCCCAGCAGCCGCAGATCGGCGCTGGCGGCGATGCGGTCGGCCAGCGTGCCGTTCAGCGTGCCCATATGCGCCATCTGCCGTTCCGAGGCCTGTTGCGCCGCCATCCCGATCAGCGCCATGAAGACCGGGATCAGCGGCCCGGCGATCATGAAGATCAGCGCGACGACCCAGCTCAGCGGCGCGACCAGCGCCAGAAACACGAGCGGCACGATGCGCGAGCGCGTCATCGCCGGGGTGAAGCGCGACACATAGGGACCGAGCAGCGCCAGCTTCTCGCCCGCAAGGCTGGCGAGTTCGGCGGGGGCCATGCCGGTGGCGCGGGCATCAAGACGCGCGGCCTCGGTCAGCAGTTGCGCCCGTTCGCTGGCCACAAGCGTCGTCGCGGCGCGGTTGGCGCGGGCCTGCGCGGCGGCATCAAGCGCGGCCCGCAGCAGCATCACGAAGACGAATCCGATTGCGGCCTGCGGCACCGAAAGGCTGGCGGGCGGGGCCACCAAACCGCCAAGGGCGGTGGCGACCAGCGCGGCCTGCGCGGCCCAGAGCATCTCGGACAGGGCGGCCAGCATCCCGGCCGAGCGCAGTTGCTTCGAGACCGGAGCGGTCAGACGGGCCAATTCGGCCTTGGCTTCAGCGGGTGACAGACAGGTTTCGGTCATCGAGCCTTCAATCTTGGGCCTTTTCGCGGCGATGGGTCAGGATCGGCGACATGATTCCGCCCACCGACGCCAGCCTTAACACCGCCGCCGCGCAATCGCCACCGCTTCGCGGTTGACCTTGCGGAGCCAAGCGGGCAAGGCAGACGCCGGAGGCGACGATGCACGCAATCGATATCGGACATGTGACGCTGGAACGGGACGGGGCAAGGATCTTTCCTGATCTGACCCTGCGCCTGACCGAGCGGCGCATCGGGGTTGTCGGGCGCAACGGCGCGGGCAAATCCTCGCTGATCCGGCTGATCACCGGGCTTGTGGCGCCGCAGCGCGGGCAGGTCCGGGTGAACGGCATCGAGGTCGCGAAGGATCGCACCGGGGCGCTGGCGACGGTCGGTCTGCTGTTTCAGAACCCCGATCACCAGATCATCTTTCCGGTGGTGCGCGACGAGATCGCCTTCGGTCTGGAACAGAAGGGCCTGAAGCGCGCCGAGGCGCTGCGCCGGGCCGAGGCCGTTCTGGCGGCGCAGGGGCGGTCGGACTGGGCGGATCGGCTCTGCCATACGCTGTCGCAGGGGCAACGCCAGCTGGTCTGCCTGATGTCGATCCTCGCGATGGAGCCGGACTGGATCCTGTTCGACGAGCCGTTCAATTCGCTCGATTTGCCGACCGCGCTGGCGATCGAGGCGCGGATCGCGGCGCTGGCGCAGCATGTCGTTCTGGTGACGCATGATCCGGCGCGGCTGACCGGCTTTGACCGCATCCTGTGGCTGGAAGCGGGCCGGATCGAGGCCGATGGCCCGCCCGCCGAGGTTCTGCCGCGCTACATCGCGGCGATGGAGGCGCTGGCGCGGGACGCGGCATGCTGAGCCTCGCGCTGCCCTATCGGACCTGGGCGCATCGCCTGCCCGCTGCGCTGAAATTCGGTCTTCTGACCCTTGCGATGATCGGGTTGATGCAGATCGGCACTCTTGCGGGGCAGGGGGCGGCGGTGCTGATCGCGCTGGCGCTGACCGCCAGCCTGGGGCGTCGCGCGATGGCGCAAAGCCTTGTGACGCTGCGGCCGCTGGTCTGGATCGTGGCGGTGATCCTGATCTGGGACACGCTGCAGGGCGACTTTCGTCTGGGGGTCCTGTTCGGTCTGCGGGTCTTCGCGATGGTCGGGCTGGCCAATGTGGTGACCCTGACGACGCCCCTGCCCGAGATCGTTGCCCTGATCGAACGCCTTGCCCAACCGCTTGCGAAGTTTGGCATTTCCCCGCGTGTCCCGGCGATTTCCGTGGCTCTGGTGATCCGCTTCGTGCCGGTTCTGCGCGCGCGCTACGACACCCTGACCGAGGCCTGGATGGCCCGCTCCGCCCGCAAACCCCGCACGAAACTCCTTGCGCCGTTGACGTTTTCGCTGCTTGACGATGCAGATCATATGGCCGATGCACTGCGCGCACGCGGTGGATTGGCCCTGCCGCACAGGGGGAGAGACTGACTTGGAACGTAATGTGACCCTTATCGGGCTGTTCGCCGCGCTGATCGTGGCGCTGGGCTTCGTGCCTGCCATTCCGCTCGGCTTCGGCGTGCCGATCACGCTGCAATCGCTCGGCGTGATGCTGGCGGGGGCCGTTCTGGGCAGCTGGCGCGGGGCGCTGGCGGTGCTTCTGGTGCAGGCGCTGGTCGCGATCGGCCTGCCGGTGCTGGCGGGCGGCCGCGGTGGCCTTGGCATCTTCGTCGGCCCGACCGCGGGCTTCCTGATCGGCTGGCTTCCGGCCGCCTTCGTCACCGGCCTGATCGTCGAGCGCCTGCGCCGCGTTCCGGTCGCCCTTGCCGCCGGGATCGGCGCGACGCTCGGGGGCATCGTCGTGATGTATGCGCTCGGCATTGTCGGCTTCTGGCTGGTGAAGAACGCGGGCCTGAAACCCGAAGACGCGCCGATGAGCCTCTCGGCCGCGACGCTGATCATGGCCCCCTTCATCCCGGGCGACATGATCAAGGTCGTGGTGACCGCGTTCGTCACCCGCACCATCGCGCAATACCGCCCCTCGGCGCTGCTCGCCCGCGCCTGAGCTTGCAAGACTTCGAAAAGCCCGAAGCGGGCCTGCGCTTCGGGCTTTTTCATGCCTGCCGCCCAAGGCTGCGACAGCCTGACGCTGCATTGCGGCGAAGCGTCATGAAATCTTCGTGAAGCTGCAACGGAAGCGTCGCTCCCGACTGTTGATACTTCAACTGCATCGACAACGGGGTTTGATCATGTTCGACGCTTCCGCCACCCGTCCGCGCCGCCGTTACCGCAGTCTGTTCCTGTCTGATCTGCATCTGGGCGCAAGGGGGTGTCGCGCGGCGGAGATCCTCGATTTCCTGACCGGCGTCGACGCCGAGACGATCTATCTGGTCGGCGACATTCTGGATGTCTGGCACCCGGGCAAGCTGCACTGGGGCGCGGCGCAGGATGCGATCTGGAGCGATCTGAGCGCCCGCGCCCGGTCCGGCACCCGCGTCGTCTATCTGCCCGGCAATCACGACGCCCCCCTGCGCGAGATCGAGGGCGACCGTTACGAATGTTTCGAGCTGACCGACAGCCTGACCCACATTGCCGCGGACGGCACCCGCTACCTTGTCCTGCATGGCGATCAGGTCGATGCGCGGATCTTCCGCTTCCACATCATGACCCGGATCGGCTCCCGGCTCGATGCCGCCCTGCGCGCGGTTGATCACGCGTTGCGCGGCCTGCGGCCCTCGGCGAAGCGGGGGATTTTCGAATGGGCGATCTGTGGCGTCAACGCCTTGATGATGGTCGGCAACGGCTTCGAGAAGCGTCTGGCGACGATGGCGATCACGACCGGGCACGAAGGGGTGATTTGCGGTCACTTCCACAAGGCGGCACTGCGGCAGAGCGGCCCGATCACCTATGCGAATTGCGGCGATTGGGTCGACAGCCGGACGGCGCTGGTTGAAACCTTCGACGGCGCTCTCCAACTTGTCGAATGGCGCGCCGAGGTGGAAGCCGTTCCGGCCCGCCAAGGTCTGATGGGGGAGGTCGAAGCATGATCGCCGAAACGCTGGCCGGGTTTGCCGGACTTGCCGCTGCCCTGCATGTCTCGACCGCCGCGCTGACGGCGTGGCGCTATCGCGGCCCGGCGCCGGTTCTGCTGCCCGCCAATCCGCCGCTGGTGACGCTTCTGCGGCCGGTCTGCGGGCTCGACACCCATGACGCGGAAACGCTGCGCTCGTCTTTTGAGCTGAGTTACCCGAACCTCGAGATCATCTTTTGTGCGGCACTTGAAGACGACCCGGCGGTGACGCTTCTGCGCGGTCTGATCGCCGAATACCCGCAAGCGCGGGCGCAACTCTTGATCGGCGAGGACCGGATCACTGGCAATCCGAAGCTCAACAATCTGGAAAAGGGCTGGAAGGCGTCGAAGGGCGAGATCGTCGCGATGGCGGATTCGAACCTGCTGCTGCCGCGCGATTATATCGAGCAGATCCTCGCCACCTTCCGCCCCGATACCGGTCTTGTCACCTCGCCCCCGGTCGGCATCCGCGCCGAGGGGCTGTGGGCCGCGCTCGAATGCGCCTTCCTCGACGGCTTTCAGGACCGCTGGCAACTGGCCTCGGACAGTCTGGGCAACGGCTTCGCGCAGGGCAAGACGCTCGCTTGGCGGCGCGAGGTGCTGGAGAATGCGGGCGGTCTGGTGGCGCTCGGCCGCGATCTGGCCGAGGATGTGGCCTCGACCAAGGCGGTGCGGGCGCAGGGGCTGAAGGTGCGGCTGACGCGGCGGGCCTTTACCCAGCCGATCGGGGCGCGCGGCTTCCTGTCGGTCTGGAAGCGGCAGTTGCGCTGGGCGCGGGTGCGCCGCGACGGCTTTCCGCTGCTCTTTGCCGCCGAAATCCTGCTCGGGCCCTTCGTGCCGCTGGCCGCGCTGATCCCGATGCTCGGCCTCTGGACGGCGGCGCTGGCGCTGCCCTTCTTCGCGCTCTGGTACGGGGTCGAGGTGGCGATGAACCGTGTCGCGGGCTGGCCCGCGCGGCGGATCGACATTGCCGCGATGGTGCTGCGTGATCTGCTGCTGGCGCCGCTCTGGGTCGCCACCTGGCGCGCGCGCGGGTTCGAATGGCGCGGCAATGCGCTGGCG
The DNA here is from genome assembly GCF_003217355.1 of Rhodobacter viridis. Classification (GTDB taxonomy): domain Bacteria; phylum Pseudomonadota; class Alphaproteobacteria; order Rhodobacterales; family Rhodobacteraceae; genus Rhodobacter; species Rhodobacter viridis. The sequence goes on along the minus strand of NZ_QJTK01000009.1, from coordinate 137,950 downwards.
CCGACGCAGGAGGCGAAGGCGTAAGTCATGGGCGTGTCCTGCATCATTCCGGCCTATAACGAGGCTCCCCGCATCGCCGCCGTGCTGCAAACCGTGATCGGCCATCCGCTGATCGACGAGGTGATCGTGGTCGATGACGGATCGAGCGACGGCACCGCCGAGGTGGCGGCGCTGGTGCCCGGTCTCCGGCTGATCCGGCAAAGCCCGAACCGGGGCAAAAGCTGGGCCGTGTCGGTCGGCATCGAGGCCGCGCGTCACGAGCTGATCCTGCTGCTGGACAGCGATCTTCTGGGCCTTGCGCCCGAGGCGATCTCGGATCTGATCGCGCCGGTTCGATCGGGTCAGGCCGATGTGGCGATCTCGCTGCGGGGGAATGCCCCTTTGCCGTGGCGACTGATCGGGCTTGACTACATCTCGGGCGAGCGGGTGCTACGCCGCGGGCTGATCGGTCAGCCGCAGGCGCTGCGGGCGTTGCCGCGCTTCGGGCTTGAAATGCACCTCAATCGCCGTCTGATCGCGGCCCGGGCGCGGATTGCGATCGTGCGCTGGCCCGAGGTGGCAAGCCCCTGGAAGGGTGCGAAACGCGGCCGTCTGGCAGGCGTTCTGGCCGATCTGCGGATGCTCGCCGACATGTTCCGCACCGTGCCGCTGCACCGCGCGGTCGGGCAGATCGTGGCGATGCGGGGCCTTGCCGCCTAGTCGCGGTCCGGCACGTCGGGCAGTGAGGCGAATTCGACCAGGAACTTCGCCGAGAGCGGCAGGCTGGCGGCGCCAAGCGACCGCGCCTGCGGTCCTGCCGTTCCCGCCATGATCCGCGGACGCGCCATTCCCGACAGGTCGATGTGATCCAGTTCCACCTCGATCGCCGCGATCAGCCGCGTGCGCAGCCGGTCTGGCAGCCAGCCGTCGATCACCATCGCCTGCAGATCACAGAGCGCCCCGGCCGAGGCCGCGACATGGGCGAGGCCCTTTGCCGCCTCGGCCAGCCACGGCGCAACGATCTCCTCGTCCAATTCCCAATCCGGCGCGGATTCCCACAGGAAGGCCCCGTTCTGCCCGCGCGCCGCCAGCGCCCGTTCCAGCGCCGAAAGCGAGGCCACCTCGACCAGCTGCCGCGAGCCGCCCTGCCCGTCGGGCACCGGCGTCGAGGCCAAGGCGCCCGCATTGCCACTGTGCCCGGCAAACATCGAGCCGCTCAGCACCAGCCCGCCGCCAACGAAAAAGCCAAGGAAGGCATAGACGAAATCCTTCGGCAGGCTGCCCTTGCCGAAGACCAATTCGGCATTGCAGGCGGCCGAGGCATCGTTTTCCAACAGCACCGGCCAAGGCATCTCGGGGGCAAGCTCGGCCCGGATGTCGCGGTGGCGCCAGTCGTCCATCGCATCCGCGGCCAGACCAAGCGACGCCGCCCAATCCCAGAGCTGGAACGGCAGGCCGATGCCAAGCCCTTGAATGCGCTTCAACAAGTCCTCGGGCAGCGGCGCGGTCAGCTCGGCCACCGAACGCCGGGCAAAGTCGATCACGCCATCGGGGCTGGGAAAATCATGCCGCATCACCCGCGCGCCGCGGACCTGACCGACGAAATCGATCAGAACCATCTCGGTCCGGCGCCGCCCGACCTTGAGGCCCAGAAACAGCGCCCCCTCGGGCGCCAGCGACATCGGCACCGTCGGTTGGCCGACCTTGCCGCGTACCGGGGCCTGCCGGGTCAGAAGCCCGGCGGCCTCGAGCCCGCGCATGATCACCGAAACGGTCTGCGCCGAAAGCCCGGTCAGCCGCGCGATTTCGGATTTCGCCAAGGCCCCGTGGCGGCGGATCAGCGACAGCACCAGCCGCTCGTTGCGGGCGCGCATCGCGGAATGGTCGGTGCCGATCTTGGCACCTGCGCCGTCCGTCTCTTCCCTGACCATCCGTTGCACGATCGCCCCCCACTTCGCCTGAGCATGACGCGGAGGACGGCGCGGGTCAAGGAATAACTCAACTATGTTGATTTAACGCATGGCCGACATGCAAAACCCGCGCCCGAAGGCGCGGGGTGCGGAGGGGTCGGCAGGTGCGTTACGCTTTCGGCCCGGCTTCGAGCGCGTCCTCAAACGTGCGCAGCCCGGTCGTGGGCGCCTGCACCAGCACGGCCATGTTGCCCGGCTTGTGCTGGTTGCGCAGCATCTTGGTATGCGCCTTCGGGATCTCGGCCCAGGGGAAGACCTCGGACATGCAGGGGTCAAGCCGACGTTCCAGCATCAGCCGGTTCGCGGACGCCGCCTGCTTCAGATGCGCGAAGTGCGAGCCCTGCAGACGCTTCTGGTGCATCCACATGTAGCGCACGTCGAAGGTGCAGTTGAAGCCCGAGGTGCCGGCGCAGATCACGACCATGCCGCCCTTCTTGCACACGAGCGAGCTGACCGGGAAGGTCGCTTCGCCGGGATGCTCGAACACCATGTCGACGTTCACGCCCTTGCCGGTGATGTCCCAGATCGCCTTGCCGAACTTGCGCGCTTCCTTCAGCCAGGTGTTGTACTCTTCCGAGTTCACCTTGGGCAGCTGGCCCCAGCACTTGAAGTCCTTGCGGTTGATCACGCCTTTGGCGCCCAGCCCCATGACGAAATCGCGCTTGTCCTCGTCCGAGATCACGCCGATGGCGTTGCCGCCCGCCGCGTTGATCAGCTGGATCGCGAAGCTGCCCAAGCCCCCCGAGGCGCCCCAGACCAGAACGTTCTGACCCGGTTGCAGGTCATGCGGCGGGTGGCCGAAGAGCATGCGGTAGGCGGTGGCGAGCGTCAGCGTGTAGCAGGCCGATTCTTCCCAGGTCAGGTGCTGCGGGCGCCGCATCAGCTGCTGCGCCTGCACGCGGGTGAACTGCGCGAAGCTGCCGTCGTTCGTCTCGTAGCCCCAGATCCGCTGGCTGGGCGAGAACATCGGGTCGCCGCCGTTGCATTCCTCGTCGTCACCGTCGTCCTGGTTGCAGTGGATCACCACCTCGTCGCCGACCTTCCAGCCCTTGACCTTGGAGCCGACCTTCCAGACGATCCCCGAGGCGTCCGACCCGGCGATGTGATAGGGCTGCTTGTGACCGTCAAACGGCGAGACCGGCACGCCAAGGCCCGCCCAGACGCCGTTGTAGTTGACGCCTGCGGCCATCACCAGAACCAGCACTTCATGGCTGTCGATTTCCCAGGTCGGCACGACCTCGACCTGGAACGACTGCTCGGGTTCGCCGTGACGCTCGCGGCGGATCGCCCAGGCGTACATGTTCTTCGGCACATAGCCCAAGGGCGGCATCTCGCCGATTTCGTAAAGGTCTTTTTCGGGGGCCTCATAGGGGGCAATGCCGGTGTTCTGATCGAGGGCCATCAGCGTCTCCTGTTTTCGCCGCGTTGCAGAATCGACGCGGGCTTCGAGGAGTGAAATAAACTTTGCAAAGCAACAATGCAATGAGTGACGTTAGGTTTTTGTAATTTTATGACCCTGCAGGTGCAGCATTTTTGAAACAGCAAGCCGCGCCGGACGGGCGCGGCCTGCAAGGGAAGTCCCGGGGGTCAGTTGTAGGTAAAAGTCCCGACCTCGCAGACATTGACGTTCTGGCGCACCAGCTCGTCGCCGTCCTCGAAAACTGCCTTGAAGTCGAATTTGCAGTAACCGGATTGATCGTTGAAGTTGATGTCCACCGACGATCCCGAGGGCAGAACATCATTGCCCAGAATGTCTTCTTCCCAGTTGTCCGTCCCCGTGTTGGAACCGTAGAACTTCACCATCGTGTATCCCGTGTTGTTCACGATGGTGACATGACGGTTGAGCGCCCAAACCGGCGAGGCAATCGAACCCAGCGTGGCGATCACGGCCAGCGCGGCAACAATCCTTCTCTTCGACATGTCCTTCCCCCAATGTGCATGGCCTCGGGGCCATAGTCTGAAAGATGACAGAATCGTGATCGACGGCAAGTCTCGTCTTGAAAGGATTTGAAGATTTTCGGGACCTCGCGTCTCGCCGCGCTGCGGCGAATTGACAGCGACACATTGTTTCGCCTATCAGGTCGATCAAAGCAACATTCTTGCGAAATCAGAATCGACGCCGGAGGCCGCCATGACCGAGACGACCAAACCCGCCAAGGATCACCCCTGGCTCTTCCGCACCTATGCCGGTCACTCGACGGCCGCGAAGTCGAACGCGCTCTACCGCACCAACCTGGCCAAGGGTCAGACGGGTCTCTCGGTCGCCTTCGATCTGCCGACGCAGACGGGCTATGACAGCGACCACGTTCTGGCGCGTGGCGAGGTGGGCAAGGTCGGCGTGCCGGTCTGCCATCTGGGCGACATGCGGGCGCTGTTCGACCAGATCCCGCTCGAGCAGATGAACACCTCGATGACGATCAACGCGCCCGCGCCGTGGCTGTTGTCGCTTTATATCGCCGTGGCCGAGGAGCAGGGCGCCGATATCTCGAAGCTGCAGGGCACGGTGCAGAACGATCTGGTGAAGGAATACCTGAGCCGCGGCACCTATATCTGTCCGCCGAAACCGTCGCTGACGATGATCACCGATGTCGCGGCCTATACGGCAAGCCACCTGCCGAAATGGAACCCGATGAACGTCTGCTCCTACCACCTGCAGGAGGCGGGGGCGACGCCGGAGCAGGAGCTGGCCTTTGCGCTGGCCACGGGCATCGCGGTGCTCGATGACCTCAAGGGCAAGGTTCCGGCGGCGGACTTCCCGGCGATGGTGGGGCGGATCTCGTTCTTCGTGAATGCGGGCATCCGGTTTGTGACCGAGATGTGCAAGATGCGCGCCTTCACCGAGCTCTGGGATGAAATCTGCCAAGATCGCTTCGGGATCGCCGAGGAAAAATACCGCCGCTTCCGCTATGGCGTGCAGGTGAACAGCCTTGGCCTGACCGAGCAGCAGCCGGAAAACAACGTCTATCGGATCCTGATCGAGATGCTGGCCGTGACGCTGTCGAAAAACGCCCGCGCCCGCGCCGTGCAGCTGCCCGCCTGGAACGAGGCGCTCGGCCTGCCGCGGCCCTGGGATCAGCAATGGTCGCTCAGGATGCAGCAGATCATGGCCTATGAGACCGACCTGCTGGAATATGGCGATCTCTTCGATGGCAACCCGGTGGTGACGGCGAAGGTCGAAACGCTGAAGGCGGGCGCGCGGCAGGAGCTGGAAACGCTCGATGCGATGGGGGGCGCGATTGCCGCGATCGATTACATGAAGGCGCGTCTGGTCGAAAGCAACGCTGCCCGCGTCGGCAATATCGAAACCGGCAATACCACGATTGTCGGCGTGAACCGCTGGACCGAGGGCGAGCCCTCGCCGCTCGTCGGTTCGGATGGCGGGATCATGGTCGTCGATCCGGCGGTGGAACAGGATCAGATCGCCCGGCTGCAGGCTTGGCGCGCGGCGCGCGATGCGGCCGCTGTCGCGGCGGCGCTGGAACAGCTGCGCGCCGATGCGGCGGCGGGCAAGAACATCATGCCGGCCTCGATCGCCGCGGCGAAGGCCGGGGTGACGACCGGCGAATGGGCGGGCGTGATGCGGGCGGTGCATGGCGAATACCGTGGGCCCACGGGCGTTTCGCGCAGCCCGTCGAACCGGACCGAGGGGCTGGATGACATCCGCGCCGCGGTCGATGCGGTCAGCTCGCAGCTCGGGCGGCGGCTGAAGTTCCTGGTCGGCAAGCCGGGGTTGGACGGCCATTCGAACGGCGCCGAGCAGATCGCCTTCCGTGCCCGTGATTGCGGCATGGACATCACCTATGACGGCATCCGCCTGACGCCCGAACAGATCGTGGCGCAGGCCGTGGCCGAGGGCGCACATGTGATCGGCCTGTCGATCCTGTCGGGCTCGCACCTGCCCCTGATGGAAGAGGTGATGGACCGGATGCGCGCGGCGGGGCTTGGCCATGTGCCGGTCTGCGTTGGCGGCATCATCCCCGACGAGGATGCGGCGAAGCTCAAGGCGATGGGCGTCGCGCGGGTCTACACGCCGAAGGATTTCGAGCTCAATCGGATCATGATGGATATCGTCACGCTGGCCACGCCAGAGACGGTCGCGGCCTGAGCCGTGGCGGCGGGGGTTTCACACCCCCCAGGGCTGCCAGGGGCAGCCCGCTCGACGGGGCAAGCGTCCACCGGGCGCTTGCTCGATCCCGTCTCACCCCGTGGCGTATTTGCCCCAAGAAGAAGCCAACCCCCTTTATCTTGCCTCAAATATCCCCGCCGGAGGCTCCCCCCGCGGGTGATTTCGCGCCTTTCGAAAGCCGGGCGCGCCGTGTAGGGTCGCGGCCATGAGCCTTCCTGCCGCTGTCACCTTTTCCGAAGACCAGGCCGAAGCCTGGGATGCCGTCGCCTCTGCGCTGGAGCGTGCGGGTGTTGATCTGGTCGATGGCACCTTGATGCCCGAGGGCGGCGAGCCCTCGGTTCTGGCGGTGATCGGCAAGGCGGGCTCGGGCAAGACGCTGCTTCTGGCGCAGCTTTACAAGGGGCTCGAAGCGGCCGGGGTCGAGGTGGTCTCGGGCGATTGGGAAGGCAAGCGGCGCAAGGATCGGCGCACGCTGGCCATCCTCGCGCCGACGAACAAGGCGGCCTCGGTGCTGCGCTCACGCGGTGTGCCCGCGACGACGATCCACCGCATTCTTTACACCCCGGTCTATCACCCGGAATACGAGCGCATCGCGGAATGGCTGGCGGGGCAGGGCGAGCGGCCCAATCTGGATCTGTTGCGCATCGAGGGGCTGACGGACCTGTCGCTGGACCGCGCCAAGGCGTTTTACGAGACGAACAAGTCGATCCCGGGCGCCCTGGCCGCGGCGGGGCTGCGCGGCTCGGATTTCATCTCGGGCTGGAAACGGCGGGATGATCCGCTCGACATCGGCTTTGTCGATGAAGCCTCGATGCTGGATGAGCGCCAGTTCGACGATCTGAAGGAAATCTTCCCGACGCTGGTGCTGTTTGGCGATCCGGCGCAGCTGGCCCCGGTGAACCAGTCCGGGCACATGAGTTTCGAACGTCTGCCCGAGGCCGCGGTGCATTCCCTGCACCGCATTCACCGTCAGGCGGATGACAACCCGATCCTCGATCTGGCCCATGCCTTGGCCGACGAAAGCCTTGATTTCTACACCTTCGAGCGGATGGTGGCGCAGGCCGCCAAGCGCGATCCGCGGGTGGTCTGGGCCGAGCGGGTGGAAAGCGATCTGATGGCGCGGTCCCCCGTGCTGGTCTGGCGCAATGCGACCCGCATCCGGCTCATTCAGGCGTTTCGCAACGCGCATGGTGCCCCCGCCGATGCGCTCTTGCCCGGCGAGCCCTTGATCTGCGACGGCATCGAATTGCCGCTCAAGCATCGCAAGAAGCGCATCGATCTGGAAGCCCGCGGGCTGATCAAGGGCGCGCAGGTGATCTACCTTGGCCCCGGCCGCAAGCCCGGGTTTTCGCGGCTGCATGTGATCGGGGCCGAAGACCCGCGGCTCTCGGCCGCCTCGATCGTCAAGATCGAGATGCCGGACGAGGAAGAGCCCTTCATCCCCTTTGCCGCGCGGATGGGGGCGACCTTCCTGCACGGGGCGGCGGTGACGATCCACAAGGCGCAGGGCAGCCAATGGCCCGATGTGCAGGTCTTTGCCCCCGACATCTATGCCGCCTTCCGCACCGGGCGCAGCGAAGCGGGCATTCCTTTGTGGAAGCGGCTCGCCTATGTCGCGATCACCCGCGCCGAGCATCGGCTGCTCTGGGTGACGAAGGCGATGCTGGCGCGGCCCTCCGGCCCGCTCGGCATCGACGATCTGCCCAGTGCCGCCGCCGCGCTGACGCTCGAACGCGAAGAAGAGTGAGGCTTTTCCTTTCCCGCGTCCGCGCCTAATCTGCCGCCAACCCGAACTCTGCCCCACCCCGAGGAGGCCCGCGATGCGTTGCGTTTTCGTCCAGTTCCGTTGTCAGCCCGGCAAGACCTATGCCGTCGCCGATGCCATCTACGAACGCGAGGTGGTGAGCGAGCTTTATTCGACCTCGGGCGAATATGACCTGATCGCCAAGGTCTACATCCCGGAAGAGGCCGATGTCGGCCACTGGCTGAACGAAAACCTGTTCGGCATCGAGGGCATCGCCCGCACCCTGACGACGATGACCTTTCGGGCGTTCTGAAGGCTCAGGAGTTCCGGATCATCCGGAACGCCGCCGCCGCGGCCCAACCGGCAAAGATCGCCAGCGACAGCGACATCAGCCCGTAGATCAGCGGCTGTTCGCGCGAGAGCGCATAGGTGAACCGCTCGAGCCCGATGCGTTGCACCTTGATCGGCGCATAGGTCTGATCGATCACCTTGCCCTCGCGCAGCAAATACATGCGTGCCGTGTATTCGCCCTCGATCAGATTGGCGGGCAGGTCGAAATCGGCGCGAAAGAGCGTGTCGGCCGCGAGCGTCACCGCGCGTTCGGAGACCGAATAGGCGCCCGAAGTTTCGCGCAGCCGGAGCAGCGCCTCGGCAAAGGGGCGGCCATCGCTGCGGCCCAAGGGACCGGCATAGGCTTCGACCGCGACGGGCACCGAGATGTGTTCCTTGGCATCGGTCTCGGGCGAGAGGATGCGGTCGAGCGGCGCCGACGAGGCGACGGCATAGAAGCTCGGCACCGAGCTGATCACCATCTTGTCGCTGTTCACCCAGATCCCCATCTCGCGCGTCTTGCGCCGCACGGTGACCTTTTGTGGCGGCCCTTCCAGCGTGACGATGACACCCAGCTGCCCCTCCGGCTCGGGGGCGTCGCGTTTCACCGCGCCGAAGATCAGCACCGAGGAGCCGTCGAAAGCGGCGGTGATGCCGATGTTGTCGGCGCTGATGCCCGCCACCACCCGTTCGGCCTGCGCGGGCAGGGTCATGAGGATCAGCAGGAGAAGCGCGCGCAGGATCATCGGGCACGCCCCGTTTGCAGGCTGTAAAACTCGGACGGCGGCAGCACGAGATCAAGCCCCAGTTTCAGCGCCACCGCCAGCACCAGCAGCGCCAGCAGGATGCGCAGTTGCTCGGCCTTCAGCTGGGCGCCAAGCCGGGTGCCGATCTGCGCCCCCACCACGCCGCCGACGATCAGCAAAAGCGCCAGAATCACGTCGACCGACTGGTTCGTGATCGCATGCATCAGCGTGGTGAAGGCCGAAACGATCAGGATCTGAAACAGCGAGGTTCCGATCACCACCTTGGTCGGCATGCCGAGCAGGTAGATCATTGCGGGCACCATGATGAAGCCGCCACCGACGCCCATCACCGCGGCCAGCACGCCGACCGTCATGCCGACCAGAAACGGCGGAATGACCGAGATATAAAGGCCCGAAGTGCGAAAGCGCATCTTGAAGGGCAGCCGATGCACCAGCTTGCGGCTTTGATCGCGGGGCCGCACCGCCCCGGGGCGATTGGCGCGACGCAGGGCGCGGATCGATTCCTGCAACATCAAGGCGCCGATCCCGCCCAGAAAGACGACATAGGCCAGCTGCACCGCCAGATCGACCTGACCAAGCCGGGTCAGCCAGTTGAACAGCACGATGCCAAGGCCGGAGCCGAGGATCCCGCCCACCTGCAGCACGATCCCCATCGGCACGTCGACCGCCTTGCGCCGGAATTGCGCCAGCACGCCCGAAACCGAGGAGGCCACGACCTGATTGGCGCCCGTCGCCACCGCCACGGTGGGCGGAATGCCGATGAAGAACAGAAGCGGCGTGATGATGAAGCCGCCGCCCACGCCGAACAGGCCTGAAAGCAGCCCGACGAGGCCGCCCAGACCCAGCAAGAGGAAGATGTTGACCGATACCTCGGCGATGGGGAGGTAGATCTGCATGGTCGTCCGAACGGCTTGGTTGCCCCACCATGCCCCGTGCGGCAAAGCGTAGCAAGGGGGGCTTACCGTAACGTTATCGAGACCGCAGGAACCGCCTCAGGATGCGTTCGAATTTCGCCGCGCCAAGGGGCGCCATCGCCTTGGTGTGGTCGTGGCTGATCGCCTCGGTCGAGAGCCCCGCGCCCATGTTGGTGACGACGGAAACGGCCGCGACGCGCAGGCCGAGGAAGCGGGCGAGGATCACCTCGGGCACGGTCGACATGCCGACCGCATCGGCGCCAAACACCTTGGCGGCGCGGATCTCGGCGGGGGTTTCAAAGGACGGGCCGGAGAACCAGCAATAGACGCCCTCGGGCAGCGCGATCCCCTCGGCGGCCGCGGCGGCTTGCAGGGCGGCGCGCATCTGCGGATCGTAAGCCTCGGTCATCGGCACGAAGCGGGCGTCGCTCGGCTCGCCGATGAGCGGGTTCACCCCGGCGAAGTTGATGTGATCGGACAGCGCCATCAGATCGCCCGGGCCGATGTCGTCGCGAAGCGATCCGGCGGCATTGGTCAGGAGAAGGTCCGCGCAGCCCAGATCGCGCAGGATTTCCAAGGGCAGGCGCATCTCGGCCGGGTTGCCGTGTTCGTAATAATGCACCCGCCCGCCGAAGACCGCGACGCGCACGCCCTCAAGCTGGCCGATCACCAGCTTCGGGTTGTGCCCGGACACGCCCGCCTGCGGAAAGCCCGGCAGGTCGGCGTAATCGATGAAGATGCCCTCGATCTCCTCGGCGATATGGCCAAGGCCCGAGCCGAGGATCAGCCCGATCGCGGGCGGCTCCGCCCCGGCGCGGGAGCGGATCAGATCGGCAAGTTCAGCGCTCTTTGACATAGGGTTGGCCTCCGGCACGGGGGGGGATGGCACGGCCGACAAAGCCCGCCAGCACGATCACGGTCAGCAGATAGGGCAGCGCATCGAGGAACGAGACCGGGATGGTCAGGCTGCCGGGCGACATCGCCTCGATCACGTCGGGACGCAGGGCAAGCGCCTGCAGGAAGCCGAACAGCATCGTCGCCCAAAGCGCCTGCCACGGCCGCCATTTCGCAAAGATCAGCGCGGCCAAGGCGATGTAGCCGCGGCCCGCGGTCATCTCGCGGCCAAAGCCCGCCTGCAGCGAGGTCGCCATATAGGCCCCGGCAATGCCGCAAAGCACGCCCGTCAGCGCGACGGCGGTGTAGCGCAGCCGGATCACCGAGACCCCCGCGGTGTCGACGGATTCCGGGTTTTCCCCCACCGCGCGCAGGCGCAGCCCGAAGCGGGTGCGGTAAAGCAGCCACCAGGTCGCGGGCACGATGGCGAGCGCCAGATAGACGAGCAGCGATTGCCCCGAGATCACCTTGGCATAGAAGGGGCCGAGGAACGGCACCCCCGACAGGGCCTCGGCAAAGGGCAGGGTGATCGCCTGAAACCGCGCCGCGCCGTCGAGCGGTGGCGTGCGGCCGCCCTGACCGAAGGCGGTCTGCGCGATCAGGATCGTCGCCCCCGAGGCGACGAAGTTCAGCGCCACCCCGGAAATCAGCTGGTTGCCGCGGAAGGTGATCGAGGCAAGCCCGTGGATCGCCGCAAAGAGAAGCGAGGCGGTGATGCCGGCCGCCAGCCCGATCCAGGCCGAGCCGCTCAGCGCCGCCACCGCGCCCGAGGCCATCGCGGCCATCAGCATCTTGCCCTCGAGCCCGATGTCGAAGATGCCCGCGCGTTCGGAATAAAGCCCGGCGATGCAGGCCAGAAGCAGCGGCGTGCCAAGGCGCAGCGTCGAGCCGAGGATCTCGATCAGCGTCGTGTAATCCATCACGCCGCCCCCCCGATGCGTTTCATCGGCGCCGCGCGAAAGAGCGGCACCAGCATCATCCGCACCATCGTATCAAGCGCCCCGGTGAAGAGGATCACGAGGCCCTGCAGAAGCGTGCGCAGCTCGATCGGGATCGTGGTCCAAAGCCCCATCTCGGCCCCGCCTTGATACAGGAAGCCAAAGAGCAGCGCGGCAAGGAAGACGCCAAGCGGATGGTTGCGCCCCATCAGTGCCACGGCGATGCCGATGAAACCGGCCCCCTCGGAGGCGTTCTGGAGCAGCCGCTCGGACTCGCCCATGACGTTGTTCACCGCCATCAGCCCGGCCAAGGCGCCCGAAATCAGCATCGAGACGACGATGACCCTGGTGGGCGAAATGCCGGCATAGACGGCCGCGGTTTCGGATTTGCCGAAGGCGCGGATTTCATAGCCGAGCCGGGTGCGCCACAAGAGCACCCAGACCGCGAAACAGGCCGCGATGGAGAGAAAGAACGAGACGTTCACCGGCACCTGTTTCGAGAACACAAGCGACAGGCCCGGGATTTCGCCAAAGCTTGGCAGATGCGCCGAGGCCGGGAAATGCGCCGTGGCCGGGTCCATCTGGCCCACGGGGCGCAGCACCTCGACCAGCAGATAGACGATCAGCGCGGCGGCGATGTAGTTGAACATGATCGTGGTGATGACGATGTGGCTGCCGCGTTTTGCCTGCAACCAGGCCGGGATCGCCGCCCAGGCCGCGCCGAAAGCCGCCGCGCCCAGGCTGGCGGCGAGCAGCGCCACCGACCAGTGCGGCCAATCAACCGCCAGAAGCACCAGCGCGACGCCCAGCCCGCCGAGCTGCGCCTGTCCCTCGCCGCCGATGTTGAACTGGCTGGCGTGATAGGCGACCGTGACCGCCAGCCCGGTGAAGATGAAGGAGGTGGTGTAGTAAAGCGTATAGCCCCAGCCATAGGCCGAGCCCAAGGCACCCTTCACCATCACCGAGACCGCCTCGATCGGGTCGCCACCGATGCCCAGCACCACAAGCGCCGAAATCAGCGCCGCCAGCGCCAGCGAAATCAGCGGCACCAGCACCAGATCGGCCCAAGCCGGAAGTTTCTCCATCACGCGGCCCCCGCGGTCCTGGCGACACCGGCCATCAAGAGGCCCAGCTCGCGTTCGTTCGTCTCGGCGGGCAGGCGCTCGCCCATGATCTGGCCGTCAAACATCACCGCGATGCGGTCCGACAGCGACAGGATTTCGTCAAGCTCGACCGAGACCAGCAGCACCGCCGCGCCCGCATCGCGCAGTTCGACAATGCGACGGTGGATGAATTCGATGGCGCCAATGTCGACCCCGCGCGTCGGTTGGCCGACCAGCAGCAGCACCGGATTGCGCTCGATCTCGCGCGCCAGAACGATCTTCTGCTGATTGCCGCCCGAGAAGCTTTTCGCGGGCAGCGACGGGTCCGGCGGACGCACGTCGAAGCGGTCCATCTTGCCCTCGGTGTCGCGCAGGATGGCGTCATTGTCCATGAAGAGCGCATTCGCCTGATATTCCGGCGCCGAGTGGTAGCCGAAGGCGATGTTTTCCCAAGCGGCGAAATCGAGGATCAGGCCGAGGTGGTGGCGATCCTCGGGCACATGGGAAATGCCGATCTGCCGCCGGGTCTGGCCGGTCGCACCCTTGCCCGCAGCCGGGATTTGCGCCCCCTCCACCGCGATCATGCCGCTGACCGTGCCCTTGGCGAAACCGCCGAGCACCTGCAACAGCTCCGACTGGCCATTGCCCGCCACCCCCGCGATGCCGAGGATCTCGCCCGCGCGGATCGTCAGGTTGATGCCCTTGAGCCGTTCGACCCCCAGCGCATCGGTGACGTGCAGATCGCTGACGCGCAGCACCTCGCGCCCCGGATTGGCGGGGCCTTTCGGCACATGCAAGAGCACCTTGCGGCCCACCATCAGCTCAGCGAGCTGTTCGGGGCTGGTGTCAGCGGTGGTGACCGTCGCCACCATCTCGCCGCGGCGCATCACAGAAACCTCGTCGGTGATCTCCATGATCTCGCGCAGCTTGTGGGTGATCAGGAGGATCGTCTTGCCCTGCGCCTTCAGCCCGCGCAGGATGCGAAACAGATGGTCGGCCTCGTCCGGGGTCAGAACCCCGGTCGGCTCGTCCAGAATGAGAATGTCGGCGTGGCGGTAAAGCGCCTTCAGGATCTCGACGCGCTGCTGATGGCCCACGGAAAGTTCTTCGACAAGCGCGTCGGGATCGACGTCAAGTTCATAGTCCCGCGCCAGATCGGCCAGCGTTTTCCGCGCCTTGGCGAGCGACGGGCGAAGCAGCGCGCCATCTTCGGCGCCGAGGATCACGTTTTCCAGAACCGAGAAATTCGGCACCAGCTTGAAATGCTGGAACACCATCCCGATGCCCGCGCGGATCGCGGACTGACTGTCGGGAATGACGGTGGGGCGGCCGTCGATCAGGATCTCGCCCGCGTCGGCGCGGTAGAACCCATAGAGGATCGACATCAGCGTCGATTTGCCCGCGCCGTTTTCGCCGACGATGCCGTGGATCGTGCCCGGCCGCACGCGGATCGAAATGTCCTTGTTCGCCTGCACCGCGCCGAAGGATTTGGAAATCCCCCGCAGCTCGATCGCAGGCGGTCTTGGCGCTGGGGCGGCAGTTGCCTGCCGCCCCGTCTCGGTTGCCGATGCCATCAGTTCACCGGGCAGGTGTTGTCCGTCATGTAGTCGTGCACCTTGATCTCGCCCGACTTGATCTTTTCGGCGGCGGCATCGACCGCGGCTTTCATCTCCGGCGTCACCAGCTTGGCGTTGTTTTCATCCATCGCATAGCCGATGCCGTCGTCCTTCAGCCCGGCGACGACGGTGCCCGTCTTCATCGCGGCGCCTTCCTTGAAGGCGTCATAGATCGTGACATCGACGCGCTTGATCATCGAGGTCAGGATCTTGCCCGGATGCAGGAAGTTCTGGTTGCTGTCGACGCCGATGCCGAGGATGTTCTCGTCCGCGGCGGTCTGCAGGATGCCAAGTCCGGTCGAGCCCGCGGCGGCAAAGACGACGTCAGCCCCTTGCGCGATCTGCGCCTTGGTCAGTTCCGAGCCCTTCACCGGGTCGTTCCACGCGGCGGGCGTGGTGCCGGTCATGTTGTAGACGACCTTGATCTCGGGTTTCGCCGCTTTCGCGCCCTGCGCATAGCCGCATTCGAACTTGCGGATCAGCGGAATGTCCATGCCGCCGACGAAGCCCACGGTGCCGGTCTTCGAGGCCATCGCCGCCATCATGCCGACCAGATACGAGCCCTGCTCTTCCTGAAACACCACCGAGCGCACGTTCGGCTGATCGACGACCGCATCGACGATGACGAATTTGGTGTCCGGGTAATCCGGGGCGACGGTGTTCAGCACGTCCCCAAAGGCGAAGCCGGTCATCGCGATCGGGTTTGCGCCGGCTTCGGCGAAGCGGCGCAGCGCCTGTTCACGCTGGGCTTCCGACTGCATTTCCAGTTCCTTGAACGTCGCGCCGGTCTCGGCCGCCCATTTCTGCGCGCCGTTGAAGGCAGCTTCGTTGAAGGATTTGTCGAATTTGCCGCCAAGGTCGAAGATCAGCGCCGGACCTGCCGCGGCACTGGCATCGGCCGCGGGGGAGGCAGGGGCAGCGGCGGCCGGAGCCGGTTCGGCGGCGGGGGTGGGTTGCGGGGCGGAAGACGCTCCGGGCTTGAGGACGAGGACATACCCACCGACCGCAGCCACCGCGAGGAAGGCGACGGTTCCCAGCAAAACGTTCTTCATGACATCTCTCCTGTCGACTATGGCCGCAGGTTCTGGCGGCCTCTGTCTGATTTCGGTCCGCCCGGCGAGGACGGGCAACCCGAGGCCGATAGGGCCAGAACCGGGGCAGGGGGTCAAGGGGGACTTGAGGGCAGGCGGCTCAGCCGTGCGACAGGTCGCAGGTCATCACCAGCGCGTCTTCGGCGGTACCGTCGGGGGCATGGTAATAGGCCCGCCGTCGCCCGGTCTCCCGCCAGCCCGCCTGCCGGTAAAGCGCCTGCGCCGGGGCGTTCGTGGCGGCGACCTCAAGGAAGGCACAGCTGGCGCCGCGGGCTTTGGCGGTCGCTGCAAAGCCGGACAGAAGCCTTGCGCCCATGCCCTGCCGTCGCGCGGCAGGATCGACGGCGATGGTCAGCAGTTCCGCCTCGTCCGCGATGACCCGACCAAGCAGGAACCCCGCCGGTTCGGTCAGCAGAAAACAGAGCGGCGAGCCCAGAAAATCGGCAAATTCCGCCGCTGACCACGGCCGGGGCGTGGTGAAGCAGCGGGCATGCAGATCGGCAAGGGCGTCCGGGGTCATCAGTCGAGAATCACTGGCGGCGGGTCGGAGGGCGGCGCGGCATCGGCGCCGCGCAGGTAAAGCGGCGCGGGCCGGGGCTGGTCGGTGCCAAGCTTCGTTGCCGCGACCAGCGCCACCGCCTCGGCCAGCGGATGACGGGGGGAAAGCGGTGCCGAGCGCGGCAGGGCGAGGCCGATCACCGGGACCCCGGCCAGCGTTTCGGCCAGAGCTGCCGCGGGGGTCAGGCTCGGGGCCGCGGCGCCCGTCGCGGTGAAGAGCTGCGCATAGGCCTCGTCGCGGCGGGCATCGAGGGCCACCGCGACCGGGCGGGGGGTGTCATGGGCCAGCGCCTCGAAGATCGAAACGCCGATCGCCGGGATCTGCAGCCCCAGCGCCAGACCGCGCGCGGCGGCGACGGAAATCCGCACGCCGGTGAAATTTCCGGGGCCGGTGCCGACGCCAAGGGCATCAAGGTCTTTCCAGCCGAGGCCCGCCTCTGCAAGCAGCTCTTCCAGCAGCGGCATCAGCCGTTCGGCCTGCCCCTTGGCCATGTCTTCGACGCGGGTGGCCAGAACCGCGTCGCCCCGAACCAAAGCGGCCGCGCAATGCGCGGCCGAGGTGTCAAAGCCCAGAACCAGCGGCTCACTGCGCAACGGCGCGGACCTCGCTGACTTCCGGGATGTAATGGCGCAGCAGGTTCTCGATGCCCATCTTCAGCGTGTAGGTCGAGGACGGGCAGCCCGCGCAGGCGCCCTGCATGTGCAGGTAAACCACGCCCTTTTCAAAGCCGTGGAAGGTGATGTCGCCGCCATCGCGCGCCACCGCCGGGCGGACCCGGGTATCCAGCAGTTCCTTGATCTGCGCGATGATCGCACCGTCTTCGCCATCCTCGGCGCCGCCCGTCGTGTGGCCGCCCGCGGCCGCGCCCATCAGCACCGGTTGGCCCGACTGGTAATGCTCCATGATCGCGCCCATGATCGCGGGGCGGGCATGGGCCCATTCGGTGGCCTCGTCCTTGGTCACGGTGACGAAATCCGAACCCAGAAACACCGCCTTCACCCCCGCAACGCGGAAGATCCGACCCGCGAGCGGCGAGACCTGCGCCGCTTCGACAGAGGTGAAATCGGCGACGCCCTCGGGCATCACGTCAAGCCCCGGCAGGAATTTCAGCGTGGCGGGGTTCGGGGTCGTCTCGGTCTGGATGAACATCGGATGCCTCCTTGGCTTGAGGCTTATATGCGCTTGCCGACCGAAACCGTCAAGATTGACCCCTTACGTGATCGACTCGAGCCGTTCCTTGGACATGTCGCCCGGAACGATGGTGAGCGGGATCGGCAGGTTGCCCGAGCTGCGACTGAGCTGCGTCACCAGCGGCCCCGGCCCGGATTTGTCGGTGCCAGCGCCCAGCACCAGCACGCCGATTTCCGGGTCTTCGCGCACCAGACCCATGATCTCGGTCACCGGATCGCCTTCGCGGATCACCAGTTCGGGGTTCACCCCCTGCTTGTCGCGCATCCATTTCGCGAAAACCTCGAAATGCGCGGTGATCGTCTCGCGCGCTTCGGCGCGCATGATTTCCGAGACACCGATCCAGTGCTGGTAGTCGTCGGGCGGGATCACCGACAGAATGGTGACTCCCCCGCCCGTATGCGCCGCCCGCATCGCGGCATAACGCATCGCATTCAGACATTCGCGGGTCTGGTCGAGCACCACGAGAAACTTGCGCATCCTGTCCTCCGGATTGCAGGCATCATGGACCGGAACTTGACCTTTTGGCAATCGTTTCAGAGCGGCGCGGACAGCGCCCAGTCCATGTAGATCTCGCGGATGCGTTTCGTCATCGGCCCGTGGGCATAGGTGACATCGTCAAAGCCCGTCACCGGGGTGACCTTGCCGAAGTTGCCCGAGAGGAACACCTCGTCCGCCGCCCGCACGTCGTCGAGCGTCAGGATCGCCTCGCGCACCTCGACGCCCGCGGCGCGCAGGTTTGCCATGTGGCGGGCGCGGGTGATCCCCGCAAGGAAAGTGCCGTTCGCGATGGGCGTCAGCACGACGCCGTCCTTGACGATGAAGACGTTCGCCGTCGCCGATTCCGCGACATTGCCCATCGCATCCTGCACCAGCGCATTGCCGAAGCCCTTGCGCTTCGCTTCGACCAGCATCCGGGCGTTGTTGGGATAAAGACAGCCCGCCTTGGCGTTGCAGACGTTGTCGGCCAGCACCGGGCGGCGGAATTGCGTCGTCGTCAGGGTGACGGTCTTGTCGGCGGGCGGCATCGGCACTTCTTCCAGACACAGCGCGAAGCCCGTCGCCCCCTCCATCGGCGCGACACCGAGATCGGAGCCGTCGAGCGCCCAATACATCGGCCGCACATAGACCGCCGCGCCTGCCGCGTATTTCCGCAGCCCCTCGCGGGCGATCTCGACCATCTCGGTCGGATCCATCGTCGGCGTGATCATCAGCGCCGCGGCCGAGCGGTTCACCCGCGCGCAGTGCAGGTCCAGATCGGGCACGAGGCCGTCGAACATCCGCGCGCCGTCGAAGACCGACGAGCCCTGCCAGATGCCGTGATCGGCCGCGCGCATGACCGCGACGTCCCCCTCGTGCCAGCGTCCTTCGAACCAGGTGCGGATATTCGTGCCGAATGCCATGACGGTCTCCTTTGTCGGGCGCGACCCTAGCCACAGCCGCGCCGAAAGGTCCAGAGACCGGATTGTATCGGTGTCAGCCGATCAGTTCGCGACCGCATCCGCCGTGCGCGCCAGACCCAGCGTCGAGCCAAAGAGCCCAAGGATCGTCCGGGTGTTGACCAGCGCGCTTTCGGTGGCGAGCACGAGATCATTCGGCTGCACTTCGAAATTCTGCGCCGAGAACAGGCCTTCCGAGGTGGTCAGATCCATCGAGAACACCACGCGGGCATTCTGCGGCCCCTGCGTCGCGTCGCTGCGCACGGCGCTTGCGGGATATTCGCGCAGGATCAGCACGCCTTTCGGATTGGCGCGGGAGTCGTTGATGCCGCCTGCCAGCGTCACGGCCTCAAGCGCGTTCACGTGATCCTTCGGGAAGGGAATGATCTTTTCGACGCCCGCCGCCCCCAGCGAGAGGAAGTTGCGATCGTCCTTCAGCACCATCAGCTTGTCGCCCGGCCGCAGCCCGGTATCGAGTGCGGGATCATCGAGCACGCGCTGCATCGAGGTCTCATAGACCTTGCCGCCGCGGTAAAGCCGCACTTGCGGGTTCTCGATCGAGGCCTGCACGCCGCCGGCTTCCGAAATCGCGCCCAGAACCGTCAGCGAGCGGTCGACAAGCGGGATCGTGCCCGGATTGGAGACGCCACCGATCAGCGAGACGGCATTGCCCTTGCCCGGCGTTGCGGCCAACTGCACCTGCGCTTCGGGGATCAGCGCGGTGACGGATTGCTGCACCTTCTCGCGCGCGGCCTCGATGCTGAGGCCCGAGACCTTCACGGCGCCGACATAGGGCACGAAGATCTGACCGTTGTTCGCCACGGTGGTGGGGGCGATCTGCGTCGTGGGGGCGCCTTCGCTGGTCAGCAGCTTGTTCTGCCCGCCTTCCCAGATCGACAGGGCCACGGTGTCCCCCGCGGCCAGCACCTGACCCGCGCCACCGCTGCCGCCCTTGATCCAGGACCGTTTCGCGGCGGCACTTTTGGCTGCGGGCCAGTCGGACAGCTCGGACAGCAATTTTGAATCGACAGGGTAATGCGCGAAGCTGGGGGTCTTGTCGTCGGCGTTGCTGAGGATTTCGCTTTGCATCGCGGCGCCGCGCGGCAGCGTGCAGCCCGAAAATACCGCAGTCAGCAGTACGGCGACGACGAGTCCCGGTTTCGACAGCATTCACGTTCCCCCGTTCCAGCGTCTCGCCGCGGGTGTTAAGGCTTGTCCCACCAACGAGTCACCCGTTTTTCGGCAGTCAAGTCTATGCGTTCATTCACGTCAAACCTCAAGCTGGACTTTCCGCGCCTGCTCGTTCTGGGCGGATCCGGGCGGCTGGGCGGGCTTTTGCGCCACGCCTGGAGCCTGTCGGGCACCGCGGCGCCGCGCCTCGTGTGGCAGGCGCGCAGGCCCGCAGACTTCGCGGCCTTCGGCGGGCCGACGACGGTCTTCGACCCGCTGGCCGCGCCCGAGGCGCTGTCGCAGGCGATGGCGGCCGCCGATGCGGTGCTGATGCTCGCCGGTCCGACGCGGGGCACGGCCGAGGTGCTGTCGGTGCATCGCAGCCTTGCCGCGCTCGTGCTCGATCAGGCTGCGGGGCGGCCGGTGTTCCTGGCCTCGTCGGCGGCGGTCTATGGGGTGCCGATGGTGCCGCTCTGCCGCGAGGAAGACGCCCCGGCACCGGTGTCGGACTATGGCCGCGCCAAGGTCGCGATGGAGGCCGTGGCGGCCGGACGCCCGGGGGCGGTGGTCTTGCGTATCGGCAATGTCGCGGGGGCGGATGCGCTTTTGGGGCAACCGGCCCCGCAAGGCGGGCGCAGGCTGCATGTCTTTCCGGACGGATTTGCGCCGCGGCGCAGCTATATCGGGCCGCAGGCGCTGGCGCGGGCGCTGGCGCGGCTTGTTCGCTTGTCGCTTGGTGGCGCGACGCTGCCCGGGGTGATCAATCTGGCGCTGCCGGGGGTCGTCGGAATGGACGCGCTCTTGCGGGCCGCGGGCGAAGGCTGGCAGTCTGACCCGGCGCCGCCCGAGGCGATCGCAACGGTCGAACTTTCGGTGACGCGGGCGCTTGCGCTCGGTCTTGTGCCCGATCTGCCTGTGACGGCCGCGGCCATCCTCGCCGATCTGCGCTTCGAGGAGGGACGGGCATGAGCTGGACGAAGCGACTTTTCGACATCTGTTTCGCGCTTTTGATCCTGCCGGTGATCGCAGCAATCGGGGCGGTCGTGCTGCTTGCGCTCGCCCTGACACAGGGGCGCCCGTTCTTCTATGCCGCCGAGCGGATGAAGACCCCCACGCAGGCCTTCCGGCTGTGGAAATTTCGCACCATGACCGTCGTGGCGACCGATGCAGGGGTTTCGGGCGCCGACAAGGCGGCGCGGATCACGCCGGTCGGCCGGGTGTTGCGCCGCGTCCGCCTTGATGAGCTGCCGCAACTCTGGAACATCCTGCGTGGCGACATCAGCTTCGTCGGGCCGCGGCCGCCGCTGCGCGAATATGTCGAGCGTTTCCCCGAGGTCTATGCCGAGGTTCTGAAGTCTCGTCCCGGGGTGACCGGCCTTGCCTCGATCCACTACCACCGTCACGAGGAGTGGTTGCTGGCCCGCTCGCGCAGCGCGGCGGAAACCGACCGCATCTACTGCCGCCTGTGCATCCCGGCGAAGGCGCGGCTCGATCTGATCTATGCGCGCCACGCGTCGGTCTGCTTCGATTTGCGGCTGATCGGTCGCACCATCGCACGAATGATAAGCTGATTGCCGCCGATAGCGCGGCCTTTTTGCAATGGTTCCGGGCAATAGGCGTGGTTTTGGTCAGCACGCCGTTGACCCGAACCGGTCCGTCGGTATTCTGCACACGCATTAATTGTGGGAGCGGGGCGCGCGCGTGCTCTTGAAATCGATCATCTCGCTCAGCCGGAGGCAAAAGTCCTCGATCCTCATCGCGGTCGATCTTCTTTTGGTTCCGCTGAGCTTTTGTCTCGCGCTGCTTTTGTTGAGCGAAGGCAGCGCGACACTGTCGCTGATCCTGTCGCATGTGCTGGAACTGCCGTTGCTTCTGGTCGAGGCCGGGGTGCTCAGTCACCTGCTGGGCCTGTCGCAGATCAAGCTGCGCGACTATCAGGGCGAGGCGGTGACGCGCTCGGCCGTGCTGGCGGCAGCGCTCACGCTGACCTCGGCACTGCAATCCAGATTTGCTGCGGTGGATCAAGCTTCCGGCCAACATGTGGTGTTCGGGCTGCTCTATTTCACCGCCTTCTTCTTCACCCGCGTGGGGCTGACGCAGCTTCTGATCGCGATCTATCGCAACGCGCGCACGCTCTCGCGCGTGGCGATCTACGGCGCGGGTCGCACCGGCATGGCGCTGGCGCGCGAGCTGCGCGACAGCGACGATTTCGTCGTCTGCGCGTTTCTGGACGACAACGCGACGCTCGCCGGCATGACGATGAACGGCGTGCCGATCCATTCCGGTGTGCATGCCGCCCGGGTGATCGAGCAATACAAGATCAATCGGGTGATCCTCGCGATGCCTTCGGTCTCGACCGACAAGCAGACCTTCCTGTCAAAGCGGCTCGAAAATCTGGGGCTGCAGGTGCACAGCCTGCCCGCCTTCACCCAGATCCACGGCGGCAAGGAGTTGCTCGACCTGCTGCGCCCGGTCGGCACCGCCGCGCTTTTGTGCCGCGATCCGCTCAGCCACGAATTGACCGCGGGGCGCAACGCCTATCGTGATGCCAAAGTGCTGATTTCGGGGGCCGGGGGCTCGATCGGGCTCGAGCTTTGCCGTCAGGTCGTTGCCTGCCGTCCGAGGAAGCTGGTGCTCTACGAGCTGTCCGAACTCGCGCTTTACAATGCCGAAGCCGAGATGCGGGTGCTGGCGGAATCCACCGGCGTCGAAATCGTCCCGGTGCTCGGCTCGGTCGCGGATCGCGTGCAGGTCATGCAGGTGCTCGAGCAACATGGCATCGAGATCGTGCTGCATGCCGCCGCCTACAAGCATGTGCCGCTGGTCGAGGTCAATGCCCGGGCGGGCATGGCGAACAACGTGCTTGGCACCGCGGTTCTGGCGCGGGCCGCGCGCGAGGCGCAGGTCAAGCGCTTCGTGCTGGTGTCGACCGACAAGGCGGTGCGGCCGGGCAACCTGATGGGCGCCTCGAAACGGCTGGCCGAGCTGATCATTCAGGATCTGGCGGCGCGTCCGGGCCATACCCTGTTCTCGATCGTGCGGTTTGGCAACGTGCTTGGCTCGTCCGGCTCCGTCGTGCCGCTGTTTCAGGAACAGATCGCTCGCGGCGGTCCGGTCACGCTGACCGACAAGCGGGTGACGCGCTATTTCATGACGATTCAGGAAGCCTCGCGGCTCGTGCTGCTTGCCGGGTCCTTTGCCGAGGGGGGCGAGGTCTTCGTACTCGACATGGGCAAGCCGGTGAAGATCATCGAGCTGGCGCGGCGGCTGATCGAAAGCTCGGGGTTCACCGTGCGCGATGTGCACAACCCCGATGGCGACATCGAGATCGTCACCACGGGCCTGCGTCCGGGCGAAAAGCTGCATGAAGAGCTGATGGTGCGCAAGGGCGCCCAGACCACGGCGCATCCGAAGATCATCTCGGTGCGCGAGGATCATCTGTCAGAGCTCGCCACGGCGGCGGCGCTGCGCGACCTGCGCGAGGCGATCGAGCGCGGGACGGATGCCGATGTGATCGCGGTGGTGGCCCGGGCCGTGCCGGAATACGCGCCGCAAAGCCTGCCGTCGGAGGCGCTGCAATGTCAGGTCGTGCAGGCGCAGCGCGCCGGGCGTGCCACGGAACTGCCCGCGGAATAATTCAGACGAAGGGATCGTCCGGATAGCCGACGCCGCACAGGTAAAGCCCCTGCGGCGGGCAGACCGGCCCGCAAGCCGCGCGGTCACGTGCGGCAAGCGCTTGGCGCACATCCTCGGGTGTCCAGCTGCCTGCGCCCACCCTCTCCAAAGTGCCAACGATCGAGCGCACCTGATTGTGCAGGAAACTGCGCGCGCGCAGATGAAAGCGGATTTCGCGCCCGTTCGGCAGGGCGATTTCCTCGATGCGGATTTCATCAAGCGTCTTCACCGGTGATTTCGCCTGACACATCGTGGCACGGAAGGTGGTGAAATCATGCAGGCCGATCAGATGCGCTGCGGCGTCGCGCATCGCCGCGACATCGAGCGGGTTTTGCACATGCCAGACCTTGCCGCGCTCATGCACCATCGGCGCGCGGCGTGTGATCAGGCGAAACAGATAGCGCCGCTCGATCGCGGAAAACCTGGCGTGGAAGTCGTCGCTCACCCGCGCACAGGCGACGATCGCCACCGGTTCGGGCCGCAGATGGTGGTTCAGCGCCTCGGAGAGCCGGAACGGGTTCCAGTCTTTCGTCAGATCGGCATGGGCCACCTGCGCGGTCGCATGCACCCCGGCATCGGTCCGCCCGGCGGCGGCAATCGTATGTTCGCCGGGTTCGAGCCGGTCCAGAGCCGCCTCCACCGCGCCTTGCACCGAGGGAAGCACAGCCTGCCTTTGCCATCCGGCAAAGGGGCCGCCGTCATATTCGATCCTGAAGGCAAATCTGGGCATGTCCCGGCGATAGCGCGGCCGCGGGTTTTGCGCAATGGCCCCGGGGGTGCGCTGCTTTCCCCTCTGTGAATCGGTTGGGGCAATGCCTATCTTCGCCTCAATCAGAATGACCGGGAAAGGCAGCGCAGTGGGCATCACCGACCTTGCCGAGGACATCGGCCGCAGCATCGAGGGGCTCAGCTCCTCGGTTTCAGAAGCCCTGTTCGAGCCGGTGATCCGGCTTGGGGTCACCGGGCTCTCGCGCGCGGGCAAGACCGTCTTCATCACCTCGCTGGTGGCAAACCTGCTCGACCGCGGCCGGATGCCCGCGCTGACCGGGGCAGGCCGCATCCGCGCCGCTTACCTCAAGCCGCAGCCCGACGACACCGTGCCGCGGTTCGACTATGAAAGCCATCTCGCCAGCATGACCGGCCCCACGCCCTCCTGGCCCGAGGGCACGCGGGCGGTCTCGGAACTGCGGCTCAGCTTCCGGCTGCAACCCTCGGGGATGCTGGGCGCGCTTTACAAGCCGCGCACCGTGCATCTCGATATCGTCGACTATCCGGGCGAATGGCTTCTGGACCTTGGCCTGATCGAAAAGACCTTCGAGGAATGGTCGGCGGGGGTTCTTGACCGTCTGCCCGGCCGCCCCGGCTCGGACGACTTCCTGCAAAAGCTCGACGAGATCGACCTTTACGCCCGGTTTTCGGAAACCGAGGCGAAGGCACTGTCGGACTCCTTCACCGCGCATCTGATCGCCTCGCGCGAGGCGGGCTTTTCCGATTGCTCGCCCGGGCGGTTCCTGTTGCCGGGGGAAATGGCGGGCTCGCCGGTCTTGACCTTCGCGCCGATCCCGCCCGCGACCTATCCGCGCGACTCGCTCGGGCGCGAGATGGAACGCCGGTTCGACGCCTACAAGCGCGAGGTGGTGAAGCCCTTCTTCCGCGATCACTTTGCCCGCATCGACCGGCAGGTGGTGCTGGTCGATGTGCTGGGCGCCATTCACGCCGGGCCTGCCGCCCTGGAGGATCTGCGCCAGTCGATGGCGGCGATCCTCTCGGCCTTCCGCCCCGGCGTGCCCGGGTTCCTGCTGACGCTTCTGGGCGCGAAACGGGTCGAGCGGATCCTGTTTGCCGCGACCAAGGCCGACCATCTGCATCACATCCAGCACGCGAAACTGACCGCGATCACCGAGGCGCTTCTGCGCGAAGCCAAGGACCGCGCCAGTTTCGCGGGTGCCGAGACCGAGGCGATGTCGCTGGCCTCGCTGCGCACCACGACCGAGGATATCATCCCGCATTCCGGTGAAGACCTGCCCGCAGTGCGGGGGCGTCTGGCCGATGGTCGCTCGGTCGCGCTTTACCCGGGCGAATTGCCGACCGACCCGGCCGAGCTGCTCACCCCGGCCCGCGACGGTGCCGAGGAGTGGC
This sequence comes from Rhodobacter viridis, assembly GCF_003217355.1. GTDB lineage: Bacteria > Pseudomonadota > Alphaproteobacteria > Rhodobacterales > Rhodobacteraceae > Rhodobacter > Rhodobacter viridis. The sequence continues at coordinate 112,308 of NZ_QJTK01000009.1, read as the reverse complement.
TCGATGCCGATTTCGGCCTGATGAACTTTGCGCCTGCGCCGGGCGTTTTGCGTCCGGGTGAGGGCCCGCCGCATATCCGCATCGACCGCGCCGCCGAATTCCTGATCGGGGACAAGCTGTGAAACGACCTGTCATTCTGGAACTGGACGCCCCGCCCGCCTCGCCCGCCGAGGCGCCGCCGGTGATCGACGCCCCCGCCTTCGACGCGGCCCCGCAAGGCCGCGCCATGCAGATTGCGGCGAAACTGGCCGCCCGGCCGCGCTCGCGGCTGACGCGGTTCTTCTGGCAGGCGACAGGAGCGCTGGTCAGCTTCCTTGTCACCGTCGCCCTTTGGAATTTCGTCACCGGGCTCTTTGCTGCCAATCCGATCCTCGGCTGGGTGGCGACGGGCCTTCTGATCCTGTTCCTGATCGCCTGCGTGCTGGTCGGTCTGCGCGAACTGACCGCCTATGCGAAACTCGGTCGGCTCGACAAGCTGCATCAGGAGGTGATCGACGCGGCGAACCGCGACGATCTGCGCGCCGCACGCAAGGCGGTCGATCGGATGGCGAAGCTCTATTCGGCGCGGCCCGAGATGAAATGGTCGCTGGCCCGCCTGCGCGAACGCGCACCCGAGCAGCTCGACACCCAGACCCTGCTGCGGCTCACGGAAACCGAACTGATGGCGCCGCTTGATGCCGCCGCGCGTCTCGAAATCGAGGCGGCCTCGCGCACGGTGGCGACGGTGACGGCGTTGGTGCCGCTGGCGCTGGCCGATGTGGCGACGGCGCTGATCGCCAACCTGCGGATGATCCGCGGCGTCGCCGAGGTTTACGGTGGTCGCGCGGGCAGCCTCGGCGCGCTGCGGCTGGCCCGCACGGTGATGACGCATGTGATCGCGACGGGGGCGGTTTCGGCGGGCGATGACCTGATCGAGACGATGACCGGGGGCCATCTGGCCGCCAAGATCTCGCGCCGCTTCGGCGAGGGCGTGATCAACGGCGCGCTGACCGCCCGCGTCGGCATCGCGGCGATGGAGGTGTGCCGCCCGATGCCCTTCACCGCGCTCGCCCGCCCGAAAGTCACGCAACTGACCGGCGGCGCACTGAAAGGCGTCTTCACCAGATCGAAGGACGAAGACTGAGCCTGTCGTTTCTTCTTGGCGCAAATACGCCCTTTCCCCGCGGGGGCAGGGGCGCCTCAGCGCAGATTGGGCACCGCATCCGGCGGGCGGCCGACATCCTCGACCCCCATCCTGAGCCCCTTGCCGATCCGATGCGCCAAGGCGGACCAGCCCGCCGCCGCCACCGGGTCCAGCGTGTCGTGCAGCACCGCGTCAAAGGTGGCGAGCCAGAGCGGGAAATGCCCGCCCTCCACATCGCCCGCGCGGCGGTGCGAGATCATCGGGCTGCCCTCGTAGCCCTGCATGTGCAGGATCGAGCCTTTCCAGAACCGGGCGATCTTCGCCTCGTGATGCGCCCAGTCTTTCACATGCGCGGCAAAGATCGGCGCCAGTTCGGGATGGGCGCGGACGCGGGCATAGAACTCGGCCACCACGGCCTCGATCTGGGCCTCGGTGACGGGGAAACGGGGGGGCAGGGCAGTGGACATGGGCCAAGGATACACCGCTCGGGCGGCGCGTCCAGTCAGCCCGCGTCGAAAAGGTCGGTCTGGACCGGAGTTTGCGCGACCGGCTGCACCGGCGCCTCAAGCCCCAGATGCCGCCAGGCCCGATGCCCCAGCATCCGCCCGCGCGGCGTGCGCTGAATGAGACCCTGTTGCAAGAGGTAAGGCTCGATCACCTCTTCCAGCGCATCGCGGCTTTCCGAGAGCGCGGCCGAGAGCGTTTCCACCCCCACCGGCCCGCCGCCGTAATGTTCGGCCATCAACATCATGTAGCGGCGGTCGGCGCCATCGAGCCCCAGATGATCGACGCCGAGCCGGGTCAGCGCATTGTCGGCCAGCTTGCGGGTCAGCCGCCCGTCGCCCTCGACCAGCGCGAAATCGACGACCCGGCGCAGAAGGCGCCCGGCGATGCGCGGCGTGCCGCGGGCGCGTTTGGCGATCTCGCGGGTGCCATCTGGGTCGGCGGGAATGCCCAAAAGCCGGGCGCCGCGGCTGACGATCAGATCGAGTTCGTCCTCGGTGTAGAATTGCAGCCGCGTCGGGATCCCGAAACGGTCGCGCAACGGCGTGGTGAGCAGGCCGAGGCGTGTGGTGGCGCCGACGAGGGTGAAGGGCTGCAATTCGATCCGCACGGTGCGCGCGGCCGGACCTTCGCCGATCACCAGATCGAGTTCGAAATCCTCCATCGCCGGGTAAAGCACCTCCTCGACCGCCGGGTTCATCCGGTGGATCTCGTCGATGAAAAGCACGTCGCGGTTTTCGAGGTTCGTGAGGATTGCCGCCAGATCCCCCGCCCGCGCCAGAACCGGGCCGGAGGTCATCTTGAAATTCACGCCCAGTTCCCGGGCCATGATCTGCGCGAGCGTGGTTTTCCCAAGCCCGGGCGGGCCGTGAAACAGCGTGTGATCCATCGCCTGACCGCGCATCTTCGCGCTTTCGATGAAGACCCGCAGGTTCGCCCGCGCCTCGGCTTGCCCGACGAAATCGTCCAGAACCTGCGGCCGCAGCGCGCGGTCGGCGTCCTCGGGCAGGCGGTCTGGGCGGAGGGTCGGATCGGGTTCGGTCATGCGGTGCTTTCAACGAGGGTGAGGGCGCTGCCCCACACCCCCGAGGTATTTGAGGCAAGATGAAAAGGCTAGTCCTTTGGGGCGAGGAGGCGCAGGGCGGTGCGGATCAGTTTTGCCGTGTCGGTGGCCTCGGGGTTTTCGCTGGCCTTGGCGACGGCGGTGGCGGCGTCCGAGGGGGAATAGCCGAGGTTCGTCAGGGCCGAGAGCGCCTCGGCGGTGAAGTTCACTTGCCGAGTTGCGGCGGGGGCAGGGCGCTTTACCGGCTTCGGCGCGGTCTCGATCACCTCGTCCGAGGGGGCGGTGTCAACCGTCAGCGTGCCGCCCATCGCCATCACGGTCGGCGCCTTGTCCTTCAGCTCCATCACCACGCGTTGCGCCAGTTTCGGGCCGACCCCGGGGGCGGCCTTGATCGCGTTCCAGTCGCCAAGGGCGAGGGCACGGGAGACGCCATCGGGGCCAAGCGTGCCGAGGATCGCGAGCGCAGCCTTCGCGCCGATCCCCTGCACCGAGGTGAGCAGCCGGTGCCATTCCTTTTCGATCAGCGTCGGGAAGCCGAAGAGCTGCAGCAGGTCTTCGCGCACCAGAAGTTCGGTGTAAAGCGCGCAGGCCTCGCCCACCGGGGGCAGGTTCGCTGCGGTGCGGGAGGAGACATGGACGATATAGCCGACGCCGCGCACGTCGATCAGCACATGGTCCATGGCGCGGTGCAGGATCACCCCGGCGATGCGTCCGATCATGCGCCCGCCCTCCGGATCCGGGCCTGTCCGGCGGTGATTTCGAGCGCGCCGCGGCCCAGCATCGCCGCCGAGGCCCGGCGGGCGGATTGCAGGTGATGCGCGTGGCAGATCGCGACGGCAAGCGCATCGGCGGCATCGGGGCCGTCGAAGGTGACTCCGGGCAGCTGGTGGCGGACCATGTGCTGCACCTGCGCCTTATCGGCATGGCCGACGCCGACGACCGCCTTTTTCACCCCATTGGGGGCATATTCCCCGATCTCGAGCCCGGCCTGCGCAGGCACCAGCAGCGCGATCCCGCGGGCCTGCCCTAGTTTCAGCGTCGCCACCGCGTCCTTGTTGACGAAGGTCTGCTCGACCGCCGCCGCCTCGGGCTGATGTGTCGCGATCACCTCGGTCAGGCCTGCGTGCAGCACGACAAGGCGCTTCGCCAGATCCTCGCCGGCCGAGTGGATGATTCCATTCGCGATGTGGCGCAAACGGGACCCGTCGACCTCGATCACCCCCCAACCGAGGTTGCGTAACCCCGGATCGATCCCGATCACCCGCATGTGACTGCCCTTTTTGCCTGTGGCATTTTTTCCGCATTTAGCACAAAAGCAGAACATCGGAAAGCGCAAAGCGTTACAGTCCTGTAACCGCCTGAGGTCGGAACGGCTGCGAAACGGCGCAAAGCGACACTTCGCAGCCGAATGCGTCAGCAGAATGCCGAAGCCGGGCGGCAAAATGCCGAAGCCGCTCACGACGCCGTCAGCGGCTGAAAAAGCCATGCAGAAACTGCATGGCGGGGCTGATCGTGCTGCGCTTGTTTTCGCATTCTGCCTTGATTAACTGCCCAATCAACGGCGAAACGCCCAGCAAAACAGCAGAATATAAAGGAACCGCATCATGTCCGCCCTCGACACCCTCGCCCTCTCCGCCCGCCATGGCCGGGCCGGGATGTTTGCACGCCTTCTCGACGCGATGACGCTGTGGAATGACGCCCGGCTGACGCGCCGGGCGCTTGCGCGGCTGAGCGACCGGGAACTGAACGATATCGGCCTGACGCGGTCGGATATCGACTGCATCGGCCGCTGAGCCGACAGGGACGCAAAACAAAAAAGCCGCGCAGGGCGCTGCGCGGCTTTTTGCTGTCTGAAATGCGTCCTGATTATAAGCGCCGTCCGAATGTGCCGGGCGAAAGTCTCAGTAAAGAATGGCGTGCAGTTGCGCGGCGATGAATTGGGTGGGCGCATCGGCGCGCAGCACCCAAGAGCCGACCCGTTCCACGGTCGTTCCCGCGGCCAGGGTCTCGACCCGATGGGCATAGGTTTCCGGGCCGATCTGCGCGAGGATCGCCGCCTTGAACAGCAGCATCCCCAGCAGGACCATCGCCACAGCGCGCCACGGAAAGCGGCGGCGCCCCTTCGGGCGGTGGCTGTCGAAATAAGCGCGGCCAAGCGCCCCGGTCGCTTCGAAAGCGCCCCCCGCGGCATGAATCCGGTCAATCCGCGCCAGGCGGCGTTCAAAGTCAGAGTGAACCGAATTACGCATGACAGGCTCCACATCGAAAACCGGTCGCGGGAAAAAATCCCTAACGACTGATTAACAACTATGCCCGAGTTTCTGCGATCCGGCGAGAAAGCTTTCCGGGGATCAGTTCCTTGAAAGAACCAATGTCGTCCAGTCGCCGTAATTGTTGCGAGAGACGAGACGGAAATTCTGGGCTTCATAGGCCGCGATCACTTCGTCGCCCTGCTCGATCAGGATTCCGGACAAGATAACAAGGCCCGATTCGGCGCAAAGCCGCCCCATGTCGGGGGCGAGCGTGATCAGCGGCCCTTTCAGAATATTGGCGAAAATAAGGTCGAAGGGCGCGGCGGCTTGCAGGTCCGGATGGTTGAACCCCGCCGCCTGCAAGCAGATCACCCGGCCCGCCAGATCGTTGCCGGTGACATTGGCGGCGGCGGTTTCAACCGCGACCGGGTCGATGTCGGAGGCCAGCACCGTCTCGGGCCAGAGTTTCGCGGCGGCCATCGCCAGCACGGCGGTGCCGCAGCCGATATCGACGGTCTTGCGCGGATGGAAGCCTTCGCCCGCCAGCCGGTCGAGCGCGGTCAGACAGCCGAGCGTCGTGCCGTGATGGCCGGTGCCGAAGGCCATCGCCGCGTCGATCACCAGCGGGATCGTTCCAGAGGGCACCTTGTCGGCATCATGGCTGCCATGGACGAAGAACCGCCCGGCGACGACCGGGGCCAGTTCGCGTTTCACATGCGCCACCCAGTCGGTTTCCGGCAGTTCCGAGACGACGAAGCCGGTGGCGCCATAGGCCGCCGCCAGCAGGTCGAGCACGATCTCATTCGGGCGCTCGAGGAAATAGGCGCCGACCTCGAAATTGCCCGAGCCGTCCTCGATCTCGAAGACGCCGACGCCATAGGGGCCGGGGTCCAGGTCTTCGAGCCGCTCGGCCAGATCATCGGCAAGGTCGCGGTCGGACAGAACGGCGAAGGCGGTGAAGGTGGTCATGGCGGGCTCCGTTGGTTTCGCCCCCAATGGCGCGAAAGGGGCGGGGGGTCAATCGAAACAAGGTTAGAGGAAGCTCTGCGGGTCGATGTCGATGGCAAGGCGCACGGAATTGGGCTGCTTCACGCCGCGCAGCCAGGCCCTGATCGCCTGTTGCAGCGGCGCGGTCTTGTCGGCGCGGATCAAGAGGCGGACCCGGTGCCGGCCGCGAACCCGCGCGATGGGCGCAGGGGCGGGGCCGAAAAGTTGCGCGCCGATCCGGCGCAGCGGGCCGTCATGCTGAGCGAGGTCATTGCCATAGGCGAAAAGCGGCTCGATCTCGGCGCCTGACAGGATGATCCCCGCCATCCGGCCAAAGGGCGGCACACCCGCTGCCTTGCGCCCCTCGGCCTCGGCCTTCCAGAAGGCTTCCTCGTCGCCGCCCAGAATCGCGCGGATCACCGGATGCTCGGGTTGATAGGTCTGCAAAAGCGCCAGCCCGGGCTTTTCCGCGCGCCCGGCCCGGCCTGCCACCTGCCGCATCAGCTGAAAGGTGCGTTCCGCCGCACGCAGGTCCGAGCCTTGCAGGCCAAGGTCTGCATCGATCACCCCGACCAAGGTGAGCAGCGGAAAGTTGTGCCCCTTGGCGACGATCTGCGTGCCGATGATGATGTCGGCGCCGCCTTTGGCAATGCTCTCCACCGCCTCTTTCAGGGCCCGCGCCGAGCCGAAGAGGTCCGAGGACAGCACCGCCACCCGCGCCGTGGGGAAGCGTTCTGCCACTTCCTCGGCCAGCCGCTCGACACCGGGGCCGACGGGGGCCAGCTTGCCCTCGACCCCGCAGGCGGGGCAGGTGGTGGGAATGGGTTTCGTCTCGCCGCATTGATGGCAGACGAGGCGCTTGAGGAAGCGATGCTCGACCATCCGCGCGTCGCAGTGATCGCAGCCGATCTGTTGCCCGCAGGCGCGGCAGAGCGTGACCGGGGCATAGCCGCGCCGGTTCAGGAACAGCATCGCCTGTTCGCCCCGCGACAGCGTCGAAACCACCGCGCCGACAAGGCTGGGCGAGATCCAGTGCACCGATTCGATGCGTTCCTCGCGCATGTCGATGCTGCGCATCTCGGGCAGCTCCGAAGCGCCAAAGCGCGCGGCCAGATCGATGCGGCGGTATTTGCCCGAGGCGGCATTGACCCAGCTTTCAAGGCTGGGCGTGGCCGAGGCCAGCACCACCTGCGACCCGGCGAGCGAGGCCCGCAGCACGGCCATGTCGCGGGCATTGTAAAGCGCACCCTCCTCCTGCTTGTAGGAGGTGTCGTGTTCCTCATCGACGACGATCAGGCCCAGATCCTGAAACGGCAGGAACAGCGCCGAGCGGGCGCCGACGACCATCTGCGCGCCGCCCGTCGCCACCATGCGCCAGAGCCTGCGCCGTTCGGCCTCGGTCACGCCCGAATGCCATTCGCCGGGCCGGGCGCCAAACCGCGCCTCGACCCGCGAGAGAAATTCGGAGGTCAGCGCGATTTCCGGCAGCAGCACCAAAGCCTGCCGCCCCCGGCGCAGACACTCCGCGACGGCTTCGAGATAAACCTCGGTCTTGCCCGAGCCGGTGACGCCCTTGAGCAGCGTCACGCCAAAGCCCTCGCCCTTCAGCGCCGCGGCCGCAGTGGCCTGATCCTCGGACAGCGCCTTGCCCGGCAGGGTGAAATCGAGCCGCGGCAAGGGCAGATCGCGCGGCTGTTCGGCCTCCTCGATGGCGCCAAGCTTCACCAGCCCCTTCACAACCTGCGGCGTGACGCCTGCAAGCTGCGCGAGTTCCGTCAGATAAAACCCCGCGCCGCCGTGATCGCGTAGCACGGCCAGAACCTTTTCCCGCGCCTCGGTCAGCTTGCCCGGTACCGCCGTGCCCAGCCGATAGATCCGCCGCGCGCCGGGCGGATCGAACAGCCCCGGCGTGCGTGTCGCCAGCCGCAAAACCCCGGGGAGCGAGGTCATCGTGTAGCTGCCCATGCGGATCAGGAACTCCTGCAGCTCCGCCCGCATCGGCGGGACGTCCAGCACGCGCGACACCGCCCGCAGCTTGCCCGCCTCGAACCGCCCGTCGCCCGCGCCCCAGACGACGCCGACGACCCGGCGCGGCCCGAGTGGCACCTCGACGAAGGCACCCGGAAAACAGCCGCCCTCCGGCGCCAGATAGTCGAGCGGCTTGCCGATCGGTTCCGCGGTCAGGACCGAGACCCGGGCGCCTTCGGGAAAGAACCCCGGCTCAGACATGCCCGGCCTCGCGCCCCGCAACGCCTCCGGCGGGCGTATTTGGGCCAAGAAGAAACGGGAGGGCTTCTTCTTGGTTCAAATACGCGCGGGGGGAGAGGCCGTCAGGCCGAGGGGGGCGGCAAGCCCCCCTTTGCCCCTGATTCCGCTCTCGCAATTGCCCGCTGTTTGCGCTAAATCGCGGCCAGACAGAACGCAGGAGGCCCCTCATGAAATTCTTCGTCGATACCGCCGATGTGTCAGCCATCAAGGAGCTGAACGACCTCGGCATGGTCGATGGTGTCACCACCAACCCGTCGCTGATCCTGAAATCGGGCCGCGACATCCTCGAAGTGACGAAGGAAATCTGCGACATGGTTGCGGGTCCGGTCTCGGCCGAGGTGGTGGCGACCGAAGCGAAGGACATGATCGCCGAAGGGCTGAAACTGGCCAAGATCGCCTCCAACATCGCCATCAAGGTGCCGCTGACCTGGGCCGGCCTCACCGCCTGCAAGGCTTTCGCATCGGAAGGCCACATGGTCAACGTCACTCTGTGCTTCTCGGCCGCGCAGGCGATCCTTGCGGCCAAGGCGGGCGCCACCTTCATCTCGCCCTTCATCGGCCGGCTCGACGACATCAACCTCGATGGTGTGCAGCTGATCGAGGACATCCGCACCATCTATGACAACTACGGCTTCAAGACCGAGATCCTCGCCGCCTCGATCCGCTCGGTCAACCATATCACCGACGTGGCCCGGATCGGCGCCGATGTCATCACCGCGCCGCCCTCGGTGATCAAGGCGATGGCGAACCACCCGCTGACCGACAAGGGGCTGGAGCAGTTCCTGAAGGACTGGGCGAAAACCGGTCAGTCGATCGTCTGAAACCTGTGATCTGAAGGCGACGGCCCGCCGATTTCGGCGGGTCTCTTATTATTGTTAACAAATTTAACCTGCATTTAACCAGAATCTGTGTCAATTTCCACATAACCCGCTTACGAGAGGCTGGCATGACCGACACGGCTTTTGCACCTGAACTGCGCGACAAGATCATCTCCGACCCCGACGTGATCCTTGAGGATCGCGATCTGATGCGGGCGCTGATCACCGCGAACGAACGCGCCATGGGCGCCAATATCGTCGACCTGCGCGGTGTGGCGATGGAGCGGCTGGAACGCCGCCTTGACCGGCTCGAGGACACCCACCGCTCGGTGATCGCCGCGGCCTACGAGAATCTCTCGGGGACGAACCAGATCCACCGCGCCGTGCTGCGCATGCTCGATCCGGTGGATTTCGAGAGCTTCCTGAAAAACCTCGGCTCCGAAGTGGCCGAGATCCTGCGGGTCGACAGCGTCAAGCTGGTGCTGGAAACGCTGCAGGACGAGAATGACCCGGCGCTGCGCCGTCTGGGCGACGTGCTCTGTGTGGCCGAGCCCGGCTTCATCCAGGAATACATGCGCGCCGGTCGTGGCGGGCAGGTGCGCCCGGTGGTGCTGCGCCAGACCCTGCCGCATTCCGAGGCGATCTATGGCGAGGCCGCGAGCTGGATCCGCTCCGAGGCGCTGATGCGTCTGGATCTGGGCGAGGGGCGTCTGCCCGGCATGCTGGTGATGGGCGCCGAAGACCCGCATCAATTCAAGCCCTCGCAGGGCACCGACCTGCTGGCCTTCTTCGCAGGCGTGTTCGAGCGCGGCATGCGTCGCTGGCTGAACTGATGTCGATGGGGGTCTCGCCCGCCGCACGGACGGCGATGGCCCTGTGGATCAGTCACTTGCGGGCGATCGACGGGGCGGCCAGTCACACGTTGACGGCCTACAGTTCCGACGTGGCCGGATTTCTGGCCTTTGTCCATCGGCATCGGGGCGAAAGCTTGGGTGTCGCCCAGCTGGCCGGTCTTGGCCAGTCCGACATGCGGGCCTGGATGGCGCATGAACGCACGCGCGGCCTGTCGAGCCGCTCGCTGGCGCGGGCGCTTTCGGCGGTGAAGAACTTCATCCGCTGGCTCGCGGCGCGCGAAGGCGTCGACGCCACCCATGTGCTGTCGGCCAAGGCGCCGAAATATCAGCGCAAGCTGCCCCGCCCGCTCAGCGTCGAGGCTGCGGTCGAGGTGATCGAGCAGGTCGAATCGCAGGCGCAGGAGCCCTGGATCGCGGCCCGCGACTCGGCGGTGATGACGTTGATGTATGGCTGCGGGCTCCGGGTGTCCGAGGCTCTGGCGCTGAAAGGCTCGGATGCGCCCTTGCCGGAGGTGCTGCGGATCCGCGGCAAGGGCGACAAGGAGCGTCTGGTGCCGGTGCTTCCGGCGGCGCGCAAGGCGGTCGAGGATTATCTGCGGCTCTGCCCGTTCCCGACCTCGCGCTACGAGCCGCTGTTCCGCGGTGCGCGGGGCGGTCCGCTCAATCCGCGGCTGGTCGCGAAGTCGATGGAACGGGCGCGGCTGGGTCTTGGTCTGCCGGCCACGGCGACGCCGCATGCGCTCAGGCACAGTTTTGCCACGCATCTTCTGGCCGAAGGCGGCGATCTGCGCGCGATCCAGGAATTGCTGGGCCATGCGAGCCTTGCGACGACTCAGGTTTACACCGCCGTCGATCAGGCGCGTCTGATGCAGGTCTATCAGGCGGCTCACCCCCGCGCCTGAGCCATAAACCCCGCGAAGCCGTTACAATCCAAGCGGTTATAAGCGAAGGTTTAGGGGGTAAGTAAGGCTTCGTTCATCGTCCGGGAGCAGCGTCGGGGCACGTTGTCATCCAGAAAGGATCGTATGATGAGCGTGACCTCCCTGTCCGGGTACTCGAGCACTGCCGCGCTGGCATTGCTGCAACAAGCGTCGGGCAGTTCCTCTTCGAAGACGACCTCATCGACCTCGTCGAGCTTTGCCACCGGCGGTTCGCCGCCCCCGCCCCCTCCGCCGCCGGCTTCGGCCTCGGGTGGGGCAGACAGCCGGTCGCTGTTCGAGGCGCTGGCCGCGAATGACGATGCCGACGGCGACGGCACCCTGTCGCAGGCGGAAATCGACGCGAGCCCGGTGTCCGATCTGCTGTCGTCGCAATTCAGCACGATCGACACCGATGGTGACGGCAAGCTGACCGAGACCGAGCTGACTGCGGCGGAAGACTCGATGACGTCCGGCGCTGCGGGGGGGCCGCAGGGCATGTCGGGGCCACCCCCCGGCCCGCCGCCTTCGGGTCCGCCGCCGGGTTCGGAGAGCAGCTCGGACAGCGACGATGACTCGACCACCACGAGCAGTTCGACCTCCTCGGTGCAATCGCTTTACGAGTCGCTCTTTGCGGCGATGACCTCGGAAAGCAGTTCCTCGGATCAGGTGACGATCAACCGCGACACGGCGAACCAGTTCATGTCGCTCTTGCAGGCGGTCGCGCAAGCGACATCGTGACCACGGGGCGGGCCGGGTTTATGCCCCCGGCCCGTCTTGCACCCCTTGCAGGATTAGGGCAGGAAGGGCGTATGGACATTCGTTTCAAGGCCCTCTCCGTTCACCTGCTGACCGCCACCGGCGCGGTGTTGTCGATGTTGGCGATGCTCGCGGCGGTCGAGGAAAAATGGGCGCTGATGTTCCTGTGGCTGGTCGTGGCGCTGATCGTGGATGGCGTCGACGGGCCGCTGGCGCGGAAGTTCGACACCAAGCACAACTGGCCGACGCATGACGGCGTGCTGATGGACCTGATCGTCGACTATCTGACCTATGTCTTCATTCCGGCCTATGCCTTGTTCAAGTCGGGGCTGCTTCCGGGTTGGACCGGGTGGCTGGCGATCATCGCGATCATCTACACCTCGGTGATCTATTTCGCCGATACGCGGATGAAGACGAAGGACTGCTCGTTTTCCGGCTTTCCCGCCTGCTGGAACATGGTGGTGCTGGTGCTGTTCGCGATCTGGCCGTCGTATTGGGTGACCCTGGCCGTGGTTCTGGCGCTGGCCGTGGCGATGTTCTTCCCGCTGAAGTTCATCCACCCGACCCGCACGGTGCGCTGGCGACCGCTGTCGCTGACGATGGCGCTTCTCTGGACGATCTTCGCGGCCCGCGCGGCCTGGGTGAATTTCGAGGAAGGCTCCTGGGCGCATTGGGGTCTGGTCGTGACCTCGGTTTATCTGATGTTCGCGGGCATCGCCCAGCAGATCATCCCCTCGCGCCATCCCGACTAAAGCCGGGTCAGCGCGACCCCCGCGACGATCAGCACCGCGGCCGTGGCCTTCGAGCGCGTCATCTTTTCGCCAAAGGCGAGCCATCCGATCAGCACGGCAAACAGGATCGCGGTTTCGCGCGTCGCCGCCACCAGCGCGATCGGCGCCTTGGTCATCGCCCAGATCGAGATCGCATAGGCGCCATAAGAGGCCGCCGCCCCCGCCGCCGCCATGCCCCAATCCTTCAGGGGCGCGATGGTGATGAAGCCCTTCGGCCGACTGAAGGTCATCACCAGACCAAAGAGCAGCCCGCCCCCCACCATCAGCCAGCCGACATAGCCCGCCGCATCGCCCGCAACGCGCGCGCCAAGCCCGTCGGTCAGCGTATAGGTCGCGGTGGCGCAGGCCGAGCCGAAGGCAAAGGGCAGCAGCCGGCGGCTCTCGCCATCGGTGAAAACGCCCCGCGCCATGAAGAGGATGCCCAGCCCCAGCACGCCGATGCCCACATAGCCGAGCGGCGCGATCGTATCGAGCGCGAAGAGCGCCGAGACGATCGCCACCATCATCGGCGCCGTGCCGCGCGCGATCGGATAGACCCGGCTCAGATCGCCCTGCTCATAGGCATGGGCGAGGAAATACTTGTAGAAGAAATGTACGCAGCTTGCCGCGGCGACCCATTTCCATGCTGCCACCTCGGGCCAGGGGCGCGAGAGCGCGATGGCCAGACCGACGGCGGCCTCCATGTAACTCAGCATCACCATGGCGCGGATTTTTGATCCGCCAAAGCGCAGCAGCGCATTCCAGAGCGCATGCAGGAAGGCGGCGGCCAGCACCGCGAGAAGAATGGAAAGGCTCATCGCGGCTCCCTTTGGTCACGCCCCGCCCATCGGTAGCGAGGGGCTCAGGGCGGGGCAAGGGGGGCTCTGCCCCCCGTCCGCAAGCGGACTCCCCCCGAGATATTTTTGGCAAGATAAAGGGAGGCTGCTTTTCCTTGGCTCAAATACGCCCTTGCGCGAGATGAAAAGGGCGCCCGAAGGCGCCCTATTTGTGGATCGGTGGTGTCGAGGCTCAGCCCAGCACGGAATTGCAGCGCGCGCAGGTGCAGGCGTGCTTGTGGCTGCCGACATCGGGCAGGATCTTCCAGCAGCGCTCGCATTTCTCGCCTTCGGCCGCCTCGAAAAGAACGGCGATGCCCGGCACTTCGGGCAGGCGGAACGCCTCGGCGGGGGCCGGGTCGGTGCTCAGGCTCAGGTCCGAGGTGATGCAGATATCGGCGAAGTCGACCGATTTCAGCGCGGCTTCGAGCGCGGTGTCTTCGACATGCACCACCGGCGCGGCTTCGAGGCTGGCGCCGATCACCTTGGCGGTGCGTTGCACCTCGAGCGCGGCGGTCACGACGCGACGGGCCTTGCGGATGCCGTCCCATTTCGCGGCCAGATCCGGGTTCAGCCACTCGGACGGGGTGGCGGTGAAGTCCTCCAGATGGACCGAATTCGCCTCGCCCGGGAAGCGGCTCAGCCAGACGTCTTCCATCGTGAAGGGCAGCATCGGCGCGAGCCATTTCGTCAGGCGCTGGAAGAGGTCATCCATCACCGTGCGCGCGGCGCGGCGGCGCAGGCTGCTGGGGGCGTCGCAGTAAAGCGCGTCCTTGCGGATGTCGAACCAGAAGGCCGAGAGATCCACCGTGCAGAAGGTGAACAGGGTCTGGAACACGCCTTGGAAGTCGTAAGCCGCATAGCCCTCGCGCACGGTGGTGTCGAGTTCGGCCAGACGGTGCAGCACCCACCGTTCAAGCTCCGGCATCTCGGCCGGTTCGACCCGCTCGGAGGCGTCAAAGCCGGAAAGCGCGCCGAGCATGAAGCGCAGGGTGTTGCGCAGGCGGCGGTAGCTGTCGGCGGTGCCTTTCAGGATTTCCTTCCCGATGCGCAGATCGACGGTGTAATCCGATTGCGCCACCCAGAGCCGCAGGATGTCGGCGCCGTAATCCTTGATCACATCCGCCGGGGCCACGGTATTGCCGAGCGATTTCGACATCTTCATGCCCTTTTCGTCGAGCGTGAAGCCGTGGGTCAGCACGCCGCGATAGGGGGCGCGGCCCTTGGTGGCGCAGGCCTGCAGCATCGAGGAATGGAACCAGCCGCGGTGCTGGTCGGTGCCCTCGAGGTAAAGATCGGCGATGCCGTCCGCCGTGCCATCCTCGCGGTCGCGCAGCACGAAGGCATGGGTCGAGCCGCTATCGAACCACACGTCGAGCACGTCGAAGACCTGCGTGTAGTCTTCGGGGTTGACGATGCCTGCCAGCACCTTCTCCTTGAAGCCCTCGGTATACCAGACATCGGCGCCCTCGGCCTCGAAGGCCGCCGAGATGCGGGCGTTCACCTCGGGGTTGCGCAGCAGGAAATCCGGGTCGGTCGGTTGCGCGCCTTTCTTGGTGAAGCAAGTGAGCGGCACGCCCCAGGCGCGTTGACGCGACAGCACCCAGTCGGGCCGCGCCTCGATCATCGAATAAAGCCGGTTGCGGCCCGTCGGCGGGGTCCATTGCACCAGCGTATCGATGGATTTCAGCGCGCGGGCGCGGATCGTGTCGCCATAGGTGCCCATGCCGTCCTTCAGCGTCACGTCGATGGCGGCAAACCATTGCGGCGTGTTGCGGAAGATCAAGGGCGCCTTCGAGCGCCACGAATGCGGGTAGGAGTGCTTGAGCTTGCCCTTGGCCAGCAGCGCCCCTTGCGCATGCAGCGCCTTGATGTTGCTGACATTCGCCGGGCCTTCCTTGCCGTCGGGCAGGATGATCGGCTGGCCGCCGAAGACGGGCAGGGTGGCACGATAGCTGCCGTCCGGCTCGACGTTGTAGGTCATCGGCAGGCCGAATTTCAGGCCCAGTTGATAGTCGTCATCGCCGTGGCTGGGGGCCGTATGGACAAAGCCGGTCCCGGCGTCGTCGGTGACGTGATCGCCCGGCAGCATCGGCACGGGGTAATCCCATTCGCCGTTGCCGTTTTCGATGCCCGCATAGGGGTGGCGCAGGATCACGCCCTCGAATTCCGAGGTTGCCACGTCGCGCAGACGGGTGAAGCCCTCGACCTTGGCCGAAGTCATCACGCCCTGTGCCAGCACATCGGCAAGCACCAGCTTTTCGCCCACAACTGCTGTGGCGTTCTCGGCCGCGGCGTCGACGCGGTAAAGCCCGTAGGCGATGCCCGGGCCATAGGCCACGGCGCGGTTTTGCGGGATCGTCCAGGGCGTCGTGGTCCAGATCACCACAGAGGCGCCATCAAGCCCGGTCCCCGGTTTGAACCGCACCCAGATCGTATGGCTGGTGTGGTCGTGATATTCGACCTCGGCCTCGGCGAGGGCCGTCTTTTCAACAGGCGACCACATCACCGGCTTCGAGCCCTGATAAAGCGAGCCGTTCATCAGGAGTTTCATGAACTCTTCGGCGATCACGGCTTCGGCGTGGAAATCCATCGTCAGGTAGGGGCGTTCCCATTTGCCGGTGACGCCCAGACGCTTGAATTCCTCGCGCTGGATGTCGATCCAGCCCTCGGCGAAGCGGCGGCACTCCTGACGGAAGGCGACGGTATCCACGTCGTCCTTGTTCAGGCCCTTGGCGCGGTATTGTTCCTCGATCTTCCATTCGATCGGCAGGCCGTGGCAATCCCAGCCCGGCACATAGCGGGCATCGCGGCCCATCATCTGCTGGCTGCGGACGATGAAGTCTTTCAGGATCTTGTTCAGCGCATGGCCGATGTGCAAATGCCCGTTCGCATAGGGAGGGCCGTCATGCAGCACGAAGGGCGCCCGGCCGGTTTTCTCGCGCAGCCGGTCATAGACGCCGATCCGCGCCCAGCGGGCCAGCCAGTCGGGTTCGCGCCCCGGAAGGTTCGCGCGCATCGGAAAGTCGGTTTCGGGCAGAAAGACGGTGTCGCGGTAATCGACGGTAGTTTCGGGCGTGTCGGCGCTCATCATGCATCCATGTCTGGCTGAGGGGGGCGCCTGCGCGCCCGGCATCTGAACTGGGCACCTCCGTGCCCGGGGCTTTGCAACGTCTCCCGGCAACCCTGACGCGTCAGAGCGCCGGGCCGGTAATTCGATGTATGAAGCAAAGCCCGGTCATGGCGGCGTTATAGGCGCGGGGATGGGGGCGGGCAAGCGCGAAGGCCCCCGGGAAGCTGCGTCATCGCTTGCCAAACCGCGCGAAAAGCCCATCATCGGGTCAAAAGCGCAGGAGGCAGTCGTGAGCGATCAACCCGGGGTCGTCGATCTCTTCATCATCGGCGGGGGGGTGAACGGCTGCGGCATCGCCCGCGACGCGGCGGGGCGGGGTCTTTCGGTGACGCTGGCCGAACAGGGGGATCTGGCGCAGGGGACCTCCTCGGCCTCGACCAAGCTCTTTCACGGCGGGCTGCGCTATCTTGAATTCTTCGAATTCCGTTTGGTGCGCGAGGCCTTGGAGGAGCGCGAGACGCTTCTGGTGGCGATGCCGCATATCTCTTGGCCGCTGCGCTTCGTGCTGCCGGTCCATGCAGGGATAAGGTTCGACACGACGACGCCGACCAGTCGGCTGTTGAACCTTGTGTTCCCGTGGATGAAGGGGAGGCGGCCGGCGTGGCTGTTGCGGTTGGGGCTCTTTCTTTACGACAGCATGGGCGGGCGCAAGATCCTGCCGGGCACGCGGCGGCTGGATCTGACGACGGACAAGATCGGCCGGGCCTTGAAGCCGGGCTTTGATCTGGCGTGGGAATATTCCGATTGCTGGGTCGAGGATTCGCGGCTTGTCGTGCTGAATGCCCGTGATGCCGCGGCGCGGGGGGCCAATGTGCTTGTGGGCACCCGGGTCACCTGTGCCGCGCGGGACGGGGACCTTTGGCGGATCGAGACCGAGGGGCCAGATGGAAAGGTCACGCACCACGCGCGGGGGCTGGTGAATGCCGCCGGGCCTTGGGTGGGCGAGGTGCTCGGTCTGATCGAGGGGCCGAAATCGACCGCGCAGGTGCGTCTGGTGCGCGGCAGTCATATCGTGACGCGCAAGCTCTTTGACGACGACCGGGCCTTGTTCCTGCAAGGCTCGGACGGGCGGATCATCTTCATCATCCCCTATGAGCAGGATTTTTCGCTGATCGGCACCACCGAGGCCGCGCATGACGCCACCCCCGAAACCGCGACCTGTTCCGAGGCCGAGCGCGATTACCTTCTGGCCTTCGTCTCGCAGTATCTGGCGAAACCGGTGACGGCCAAGGATGTCGTCTGGTCCTATTCCGGGGTGCGGCCGCTTTATGATGACGGGGCGAGTTCGGCCACGGCGGCTTCCCGCGATTATGTGCTCGATCTGAAGGCCGACGGGCCGGTGCTGCTCAATGTCTTTGGCGGCAAGATCACCACCTATCGCCGTCTCGCCGAGGCGGCCTTGGCGAAGCTGGCCCCCCATTACCCTGGTCTAGGCCCTGACTGGACCGCCCGGGTGCCGCTGCCCGGGGGAGATTTCTTTGAAACCGGGGTGAAGGCGCTGATCGAGCGGTTGCGGGTGCGCTATCCTTTTCTCGGTCAAGCGGGCGCGGGGCGGATGGCGCGCGCCTATGGCACCGAGGCTTTTGCAGTTCTGGGCGAGGCGAAGTCCAAGGCCGATCTTGGCAGGGATTTCGGCGCCGGGCTGAGCGAGGCCGAGGTGATCTGGCTGATGGACCGCGAATGGGCGCGGCGCGCGGCGGATGTGGTCTGGCGGCGCACGAAACTGGGGCTGCGGCTGAGCGCCGATCAGATCGCGGCGCTGGAGGTGTTCATGGCGGAAAGGGCGGGCAGATGACGCGGATTCTGGCGCTGGATCAGGGCACGACCTCGACCCGGGCGATTGTCTTTGATGCCGATCTGCGCCCGCTTGCGACGGCGCAGCGCGAGTTTCCGCAGATCTTCCCCGCGCCCGGCTGGGTCGAACATGACCCCGAGGCGATCTGGGCCACGGTTCTCTCGACGATCCGCGAGGCGCTGGCGCAGGCCGGGCCGGTCGCGGCGCTGGGCCTCACCAACCAGCGCGAGACGGTGGTGATCTGGGACCGCGCCACCGGCGTGCCGATCCATAATGCGATCGTCTGGCAGGATCGACGCACCGCCGACATCTGCGCGCACCTGAAGGCCGAGGGCTGGGAGGCGCGGATCACCGAGCGCACGGGGCTGCTGCTTGATCCCTATTTCTCGGGCACCAAGGTCAAGTGGTTGCTTGACACCCTTCCCGGCGCGCGGGAACGGGCCGAACGGGGCGAACTCGCCTTCGGCACCATCGACAGCTTCCTGATCTGGCGGCTGACGGGCGGCAAGGTCCACGCGACCGACGCGACGAATGCGGCGCGGACGCTGCTTTACGATATCGGGCGCAATGACTGGGATGCCGAGATCTGCGCCGCGCTCGGCGTGCCGAGGACGATGCTGCCCGGGGTGAAGGATTGCGCGGCCGATTTCGGTGTGACCGATCCCGCGCTGTTCGGCGCCGCGATCCCGATCACCGGGGTCGCGGGCGATCAGCAGGCGGCGACGGTGGGCCAAGCCTGTTTCGCGCCCGGGATGATGAAATCGACCTATGGCACCGGCTGTTTCGCGCTTCTGAACACCGGGACCGAACGGGTGGTCTCGCGCAATCGGCTGCTCACCACCATCGCCTATCGGCTGAACGGCGAGACGACCTATGCGCTCGAAGGCTCGATCTTCATTGCGGGGGCGGTGGTGCAATGGCTGCGCGACGGGCTGGGCCTGATTGCGCGGGCCGCCGATACGCAGGCCTTGGCCGAGGCCGCCGATCCCGCGCAGGGGTTGGTGCTGGTGCCGGCCTTCACCGGGCTCGGCGCGCCCTATTGGAGCCCGGACTGCCGCGGCGCGATCTTCGGGCTGACCCGCAACTCGGGGCCTGCGGAATTCGCCCGGGCGGCGCTCGAAAGCGTGGGGCTGCAGACGAACGATCTGCTCGACGCGATGCGGGCCGATTGGGGGGCGGCGGGCGACAGCGTGCTGCGCGTCGACGGCGGCATGGTGGCGAGTGACTGGACGATGCAGTTTCTGGCCGACATTCTGGGCGCCCCGGTCGATCGTCCGGTCGTGGCCGAGACGACGGCGCTGGGCGCGGCCTATCTGGCCGGGTTGCAGGCCGGGATCTGCCCGCCGCCCGACATCTTCGCGCGGCGCTGGGCGCTGGATCGGCGCTTCACCCCGGCGATGGACGCGACCACCCGCGCGGCGAAACGCGCGCGCTGGCAGCGCGCGGTGGCGGCGGCGCTTGCGGTCTGAGCTTTGCAAGCCCGGCCCGATCGCCTAGATTGCTGCACGGCAGCAAGAGGGGGCGCTGATGACCGATGTGACGACGATGCCGAAAGTCGAGGAGATCACAGCGCTTTTCACCCGGGCGGACGGGTCTTACCGCTTTGCGCGCTGGGGGCGGCCGATCGTGCCGGTGGTCTTTGGTGTCGATGCGGCGACGCTCGCCATCGTCAAGGGCGCGACCGAGGCGGTGGTGGTGCTCGCCAATGCGAAGATGGCCGAAACCGATGCCGAGATCGGCGCCAATCTGATGATCTTCTTCTTCCGCGACTGGCAGGAACTGCTCGAGGTGCCGAACCTCGATCAGATGATCGACGGCTTGTCCGACATCGTCGCGCGGCTCGATGATGCGGGCGCGAACCAGTTCCGCACTTTCCGCTTTGACGATGCGGGCGCCATTCGCGCCTGTTTCAGCTTCATCCGCATGGATGCGGCGCTCGATGAAGTGCCCGCCGAGACGATCGCGCTCAATCAGGCGGTGCAGATGATCCTGACCTGGGGCGAGCGCGCCTTTTCCGCCCAGCCGCCTCTGGCCGAGGCGAAGGGAGTGGCGGTGATCCGCCCCGAGATTGCGGCGGTGATCCGGGCGGCCTACGATCCGGTGATGCCCGCGGTGGCAACGGACGCAAGTCACGCGCTGCGGCTTTCGGCACGGATCGGGTTTGGAGGGGCGGCATGAGCCACGAATTGAAACTGCGCGTCTATTACGAAGACACCGATCTGGCCGGGATCGTCTATTACGCCAATTACCTGAAGTTCATCGAGCGCGGCCGCTCCGAATGGGTGCGCAGCCTTGGCGTGGATCAGGTGGCGCTGAAACGCAATCATGGCATCGTCTTTGCCGTGCGCCGGGTCGAGGCGGATTACCTGAAACCGGCGAAATTCGATGACGAGCTGCGGGTGACGACCGAGCTTCTGACCGAAACCGGGGCGCGAATTGTCGTCGAACAGGCGGTCTGGCGCGGCGATGACAAGCTTTTTACCGCGACGGTAACGCTGGTCTGTCTGACCGAAACCGGGGCTGCGGGGCGGCTTCCGGCCGAAATCCGGGCCAGGATCGCGCCGAAACTGCATTGATTTCGCTGCAGGACAGCAATTGTGCCACAACAATGACGCAGTTGTTATGGCGTTACCCCTCAATATCCGGTAGAATCACTGTTAAGAGGCCCGAGAACGTGGCCCGTATGAGAGCAGTGACCAATGGACCAGCAAACCCTTGCGATGGCGCAGGAGATGGATTTCTCCTTGCTTGCGCTTTTTCTGCGCGCCTCGCTGACCGTCAAATTCGTGATGATCATCCTGATCGGGGCCAGTTTCTGGTCGTGGTCGATCATCGTCCGCAAGTTCATCTCGTTCCGCGCCGCCCGCGTCGAGGCCGATGCCTTCGACCGCGCCTTCTGGTCGGGCGAGCCGCTGGACGAACTTTTCGACCAGATCGGACCGGCCCCGGACGGGGCAAGCCAGCGCATCTTTGCGGCGGGCATGCTGGAATGGCGGCGCAGCCATCGCCATGACGGCGAGCTGATCGCCGGGGCGCAGGCCCGGATCGAGCGCTCGATGGATGTGGCGATCGCCAAGGAAAGCGAAGCGCTGAACTCGGGTCTGTCCTTCCTCGCCACCGTCGGCTCGACCGCGCCCTTCATCGGGCTTTTCGGCACGGTCTGGGGGATCAAGGTCGCCTTCGAGCAGATCGCGATTTCGCAAAACACCTCGCTGGCCGTCGTCGCCCCCGGGATCTCGGAGGCGCTCGTCGCCACCGCCATCGGTCTGATCGCCGCTATCCCGGCCGTCGTGCTCTACAACAAGCTGTCGTCCGACGCCGACAAGATCTCCTCGGGCTACGAGGCTTTTGCCGACGAATTCTCGACCATCCTCTCGCGCCAGCTGGACGCGTAAGCGATGGGCGCGGGGGTGATGAAGAAGGCGGGCGGCGGTGGTCGTCGGCGCCGGGGCGGCAAGGGCAAACATGCCGTGATGGCCGAAATCAACGTCACGCCGATGGTTGACGTGATGCTGGTGCTGCTCATCATCTTCATGGTGGCCGCGCCGATGATGACCGTGGGCGTGCCGCTCGAACTGCCGAAGACCGCAGCCAAGGCGGTGCCGACCGAGCAGGAAGAGCCGCTCGCGGTGTCGCTGCAGCTCGACGGTACGATCTCGCTGATGAACGAGACCGTTCCCGAGCCGGAGCTGATCGACCGGCTGAAGGCGATTTCGGCCGAGCGCGACAGTGACAAGGTCTTCCTGCGCGCCGATGGCGGCATCCCCTATTCGCGTGTCGTCGAAGTCATGGGCGCGCTGAACGCCGGTGGCTTTGCCAACATCATCCTCGTGACCGACCCGGGCGGGCCGACGCTGACCGGCGGGTCGGTGAAGACGGGCACCCCGGCGAAAACAGGGAACTGAGGCGCGCCATGCGCATGGATCGGGCGGAACGGATCGGCACGGGGGTCTCGGCGGCACTGCACCTTGCGGTGATCCTCTGGGCCCTCATCGGCACGGCATGGTTCAAGCCCGAGCCGACCGACCCGGTCGAGATCAAACCGGCCGGGATGATTTCCGAGGCGGAATTCGAGGCGATGCAGGCGGCCGCGCCGAAGGCGGGCTCTGCCGCGCCCGCGCAGCCCGAAGCGGCGCCCGCCGAGACCGCACCCGAGGAGCCGACCGCCGAAGAGGCGCCGACCCCGGAGCCGCAACCAGACCAGCCGACGCCGCCCGAAGCCAAGCCCGAGCCGCCGCCGGACATGTCCGACGTGACCGAGCCGACGCCGCCCGCCGAGGTGACCGAGGTTCCGCCCTCGATGATGCCGCCGGTCGAAGAGCCGCAAGACACCGAGGCGCCGCAATTCTCGCCGCGGCCGCAGCCGAAACCGGCGCAGCGCATCGCGCCGAAACCGGCCGACGCCCCCGCGCCCGATGCGCAGGTGTCGGATCTGGCCGAGCCGGAAACGAAGCCCGCGGAAACGGCAAAGCCCGAAGAGCAGCCCGAAAAGCCGAAGGAAGAGGCCGCGCCGCCGGAATCCTCCACCGAGATCGTGCCCGAGGAGACGAAACCCGTCGAGGAAGAGACCACCTCGGCGCCGAAATCCTCGCCGCGGCCGCCGAAGAAACCGGCCAAGCCCGCGGTGAAGCCGCCGGAAGAGACCCAGACCGCCGAAGTCGCGGACAAACCGGCTGACAAGCCCGCAGAAAAACCGGCAGACAAGCCGGCCGAGAAACCGGCCGACAAGCCGAAGACCGATACGCCGAAGTCTGACAAACCGAAATCCGACAAGCCCTCGAAGGCCTCGGACAAGCCTGCCTCGTCGAAACCGGTCAGCTCTGATGCGGTGAACGATGCGCTGGCCGAAGCTCTGGGGGGCGATACCGCCAGCGAAGAGACCGGCACGGGCGGGCTTGGCATCGCGAAGAACGGGCCGCCGGTGACCGCGGGCGAGAAAGAGGCGCTGATCGTCGATGTGAAGGCGTGCTGGAACGTCGGAGCGCTGTCGTCGGAGGCGATGCGGACCACGGTGACGGTGCGGGTCGACATGCAGGAAAACGGCAAGCCGGTGGTCAGCTCGATCAAGATGGTCGGCGCCACGGGCGGGTCGGATGCGGCCGCCCGGCAGGCGTTCGAAGCGGCCCGGCGCGCGATCGTGCGCTGTGGCTCGGATGGCTTCCCGCTTCCGGCCGAGAAATTCGGCTGGTGGCAGCAGATCGAGATCGTCTTCAATCCTTCGAAGATGCGGATGAAATAGCGGGAAACCGCGGGTGGTCAGGCGCTTGTGATGACGGGCGCCCGGAAAACACGGATAGAACAGGGCGCAAGGCCCGGACGAGGACGGAACATGGTGCGTTGGATTTTGGCCGCGGCGGCGGCGATGATGCTGACAACGGGGATGGCTGTGGCCCAGCAGGGGCCGCTGCATATCGAACTCGACGAGGGGGTGATCGAGCCCTTGCCCTATGCGCTGCCCACTTTCGTGGACGAGGGCGCGGGCAGCATGGCGAGCCAGATCACCCGGGTGATCGCCGATGACCTCTCGGGCACCGGGCTTTTCCGCGAAATCCCCGAGGGCGCGCATATCCAGCGCTTTGGCAGCTTCGACACCCCGGTCAGCTATGCCGACTGGCAGGCGATCAATGCGCAGGCGCTGATCGTCGGCTCGGTGGGCATGTCGGGCGGCAAGGTGGTGGTGAAATTCCGCCTGTTCGACGTCTACGGCAACGCCCAGCTTGGCGACGGCCAGCAGCTTGCGGCCTCGTCGCAAAGCTGGCGCCGCCTCGCGCACAAGGTCGCCGACGTGATCTATTCGCGCATCACCGGCGAAACCGGCTATTTCGACAGCCGCGTCGTCTATGTTTCGGAATCCGGTCCGAAGGATCAGCGCCAGAAGCGTCTCGCCATCATGGATTACGACGGCGAGAACGTGAATTACCTCACCGACAGCTCGGCGATCGTGCTGGCGCCGCGGTTCTCGCCGCAGGGGGATCGCATTCTTTACACCACCTTCGAGACCGGCTTCCCCCGGATCAAGATGATGTCGGTCGGCAATGCCTCGGGCAAGCTGCTGCCGGAAACCCCCGGCACGATGACCTTCTCGCCGCGGTTCTCGCCGGATGGCAGCTCGATCGTCTATTCGCTCGAGCAGAACGGCAACACCGACCTTTACAGCATGTCGGTTTCGGGCGGCGGTTCGCAGCGGCTGACCAATTCGCCCGCGATCGAAACCGCGCCCTCCTACAGCCCGGATGGCAGCCAGATCGTGTTCGAAAGTGACCGCTCGGGCTCGCAGCAGATCTATGTGATGTCGGCGAGCGGCGGCGAACCGGTGCGGATCTCGAACGGCGACGGCCGCTACGGCACGCCGGTCTGGTCGCCGCGCGGTGATCTGATCGCCTTCACCAAGCAATCGGGCGGGCGGTTCTTCATCGGCGTGATGCGCACCGACGGCTCGGAGGAACGCGACCTGACGGCCTCGTATCTGGACGAAGGCCCGACCTGGTCGCCGAACGGCCGCGTGATCATGTTCACCCGTGAAAGCCCCGGCGCCGCGGGCGCGGCGAAGATGTTCACCGTGGACATCACCGGGCGCAACCTGAAGGCGGTGGCTGGCGTGGGCGGGGCTTCGGACCCGACCTGGGGCCCGCTGCTTCCCTGAGTGATCTGGCCTGATTCCCAAGCGCAGGCAAACCTGATACGGTGCCCGAACGGGCACGACCAACAAAAGGCGGTACATCATGCATCTTGCAACGAAAGCGGTTCTGGGCCTTGCGCTGATGGCGCTCGCGGCTTGCAACAACCCCTCGAAGAACGGCGCGAACGGCGTTGTCGATCCGGGCGGCGCCTATGGCGACGCGGGCGGCGTGTCGCAGGGCTCGATCAACGACCCGAACTCGCCCGCCTATTTCTCGGGCAAGGTCGGTGACACGGTCCACTTCGTCGTCGACCAGTCGACGCTGACCGACGAAGCCCGCGCGACGCTGTCGGGTCAGGCGCAGTGGCTGTCGAGCCACGGCAACTATGCCGCGATCATCGAGGGCCATGCCGACGAACAGGGCACGCGCGAATACAACCTCGCGCTTGGCGCCCGTCGCGCCAGCTCGGTGCAGCAATATCTGATCTCGCAGGGCGTGCCCGCGAACCGTCTGCGCACCGTGTCCTACGGCAAGGAACGCCCGATCGCGACCTGCGCCGAGGAAAGCTGCTTCGCGCAGAACCGTCGCGCGGTCACCGTGATCTCGGTCGGCGCCGGGAGCTGATGCAGATGCGGCGGGTGATGCTGGGCACGGCACTGGCTCTGGCGCTGGCCGCGCCCGCCGCTGCTGCCGACAAACAGACGCTGGCCGACATCCGCGCGGAACTCGCGCAGTTGTCGGCGCAGCTGCAAGACCTGCGCACCGAGCTGGTGGCTTCGGGCGCGAAGGGGATGCAGGCCGCGGGCGGCTCGTCCGCGCTGGAGCGGATGGACACAATGGAGGCGGAGATGACCCGCCTCACCGCGATGACCGAGCAGCTCAAGGACCGGGTGGACAAGGTCGTCAAGGACGGCACGAACCGGGTCGGCGATCTGGAATTCCGGGTCTGCGAACTGGAAGAAGGCTGCGATCCGTCCTCGGTCGGGCAGGCGCAGCCGCTGGGCGGCGCGGCCCCGGCCGCTGCGGCGCCGGTCGCATCGAGCGGGTCGTCGTCCTCGTCCTCGAGCGGTGGCGGCACTCTGGCAATGAACGAACAAGCGGACTTCGATCGGGCCAAGGGGGTGCTCGATCAAGGTGACTTTCGTGCCGCTGCGGACCTCTTTAAGACCTTTACCGAAACCTACCCGGGTGGGCCACTGACCGGCGACGCGGGCTATCTGCGTGGCGAAGCGCTGATGAAGGCGGGCGATGTTCCGGGCGCGGCCCGGGCCTGGCTTGACGGCTTCTCGGCCGAGCCCGAGGGCAAGCGCGCGGCGGACGATCTGCTGGAACTTGGCAAGGCGCTTGGCTCGCTCGGTCAGCAGACCGAAGCCTGTGCCACGCTGGCCGAGGTTCCGGCCCGGTTCCCGTCCTCGGAAGCGGCGGGCAAGGTGGCTGCGGCGCAAGCGTCGCTTTCCTGTCCGTGACAGAGGCGGCGGGCAGCGCCGAGGCGCTGCGCGCGGCGCTGTTGCGCGGCGATGTTCCGCCTGAAGACGGGATGCTGCTCTGGGCCGCGGATGCCGCGGTTCAGACCCTCCAGCCCATGCTGACCGCGCCGAAACTGGCGGTGGCGGTCTCGGGCGGCTCCGATTCCATGGCGGCCCTTGTTCTTCTCTCCGCGCTGCATCCGGTCGAGGCGGTGACGCTCGATCACGGCCTGCGCCCGGAAGCGGCGGATGAGGCGGCCTTCGTCGCCCGCTTCTGTGCTGCGCGCGGCATTGCGCACACGACCCTGCATTGGGAGGGCCGACAGGCCAGGGGCAATCTGATGGAGGCGGCCCGGCTGGCGCGGCTGCGGCTGATCGGGGCCTGGGCGCGCGCGCGCGGCATCGGCGCGGTGGCGCTTGGCCATACCGCCGACGATCAGGCCGAGACCTTCCTGATGCGCCTTGCGCGCGAGGCCGGGCTCGAGGGGCTGTCGGGCATGCGCGAAAGCTTCGAGAGCGAGGGGGTGCTGTGGTTTCGTCCCTTCCTGAGCCAGACCCGGGCCGAGTTGCGCGGTCATCTGGAGCGGCAGGGGATCGGCTGGATCGAGGATCCGTCGAATGCGAATGAGCGGTTCGACCGGGTGAAGGCGCGCAAGGCGTTGGCGGCGCTTTCGCCGCTGGGCATCAGCGCGGGCACGCTGGCGACGGTGGTGGGGCATCTGGCGATGGCCGAGCAATCGGTGCTCTGGTCGCTCGAGCATCTGGCAAAGGCGCATGTGCGGCTCGAGGCGGGCGATGTGGTGATCGACGCGCGCGGCTTTCGCAATGCTTTCGACGCCGAAACGAGCCGTCGGCTGATCAATGCCGCGCTGATGTGGGTGTCGGGGGCCGAGTATCCGCCACGCGCGGCCAAGGTGATGGATGTGCTGATGAGCTGGCGCATCCGGCGCGACCGCACGCTGCATGGCTGCCGCATCCTTGTCGGCGACGATGTGATCCGCATCACCCGCGAGGCGCGTGCCGTTGCCGATCTGCGGGTGCCGTTCGGGCAGATCTGGGATGGCTGGCAGATCGAGGGGCCGGAGGCGCCGGGGCTGGAGGTCGCCGCGCTCGGGTCCGAGGGCTGGAAGCAGCTGGGCGCGGGGCGCGAAAAATCTTTGCCACGTCCGACGCTTCTGGCTTCCCCGGCGCTTTGGCAGGGAAAAACGCTGATTTCGGCTCCGCTTGCAGGGCTGAAAAACGGCTATCAGGCACGTTTGGTGCGGCCAAGCTTCACAGTCGCATTAATCAGACGTTGAACCTGCGCACTTAATCCCTATTTTCACACCAAAGGCACCGCACCCAATGCGGTGCCCTGTCATTCTTCGGAGGTTTCTCTTGGGCAATCTGCGCAACATCGCCTTCTGGGCTCTGCTGTTCGTGCTCATCCTGGTGCTGTTCAACCTGCTCGGCAGCGGGCAGGGGCCGCTCAATGCCCGGCAAGTGTCTTATTCCGACTTCATCGCCGCCGTGGACAAGGGCGACGTGAAGCAGGTTCAACTTGATGGCGAGGATGTGCGCTATCAGGACGGCAAGGGCGACAATTATTCGACCGTCAAACCGCAGTCCGACCAGATCGCTGACAAGCTGATCGAAAAGGGCGTCGCGGTGAACGTGGTCAAGCAACAGCAATCGGGGCTGATGTCGATCCTCGGCGTCTGGCTGCCGTTCCTTGTCATGATCGGCCTTTGGGTCTTTTTCATGAACCGGATGCAGGGCGGCGGCAAAGGCGGCGCGATGGGCTTTGGCAAGTCGAAGGCCAAGCTTTTGACCGAAAAGCATGGCCGCGTGACGTTTGACGACGTCGCCGGTATCGACGAGGCCAAGGAAGAGCTGGAAGAGATCGTCGAATTCCTGCGCAACCCGCAGAAATTCAGCCGTCTTGGCGGCAAGATCCCGAAAGGCGCGCTGCTGGTCGGCCCGCCCGGCACCGGGAAGACCCTGCTGGCCCGCGCGATTGCGGGCGAGGCGGGCGTGCCCTTCTTCACCATCTCGGGCTCGGATTTCGTCGAGATGTTCGTGGGCGTCGGCGCCAGCCGCGTGCGCGACATGTTCGATCAGGCGAAGAAGAACGCGCCCTGCATCGTCTTCATCGACGAGATCGACGCTGTGGGCCGTGCCCGGGGCGTGGGCATCGGCGGCGGCAACGACGAGCGCGAGCAGACGCTGAACCAGCTTCTCGTCGAGATGGATGGGTTCGAGGCGAATGAAGGCATCATCATCGTCGCCGCGACGAACCGCAAGGACGTGCTCGATCCGGCGCTGCTGCGCCCCGGCCGCTTCGACCGGCAGATCCATGTGCCGAACCCGGACATCAAGGGCCGCGAAAAGATCCTGTCGGTGCATGCCAACAAGATCCCGCGCGGGCCGGATGTCGATCTGCGCACGATTGCCCGCGGCACCCCCGGCTTCTCGGGCGCCGATCTCGCGAACCTCGTGAACGAGGCCGCGCTGATGGCAGCCCGCGTCGGCCGTCGCTTCGTGACGATGGAAGATTTCGAGCAGGCCAAGGACAAGGTGATGATGGGGGTCGAGCGGCGCTCGATGGTGCTGACCCCCGAGCAGAAGGAAATGACCGCCTATCACGAGGCCGGTCACGCCGTCGTCGGTCTGAAGCTGCCGAAATGCGATCCGGTCTACAAGGCGACGATCATTCCGCGCGGTCAGGCGCTTGGCATGGTGGTCAGCCTGCCGGAAATGGACCGGCTGAACTACCACAAGGACGAGGCCAAGCAGAAGATCGCCATGACGATGGCGGGCAAGGCGGCCGAGATCCTGAAATGGGGCGAAGAGGCCGTCTCGAACGGTCCGGCGGGCGACATCATGCAGGCCTCGGCGATTGCGCGGGCGATGGTGATGCGCTGGGGCATGTCGGACAAGGTCGGCAACATCGACTATTCCGAAGCGCATGAGGGCTATCAAGGCAACACCGCGGGCTTCTCGGTCTCGACCAAGACCAAGGAGCTGATCGAGGAAGAGGTGCGTGACCTGATCGAGACCGGTTATGTCGAAGCGCGTCGCATCCTCGAGGAAAACCGCGAGGAATGGGAGCGTCTGGCGCAGGGGCTTCTGGAATACGAGACGCTCACCGGCGACGAGATCCGCAAGGTGATGGCGGGCGAGCAGCTGGGCGGCGATGACGACCGGTCCTCGGGCAACATGCCCACCGTGACCTCGCTGCCGCGCACGAAGCCCGCGCCGAAGCCGGGCATCGCGCCCGAGCCGAACGCCTGATCGGCGATCGACCGAGTAGACATCAAAACGCGCGCCGGAGCCCGGCGCGCGTTTTCGTTTCGGGTGCTGGCAGGGCTCAGAGCACGAAGTCGCTCGCGACGAGCGTCGGCAGTGTCTCGCCCGTCAGTGTCAGCACGAAATCGGCGGTCTTGTCGCCGTCAAGATCGCCCTGAACCAGCCAGCCTTCCGCGGTCTGGACGACGCGCAGCTCTGCCCCGGCACCGGTAAAGGCGCCCGTGCCGCGGAAGGTGAAAGCGGCATCGCCCTCCGCATGGCGGTTCGCGTCGATACCGGAGAGGTCGATCGTGTCGCCCTCGGAGGCGTTGAAGTCGGTGATCGTATCGAACCCCGCCCCGGCGCCGCTGTCGAACACATTCGCGAAGACAAAGCGATCCGCGCCATACCCGCCGGTCATAATGTCGCTGCCACGGCCCGAAATCAGCACGTCCTTGCCCGCATCGCCGAAAAGCGTGTCGTTGCCGTCGCCGCCATCAATCGTGTCATTGCCCGCATCGCCGTGGATCATGTCCGTGCCAAGACCGCCGCTTTCCGAGTCATTGCCGCTGCCACCCCAGATCGTATCGCGGCCGATCCCCCCCGAGAGCAGGTCATTGCCTGCCTCGCCAAAGAGCGTGTCATTGCCTCGGCCCCCCAGCGCGGTGTCATTGCCGCCGCCCATCGACAGGATGTCGTTGCCGCCGCCGCCATCGAACAGGTTGGCATTCTGGCCCGCCCCAAGAGCGACCGCGATCGTATCGGTGAGAACATCGTCCGAACTGCTGCCGCGAAGATCGGAAAAGCCCGTGATCTTGTCCCCCTCGGCGTCGCCGCCGACGCCTGTCGTCACCGCGCCATAGGAGAGGGAGACCTGAACGCCAGAGGACGACTGCGCGTAGCTGAGCAGATCGCCGCGGTTGCCGCCCCCGTCCAGCGAATCGGCGCCGGTCCCGCCCGCAACAGTGTCGACGCCGACGCCCGCAAGGATCGTGTCATCGCCCAGATTGCCGAAGAGCAGATCATTGCCCGCCCCCCCGGTCACATCATCGTTGCCCGCCCCCCCATAGATCGAGTCGTCGCCCTCGGCGCCGTCCAGAGTATCATCGCCTCCCGCAGATCCCTCGGCGACCACGTCGCCGTAAAGAATGTTGTCCGTTTCATTGCCGCGGATCCAGTCGTCTCCCGCCGCGCCGCGGGCATTCTCGATATGGCCGATCACGATCAGGGAGGAGGCAACATCGTCGTCGAAATAGATCGATTCCGCCTCGGTGCTGGTGCCGCGCACCGACCACCAGCTCAGACTGATCGCATTGCTGTCGTGGGAGGTTCGCAGGATCAGCCAGTCGGTGCCGGTGCCGTCATCTGTCACCGTGATGGTGTTGCCGTTGCTTGCGAGGTCTTCGACAAAATAATAATTGTCCGTCATTTTGGCCCTCTGCCTGTCATTTCTGCTCAAACATACCGCGAAAGTTCGTCAATCTGCGGTTGCGGTCCAAGGGTTACCCCCCTGGCCATCCTGCGCCAAGCAAAATCGAAACGGTTTTAAGAGCGGCGCGCGACCGAGCCCTGCGCCGGACTGACCGGCGCAGGGGAGGTGGGGGCGGAGTGTCAGAGGACGAAATCGGCCGCAACAAGCGCCGGCATCGTGGGGCCGGTCAGGGTCAGCACGAAATCCGCGCTGCGGTCGCCATCAAGGTCAGCCAGCACCTTCCAGCCATCCGACAGCGCGACGATCCGGACCTCGGCCGCCGCGCCGGAAAAGGCGGCCGTGCCGAGGAAGTGGAACGCGGCGTCTCCGGCCAGCGTGCCATTGGCGTCGATCGCGGACAGGTCGATGCGGTCGTGCTGGGCATGGCTGAAGTCGGTGATCGTGTCGATCCCGCCAGCGGTATTGCT
Source organism: Rhodobacter viridis (assembly GCF_003217355.1). GTDB lineage: Bacteria > Pseudomonadota > Alphaproteobacteria > Rhodobacterales > Rhodobacteraceae > Rhodobacter > Rhodobacter viridis. The sequence continues at coordinate 80,977 of NZ_QJTK01000009.1, read as the reverse complement.
GTGGCGCACCGTCGTGAAGACGAAGACATCGGCCCCGGTGTCCCCCGACAGCATGTCGGCGCCCAGTCCCCCGGCCACCGTGTCATTCCCGGCGCCGCCGCTCAGCGTGTCGGTCCCGTCGCCGCCATCAAGGTTGTCGCTGCCGGCCGCCCCGGAGAGCGTGTCCACCCCGGCATTGCCCTGAATCAGGTCGTCATTGCCGCCGCCGTCGATCGTGTCATCGCCCTGGCCGCCGAAGATCGTGTCGTTGCCGCCGCCGCCGATGCCGGTGTCGTTGCCGCCGCCCAGCGTCAGCCGATCGCCGCCAAGCCCGCCGTTGAACTTGTTGGCGTTGTAATCGAAGCCCACCGCGCCAGCGACGGTGTCGATGATCACATCGCCGAAGTTCGAGCCGATTGCGTCGCGAAACCCGTTCAGATGATCGCCCGCCGCGTCGCCTCCGGCGCCAAAGGTCGTCGTGCCGTAGGTGAAGGACAGCCGCACCCCGGCGCCAGAGGTGCTGTAGGATACCGTATCCCCCTCGTTCGCGCCGCCGGAGAGACTGTCGGCGCCCGCGCCACCTTGCAGCGTATCGGCGCCGTCCCCGCCCGAAATCGTGTCGTCGCCCGCGTTTCCAGCCAGGGAATCATTGTCGTTGGCACCGCCGATGTCATCGTTTCCGGCGCCGCCATAGACCGTGTCGCTGCCCGCCCCGGCCGAGATCGTGTCGTTGCCACCGGCGCCCGTGGCCAAAGCGTCGCCAAAGAGGATGTTGTTCGCCTCGTTGCCGGTGATCCAGTCATCGCTGGTGCCGCCGCGGACATTTTCGATCAGCCCGTTCACGATCAGCCGCGAGCCGACGTTGCCGATGAAATAGATCGCCTCGCCCTGCGTCGAGATCCCGTTGTCGACCCACCACGCGAGGCTGATGCTGTTGCCGGAATTGGCGTTGCGGAAAATCAGCCAATCGAGGCCGCTGCCGTCATCGGTGAGAGTGTTGGTTGCGCCGCCGCTGACGAGATCTTCGACGTAATAGATGTTGTTCGCCATTCTGGCCCCCAGCTGAACTGAACGAATCGGGGCTTTCCCGCAGTGTGACGTCCGTCACGCCTCCCCGGGTCACAGCGTAACGTTTGCGGCCATTTGTCGCCAAAGGAATTCGGTGCAATCTGGCGCCGGAGGGGGCGGATTCGGCCTTTGCGGGGTCGCAAATGCGGACGGCGCCCGGGAAAGATGCGGCTAGCCTGCGCCAAAGGGCAGGACGCCGCGTGCGAAGCCACGGAGGAGAGGATCGCATGGCCGTCAGAACCGATATCGAGATTGCCCGCGCGGCCGAGAAATGGCCCATCGCCCGGATCGGTGCCGGGCTCGGCATTCCCGAGACCGCGCTGATCCCCTATGGCCGCGACAAGGCCAAGGTCGAGGCCGCTTTCCTGGCGTCGCTGACCGACCGGCCGATGGGCAAGCTCATTCTTGTCACCGCCGTCAGCCCGACGCCCGCGGGCGAGGGCAAGACGACGACCACGGTGGGGCTGGGCGATGCGCTCGCCCATATCGGCAAGAAGACCGCGATCTGTCTGCGCGAGGCCTCGCTTGGGCCCAATTTCGGCATGAAGGGCGGTGCGGCGGGGGGCGGGCTCTCGCAGGTGCTGCCGATGGAAGACATCAACCTGCATTTCACCGGCGACTTCCACGCCATCACCGCGGCGCACAACCTGCTGTCGGCGATGATCGACAACCATCTTTACTGGGGCAATGCGCTTGGCATCGACGCGCGCCGGGTGGTCTGGCGGCGCGTGATGGACATGAACGACCGGGCGCTTCGCGAGGTCGTGGTGGGTTTGGGCGGCGCCTCGAACGGTTTCCCGCGCGAGACGGGGTTCGACATCACCGTGGCCTCGGAGGTCATGGCCTGCCTGTGTCTGGCCGAAGATCTGGCCGATCTGCAGGAGCGTCTGGGCCGGATCGTCGTTGCCTGGCGGCGCGACAAGACGGCGGTGACCTGCCGCGATATCGGCGCCGACGGGGCGATGGTGGTGCTGTTGAAAGACGCGCTGCAACCGAACCTTGTGCAGACGATCGCGCATACGCCGGCCTTCGTGCATGGCGGGCCGTTTGCCAATATCGCGCATGGCTGCAACTCGGTCGTGGCGACGAAGACGGCGCTCAGGCTGGCCGATTACGTCGTGACCGAGGCAGGCTTTGGCGCCGATCTGGGGGCCGAAAAGTTCTTCGACATCAAGTGTCGCAAGGCCGGGTTGCAGCCTGCGGTGGCGGTGATCGTCGCCACGGTGCGGGCGATGAAGATGCATGGCGGCGTCGCGCGCGAGGATCTGGGCCGCGAGGATGTGGGGGCGGTTCGGCGCGGCTGCGCCAATCTCGGTCGTCACATCGCCAATACCCGCGGCTTCGGCGTGCCGGTGGTGGTGGCGATCAACACCTTTGACGCAGATACCCCGGCCGAGCTCGCGGCGATTGCCGAGCATGCCGCCAGTCTGGGCGTCACGGCCGTTCGCTGTCGGCACTGGGCCGAGGGTGGGCCGGGCGCCGCCGAGCTGGCCCAGAAGGTCGTTGCGCTTTGCGACGCCGAGAGCCGCTTTGCCCCGCTTTACCCCGACGAGATGGGGCTCTTCGAGAAGATCGAGACGATCGCGAAGCGCATCTATCATGCCGAGGGGGTGATTGCGGACAAGGCGGTTCTGGCGCAGCTTTCCGCTTGGGAGGCGGCGGGGCATGGCGCCCTGCCGATCTGCATGGCGAAAACGCAATATTCCTTTTCCGCCGATCCCGAGCTGTGCGGGGCGCCCACGGGGCATTCCATCCCGCTGCGCGAGGTCCGGCTTTCGGCGGGCGCGGGCTTCGTGGTGGCGATCTGCGGCGAGATCATGACGATGCCGGGCCTGCCCCGGCATCCGGCGGCGGAAACGATCCGCCTTGATGCCGCAGGCGAGATCGCGGGGTTGTTTTGAGGCGGGGTTGAGAAGCGGGCGACAAGGTGCGATAGGAGCGGGGCATAAAAGCGGAACTTGCCGAATGAGAGAGCCCTCCGAAATCACCTCGATGGCCGAACTGCGGGCCGAGATCGATGCGCTGGATCTGCGCATCGTGGCGCTGCTGGCCGATCGGGCGCGGTTCATTGACCGTGCCGCCGAACTCAAGCCCGCCGAGGGCATGCCTGCGCGCATCCGGGCGCGGGTCGAGGAAGTGGTGAACAACGCGCGCAATGCCGCCGAGGCGCGGGGGATGGACCCCGAGCTGATCGAGGCGATGTGGCGGATGATGGTGGAATGGTCGATTGCCCGCGAAGAGCGGGTCCTGGGCAAGGGAGACGGAATTTGAGCGCGAAGATCATCGACGGCAAGGCTTTCGCGGCCAATGTGCGGGCGCAGGTCGCGGCCCATGTGGCGCGGCTGAAAGAGGTGAACGGACTGACCCCGGGTCTGGCCGTGGTTCTGGTGGGCGAAGACCCGGCAAGCCAGGTTTACGTCAAGAACAAGGGCATCCAGACCCGCGAAGTCGGGATGAATTCCTATGAGCACAAGCTGTCGGCCGAGACCTCGGAAGCCGATCTGCTGGCGCTGATCGCGAAACTGAACGCCGATCCGGCGGTGCATGGCATTCTGGTGCAGCTGCCGCTGCCGAAGCATCTCGATTCTGATCTGGTGATCAATTCGATCGATCCGGCGAAGGATGTGGACGGGTTCCACATCTCGAACGTCGGGCTTCTGGGCACCGGGCAGAAGGCGATGGTGCCCTGCACGCCGCTTGGCTGCCTGATGATGCTGCGCGACCATCTGGGCTCGCTTTCGGGGCTGAATGCGGTCGTCGTGGGCCGCTCGAACATCGTCGGCAAGCCGATGGCGCAGCTTTTGCTGGGCGACAGCTGCACCGTCACCATCGCGCATTCGCGCACCAAGGATCTGGCCGAGGTCTGCCGCCGCGCCGATATTCTCGTTGCCGCCGTGGGCCGCCCCGAAATGATCCCGGGCGACTGGGTGAAACCGGGTGCCACCGTGATCGACGTGGGCATCAACCGCATCGAGCGCGACGGCAAGGGCAAGCTGGTGGGCGACGTCCATTTCGAAAGCGCCGTGGCCGTGGCGGGCGCGATCACCCCGGTTCCCGGCGGCGTCGGTCCGATGACCATCGCCTGCCTCTTGGCCAATACGCTGACGGCCTGCTGCCGCGCGCACGGGCTGGCCGAGCCCGAGGGCCTGACCGCCTGAGCCTGAGGCATGGCTCTCCCATGCTCTGGATGAGACCCTGCTGTGACGAGATTCACGGTTGCAAGGCTTTGTGACTGGGGCTAGCACACCTGCACGGTTTTTATTTTTGGAATGGGGCGAAAGGGCCATGCCCTTCTTTGAGAAGGCAATAAAATTCGCACGGGAGTACCGGCGGGCGATGCTGCATCCGGTTATTCCGGTGGTGTGGCTCGCGACCTCGATTTTCGGGATCGTCGCCGGTCCTTTCGGCACTGAACTCTTTCCCCTGACCGGACGCTTCGCCTTCTGGCCGATCACCATCGGCCTTGGGGTGCTGGCAGGCGGCATCTTGCGGGTGATCGTGCGCGAATACTGGGGGCTGCGGGCCTTCTGGCCCGAGGCGCCCTTGATCGCCGTGCTGGCAACGCTCGGGCTGACGCCGCTTTTCATGGCGCTGGCCTCGGCGGTGGCAGGACCGGCGCAGCATGTGCCCTCGATCCCCGAGATGATGAGCTACGTCTTCATCATGTCGATCATCACCTCGACCCTGCGCCATGCGGTGGCTGCAAGTGGCATCGGCGCACGTGCAGAGATGCCCCCGCTCGGCCTTGATCCGGCCGATGCCCCCCCGCCCGAGCGCGAACCGGCGGCGCGGTTGATGGCCCGGCTTTCTGAACAAAACAGGGCGCCGCTGGTGCGGCTGCAGATGCGCGACCACTATGTCGAGGTCTTCACCGAGGCGGGCTCGGAAACCGTGCTTTTGCGGATGGCCGATGCGATCTGTGGCGCCGAAGGGGTCGAAGGGTTGCAGGTGCACCGCTCGCATTGGGTGGCGCGGCAGGCGATCCGGGGCGTGAGCCGGGCGCAGGGCAAGGTCAGCCTGGTGCTGAAGGACGGCACGCAGGTTCCGGTGTCGCGGGGCAACGCGCCCGCGGTTCTGGCGCTTGGCCTGACCGAGATCCTGCCCAAAGCCGACAATGGCAGCGGTGCGCCGCAGGCCCTTGCTGCGCAATAGACCCTGACGGGGTCAGTGCTGGATCTCTTCCTCGCGCACGAACATGTTCGACCAGGCGCGGTCGATCAGCTCGGGCGTCATCTGATAGGGAATGCCCTCGAAGTCGCAGATCGCGATCATCTGGTCGATCAGGAAGATCGGCTGATAGTTCGCATAGACGTTGTTGATCGTCGGGTATTTCACCTTCAGCAGATGGACAAGCGCGGCTTCGGACAGCGGCATGCCGCGCTTTTTCGCCACCAGCGAGAAGATCTTCAGGTAATCCGACTGGCTCGGCCCGTCGATCTTGATCTTGAAGAAGATCCGCCGCAGCGCCGCCTTGTCGAAGATCTGGTTCGGGTGGAAGTTCGTCGAAAAGATCACCAGCGTGTCGAAGGGCACTTCGAACTTTTCACCCGATTGCAGCGCAAGGATGTCGCGGCTTTCCTCGAGCGGCACGATCCAGCGGTTGACCAGTTTCTGCGGCGGCTCGGCCTGACGGCCAAGGTCGTCGACGATGAAGACCCCGCCCGAGGCCTTCATCTGCAGCGGTGCCGTATAGGTCCGCGCGGTCGGGTTGTAGGTCAGATCGAGCATGTCGAGCGACAACTCGCCCCCGGTGATCACCGTCGGCCGGTCGCAATAGACATAGCGGTTATCGACGCGGTTGCCGGATTTGCGCAGGCTCGTCGGGTCGTCGGCATCCTCGCTCGCGGCGGTATGCACGATCGGGTCATAGACGACGATCACCTGACCGGCATATTCGACCGCGCGCGGAATGTAGATCCGGTCGCCGATCGCATCGCGGATGCCGTTCGAGATCGAGGATTTCCCGTTGCCGGGCGGGCCATACATCAGGATCGACCGCCCCGAGGAGACCGCCGGTCCCAGCTGGTCGATCAGCGTCGGCGGCAGCACCAGATGCCCCATCGCCGTCATCAGCTGCGGCCGGGTCAGCTGGATGTTGCGGATCGACTGCTTCTTCATCTGCACCGAGTAATCGGCCAGCGGCACCGGCATCGCGCCGTAATATTCCGATTGCGTCAGCGCATCGAGCGCGCGGGCCTTGCCGCCGTCGGTCAGCTGATAGCCCATCTCGCCGCCCGAATTGGCGTGCAGCGTCCCCATCGCCTCGATCAGGCGCTGGGCGCGGCCCATGTCGACCAGCTCCTGCGTCAGCGAGATCGGCAGGCAGATCAGCTTCGACAGACCCGAAACCGTGTCCATGTTGGTGCGAAACATGGTCTTGAGCAGGATGTCCCGCATCAGAACGGTGTTCAGTCCGGTCTCGGTCAGGGTCCGGGGCGGGGTGGGGGCGATCACATTCGACGCGATCATGTTCATCTGTCCTGCTCCGGCTCGTCTTTTTTTACGCGTTGCAACGGGATTCACAGGCGCATCCTGCCGGGCTATTGTGGCCAAAAATGGGAAAAGATGCGGAGAGGCCGGGATGACGGGCAGGTCAAGGGCAGCAGCGGCTTTGCCGCTGGCAGGCGGGCTGGCGATTTTCGCCGTGATTTTGGCGGCAGCGCCGTTTCTGGCGGGGGGGCTTTACGTCACCCAGCACGAGGGCGACACGCTGCATCTGGCCGATCTGGTGTTGCGCATGGCCGAAAAGGGCCAGATGCCGCATCGCGATTTCATGACGCCTCTGGGCATCGGCGGGCTCTGGCCAATTGCGCTGTTTTCGAAGCTGGGGCTTGGCTTTGGCCATGCTTTCCTGGCCGCGCAGGCGGCGGTGGCGGCGCTGCTCTTCCTGCCGATTCTGCGGGTGGCGCAGTCGCGCTTTCCGGGCGGGCTGGCGTGGGTGTTCGGCATCTATGCCCTGGGCATGGTTCTGGCGCTGGTGCATGGCGAGACGAACCCGGCCAGTTCGGTGTCGATGCATTACAACCGCTGGGCCTGGGCGATGGCCTATGTGGCGCTGCCGCTGGCCGTGCTGGAGCCGCTCGGGGTCCAGCGTCCGCGGATCGATGGCGTGCTGATCGGTGCGATGATGGCGGGGTTGGCGCTGGTCAAGGTCACCTATGTCGTGGCCTTTGCCCCCGCGGTGCTGGTGGCGCTGCTGGTGCGGCGGGATTTCCGCACCCTCGGTGTGGCGGTTCTGGCTGGGGTCGCGGTTCTGGCCGCGGTCACGGCAGTGCTGGGGGTGGGTTTCTGGATCGCCTATCTGCGCGATCTGCTGGCCGTCGCGGGATCGGCCAGCCGCGCGGCGCCGGGCGACACTTTCGGCGGGGTGATGGCCGCGCCGAAGAACCTCGCCGGGACGCTGGCGCTGTTGATGACGGTGATCTTCCTGCGGCAGGCCGAGCGGATGTCCGAGGGGCTGGTGCTGCTGCTCCTCGTGCCCGCCTTTGCCTATGTGACCTATCAGAACTATGGCAATGATCCGCAATGGCTGGTGCTGGTCGGGCTCTTCGCGCTGACCCTGCGCCCCGACAGTCTGATCTCGAACGGTCTTGGCTGGCGCCTGCGCGAGGCGCTTCTGGTGACTGGCGTCGTGGCTTTGGCGCTGGCTGCGGGGCCTGCGGCGAACCTTGTCTGGAGCCCCCTGCGCCATGCTTTCGCCAAGACCGATGACATGGTGCCGTTCCTGTCGGCCCGGCCGCAGGATGCCGATCTGCTGGTCGAGGCGCCCCGGGTCTACCGCGTGCTGCAGCAGGTGGCGGGGGATGCGCCGGGGCAGCCCTATGCAGCTTACGCGAAGAAGGGCGAGAGCGCCGAGAAACCGCGCAAGCCTGCGCTGCTGAATGGCGAGACGCTGCCCGACTGCGAAATGACGATGGGCTATGACGCCTGGTTCGAGACCGCCGCCACGGATCTGGTGCAGGCGGGCTATGCTCATTCGCGGGTGCTGGTGGCGGATCTGTTCTCGGCGCTGTGGCTCTTCGGACCGTTCGAGCCGGTCAAGGGTGCGGCACCGTGGTATTATGGCGGCACGCCCGGGATCGAGGCCGCCGATCATGTGCTGGTACCGCTGTGCCCGACCGGGGAAAGCCGCCGCGACGAGATCGTGAAAGCGATTGCGGATGCGGGCTGGCGGCTGGTCGAGGAACGCCGGACAGCGACCTACATCCTGCTGCGGCCCGAGCGCCCGTGATCGTGAGTGCGGGCGGAACAGGAAAGGCACCGCCTTTCCCCGCCAGTTTCGCGCCGGTGGTGACAAGACCGTTTCCCCAAGCGCGACAGAGGGCGGCGCCCGTCCCGGCGGGCGAGAAGCGCCCGCCATGGGCGGGGCGGGCGCTGCCCGAGTGTTTTCGGCACTCGGGGGTCATGGGGTCATGGAGCGCAGGGCCAAGGCGATGGCCTTGGCCAGACCGGGTGCCTTCAGCGCACCCGTTCGACGACGTAATCGGCCAGATCGTCCAGCATCCGGCGCAGCGGATGCTCGGGCAGCTTTGCCAGCGCCTTGCGGGCGGTGTCGGTCCAGCCGATGGCTTCGAGCCGCGTCGCTTCCAGCGTGCCGTGCTTGGTCATCAGCGCCATGGCGTGTTCAAGGTCGCCGTCCTGCTGGTCGCCCTTTTCGATCACGCGCTTCCAGAAGGCGCGTTCCTCGTCATTGGCCAGCGCCACGGCCTTGATCACCGGCATCGTCAGCTTGCGCTCGCGGAAATCGTCGCCGGTGTTCTTGCCGATCTCGGCCGACTTGCCGCCGTAATCCAGCAGGTCATCGACGATCTGGAACGCGATCCCGAGCGCATCGCCGTAATCGTACAGCGCCTCGATCTGATCTTCGGGGGCACCGCCGATGATGCCGCCCACCTCGGTCGCGGCCGAAAACAGCGCCGCCGTCTTGCCGCGGATCACGCGCAGATAGATGTCTTCGGTCGTCGCCAGATTCTGCGCCGCCGTCAGCTGCAGCACTTCCCCCTCGGCAATCACCGCCGAAGCGTTGGCGAGGATCTCCATCACCCGCATGTTGCCGGTGTCGGTCATCAACTGGAACGAGCGCGCGAAAAGATAATCGCCGACCAGAACCGAGGATTTGTTGTCCCACAAAAGGTTCGCCGTCGGACGGCCGCGGCGCTGGCGGCTTTCATCGACCACGTCATCATGCAGCAGCGTCGCGGTGTGGATGAACTCGACCGTCGCCGCCAGATGCACATGGAACGGGCCGCCATAGCCCACCAGCCGCGCCGCGGCGAGCGTCAACATCGGCCGCAGCCGCTTGCCGCCCGCCTCGATCAGATGCGCCGTAACCTCGGGGATGCGGGGCGCATGTTCCGAGCTCATCCGCTCGCGGATCAGCGCATTGACCGCCGCCATGTCCTCGGCCAGCGCCTGCGCCAGACGGTCGTGCGGTTTCGTCGCCTTGTCGTCGAGGCTCATCGGTCTTCCTTCCCAGTTTCCCGGCCCAATTTCCCGTCTCGACAGGGCGGCACAGCTGCCCTTAAGTCGAGCGCATGAGAGAGCTTCTGCGCACCACCGACCCGGTTCGGATCGCCATGGCGATGGCCCTTCTTGAGGGCGAGGGTATAACGGCCTTTGAGTGGGACGTCCACATGAGCATTCTTGACGGCAGCCTCGGCATTTTGCCGCGCAGATTGGCCGTGGCCGATGCGGATTGGTTCCTGGCGCAGGCAATCTTGCGCGACAACGGGCTGTGGGAAGAGTGATGTTTCCGCCCGAAGACTGCACGTTCGACCGGTTTCTGGATGGCCGTCTGACCGTGGCGCAACCGCGGCAAGGCTACCGCGCTGCGATGGATCCGGTGCTTCTGGCGGCGGCTTGCGCCGCAAAACCGGGGCAATCGGTGCTGGAACTGGGCTGCGGGGGGGGCGTGGCGAGCCTGTGCCTTGGCTGGCGGGTGAAGGGGCTGGTGCAGGCCGGGCTCGAATTGCAGCCCGACTATGCCGATCTGGCGCGGCGCAATGCGGCGGCAAACGGCATCGCGCTCGAGGTGTTCGAGGGCGATCTGGCGCGGATGCCCGCCGCCCTTCGCGCGCGCAATTACGATCATGTGATCGCCAATCCGCCCTATTTCGCCGCGGCTGGGGGCACGGCAGCGGCTGATGCCGGCCGCGAACGGGCGCAACGCGAGGCGACGCCGCTGGTCGATTGGGTCCGCGCGGGGATGCGGCGGCTGCATCCGGGCGGCTGGCTGACGATGATCCAGAATGCCGACCGGCTCGGCGATATCCTCGTGGCGCTGGCGGGGCAGGGGGGCTCGGTCTCGGTGCTGCCGATCGCGGCGCGGCAGGGCCGGGCGGCGGGGCGGGTGATCGTCTCGGCACGCAAGGGCGGCAAGGCGCCGTTGCGGTTACTCGCGCCTTTCGTGCTGCATGCCCTGCCTGCGCATCAGGGGGACGCCGAAGACCTCACCCATGCTGCGCAGGCAGTGCTGCGCTGCGGCGAAGCCTTGCCGCTAACGCCTTAATTCCGTGGCAATATTACTTTGTAAAACGCGCTCATAATTTCGCGCGGCAATACGACAAGCGCGTGACAAGCGTTCGAAAACGTGCTGCAATCATCTTACCGAACAAGGAAAGAGGAGACTGCCATGTCCGTGAGTTCGCATATCGCTGAACTTCGCAAGAAACATCAGGCTCTGTCCGAGGAAGTCGAAGTGGCGCTTCGCACGCCCAGCTTTGACGACCTGCAAATCGCGGAGATGAAAAAACAGAAACTGCGGCTCAAGGAAGAAATCGCGCGGCTGGAAGGCGTGGCGCTCTGATTTCCGGCTCGGCCCCGTAGGGCCGACCCGCTAGCCTTGCCGACTGCCCAAGGCGGCCAGAAAGGCACCTGCAGCAATCATCGCGGCGGTCAGTACCAGAACTGGGGAAGCTGCCGCGATCCCCGCCCCGATCAGCGCCAGCGTTGACAGAAGGGGCGCTGCATAGGACGCCGTCCCCAACATCTGGATGTCGCCCTTCTTCACCCCCACATCCCATGTGTAGAACGCCAGTCCCACCGGACCAAGGCCAAGGGCGATGATGGCGCCCCAGCCGGTCGTGCTGGTGGGCCAGAGCGTCTCTTCCAGCGCCAGATGCGCGAAAGCCGACAAGACCGCCGTGGCCAGGCAATAGACCGCGACGGCGGCGGTCGGCACCTGCCCCATGCGGCGCGAGATCAGCGAATAGCCCGACCAGGTCAGTGCGCAGAGGAAAGCCAGCCCATAGCCGGGCAGCGATTCGGCGCTGGCCGAGATGCCGCCGCGGGCGACGATCAGGGCGGCCCCCGCAAAGGCGAGGATTGCCCCGAAAATATGCAACCGAGTCAGCCGCTCCCCCGGCAGCAGGCCGGAAAAGACCACGATGAGCAGCGGCCAGAGATAGGCGATCAGACTCGCCTCGGCCGGAGGGGCAAGGCGCAGGGCGGAAAAATAGATCAGGTGGTAACCGAACAAGGCTGCCGTGCCGAAAGCGTAGACTTTCCACGACACCTGTCGCAGCACGGCAAAGCCCTCGGTCGCGGCGACCCAGATCAGCCCGATGCTGCCGCCGATGGCAAAGCACAGCGCATTCAGTTGCAGGGGCGGCACCGGCGCCGAGGCGACGGTGAACAGCGCGAGCAGCGCCCAGAGTGCGACGGCGGAAAAGCCGATCACGGTTGCCTGATTGCGCGACATCTGCCCCCCGAAAGCAAAGAGGCCCGCAAGATGCGGGCCCCGTCGCCATTTGCCAAGAGGCAAATCAGGTCATGTACTGGCCGCCGTTCGCGGTGATCGTCGCGCCGGTGATGAAGCCCGCGCTGTCCGCGGCAAGGAACACCACGCAGCGCGCGATGTCGGTCACGTCGCCCAGACGGCCGACCGGGATCGTCGCGATGATCGACTCGCGCACCTTTTCCGGAACCGCCATCACCATCTCGGTGGCGATGTAGCCCGGGCAGATCGCGTTCACGGTGATGCCCGCGCGCGCGCCTTCTTGCGCCAGCGCCTTGGTGAAGCCGATGTCGCCCGCTTTCGCGGCCGAGTAGTTCGCCTGCGCGAATTGACCCTTCTGGCCGTTGATCGACGAGATGTTGATGATCCGGCCGAACTTGCGGTCGCGCATGCCGTTCCAGAGCGGATGCGTCATGTTGAAGATGCCGTTCAGGTTGGTGCCGATCACCTGATCCCACTGCTCGCGGGTCATCTTGTGGAAGGGCGCGTCGCGGGTGATGCCCGCGTTGTTCACCAGAACGTCGACCGGGCCGAGGTCGGCCTCGACCTGCGCGATGCCCGCGGCGCAGGCGTCGTAATCCGCGACCGACCACTTGTAGGTCTTGATCCCGGTCTCGGCGGTGAATTTCGCGGCGGCTTCGTCATTGCCGGCATAGTTCGCGGCGACGGTGTAGCCAGCCTCCTTCAGCGCCATCGAGATCGCGGCGCCAATGCCGCGCGACCCACCAGTGACGAGTGCAACTCTGGACATGATTCCTCCTCAGATCATCCTTGTTGAAATGCTGTTACCTAAAATAAGGAAGGCGCGCAATATTATTGCGCGCCCGTTTTTCGCATTTGCAGAAAAAATCTGCGTGAGGCCTGACCTCAGAGCCCTTCGAGGCACATGGCCACGCCCATGCCGCCGCCGATGCAGAGCGTCGCAAGGCCCTTTTTCGCGCCCGAACGTTTCATTTCGAAGACGAGCGTGTTCAGGATCCGGCAGCCCGAGGCGCCGATCGGGTGACCGATGGCGATGGCGCCGCCGTTGACGTTCACCTTCGACACATCCCAGCCCATGTCCTTGTTCACCGCGCAGGCCTGCGCCGCGAACGCTTCGTTCGCCTCGATCCGGTCCAGATCGGCAGCTTTCCAGCCCGCCTTTTCCAGCGCCTTTCGCGAGGCCGGGATCGGGCCGCAACCCATGATCGACGGGTCAAGCCCGGCGGTGGCATAGGAGGCGATGCGGGCGAGCGGCGTCAGACCGCGCTTGGCCGCTTCTTCCTCGGTCATCAGCAGCACGACCGCGGCGCCGTCGTTGATGCCCGAAGCGTTGCCCGCGGTGACGGAGCCGTCCTTGGTGAAGGCCGGTTTCAGCTTCTGCAGCGAATCGAGCGTCGCGCCGTGGCGGATGTATTCATCGGCATCGACCACGATGTCGCCCTTGCGGGTCTTGATCGTGAAGGGCACGATTTCATCGACGAACTTGCCCGCCTTTTGCGCGGCCTCGGCCTTGTTCTGCGAGGCGAGGGCGAATTCGTCCTGCATTTCGCGGGTGATGCCCCATTGGCTCGCGACGTTCTCGGCGGTCTGGCCCATGTGGTAGCCGTTGAAGGCGTCCCACAGACCGTCCTTGATCATCGAATCGATCATCTTCATGTCGCCCATTTTCGTGCCCGCGCGCAGATGCGCGACATGGGTCGAGAGCGACATGCTTTCCTGACCGCCCGCGACGACGATCGCCGCATCGCCAAGCTGGATGTGCTGGGCGCCAAGCGCCACCGTGCGCAGGCCCGAGCCGCAAACCTGGTTGATGCCCCAGGCGGCCGATTCGATCGGCAGACCGGCCTTGATATGCGCCTGACGCGCCGGGTTCTGGCCCTGACCGGCGGTCAGCACCTGGCCGAGGATGGTTTCCGAGACCTCCGCCTTGTCGATGCCCGCCCGCGCGACAACCGCCTCGATCACCGCGGCGCCCAGATCATGCGCGGGCGTGTTGGCGAAAGCGCCGTTGAAGCTGCCCACGGCGGTACGGGCCGCCGAGACGATGACGACATTGGTCATGAATTTCCCTCCTCACAGGATTTCGGGCGCAGAGGCACCCATTGCCGCTGTGCAGCATGCCGAAAGGGCGAAGGAGGTCAAGCAGATTTGGCAATATTTGCCGCCATTCGCGCAATTTTGTTGCGCGAAAAAATCAACCCTGAGGCCCGGGCGTCAGTTCCCGGCCTTGTGGGTCGTGGGCGCTTTCCACGGCGGCATGATCGTCGGCGCGCCGAAATAATAGCCCTGCATGCAGTCGATCCCCGCACGCGTCAGCCAGGCCGCATCCTCGGCGGTTTCGACCGCTTCGGCAACGGTGAACATCTCGAAATGCTTGGCGATCGACATCAGCGCCTGGGTGAGGATCTGGTTGTCGGGATTGCGCGCGATTCCGGTTATGAACTGGCCGTCGATCTTCAGGATGTCGAAGTAGAATTCGCGCAGATAGCGGAACGAAGTGTAGCCCGCGCCGAAATCATCGAGCGCGAAGGAGATGCCCTTCATCTGCATGTCCTGCATGAAGACCGAGACGAGTTCCGGCATCACCATCGCCGAGGATTCGGTGATTTCGAGAATCAGCCGCTCGCCCACGGTTTCGTCCATCGCCAGACCGCGGTTGAGGATGCGGGTCCAGTCCGGATACCCGATCGAGCGCGCGGACATGTTCACGGAGAGCCGCAATTCACGATCTTCGGCCAACGACAGCAGCCCCATTTCCAGCGCAAGGCAATCGAGCTTGCGACCGATTTCGGTGGTTTCGGCCGCGCCGATGAATTCCTGCGCGGGAATCACCCGCCCGGTATCGTCAAGCACACGGATCAGCCCCTCGTAAAAGGCCGGGCGATCGGGGCGCAGCGTCTGCACGATGGGTTGGAACGCCAGCACGACGTCGCGCCGTTCAATGGCGCGCGTCACCATCGAGAGGGTTTCGCGATCGCGCTGGGCAACGGCAAAGTTCAGCGGATTGGCATCGGCGGGATCGAGCGGCTCACGCAGCGACAGCGGAATTTTCGGCATCGGCCCCTCCATCAGATTCCATGCCAGAATCCGCGATTTCGGCTAACAACGGGTAAAGACGCGCAATTTCTCCGGCGCGTGGTTAATATCGAAAATTTCTGGTAAGCCTGAATCCATAAATGCCTCGGTAACGAACACAACTTAGACTTGCTCCAAAGGTTCCGAGTGTCGAAACGAGCGCCCCGATGACTGCACCTGCTGATTTCTCCAAATCTGTCGAAGGCGAAGCTTACTTCGGCTTTGACGAACTCTTCTACTCGCGGACGGACAAGCGCGGGGTCATCCTCGCGGGGAATGACGTGTTTCACCGCGTTTCCGGGTTCGAATGGAAGGACATTCTGGGCGCACCGCACAAGGTCGTGCGCCACCCCGATACGCCCCGCGGCGTGTTCCGCATTCTCTGGCACGCGCTTGGCGCCGGGCATCCGATGGGGGCCTATGTCAAGAACCGGGCCAAGAATGGCGACCAATACTGGGTTTTCGCCGTGCTGATGCCCACGGAAGATGGCTATCTTTCGGTCCGGCTCAAGCCTTCGTCGCCGCTGTCCGACCGTATCCGTGAAGATTACATCAAGCTCAGCGCGCGGGAGCGGGCCGAGCGGCTCGACCCCGAGGTCAGCGCAGGCGAATTGCGGACGATGGCGTCCACCGAAGGCTATTCGACCTACACGAGCTACATGGCCTTCGCGCTGGGCAAGGAATTGGCCGCCCGCGATGCGAAACTGGGGCGTCCGGCCGATCCGCGCACGCTGCGCCTGATCGACATGAACACCTCGCTTGAAAAGGTCACGCAGGAGCAGATGAAACTGCTGCGCAGCTTCGAGGCCTTGCAATCGATCCCGAACAACATGCGCATCGTCGCCTCACGGCTGGAGCCTTCGGGCGGCCCGGTTTCGGCGATTTCGGAGAATTACAAAGCCTCGTCGATGGTGATTTCCGAACGCCTGCGCAGCTTCGTTGCCGGGCGGGACAATCTGTGCGAGCGCGTCTCGCGGCAGGCGGCCCGGGCCTTGTTCCTGCTTGGGTCGAACCGCGTGCTGAAAGAGATGAACGCGAATTTCCGCGATGCGGTGCCCGTCGAAGGGATCGACTGGGCGCATGAACGGAAGCTTCTGCGCGAACTTGAGGAACGGTCGCGCCATGACACCCGTCAGGCGATGGAACGCGCCGTCGGCCATGCGGAGGAGCTGAGCCGCTCAAGCGCCGAGATTCGCCGCCTGATGCTGGGGCTCGACACGATCCGGGTTCTGGGCCGCGTCGAATGCGGTCGGATGCGCGATACCGGCGGCGGGCTCTCGGCGACGATCGATCAGCTCGACATCTTCCATGCCGACATCAAGAACCGGCTCGAATCGATCATGCGGCTCTCGGAAGAGATCGGCTCGTCGATGAACCAGTTCCTGCGCGGCGAATCGCGCTGATCATTCGGCGCGCAGGGCGGCGATGACCGCTTTCGCTTCCGGGCTCGACCAATCGGCCGGGCCAAGAAGTTGAGCCACGATCTGCCCCTTGCGGTCGATCAGGATCGAGGCCGGCAGGCCGGGCAGACCGAAGGCGCGCGGCAGCCGTTCCGTGTTGTCGATCATCCGCGGCAAGTGGGTGATCCCCTGCTTTTCGAAAAACGCGGCCACCTTCACCTGGGTGTCGCGATTGCTGGAAGCCACGGTCAGCACGGTGAAATCCCCCCCGCCGATCTCGGTCTGAAGCGCCTCGATATCGGGCATTTCCTTGCGGCAGGGCGCACACCAGGTTGCCCAGAGGTTCAACAGCACCACCTTGCCGTGATAGTCGGCCAGCGTATGGCTTGCCCCGGTTTCATCGACGAAGGGAATTTCCGGCAGCGGCAGCGGCTCGGAAAAGACGGCGAGTTTCTTCATCTCGCCCTGTTTCAGCGCCGAAAGGTCGGCGGCGGTGGCGGCATTTGCGCTAAGGGCAAGGGCCGTATAAAGGACGAACAACCGCAGCATGATGCCTCCGACGAAGGGCCTGACGATGACCGACGACACGAAATCCTCGAACGCCATGTGGGGCGGGCGCTTCGCCGCCGGTCCGGACGCGATCATGGAGGCGATCAACGCCTCGATCTCGTTCGACAAGCGGCTTTACGCACAGGATATCCGCGGCAGCCGGGCCCATGCGGCGATGCTGGCCGCGACGGGTATCTTGACGAATAGCGATGCCGAGGTGATCGGGGAAGGGTTGCTCACGGTCTTGTCAGAGATCGAGGCGGGCGATTTCCCGTTTTCGACCGCGCTCGAGGACATTCACATGAACGTCGAGGCGCGGCTGAAGGCGCTGATCGGCGAACCGGCGGGGCGGCTGCACACGGCGCGGAGCCGCAACGATCAGGTGGCGACCGATTTCCGGCTTTGGGTCCGCGATCAGGCCGATGCGGCGATCACTTCGCTGACGGCTCTGATGCGGGTGTTGGTCGCTCAGGCCGAGAAGGGCGCCGATTGGGTGATGCCGGGCTTCACCCATCTGCAGACCGCGCAGCCGGTGACCTGGGGCCATCACATGATGGCCTATGTCGAGATGTTCGCGCGCGATCGGTCGCGCTTTGAGGATGCGCGCAAGCGGATGAACGAATGCCCGCTCGGCTCGGCGGCACTTGCGGGCACCGGTTTCCCGATCGACCGGCACATGACCGCCGCGGCGCTCGGCTTCGACCGGCCGATGGCGAACAGCCTGGATGGCGTGTCGGACCGCGATTTCGCGCTGGAATTCCTGTCCTCGGCGGCGATCTGCTCGGTGCACCTGAGCCGTCTGGCGGAGGAGCTGGTGATCTGGTCCTCGGCGCAATTCCGCTTTGTTGCGATGTCGGACAAGTGGTCGACCGGGTCGAGCATCATGCCGCAAAAGCGCAACCCCGATGCGGCCGAGCTGATCCGCGCGAAAATCGGCCGGGTGCTGGGCGCGGCTGTCGCGCTGTTCACCGTGATGAAGGGCCTGCCGCTCGCCTATTCGAAAGACATGCAGGAAGACAAGGAACAGGTCTTCGACGCCGCCGATACGCTGATGCTGGCCTTGGCCGCGATGACCGGGATGATGTCGGATCTGACGGTGAACACGGGCAAGCTGGAAGCCGCGGCCTCCTCGGGCTTCTCGACCGCGACCGATCTGGCCGACTGGCTCGTGCGTGAGGCCGGTCTGCCCTTCCGGGATGCCCACCATGTCACCGGCTCGCTCGTCGCGCTGGCGGAAAAGAAGGGCTGCGATCTGCCCGATCTGAGCCTCGAAGAGCTGAAATCCGCCCATCCGGCGCTGACCGAGGCGGTCTATTCCGTGCTTGGGGTTCACAATTCGGTCGCCTCGCGCCAGTCTTACGGCGGCACCGCTCCTGATCAGGTCCGCGCCCAGGTCGCGCGCTGGAAGGGGCTTTTCGCCTGACACGGGAGTTTTCATGCGTATCCTTCTTGCTTTCTCGCTTCTGACCCTTGCCGCGGCCTGCGGTGTCGATGGCCCGCCGCAACCGCCGAAAGCGACCACCGCCCCCGGCGTTTCGATCACCGGCGAAGCCCGCATGGGCGTCACGGGGTCGCTGTGAGGATCGCCTTGCCCCTGCTCCTGCTCCTGCTCGCGGCCTGTGACGGGCCGCGCGCGAATGTGGGCGCCAGCCCCGGCGGTCAGGTGGGCGCCGGGGTTTCGACCGGTGTCGGCCCGATGCGGCTGGGCGTGAACAGCAGCGGGCGCGCCACGGTCGGCACGCATCTTGGCTGGCTGCATCTGGGCGCGGGCTTCTGAGGCCGCTTTTCTTGACGGGTCCGACCGGCTAAGAACGCCTCAGCAACCGGAGGCCGCGATGGATCACTTTCTTTACCGCAATGGCGTGCTGCATGCCGAAGACGTGGCCCTGACCGAGATCGCGGCCAGTGTCGGCACCCCGTTCTATGTCTATTCCGCCGCGACCCTGACCCGGCATTTCAAGCTGTTCGATGCGGCGCTGGCGGGGACCGATCACCTGGTCTGCTTTGCGATCAAGTCGAATTCGAACCTTGCGGTACTGAAGCTGCTCGGCGATCTGGGCGCGGGGATGGATGTGGTCTCGGGCGGCGAATACCGCCGGGCCAAGGCCGCGGGCGTGCCGGGCGCGCGGATCGTCTTTTCCGGCGTCGGCAAGACGCGCGAGGAAATCACGTTGGCGCTCACCGGCGGCATCCGGCAGTTCAACGTCGAAAGCGAGCCAGAGCTGCGGGCGATTTCCGAGATTGCGACGGGCCTTGGCGTCACCGCGCCGATCGCGCTGCGGGTGAACCCCGATGTCGATGCGAAGACCCATGAAAAGATCGCCACCGGCAAGTCGGAGAACAAGTTCGGCATTCCGATCGCCAAGGCCCGCTCCGTCTATGCCGAGGCCGCGAAACTGCCTGGAATCGACGTGATCGGTGTCGATGTGCATATCGGCAGCCAACTGACCGATCTGGCGCCGTTCGAGGCAGCCTTCACCAAGGTCCGCGACCTGACCCTTGCCCTGCGCGCCGATGGCCACAACATCCGCCGCCTTGATCTGGGGGGCGGCTTGGGCATCCCCTATCACCAGCGCTCGAACGAGGCACCGCCCTTGCCCACCGATTACGGCGCGATGATCCAGCGGGTTCTGGGCGATCTCGGCTGCGAGATCGAGATCGAGCCGGGGCGGCTGATTTCCGGCAATGCCGGGCTGATGGTGACCTCGGTCATCTATCTGAAGGAGGGCGAGGGGCGGGATTTCCTCATCGTCGATGCGGCGATGAACGATCTGGTGCGGCCTGCGATGTATTCGGCGCATCATGATATCGTCCCGGTGATCGAGCCCGCGCCGGGCATCGCGCCGCAGCCCTTCGATGTGGTCGGCCCGGTCTGCGAGACGGGCGACACTTTCGCCAAGGGGCGCGAGCTTCCCGTGATGGCCGAGGGCGATCTGGTCGCCTTCCGCTCGGCGGGCGCCTATGGCGCGGTGATGGCGTCTGAATACAATTCCCGTCCGCTGATCCCCGAGGTGCTGGTGTCCGGGGATCACTTCGCCGTCATCCGGCAAAGACCGAGCTTTGAGGAAATGCTGGCCCGCGATAGCATCCCGGAATGGCTCTGATCCCGTAGTCCGGGCCGGAAAGGACCGATGCCGCCGCCGCCGCCCCTTCCGGGCGACCCGCTCGCCCCGCTGGCCCGACCGATCGCGCTGACGCGGGCGGCGATGACGGCCGAGCGGCTGCTGCGCGCCTTCTGGCCGTTGCTGACGCTTGCGGCGATCACCTTCACCCTTTTGGCCTTTCGTCTGCCCGATTATCTGAGCGGGCGGCAGTGGCCGGTGCTGGCGGGAAGCCTTGGGTTTCTTGCGGTCGTTTTGGCCGCACCGGGGTTCCGGCGGTTTCGTCTTCCCTCCCGGGCCGAGGCGATTGCCCGGCTGGATGCGACCCTGCCCGGTCGACCGCTGGCCGCGCTGACCGACAGTCTGGCGCTGGGCGAGACCGATCCGGCGACGCGCGCCCTTTGGGCTTTGCATCGCGGTCGCATGGCCGAGCGCGCCGCTGCCGCCCGCGCGCCCTTGCCCACGCCCGATCTGGCGCCGCGTGACCCCTACGGTCTGCGGATCTCCGCGCTGACCGGCGTCACCGTGGCGCTGATCTTTGGCGCGCCGCTCGCGATTTTCAAGCCAGCCGAGCATCCACAACCCCCCGGCGCCGCCGAGGCCGCGATGGGCCCCGCCTGGGAAGGCTGGGCCGAGCCGCCGCGCTACACCGGCAAGCCGGGTCTTTATCTGAACGGGGTCGACGGCGATGCGCTGTCGCTGCCCGAGGGCACGAAGCTCAGTTTCCGCTTCTATGGTGCACCCGGTTCTGTTCCCTTCAGCGAAACCGTGTCGAGCCCCGCCGCCACGCCCGAAAAGGCAGAGGGCGCCGAGGTGCAAAGCCTTGATCTGATTGCCCGGCGTTCGGGCATGGTCGAGATCGGCGGGCGCATGGGGCGCAGCTTCAAGGTCACGCTGCTCTCCGATGCCGCCCCCGCGGTCGAACTGCCCCGGCTGGCGGAACGGCGCGCCGATGGCAAGCTGGCGCAACCCTTCCACGCCACCGACGATTACGGCATCGCCAAGGGGCAGGCGCATGTCAGCCTTGATCTTGCGGCGATCGACCGCCGCTACGGGCTCGCGATCGACCCCGAGCCGCGCCCGGATCTGGTCTTCGATCTGCCGCTGCCGATCACCGGCTCGCGCGCCGATTTCACCGAAACGCTGGCCGAGGACATGTCCGAGCATCCTTGGGCGAACCTGCCGGTCAAGCTTTCGCTCTCGGTCGAGGATGGTCTTGGCCAGACCGGCACGAGCGGCGAACAGACATTCGATCTGCCCGGGCGGCGGTTCTTTGATCCGCGGGCGGCGGCGCTGATCGAGATGCGGCGTGATTTGCTGTGGTCGCGCGAGAATGCCCCCCGCACGGCCGCGCTTTTGCGCGCGATCCTGAACCGGCCCGAAGGTGTCTTTCCCGCCCCGCAGATGGCCGAGGCCCTGCATGCGCAGATCGAGCGTCTCGAGGGCGGGCCGCTGTCGCCCGAGGCCCGTGACGAGGTCGCCAAGGTCCTGTGGGACATGGCGAAACTGCTCGAGGATGGCGGTCTGGCCGATGCGCTGGCGGCGATGCAGCAGGCGCAGGAGCGGCTGAGCGAGGCGATCCGCAACGGCGCCTCGAAGGACGAGATCGCCAAGCTGATGGCGGAACTGAAAGAGGCCACCGATCGGTATCTGCAAATGCTGGCCGAGCGCGCGACCGAGCAGGAGCAGGGGCCGCAGTTCGGGCAGAAGCAGGACAGCCAGCGCATCACCGGCGATCAGATCCAGAAGATGATGGAGGAAATCCAGCGTCTGATGGAAGAAGGCAAGATGGCGGAGGCGCAGGAGCTGCTCGATCAGCTGTCCCGGATGATGCAGAACATGAAGGTCACGCAGGGCGAGGGCGGCGACGGCGACATGCCCGGCGGCAAGGCGATGAAGGATCTGGGCCAGACGTTGCGCGATCAGCAGAAGCTGTCGGACGATTCCTTCCGCCAGATGCAGCGCAGCCCGCAGCCCGAGGGCGTCGATCCGGGGCTGGAACAGCCGGGGCCGGGCGCGCCGCAAGCGCAACCGGACGGACAGCCGCAAGCCGGGGAGGGCACGGCGGAAGATCAGGGCAAGAGCCTTGCCGAGCGTCAGCGGGCCCTGCGCCGGGAGCTGGAACGCCAGCGCGGATTGATGCCGCGTCTTGGCGGGGACGCCGCCAAGGAGGCCGAACGATCGCTGGACGGCGCAGGCAAGGCGATGGACGGCGCCGAACAGGCGCTGAAGGACGGCGATCTGGGCGGCGCCATCGACAAGCAGGCCGATGCGATCGAAGCCCTGCGCGAGGGCATGCGCAAGCTGGGCGAGGCGATGGCCGAGGAAAACGGGCAGGGCCAGAGCGGTCAGGGCGCCGAAGGCATGGAGCGGCGCGGCGATGCGATGGGCGGACATGGCGCGCGTGAATTGCCGCGTGATCCGCTCGGCCGGGCGACCGGCGATGGCAGCCGGATCGGGTCCGATTCCGATCTGCTGAAGGGGGACGACGTCTATCGCCGCGCCCGCGATCTGCTCGATGAAATCCGCCGCCGCACGGCCGACCGGCAGCGGCCGGAGACGGAACGCGACTACCTGCGCCGTCTGCTCGACCGTTTCGCGGGGCAATAGCCGCCCGGATCAGCTTTGCGGTGGGGCGCCCGCCTGAACCTGCGCGATCACCGCACGCAGTTGCGCATCCAGCCAGATCCGCGCCGCATCCACCGCCGCGACATAGCTGTCGAGCAGCGGTCCCGCCGCGGGCACCATCTCGGCCAGTTTCGGCGCATAGGCATAAAGCAGCGCCGCAATCGCGGCGAGCAGCAGCACCGAGGAAAAGCCGAAGCGGAAGCCCGAGCGATCTTCATCCCGACCCTGAATCATCCCCATCGCCGCGATGTCCCCATTGCGGTCGGCGCTGGCGCGCAGGCTCGAATTGATTTCGTCGATATCGGGCAGACGCCGCCGCCGCAGGAAACGGTCAGCGCTTTCGGCCTCTTCCGGCTCGGGGCCTTCGGTCAGATCGGCGTGACGGTCGCCCTCGCTGGCGTCGTCGGAGTTGAGGTCGCTGAAATCCAGCATCCGCCGCGACGGCTCGGCGCGCAAGGTCGGCGCCACGCGCTGCGGCTGGACCGAGGGCGGCGTCATCGGGGGCGGCGTCATCGGGGGCGGCGGAGGCGGTGCAACCGTCGGCATCACCGGGCTGGTCAGCACCGGATCAAGGTTCATTTCTTCCTGCGTCTCGATCCCGCTGCCTTCGGCCCGGCGGGCCGCGGCTTCGCGTTCGGCTTCTTCGCGCAGGATGGCCATCAGGTTTTCGTCGAGCGGCCGGCGCGGGATCGCGCCTACGCGCGGCGCAGGGCCAACTTCTGCAGTCTCGATCGGCTGGGGGACGACGGCTGGCGCGGGCTCCGGGGCCTCCGGCTCTGCTTGCTGCGGCTCGGGTTCGGGCGTCGTCGCCGCCGGTTCGATCGGCTCGGCCGCGGGCGCCAGCGGATGCGAGCGCATCAGCTCGGAAATGGCGATCAAGACATCCGTTTCAAGCTCGGCCGTTTCAAGCTCGGCCGGTTCGGGCTCGGCGGGCGCCGGGGTGGCAGGCACGGCCCAGTCGAGGATCTCGGCCCCGGCGTCGGCGCCGGGGGCCTCGGGGTCCGGCACGGCTTCGGGGGCCGCCTCTGCGACAGGGTCCGGTGCGGGCTCGGCCTCGAAGTCCGGCCAGTCCTCGGGCAAGGGTTCGGGCCAGTCTTCCTCCTCGGCCACCGCAGCGGCTTCAGGTTCCGCAGCGGCTTCGGTCGCGGCCTCCGGCTCGGGGGCACTCACATCCCATTGGTCAAGGCCGTCCTGCGCCTCGCGGGCCTTTTCCTGCGCCGCATCAAGCATCTGACGGCTGGGTTGGAACCAGGTCTGGCCGCAGCCAGAGCATTGCACATCGCGCCCCGCGGTGGGAATGATGACATCATCCACCTCGTATTGCGCACCGCATCTTGGGCAGATCAGCCGCATTCGGTTCCCAGCCTCGCCCCTCACTCGCCATTCTGGCCTTTTCTACAAGCTTGTTGTAGCAAGCAAAGAAACAAACTCCAATAGTTTGAGTGTGTCGCAGGTGCCGCCCGAAAACCGGGCAGCAGGGGAGGGGCCGCGCAGTGATCGAGTTGCAGGATGTTGCCGTCGGCTATGGCGGAACCGAGCTTCTGGCAGAGATGACCTTGAAGCTGGTTCCGGGGTCGTTTCACTTCCTGACCGGGCCCTCGGGCGCGGGCAAGACCACGTTCCTGAAGCTGTGTTATGCAGAGCTTCTGCCCTCGTCGGGGTTCATGGGGCTTTACGGGCAGGATGCGCGCACGATGGGGCGCGACGACATTGCCCGGATGCGCCAGCGCATCGGCGTCGTGCATCAGGACTGCCAGTTCCTCGATCACCTCTCGGTGGCGGAAAACGTCGCGCTGCCGCTGACCGTGGCGGGCAAGCCGATCGACGGGGTGGAACTGGCCGAGCTTCTGGCCTGGGTCGGGCTGAAGGCACAGATGAACGCGCTGCCGCCGCAACTTTCGGGCGGCGAGCGGCAACGGGCGGCCTTGGCGCGGGCGATCATCACCTCGCCCGAGGTGATTCTGGCCGACGAGCCCACCGGCAACCTTGACTGGGAAATGTCGCTGCGGCTGCTGTCGCTGTTGATGGAGCTGAACAAGCTCGGCAAGACCGTGCTGATTGCGACGCACGATCTGAACCTGATCCGGCAGGCGAAGGCGCAGGTTTCGGCGCGGGTGCTGCGGATCGCGAACCGGCGGCTGCAACTGGCGGGGGCTGATCTCTGATGCGGTTCAATCCTTTCAGCTCTGACCTTTCGACGGCGGATCGGGTCGTTCCGCCCACCGGCTTCACCGCCAATCTGACCGTGCTGACCTCGGCGGCGATGGCCTTCCTGGCGGTTTTCGCGCTGGCGCTGTCGATGGCCTCCGGGCGGCTTGCCGATCGCTGGTCCGAGGCGCTGGCGCGCTCGGCCACGATCCGGATTTCGGCCCCCGCCGATCAGATGGAGACGCAGCTGCGCGCGGTGCTGGATGCGCTGGCGACGACGCCCGGGGTGGCGAGCTACCGCCCGATGGACGAGGGCGAGATGCGCAAGCTTCTGGACCCGTGGTTCGGCCCCGACCTGCCGGTCGACACGCTGCCGCTGCCAAAGCTCGTCGAGCTGACCGAGACCGATCAGGGCATCGATGCCGAGGGTCTGCGGCTGCGTCTTGCGGCCGAGGCGCCCGGCGCGGTGCTCGACGATCACACGCGCTGGCGCAAGCCGCTGATCGCGGCGGCCGGGCGGTTGCGGCTTCTGGGCTGGCTCTCGCTCGTGCTGATCGGGGGCGCGATGGCGGGGATGATCACGCTGGCGGCGCAGGCGGCTCTGGCGGCGAACGGGCAGGTGATCCGGACGCTGCGCCTTGTGGGGGCGCAGGATGCCTTCATCGCCGGCGCCTTCGTGCGGCGTTTCACCAAGCGCGGTTTGGCGGGTGCAGGGATCGGCACAGCGCTCGGGATGGCGGCGGTGGCTGCGCTGCCCGCCCCCGATGTGGCGGGCGGCTTCCTGACCGGGCTTGGCTTCACCGGCTGGGGCTGGCTTTGGCCGCTTGCATTGCCGGTGCTGGCTGCGGTAGTGGCCTACGGCGCCACCCGCGCCGCGGCGCTGCGCATGCTCAGGGGAATTCGCTGATGATCGTTCTGCAATACATCCGCTCGGTCGTGTTCATCATCCAGATGTATGTGATGCTGGCGGTTTATGCCGTGTTCGGGCTGCCCTATGCGCTGATCGGCGGGCGGTCTGCCGCCATCCATGTCTGCCGCGGCTATTGCAAATGGGTGTGCTGGAGCGCGGGCTGGATCGTCGGCATCAAGACCGAATACCGCGGCGAGATCCCGCAGGGCGACGTGCTGATCGCCGCGAAGCACCAGAGTTTCTTCGACATTCTGATGATCTACGCGGCGATCCCGCGGGGCAAGTTCATCATGAAGAAAGAGCTGGTCTGGACCCCCTTCGTCGGCTGGTATGCCTATCTCATCGGCTGCGTGCCGGTCGATCGCGGCAAGCGCGGCGCGGCGATCAAGGGGATGCTGGAACAGGCCAAGGATGCGCGCTTCGCGGGCGGTCAGCTGGTGATCTTCGCGCAGGGCACCCGCGTCGCGGCGGGGGCGAAGAAGCCCTACAAGATTGGCGCCGGGGCGCTTTATGCCGAACTCGGCCTGCCCTGCGTGCCTGCGGCGACGAATGTGGGCGTGTTCTGGCCGCGTCATGCGATCCTGCGCAAGCCGGGGCTGGCGGTGGTGGAATTCCTGCCGCCGATCGACGCCGGGATGCCGATGGGTGACTACATGAAGGTGATTGAAGAACAGATCGAGGCCGCCTCGGACAAGCTGATGGCCGAGGCCGGGCTGAAGATCGGCTGAGCCTTCCCAACTCCCGAAATGCGAAAGGGCGGCTTGAGCCGCCCTTTTTCTTGGGTAAGGTCCGTGACTTACGCCGCCAGACCCTTCGAGCCCATGTCGATGAATTTCTTGCGCCGGGCGGCCAGGATATCGGCGCGTTTCTTGCCCTTCAGATCGGCGAGCATCTTGCCGATCTCGGCGCCGACGCTTGCGATCGTCTTCTTGCGGTCGCGCTGCGCCCCGCCCAGCGGTTCGGCGATGATCCGGTCGATGACGCCCAGTTTCTTCAGATCCTGCGCCGTCAGCCGCAGCGCCTCGGCGGCTTCGCGCATCTTCTCGGCATCCTTCCACAGGATCGAGGCGCAGCCCTCGGGGGAGATCACCGAATAGACCGAATGTTCCAGCATCGCGATGCGGTCGGCGGTGGCGAAAGCCACGGCCCCGCCCGAACCGCCTTCGCCGATGATCACCGAGATCAGCGGCACGCCAAGGCAGAGGCATTTCTCGGTCGAGCGCGCAATGGCCTCGGCCTGACCGCGTTCCTCGGCACCCTTGCCCGGATAGGCGCCGGGGGTGTCGACGAGGGTCACGACCGGCAGGCCGAAGCGGTCGGCCATGTCCATCAGCCGGATCGCCTTGCGGTAGCCCTCGGGGCGGGCCATGCCGAAATTGTGGATGATCCGCGACGCGGTGTCGTGGCCCTTTTCATGGCCGATCACCACGACCGGCTGATCGTCAAAGCGCGCAAGCCCACCCATCACCGCGTGATCGTCGGCAAAGTTGCGATCGCCCGCGAGCGGCGTGTATTCGGTGAACAGCTCGTTGATGTAGTCGCGGCAATGCGGCCGGTCCGGGTGACGCGCCACCTGGCATTTCCGCCAGGGCGTCAGATCCTTGTAAAGCTCGCTCAGCATCTGCGCCGCTTTCTTGTCGAGCGCGGCCGCTTCCTTTTCGACATCCATCCCCGAATTCGCGCGCGCAAGCGCCCGCAGTTCCTCAGCCTTGCCCTCGATCTCGGCGAGCGGCTTTTCGAACTCGAGATAGGTCGTCATCGAAGCCTCCGTAACGCAGTCGTGGCCTATATGACCGCGCGGGGCAGGATTTGCAACTGACGCAGGGAAAAGCGGGCAGAGTGCCGCGGGGCGGGACGGGGTAAAATTGGAAACGCCCCGGCGCAGGTCCGGGGCGTCCCTGTTCCCTCATGCAGCCGGGCCTCCCCTCCCTGCTGCTCCGGGATCCGAATCGATTCGGTCACGAATCGTTTACACGGTGCTCAGACCTTAGTCATTTCCGCCTGTCTGACAATCACTTCTGCCTGCCGGATCGAGGCAATATCGACAAGCCGCCCCTTGTAGACAGTGGCGCCCGCGCCCTCGGCTTTGGCCTTTTCCATCGCAGCCAGAATCTCGCGCGCTTCTGCAACCGCAGCGTCAGAAGGCGTGAAGACTTCGTTCGCCAGAGCGACCTGTTTCGGGTGGATCGCCCACTTGCCGACCATGCCCAAAGTGGCCGAGCGCAGCGCCTGGGCGCGGAAACCTTCGTCATCCGAGAAGTCGCCAAACGGGCCGTCGACCGGCAGGATGCCATGGGTGCGGCAGGCGGCGACGATGGCGGCCTGCGCCCAGTGCCACGGGTCCGACCAGTGTTTCACGCCCGCATGCAGCATGTAGTAGTTTTCCTGCGTGCCACCGATGCCGGTCGTCGCCATGCCCATCGAGGCGGCGAAGTCGGCCGCGCCAAGGCTCATCGCCTGCAGCCGGGGGCTCGAGGCCGCGATTTCCTCGACATGGGCGATGCCCGCGGCCGATTCGATGATCACTTCCAGCGAGATGCGCTTTTTGCGGCCCTTGGCGGCCTCGATCGCGGTGACCAGCGCATCGACGGCGTAAACGTCGGCGGCGCAGCCCACTTTCGGGATCATGATCTGGTCGATGCGTTCCGAGCCCTCTTCGAGCAGCTCGACCACGTCGCGATACCAGAACGGCGTATCAAGGCCGTTGATCCGCACCGACAGGTATTTGTTGCCCCAGTCGATGGTGTGGCTGGCCTCGATGATGTTGCGCCGCGCCTGCGGCTTGTCATCGGGGGCGACCGAATCCTCGAGGTCGAGGTTGATCACATCGGCCGCCGATTGCGCCATCTTTTCAAAGATCGCCGGGCGCGAGCCCGGGCCGAACAGCTGGCAGCGGTTGAGGCGGGCGGGGGCGGGCGGCTGGGTGCGGAAGCTCATCGGGTCTCTCGGCAAGGAAGTTACGGGATTGGTTGCGTTTGCGATATATTGTTGCGCTGCGGCGCGCAAGGAATTTCTGCGGATGCAGCATTCGGGCGAAAAACGGTGATGAATTTTGCAGCGCGCGGAAAACTTGGAAGAAGCTTCGATGAAAATGCAATAATGCGCAAGAAAAGTGTCGAGTAACTTTGGTTTCGTCGTATCTTTCCAAGAAAATCCGCGGCCGTCCGCGCGATACCTTGCGAAACCCTTCCCAACCCGCCGAGGTTCCCATGTCGCTGATCGAAACCCCCTATCTTCTGTTCCTTGGCGATGCGCCCGACCAGCTGGCCGCGAAAGTGGCGCAGGGCATCAAGGATTGGCGCCCGGAATATGCCGTCGGCCAATACCGGATGGAGGGCTGCAACGCCGATCTGGGTCTGCCGGACATGAACCTCGCCACCGCCAAGGCCGCGGGCTGCAAGACGCTGGTGATCGGCGTGGCGAACCGCGGCGGCGTGATTTCGCAGGCCTGGAAGAAAGTGCTGATCATGGCGCTGGAAGAGGGCTTCGATCTGGCCTCGGGCCTGCATAACCTGCTGCGCGAGGAAGACGACCTGGTCGCCGTCGCCAAGGCCTGCGGGCGGCAGCTGCATGATGTGCGCGTGCCGGAGGTCGATTATCCGATCGCCAATGGCGTGAAGCGCAGCGGCAAGCGGATGCTGGCTGTCGGCACCGATTGCTCGGTCGGCAAGATGTATACGGCGCTTTGCATGGAGAAAGAGATGCGGGCGCGCGGGCTGAAGGCCAGCTTCCGCGCCACCGGGCAGACCGGGATCCTGATCACCGGCGATGGCGTGCCGCTCGATGCGGTGATCGCCGATTTCATGGCGGGCGCCGTGGAATGGCTGACGCCGGACAATGACGCCGATCACTGGGATCTGATCGAGGGGCAGGGCAGCCTCTTCCACGTCAGCTATTCGGGCGTGACGATGGCGCTGGTGCATGGCGGGCAACCCGATGCGCTGGTTCTGTGCCATGAGCCCACCCGCGCCCATATGCGTGGCCTGCCGGGCTACAAGCTGCCCGGGCTCGACGCCCTGCGCGATCTGGCGCTGCAGGTGGCGAAGGTTGCGAACCCGGACTGCAAGGTCGTCGGCATCTCGATCAACACGCAGAACATGCCCGAAGCCGAGGCCCGCGCCTATATCGCCGCGGTCGAGGCCGAGATGGGTCTGTCCACCACCGATCCCTTCCGCTTCGGGGCCGAGAAGCTGGTGGACGCGCTCGCCGCGATCTGAGACCGTGCGCCTGTGCCGGGGGCCGAGGCCTCCGGCGGAGGTATTTGAGGCAAGATGAAAGGGCGGAGCATGATTTCCGTAACGGCCGACACGTTCCGGCTGGCCGAGGTGTTCACCATCTCGCGCGGCTCGCGGACCGAGGCGAAGGTGTTGACGGTGCGGATCAGCCGCGGCGGGCAGACCGGCTGGGGTGAATGCGTGCCCTATGCGCGCTACGGCGAAAGTCTGGAAAGTGTCACGGCGCAGATCGAAGGCCTGCCCGAGGGGATCACCCGCGCGGCGCTTTACGATGCCCTGCCGCCCGGGGCGGCGCGGAATGCCGTCGATTGCGCGCTCTGGGATCTGGAGGCGAAAGCCGCGGGCAAGCGGGTCTGGGAGCTGGCCGGGCTGGCCGCGCCCGGGCCGGAAGTCACTTGTTACACGCTGTCCTTGGCCGAGCCCGAGGTGATGCGGGCCGCGGCGGCGAGGAATGCGCATCGGCCGATCCTGAAAATCAAGCTCGGCACCCCCGATGACATGCCGCGGCTTGAGGCCGTGCGGGCGGGGGCGCCGAAATCGGTGATCGTCGTCGATGCGAACGAAGGTTGGACGGCCGAGGTCTATGCCGATCTGGCGCCGCATCTGGTCCGTCTGGGCGTGGCGATGGTCGAGCAACCCCTGCCGGCGATTGCCGACGAGGCCCTCATTGGCATGGCCCGGCCGGTGCCGGTCTGCGCCGATGAAAGCTGCCATGACCGCAAGTCGCTTTCGCATCTGAAGGGCAAATACGATCTTGTGAACATCAAGCTCGACAAGACTGGCGGTCTGACCGAGGCGCTTGCGCTGCGGCAAGCGGCACTGGCCGAAGGTTATGGCGTGATGGTTGGCTGCATGGTCGGATCGTCGCTTGCGATGGCGCCCGCGACCCTTGTGGCGCAGGGTGTGGCCTATGTCGATCTTGACGGGCCGCTGCTTCTGGCCCAAGACCGCGAAAGCCCGCTGCAGTATGCGGACGGAATGGTTTATCCCCCCGAGCCGGGGCTCTGGGGTTGAGGAGGAACGCGCATGAGCCGCATCGTTTACCTGAATGGCGAGTATCTGCCCGAGGAAGAGGCCAAGGTCTCGGTTTTTGACCGTGGTTTCGTGATGGGCGATGCCGTCTACGAAGTGACCTCGGTTCTGGATGGCAAGATCCTGGAATTCGAAGGCCACATGGTCCGTCTGGCCCGCTCGATGGCAGAGCTGGAGATGACCGGCAACCTCGGCCGCGACGAGTGGCTGGAGATTCACCGCCAGCTGGTGGCGCGCAACAATCTCGTGGATGGGATGATCTATCTGCAGGTCAGCCGCGGCAATGCGGGCGATCGCGATTTCCACTATCCGCCCGCGGGCACGCCGCCGACGATCGTGCTTTACACCCAGTCGAAGCCGGGTCTGGCGGACGATCCGAAGGCGAAGACCGGCATCAAGGTGGTCTCGATCCCGGATCTGCGCTGGCATCGCCGCGACATCAAGACGGTGCAGCTGCTCTATCCGTCGATGGCGAAGATGGCCGCCGAAGCCGCGGGCAAGCATGACGCCTGGTTCGTCGAGGACGGGTTCGTGACCGAGGGCTCGTCGAACAACACCTATATCGTCAAGGGCGGCAAGATCATCACCCGGCAGCTGTCGAACGACATCCTGCACGGGATCACCCGCGCCTCGCTGCTGAAATATGCCGCCGAAGCGCAGATGGAGATCGAGGAACGCCCCTTCACCATCGCCGAGGCTCAGGCCGCCGACGAGGCCTTCTTCACCTCGGCCTCGGCCTTCGTGATGCCGGTCGTCGAAGTGGACGGCGTGGCGCTGAATGGCGGCAAGGTCGGTCCGGTG
Source organism: Rhodobacter viridis (assembly GCF_003217355.1). GTDB lineage: Bacteria > Pseudomonadota > Alphaproteobacteria > Rhodobacterales > Rhodobacteraceae > Rhodobacter > Rhodobacter viridis. The sequence goes on along the minus strand of NZ_QJTK01000009.1, from coordinate 49,334 downwards.
GCGACGCGCCTGCGCGAGATCTATCTGGAAGAAGGGCGCAAGGCGGCGATCTGAGCCCCTTCGCGACGGTAAAATAAAAAGCCCCGGGCCAGCCCTGCCCGGGGCTTTTTCGTCCGTGCAGCCGGTCAGGCCGCTTGCGGACTGCGGAAACGGATGTGCGAGGGGCGCAGGGCGCGGGCCGGAACGCCCTCGAAGATCAGCGCGGGCAGGCCTTCGAGGATCATCCGGGCATCGCGCCCGACCTGTTCGAAGCGCAGATCTTCGGGGCGTGGCAGCGGACCTTCGATTTCCAGCTCGATCACGTCGCCGGGGCGAAACCCGCTGATCCGGGGCAGGTCCTCGGCGACGGTCGTCGCGACGGGGGCGGGGGCGGGGGCCTGAGGCGCGACCGGCGCCGCAGGAACCGGGGTCGGGGGCACGAGCACGGGCTCGGCCAGCATCTGCGCGAGCCGTGCAAGGATCAGATCGTCTTGGTCCTTGGTCGCAGGGGGCGGGGCAGGCGCGGCGGGGGGTGTCATCGGCGCCGCTGTGGCTGCGATGGCGTGATCGGGTGCAACCGGAGGCACGGATTTCGTCGTCGGGATGCGCTGGGAACGCCATTCGGCCCAGACCACCAGAGCCAGCGCGCAAGAAACCGCGATGAAGAGCGCAAGCATCGAAAAACCCCCAGTGTTTCAAGAAAAGCATGCCGAGGGGGCGCGGGTCGGGCAAGGGATTCGCGTCACGATGAAGGCGCGATTGTCAACGCTTTGGTAACCATGCCTCGCCTGCGTGGGCATTGGTTTCGCCCCGGCACCCGATGATGAAAAGGCCCCGCAAAGGCGGGGCCCTTCGGGTCATCTCGCGAGGCCGGATCAGGCGGCCGTCGCGTAATTGACCGTGATCATGTCGAGGGTGACGTCATTCGCCGAAACGCCCTGCAGGATCAGCAGTGTGTCACCATTCACCTGCACCGCGGCCCCGCCGCTCGAGTCGACGATGGTGATCACCGCATCGGCGGGCACCTCGTCGAGCCGCAGCGTGTCGGTTGCGGCGTCGAAATCGGTCACGACCACGTCCTGACTGTAGGTGGTGTCTGCGGTGTCCGGATCCACGAGGACCTGCGTCGCAAATTCATCCGACCCCGCGCCGCCCGTCAGCGTGTCGCTGAAATCCCCAAACAGCGTATCGTTGCCAGCCCCGCCATCGAGACTGTCAGAGGCACGGCCCTGCATCTGCGCGGACAGACCGTCATTGGCGTAAAGCTCGTCATTGCCGTTGCCGCCCAGAAGCGTGTCAAGGCCCGCGGTATCGCGCAGCACGTCGTTGCCATCCTGACCAAGCGCTTCATCCGAGCCGGTGCCGCCGTCGATCGTGTCGTTCTGCGCGCCGCCGTCGAGCGTGTCATCGCCCGCGCCGCCTGCCATCGTGTCGGCGCCATAGCCGCCCGTGACCTGATCGTCACCGCTTCCGGCATCGATCGTGTCGTCGCCCAGACGGGCGCTGATGGAGTCATCGCCCGCGGTGCCCGCCAGATTGTCGTCGGCATCGGTGCCCGCAATGTCCTGACCGAGGCTGTAGCTGGTGCCGTCCGCCCCCAGAAGCGTCAGGTTCGCCTGCAGCTCGGCGATGTCGGCGCCTTCGAACAGTGCCACGGTGTCGCTTCCGACGATCGCGATCACGCCGCCCTCGACGGTGTCGAGCCGGAATTCCATGTCCGCGGTGTAGGTGTCATCGACGATCACGACGGATTCGGTCGCGCCATCATCGGCGCCCGTGGTGTTGCCGTAATCGGTGACGGTCACCGCATCATCGCCCGGGGCCCAGGTGATCTGATAGCTGTCATCGCCCGCGCCGCCGGTGACCCGATCGCCCGAAGCGGCCTCGATCGTGTCATCGCCCGCGCCACCGTCGAGCGTGTCCGCATCGCCGGTGTCGACCCCGGGATTGCCGTCAAGGCTGTCATTGCCCTCGCCACCAGACAGGCTGTCCTGGCCCGCCCCCCCGGCGAGAACGTCATTCCCGGCATCGCCCTCGATCGTATCCGCGCCATCGTCGCCGGAAAGGGAATCATCGCCGTCATCGCCCTGCGCGATGTCATTGCCCTCGCCCGCATAGGCCAAGTCATCGCCCGTGCCGCCCGAGATCGTGTCATCGCCGCCCAGACCCGCGATCCGGTCATCCCCGGCCAAGCCCGTGAAGACCTCGGAAGACGAGGAGCCCTCGAGGTCGTCATCGCCCGCGGTGCCGGTCATCGTCTCGTCGGGGATGATCGGGTTGATGCCGGTGTCGCCGTTCGTGCCGTAAAGCGTCACCGAGGCCGCGATGGCATGCATGTCGCCGCCTTCGAACCAGGCCACGCTCTCGCCATCCAGCAGCAGGTTCACGCCGCCATCGGCCTGTTCGAGATGGAAGTCGGTCGTGTCGGTGATCTCGCTGTCGGTCTCGATGGTGAAGGTCTCGCCCGCGGCCGGGTCGAAGTCGCTCAGCGTCAGGGCTGTGCTGCCGCTTGTCCATTGCGCCAGAAAGGTGTCGGTGCCGGTGTCCCCCACCAGCGTATCGCCACTGTCGCCAAGCAACATGTCGTCGTTGCCGCCGCCATTCAGAAGGTCCGCATCGCCGCCATCGGCATCGAGCGCCGCCAGGTGATCGTAACCATAGCCGCCGTAAAGTTCGTTCGCGCCTTCGGAATCGATCAGGACATCGGCGCCAAGGTTGCCGCGCAACGTGTCGTCGCCCGCGCCGCCATCCACGCTGTCATTGGAAAAGCCCGCATCGATGTAATTGTCGCCGTCGGTTCCGGTGATCGTATCGGCGCCGTCGGTGCCGCGCATCGCGTCGCCGTGATCCTCTGACCCGCCGTCATTGGTGTTGGAGGCATGGATCGCAAGTCCCACAAGAAGGGCCGGGAAAAGCGACATCAAAATGAGACCTTCCATAGTTCACTCCTGAAAATTTATTGGAAAAAAGTAACATTGCCCTCAACTTTGGGCAATGAAGGGCTAAACCTGCGATAGAATTGCGGGCGTAGACGGAAACAATGCCGCAGTCAGGCGGTCGTTGTTTCGCAAACTCTCAGGGAGTCGCGCAGTGTCGGGGCAAGCACCGTGGCCCAATGCGCCTGTCCCGATTCGTGCGCGATCAGGTCGTTGCGCAGCTCGACCAGCACGTTCTGCCGCCCGGTGTCGAGCGCGTGGCGATCGACGCTGTCGCCGCGCAGATGGCCCGAATAGGGCTCGTTGTCGCCCACGCAAAGCCCGGCTGCGCGCAGCCCCGTGATCAGCGGCAGGGCCAGCCGACCGTCCAGATGCGAATGCAGAACGCCCACCTGCCAGGGCCGCGGGCTGCGTCCGCGCAGGCAGGGGGTGAAGGAATGGATCGCGCAGATCACCGTATCCGTCCGCCGGGCTGCCAGCCGGGCCAGCGCGTCGTGATAGGGGCGGTGCAGCCGGGCCAGACGCTCCTCGATCGCTGGGGCCGAGATGTGGCGGTTGGCGGGAATGATCGTGCCGTCATAAAGCTGCATCACCAGCGTCGGGTCGTCCTCGCCGCGGTTGGGGTCGATGACGAGCCGCGAGAAATCCGACCAGATCAGCGGGCTGTCGAGCGCCTCGGCCAGATGCCGCGCGACCTCGAGCGCACCGATGTCATAGGCGATGTGACGCGCCATATCCTCGGGGGCGATGCCCAGATCGCCGCCGCCCACCCAGTCGGGCACCCGGTTCGTGGCGTGATCGACGGTGATCAGCCAGCGGCCGGGGCGGTCTTCGCCAAGGATGTGGAAGGCGTGATCAGTCATGCTTTCTTTGCCTTTGTCGCTCACAACAGATTTACGTCACTCGGAGCCGGTGTTCCAGTTGCCCTGCGCGACAATTTGCGCCATAGCTGGGATCGGCCCACGAAATGACAGCAACACCAACGCCCGAGGACGCATGAGACGCCTTCGCAACGTCAAGATCGTGGCTACGCTTGGCCCCGCATCTTCCGACTACAAGACCATCCGCGCTTTGTTCGAGGCAGGCGCCGACGTGTTCCGCCTGAACATGAGCCACGGCACCCATGCCGAGCACAAGGTCCGCTACGACATCATCCGCCAGATCGAGGCCGACACCGGCCGTCCGGTCGCGGTGCTGGCCGACCTGCAAGGCCCGAAACTGCGCGTCGGCACCTTTGCCTTCGGCGCCGCCGATCTGGAGGAGGGTGAACCCTTCCGCTTCGATCTCGACCCGACCGAGGGCGACGGCCACCGGGTCTGCCTGCCGCACCCGGAAATTTTCGCCGCGCTCGAAGTCGGCGCCCGGCTGCTGGTGAACGACGGCAAGATCCGCCTGCGCGTCACCGCCTGCGGCCCGGACTTCGCCGATTGCGTCGTGACCGTCGGCGGCACGATCTCCAACCGCAAGGGCGTGAACGTGCCCGATGTGGTGCTGCCGCTCGCGGCGCTGTCCGACAAGGACCGCGCCGATCTGGAATTCGCCTGCGAACTCGGGGCCGACTGGCTCGCGCTCAGCTTCGTGCAGCGCGCCGAGGATGTGATCGAGGCGAAGACCCTCGCCCGCGGTCGCGCGCAGGTGCTTTCGAAGATCGAGAAACCCTCGGCCGAACGCGCGTTCGACGAGATCCTCAAGGTCTCGGACGGGATCATGGTCGCCCGCGGCGATCTGGGGGTGGAACTCCCGGTCGAATCCGTGCCGCCGATCCAGAAGCGGCTGGTGCGCAAATGCCGGGCCGCCGCCAAGCCGGTGATCGTGGCGACGCAGATGCTTGAAAGCATGATCGAAAGCCCGATGCCGACGCGCGCCGAAATCTCGGACGTGGCGACGGCGATCTACGAGGGCGCCGATGCGATCATGCTCTCGGCCGAATCCGCCGCCGGGCGCTATCCGGTCGAGGCGGTGCAGACGATGAACAACGTCGCCCGCTCGGTCGAAAGCGATCCGACCTATCGCGACATCATCGAGGCTTCGCGCAGCGCCAAACGTCAGACCGTCGCCGACGGCATCGTCGCCGCCGCGCGCGAGATCGCGGAAACCACCGATGTCTCGGCGATCTGCTGCTATTCGCAATCGGGCAAGACCGTCGCTCTGGTCTGCCGCGAACGGCCCCGCGTTCCGGTGATCGCGCTGTCGCCGATCACCCAGACCCTGCGCAAGCTCTGTCTGAACTGGGGCGTCCATGCCGTCCGCTGCGAGGAAGTGAGCCGCTTCAAGGAGGCCGTGGTGAACGCCGCCCGCGCCGCCCGCGATTACGGTTTCGCCGATGAAAGCCATCAGATCATCGTCATCGCCGGGGTGCCCTTCAACGTGCAGGGGACGACGAACATCCTGCGCGTGGCGCCCTGCGACGAAAGATTGATCTATCGCACCGACCCGGAGTAACCTTCCCGGCATACAGGGCCGGAGGGTGCCATGCTCGACAGCGATCTGTTCCTCGTGCTTGGTATCCTCGTTTCGGCCTTTGCGATTCCGGGTGTGCTCTCGGCCTTTGCCGACAGCCGCCCGCCGCGCGCCGCGACAATGGCGGTGCTGGTGGGGGGCGGTCTGATCCTTCTGGCCATGTATACGAAACCGGGCGGTTACACGCCCGGCCAGATCCCCGAGGTCTTCGCCCGCATCATCGCGCGATTCCTCAACCGATAGGCCTGTTTTCGCTTGCCATTCCCGGCCTGCGCGTCTATCTGCCCGCATCTATCCCGCACGGCCGGCCAACAGTGGCATGCCGAGTCGTGCGTTCACTCTCGAAAAGGAGATGAAAATGCCCAAGATGAAGACCAAATCCGCTGCGAAAAAGCGGTTCAAATTCACGGCGACCGGCAAGGTCATCGCGGGTCCGGCCGGCAAGCGCCACGGCATGATCAAGCGCACGACCAAGTTCATCCGCGACAGCGCGGGCACGATGATCCTGTCCGATGCGGACGCGAAGATCGTCAAAAAATACATGCCCTACAACCGCTGATCTGGAGGCCTGAACAATGTCCCGCGTCAAATCCGGCAAGGTCACTCACGCCTCGCACAAGAAAGTCCTGAAGAAGGCGAAAGGCTACTACTCGGCCCGTTCGCGCAACTTCCGCACCGCCACCCAGGCTGTCGACAAGGCGATGCAATACGCCACGCGCGACCGCCAGCAGCGCAAGCGCAACTTCCGCGCGCTGTGGATCCAGCGTATCAACGCCGCCGTCCGCGCCGTCGATCTGGAAATGACCTACTCGCGCTTCATCAACGGTCTGGCTCTGGCCGGGATCGAAGTGGACCGCAAGGTTCTGGCCGATCTCGCCATCCACGAACCCGAAGCCTTTGCGGCGATCGTCGCTCAGGCCAAGGCCGCCGTGGCTGCGTAATTTCCCCCAACCGGGAAACAAAACCCCCGCGCGGCAGCCGCCGTCGCGGGGGTTTTTCGTTCCCGCGCTTGAAATCGTTTCGGGGGGCGGCTAGCAAGACGCACCCACTTGCAGGAGAGACCGGATGACCACGCTTGATGTGCTCAAGGCGAAATATCTCGAAGGCATCGCGCAAGCCGCGGATGAGGCGAGCCTTGAGGAGATCCGTCTGGCCGCCCTTGGCAAGAAGGGCGAGATTTCGCTGAAGATGCGCGAACTCGGTCAGATGACGCCCGAGGAACGCACCACCACTGGCGCCGCGCTGAACCGTCTGAAGGACGAGATCGACGCCGCCCTGCGTGCCAAGAAAGAGGCTCTGGCCGATGCCGCCCTTGATGCGCGTCTGCGCTCGGAATGGCTCGATGTGACGCTGCCCGGCCGTCCGCGCCGTCAGGGCACGATCCACCCGGTTTCTCAGGTGATGGACGAAGTCACCGCGATCTTCGCCGACATGGGCTTTGCCGTGGCCGAGGGGCCGCAGGTCGAATCCGACTGGTACAACTTCGACGCGCTCAACATCGCGCCCGAACACCCCGCGCGGCAAGAACACGACACCTTCTTCATGGCCCGCGACGCCGCCGACCCGCGCCCGCCGCATGTGCTGCGCACCCATACCTCGCCGGTGCAGATCCGCGCCATGCAGGCCAAGGGCGCGCCCATTCGCGTGATCGCGCCGGGCCGCGTCTACCGCATGGACATGGACCAGACCCACGCGCCGATGTTCCATCAGGTCGAGGGCCTCGCCATTGGCCGCGACATTTCGATGGCGAACCTGAAATGGGTGCTGGAGGAATTCTGCAAGACCTTCTTCGAGGTGCCCTCGGTCGAATTGCGCTTCCGCGCCAGCCACTTCCCCTTCACCGAACCCTCGGCCGAGGTGGATATCCGCTGTTCCTGGGAAGGCGGCCAGCTGAAGATCGGCGAGGGCAATTCCTGGCTGGAAATCCTCGGCTCGGGCATGGTGCATCCGAAGGTTCTGGCGGCGGGCGGCATCGATCCGAACGAATATCAGGGCTTTGCCTTCGGCGTCGGCATCGACCGGATCGCGATGCTGAAATACGGCATCCCGGATCTGCGCGCGTTCTTTGAAAGCGACCTGCGCTGGCTGAAGCACTACGGCTTTGCCGCGCTGGACCTGCCGACGGTGTTCGGGGGGTTGAGTAAGTGAAGAAGCGGAATCCTCTAAATAAAGGTCACGCTGTCCCGATTTTTATCGATAGGTTCGGAACGGAGATCAAAAAGCTGAAGGTTCGAATTGAAGAAACTCGAAACTTGCAGCATCGGGGCGGAAAAGGAGATGAGCGTGAGGACAGCATCGCCAACTTGATCGGCGGGCTATTGCCTAATGTCTATAAGGCTATAAAAGGAGAAGTCGTAGATCTCGGTAAGAGAACTAGCCCCCAACTCGACGTTATGATTTATGACTCGTCTCGTAACTTCCCGTTTTATTCAGGAGCAACGGCAGTACTACCCGCCGAAGCTTTGCTCGCCTCTATAGAAGTCAAGTCACTCCTGAACGATGAGGAGATAAAGAAGTCTCAAATCGCAGCGGCGAAGTTGCGCTCTTTGCGTCCATTCAAAAAGCAGCAAGCTAAGAGTGGAATGGTGGGTATCGATGGGGACGCGCGCTATTTTCACACTCTCTTCGCATACGATGTCGCATGGGGTGATAATTGGCCCGCTACCGTCTGCGATAAGATAGCTGAGCATAGTGTCGGCGACTATGAGGGCGTCGAGATGGTTTACGTTCTTGGCAAAGGATTGGTTCATCCATCGCGTAGAAGATTTCTGCCCGAGCGTGACGAAACAGCCCAAGCTCTTACTGCTTACTGGGTTTCAACTTTCAATTTTGTTGCGCGCGAAAATCCTCGGCGGGGCGCTGTTCCGTATTTTAGCTATGCCGCCGACCTTGGAAAAATGTGGAAAAAGGTGTGACCAAATGAAATTCACCCTCTCCTGGCTGAAAGACCATCTCGAAACCGAGGCCTCGGTCACCGAGATCGCCGATGCGCTCACCGACCTTGGCCTTGAGGTCGAGGAGGTGGTGAACCCGGGCGCGAAACTCGCCCCCTTCACCATCGCCAAGGTGCTGCACGCCGAAAAGCACCCCGATGCCGACAAGCTGCGGGTCTGCCGTGTGCTGACCGACGAGGGCGAAAAGGTCATCGTCTGCGGCGCGCCGAATGCGCGGGCGGGGATCACCGTCGTGCTGGCGAAACCGGGCGATTACGTGCCGGGCATCGACACCACTTTGGGCATCGGCAAGATCCGCGGCGTCGAAAGCCACGGCATGATGTGCTCGGAACGGGAACTCGAACTGTCCGACGAGCATAACGGCATCATCGAGCTGCCCGAGGACAGCCTGAATTCCGAGGTCGGCTGCAAGTTCATCGACTGGCTGGCGGAAAACCGCCCCGAGGCGGTCGATCCGATGATCCACATCAAGATCACCCCGAACCGCCCCGATGCGCTGGGCGTGCGCGGCGTCGCCCGCGATCTGGCGGCGCGCGGTCTTGGGCGGCTCAAGCCGCTCGAAATCGAGGCCGTGCCGGGCGGGTTCGAAAGCCCGATCAAGGTGGAAATCGACCCGGGCCTCAAGGAAAAGGGCTGCCCGCTTTTTGCAGGCCGTCTGATCCGCGGCGTGAAAAACGGGCCTAGCCCCGACTGGCTGCAATCGCGGCTGCGGGCGATCGGGCTGCGCCCGATCTCGGCGCTGGTCGATATCACCAACTTCTTCACCTATGACCTGAACCGCCCGCTGCACGTGTTCGACGCGGCGAAGGTGGCGGGGAACCTGCGGATAGTCCCTGCCAAGGGCGGCGAGGAGCTGCTGGCGCTCGATGGCAAGACCTACACCCTGCGCCCCGGTCAGATGGTGATTTGCGACGACAAGGAACCGGAAAGCCTTGCCGGGATCATGGGCGGCGAGCTTTCGGGCTGCACCGAGGAGACCACCGATGTCTTCCTTGAAAGCGCCTATTGGGACCCGATCACCATTGCCACGACCGGCCGCGCGCTGAAGATCAACTCGGACGCGCGCTATCGGTTCGAGCGCGGCGTGGACCCGGAATTCACCCTGCCGGGGCTGGAACTGGCGACGCAAATGGTGCTCGACCTGTGCGGCGGCGAGGCCTCAAGCGTGGTGATGGACGGCGCCGTGCCGAACACCAAGCGCGCCTACAAGCTCGACCCGGCCCGCGTCATCAGCCTTGTCGGCATGGACATTCCCGAGGCGACGCAGCGCGCGACGCTGACGGCGCTTGGCTTCACCTTTGAAGGCGACATGGCCACCGCGCCCTCGTGGCGGCCCGATGTGTTGGGCGAGGCGGATCTGGTCGAGGAAGTGGCGCGGATTGCGTCCCTCACGAAGCTGGTGGGCCGTCCGATGGCGCGCGAAACCACCGGCGTTCCCGGTCCGGTGCTGACGCCGATCCAGACCCGCGAACGCACCGCGCGGCGCACGATTGCGGCCTTGGGCTACAATGAATGCGTGACCTACAGCTTCATCGACGCGAAATCGGCGGTGCTGTTCGGCGGTGGCGCGGATGCGACGCGGATTGAAAACCCGATCTCGTCCGAGATGACCCACCTGCGCCCGGACCTGCTGCCGGGTCTCTTGCAGGCGGCGGCGCGCAACCAGTCGCGCGGCTTTGCCGATCTGGCGCTCTTCGAGGTGGGCCCCGCCTTCAGCGGTGGCGAACCGGGCGATCAGGCGTTGCAGGCGGCGGGGCTTCTGGTGGGCGCTTCGGCGCCGCGTGACCCCTGGGCCTCGCGCCGTCCGGTCGATCTTTACGACGCCAAGGCCGATGTCGAGGCGGTGCTGGCCGCGATCGGCGCGCCCGCGCGGGTGCAGGTCAACCGCAAGGTGGCGGGCTGGTTCCATCCGGGCCGCGCGGGCACCATCGCGCTTGGGCCGAATGCGCTGGCGAGCTTTGGCGAGGTGCATCCGAAAGTGCTGCGCGAAATGGGCGTGAAAGGGCCGGCGGTCGCCTTCACCGTCTGGATCGAGGCAGTGCCCTTCCCGAAAGCGAAAACGCCGACCCGGCCCGCGCTGGCGCTCTCGGATCTGCACGCGGTCGAGCGCGATTTCGCCTTCGTCGTCGATGCGGGTGTCGAGGCGCTGACCGCGGTGAACGCGGCTTACGGGGCCGACAAGGTGCTCATTGATCAGGTCTCGGTCTTCGACCAGTTCACCGGCGCCAAGGCCGAGGAACAGATGGGCGCGGGCAAGAAGTCGATCGCGCTGTCGGTCCGGCTGCAGCCGCGCGACAAGACCCTGACCGATGCCGAGATCGAAGCGGTCTCGGCCAAGGTCGTGGAAAAGGTCACCAAGGCTACCGGCGGTGTGCAGCGGAAGTGACGGCAGGTCACGCTTTGTCGCACTGAAAAACCGGTTAGGCTCTCTCGGAAACGGGGGAGCCTGATGCATTTCGACTATGTCATTCTGGGCGGCGGCTCGGCCGGATCGGTGCTGGCGGCGCGGCTGAGCGAAGATCCGGGCACGCGCGTCTGTCTGGTCGAGGCGGGTGATGCGGCAAAGGATATTCTGGTGCGCGCGCCCGCCCTGGTCGCTGCGCTGGTGCCCGGCTATCTTTACGCCCACAACTGGGCGCTGCATACGGTGCCGCAGCCCGGTCTGAACGGGCGCCGGGGGTTTCAACCGCGGGGCAGGGGGCTCGGGGGCTCGTCCGCGATCAATGCGATGCTTTATGTGCGCGGCCACCCGTCGGACTATGACGCTTGGGCCGCCGAGGGCGCCACGGGCTGGGACTGGGCAGCCTGTCAGCCGTGGTTCCTGAAATCCGAGCGCAACATCCGCGGCGCCTCGGCGCATCACGGGGCCGAGGGCCCGTTGCAGGTGGGCGATCAGCGCCGCCCGCGCCCGATCACCCGGGCTTTCGTGCGGGCCTGCGAGGCCGTGCACTGCCCGGAAACCGACGATTTCAACGGCGAGAGGCAGGAAGGCGCGGCCCCCTTTCAGGTCACGCAATTCTGGGATGGCTTGAGGAAGGGCGAGCGCTGCTCGGCCGCGGCGGCCTATCTGCATCCGGTGCTGGACCGGCCGAACCTGACGGTGCTGACCGGGGCGCGGGCGGAGAAGGTGCTGATCGTCGAAGGTCGGGCGACCGGGGCGCTGGTGCGGCAGGGCCGCAGGCGGCTGCGGCTCGAGGCGGCGCGGGAGGTGATCGTCTCCGCCGGGGCCTTTGGCTCGCCGCAGCTTCTGATGCTGTCGGGAGTGGGCCCGGGCGCGCATCTGCGCGAGATGGGTATTGAGGTGGTGCAGGATCTGCCCGGGGTTGGCGCCAATCTGCAAGATCATCTCGATTACACGATTTCTCACTTTTCGCCGCGCCGCGATGTGGTGGGGCTGAACCCGCGCGGGCTGATGCGGCTGATGAAGGCGGCGGGCGGCTGGATGCGGCATGGCGAGGGGCTTTTCGCTTCGCCCATGGCCGAGGGGGGGGCGTTCCTGCGTTCGTCGCCCGAGGTCACGGTGCCCGATCTGCAGATCCATTTCGTTGTCGGCATCGTCGATCAGCACATGCGCAAGCTGCATACCTCGGACGGCTGGTCGGCGCATGTCTGCGTGCTGCGGCCCCATGCGCGCGGCACGGTGCGGCTTGCCTCGAAGAACCCGCGCCGCGCGCCGCTCATCGATCCGGGGTTTCTCGCCGATCCGCGCGACGCGGCGCTGATGCTGCGGGCGGGGCGGATGCTGGAGCAGATCGTGGGCGCCGAGGCTCTGGCGCCTTGGCGGGGCGCGCGGCTTTATCCGCACGACGGCTCGGACGCCGGGCTGATGGCCGACATCCGGGCGCGCGCCGACACGATCTATCACCCGGTCGGCACCTGCAAGATGGGCAGCGATGCGATGGCGGTGGTCGATCCAGAATTGCGGGTGCGGGGGATTGCCGGGCTGCGGGTCGTTGATGCCTCGGTCATGCCGCGCCTGATCGGGGGCAATACCAATGCGCCGACGATCATGATCGCCGAACGCGCTGCTGCGATGATCCGGGGGCGATGATCCGGGGCCGCTAGCGGCGCCGTTTCACCACCGGGACGCGGGTCGCCACATAGTCGATCGAGGGGTTCGGCGGCAGCCCGCCATGCGCGCGCCAGAACTGCGGTCCGCCCCGGCGCAGGAAAGCGGGCATCACCAGCACCAGCCCGGCGAGGAAGCCGCCCGCATGGGCCCAGTACGCGACGCCATCGGCCGAGCCGCCAAGCGAATTCATCAGCTGGATCGCGAACCAGAAGCCAAGCACGATCCAGGCGCGGATGGTGAAGATCTTGTAGAGGATGACGAAGATGAACAGGATATCGACGCGGGCCTTTGGGAAGAGCAGCAGATAGCCTCCCATCACCGCGGCAATCGCGCCGGAAGCGCCGACCATCGGCGCGTCGCTGTAGGGGGCGCCCGCAATCTGCGCCGCCGCCGCCGCCAGCCCGCCGAGCAGATAGAAGATCAGAAAGCCGAGATGGCCCAGCTGGTCCTCGAGATTGTCGCCAAAGACCCAGAGGAACAGCATGTTGCCCGCGATGTGCATGATCCCCGCATGCAGGAACATGTAGGTGAAGAGCCCGTGCAGAGAGGCGCCATGGCTGATCGCATCGGGGTAAAGCGCGCCCCATTGCCAAAGCCCGATCATCCGCCCGCCCCATTCGGCCGTCAGCACGTAGATGAGCACGTTCAGCACGATCAGGCCGCGCACCACCCAGGGGGTGCGGGTCGACGGGTTATGATCGCGGATCGGGAACATGGGATCAGCCTTCCCGAAGACGGGTTTTGCGTCAAGCCTCAGCGGCTGGCGCGCAGCACCACCTTGCCAGTTGCATCGCTGAATTCAAGCACCTTGCCCGCCAGCCGCAGGTTCTTCACCGTGCCGACGGTGGAATGGAAGGCCTGCTCGACCTGCATCTGCGCGGGCGGGCACATCATCCGCGTTCCGGCCAGCGCGCCCACATGCAGGAAGCCTTCCTGCACCTCGACGCGCCCCGAATAGCGGTTGCAGCCGGAGGAGCCCGCGATCATCCCGGTCTCGGGCGAGAGCAGGGTGACGCTGACGCCTTCGGGCACGGGGGCGCCCGCGATGTCGCTGACCACCCATTCGACATCCTTGCCCATCAGGCTGAGCGGGTCGATCGGGGCCTTCGGGGCGTCTTCCTTGCAGGCGGCAAGGGCGACGAGGGCAAGGGCAAGAACGGCGACACGCATGAGACCTCCGGGGTTTTCACCAGAGTGACCCCGCGGGCGCGGGGCCGCAAGGTCTTCACGCAAAGGTGTCAGAAGGTGGGCGGCGTGTTGACCCAGATCACCACGGTGCGGCCGTCGGCGGCATTGGCCCAGGCATGCGGGCGGCGGCTTTCGAAATAGATGCTGTCGCCGACGCCCAACTCGTGTAGCTCGTCGCCGTCGAGGGTGATGCGGAAGCGGCCCTCCAGCACGGTGATGAATTCCTCGCCCTCGTGGCCATAGCCGCCCTCCGACGCCGCGCCGGGGGCAAGGATGAAGCGATGGCAATCCATCTGCCGCCGCCCCTCGGCCAGAACTTCGACCCGCACGCCCTCGACCGGCATCGGCCAGACCCGCGCCGCGCCCGCGCGGACGACCGATTGGCCGATCTCGTCTTGCCCCGATATGCGCGAGACGGTGGAGCCGTAATATTGCGCCAGATCGGCCAGCGTCTTGAAGCTGACCCCCGCGCCGGTGCGTTCGAGTGTGGACAGCGCCGAGGCCGAAACCCCCATCGCCTGCGCCACCGTGTCGAGCGTCTCGCCCCGGTTCTGCCGCAGTGCCCGCAGCGCCGCGCCAAGGGGTTCGTTGGTGATCGCGGGGGGCGCAGGGGCGTCGTTCTCGGCTTCCAGCGTCGCGCGGATCGCGGCGGGGTTCAGCCCGGCTTCGCGGCGCAGATAGGCGATGCGCTGCAATCGCGCCACATCGGCGGCGGAATAAAGCCGCTGCCCCGAGGCCCGGCGTTGCGGTGCCACCAGCCCCTGCGTCTCCCACAGCCGCAGCGTCGAGGAGGCCACGCCCGCCGCCCGCGCAGCCTCGGCCACACGAAACAACGGTTCTTCCTCGGATGGGTCTGCGAACGACTCGGTCATCTTCCCTGCCTTACAAGACAAGGATGACCTTTGTTACCGACCTTGCCAAGAATTTTCTTGCAGAAAAAATGTAAAGTGAGAGGATGGCACATCTCGAATCGGAGCCCCTCATGACCGTCCAAACCTCGCCCGACCTTTCCGCCCGCCGCACCGCCGCCATCGCCAAAGGCGTTGGCGTGACGACGCAGATCTATGCCGAACGCGCCGAGAACGCGGAAATCTGGGACAAGAACGGCGCCCGCTACATCGACTTCGCCGCGGGCATCGCCGTGGTGAACACCGGCCACCGCCATCCGCGCGTGATCGAGGCGGTCAAGGCGCAGCTTGATGCCTTCACCCACACCTGCCATCAGGTCGTGCCCTACGAAAACTACGTCGAACTGGCCGAGCGTCTGAACGCCGCCGTTCCGGGCGATTTCGCCAAGAAAACCATCTTCGCCACCACCGGCGCCGAAGCCGTTGAAAACGCGATCAAGATCGCGCGTCACTACACCGGCCGCGCTGGCGTCGTCGCCTTTGCGGGCGGCTTCCACGGCCGTACCTTCATGGGCATGACGCTGACCGGCAAGGTCCAGCCCTACAAGGCCGGGTTCGGCCCGATGATGAACGACGTCTGGCACCTGCCCTTCCCCTGCCCGCTGCATGGCGTGTCGGGTGATGAAGCGGTTGCGGCGCTGGAACGCCTGTTCAAGGCTGACATCGAACCGACCCGCGTTGCCGCGATCATCGTCGAGCCCGTGCAGGGCGAGGGCGGCTTCTACCCGGTGCCGGAAGGCTTCATGCGCAAGCTGCGCGAAATCGCCGACAAGAACGGCATCGTGCTCATTGCCGACGAAGTGCAGACCGGCTTTGCCCGTACCGGCAAGCTCTTTGCGATGGAACATCACGGCGTTGCCGCCGACCTGACCACGATGGCCAAGGGCCTTGGCGGCGGTTTCCCGATCTCGGCAGTGACCGGCAAGGCGGAAATCATGGACAGCCCGAACCCGGGCGGTCTGGGTGGCACCTATGCGGGCAGCCCGATTGCCGTCGCCGCCGCGCATGCCGTGCTCGACGTGATCGAGGAGGAACAGCTCTGCGCCCGCGCCGAGCGTCTGGGCGCGCGGCTGAAGCAGCGTCTGGCCGCGCTGCAGGACAGCGTGCCGGAAATCATCGACATCCGCGGCCCGGGCTTCATGAACGCGGTCGAGTTCAACGTGGCGGGCACGCATACGCCGAACCCGGAAATGACCAACCGCGTCCGCGAAGAGGCGCTGAAGCGCGGCCTGATCCTGCTCACCTGCGGCGTCTATGGCAACGTCATCCGCTTCCTCGCGCCGCTGACCATTCAGGACGCGGTCTTCGACGAGGCGCTCGACATCCTCGACGCCTCGATCCTCGCCGCGAAGGGCTGAGGCGATGTGGGGCGAGCCTGCACGCGGGGTCGAGCGTCTGGACGACACCGATCAACGGCTGATCGCGGCACTGCGCCGCGACGGTCGGGCCGCGGTGTCGGACCTTGCCGTGCAACTCGGTCTGTCGCGCGCCACCGTGCGCGCGCGGATCGAGCGGCTGGTGGCGCGCGGCGAAATCTCGGGCTTCACCGTGATGACGCGCGCCGATGTCTCTGCCGCGCCGGTGCGGGGCCTGATGATGCTGTGCATCGACGGCCGCGCCACCGAAAAGGTGGTCGCCCGCCTGCTCGGCCTGCCGCCGGTGCAGGCCGTGCATACGACGAACGGGCAGTGGGACCTGATTGCCGAAATCGGGGCCCGCTCGCTTGAAGAACTCGACGAGACGATCCTCTCGATCCGTCGCGTCGAGGGGGTGGGGCGGACGGAAACCAACCTCCAGCTGTCCTCCCGCCGCCCGGCTGCGCGGTTCTGAGCGCAGGGCTTCTCGGTCGCCCTTGAAATTCCGGGACGGTGCTTGTATTGCGCACCGTCCCGGCTAAAATGGGTCAAGACCGCCCCGCAGGGTGATACCCAATCGGGTGAAGAACGCCGCCCATTCAGGGGCGAAGAAACAAGGTGCGCCGATGTCCTGGACCGATGAACGTGTCGAACTTCTGAAGAAGATGTGGACCGAGGGTCAATCGGCAAGTCAGATCGCCAAGGAATTGGGCGGGGTGACGCGCAATGCCGTGATCGGCAAGGTGCACCGTCTGGGCCTGTCGAACCGGGTCGAAGGGGCGCCTGCTGCGCCCGCCCCGGCCGCGGCGCCTGCCGCTGCTGCGAAACCCGCCGCGCCCGAGCCGGTCGCTGCGCCCGCCGCCGCGGCCCCGCGTGTCGAGCCCGAGCCCGAACCCGTGCGTCCGACGATTGCCGCCGTGCCGCCGCGCCCCGCGCCCGCCGCGCCGCAACCGGCGGCGCCGGTCGCCTCGGTGCCGGGCGTCGTGCGCAAACCGGCGCTGGTGCCCGCGGGCCAACCGCTGCCGCCGCAACCCTCGCTGAATGAAATCAGCCCCGAGACGCTCGCCTCGGTGCGCGAAGTCGAAAAGCGTTCGCGCAAGATCTCGCTGATGGAACTGACCGAGCGCACCTGCAAATGGCCGATCGGCGACCCGGCGACGGAGCATTTCTATTTCTGCGGCCTGCCGAGCCAGGCGGGCAAACCCTATTGCGAGGCGCATGTCTCGGTGGCGTTCCAACCGATGAGCGCCCGCCGGGATCGTCGGCGGTAAGGCGACGCGGCCCGGCAAGACGCAACGGTGCCGGGATCGTCGGCGGTAAGGCGACGGATCGCACAAAGAACAGGGCGCCTGCGGGCGCCCTTTCCGTTTCTCTCCTTCCCGCCTTGCGCGCTTGCCGGTATAAGCCCTGCCCATGAGCCAGAACCCGCCCAACCTCCGCCCCGACCTCGCCCCCAAGGCGCTGATGACCGATGCCCCCCGTCCGGGCCAGCCGACGATCGGTATGGTCTCGCTCGGCTGCCCCAAGGCGCTCGTCGACAGCGAACGCATCCTGACCCGGCTGCGGGCCGAGGGCTATGCGATCTCGCCCAGCTATCAGGGCGCCGATGCGGTGATTGTGAACACCTGCGGGTTTCTGGACAGTGCCAAGGCCGAAAGCCTGGAAGCCATCGGCGAGGCGCTGAGCGAGAATGGCAAGGTGATCGTCACCGGCTGTCTGGGCGCTGAACCGGAGTTCATCACCGGCGTGCATCCGAAGGTGCTGGCCGTGACCGGCCCCGAGCAATACGAGCAGGTTCTGGATGCCGTGCACGGTGCGGTGCCGCCGAAGCCCGATCCCTTTGTCGATCTGCTGCCCGCCACCGGCATCAAGCTCACGCCGCGCCACTTCAGCTATCTGAAGATTTCCGAGGGCTGCAATCACGCCTGCAAGTTCTGCATCATCCCCGACATGCGCGGCAAGCTGGTCAGCCGCCCCGCCCATGCGGTGCTGCGCGAGGCGGAAAAGCTGCTCGAGGCCGGGGTGCGGGAGTTGCTGGTGATTTCGCAGGACACCTCCGCCTATGGGCTTGACCGCAAGCACGAGGCGACGGTGTGGAAGGAGCGCGAGGTGCGCGCGCATATCACCGACCTGACGCGGGAACTTGGCAAGCTCGCCCAGCCCTCGGGCGCCTGGGTCCGGCTGCATTACGTCTACCCCTACCCGCATGTGCGTGACCTGATCCCGCTGATGGCGGACGGCCTCGTGCTGCCCTATCTCGACATTCCGTTCCAGCATGCCCACCCCGAGACGCTGAAACGCATGGCCCGGCCCGCGGCCTCGGCGAAGACGCTCGACGAGATCGCCGCCTGGCGTGCGGATTGCCCCGAGATCGTGCTGCGCTCGACCTTCATCGTCGGCTATCCCGGCGAGACCGAGGCGGAGTTCCAGTATCTGCTCGACTGGATGCAGGAAGCGCAGCTCGACCGAGTCGGCTGCTTCCAGTATGAGAACGTCAAGGGCGCCCGGTCGAACGATTTGCCGGATCATATCGCCCCAGAGTTGAAACAGGAGCGCTGGGAACGCTTCATGGAAACCGCGCAGGCGATTTCCGAGGCGAAGCTTGCGGCCAAGGTCGGCACGATTCAGCAAGTGCTGGTCGATAGCGTCGATGACGAAGGCGCGACCTGCCGCACCCGCGCCGATGCCCCTGAAATCGATGGCAATTTGTTCATCGACGAGGATTTCGAGTCGCTCGCGCCGGGCGACATGGTCACGGTCGAAGTCGAGGAGGCCTCCGATTACGATCTTTGGGGGCGCGTGCAATAGGCTTTTTGCCGCGCCATCCCGCGCGCAATTTTCTTGCAATGCGGGAGTGATGGCCCCATATCATTTCCCTGCGCACCGCGCCTTTTCGACGACCTGCTCCCTCTGCGGCTACAGTTCTCGATCGTGACGTGACTGAGCCGGGCCGCCGCAATCCTGCGGGCGGCATATAGAAGGAGACTACGGATGGCCAAAGGCACCGTGAAATGGTTCAACCAAACCAAAGGCTTCGGCTTTATCGCCCCGGAAACCGGCGGTAAGGACGTGTTCGTGCACATCTCGGCGGTCGAGCGCGCCGGTCTGCGCGGCCTGAACGACGGCCAAGCGATCAACTACGATCTGGAAAAAGGCCGCGATGGCCGCGAATCGGCGATCAACCTCGCCATCGCCTGAGCCTGTGCGCACGGGATTTCGGAAAGCGGCTCCTTCGGGGGCCGCTTTTCATTTGCGATGCGGAAAGGGCGGCCCCGAAGGAGCCGCCCCTTGACGTCAGAGCCCACCGCCACGGCGGGCCGACAGTCTTACTTGTCGTGACCGACCGCGGGTTGCGGGAAATAGTAGTCGTTGCGGTTTTCGTGCTTCAGGATGAAGCGCACGCCATGCAGGTTGCCGTCGCGTTTCGCGTCCGCGATCTGGGTCAATTCGGCGGCGGTGAAGTCCGACGCGTCAACCCCGAGTTGCGCCGCGATCTGCGCCTTGCCGACCGAGGTTTCCGCGCTCGCACGGCTGTTGCCATGGGCGAGAAGCCAGGCGACGGTGCTTTGGTCGTTATCGCGGCGGGCATCGGCGATCTGCGCCAGCTCTCCGGCGCTGGAAGCCCCGGCCTCGACACCAAGTTGGTTCGCCAGTTGCAGATGGCCCGGGGTCACGCCCGTGGCATTCGCGGCACCGGCCGCAAGGACAAGGGCCAGACCGGCGAAGACGAGTTCATTACGCATGGAAGTTCTCCATTTCCTTTGGTTATCAATGTGATGAGCGGTGACGGCGTGTCATTCCGTCGTCATGAGGGAAATATGGCGATGTGCGATCATATTGAAAATGGCGAATAAGGTGATGACAATGTGCATTTGCGCACCAATCGCGCGGCATTGTGAGGGACGGTGAAGAGGTCCGTGAGCGTTGTCCGATGGCGGGGGAGGGCATGGCCGAGGCCATCGCCGAGGCCCTGCGCGCGAGATGCCCCGTGACCGCCGGGGGCCCAAAGGCCCTCAGTGAGCCGCTCGTCGCGCCCGCGCTCAGATCATTTAGTGCGTCGCCCGACATGGACCGGGCGCGCGATACGCATCGGGCGGATCATCTCCCCGCGCCGCTTCACTTACCCATCAATCTGAGCAATTGCCATTCGGAGACAAACCGGGGCCCTTTCCCCACAAGGCAAAGTTCCATCGCCTTGCGAAGTTTCGTGCCACGGTTCACCTCGATCCAATCGCGCGAAGCCGTGCCGCCGACGATCAGATAATCTGTCTTGCCACTGACGGACTTCGCAATAACCGCTCCCAGATCCGCAAGTTCGTCCTCGAAATGGCTTCGCGGGACGGTCTGGAACGTGCCCGTCAAGACGACCTGAGCCCCGTCAAGGTCTTCGGGAAATCGAGAAAGCTGGTATTCGTCGTAATTCGCCACGCCAAAAACATCCGACAAGCCCGTGTCGCCATAGGAGTCACCGACCACTCTCCCGATAGCGTCGCAGACGGTCAGGGACTCATCCGGTGTGACGATCTCGTCCTGCACCGCGTCGAGGCAGGTGTTCTGAATTTCCTTGACCCCGATTGCACTCAGAAGTTGCGGAGCATGGGCGATCATCTGAAGGATGCCTTGCGCCTCTGACGTCGTAATCACATTGTCGCAGACGATCCCGCGACAATAACCCAGAAAGCGGTTGAGGCTGCTCTTGGGGCATTCAGGATCGATTTGTCGCGCACGCACGTCCACCATCAGGGTGATCGTGTCATGCTCCAGCAATTCCGCCTCGAAGTCTTCAAGAATTTCGTGCGCATCATCATCTGCAATTCTCGAAACAAACTCGCGGCACTCAGCGAGCAGGGGAGCTACCTCGCCGCGCTCGATCATGCCGCTTGCAGCGACCCCCTCAAGAAAGCCCGTGAAGTGGCAAAAGAACTTCCGATCGTTTGCGATCCGGTGAATGCGACCAAGTGCGTAGCCGTTATGGTCCATATCCAATCAACCCCGACAAAATCCCTCCGAAGAGGATCGCATAGCGGGGCGAATTTTCAAGTCTCTCGCTCGCGCCGCTGGCCCTCGCAAGCGGGCTCGGGCGTTCGATGCTCAAATCGCTCCACGGAAATGAAATGACCCCGCCGGGGCGGGGTCGCTTGCGCTTCGGGCGTTCGCGGCTGAAAACGCTCCACCGGAGCGTTCCCCCGGGGGCAAGGCCCCCGGCGCCGCTCACTCATCCATCTTCAGTGCCGCGATGAACGCGCTCTGGGGAATTTCAACCTTCCCGAACTGGCGCATCTTCTTCTTCCCGGCTTTCTGCTTCTCCAGCAGCTTCTTCTTCCGCGTCGCGTCGCCGCCGTAGCATTTCGCCGTCACGTCCTTGCGCATCGCGCTCAGCGTTTCGCGCGCAATCACCCGGCCGCCGATCGCCGCCTGAATCGGGATCTTGAACATGTGCCGCGGGATCAGCTCCTTCAGCTTCTCCACCATCGCCCGGCCGCGGCCTTCGGCGCGGTCGCGGTGCACCATGATCGAGAGCGCATCCACCGGCTCGTCGTTCACGAGGATCGACATCTTCACCAGGAAATCCTCGCGGTATTCGGCGAGCTGATAGTCGAAGCTGGCGTAGCCCTTCGTCACCGATTTCAGCCGGTCGTAGAAGTCGAAGACGACTTCCGACAGCGGCAGGTCATAGACCACCATCGCGCGCGAGCCCGCGTAGGTCAGGTCCATCTGGATGCCGCGGCGATCCTGGCACAGCTTCAGCACGTCGCCCAGATATTCGTCGGGAACCATGATCGTCGCCTTGATCCGCGGCTCCTCGATATGGTCGACATAGGTCAGGTCGGGCAGGTCGGCGGGGTTGTGCAGGTCGCGCACTTCGCCGTCCTTCATGTAAAGCTTGAACACGACCGAAGGCGCGGTGGTGATCAGATCGAGGTCATATTCGCGTTCCAGACGGTCGCGCACGACTTCAAGGTGCAGAAGGCCGAGGAAACCGCAGCGGAAGCCAAAGCCAAGCGCGGCCGAGGTTTCCATCTCGTAGGTGAAGCTCGCGTCGTTCAGCGCCAGTTTCTCGATTGCGTCGCGCAGCGGCTCGAAGTCGTTCGCATCGACCGGGAACAGACCGCAGAACACCACCGGTTGCGCCGGTTTGAAGCCCGGCAAGGCGGCGTCGCAGGGCTTGCGTTCATGGGTGATGGTGTCACCCACGCGGGTGTCGCGGACCTGCTTGATCGAGGCGGTCAGAACGCCGATCTCGCCCGGCCCGAGTTCCGCAATATCGACCATCTGCGGCTTCAGCACGGCGAGCTTGTCGATGCGGTAGCTCGCACCCGTCTGCATCATCTTGATCTGGTCGCCCTTGCGGACAAAGCCATCCATGACGCGGATCATGACCACAACGCCAAGGTAGGGGTCATACCAGCTGTCGACGAGCATGGCTTTCAGGGGCGCATCCACATCGCCCTCCGGCGCGGGCAGGCGGTGCACGATGGCTTCGAGCACATCGGGAATGCCAAGGCCGGTCTTCGCCGAAATCGGAATCGCGTCGGAAGCATCGAGGCCGATCACATCCTCGATGTTCTTCTTCACCGCATCCGGGTCGGCGGCGGGCAGGTCGATCTTGTTCAGCACCGGCACGATGTCGTGTCCCGCGTCGATCGCCTGATAGACGTTCGCCAGCGTCTGCGCCTCGACGCCCTGCGAGGCGTCGACGACGAGCAGCGAGCCCTCGACGGCGCGCATCGAGCGGCTCACCTCATAGGCGAAGTCGACGTGGCCGGGGGTGTCGATCAGGTTCAGGATGTAGGTCCGCCCATCCTGTGCCGGATATTCGATCCGCACGGTGTTCGCCTTGATGGTGATGCCGCGCTCGCGCTCGATATCCATGCTGTCGAGCATCTGCTCTTTCATGTCGCGCGCGGCCACCGTGCCCGTCATCTGGATCAGACGGTCGGCCAGGGTGGATTTGCCGTGGTCGATATGCGCCACGATGGAGAAGTTGCGGATGTGATCGAGCTTTTTCATGGGCGCGCAAATAACAGCAAATCAAGGGTGCGGGAAGGGGGATTGCGGGGCGCGGCGGGGGCAGTGCGCCGCGCCCCGGGATACGGCGAATTGCACCAAAGTCGAGAGAGCGATTCCGTTGACGCAACCTTGAGGCGAATGGTAGCGTTATCTTGCCGGAGATCCGGCGCCTTGCAGACGATCTAACGGATAATCTCATCCAGGGAGGGAGAGAGAGGATGTCGAGACCCGATTGCACTGCCGCGCCCCAGCATGACGATACCGGAGGCTGAGGCGGATCATGAACACGCAAGCCACCCTGAAATCTCCGCTCACGATCAAATCGGTCAGCGCCCGCAGCGCCGGTCTGGTCACCTTCATCCGGCTCAAGGGCGTGCTGCCCGATGCGGGCTGGAGCATTGTCGGCGAGGCGGCGCTGACCACCTCGGGCGTGCTTCTGTCGTTGCGCACGCGCCAGCGGCCGGGGATCTTCACCAATGTCGAGCAGCCGATCACGGTCGAATATTCGCTCGGCCAGTTGCGGCCGGGCGAGCGTCCCTATCGCGTGACCTGCGACGGGATCCTTTTGGCCGAGGGGGTGCTGGCTTTCTGAGCCGGGGCAGGGGGGCAGGATCGGCGATGCGCCGTGCAATCCCGGTTGACGGCGCCTGCGGTTCGCGCCAGATCATGAAGACGAATTGCGGAGGCCCCCGATGATCCTGTCCGTCCCCAACATGACCTGCGGCCATTGCAAGGCCAGCGTCGAAGCAGCCATCACCGAAGTGGGCGGAAAGGCCCTCGTCAGCCTCGAAGACCGTGAGGTCGAGGTGAATGGCCTGCCCGAAGAAACCGTTCTGGCTGCGCTCAAGGCTGCGGGCTTCGAAGCCGAAGTCATCGCCTGACCAAGATTTCGGCAGAAATCAGGCCATTGCCGCCAAATCTGGCGGCGATGGCCTTTGATCGGCGGAAAGCTGCCGAAACTATTGTGCCTGCTTGCCGAATCCCCTAAAGGAAACGTCAAATTGATGGGATTTGGGCACGAACCCGACCCGCAACCGAAGAGCAGAGCATGATGAAACTTACCCTGACCGCCGCCGCGTTCTCTGCGGCATTTGTTCTTGTGGGATCGGCTGCCTTTGCGGGTCCGATCGGCAACGCCTGCATGCGCGCCGGCCGTACCGCCGATCCGTCGCTCTGTGGCTGCATCCAGCAGGTGGCTGACCAGACCCTGTCGCGCTCGGATCAGCGCCGCGCGGCGAAATTCTTCGAAGATCCCGATCAGGCGCAGGAAACCCGCGTGTCCGACCGTGCTTCGGACGAAGACTTCTGGGCCCGTTACAAGGGTTTTGCCCAAGCGGCCGAGACTTACTGCGCGCGCTGAAGCCGCTTCAGCAAGGCCCGTGATCCAGCCTCGATGATGTCGAGGCAGCCCTCGAAATCCCGCGTGTAATAGGGGTCCGGCACGTCCGAGACCCCGCGTTCGCTTTGCAGGAACATCTCCAGCCGCGCCGTCGCATCCGCGGGCCGCACCGTCTGCGCATCGCGGTAGTTCTGCCGGTCCATCGCCAGAATCAGATCGAAGCTGCGGAAATCCTCGGGGCTCAGCTGTCGCGCCCGCAGGCTGCTCAGATCATGGCCGCGGGCCTTGGCCGCCGCCTGCATCGGGCCATAGGGCGGCTCGCCTGCATGCCAGCCACCGGTTCCGGCGCTGTCGAGCGTTACGGGCACGCCCTCGTTCGCGGCGAGCGTGCGGAAGACCCCCTCAGCTGCGGGGGAGCGACAGATGTTGCCAAGGCAGAGAAACAGGATACGCATGAGGGGTGTTTACCAAGGGGAAACGCCGATGGCCAGAATCGTGATTCTCACAGGTGCGGGAATTTCTGCCGAAAGCGGGATCCGCACCTTCCGCGCCAGCGATGGTCTGTGGGAGGAGCACCGGATCGAGGATGTGGCAACGCCCGAGGGTTTTGCCCGCAATCCGGCCTTGGTGCACAGGTTCTACAACGAGCGCCGGGCGGCGGCCGCGGCGGCCGAACCCAATGCAGCGCATCGGGCGCTGGCGCGACTTGAAGCCGCGGGGGCGCATCAGGTGCTGATCGTCACGCAAAACGTCGATGATCTGCACGAGCGCGCCGGGTCGCAAAATCTGATCCACATGCACGGGACGCTGAACAGGGCGCTGTGCGCCGCCTGCGGCCATCGTTGGCCCGCGCCCAGCGAGATGTGCAAGACCCAGTCCTGCCCGGCCTGTGGCAAGCCCGCGACGCGGCCCGATATCGTCTGGTTCGGCGAGATGCCCTATCGGATGGAGGAGATCTGGACGGCGCTCCGGGCGGCGGATCTTTTCGTTTCGATCGGCACTTCGGGCAATGTCTATCCGGCGGCGGGCTTCGTAGCCGATGCGATGCATGCAGGCGTGCCGACGCTGGAACTCAATCTCGAGCCGTCGCAGGGCACCCGGATGTTCGACGCGGCCCGGCATGGTCCTGCGACACAGGTGGTTCCGGCCTGGGTGGACGAGATGCTCGCCGCATGAATCGCTTGACGCGGGGCGGCATTGCCCTTATTCCCCGCGAACGGATTTCCGGGCACCGCGTGCAGCGGGTCCCGCAGTATTGGAAGTGGGCCGCGTCGCCCGAGGAAACGAAGGATCAACGCCATGTCGCGCGTCTGCGAACTGACCGGCAAAGGCCCGATGTCGGGCAACAACATCAGCCACGCGAACAACAAGACGCGTCGCCGCTTTCTGCCGAACCTGAACGAAGTCACCCTGATCTCGGACGTGCTGGGGCAATCGTTCCAGCTGCGCGTGTCGGCCGCTGGCCTGCGCACCGTCGATCACCGCGGTGGTCTGGATGCTTTCCTTGCGAAAGCCTCGGATGACGAACTTTCGGCGAATGCGCTGAAAATCAAGAAAGCCATCGCCAAGGCGCAAGCCGCGGCTTGATCGGCTGATCCACCGGATCAGAAAACCCCGCCTTTGGCGGGGTTTTTTCATTTCAGCGCTGCAACTCCGCCAGCATCTCGGCCGCGGCGGCCGCCGGGGCGGCCTGGCCCTCGGCCACGGCCGTGCCCAAGGCCTGCATTCGCGCCCGAATCGCCGGGTCCTGCGTCAGCCGCGCCAGAAGCCCCTCGCGCACTTCGGTTTCGAACCAGTGCCGCGCCTGCTCGGCCCGGCGGCGGTCGAAATGGCCCTTGTCGCGCCGCCAGGCGGCGAGGCTCTGCATGTCTTCCCAAGCCAGCTTCAGCCCTTCCTCGGCCAGCGCCGAGACCGGCACGGCTTTCGGGAAGCCCTCCGGGTCTTGCGGGCGGCGGCGCAACAGCCGCAGCGCGCCCGCGTAATCCGAGACCGTGCGCAAAGCCGCCGGTTTCAGATCGCCATCGGCCTTGTTGACCAGAATCATGTCGGCCATTTCCATGATGCCGCGCTTGACGCCCTGCAACTCATCACCGCCCGCGGGCGCCATCAGCAGGATGAAAAGATCGGTCATCTCGGCCACCAGCGTTTCCGATTGGCCGACGCCGACGGTCTCGATCAGCACGACATCGAAGCCCGCCGCCTCGCACAGCGCCACCGCCTCGCGGGTGCGCCTTGCCACGCCGCCGAGCTGCGCTTGCGACGGCGAGGGGCGGATGAAGGCCGCAGGCTCGCGCGAGAGCCGCTCCATCCGGGTCTTGTCGCCGAGAATCGAGCCGCCCGAGCGCGCCGAGGACGGATCGACCGCCAGCACCGCGACCCGCAGCCCAAGCCCGACCAGCATCATCCCGAAGCTTTCGATGAAGGTCGACTTGCCCACCCCGGGCGTGCCGGAAAGGCCGATCCGCAGCGCCTTTTTCTCGGTGCCCAGCCGGTCGAGCAGCGCCGTCGCCTGCGCCCGGTGATCGGCGCGGCCCGATTCCACCAGCGTGATCGCCCGCGCCAGCGCGCGGCGTTCTCCGGCAAGGATACGGGGGGCCAGATCGGCGGCAGTGTCGAAAGAAACGGTCATGGCGGGCCTGTGCGAAACGGTGCCGATCGAACGAAAACGTCAACCAGCGTGAAACGGTTTCGGTTTCATGCCCTCAACGGGCGGTGTATGTCCAGTCCGAAGGCATCCGCAGAGACAGGCCCATGACAGCAGTACCGACCCGCACCCTTTCCGCTTTCGCCACCGGCCTTGCGCTGCTGGCGGCCCAGCCCGCACTGGCCGATCAGAGCGATCGCATCGTCTTCGACGTCGTCCTCAAGGGGATCAAGGCGGGCGAGCTGGCGATCGACGGCAAGATCGCAGGCGGTTCCTATGCCGCCAATGGCGTGGTGAAGACCACGGGGCTGGCGGGCATGATCAAGAAGATCCGTTACGATGCCATCGCCTCGGGCAGCTTCGCGAAGGGCCGCTTCACCCCCCGCGCGGTCGAGGTCGCCTCGCAGCGCGGCGATGACAGCTCGAAGAACACGATGATCTACAAGAACGGCACCCCCGCCTCGGTCAGCCACGAGCCGCCGCGCGCGCCGCGTGCGACCGATGTCGATCCGGCCAAGCAGGGTGGCACGATCGACCCCCTGACCGCGCTTTACGCGGTCTTGCGCGATGTCGACCGGGACGAGGCCTGCACGCTCAAGGTGACGATGTTCGACGGCGTCCGGCGCTCGCAAGTGGCGCTGTCGGCGCCGCAGCCGACTGAAAAGGGCGTGACCTGCACCGGCGAATACCGCCGCATTGCCGGGTTCAAGGAAAAGGAAATGGCGGAAAAGACCCGCTTTCCCTTTACCCTCACCTATGCGCCCACGGGCGACGGCACCCGGTTGCGCGTGGTCGACATCACAACCGACACGATCATCGGCCAAGGCCACCTGATCCGGCAGTGACCGCGACACTTCCCATCGACGCTATTCTTCCCGACCTGTGCGACGCCCTTGGCCGCGCAGGTCGCGCCGTTCTGATGGCGCCGCCCGGCGCGGGGAAAACCACCCGCGTGCCGCTGGCGCTGCTCGATCTGGTGCCGGGCCGCATCCTGATGCTGGAGCCGCGCCGTCTGGCCGCCCGCGCGGCGGCCGAGCGGATGGCGGAGACGCTGGGCGAGGCCGTGGGGCAGCGCGTCGGTTACCGCATCCGCGGCGAGGCGAAGCTCTCGAAAGCGACCCGGATCGAGGTGGTGACCGAGGGCATCCTGACCCGGATGATCCAGTCCGACCCGGAACTGACCGGCATCGGCTGCGTGATCTTCGACGAATTCCACGAACGCTCGCTGAATGCCGATCTGGGCCTCGCGCTGGTCTGGGAGGCGCGCTCCGCCCTGCGCCCCGATCTGAGGCTTGTGGTGATGTCGGCCACGCTCGATGCCGAGCCGGTGGCGGCGCTGCTCGATGATGCGCCGATCCTGCGTTCGGAGGGCCGCGCCTTTCCGGTTGAAACCCGCTGGCTCGGCCGCTCGCTGGCGCCCGGCATGCGGCTTGAGCCCGCCGTGGCCGGGCTGGTCGAGGAGGCGGTGGCCGAGACCACGGGCGGTGTCCTTGTCTTCCTGCCCGGCGAGGCCGAGATCCGCCGCGCCGAATCGCTTCTGCGCGACCGTCTGCCCGCGGGCGTCCATCTGCGCCCGCTCTTCGGCGCGATGGACTTCGCCGCCCAACGCGCCGCGATTGCGCCTTGCGAAAGCGGCCGCAAGGTCGTGCTTGCGACCGCGATCGCGGAAACCTCGCTCACCATTCAGGACATCCGCGTGGTGGTCGATGCCGGCCGCGCGCGGCGGCTGCGCTTCGATCCCGCCTCGGGGATGGCGCGTCTGGTGACCGAACGTGTGTCGCGGGCCGAGGCCGAGCAACGCCGCGGCCGGGCCGGGCGGGTGGCCGAGGGGATCTGCTACCGGCTCTGGACCAAGGGCGAGGAAGGCGCGCTGCCCGCCTTCGCCCCGCCGGAAATGGCTGTGGCCGATCTGTCGGGCCTTGCGCTCGAACTCGCCCAATGGGGCAGTGACGGCGCGGACCTTGCCTTTCTTACCCCGCCGCCCGGGCCCGCGCTGGCCGAGGCTCGGGCGCTGCTGGAGGGGTTGGGGGCGCTCGAGGGCGGCCGGATCACCCCGCACGGTAAAGCGCTGGCCGCCCTGCCGCTGCATCCGCGCCTCGCCCATATGC
The DNA here is from genome assembly GCF_003217355.1 of Rhodobacter viridis. Classification (GTDB taxonomy): domain Bacteria; phylum Pseudomonadota; class Alphaproteobacteria; order Rhodobacterales; family Rhodobacteraceae; genus Rhodobacter; species Rhodobacter viridis. The sequence continues at coordinate 20,380 of NZ_QJTK01000009.1, read as the reverse complement.
TGGTGACCGCGGGGCCAGAGGCCGCGACCTTGGCGGCGCTTCTGGAAGAACGTGACCCGATCCGCGGTGCCTCGGCCGATCTGACCCTGCGCCTTGCGGCCATCGCCAACCCGGGCCGCTACGAGACCGACCACCCCGGCCAACTCCACCGCGGCACGATCGAGCGCATTCGTCTCGAAGCCAAACGCCTTGCCCGCATGGTCGAGCCGGTCGCGGCGGCCCATTCCTCGGCCGAGATGCTGGCGCTGGCCTACCCCGACCGCATCGGTCTGCGCCGCAAGGGCGATGCCGCCCGCTATGTGCTGTCTGGCGGCAAGGGCGCGGTGGTCGACGAGGCCGATGGTCTGGGCAAGCACCGGCTGCTGGTGGCCTCGGACCTTGACGGCGACCCGCGCGAGGCCCGCGTCCGGCAGGGCCTGGCGCTCGCCGATGCCGAGCTGCGCCGTCTTTATGGCGACCGCATCACTTGGGTCGATCTCTGCGAATGGTCGAAACGCGAGGGCCGGGTGGTCGCCCGCCGTCAGGAGCGTTTCGGCGCGTTGGTGTTGGAAGACCGCCATTGGCCCGAGGCCCCGCCCGAGGCGATGGCGCGCGGCGCGCTTGAGGGTCTGCGCCAGATCGGCCTGACGCTGACGCCCGGCGCCGCCCGGTTTCGCGCCCGCGTCAATATCCTGCGCGCCGATGGCGTCGATCTGCCCGACCTCTCGGATGCCGCGCTTCTGGCGGGGGAGTTGCTGCTACCGTGGTTGAAAAAAGTCCGGACCGAGGCCGATCTGCGCAATCTTGACCTGACCGAGGCGTTCCGCGCGCAGCTCGATTGGGGGCAGATGGCCGAGCTGGACCGGCTTGTTCCCGGCCATTTCGAAACGCCCTTAGGGCGCCGCGTGCCGATCGATTACGGCGCCGAGGTGCCGACGATCGAAGTGAAACTGCCCGAGATGTATGGCGTGACTGTTCACCCGAGCGTCGGGCCGAAGCGCCATCCCTTGCGGATCGAGCTTCTCTCGCCCGGAGGCAAGCCTATTCAGGTGACGATGGACCTGCCCGGCTTTTGGGACGGTTCCTATGCCGAGGTGCGCAAGGACATGCGCGGCCGCTATCCGCGCCATCCTTGGCCGGAAAACCCGCGCGAGGCCGACCCGACGACGCGGGCAAAACCGCGCGGCACCTAAAGGCTGGCGATCACTTCGGCGCTGGTCGAGAGCGTGGCGAAATCCGCGCCGAGCAGACCAAAGGTCACTTTCGCGATCTCGTCCGCCGAAAGCCCCATCATCGGCAGATCGAAGCCCAAGGCCGCATCGCGCGGCAAGATCACCGCAAAGCCCAGATCCGCCGCCGCCCGCACGGCCGAGGTGACGCAAAAGCCCAGCACCGCGCCCACGATGATCAGCCGGGTGATCCCTTGGCCCCGCAGATGCGCCGCCAGATCGGTCGAGGCAAAGACCGAAGAGGTGGATTTGACAAACACCGCCTCACCGGGCCGCGCCGCGGCACAGGGCATCGGCTGCGCGCCCGGCGCATCCGGGTGAAAGGGCGAAGCCGGATCTGCATCGTGATGACGCACATGCACCACCGCCACGCCTTTTTCCCGACAGGCCGCAGCCAATGCCGCGATCGCCGCCCCGGCTTCGGGGTTCACCGCCGCGCGGCCCGCATCGAGCCGCGCCTGCATCTCCCTTTGCATGTCGATGATCAGAAGCGCGGTCTTGCCCATCGCAATTCCTTTTATCTTGCGACAAATATCCCGGGGGTCCGGGGGCAGCGCCCCCGGCCTTGCCTTCACTTGCCCAAGGCCCAGCGCATGATCGCCTTTTGCGCATGCAGCCGGTTCTCGGCCTCGTCGAAGATAACAGAATGCGGGCCGTCCATCACCGCCGAAGTTGCCTCGTCGTTGCGATGCGCGGGCAGGCAATGCATGAACAAGGCATCGGGTTTCGCCTTGGCCATCAGCGCCTCGTTCACCTGATAGGCGCGCAGCTGGTTGTGCCGCCGTTCCTTGGCCGATTCCGGATCGTGCATGCTGACCCAGGTGTCGGTGACGACCAGATCGGCGCCTTCGACCGCCTTGGCCGGGTCGCGCTCGATCACCACATTCGCGCCTTTCGCCCGCGCAAATTCGATCCATTCGCGTTCCGGGTCGAGCGTCTGCGGCCCGGTGAAGGTCAGATCGAACCCGAACTGCCCCGCCGCCTGCAGGAAGGACGCGCAGACGTTGTTGCCGTCGCCCGACCAGACCACCTTGCGTCCGGCGATCGGGCCGCGGTGTTCTTCATAGGTCATGATGTCCGCCATGATCTGGCAGGGATGGGTGCGGTTCGTCAGCCCGTTGATCACGGGAACCGAGGCATATTCCGCCATTTCGAGCAGGGTCGCTTCCTCGAAGGTGCGGATCATGATCAGGTCCACATAGCGCGAGAGCACCCGGGCGGTGTCGGCGATGGTCTCGCCGTGGCCGAGCTGCATCTCCTTGCCCGACAGCACCATCGTCTGCCCGCCCATCTGCCGCACGCCGACATCGAAGCTGACGCGGGTCCGGGTCGAGGGTTTTTCGAAGATCAGCGCCACCATGCAGCCCGCCAGCGGCTGCTCGTCATCGGGCGCGCCTTTCGGGCGGTCCATGCGCGCGGTCTTCATCGCGCGGGCGCTGTCGATCATCGCGCGCAATTCGGCGGGGCTGGTGGATTGGATGTCGAGAAAATGGGTCATTCCGGTTTCCTTTCCGTAAGGCCGGGGGGCTCTGCCCCCCAGACCCCCCGGGATATTTGTGGCAAGATAAATCAGGCCGGTTGTTGTTCGAGCGCGGTGGCGGCGGCCTCAAGGCGGCGGACGGCCTCGGCCATGTCGTCTTCGGTGATGGTCAGCGCCGGCAGGAGCCGCAGCACGTTGTCGGCGGCCGGCACGGTCAGCAGGTTCTGCGCATAAGCGGCCTTCACCACATCCCCGGGCGGCAGCTTGCAGCGCAGGCCGAGCATCAGGCCCTGACCGCGCACCTCCTCGAAGATGTCGGGATGGGCGGCGACGAGGCCTTCGAGCCGTTGGCGCAGGAAGCCCGCCTTGCGGCTGACCTCTTCCAGGAAACCGGGGGCGGTGACGATCTCGATCATCTTCGCGCCGATCGCGCAGCCCAGCGGATTGCCGCCATAGGTCGAGCCATGCGTGCCCGCGGTCATCCCCGAGGCGGCGTTTGCGGTGGCAAGCACGGCGCCGAGCGGGAAGCCGCCGCCGATGCCCTTCGCGACCATCATCACATCGGGGGTGACGCCCGCCCATTCATGCGCGAACAGCCGGCCGGTGCGGGCGACGCCGCATTGCACCTCGTCAAAGACGAGAAGCGTGCCGGTGGCGTCGCAGATCTCGCGCAAGGCTTTCAGGAAGCCCTCGGGCGCGGGGCGGATGCCGCCTTCACCCTGAATGGGTTCGATCAGGATCGCGGCGGTGGTGTCGGTGACGGCGGCCTTGACGGCCTCCAGATCGCCCCACGGCAGGTGTTTGAACCCGGGCAGCAGCGGGCCGAAGCCTTTGACCATCTTCTCGGTTCCCGCCGCGGCGATGGCGGCAGAGGACCGGCCGTGGAAGGCGCCCGAGAAGGTCAGGATGTCGCTGCGCTCGGGCTGGCCCTTTTCGTAGAAATACTTGCGCACCATCTTCACGGCCAACTCGCAGGCCTCGGTCCCCGAATTGGTGAAGAAGACGGTGTCGGCGAAGGTGTTGGCCACCAGCATGTCGGCGAGCCGTTCCTGCTCCGGGATCCGGTAGAGGTTCGAGACATGCCAGAGCTTGCCCGCCTGTTCGGTCAGCGTCGCGACCAGTTCCGGCGCGGCATGGCCGAGCGCATTGACCGCAATCCCCGCGCCAAGGTCGAGGTATCGGCTGCCATCCTCCGTCCAGAGCCAGGAGCCCTCGCCGCGCACGAAGGCGAGGGGGGCACGGGTGTAGGTCGGCAGCACGGAAGCGATCATTTTCTGCTCCTGAAAATGGAAGGCCAAGGCGTGCAACAGGCGCGGGGCGGCTGTCAACGGTCTGGGGCCTTCAGGGACGGTTTTGTGGAAAGGGTGTGGCGAGAGGCCACGGGAGATCAGACGTCAGGCGCGGGGCGCGCGACGTCGGGGACGGGCAAAGAGGGTGGTCCGGGTGATCATGCCCTTCGCTTAGCGGCGGGCTGACGCAAAGTCAAAGGAAATGACTGCTTCACGCTTTTGCGAAAGATGCGGGACAGATGCGCATCTGCCTTGGCCCCGGGGGGCTGCGTCTCTATGATGCCCGCGACTTGAGGAGGACCCCGCATGATCGTCGAGACCGGTCACTTCGCCCTGATCCTGGCCCTTTGCGTGGCGCTGGTGCAGGCGATCATCCCGCTGGTGGGCGCGCAAAAGGGCTGGTCGGGCTGGATGGCTGTCGCCACCCCCGCGGCGCTGGCGCAGTTCCTGCTGATCGCCACGGCCTTTGCCGCGCTGACCTATGCCTTTGTGGTGTCGGACTTTTCGCTGAAGCTCGTCTACGAAAACTCGCATACCGACAAGCCGATGCTGTACAAGGTCACCGGCGTCTGGGGCAACCACGAGGGCTCGATGCTGCTCTGGGTGCTGATCCTGTCGATGTTCGGCGCCGCGGCGGCAGCCTTTGGCGCCGCTTTGCCCGAGCGGCTGCGGGCGCGGGTGCTGTCGGTGCAGGCGACGATCGGCGTCGCCTTCCTTGTCTTCGTGCTTTTCACCTCGAACCCGTTCCTGCGGCTTGAAGAGGTGCCCTTCAACGGCCGTGACATGAACCCGCTGTTGCAGGACCCCGGATTGGCCTTCCATCCGCCGTTCCTCTATCTCGGCTATGTCGGGCTTTCGATGGCCTTCAGTTTCGCCGTGGCCGCGCTGATCGAGGGGCGGGTCGATGCCGCCTGGGCGCGCTGGGTGCGGCCCTGGACGCTTGCCGCCTGGATCTTCCTGACCATCGGCATCGCGCTGGGCTCGTGGTGGGCTTACTACGAACTCGGCTGGGGCGGCTTCTGGTTCTGGGACCCGGTGGAAAACGCCTCGCTGATGCCTTGGTTGCTGGCGGCGGCGCTGCTGCATTCCGCGATCGTCGTGGAAAAGCGCGAGGCGCTGAAAAGCTGGACGATCCTTTTGGCGATCATGGCCTTCGGCTTTTCGCTGATCGGGACGTTCCTGGTGCGCTCGGGGGTGATTTCCTCGGTGCACAGCTTTGCCAATGACCCGAAACGCGGCGTGTTCATCCTGTTCATCCTCGCCTTCTTCACCGGCGGTGCGCTGACGCTTTATGCGGCGCGGGCCTCGAACATGCAGGCGAAGGGGCTGTTCTCCATGGTCAGCCGGGAATCGGCGCTCGTCGTGAACAACGTGCTCTTGGCTGTGGCGGCGCTTGTCGTCTTCACCGGCACGGTCTGGCCGCTGGTCGCGGAGCTGGTCTGGGCGCGCAAGCTCTCGGTCGGCGCGCCGTTCTTCGAAAAGGCCTTCACGCCCTTCATGATCGGTCTGGCGCTGCTGCTGCCGCTCGGTGCGATGATGCCGTGGAAACGCGCGCGCCTGGGCACGCTGGCGCGCCCGCTTCTGCCCGCCCTCGCGCTGACGCTGGCCGTTCTGGCGCTCGTCTGGGTGATGGCGACGGGGCGGCCGATGCTGGCGCTGGGTGCGGCGGGGCTGGGCGCCTGGATCGTCTTTGGCGCCTTGGCCGAGATCTGGCAGAGGGCTGGGCGGACGCCGGGGCGCGTCCTGCGGCTGCCGCGGGCCGATTGGGGCAAGGCCTTTGCGCATGGCGGCTTGGGCATCGTCTTTGCCGGTGTCGGGCTGCTGATGGCCGGTCAGATCGAGGATATCCGCGTGGCGCAGGCGGGCGAAAGTTTCACCGTCGGCGGCTACACGATCACGCTCAAGGGCGTCGAAGAGGTGCCGGGGCCGAACTTCACCTCGAAGACGGCGACGATGGAGGTGCGGCAAGGCGACAAGCTCGTCGCGACGCTGCATCCCGAAAAGCGCATCTATCCGGTGCAGGCGATGCCGACGACCGAGGCCGATATCGACAACGGGGTCTGGCGCGACGTCTATCTGGTGATCGGCGACCCGCAGGAGGGCGGCGGCTGGGCGGTGCGGACCTATATCAAGCCCTTCGCGAACTGGGTCTGGGCGGGTTGTCTGATGATGGCCTTTGGCGGCGGCCTGAGCCTGAGCGACCGGCGCTATCGCAGCGCGGCGGGCGCGCACCGGTCTGTGGCCCCCAATGCTGTCGCGGCGGAGTGAGTGATGCTGAAACGTCTTGCCCTGTTGTTGCTGCTCGCCACGCCCGCCCATGCGGTGCAGCCCGACGAGGTTCTGTCCGATCCCGGGCTTGAGGCTCGGGCGCGCCAGATCTCGCAGGTGCTGCGCTGCCCGGTCTGTCAGGGCGAAAACATTGACGAGTCGAATGCCGAAGTCTCGCGGGATCTGCGGCTTGCGGTGCGTGAGCGGCTGGTGGCGGGTGATACCGACGCGCAGGTGATCGACTACGTCAAGTCGCGGTTCGGCGAATATGTGCTGTTTGAGCCCGAACGCACGGGGGCGAACCTGATCCTGTACTGGATCGGGCCTGCGGTGCTGGTGGTGGCTTTGGGCGGGGTCTTCCTGTGGCTGCGCGGGCGTCGGCGCGAGGACGAGGCGGGGGCTACTGTGCTGTCGGCCGAGGAAGAGGCGCGGCTGACGGAGTTGCTGAAGGAGTGAGGGCTTTCGCCTCGGGCAAGCCCGAGGCGACCCGCGGGGGGCTGCGCCCCCCGCGCCCCCGCTTTGCGTATTTTGCCAAGGAAAAGCCGGGGCCGGGGGCTGTTTGTGACGTGCGGTTTCGCTTTGCCTTTCGCTGCCCGCGCGGCAAGCTGGGGCAAAGAGGAGGCAGGCCATGAGCTATCACACGATCCGCTACGAGATTTCCGAGGGGCTGGCGGTGATCACGCTCGACCGGCCCGAAGTGATGAATGCGCTGAATGCGGCGATGCGGCGCGAGCTGACCGAGGCGCTGCACCGCGCCCGCGGCGAGGCGCGGGCGATCGTCTTGACCGGATCGGGGCGGGCCTTCTGCTCGGGGCAGGATCTGGGCGATGGCGCAGCCGAGGGGCTGAACCTCGAGACCGTGCTGCGCGAGGAATATGAACCCCTGCTGCAGGCGATCTACAGTGCGCCGCTGCCGGTTCTGGCGGCGGTGAACGGGGCGGCCGCGGGGGCGGGGGCCAATCTGGCGCTGGCGGCCGATGTGGTGATCGCGGCGCAGTCGGCGGCGTTCATGCAGGCCTTCACCCGGATCGGCTTGATGCCGGATGCGGGCGGGACCTGGTGGCTGCCCCGGCAGGTCGGCATGGCCCGCGCGATGGGCATGGCGCTTTTTGCCGAGAAGATCGGCGCCGAAGAGGCCGCGCGGATGGGGCTGATCTGGGAAGCCGTGCCCGATGTCGATTTCGAACATCACTGGCGGGCGCGGGCCACGCATCTGGCGAAGGGGCCGACGGCGGCCTTTGCGGCGCTGAAGCGGGCCTTCCACATCGGGCTGTCGAACCCGCTTGGCGCGCAGCTCGCGCTCGAGGCCCGCTATCAGGGCGAGCTTGGCCGCAGCGCGGATTTCCGCGAGGGCGTGCAGGCCTTTCTGGAAAAACGCCCGCCGCAGTTCACCGGGCGCTAGGCCCTTGCCCCGCTCGCCCGCCCGCGCTACCCAAGGCGGGCCGCGGGCGTGGCGGAATGGTAGACGCATGGGACTTAAACTCCCTCGGAGGCAACTCCATGCCGGTTCGAGTCCGGTCGCCCGTACCAGCCTCTTTCTGGGCGTGAACCTTGCCGTCAGGGCCTTGCAACCATAGATCGGACAAAACCGAGAGGGAGAGCCGATGGCCCGCAGACCTGCCACCCCGCTGGAAGATCGTCCGAAGCCGAAACGCATGGGCGCGATCCGGGGTCTTGCCCCCTTCATCACCCCCTATCGCCGTCTGGCCCTCGCCACCTCGGGCGCGCTGGTGCTGACGGCGATGGTGACCCTGATCCTGCCCATCGCGGCACGCCGCGTGGTCGACGGCTTCCAGCAGGGCGGCGAGCTGCTCGACAGCTATTTTCTGGCCGCCCATGTCATCGCCGCGCTGCTGGCCGTGGGCACCGGGCTGCGCTACTGGCTCGTCACCCGCTTTGGCGAGCGCGTCGTCGCCGATATCCGCAAGGCGGTCTTCGGCAGGGTGATCGAACTTTCCCCCGCCTTCTACGAGCGCATCCTGACCGGCGAGATCATCTCGCGCATCACCACCGACACGACGCTGATCCTGTCGCTGCTCGGCTCCTCGATCTCGGTCGCGGCGCGCAACATCCTGATCCTGATCGGCGGCATCACCATGCTGCTGTTCACCTCGGCGAAGCTGACCGGGCTGGTGCTGTTGATCGTCCCCTTGGTCATCGTGCCGATCGTGGTGATGGGGCGCCGTCTGCGCCGGCTCAGCCGCGAGAACCAGGACTGGATCGCCTCTTCTTCGGGTTCGGCGTCGGAAGCGCTCAGTTCGGTGCAGACGGTGCAGGCCTTCACCCATGAGGCGCTGACCCGGAACGCCTTTTCCGAGGTCACCGAAAAGGCCTTCGCCTCGGCCAATGCCCGCATCACCACCCGCGCCATCATGACGATGATCGTGATTTTCCTTGTGTTCGCCGGGATCGTCGGCGTGCTCTGGATCGGTGCGCGCGACGTGCGCGAGGGGCTGATGACGGTCGGCCAGCTGGTGCAATTCGTCATCTATGCGGTGATGGTCTCGGCCGCTGTCGGCGCGCTGACGGAAATCTGGGGCGAGGTGCAGCGGGCCGCGGGCGCGACCGAGCGGCTGGTGGAGCTGCTCCATGCGGGCGACACCGTGACCGATCCGGCCAGGCCGGTGCCGCTGCCAAGCCCGGTGAAAGGCGCGATTGCCTTTGAAAATGTCACCTTCCATTACCCCTCGCGGCCCGAGACCTCGGCCCTGAACGCGGTCAGCCTGTCGATTGCGCCCGGGGAAACCGTGGCGCTGGTCGGCCCCTCGGGCGCGGGAAAAACCACGATCATTCAGCTGATCGAGCGGTTCTATGACCCCGAAGCGGGGCGGATCACCCTTGATGGTGTCGATCTGCGTGACCTCGCGCGGGCCGATTACCGGCGCGCGCTGGCGCTGGTGCCGCAAGACCCGGTGATCTTTGCGACGACGGCGCGGGAAAACATCCGCTTTGGCCGCCCCGAAGCCACCGATGCCGAGGTCGAGGCCGCCGCCCGCGCAGCCTACGCGCATGACTTCCTGTCGGCGCTGCCGCAGGGCTTCGACACCTATGTGGGCGAGCGCGGCATCATGCTCTCGGGCGGGCAGAAGCAGCGCATCGCCATCGCCCGGGCGATCCTGCGCGACGCGCCGGTGCTGCTTCTGGACGAGGCGACCTCGGCGCTGGATGCGGCCTCGGAACGCGCGGTGCAGGCGGCGGTCGATGATCTGCGCGCCACCCGCACCACGATCATCGTCGCGCATCGCCTTGCCACGGTGAAGAAAGCCGACCGGATCGTGGTCTTCGATCAGGGCAAGATCGTCGCGCAGGGCACGCATGAGGCGCTGGTCGCGGAAGGCGGGCTCTATGCCGAACTGGCGCGGCTGCAATTCACCGATGGCGCAAGCGCCTGAATCGGCTTGTCCTTGCGTCATGCCCGCCATGACGTGACGTTTGCGGCAATCCCGCCCTTGCCCGGGTGCCGCTTTATGACGCATTCTGCGCCCAAGGCCTGCGGAGGAACGGGCCGGGGGAGGACACCATGACCGAGACCTATGCGACCGTGGCCGACCGCGACCGCGTCGAAGGGCAGATGCCCTGGGAAGACCGCGACCGCGCGATCACGATGTATGACTTCCTGTCCCGGGTGACGGCGAAACACGGGGCCCGTCCGGCGCTGACGTTCCAGATCACCTCGGGGCCCAAGGATCATTCGGTCACCATGACCTGGGAGCAGGTTCTGGCCCGGGTGACGCAGGCCGCGAACCTTTTGCGCCGCATGGGCGTGGGCGAAAAGGACACGGTGGCTTACCTGCTGCCGAACAGCCTTGAAACCGCGGTGGTGCTGCTGGCGGGCACGACGGCGGGGATCGTCAACCCGATCAACCCGCTGCTGGAGCCCGAGCAGATCGCCGCGATCCTGCGCGAGACCAAGGCCAAGGTGCTGGTCACGCTGAAAAGTTTCCCGAAATCCGACATCGCGCAAAAGGCGGCCGAGGCGGTCAAGCACGCGCCGAACGTCAAGACGATCCTCGAGGTCGATCTGAACCGCTACCTGACCGCGCCGAAATCGTGGATCGTGCCCTTCCTCCGGCCGAAGACGCATTTCCGCCATCACGCCGATGTCTATGATTTCAACACCGCCTGCGACGGCCAGCCCGCCGACAAGCTGGTGTTCGAGGATGCGAAGACCGACCGCGTGGCGGCCTATTTCCACACCGGCGGCACGACGGGCATGCCGAAAGTGGCGCAGCACAAATATTCGGGCATGGTCTACAACGGCTGGCTCGGCGGCACGCTTCTGTTCCGCCATACCGACGTGATGATCTGCCCCTTGCCGCTCTTCCACGTCTTTGCCGCCTATCCGATCCTGATGTCCGCGATCCATTCCGGCGCCCATGTCGTGTTCCCGACCCCTGCGGGCTATCGCGGCGAGGGGGTCTTCGACAATTTCTGGAAGCTGATCGAGCGCTGGCAGGTCACCTTCCTGATCACCGTGCCCACCGCCATTGCCGCGCTGATGCAGCGCAAGGTCGATGCCGACATTTCCTCGCTGCGCACGGCGATTTCGGGCTCTGCGCCCCTGCCGGTCGAGCTTTACAACCGCTTCAAGGACGCCACCGGGGTCGAGATCTGCGAGGGCTACGGGCTGACCGAAGCCACCTGCCTTGTCTCGATCAACCCGGTCGACGGGCCGAAGAAAGTCGGCTCGGTGGGCATTCCGCTGCCCTACAGCCACGTCCGCATCCTGCGCAAGACCGAGGCCGGTTTCCTTGAATGTGCGGCCGACGAGGTGGGCGAGATCTGCGTCGCCAACCCGGGCGTGTTCGAGGGCTCGACCTATACCGAGGTGGACAAGAACCACGACCTGTTCGCCGAGGAACGCTTCCTGCGCACCGGCGATCTGGGCCGGATCGACCCGGACGGCTATCTCTGGATCACCGGCCGCGCCAAGGATCTGATCATCCGCGGCGGCCACAACATCGACCCCGCGGAAATCGAGGAGGCGCTGCTCGCTCATCCGGCCATCGCCTTTGCGGGCGCGATCGGCCAGCCCGACGCCTTTGCGGGCGAGCTGCCCTGCGCCTATGTCGAGCTGGTCAAGGATGCGACGATCACCCCGGACGAGCTGATGGCCCATGCCAAGCGCCACATCCACGAACGCGCGGCGGTGCCGAAGCACATCGAGGTGCTGGACGAACTGCCGAAAACCGCGGTGGGCAAGATCTTCAAGCCCGAGCTGCGCAAGCGGGCGATTGTCCGGGTGCTGGATGCCGCGCTGGCCGAGGCTGCGGTGCCGGTGCATGTGGTCGCGGTGGTCGAGGACAAGAAGCGCGGTCTGGTGGCGCAGCTGGCGACCACGGGCGATCACGACGCGGCGAAGCTGGGCCAGGTGCTGGGGCAGTTCACCGTGCCCTGGGACTGGGCCGAGTGACCGGCCGCGACAGGGCGTATTTGGGCCAAGAAGAAATCAGCGGGTCTGCTCCCTGAGCAGATCCGCTGCGGTGTGGCCCGCCGCCACCGGCGCGGTTGGCCGCGCGTTGCCGTGACAACGGCGCCTATACGAGAGCCAGATCCCAACCGCCGCCGCAATGGCGTGCGCGTGCCATTGCCTGCATCGATGGTGCGATAGGCTGGCTTGGCCACGGTCTTGCAAGTCGGGGCTGTCATCAAAGCTTCACTGGACATCCTTCATTCAATCCATAATTCATAAATTATGGAAAGATCAGCCGCCCCCGCCTTCGCCTGCCTTGGCCATCCCGGCCGTCTTGCCGTGTTCCGGCTACTCATGCGCTTTGCGCCGCAAGGCGTGCGCCCGACGGAGATTTCCGCCGCGCTGGGGATCAAGCAAAACACCCTCTCGCATCATCTGGCGGACCTGATGGCTTGCGGGCTGGTGCAGGTGCGCCGCGAGGGGCGGTCGCTGTTCTATGCCGTCGACCTTCAGAAAACCGAATCCCTGATCGGTTATCTCGCGCTCGATCTGGGCCGGGCTCGTCCCGACCTGATGCCCAAAGCCCTTCCTGACAAGGCAAATCTCATGTCCGACACTGCCTTCAACGTGCTTTTCATCTGTTCGGGCAACTCCGCCCGCTCGATCTTTGCCGAGGCGCTGCTCTGCGATCTGGGGGCGGGCAAGTTCATCGCCCATTCGGCTGGCACAAGGCCCGGAACCTCGATCAACCCCGTCGCGCTCGAGGTTCTGGCCCGCAACGGCCATGACACCGGGGGCCTGCGCGCCAAACATCTGTCGGAGTTTCAGGGCCCCGCCGCGCCGCAGATGGATTTCGTCTTCACCGTCTGTGACACTGCCGCCGCCGAAGAGTGCCCGCCCTGGCCCGGCCAGCCGATCACCGGCCATTGGGGCCTGCCCGACCCGGTGAAGGCCGTGGGCACCGAGGCGGAAAGGGCGCTCGTCTTCGCGCAAACCTATGGCGCGCTGCGCCGCCGGATCGCCGCCTTTGTCGCGCTGCCCTTCGGCACGCTCGACCGCCTTGCGCTGCAAACCCGCGTCGATGCGATCGGCATCGCGCTTGAAAAGGAATGACCATGGCGAGGATTGCGATCAACGGCCTCGGCCGGATGGGAAAACTCGTGCTGCGGCGGCTGGTCGATCTGGGCCACGCGGCCGAGATCGTGCTCTTGAACGACGCCGTGGGCGATGCGGAAACCCATGCGCTGCTTCTCGAGTTCGACACAGTGCATGGCCGCTGGTCGGCCCCCACTGCGGCCTCCGAAGGCGCGCTGATGATCGATGGACACCGCATCCCCCTGACACGGGAAAAGAGGCTCGAGGCCCTGCCGCTGGCCGAAATGGGCGTCGATCTGGTGCTCGACTGCACCGGCCATTTCAAAACCGCGGCAAAGCTTGAACCCTATTTCGATGCAGGTGTGCGCAAGGTCGTCGTCTCGGCCCCGGTGAAGGACGAGGGCGCACTGAACCTTGTCTATGGCGTCAATCACACGCTTTACGATGGCAGCCAGCGGCTGATCACGGCGGCGTCCTGCACCACGAACTGCCTTGCCCCGGTGGTCAAGGTGATCCACGAAGCCCTTGGGATCAAGCACGGATCCATCACCACGCTGCATGATGTGACGAACACGCAGACGATCGTCGATCGCCCCGCCAAGGATCTGCGCCGCGCCCGGTCTGCGCTGATGAACCTGATCCCGACCACCACCGGTTCGGCCACGGCGATCACGCTGATCTATCCCGAGCTCACGGGGCGGCTGAATGGTCACGCTGTCCGGGTGCCGCTGCTCAACGCCTCGCTCACCGATTGCGTCTTCGAGCTTGAGCGTGCGACCACGGTTGAGGAGGTGAACGGCCTGCTCAAAACCGCCGCCGAGGGGCCGCTGAGCGGCATTCTCGGCTTCGAGACCCGGCCGCTGGTATCGTCGGATTTCACCAACGATCCGCGCTCGGCCGTGATCGACGGGCCGTCGACGATGGTGGTGAACGGCACGCAACTGAAGCTTTACGCCTGGTATGACAACGAATGGGGCTATGTCTGCCGTCTGGCCGATATCGCCCGGATGGTGGCGGGGTCACTGTGAGCGCCAATCCGATCCGCGCCTATGCCGCCGTCACCGCCGCCTATTGGGCCTTCATGCTCAGCGATGGCGCGCTCAGGATGCTGGTGCTTCTGCAGTTCAACGGGCTGGGCTTCAGCGCCTTGCAGCTTGCCTGGCTCTTCCTGCTCTATGAAGTCGCGGGCATCGCCACCAATCTTGGTGCGGGCTGGCTGGCGGCGCGCTTCGGACTTGCCGCGACGCTGTATGGCGGGCTCGGCCTGCAGGTGGCGGCTCTCGTGGCACTTGCCCAACTCGATCCGGGCTGGTCGATCCCCGCCTCGGTCACGTTCGTGATGGCGGTGCAGGGCGTCTCGGGCGTCGCCAAGGATCTGGCGAAGATGTCGTCAAAATCGGCGGTGAAACTGCTGGCGCCAACGGGGGAGAGCGGGTTGTTCCGCTGGGTCGCGGCGCTCACCGGATCAAAGAACGCGGTGAAGGGGCTCGGATTCTTCCTGGGCGCCGCGCTCTTGGCGCTTGTCGGTTTCAAACCGGCGATTTGGGGCATGGCGGTTCTGCTGGCCCTGATCCTGATCGCGGTCGTGGCCTTTCTGCCCGCAGGCCTGCCGGGGCGGATGAAATCCGAAGACAGTTGGGGCGGCTGGCGATCGCAAAACCCGCAGGTGAACCGGCTCTCGCTGGCCCGGATGTTTCTCTTCGGCGCTCGCGATGTCTGGTTCGTCGTCGGCCTTCCGGTCTATTTCCAAGCGGTTCTGTCCGATGGCACGGCCGAGGGCCGACGCGAGGCGTTCTTTCTCACCGGCGGTATCATGGCGCTCTGGATCATCGCCTATGGCGCGGTGCAGGCCTTTGCCCCCCGGCTTCTGGGCGCGAAATCCCAGCCAGAACCCGCCATCACCGCAAAAGCCATCGCTTGGGCGGGCTATCTCGTTCCGATCCCCTTCGTGCTTGCCCTCGCCGTGCTGATCGCCCCCGCGCCCGCCCCGTGGTTGACCGCAACGATCCTCATCGGGCTTCTCGCCTTCGGCTTCGTCTTCGCCATCAATTCCTCGGTGCATTCCTACCTGATCCTCGCCTTTGGCGACGCGCGGCGGATCACCCGCGATGTCGGCTTTTACTACATGGCCAATGCGGCGGGGCGGCTCATCGGCACGCTTTTGTCGGGCCTGAGCTACCAGATCGGCGGGCTGGCGCTTTGCCTTGCCACCGCGGGCGCCATGGCGGCGGCAAGCTGGATCGCCGCGCGCAGGCTGGCCTAGCCGCCCGTGTGGCTCATCATCCGCGCGATCTCGCCTGCCCGAGGTGGGGCCTGCCGCGTCAGAAATGTCGGCCGGGGCATCCGACTGGACGCCCCGGCACGTTGTGTCAGTTCCCGCCTTCGCCGCCGGGGGCGAAGTACTCTCGCGTCAGCTTGACGATGACCGGCGAGAGAAGAAGCAGCGCAATCAGGTTCGGGATCGCCATCAGCGCGTTGAGCGTATCGGCGACCAGCCAGGCGAAATCGAGGCTCAGCGTCGCGCCGAAGAAGACCGCGATGGTCCAAAGCACCCGGAACGGCTTTTCGCTGATCGTGCCGAGCAGGAATTCCCAGCATTTCTCGGCGTAATAGGCCCAGCCAAGGATGGTGGTGAAGGCAAAGAGCGCAAGGCAGATCGTCAGCAGATATTTGCCATAGCCCGGCATCGCCGCCTCGAAGGCCGAGGAGGAGAGCATCGCCCCGGTCTCGCCATTCGTCCAGACGCCGGTGACCATGATCGCCAGACCCGTCAGCGTGCAGATGATGATCGTGTCGATGAAGGTTCCCATCATCCCGATCACGCCCGAAAACACCGGGTTCGAGGTCGAGCCCGAGGCCTGCGCGATGCCCGCGGTGCCCAGCCCCGCCTCGTTCGAGAAGATGCCCCGCGCCACACCCTTTTGCATCGCCATCAGGATGGTCGAGCCAAGGAAGCCGCCCGCCGCCGCCGTGCCGGTGAAGGCATCGGAGATCACGGTGGCAAAGGCCGAGGGGATATTTTCGGCAAAGACCACCAGCACGACGCCCACGCAAACCAGATAGACGATCGCCATGAAGGGCACGACCTTTTCGGCCACCGCGCCGATGCGCTTGATCCCGCCCAGAACGACGAGACCGGTGAGGGCCATCATCACGATGCCCGAGATCCAGGGCGCAATGCCGAAGGAGTTCTGCACCGCGCTCGCGATGCCGTTCGCCTGCACCATGTTGCCGATGCCAAAGCCCGCAAGCCCGCCGAAGAAGGCGAAGGCCGTGGCGAGCCAGGCCCAGTTCTTGCCCAGCCCGTTCTTGATCGCGAACATCGGACCGCCGATGTGCTCGCCCTTGTCGTCCACCTCGCGGTATTTCACCGCGACGACGACCTCGGCATATTTCGTTGCCATGCCGACAAAGGCGGTGACCCACATCCAAAAGAGCGCCCCCGGGCCGCCGACCGCAATGGCGGTGGCGACGCCCGCGATATTGCCGGTGCCGATGGTGGCCGAAAGCGCGGTCATCAGCGCCGCATAGGGGGTGATTTCCCCTTCCGACTCCGCGCCGGGGGTGCGGCTTTTCCAGATCATCCGGAAGCCGTAGATCAGCTTGCGGATCGGCATGAAGCCCAGACGGATCTGCAGGTAAAAGCCTGTGCCGATGATCAGGACGATCATCGGAACGCCCCAGACGATCCCGTTCAGCCACTCGAAGAAGTTATGAATCAGTTCCAAACGCCAGTCTCCTCTCTGTCCCTCGCACCAGCGTCTTCGACGAAAAGACGCGCGGGTGTGCAGCGCGGGTCGCGTTGCCGGGATCTTGTGCTGTGTTCGCCCCCCCTCGTAAGTCCGCAGCAGATCGAAGTTCAACCCGGCGTTTCACCACACCCTCCGGCGCGGCTGGCGGAGGCCTGATCCGAGACGGAGGGTGTTTCTGCGCAGAGGGTTATCTCGGTTTGCGCGCGTGAAACCGCCGCAGCCGCAGGGGCAACCGCGCAGCGTCGGCTGGCGGGCAGGTCGGCGCGCGCGTCGGGTCAGCTTTCGGTTTCGCTGAACGTGGCAAGCTGGTCGTGGTAGTCCCTGGCGCGGACCCAGACCGCCAGACGCGCCAGAAGATCGTCAAGCTGCACCAGTTCCTCGGGGCTCAGCGGCGCCACCAGCAGCTTTTCGAGCGCCTCAGACAGTCGCCCGGCCGCCTCGCGTTTGCGGCTGCCTGCCTCGGTCGGATAGAGCCGGAACTTGCGCGCATCGTTTTCGTCGTTCTCGCGCCGCACCAGCCCCTGCTTGATCAGGCTCTGGATGATCCGCGAGGTCAGCGTCCGTTCCAGATCCGCCATCTGCACCAGATCGACGAAGGTCAGCCCGGCGTGGTCGTGAATGATCCGCAGCGCCCGGACCTCGCGGATGCTCAGCCCCAGCTGATGCTGAAAGATCCCGTCGTTCGCATCGATCGACTCCTTCGCCAGCATGTCGAGCCGGAACGTCAGCCGTTCGCGCGAAAAGGGTTTTTCCATGGTCCGTGATCCTTCTGCGGCGCCGGGCAGGTCGTGCCGATGGCCTCAAGGTGGGCGAGGAGGGCGGAAATTGCAACCATTGCCCGGGTCAACGGTCTCGAGTTTCGCTTGCATTTTTCACTTGTTGCAAGAAGCAACTATTGTATATTGCGCGCAGAGGCAAGCAGGTGACCCGAGTCGTTCCTCCCGCCCCTGCCGCGAGACCTCGCCTTGTTCATGCGCCCCTCGCGCTTTCCAAAGGACCACCGAGATGTCTGACACATCCAAATCCTCCTATCAGGGGACCGACAGGCTCCTGTTCGGGATCATCATGGGCGTTCTGGCCTTCTGGCTGTTTGCCCAGACCACGCTCAACATCGCGCCGCAGATGGCGGCCGATCTGCAGATCGAACAAAGCCTGATGAACATCGCCGTGTCGATCACGGCGCTGTTTTCCGGCATCTTCATCGTCGTCGTCGGCGGCCTCGCCGACCGGGTCGGCCGCGTCCGCATGGTGATGTGGGGCTTCGTGCTGTCGATCCTCGGCTCGCTCCTCGTGGGTTTTGCCCCCACGGGCGCCTCGGGCAGCACCTTCCTGATGTTCGGCCGCATCGCCCAAGGGCTGTCGGCGGCCTTCATCATGTCTTCAAGCCTCGCGCTGGTGAAAACCTATTGGGAGGGCGCGGCGCGGCAGCGGGCGATCAGCCTGTGGTCGATGGGGTCTTGGGGCGGATCAGGCTTTGCCGCGCTCTTTGGCGGGCTGATGGCCTCGAACGTCGGCTGGCGCTGGATCTTCATCATCTCGGCCGTCGTCTCGCTCGTCGGCATGCTGATGGTGCGCGGCACCCCCGAGTGCAAGGCCGAGGCCAAGGGCAGCTACAAGTTCGACTTCAAGGGCTTGGTCACCTTCCTGATCAGCATGGTCGCGTTGCAGATCGTCGCGACGCAGGGCTCGAAAATCGGCTGGACCGATCCGCTGACGCTTGGCCTCGCTGTTGTCGCGGTGGTGTTTGGCGTGATCTTCTTCCTGCTGGAAACCCGCTCGAACGCGCCTTTCGTCAACTTCAAGCTGTTTTCCAACCGGATCTATACCGGGGCGACGATCTCCAACTTCCTGCTCAATGGCATCGCGGGCATGATCATCGTCTCGATGATGCTCCTGCAACTCGGTGGCGGGCTGACGGCGCAGGCGGCGGGCATGCTGACGCTCGGCTATGCGATCACCATCGTCGCCTTCATCCGGGTCGGCGAAAAGCTTCTGCAACGCTTCGGTTCGCGCAAGCCGATGCTCTGGGCCTGCCTGATCTCGGGCCTGTCGATCGCGCTGCTGCTGCCGACGAACCTGATGCTCGACCAATACCGCATCCTCGCCGTGATTTCCTACATCCTGCTTGGCCTTGGTCTTGCCTTCTACGCCACCCCCTCGACCGATGCGGCGCTGTCGAACCTGCCCGATGATCAGGCGGCGGCCGGGGCGGGCATCTACAAGATGGCCTCGTCGCTCGGTGGCTCCTTCGGTGTGGCGATCTCGGCGGCGATCTTCACCGCACTCAGCGCCAATGACGCCTCGGTGCAGTGGATGCAGGGCGTGATCACCTTCGTCGGGCGGCAGGACAACGTCGCCATCCGCGAAGCCGCGCTGGTCGCGCTCGGGTTCAACCTGATGCTGGTCCTCGTCGCCATCCTCAGCATCCTGCTGACGATCCCGGCGGGCAAGAAAGCAACCGCCTGACCGCCTTTGCCCCCGCCGGACGGCTGGCGGGAGCACCCCGAAACCGCCTTACAGGAGCGTGACATGAACGCCATCATCACCCGGCTCGAACAGGACAAATCCTTGATGGAAACCTGGTTCGCCCATCTGCACCGCACCCCCGAACTCTCGATGCAGGAAGAGCGCACCGCCGCCTTCATCGCCGACACCTTGCACAGCTTTCCCGGCGTCGAGGTCGTCACCGGCGTCGGCGGGCACGGCATCGTCGCCTCGATCACCTCGGGCAAGGGCGGCAAGGCCATCGGGCTGCGCGCCGATTTCGACGCCCTGCCGATCCAGGAGGTGAACGACCTGCCCTGGAAATCGCAGATCCCCGGCCGGGCGCATCTGTGCGGCCATGACGGCCATACCGCGATGCTCTTGGGCGCAGCGCAATACCTGTCCGAGACGCGCAATTTCAACGGCACGGTGCGGATGATCTTCCAACCCGGCGAGGAGACGATGCAGGGCGGCCCGGCGATGATCGCCGATGGTCTGTTCGAGCGCTTCCCGGTCGATGCGGTCTTCGGGATGCACAACATGCCGGGGCTCGAAAAGGGCAAGCTCTACTTCACCGAAGGCGACACGATGGCTGCGGTCGACAACTGGGAGGTGGAGATCACCGGCAAGGGCGGCCACGGCGCCTTTCCCGAACTGGCGATCGATCCGGTCGTGGCGGGGGCGTCGCTGGTGATGGCGTTGCAGACGGTGGTGGCGCGCAATGTGGCGCCCTCCCATAGTGCTGTCGTCACGGTGGGGGCGTTTCAGGCGGGGCAAGCGGGCAATGTCATCGCGCAAAGCGCAGTGCTGCGGCTCTCGATCCGCACCACCACGCCGCAGGATCGGGCCGTCGTTTTGGGAAATGTCCGGCGTCTGGTGGCGCGCCAGTGCGAGTCCTTCGGCTGCAGCGCCGAAATTCGCGAGGGCGTGCCGGGGGCAGTGCTGACCAACGACCCCGAGGAAACCCGCAAGGCCGCTGCCATCGCCCGCGCCGCCTTTGGCACGGACAATGTGATCGACAAAGGCCCGACCTATCTCGGCTCCGAGGATTTCGCCTTCATGCTGCAAAAGTGCAAGGGCACCTATTGCTTCCTGGGCAATGGCGACACGAAATTCGTGCATCACCCCGAATATGTGCTCGACCCCGAGATCCTGCCGATCGGCGCCGCCTATTGGGTGGCGCTGACCGAAGCCACGCTGCGCTGAGACTGTCCCTTCCCGCGCAGCGCCCGTCCCGAGTGATCGGGGCGGGCTTTTCGTATCACGACTGGCCGGGGCTCAGCGCGGATCGGTCGGGCGTCCGGCGCGGGCGCGATAGGCGGGCAGCGTCCAGCCGAAGACGATCGCCCCGGCCCGCGCCGCAAAGGCTACCAGCCCGCCCGCAAGCGCGT